>CALLRW010000032.1 GCA_938014215.1 uncultured Alistipes sp. | reverse complement strand
GCACCCCGGCTCCCTTTCCGCCAATCCGGCCCGGACTCAGCGGCTAAACAGCTCGTATAATCGGCAAAACCAGATGCGACGGAGTTCAGAACCAGATGCGACTTTTGGAGGGTTGAAGTAGCCCAAAACGAAAAGCAACGAAAATTTCGCACACGTATCGGATGTAATGTAAAGTAAATAGGCTTTTTGTTTACATATTGCGGAAGATATATAAAGAAATATGCGCTTCGTTTACATATCGCGGGATATGTAAAGCGAATCAGAAAAAACACCGTTCGAATGGCTTTCGACTGCCGCTCGAACGGTGTTTGGCGTTAGACCGAATCCACCTTACTCGCCTAAATACCCTCCCTCGAACAGGGATGCCTGCGCCCGTTCCTCGTAGTTGCAGACCATCCACTCCTCCTGCCTTCGACGACTCGACTTCGAGGCGCTGATCGTCCGCTCGACACGGTGGATGATCCATCCGTTCTTCTGGGCGTACCGGTCGATCATATCGAACGGGAACATCGTAAGCATGAATTTCCCCTTGACGGTTTCGAGCAGACGCAGGAGCTGCTCCATATTCTGCTCGTTGAACGTATCCTCGTAGTGTCCGCAGTCTGAGTTCACATAGGGCGGATCGACGAAATGGAAGGCATCGGGAGCATCGTAGCAGGCGATCACGTCGAGCGCGTTGCGGTTCTCGATGGTCACCCGTTCGAGCCGCTGGCAAAGCTGCTCCGTGAACTCATCCTTCGCGTTGCGCAGCTTCTTGGTCATCGTGCCGCTGAAGTCGTATCCGAACGTCCCGTCCATCATCGAGGCGAATGACATCTTGCAGAGCGCCCATACGGCCCACGCCCGCTCGACGGGAGTGAAGAACTGCGGATAGGAGTTGATGTGCCCGGCGTGGGCGTGCAGGTCGCGGCTGTGCAGCGTCTTGTCGATCTCGTGTTTGAGGTCGGAATAATAGACCTGCGCACACCAGTAGAAGTTCGTCAACTCCATGTTGATGTCGTTGATGATCTCGGCCTCGGCGGGCCGTTTGGCGAACAGGACGGCCGCGCCGCCGCAGAACGCCTCGGTGTAAATTTTATGCGACGGAATCAGAGGCAGGATATGCTTGAGCATCGTCTGCTTGCCGCCATAGTAGGAAATTGGGGTTCTCATAGTTTGCTTTTCTCTAAAATTTTGTACTTTTGTGTACTCTTACCTACGTGCAAGGTTTATGGCACAAAAAACGCCTAACCGCGATTGAGGGTATTCCCCCGGTCGTGCGGTTAGGCGCCTTTGTGTTAGTACGTAGGTAAGAGGACTTGCTAACAGGCCGGGGGATTCTTTATGCCCACCCCCGAGGGGCTTCATCCGTCAGACTCGATACAGACCGAAGTCGATTTCGTCTTTTGCTTTCCAGCCGGCGGCCAGCGTACCTTGTACGTGCGCCATCGCGGCCGTGTAAAAGTTCTTCAGTTCGTCGATGGTCGTGAACTCCCGGTATACCGGCTTTTCATCGGTTCCGAGCTTGAACACGACCGGAAGGTTCGCCCCGTCGGTCTGAACGGCCAGATCGAACGCGGCCTTGTAGTTGAACTGATTCTCCGCCGAGAGCCATACGGGCGTCTCTTCCCAGCGGAATCCCGAGCGGATCGCTTCGTCGATCCGGGCATTGTACGATGCCAGCACCGCGGTCTTGATCTCCTCGAGCGTCGGCCGGCGGTCGAATTCCGCCTCCTCGTAGGTGGCCATGCCGTCCTGCTCCTCGATGTCCCAGCGGACTCTCCATTTATCCTTGCGCGGATTGACGCACTCGATGGGCGTCACGCCCGCACTGCCTTGAATTCTCATGTAAATACGTATTTGGTCTTGTTCTTGCCGAACTGCTCCGCCTTGATGGTCGTCTCGAAGGGGAAGCCGTCCGGCATTTCGCGTATCTGCTGAAGGATGTTCTTCATCTCTTCAGAATTAGTGAAGAATTTCCGCATCTCGCCGTTCATTTCGATCTGAACGAGACACCGGTCTTCACCCTGTTCGGTCTTGATCCCGGTTTCGAAATCATGCACCACGATGGGAAGATTGACCAGTTCGCGGATGGAGATCGTCGCGCCCTTGAAGCGCTTCTTGCCATCGGCCGGCGTGTACGTAACGCCCAAATCCTTGAAGTTTTTCATATCGATACCTGTTAGTTTGGAGAAAAGCCTTCTGCAATCGGCGTGTTTGGCCATCCCGTAGAAGGATGCCGTCAGTTCACGCCTGCGTCGTCTGCTCTCGACCTCGCTCATCTTCCGGGCGAAGGTCTGCTTGTTGCGCTTGCGCAGCCGCACATGGTCGGGATAGATCACGTAGCCGAGGAAGTCAATACCCTCCTCGACGGGAGTGATCCGGTCGTTGGGTTTCACTTCCAACCCGATGGCTTCGACGCATCGATGCACCGCATCGCGCACCGACCACAACTCCGCTTTCGAGCCGGCCAGCACACGGCCGTCGTCGCAGTAGCGATAATAGTAACGGACGGCGAGGCGATCCTTGAGTTCGTGGTCGAGGTAGATCGAGAGGATCAAGTTGGCCAGCCCTTGCGAGGAGCGCAGCCCCATGCTCAACCCGTGCGGCATCATATGGATGAAGCCGTCGAGTATCTTCAGCAGCCGTTCGTCTTTGAACACCCGCCGGACGGCGGCAATGGCGACCTGCTGGTCGACGCTTTCATAGAATTTACGGATGTCGAAGGTATAGCAGTAACGGGTTCCGTCGGGGTCTTGAGCGATATCGCGCCGGATATACTCCATCAGGTCGTGCATCCCGCGGTTGCGGATCGATGCTGCGGTCGTCCGGATAAACCGCCGGTGCAGATGCTCGTCCACGACTCGCATGACCGCATTTACAGCGATGCGATCCTTCAATGGGATCACCTGTATCGTCCGGCGTTTCCCCGCTTCCATGACGATCATCTCCCGATAACCGCCCACACGGTACGAGCCGTCGGCTATCCGCTGTTGCAGCTCCGCGATCACCTCGTCCTCATGCGCGAGCAGGTAACGTCCGACCCGACTGCGTTTGCGGTCTGTACCGCGCAACACGGATCGGAACGATGCCTTCATGTTGTCCGTAGCGACAATCTCCTCGATGATGTACCCATCCCTGCGCATGTTACCTTCAATTCTGCGGGCCTGACCTCTTCGAGAATCCCTGCGGAAACCTACCAAGCTCCACCCAACGCTGTATGTTTCGCCTTTCCGGCCACAGGCCGCTGCTGGCGAGGCTCCTCCCCCTCGGCGCTGCGGTGGGAACACGTTCCCGGTGCAGTAGGCCGACATGCATTCTTGCGTTCTCCTCATTGTTTGCGAGCCGAGAGCCGATGTTCGCGTTCGTGTTCGACGAATCGTTGTTCGTGTTCGCGTACGACACGCCGCCATTCGCGTTCGCATTGTTGTTCGACCGATAGACCACCCGGCTTATGGGGGATTCCGCCTTTCGAGGTACAAAAATATAAAATTCATCGCGAAAAAACCTAATTTCGTCATTCTCAAAATATTTTCGAGTGGCTTACGCCACTTTCAATACCCAGCGTCATTCGACGCTGGGTAACGCTTTATACTCGCTGACGCTCGTCGCTTTGACGACTTTTCCGCGGAAGGCGAGCCGAGAGCCGATGTACGCGCTCGTGCTCGACGAATCGTAGTTCGTGTACGCGCACGACACGCCGCCATTCGCGTACGCATTGTAGTGCGACCGATAGACCACCCGGCGCGTAGAGCTGGATACGTTTTGCCAGTCGCAGTAATGGGAGGTTTCCGAACCGCCGCCGCGGGCGACGATCAAGTCCATATGGCGGCCGAAGACCATATTGGCCGGCCAATATTCCGCAAATGCGGCGATACCCTGCACTTCGCGCGGGGCGCGCCCGGGCGTCTCGATGCTCCAGCGGCCGTCGGCCTTCTCCTTGTTGAGCGTTACGCCTTCCAGCCATTCGCATTTGTCGCCCTGCCAGCATTCGTAGCCCAGCACGTTCGTCGAATAGGCATCTTTCAGTGTCTCGCCCTCGTAGTAATAGGCGCCGGTGGTTTTATTCTCGGGGTTGATCGTATCCCGCATGCCGAGCATGTTCGTCAGGCCGCTGCGCTTGTTATACGAACTCTGACCGTAGCCGCACTGCCCCTGCGAATCGCGCGTGCCGTATTTCGCGTAGAACAGGTTCGCGACGGCACAGTGCATATCCCAGTCGATGAGCTGGAACCCCGGGCCGGAGTTCCCGGCATAGACTTTCAGATCAGCCTGCGAGACCGTTCCGGTGCTGATCTCGCCCGAGATGGACTTCACGAAGTCGTCCTGCAACAATGCTTCATAGACGGCGCACAGGAACTCGTCGTCCTCCACCCAGTCCGGCTCGATAGCCTCGATCTTATCGCTCGTAGTCAGCAGCACGTAGTCGAAATCCGCTGCCGTGACGATGGTGAAAGCGAGTTGCTCGGCGCCCTCCGGAACCGTGGCGAACAGGTACATGCCATTCAGGATACCCGCGCTCGAAGTCGCACGCAGGCGTCCGAGGATCGTCCCCGCGGCGTCTAACCATACAGCACCGTAAGCCGCCGAGGCCATCGACGGGAAGCGCACCTGACGGTAACCGGCGACCGGAACCATGCAATAGGAGTTCGCGGCGATGGCCGTCACGGCCTCGTCCAGCGTCGTGTACTCCTCGGCGATGCGGATAGCCTTGCCCGCGACCACCTCGACCTGTTCCTTCGTGAGTTTCACGTACTGGCCGTCAACGGTCGGACATTCGGCATCCGAACTGAAAAAGGCGTATTTCTTCTGGTTCAGCAGGTCGTTGACGCCCTTGCACCAGTAGTGCGGCTCGTACATCCACACGTTGCCGTCGCGGCCCGTCAGCACCGCCGGCGTGGCCAGCGACACGTCATCCGCATCGGCGTAGTAGTTCGAGTTCTCATCGTGCAGCGGGAAGACGGTGACCTCTCCTGCAGCGGTCTTCTTGCCCAGACAGCGATGGCGCTGCGCGAGGATGCGGGCGACATGTCCGCTCGGAACGTACGGCGTATCGAACCGGTAGCCCGTCCGATTGTCGAGGTTCGAGATATTCGCAGGGTCGGAGACCGCATCGTCGAACTCGATGCACGTCCACGCCGGCTGTGTAATTGTCAGCTCCGGGAAATGCGCCTGCATGGCCGCGAGCTCCGCATCGTCCATGTACTGCGTCAGGCGGCAGCGGCCCACAAGTCGGCATGTCGGCGTATTGCCGCCCTGCTCGTCCACACCGCCCATCGATGCGAGGCTCCGAAGCAGCGACCCGTCGTCCTCGAGATCGACGCCCGTCACACGCAGATACTGCACCGCCGGGCAGCGGGCCAGCAACTCCTGCCAGTCGATCTGCGCGCAGCCGTCGATCACCAGACGCGCAATCGATGCCGTACCTTGAAGCGTCAGCCCCGTGTTCGGAAGGCTGTTCAGGCCGACAAGTTCCAGCGACTGCAGCGTTGCCGGAAGCGTCACCGTCGTCAGCGGGGCACCCGGAGCGAAAGCGACGCTCCGCAGCGAGGTGTTACGCGCGACGAGCGACTCCAGCTTCAGGTTGTTCGACAGATCAAGCGACGTGAAGCTGCCCGATTTCAGCCCCGAGACATTCAGCGTGCGCAGGTGCAGGCAGTTCGTGACGATGAGTGCGGCGAGTGTCGTCTGACTCTGTGCGCAACTCACGTTCAATGTCCGCAGCGCCGTACAGTTGTTCAGGTTGAGCGTCTGCAGCAGCGCCATCGAAACGTTCGACAGGTCGAGGCCCTGCATCCGACTTGCACCGTAGAAATACTGCGGGTCGTTCACGATCAGGTCGGCGTCCATCGTCAGCTCGACCGTGCTGCCCGCATTGACTGCGAGTACCGATGACTGCCTCGGAGTGCCACTCGTATAGCCGTAGCCGAAATAATAGCGCTCCGACGCCGTGATACGAACCTTCCGCTTGTCCTCCGAGAACTTGTAGCCGAAGTAGGCCGCGAAACTGTCGGCGCGGTACGTGCCGGCGACATACTGCGCATCGAGCAGCGCGAAACGGTTGCGGATCGTATAGACGCGGTGCGCATAGCGGCTGCCCTGCAAGGCATACAGGTAGTCGTAATGCTTCTGACCCTCGGAGGTCGGGACTCCCTCCGTCAACGGCTGGATGTACTTGAAGTAGCCGTCCTTGTTATAGACCCGCTCCGACCAGTTGTCCATCTGCTCCTCGTTGAACACCTGCAGCACATCGTCCGTGCTCATGTTCGAACGCAGCGCACCTGCCACCTCGATGAGCTTCGCGCCCAGACCTTCGCGTACCAACTTCCACAACACGCTGTCGTGGCCCGCGAAGGCGTAAGAGCCGATGCTGTCATCGAACGTCTCGTGCGTGATCGTATAGAGGTACGCGAGCAGCGAGTCGTTGCGGCCGCCGAGAAGCGTATCGAGATCGTACGGCAGAGGATGCCAGACAAGACCGTCCCATGTGGCGAACATCATGTTCTTCGCACGGTTGTCGACGGCCATCAGGTAGTCCGTGAAGAGATACCACGCGCAGAGAAAATCGACGTCGAAATACTGATCGACCTCCGCGGCGAAGCGCGCGGCATCCTGCTCGCAGCCCTTCACCCACGACCAGAGGCGCTGCACGGCAGCCTTGTCATCGGCATGCGCCGTCGCCCACGTCTGATCCGGCTTGTAGCGGAACTCCAGCGCATCGTCGAACGACGTCATGTCGTCCGTGGTGAACAGACACAGCGGAGCCGAGTTGTTCAGGAACTCCAAGCACAAGCACTTGTTGCGATCCTCGCCCAGCGCCGCCGCATCGTTGAAGCCCTCGATCCCCTCGAAGCCGTACACGTCATGGCTCTCCGACTTCTCGTTGTTGAAGTTGAATTTCCCGAGATAGCGCATCGTGCCGCTGCCGTCGTTGTCGTAGAACCCGTCGCAGGGGAAGCCGTCAACACCTATCCGCACGTCATATTCCCCCGTATAGGCCCGCTGCGGGGGCGTGAGGTAGCCGCACTTGCGGTAGGTGTCGGCGACGAGCCGCACGGCGCCCGTGTTGTGCGTCGACGAGGAGTCCGAGAAGTCCGCCTTCAGGCAGAAGATCGACACCGGACGCGCGCCCGGCTTGAACGAGTATTTCAGATCAGGAACATCGACGCCGTTCACCTCCAGCGTCGTGCCGTACTTCTCCCGTCGGTCGAAATACAGGCGGTAGTTCTTCCGCGGATAGGTCGTCGAGGAGGTTCCCTGAATGCGCAGGCCGATATTGCGGGCCACGAAGTCGTACTCCTTGCCGTAGGCCGAGTAGAAGTAGAAATCGACCGGAACCTCGAATTTCTTGTTGTTCGTCTCATTGACAAGCTCCACGTCACCGACGATGCGGAACACAGACTTGCCCTGCGCGCGGAGCTTCTCGATGCCGATATCGTCGCCTTCGTCGTCCAGCACGTCGTTCTGGCGGTAAAGGCGTACCATCTCCTCGGTCGTCAGACGGTCGACGATGTAGTTCGACAGCATCTCGTCGTCCGACAGGGCACGGTCATAGACCCGCAGCATCCGCAGATCGACATCGGCAGCCGCGGAACCGATGCTAATACCCGCCGGCACCGCCTGCAACAGGCTCTCCGTCGAGGCGTACTGCTTGGCGCCGCAACGCACGCCGTTGACGTACAGCTCCAGCAGCCGGTGGCCGGACTTCGCGCCTACAACGAAGCCGATCTTCAGGTCGATGTCCGGGGCGAACTTCGTACCCACCTGCGTACCGCCCGAGGCCGTCAGCAGCGCCTCCTGCGCCGTGAGGCGGAAGCCGATACCCTCCGCGAGGCACGAGAGCACCTCGCCGTCGCGATCCGTGACATTCGAGCAGCGAAGCTCGAACTCGTAGGTAGCGCCTTTCGACGTCGCGTCCGCGGCGAACGGCTGCATCCCGATCTCCACGCGGGCGCCGTTGCGCATCCGCAGCACATCGCCCGTCCAGCCGCTGCTGCTCCAGTCGAAGCCCTCGAACGTGCTCTGCACGTCGCCGTAGCTCCACGTCGCAGGGTCGGCCTCGGCATTCGAACGGCCCGCGGCCGAGAGCCGCAGCCGAAGGTCTGCCGTCGTCTCCTCGATATCGATATCCGAAGGCTCTACCGTCACCGGAAGAACGTACTCGACGCCCCGGCAGAGGAAGCGCAGCGTGACCGCACCCTGTGCGGAGAAGCGGTTGGCGTAGTGCTGCGTCGTGCGTGGAACGCTCACGTCCTGCGTCAGAGAGTCATTCTCAAAGATCGAGACTGCCGCCGGGGTCTGCGCCGGGTCATAGGCCACGAAATCGAAGGCGAGCTGCTCGTAGCGGCCCACGCTCAGACGCGGCAACAGGTGCTCGTCGGTGAAGATGCGGCCGTCGGCGAAGCGGTGCATCGTACCGACGAACGCACCGCCCGCACCGCGCCGCAGCAGGTCAAGGTAGACGCTCTCAGAACGCAGCGACGACTCGTCGCTCACAGCGACCTCCGCGACCAGCTGGACGGTATGCCGGCCGGCCGAAAAACCCGACATCGGAAGCGAGAAGCTCCCGTTCGTCGTGCCCGACTTCGTAACGGTAGCCGTATCGCTCTGCACACCGTCCACGTAGAGCGTGACGACCTTCGTGCCCGAACCGCTCACCGTGAAGGGGATTACGGCCGTATCCTCCGCTCCGTAGCCGCCCGCGGCGAGTCCCGTCGCGAGGTTGTAGTTGCTCGAAAGCGACAGCGCGACGACGCGCACCGAGACATACGACTGCTTCGACTGCTGGCGGCCCGTCTCCGGGTCGGTCGTCGTGGCGCGCACGTAGATGTCCGTAACGCCGGCCTGCAGGTAGGGCGTAAGGTCGAGCGTATAGCTGCCCTTCGAAACATCCTGAACCGTCTCCCCGAACGCCTCGACAGAGCCGCGCGCGGCTGTGATCCGAATCGTCGCCTTCTGGCCCGTGGTGGTTCCGGCATCGTCGCCGGCAGCGTACTGGTGGTCGTAGGTATAGGTCAGACGCACCGAGCCGCCCTCCTTGACGACAGGGTGATCGACGCCGGCCGAGAGTACGATCTTCGTCGTGACGCTCTCTCCGTCACCACCACCGCCCGCAGGGATGTCGACGCCGGCGATCTCCGCACCCGACTTATTCGTGAGCGACAGACGCACGCTCGACTCGTCGTCGTTCAGATCGGCCGTCATGCCAAACACCGTACTGGCGTCGATCTCGTTCAGACGGCGCGCGACGGCTGCATTCTCCACAGGGTTCGTGGACTCCGCATCCAGCGAGTCGTCGACCGTCGGCACAGGGATATCGACGTTGCCATCGCTGTCGGGCTGCATCTTCGCGCCGCCGTTCACCGTGACGCTCCTTACGCCGCCGCCGAACTCCCGCCATTGCGCCGTGTCGTTCCAACCCTCCAGCGTGGCGCCGATGAACTGGTAGCTCTGCCACTCCCCGTCGCTGACGGCGAACGTCAGAACAAGACCGCGCGCCTGTCCCTTCTCCCGAGCCACGGCGGCAAGGGCCGTCGCGAGCGTGTAGTAACCGCTATCCAGAGGAAGCAGCGCCGTCACGTTGTACACATTGCCGGCGCCCGAGCCGCTGCCGAAGCCTTGCCAGAGGGCCTCCTGCATCCAGTCGTCGAGCGTCGACCCGATGAACTGCCGCGTCTCCCATTTGGCTGCATCGATGCGGTAGGTGACGACAAGTCCTTTCTTTCGGTAGGCAACGCCGTCGTTCATCTCCTGTGCTGCGAGCGCCTGCAGCGCAGTTTCCAACGTATAGGTCGCATCGCCGCAACGCGCGTTGACGTTGAACAGCGACGTGCCGCCCAGAGCCGTTTCTGCAACGGCATTAAACTCCGCGACGACACCCTCGGCAGCAGCCGTGGCACTCTTCGTCGCGGCCGTGGCCGCAGCCATCTCTTTGGCCAGCTCCCGCGTGATGTCCGCGACATTCTCCGTTTCGGCCGTGGCGTCCGCAGCTTCCGAGGCGGCTGCAAGAGCTACAGCGGCAGCATCCTCCGCCGGCTTCGACAGCAGCGGCAGGGGTACAAGTACCACCTTCGTGCCCTGCATCGCCGGCAGCGAGTTCACTCCCGTGAGCGCCGTGACCTTCTCCAGTTCCAGAACGCCCTGCGACGACGCCTTAATCTCATCCAGAATCTCTTTCTTGAGAAGATTCTTCTCTTCATCCGTGATTGCCATATCCTATTCCGTTTGAGGGTTCTCGTTGTATTCCTTGACGTGCTCTGCGAACGCGTCGATCAATGCGGGGGTTCCGAAGCGCTCGACGGCCGTCTGAAGCATATGCAGGTCGTCGTCCGAAACCGGCAGTTCCCCGTCGCTGCGATGGATCGTCAAAGCGAGATTCAGCGCCTCGATGCCGTGCATCTGGTTGTAGAGCAGATTGGCGACGCTCCGACGCATGTCGCAACGTACGCGCTGCCGTTTCGAGATGTCCGTGAAGACATCGAATTCCTTGAGGTTGATTTTTTTCATTTCTCCTTAATTTGAGTGGTTCAATATCTGGTAGCGGAACCCGTCGATCTTCGTAATCAGCACGGCGACGGAATCCCCGGCCTCCATTCCGTAATCCACGAGCGCCTCATTGTGGTTGTAGATGCCCTGCAGGGTGATCCTCTTCGAACCCGGACGGACACGGAACGTTACGGTGGCCGCGAAGTCGTCCGGCAGCACCGACAGCCCGAACTGACGGGCGACGGAGAGCTCGCTGG
Source organism: uncultured Alistipes sp. (assembly GCA_938014215.1). GTDB lineage: Bacteria > Bacteroidota > Bacteroidia > Bacteroidales > Rikenellaceae > Alistipes. The sequence continues at coordinate 141,048 of CALLRW010000032.1, read as the reverse complement.
GAAGTTCGACATTCATCCCGCTGTAATTCGGATCGTTGTAGTACATCAATATGACGTTGTGCTGCGAGAAGTCGACCTTGTAGCTGCCGCTGTCGAACGTCAGGATGCCGGCCTTCGTGCCGACGAAAGAGGGTGCGATCAACGCCGCATTGCTGCTGACGCCGTAGTTCTTCGTACCGCCACTCACGTCGATGAACAAGCCGTAGTTCGCAGTATCGAAGCCCCACTGCGCCCCCGTATTCTGCTTCCGGTTCACGACACGTCCGGCCGCGCTGAAAGCTCCGCCGGCCGAGGCTGGGATCACGTCGTTGCCCAGCATCACGTAGCCCGAGTCGCCGCCCACGCGGAAAAAATTCTCATAAATAGCCAAACTGCCCCCGGAGCCTGTCTGCGACGCAACAGCCCCGATGCGGTTCCGGCCGATCTCGAAGCCCCCGATGGTTCCGCTCGTCGCCTCGATCTCACCCTTGAAGACCCCGTTGGCGGCCTCGACGCTTCCGTCCTCCAGAATCCTGAAGTTCCCGTTCGCCGTGACCAGTCCCTCCAGTTTGATGCTGGCTGCCTTGATGAAGACACCCTCCGCCGAGGCGCCGACGAACGATTGCAGCGTGCCGTCCCCCGCGATGGCGTACATCCCGGCGACATCTTCGCGGCTGACGAGGCCCGTCGTGTTGATGAGGTTCCCGTCCTTGTCGAATGACTCCGTGGCGATCTTCACCAGTAGGTCGGTCTGCTCGAAGAGCGTCTTGTGCGAGTAGACGAAGTCCTCGATATGGTCGAGCGACAGCATCAGCATGTAGAGGTACATCTTGCCGCTGAACGACAGCCGGAAGTCGCCCGTACCGTTCCACAGGCCGCTGCCTTCGAACGTGCGGTAACCTTCGCCGGCGGCGATATCCTGCGTGATGCGGAACTCTTGGAAGTTCTGAAATCCCGTCTGGTCGACACCTTCGAACACAATGTCGAGCGTCCCCGGCTCCGTACATTTGTAAAAGAACGTGAGGAACACCGGCTTGGCCTTGAGCAGCCCGTCCAGCCCCGGCTCGTAGGCCGGCCGTGTCTTGAAGTCGGCGTTCTTCTGGAGGATGTAATTGTTGTTGATGCACATCACCGTGCGGCCGTCGACGTACTCGACGCCCGCATAGCTGCCCTTGTTCGAATAGGGAGCGCCGTTCACCCACAGCCACTTCCCGCCGAGCGTGAAGAAGGCGATGTCGTTGTCCGAGTCCCAGTAGCGCATGCCATTGCCGAAATTCGGGTTGTTCAGAAAGCTCTGGCCCGTCGTGAAGTCGTTGCGCATCGATTCGACGCTCGAACGGATCGTACCCTCCATCACCTCGAACTTCGTCAGGACATCCTCGCCCGTGGTGAGCAGAAAGCGGCCGCGCAGATAGGCGTTGTCCGCATACAGGCCGTATCCGTGCGGCTGGTCGTCTGCGGGGAACCACGAATCGGCGATGCCGTCCAGATTGCCCATGCGGGCATGAAGACAGCCGGCGAGCGTCTTGCCGCTCACGCCGTTCATCACATCGATGCGCGGCTGCCCGTCATCGGTCGCCGAGATCAGGATCAATCCCTGACGCTGCGGATCGGACGTGCTGCCCATCAGCACGCACTCGTCGCCGACGGCCGGCAGCGCACCTCCGAATTCCGAGGCGACAACCCTCGCCACACCGCCCTCCACCGCAGCGATCTCGACCCAGTAGGATTTCGAAGCCGCACCGCCTTCGACTTTGCAGCGGACGAGGTCGCCGGCGACGAACGGACACCCCATCTCGAAGGTCAGCAGGTAGTGCTGCCCCGCAGCGTCCATGTCGACACCGGAGATCTTTCCGTCAGCGGCCGACACGACCAGTTCGCCGCCCACCGAGCGAACCTTCTCCACGAGCAGCTCCAGAACTCGCATCGTCTGACGAACCGTCAGGCGATCCACCGCCAGATGCGATATGCCGTCCGCATCCATCTCCAACTGCCATCCCGACCCTAACAGACCGTCGACGAACGACGGGGATCGCAGGAGGCTGCGCACGACGACAGACAGCAGCTCCGCATTGCCCGCAGCGTCTATCTCCCCGCCCACAATGCCGCTCTTGAAGCCGCCGAGGCGCAAACCCTGCTCGAAGGTGATCAGCCCCTGCGCCGTGTCGTTCTCCCGCTTATTGAGAAACTCCTTGCGGCTGCGCTTCGCCGAGAAAAGATTGAAGTCGCTGGCCGGCGTGTTCTCCCAGCTCCGCACGATATCCGGAAGCCCCGCCGAAGCCGTTTTGGCGTAGTGGCGCACCTCGCCCAGCTCCTCGTCGATCTTCTCCAGCGCGCCTTTGCCCAGCACGTCGCTCACCTCGATGTCCATCTCCGAGGGGTACTGCACGCTCTGAGAGATCGAGGTGATGCGGCTCGTCCGATAACCCGTGCCGGGGAAGTATTCGTTGCTCTCCAGCCGCACGCGCCGACCGACGTCGAGCGTAAGGCGCCGCCGGGCGACTTCGACATAATCCGTGCGGCCCTTATAGACGTAGCGATCCTGATCGTGTTCGAGCAGGTACTCGTCCACGGCCTCGGCGAACTCCTGCTCGGCAAGGGTGTAGTACTCCTTCGGCATGCGGATATTCCACAGGATGTATTCGTCGCCGACCTTCGGGATCAGCAGCCCGCCCGGCAACTGCGTATCGTCGTCGTAGGGCCATTGGGTGATGATCTCGAACTCCCGCGTCTTCGTGTCGTAGTTCACCTCGAAGTCCCGGCCGTTCAGCTCGCCGCTCTGGAAGGTCATCTGCTTCACGAGACCTCCGATCTCGTAGCTGTTCGGGTCGAACGTCAGGCTCGTGTCCTTGACGTAGTAGATCGTGAAAGGCTCGCCGTCATCGTCCGTATGCTGCTCGCTGCGGACACCTGAAAGCGTGCCGATACGCCGCGGATAGATACCCGAGAAGGCATCCCGCTCGTAGTGCTCGACGATGCCCTGCTGCGTGTTCTGCTCCACATACGACCGACGGCTGGGCAGTTGCAGCCGGCTGTAGCCGTACTCATCCGGATCGATGTTGCGCGTCGAGCCGATGGGGAACAGACGCGTGAAGAACTTGACGTTGTCGGCGGATTCCCGCTCCAGCGACACGAGGCCGTTGTCGTAGCCCAGCACCGCCTCGTCGCCGTATTCGCAGCGGCAGAGGTTCACGGTCATGCCGTCCGTCCAGAACTCCGTCTTCGCGGCATCGGCCAGCATCGAGAGCGCCTCGTCGCAATAGGTTCCCTCGTAGTCGAGGGTCAGGTTCTCCGTCGAGAGAACCTCGCCGACCTTCCAGTCGGTCGTGCCCATCTGCCGGTTGATATTGGCCACGATAAGAGCCATATGCTCGCGGGCCGGAGCCGTCAACGAGAAGATCGGATCGTTCTCCCCGTCGACTATCTTCAGCACGAGGGCCTGCCTCATGAGACTCTCGATGCCGTAAAACTTGCAATCGTACTCCCATTCGACCGTCGAGGTCTGCTTCGGGGCGTACTCCTCCGTAATCCAGAAGCGCACGCCCTCGAAGTCCACGTAGTCGTAGACCTCCAACGGCACGCATTCGAAAGCCGTGAACGACAGACCGAGTACGTGGTCGCCCATCAGCCGCTTCTGACGCGTGGAGTTTTCCGACGGCGAGACCGTCAGCTTCAGCACACTCTTCCGGTTATAGACTTTCAGTTCCATAGTTTCATGAGCAGCCAGCAACATCCGTATCCAGCAGCGATGCCGAGGGCATCCGCCGACAAATCCCACCAGCACCAATGGTTGCCGGAGGCGTTCTTGTCGCCGTACTCCTTGCCCAGAGCCAATCCCGCAGCCAGCCAAACGCCGGGCGCGCCCAGCGCGAAGACGACTGCGAAGCAGACGGCGAAATGCTTGATCTTATCTTTTCCTATCTTCATGTTCGAATGCCGTTCGAACGGCGTTTGAATGGGGTTAAAACGACGGCAAAGGCTCGCGAAATTTCACCGTGAACTTGCCGGCGACCTCGCCCTCGAAATCCGTCAACTGCTTATAGTCCGACGCCTCGCGGTAGAACAGGTGGAAGTGGCGGTTCATCTCCGGGAAGTAGAAATCAAGCCACCCCTCCTCGCCCGTCTGGAGCATCTCGACGAAAGACGCATAGCGCGACAGGAACTCCTCCCTGTCGGCGGCCAAGATGGCGAACTGCAGCGATACGTCACGGGCCTCGCGGCGCTGCACGATAGTCGAGGGAACCGTCACGCCGTGACGTTCCCGCAACGACACCTCCTTCTGCGTCTTGACCGCTGCGGGTTTCAGCAGCGACGAGTAGTTCTTCATGTCGCCGGGCTTGTCCTCCGCGAGGAACGCCCCGTAGGCATCGAACGGGTCGACGTCATTGATTAGCAAAAGTCCTTTCAGTACATCCATATCGCTATTTTGCTTTCAAACCATCCCGCTTGATGGCCTGCCACAAGGCCAATATCTGCGGCAACGTATCGGTATTTTTCGCTATTCTGTTCAGCGCATCGAGCGAGGAGCCCAGACCTTCGGCGATGTCATCCATCTTGTCGTCGACGCTCGCACCGTGCATTTGAAGCGACGTCATCAGCCCCTCGAGCTTCGAGCCCTGATCCTGCGTCATGGTCGTGAAGGCTCCGGCCTTACCGCTCTGCGTGGTCGCGTCCGGCTTCCACAGCTCGTACCCCATCTCCTCGGCGCGCTTCGCGAACTCCTCCATCCACGCCTCGGCAGTGTCCATATTCGAACCTATACCCGAGTAGAAGTCGTCGAGCAGATCCATCACGTCGTAGGCGATGTCCTCTTCGCTCTTGCCGCTCGCGTAGATCGATTTCAGGTCGTCCTGCAACTTGTCGAACTTGTCGGCGAAGAACAGCGAGTAGACGACCTGCTCGGCCAACTCCTCGAGCTTGGACGAGATGTCGTCGCACATGTCGCCGTAGACTCCCGTGACACCTTTTGCCATGTCGCGGACACGATCCAGCACACTGTCGCCCAGTGACCCGAAAGTCGAGGACAGGTAGTCTTCCAACGCCTGCTCCGCCTCGTCCATCGCACCCTTCAACTCGATGAGGTTCTCCAGATATTTGCGCGTCTCGTCCGACATCTTACGCGTGTCGAGAATCGTCTGGAGCATCGCAGTATCCAGTTCGCCATTCGCGTCAATCAACTCCGGATAGACAGAGAGAATACTGCTGTACAAATCCTTGCCTTTGCCCCAGCCGAACAGCCCCGTCTTTTTGTGCCCTGTGACGATTTGGGCCGAAGCGAGTCCGTAGATGCCCTCCCGGTACTGCGCCATGCGTGCTGCGTACGTCCCAAAAGCGTCGCCCGTGAAGCGCTCGATCCAGTTCATTGTAGGAGCCGAGCCCTTCATTTCGGCTTCGAACTGCGAAAGAGCCTCCTTGTAAACTTGCATGGCGTTGGCCGCCTTCATGATCTGGCGCTCCCCGAAGACACTCGTCGCCTCTTTCAGCAACAGGTTCTGCTCCAGCAGCGCGAGATTGTACTGTCGCTGGAAGTCGAGTTTCGCACGCTCGATCTCTTTCAGTGCCTCACGATGCCGGGCTTCGGCGGCGAAGGCTTGGCCGATGAAGTTCATCGCTTCGCCGATGGCAGCTCCGATACCGCCTACGATGCCGCCTTTGGCGAACCCCTGACCGATGTTCGACACGGCGCTCATGACCTGCTGCACGCCGCTGATGGCATCCGCGGTTTGAGTATCGCCCATCTGATCGAACATCGCGGCGAGTTCCCCCGCAGCGTCCGCCGCGGCGCCGCCGATAGTCCCGATAGCTCCGGAGATATCCTTGATCCCGTTCGCACCTTTGAGTTCGGCCAGACCTTTCTCGAAAGTCTTGAAGATGTTTTCCCACTTGTTGGTTCCGCCCTTCTTGCCCGTCTGGAGCAACTTGTCGAGTGCCTTGCGCAGCTTGTCCAACTCCGCAGGACTCTTCTCGATATTCTTCAGCTCCGCAGCGGAGATAAAAGTGATGCCCTCCGCAGACCCCTTGCCGTTCAGATACGCCTGCAGCTGCTTGGCCTGTGCGATCAGATCGCGCAGTTTGTCGAACGACATCGACAAATAGTCGCCGAAAAGCTGCTTGAGGAATCCGTTGTCTTTGGAGACGCTCGCAGCCTCGGCGTCGTTCACCGAGCGGATGCCCTCCTCGATCTTCTGACGCGCTACGGCGATGGCACGGTCGATCTGCTCCGAATTGGCCTCCGTGCGCTGCTCTTCAAGCGCGGCGATATCCTCGTTGCCCTGACGCCTGATCTCCGCACGCTGCGCCTCGAAATCCCGGTATTTCGCAAGAAGGCTCGACAGATCGGCCAGCTCCCGGTTCTTCGTATCTTCGGCGACCTTGAGCGCACGGCGGATACGCGCATCGGAAGCAGCATTGCCCTCCATATCCTGTTTGAGCGCGTAGTACTTCTCCTGCAGCAGATGCAATGCCTCGCCCGCCGTACCGTCCGGATCGACATCGACGGCGATCACCAGACCCAGCGTATCGGCTTTCAGAATGTCCTCGGCGCCGTTCAGTGACTCGTCGATGTACGCATTCAGTTCCTCTTCCGAAAGGACATCGCCGTTGGGGAGAATCGGCGTGATGAGAATCTCGTGGCGCCTGCCGGCAGCATCATCGATGCCGAACTGGGAGCTGAACACCGTAGCTATGCCCTCGCCGGCATCCTGCCACCCCTTCTCCGCCAGACGCGCCGCGTCGATCATCGGCCGGGCCAGCAGATCGACATTACCGACGAAACGATCCGTCATCTGCTTGCCCAACGCTGCCAGACGCTCGTCGCTCAGATGGCTCCGCAGCGCGGCAATGGCCTTATCGTGCTTGCGCTCGGCATCCTCGCGCTCCGTAGCGTAATCCTTGTAGGTTTTGAGAAGGTTCTCGAGGTGATCCGCATCCGCCTTCTCTTCCTTCTTGTCGATCTCGGCCAGCGTATGGTCGAGCTTCCGGGCCGCCTGCACACGCTGCGCGGCGGCTTGGGCAAGGATCGTACTTTTCTGTCCCGGCGTAACCTTCCCGCCGGCCTTGCGCAGACGCTCGTAAAGCTGAAGCCGCTCCTGCTCCTCTTTGGCAATACGAGTTTTCTCCTGCTCGAAGGCATTCTGCGCCTCGGCGCGCTCCTTCTCGAAGCCCTCCTTCATCAGCGAAATGCGCGTATCCTCGATGCGCCGGCGGGCCTTCGTCTCGTAATCCACGAGGTTCTGCGTGAGCTTGGATACATCGCCGGAGCCGTCCTTCGGAGGCGCGATGAACCCGCCGAGACCGGACTCCTTGCCCAGATCGGCGATGTCCTCCACCAGCTTCTTCGCCTCGTCGAGGTAGGCGTCACGCTGCTCCCGAGCGGCCTGTACCAACCTCGCTTTTACTTTCTCATTCGACTTGTCGACCTCGCGATCCATCTCGCTGGGCAGTATCCCCATCTGCGCGCCGCCCACTTTGGCCATCCAACGGCCGAAGCCGCCGGTGGCGCCCTTGACTTTATCGGCCGGAGTAGCCTGAAGCGTATTCACCTGCTCGTCCGCCTCGGTAGCCTTATTGATGAGAGCCTGCACCTTCGCCTGCAAAAAGAGCATCTGAATGTACGCTTCGCCCTTTTGAAGCAGCACATCGTACCATTCGGCAATAGTGTTGTAGTAGCCGAAGCTCTCGCCGTATTTACGATTGAGTTCTTCGACCTTCGCCTTTTCCTGCTCCTTCGTGCCGTTGAACTCCTTGAGGCTTTTCAGGGTCGAGTCGATCTCGAAGCGCGTCTTGATCATCTGCGCACGGCCCTCCTTCTCGATCTCCACGCGCTCTTTGGCTTTGGCGGCAGCAGCCTCCTGCGAGTCGGAATAACGATCCCACAGGACGATCAGACCCGTGATGACGGCCGACAGCCCCAGCGTCAGCGTCGCCATGAGCGCCGAGGCCGCAGCCGTCGAGATGCCCAGCGACGCGGCCAGCCGAGTATTGGCCGCCGTCAGCAGGTTCTTCATCTTGACGACCGTCACGAGCCGGAAGGCGGAATCTTTGTTCAGGGCATTCATCACCTGCTGCAAGCCCATCGTGATGGCCAGCACGCTCTGCACGCGCGTCTGAATCTTGACGAGGTTCTCGTTCTCCGACGCGAAGGCGCCCATGATGCCCGTAGCCATCGTGAAGGCCCCGGCAACGCCGCTCGCACCGCTTATCAAGCCCTGAAGCCCGGCATTGTCGTGCGAGAGAATCTTCGTCTGCGTGCGCAGGTCGCCCAGCGTATCCTGCAACAATGCGGCACGCTGTGCCATCGTCTGGTACTCCTGCGAGTTCTGGCGCCCCTCGAGGCGCATCTTCGCCATTGCTCCCTGAAGCTGCCGCAGCTCCATCGTAAGCCCGCGGGCCGTCGCAGAGTTCTTTTCGTGCTCGCTGCGAAGTCCGTTCAGCACGGCTTTGTCCTCTTCGAGCGCACGCGTACAGGCTTCGATCTCCGCGCGCATCTCCGTCTGCGCCTTGCCCGGCCCCAGCCGGTCGTACTGACGCCGCAGGTCTTTCAGGCATTGTTCGACGTAGCGTACCTGTTCGCGCTGCGCCGCGATGCGCTCCGTGATGCTTTGCGAAACCCGCTCGACACGATCTCCGAGCGCCTCGGCAGACTTCCCGACGGCATCGAGGCCGCCGGAGAGCTTGTCGCGCATCAAAAATTCTATTTCAACGGGTTTCGGCATGCGGTTTACTTGTTTTCTTGAGTCTCGATTGTATGAAGCCGGAAAGCGTTCGCGACTTCTCTTTTTTCTTGACGTAGCGCGGCGCGTCTGCCAGCATCATGCGCAGCGTCTGATAGTTCACTCCCCAGAGGATATATCGGACGCTCCAGCCTGTCGCGGCAGCGATCTGCCACACCATTCCGAAGGGGCTATGGGAACCTTCGTAGACGGTCTTTAACTCCCCTTTTTTCTTCTTTCGCGGCTCAGCCTCGGTCTCATCGGGTTCGCCGTCGAGATCGATCTGATAATACTCATAAAAGACTTCGTCCCCAGCAGGCGCAGGAACTGCATGTTCGCGGCACGCAGGTACTCGTCATCGACGAACCAGCGCAGCAGCCATGCCAGAAGGCCGGAGAACAGCCACGTAGAGAAAGCTCCCCGGCAAATCGTCAGGGCCACCATTTTCGACACTCGCCGCCCGTGCAGCGCCATGTAGGCCAGCTCCTCGTGCTTGGTGAACTCCAGCATCCGCTCGTAGGTGATGCCCGTCTGGAGGTAGAGCCGTGCGAGGCGTATTTGACCGCCCAGACACGGCCGACGCATCGTCAGACGCACGACCTTGCGGGTAAACGGGATTTTGAAAAAGGGCAGCGAGACTCCGATGTCCAGCAGAGTCTCCGCTGCCTCAATTTCGATGTGCGGATTCGCATTCATCGCTCGACGGTGCTATCCGACAACTTCCTCTTCCTCGTCCGGAGCGAAGTCGAAGCCGTAAGGCGATGCTGCGGAATCATCCGGCAGCAGGAAGGTTGCCTTGCAGTGAATCTTCATCACGTCCGAATAGTCGTACTTGCCGCGCGGATAGGCCAGAAGCGAAACCTTTGCGGCTTCGGTCTCGGAGCCGTCCGCCGAGCGGATGACAACCGGCCCCTCCAGTTTGATGCGCTTCGAGGGCGCGTTCCACTTCTTGCCGTTTTTAGAGGTCGTACCGCCCATCACCTGCACGAGGTTCGCGGGCTTGAGTTCGATCAGGTCGAATTCGATCTCGCTCGTGCCGGGATTCTCTTCGATCTCCTTCACAGGAGCCGAACGTTTCTGTGCAGCCCAGATTTTATTCGTCGACGGTTCGTCGCCGCCCCAATCCAGACCGTCGTTGCTGATAAGCCCCAACTCCTTGCCGTCGAAGACGAAAGATTCGAGACCGTAGATGAACCCGTCGTGTTCCGATGCAGGGGTCTGCTGTGTGCTGTCTGCCATATTACACGATGTTTTTAATGAGTTTTACAATACTTTTCAGCGGGTTGGTTTTCGTAAGCAAAGCCGTCGCAGTCCCTCCCGCAAGGAAGCCTGCAAGCAGCCACCGATACCATGTGGCGGGCGGCCGTTTCGTGCGCTCGACCGTTCGTTGGGTCAGAACTGCGGCCAACAGCAGCGAGTCGGCGCGTGCACGGTATGCCTGCATCTCATCCAGCCGAGCCGTGAGCGAATCGATAAGGACGCGTTGTCGGAAGACGCGGTTCTCGAAGTAGGTGCAGCGCCGGGCGATGCTGTCGCATCTGCCCCGAACGACGATCTTGTCGCCCTGACGCTCGGCCTCGATGCTCGCACGGCCGTTCTGTGCACTGTACTTCGCGCCGTCGGGAAGATCAAGGAGGCTCTGCGTCGGAATCGTCATGTCCGTCCGCTCCTCCGGAACCGGTTCCGCATACTCCCGGCGTGTTGTCGTCGAGTCCGTCTGCGTCTGCTGCTGCGCATGCCGATGCGTGTCGCGAACGGTGGCGGCCTGCGCTTCGAGCTGCACGCCGAAGCTGCTCTGCTCCGACGAGGCCGTCTGCTCGCTCGTCGTGTTCTTGATTGCTCCGCACGCCGCCATCAGCAGAGCGACGAGGAGCACTACGAGGGGAATTCCCCGAATTCGATTTTTCATTCTGTGTTTTGAGCTGTTTGGTTAACTGATCGATCTTTTTATTCAGGGCGTCGATCTTCTCCTCCATGACTTTCTGATTGGCCAGCAGGTGGGCGTTATCCGCTTGCAGACGCACGTTTTCATTGAGCGTCTCGGTGTACTTCTCCGTCAGCAGGTCAATGGACTTTTGCAGCGACGCCAGAAAATCGTTATTCCGCTGACGGCGCGTGACCAGCCATGTCACCACGGATGACAAGAAGCCGCTCGGAAGCGCCCACGCCAGTATTTGCATCACTACGCTATCCATTTCTCTGTTTCTATTGAAGTTAAGCCCGCTCGATCATGCGTGCGATTTTCGCGATGCTGTCGGCATACACCGCCGGATCGGCCGTGCAATAGCCGGCCTTTGCGACCTCGCAGGCGAACCGCCGCACATCGTCGCGATACGGCATCGCTGCAGCGTAGCGTTTCGCAGACAAGACCTTGAAGTGGTCGCGCAGGCACTCCTCCACCGTGTCGTAGTCGCGGAAGGCACGGTCGACGTCGTAGCGGTAGCGTCCGTCGGCCAACGGCGTAATCGAATGCACGCGGACGAAATTGCCGCCCTGACGGTCGTCCCGGAAGTATTCCGTCGTGCGCACGATCCGACGCTTGCCCGTCCACTTGTCGCCGGCCGTGATGCCGAAGAGGTTGTTGCCGATGGCATGCTTGCCCCAGCCCGTCTCGAGCGCAGCCTGCGCCGCGACGAAGAGCGGATGAAGCCCTGTCCCGGCACAGACGCGCTCGATGGCCGGATAGTAAGTACGCTTGAATTCCGAAGGTGTCATACGCTATGCCCGGTTACTCCTCCGATGCGGTCAGGGTCTCCGCCAGCTTCGCACGCTCGTCGTTGGTCAGCCCTGCAACGGCCTTGCCGACGGCCGGAACACCCGCATTCTTCGAAACGGTGACGCCGATGGCTTCCAGCGCGACCTTCACGGCGGCGAGAGGATAGCTCTTGTCACCGACGGCGATCTCGTTGGCTGCAGCAGCCTCCGGCTTCTCGGCCTCGAAGGCTTCGAGACGGCAGACTTTGCGCGCGACAAGATCGTTGACGCGCTCGATGTCGTCGAAGGAGACCGTATCGCCTTCCTTGTAGCGTACCGTGCGGTCGTTCTTGTCCGTGAACGGAACCAGCACTTTCAGTTTAGCTTTCATAATCTTTCAGTTTAATGCGTTCGTATTCGATTATCCGACGACCTCCTCGTCGCCATTCTGATCACCCTTCTGGTCGTCCGACGGCTCTTCTCCGGCGCGGCAGTCGAGCAGCGTCACCAGCTGACCCCATGCGATCTGCGTGTCGGCCTTCATCAGCATCTTGATGAAGTACAGTTCGCCGCTGGCCTGCACCTTGTCGACCTGTAGGCACTCGTAGTCGTCGGCGAGGTTGCAGCCCGCGTAGAGGTTCGAATCCGTGCCCAGCGAGCAGATCGTACCGACGATCACGCCGTCGGGCCAGTCGTTCAGCGCAGCGATGCGCTTGCCCTTGAAGCGGGCGATGTTCGTCGAGGTCGGATCGGCGCCCTTGTGATGCAGATCCGTGAGCTCGTTGTCGTACTTGTCGAAGTCGGCGGACGACATCAGGAAAGTGAAGTTCGCCTGATCGCGAACCTTATCCGCCGTCTTCTCCCAGACGGCGCGCAGACGCTTGATCTGGCTCGTCTCCGCACAGGTCGCCTTCACCACATCGGGATCGGCCAGCATGCGCGTGAGGATGCCGTTGAAGAACTGCTCCTCGCCATCGCCCGACACGCCCTGAATGAAATGATAGCCCAGCTCCGTGCCGACCTGCTTGAGCACCTCGCTCAGAAGCGTCACCTGCACGTCGCTCGGAAGCTGCCGGAACACGAGGTTGCCCGTCGGCTGCCACTTTTTCCAGAACTTCTCGAACGATCGCGGGTTGAACTCCGTGTAGACCATGATGTCCTCGGGCTTCAGAAGACGCTCGTCGATCTTGAACTCGCCCTTCGAGTTCTCGCTCTTGGGCATCTCGACGCGCTTCTGCAGCAGCTTCGAAAGCTGGAGACGCGGGATGTAGAATTTATCGCCGATGCTCGTCTCCATGTGGATCAGCCCCTTCTCGAAGAGCTGATTGCCCGTGGCGGCCATGACCAGAATCTGGTCGAGGACTTCGCCGCCGTAGGCGGTTTGAATATTCGGATTTGCCATAATTGAATGAATTGATGATTGATTACTGTTTGAGACGGGCACGAACCTCCGCTTCACGCTCGGCGAGGTAGTCCTTGTCGGTCTTGCCTTCGGCGCCGGTCGCCGAGGCGAGGGTCTGCATGATGCGGCGCTTGGGCTTGCGTGCCGCAAGCAGCGTGCGCGTGTTCTCGGGGTCTTTGCGCATCAGCGCCTTGAAGCCCGGTACTTCGTCGGCGCCGATGCGCTCCTCCTCGCGTGCCGTGTCGACTTCGGCATCGTAGGCCGCTTCCGCGGCTTCGCGCTCCTTGCGTTCGAGATCGGCGACCTTCTCCTTGAGAGCGTCGCGCTCGGCGACCACCGCCGCGTGCTCTTGGGCCTTGTTCACGACCTCCGTAATGCGCGACATGACTGCCGCCTCGTCCGCACAGTCGGAAAAGGCCGGCATCGATCTGAGTTTGTTGATCATCTGTTCTTGATTTTTAAGTGAAACATGTTCGATGTAAAGTGCCGTGTAGCGCTCGCAGCGCTCGCGCGGCGTAAGCGACGCAGAGACAGCGGTGCGGTCGTCATCGAAGATCTCGTCGACGAAACCCTCGGCCAGCGCCTCCTCGGCAGTCAGCCAATGATCTCGGCCATCCATGTAGGTCGTGCGTATCTCTTCGACGCTCTTGCCCGTGCGCTCCGCGTAAATCTCGCACAGCGTGTTCTCGATCTGCTCGAGGTGGACGACGCAATCCTTCAACTTGGCGGCATTGCCGAACACGTCACTCATAGGCTGGTGGATCATGATCTGGCCGTAGCGGCTCATCTTGACACGCTTGCCGCAGCCGGCGATGAACGACGCCGTAGATGCCGCGATGCAGTCGATGTAGATGGTGATGTCGGCCGCGGACTGCCGCAGGAAGTTGAAGATGGCGATACCTGCGGCCACATCGCCGCCGACGGAGTTGATCCTTACGTCGATCTTGCGGTAGGTTCGCTCGGCAGCGGCGATCTGACGGACGACATCCTCGGCGCCCACATCGCCATAGTCGCCGATTTCGCCGTATAACAGGATGCAGCAAGTGTCCTCCTGCGGCCCGGGAATGATATTGAAAATGCGCTCCATTTCGTGCTTTGTTTGCCGCAAAATTGAGTGTCATTTTCGGCCTCTGCAAATCGGAATTTTATGATGCAACGTTCTGATTGCATGATGCAACCGTAAAGTCGCATCCTATTTTTATCATTTGCTCGGCAGCGTTTTATAGGTCAATTTTGCAGACAACAAATCATGAAGCAATGTCGAAAATGACCTCCGAACAGATGCGCCGCTGGGCGCTCTCGATGTACCTGAACGAAAACCGCACGCAGGCAGAAATCGCCGAGGCGTGCGGCGTGTCGCGGCAGACCGTCATACGCTGGGCGAAGGCCGACAAATGGGACAAGCACAAGGCGTCGCTGACCATGACCCGCGAGGAGCAGATCAAGAACCTGCAGCGGCAGATCATGGAGATCAACAACGTCATTCTCGGACGCGAGCAGGGTCAGCGCTTCGCGACGCCCAAAGAGGCCGACGCCATCGCCAAACTGACCAACGCCATCGGCAAGCTCGAGACGGAGCTGGGTATTCACGAAGCCGTCAGCACCGCACAGCGCTTCGTGGCATGGCTGCGGCCCGTCGACCCCGCGCTGACGAAGACATTCGCCGCTCTGTTCGACAAGTTCCTTAAATCCCTGATGTGATGAAGCAGATCGACCGCGACGCCTTGAAGGAGTGGGAAGCCCTCAAGCAATCCATATACAACGACACGCCCATCGACGAGACGATGTCCCCGGCTCAGATCGAGAAGCACCGGCTCTATCTGGAGGCGCACCCCATCGAATGGATGCAGTTCTTCTTCCCGAAATACGCGAAGTATCCCTTCGCACCCTTCCAGAAGAGAGCCATCCACCGCATCATCAACAATCCCGAATGGTACGAGGTGCTGTCGTGGAGCCGCTCGCTGGCCAAGAGCACCATCACGATGTTCGCGGTGCTGTACCTGACGCTGACCGGCCGAAAAAGCACCATCATCCTCGCCTCGGCGACCGAGAAAGCTGCGGCACGTCTGCTCGCACCGTATCGGGCCAACCTCGAATCGAATCGCCGCATCATTCAATACTACGGCGAGCAGATGTCCGTGGGCGAGTGGGCCGAGCTGGAGTTCCGCACCCGGCAGGGCGTGGCGTTCTACGGCGTAGGGGCGGGAAATGCGCCGCGCGGCGCACGCAACGAGGCGATCCGTCCCGACGTGCTGCTCGTGGACGACTTCGACACCGACGAGGACTGCCGCAACCCCGATGTCCTGAACAACAAGTGGGACTGGTGGGAACACGCCCTCTATCCGACCCGCGACCCCTCCGGCTCGCTGCTGGTCGTATTCTGCGGCAATATCATCGCCGAGGACTGCTGCATCGTCCGGGCCGGCGCGATGGCCGACCACCATGACATCGTGAACATCCGCGATGCGGAGGGGCGCAGCACGTGGCCGGAGAAGAACACCGAGGAGTTGATCGACCGTGCGCTGTCGAAGATATCGACACAGGCGCAGCAGGCCGAGTATTTCAACAACCCCGTTGTCGAGGGCAAAATATTCGGCCCGCGCAAGTGGGGCAAGATTCCCGACCTGCGACGATTCCCGTTCCTCTGCATCTATGCCGACCCGACGCAGTCCGAAGCCAAAGGCGCGGCCAAGAACAAGCAGGGATCGCTCAAGGCCGTGTGGCTGCTCGGAAAACTCGACCGCGTGCTCTACGTCATCAAGGGGTTTCTCGGCAAGATGACCACCGAGGAGTTCGTGACACACTTCTTCTCGCTCTACCTCTACGCCCGCGCCGGTGGATGCCGCGCGATATACGTCGTGCAGGAGAACAACTCCCTGCAAGACCCCTTCTTTCAACAGGTATTCAAAAAGGCGTTCGCACGAAAGGCCAAAGAGACGGGAATCAGCCTCTCGGTCATCCCCGACGAGAAGAAAAAAACCGACAAGGCCGTGCGTATCGAGGCCAACCTCGAACCGCTCCATCGCGAAGGGCTGCTGGTGCTCAACGAGGCCGAGAAAGGCGACCCCTACATGAAGCTCTTGGACGAGGAGTTCAAGTTCTTCACGATGGCGCTGAAGTTCCATGCCGACGGCGTGGACTGCGTCGAAGGAGGCAACCGCTTTATTGACGACAAGATCGGAGAACTGCATCCCGTCGTGACGACGCCCCGCCGCGTCATGGCACGCCGCAACAAATACAGACAGTAAATATGGCACAATTCATCATCCCCGAGGACTACGACGCCTCGATCCATCAGGAGATTCTCGACGCGCTGATCCGCTCCGACCGGCAGATCGTCGAAATATGCGAAGACCGCGCCATCGCCGAGATGCGCGGATACCTCGCGGCGCGATACGACTGCGACCGCGTTTTCTCGGCCGTGGGCGGCGAACGCAATCAGCTCGTGCTGATGATGGCCCTCGACATCGCCATCTACCACATCTTCTCCATACACAACCCGCGCAACATGTCCCAAATCCGCGTCGACCGCTACGAGCGCGCCGTGGAATGGCTCAAAGGCGTGCGCAAAGGCGACATCTCCGTCGACGGGCTGCCCGAAATCGAGCAGGAGGCAAAAGAAGCAGCCTCGCAGTTCCAAATCCGCAGCAACCCCAAACGCAACAATCGATTCTGACATGGCAAAAGAAAAGAAAAAGAAAGGTAAACGCATCACCGCCGGCGGCAATATCGGCCGCACGCCGACGCAGACCATCGTGCTCCAGCCCACACGCCGCGGAGGACTGGACGTGTCCGCCTACATGGACAGCATCCGGCAGGCGGAGCTCATCGACTGGCCACGGCGCGCAAAACTCATCGACCTGTACGCCGACGTCATGCTCGACGGACATCTCTTCTCCGTGCTGCGCAAGCAGAAAGCGGCGATACTCGCCACGCCGATACAGTTCCAGCGCGACGGGAACCTCGACGAGGCGATGCAGGAACATATCGATTCCCCGTGGTTCAACCGCTTCATCGAAGACCTTATCAACGACGAATGGGAGGGCGTCGGCGGCTCGCTATTCCAGTTCTTCCTCGACGACAAAGGATGGATCGACTACAATCTGATACCCCGCAAGCACGTCGACCCGATCAACCGCACGATACTCTGCAATCAGACAGACCTCACAGGCGAAAGCTGGGACGACTTCTCCGATCTGCTCTATGTCGGCAATCCGCGCCAGATCGGGCATCTCGCGGTCGCGGCGTTCTGGGTAATACTCAAGCGCAACAACGTCGCCGACTGGGCCGAGCTGGGCGAGATATTCGGACGGCCGATCCGCGAAGGAACATACGACGCATGGGACGACAAGGCGCGCGAGAAACTCATAGAGGACATCTACAACATGGGTGGCGCAGGGGTCATCGTACACCCCGACGGAACGAAGATCAACCTAATTCAGGCAGGGAACATATCCGGAGGCAGTGACCTCTACGACCGTCTCCACGCGACCTGCAACAATGAGATCAGCAAGATCGTAAACGGCAACACGCTGACCACCGAGGCGGGAGACAAGGGTACGCAGGCCCTCGGAACCGTGCAGCAGGAGGGAGAGGTCGACATCGCATTCTTCATCAAGCGCCGCATCCTCGACATTCTGAACTACGAGGTGACGGACGTATTCGCGTCGATGGGAATCGATACCTCCGGAGGCAAGTTCGCATTCGTGCCGCCCAAAAAGAAAGACCCCGAGAAGCAGGTGACCATCGTATGCCGGTTGAAGAACGAAGCAGGGCTGCCAATCGATGACGACTACCTCTACGAGGAGTTCGGCATCCCCAAACCGGACAACTACGATCAGCTGAAAGCCGCCGTCCGGACGGCGGCATCCGCGGCCGAAGAGCAGGCCGGGGGTGAGGACGGCGAAAGCACCGACGAGGACGATCCGGCGAAGACCGGAACCGAGCCGAAGAAGAACCGCAAACTTACGGATCGCGTGCGCGATTTTTTCGGCCGCGCCCCCGAAAGCGCGGGGGCGGATTCAGACTGGTAGTCGATACGCTTTATATCGATGCGGCCGAAAAGCAATCGGCGGAGAATGGGTTCTCGTTCGACAGCGGCGTGCTGGCCGCTGCGCTTCGGAACATCTACGAGCGGCGGTACGACCCGCGCACGCAGATCGACGCCGAGCTCTTCGAGGAGGTCAGCCGAATATTCGATGCGGCGACCGACGCCGGGTTCTCCGGAAGCGAAGCCGGCGGAGACTTCATGGAGCAGCTGCACACCAACAACGCCGTGTTCGCCGCGTTCAAGACCCACCGCATGGGCCGCGACATGGCGGCACAGCTCATCGACGAAAACGGCGAGGTGAAATCATACCAGCAGTTCCGTCGCGACGTCGAGCCGATAGCCGATCACCATGTCGAGGCATGGCTTAGAACCGAATACGACACCGCCATCAAGCGGGCGCACCGTGCCGCCGAGATGCGGCAGTTCATGGTCGAGGCCGACGTGCTGCCGAATATCCGGTGGCTGCCATCGACGGCGGTGAATCCTCGCGAGTCGCACATGCCCTTCTACGACCATGTGTGGCCCGTCGACGACCCGTTCTGGGAGGAGCACAAGCCCGGGGACGAGTGGGGCTGCCAATGCGGCTGGGAGGCGACAGACGCCCCCGTGACCGACAACTCGGGGCTGGGCGGCGAGCGGATCGAACCGTCGCCCGGCCTGAAAGGCAATCCGGCGCGCACGGCACAATTGTTCTCCGACGACCATCCCTATTTCCCCTCCGACTGCTCGAAGTGCGCGTTCAAGGGTGTGCAGCTCACGCTCTTCACCAACCGCACGAAGGACTGTTACCACTGCAAAAACGTACTCAAAGCGGTGCAGAAGGCGGAAAAGACGCTGACGACGAAACGGGCGGAACTCGCCGAGAAGAAATCCGACGCGACGTCCCGCGTCAGTCGGTTGTCGCTGCCGGCGCCGGCCGTACATTCAAGCACGGAATTGAAGTACGGAACGGTGATGTGCTCGAAGTCCGACATCCGGCAGTTGGTATACCATGCCGCCGATGCCGAAAGCGTCGATGTGTCGATGAAGATGGATCGCTATTTAGACCGGCTGCGATTCGTGCGCGTGGAGGAGCCGAAACATTTCACCGGCAAGAAGCAGTCGCGCGGACTGGTCGAATACACCGTGTATGAGTTGGAGGTCGGCAAGCGGACTTTCGTGGTGAAATGCGAGGCCCGGACGAACCGGGAGACATCGGAAATATACGAACATCCGTATTCGATATACCGGAAATGAAAAAAGCATCCGAACGGCCGAAAGACACTCCCGACATGGAGCTCGGACTTATGTGCGGATGCTTTTGAAAGCGTTGGCACGCCTTCACCCGCAAATATAACAACAAATCTACCGAAAACAAAATTCGGTGCAAATTTTTATTCGAACGGCGTTCAAATGGATATCAAAGAGTTCTCGAAGCTCATTCGAGCGAAGCAGAAAGAGATCGACACGCTGATGCGGCGCAAGATGCCCATCCGGGTCGGAAACATGGCCAAACGGCACTTTCAGGACAACTTCCGAAAGAGCGGCTTCGTCGACGGAGGACTGCACCCGTGGCCGAAGACCAAACGGCAGCTCTCCGGTGGAACGTCGGCGGCCAGCCAGCACAAACCGCTGCTCAGCAACCGCAACCACCTGTTCAACGCTGTGCGCTACGTGCCGGGCGACTATCGGGTCAAGATCGTGAACGACGTACCCTATGCGCCGATCCACAACTGGGGCGGTGAAACGAAACCCACCGTAACGCCCAAAATGAGGCGGTTTGCGTGGGCGATGTACTACCGAGCGGCCGGGAAGCCGAAGACGGGAACGAAAGGCCGCAAAGCGGCCGAAAATGCCCCGAGGGGCGCACTCTCGCCCGAGGCGCAGATGTGGCGCTCTTTGGCGCTGACGAAAAAGAAGCATCTGCGGATCAGGATTCCCCAGAGGCAGTTCATCGGTCAGAGCCGCGAACTCGAAGAACGCATACGCGCCGATGTAGAAACACAGGTAGAATCCGTACTTAAATTATAGACGATGGAAAGTGTGAAACTCGCGCTGATGAAGCGCATCGAAGAGGCGATGCCGGAAGTCCGCATCGACGAGGATTACGGACAGCTCGAATCGCAGGAAGACCAGTATCCGGTCGTGTTCCCCTGTGTGCTGATCGGCATGGGCGACACGGAGTGGCAGCCGATGGCCAGCCGTCCCGGAATACAGCAGGGCAAGACGTCCGTCACGTTGAAGCTGGCAATCGACTGTTACGACGACACCCATATCGGCTCCACGACGGAGGCGAAGATCGCCGAGCGCGAGCAGATGGCCGACCGGATGTTCCGGGCCGTACAGGGGATGAGGTTGTCGCAGAGGATGTCAGAGCTCGACCGACGGCGCAGCACCGAATATGCCCTCGGCGGCGGGGTCAAGGTCTACGAGGTGACGTTCGAGTACCTCGTGCGGGAGATCGTGTGACTATTCCCCGGAGAACAGGCGGAGTTGTCCGGCCGTGAGCCTCGGAACCTTGATCTTCGGAGCAGGACGGATGTCGCCCTCCGGATGCTCCTTGCAGTATTGCCGGATGATGGCCATGACGCGATCCTCTGAGATGAAGAACTCCTGCTCGGAGAGAATCTTCAGGGCGTCATCGAAGCGCAGACGCTGAACCTCCGTCCAGTAATACCAGCGGCGGCACAACGCTTCGTTGCGCTTGTCGATTAAGTCCTTGTTTCTTCCTCTCGGCATTCACGGGGGGGGGATTTCGGGTTTTCAATACACAAAAATAGGGAGAAAACAAAATTTTCTCCCTCGTTGCTTAACGAAATTAAGCTATTTGTCCGGAAAATACTACCTTTGTATCAAAATCATCTGCCATGAAACGACTGTTCCTCCTCTTCTCTATCTGTTTTGCGGGCATCCTCCTCTCATCCTGTTCGGACAAAGAGGAAACTCCGACCTCGGATGAACTGATTGGTACTGTATGGAGCCAAACCACGGAAGGGCGCACCGATACGTTCTATTTCGCGCTCAACCACAAATGCACAGCCGAATGGAAATACGAAAACTCCGATCCAGTCAGACAGGAATATCGGTATTCCTACAAAGCACCGAACGTCACGATTGAGACCAGCGCGAATATGTTCACGGGACGCATCGACGGCGACGTGCTTTCTATCCACATCTTCGACCGCGATCTGACATTGAAGAAGGTCAGGTAATAAAAATCCCGCTCTTTTCGGAGCGGGATTTGCTTTGCAGAGGGACGGCGCTATTCCATCGCTGCCAGCGAGAGCGGCAGCGCACGTTTCACCCCCTTCTCGTCCTTGTAGGACACCGAGATGAACTGGCACGAATCCACAGGCCGATAGGCGCTCTGGATGATGTCGGTCGCCTCGATAAGTTCCGGATAGCCCGACTTGCGGGCTATCTCCCGTAGTTGCAGCACGCGGCTCGCCTTGAGGTTCCCCTTGCGGTCTTTGGCCAATAGGTTCATCACCATCTCCGTCAGGGCGGCCGAATCGTCGTCTTTCGCCAGCGAGCGGATGAATGTCTTGACCTTGTCGACCCCGGCGTTCACCGTGTCGTCCCAGCCGTCGTTCGTGCGGTAGCCCAGAGCGACCGTAATGCTCCCGTCAGAGGTTGTGAACTGGTTGCTGTGGCGGTCGGATTTCGTGCGGAACAGTTCCTCTTTGAGTGCGATCAGCCGCTCGGCATCGCCGAACACCTCCTCCTTCGCCCGACGCATCTCCTCGCTCAATGCCTGCAGGCGGGCGAACTTGCCCCGGCAGAACTCGTCGACGGAATCCTTATACGCCGCAATGTCATCTTCGCGTTTCTGTTTCTCGGCACGCTCCTCGGCCTCAAGCTGCGCCTTCAACTCGGCGCGTTGCGCTGCTGTCATTTTTGTAATATCCATGTTTTTTGGTTCATTTTACACAAGGGTAAACATTCACGTCCTTATTCAGCCAAGATATCTCCCGACCATTTTGGCGAGTAAAGCCATAGGCCAACGCGCCGTAACGTTTTTCAGCACCATAAAAGCGCCATACCACGCAATCGCTCTCCAGCCGGAAAAGATCGCCCTTTTTAAGGTCGGACAGATGCTTGACATCCTGTATGAAATCCGATAAATCGCAATCGGAGATAACCTGTTTCATTGTAATACCGTTAGTCGTCGGCCGGAGCTCGATCTCGTAGGTGATCTCTTCCCCTTCAGCGTTGCAGGTCGTAGTTTGCATGACAATGCGACCATCGGCAGGTTCCATTACCGTTATAGCCATCGACTCTGGTTTGACACCCATGCGGAAAGTGTAGAAATTTGTGGCGATTCGAAGTGCGTCCATGCGTTTCATATCAATATTTAGTTTACTGTTTATCAATCGTTTAATTGTATCGCAAACATAACACTACCATTCGGAACACGCAAGACAATTCGCACTTATTTTCAACACTTTAACTTATTCATGAGGTCAATCGAATATCTCCTCGACCAACGCCATCGGATATACTTTGCGTATTCCGCGTTCCGAATCCACGTCGAGGCGCACCCCGATAAGATTACCGCTGTTGTCGAACACGTATTTCGCGCTCTCCAGATCGCTGATTCCTTTGATTTTCACTTTCATCGTTTTACTCTGTTTTTGGTTTGTCGTTTCTGTCGTCGTTGCAAGCGTGTCGGCCGCTGTCTGCGGCGGGTTCGTGAATGCCGCCTCTCCACCCGCGAGCGGAAACGGCATCCAGCTGCCCATCGGCGGAGTTCCTCTGCGAACTGCGCGAATTCTGGCCCGAATCGGGATGTCAAATTCGCCATCCGCAACATCGCTTCACCCGTAATGCGCAGCGAAAACTCAATCGAGGAAATGCCTCTTGCGACCGGATCGTCCGGGATATCGCCGCCGAAGTCCACCTCCGGCACTACCCGGACAGGCTGGCCGTTGACCATCAGAACCGCATCGCTCCATTCTCGTTCTCCCATTGCCGCTACTTTTTAAGGTTCAAAGACTCCAGTTCAAAAAAATACTTAAGCACCGTAACAGTCTCGCCTATATCGCATCGACGAGCCTCCTGCCGCTCGGTAGCCTCACCTGATTCGTGAATATCATCCAATCGTTCTAATTGCTTCTGCAATTCCCGCAATGGTTTCCGCAGGGCATTAGCCAAGATCGCCGCTTCGGTGGGGGTCAACGCAATCATCGCTTCCGTGTATCCGGCACATCCCGGAATAGGTTCTCTAATCCATTTCATTACCACTACTTTTTAAGTTCGCCCATCACTCCGCGCTCCATACGGTTCCTCACGCGCTCTTCGCACGCCTCGAGAAACATCCGCAGGCCGGCGATCATCTTGGCGTTCTGCTCCGACGGGAATCGGGTGTTCAGCTTCTCATGGCGGTCGAGCAAGGCCAGAACCAGCTGCTCGGATTGCAGTCCGGGGATCATCGTTCCGTCGTCGTTCTTCTGCACGAACCGAACGACCTGCTCGGTTTCGGTGTATTGCGTCTTGCCGTCGTTGAAGCCGAGGCACTCGCGGATCACGTAGCAATGCGCACCTCCGTAGATCGCATCATCGACCACCGAGATCGTGCGCTCGTCGCTCGGGTAGACCACCGCATCGATGGGCTTGACCTCTCCGACGACACACCATGTGTAAAGTCTTTCGAGCGGAAGTCCGATCTTCGATTGGCTTCCGCACGCCTGCAGGACGATCTCTTCGTTATCGAATCCTCGGAAGATACCCTGATATTCATCCCGGTTGTCGAAAACCAAGACGATCTCCGCACCTTGACGGCATTCAGTTAGTTCGGCCGGCAACCGCCACGTACCTACTTGTTTCTTTTCCATAGCTGTCTGATATAAAGGTTAAACAATTCTGTAAGTCGTCCGGACTCGAACCGGAACAACAGCCGCATCGCTTTGGCCATTGTGCTATGCCTCCGGTGGAACCGAAGGCCCTGCCGACCCATTTGCCGGTCTTTCCCGGCTGTCAGAGCCTTTCGCGTCACCTGTCCGATGGAGTCAAGCGTCCTGTTCCGCTTTGCCACCGCCATTCTCCGGCGGGTAACCCCTGCGCCATCGTCGCCCTACTCGCACTCGGGTCTTCATCTCAAAAAAGGGGATTGCGGGTGGCCGGGGACTCGAACCCCTGTGCTTATCTCCAAACAACAGCCAATCTTTCCCATTTCGTTGTTCATTTCCTGTCGCCACCCCGTACCGGTTACTCCATAGGCGCACCTCCTTTCTGTTCGATGTTCACATATCGGCGAATGATAGCGAGCGCCCCGTCATATGTATGGGTTTGCATCACTTCTCGCATCATCTGCCCTGCAACGAACTCCGCATGAGCTTTGTCTCGATCTTGCTCTTCACGCGATTTCTGTGTTTGGAAGCCGAGCCTCCGAACGTTGGATAGGATCGCTGCTCGCGCCTCCGACATCAGGGTGAAAATATTTCCCTGCTCTCCAGACAAATCGACGGTTATTGTAGGTTTCTCCATATCAACTCGGTAATTGGTTCGATCTAATGAAAATCGGAATCTGCACGACCCGCTGCGGCTTCACGGGCTTCGGTTTGCGCAGGATCGCCTCGAACTTCGGCACGAGAGCCTGCAGCTCGTCGACGGTCAGCATCCCGAAAGGCTTGCCGGCGATGCGCGGGTCGAGGCAGAACTCATCCACGGCGGCGAATGTCCTGTCGGCCGTATCCACGCCGAGACGCTGCATGCGGTTCAGGGCCGCCGAACGGGCCCGACGCAGCCGCTCCCTGTATGCGGCAGAGGGTTCGCCGAGCTGCTTGCCCGTCTGGAGACACTCGCACATCTCCTCGTACTCGGCAGGGGTCATCTCCCGCAGCGACGACGTGCGCCCTCCGGTGAATTGCGACACCAGTACCTCCTTGTGCTGGTCGAGATCGATGCTCTTCGCTTTGGCGATAGCATAGAACCGTGAATAGTTACGCTTCCGTTTCATGGGACTGTTCGGTTTTCGATTCGACGGATGCGTGGGCATCGAAGGTTTCAGCAAGGAAGATGCGCATCCGCCGCTGGCGGGCGACGAGGTATTCGATCATCGCGCCCTCGCTCTGCCGCCAATCCGCCATCATATAGATCGCATCGCTCTTGAGCAGCAGCTTGACATCCTCGCCCATCTGATCCGCCCACTCCGCCTCGAATGGCAATCCGTTACGGAGCGGACTGACAGGCTCGAAGCCGAAGCGCCGGATTTTCGCTTCCGCGGCCTGAAACTTGGAGATCACCTCGTCGATGGGCTGTCCGGTGATCTTCCCGCTGATGTAAATTTTCTTGATATCCATAGGTCAATCTTCGATTATGCCGCTGTCATGCAGTAGTTCCTTATAGCAGCGATCCCGGGCCGCCTTCGTGTCGAACTTCTCGAGCGTCCGCCATTCGGGAAACCCGAACTGCTTGTACTTGATTTTCGGCTGCGGGTAGTCGTCCTTGCGGATAATCATGAACCCCGCCTTCAGCACCTTGTTTTGAGAGTCTAAATTCATATCATTTTCTGTTTAGTGTTTTCCCTTCCCAGTAGCGTTTGGCCTCCTTTTCGTAGATCGTGCATTCCCCCTTCGGCCCGATGTAACGACCTTTGCTGAACGCCTTGTGTCCTTCGACCCAGATTTTCAGCGACGCATCGTACATGATCTTCATCGCCGCGCGTCCTTCCGGGCGTTTGCCGTCGGCATGGCTGACGAAGATGAGCAGTTTGTTGCGGTGGCGCTCCTTGAAGGCGATATACTCCTTGTAGCTCATCTGCGTGTATTGGAAGGAATCGATCACCACGAAATCCCACGAGCGGGGCTTCGACAGCGCTTCGTCCATCTCGGAGAAGGTCATCGTCGCGTTGTACTGGAACTTCCGGCCGCACTCGTCCAGCCGGTAGCGGCGGATGGCGTCCTGCGTCGTGCCGCCCAGCCCCTCTTCGAGCGGAAGGTAGAGAACCCTGCCGAACTGGGTCAACTCCTTGCAGAAGGAGGCCACCGCCGAGGTCTTGCCATTGCCCGAATTGCCCCAGAAGAAGACCACGCCCGTGCGGTCGATCTCGCCGACGCAATCCGCCCAGATGCCGCCCGGGCGGATCGTCCGGCGCTTGAGCGTCAATACCTGTTTGGCTGATAGTGTGCGACCCATTTGAACAGCGTTTGAACGGGGTTATTTCTTGATTTGGGCGAGTTTCTTATTCTTGTGCACCGACTTGCGGACGCGCCGCATGTCGAAATACTCCTTCGGCTGCTTCTTGTCCCACGGATTCACGGACATCGAGACCATCGTGCGGGCATCGGCCACCACCTCCGCAATCGCGCTGTCGGCAGTCAGGCCGTTCGCCCGGCAGACGGCCGTAACCTCGTGGCGGGTCGCAGGCGTCAGGTCGATGAAACGCCGGCCGATGCGGGAATAGATTTCGTCGTAGCCCTTCTTGTCGTACTCCAGTCCGATGCTCATGCGGCGCTTGATATATTCGGTCGAGAGGAAGATGATGCCGCAGCGGCCTTCGAGGGCATTGTAGATCGAAATGAAGTAGTAGAACACCGTATCCATCAGCTTGTCACCCTCGTCGAAGACGAGCAGCGGACGGTCGAGTACACGCAGCGCGTCCGTCACGGCTTGGAGTTTCTCCCGCAGGCTCGTCTGGGCAAGCTTGAGACCGAGGACACGGGCCATTTCGCGAATGAAGTCCCCGCGCCGCATGTCCTCCGAGCACGAAACGACGAAGACGTTCTCATGCTTCGACGCATAATCGTGCGCGGTCGTCGTCTTGCCGATGCCGGCATTCCCGACCACCCACGAGACGTTTTGATTCGCTTGTGCATCGGAGAGCAGAACCGACAACTCCCGGTAGGCGGTCGTTTCGCAGACGGCCCACTCCTCCGGATTGATCGGGGAGACCAGCGACCGAATGCGCAGGAACATCTCATCGCTGATATTGTCGAACTTGCCGTTCAGAATCGCGCTGACCGTGCCCGTGCTCAGACCGAGCGAATTGACCGCCTTGTTCTGGCTGGGATATTTGGACACGTACGACTGAAGCTGCGTCTGGACGGTCTGTTTCTCTTCGAGTGATAACTGTTTCATGTCGATATGGTTTTAAGATTTACATTCTGCTGAAAATGGCCGTCGGGTCGAAATCCATGTTGCTGACGGCTTTCGTATATTCACCGACCGCAAGCGGTTCGGCCGTCGGCTCGATAGGTACGGCCACCATTGCGTCGGCCAGCCGCTCGTACTCTTTTTCGCTGATGCCTTTGAGGGCCGGAGTCCGCAGCCCGTGCTGTTCCGGAGCGACGCCGTGTTCCAGCTCCAGCGCGTGCGCCTCGATCTGGCGGCGAACCCGCTCGCGCTTGTTCGCATCGTCGTTGAAGCGGATCAGATCCATGTCGCCCGGCCGCTGCTCCTGAATGTTGCGGCGGATCGAAAGGTAGGGATAGGCCACCGTCTCGTAGCGCAGCCCCATCGGAGTTCGTGTGTAGAGCAACGCCCGATCCATGCGCTGCGGGTCGAACTTCACGAAGAACTCCCGACCGGTATTATCCCGGCGCCATTCGTAATCCGGACGACCGTCGGCGGTCAGCACCTCGTAGGTGTACTTGCGGTTTCGGTACTGAACTGTGATGCCGTCGGCCGTGAACAGGCTCGGCTGCTCGGTCGTCAGCCAGAACAGATCGATCATGTCGAACTCTGTAACCGGGTCGGTGGCCGGATTCACGCTCGCACGGTACATCTCCTCGTGGGCGATCCCCGTATCGTAATGTTTCATGGAATTCCACTTGCAGCGGGCTGCGGCGTAGGCCGCCAGCATCTCCTCGTAGGTGAACAGCTTCTCCTTGTTCGCCTCGAGGAACTCCCTGTTGATCTTCCACGCCTCCTTCGAAGTGATGTTGCCGCCTGTGAATCGCCAGTCCTCATGCAGCACTTGCTGCTGGAACCGGCCGAAGGCAGACTCGATGCTCTTCGACGGGCCGTTGTACGGCGCCGTCGGCCGATTGATGCGGCAGATGTTCGCGAAGAACTTCTGCGCGATCTTGCTCCGTTGGCCGCCCTGATTGTCGGTGACGATCTCGTAGGGTTTGCAGCCGGCCGTCTCGATGGCCATGCGGAAGGCGGCGAACTGCGCGTCGAAGTTCTCGCTGGCGCTGACCGAATAGCCGAGCAGCGTTTCGCTGTAAGCGTCAATGACCTCATAGACCGAAACCGTGCGGATGACGGTCTTGCCGTTTTCGATCGCCTTGTAGAACAGGTTGAGCTTCGTGCCGTCGCCGTACCACAGCGAATCGCGCATGGTCGGCATTTCGGTCTTGTTGCGGCGGGCGTAGAGCTGCTTGGCCGCCAGCTCGCCGTAGACGGCGTCGTACCACAGCGGCTTGACCTCCGGCCGTTCGAGGTATTGAACCAGCGACGACTGCGAGGCGAGCGGCTTCCATCCGCGGCGCTCGGCGATGCGGTTGAACTCCTCGAAGAGCTGCTTGGTCGTGTAGACCGGGACGCGGCAGCGGCGCAGGGCGACGATCTGCCGGCCTGCCGCTTTGGTAATCTTCAGCGTATTCGCGTTGCAGAACTTACCCGACACGAGGCAGACATAGCCCTCCTTGCGGTACTGTCGGAGTTTGTCGCGCAGGCGGGCTTCGCTCTTCGGGAGCGTGTGCCCGTAGGCATCGCGCAGCTCCTCGGCAGCGGCAAAGATATTCGACCAGATCACGGGCGTGTGGTTGCCGTAGGCTCGGCGCATCGTCTTCTGTGTTTCGAGCATATCCCGCAGGGCATTCAACACCCGTGCATTCAGCGTGTATTCCTCCTGCTTCTCCTCTGGCAGATGCTCGCCGTTCGGAAGCAGGTGGTCGTGGTAGAATCTCCGAGCCTCCGCATCGGAAGCAAGCGGCATTTCATCCTGTTTCATCGTCTTCTCCGGATCACCGTATTTTTCCTCGAAGCGGATACGGAAGCGTTCCGGTAAGGAGCGGTACTCGATCAGAGCATACGACCCGAGGCCCTTACCCGGACGAAGAACATTTATCCGGCCTCGCGTCACGAGATGGTCGTAAGCACTACGACTCATTACCGCCTCGCCATCATCCGACCGTGTCAGCTCGTGCATCGTCACCGCTATCGTATTTCCGAAATATTCCATCGCTTCGTTGTTCTTGATCCCGCGCCGGTATCGCTCCGGGCAACGCCTCCGCGTTCACGGGAGATCATCATTTATCTGTTCAATGAATCCGTGAGGCTTTGAGCCTCGAATACGATATTGCCCCAGTCGTGAATTTTGACGTCGGAGAACGTCTTCACGGAACGCCCGTTCCGGCTGATGTCGGCCGTGCATGTGGCGTTGTCGAACACCACTCGAACACCGTTCGAGAAAGTCTGAATAATCCGCCGCACACCGCCGGCATCATGCTCGAAATCGGTTTCGCAATTCGGCATGAAGCCGTTCGTGACATCGACTTCGCTCATTACACGCCCTCCATCCTGCATGGCCATGCGGCGAATCTTTTCCGCCAGCGCGCTTTGGGTCTGGAACGTCAAGGCAGACCACAGCGTCACACGGCTTACGCCCAACGCCCGACGGATGCGAGCCTTTTTGGCTGTCGATAATTCGATATATTTCATCTCTTTCCTGTTTTAGTTTGGTTCTACATATTAGTCGGCCAACTTCTCTTCGAGATACTTTACATCTTCCTCCCAAAGGGGAAGCCCGCTCTTGATCTTGTACAGTGTCGCTGCTTTTCTCCCGATGAGCCTGACCGCTTCACGATAGAAATCCGCATCGTCATAGGCAGCAGCCTTGCCGAGGAGGAATTCCGCGAGGCTCGTTCGGTTCTGACGTGCGTCGTCCAACTCGTTATTACGCTCCTCAAGCATGCCGTTCAAAACTGTAATGCGTCGATAATATTCCGCTACGAGGGCGCTCGCTCCGTGTTTCTTATACTCTGTACAGAACTGATCCTTGTCCATGTTCCCAGCGGCCATATACATTGCCTCTATCCGTGCGTATTCTTCCGATGTAACCGTTTTGCTCGTCCGATCTTCAAATTCCTGCTGTGTCATAATTTCGATCATTTAATTCTATTTGTATCATATCGAGAATGTTACTGGTCACCATGCTGTTGACCGCCAGAACTGCGCTACCGATACCGTTCTGCTTCATCCAGCGCTTCGCCCGGTTCATAGCGGTGACTTTGCTCGAACCATCCGGAATAAATGCATCCAGATCGTCGTAGTCGTTCGTCAGTAGTTGAAACCAATATCGTTTCATCGCCGGGTTATTTTACTTCATTGATGATCGGTCGCAGGGAGCAGCCGTAAGCTGTCACCAGAGCGTCGGACATGCGTTTCACGAAGGAAGCGGACGCTTCGAAAACAATCCCGGATTTCTCCGTATAGCAGAATGCAATACCCCGCGTAATCAGGTAAAAGCAGACTTTGTTCTTGCTGCTCTGTGTCTGCCACGTTTTCAGTTCCTCTTTCATATCAATGATTCAAAATTTTCACTACCTTTATAGCGCCTTAACTTGTTAAGACGATGCAAATATAATACGCAAATGCGAATATTCAAAATAAAACGCGAATAATTTTCGCTTTTGCGAATAATTTTAGAGCAATGAATATAAACGCCCGATTTGAAGAGATTATAAATTCCTTATATAAAGGTAATAAGCGAGCATTTGCGCAGAGCGTTGGTATATCGGCAACTGTCGTAGAAAATGTAGTTGGGACTCGAAAAGGAAAACCATCATATGATGTTCTTGAAAAAGTATGCGCAAATGCGAATATATCCGCCGAATGGCTACTGACCGGTAAAGGTGAAATGCAGCGCGCAGAAGATCGGCAGTTGGCCATTCCCGCCATCAAGGAGCAGTTCTCCCTCCGTACAGATCGCACGATTGGAATGCAGAGCGTCCCGCTGTATGAACTTGACGCCACCGCTGGACTGGTGGCCCTCTTCGATGGAACGACCCGACAGGTTCCGGTCAGCCATTTGCAAATTCCCGACCTGCCGCCGTGCGACGGGGCATTATATGTTCGCGGAGACTCTATGTATCCGCTTCTGAAGAGTGGAGACATCGTATTATATAAGGAGATTCCCTATACCGCGAGCAATATATTATGGGGCGAGATGTATCTACTTTCGTTCACGCTCGATGGCGAAAATTACATCACCATCAAGTACATACAAAGGGCAGACGACAACCGTTTCGTTCGGCTCGTCAGCCACAACCCACACCATTCACCAAAAGAGATTCCAGCAGACTCGATCCGCGCGCTGGCATTAGTAAAGGCGAGTGTGAGGTTCAACACGATGGGATAAAAGTGTGTCTCGCGCACTTTTTCAAACAGCAAACAGCGGTAACTTGAACGGTTATCGCTGTTTTTTAGACGATTATACAGAAAATAAGCGATTGAAATTTGTAAAAAGTGTGTCATTAAGGGGGTACACATACCGCCATTTTCCTGCATTTTTGCACGGTTTTCGGTAGTTAAAGGTTAGTTTAGGGCATCTCTTTTTCACGTTTTTGGCAGTCTTAATGGCTGTTTAACGTGAATATTTCGTTTTGAAACACGAAAAAACAGAGGCAGTTTTAACGGCCGTTTTTGTGGCCGTCTAAATCTCAGATCATAGAACATGACTGCCGAAATGGCAGAACGACCTTGCTTTGTTTGGAGAGGGTTTGAACGGCCGTTTGAACGATAAAAATACGATACTCGACCGACGGCATGACGGCCTCACCTGTACACGCCTGCCAATGGTTGAAATCGCGGCACAAACGACCTTCGGCACAAATCCGACCGACGCTTGCAGACATCAAAAAGCCTCCGAAATTTGGCCGTTTCTGACCGTTTTCGGAGGCGATGTAACATCAGGGGTCGAACACTGCGTTCAAATCTCGTTCGAATGTAACACGAAAGTAATGTTGAAGTAACATTTGGTTTCGCGGCGCATCTGGGGGTATCGTGCTGCTAACCGTTTGATATATACCGGTTACCTATCTTTCTGTCGCTGCTCTTCTTTTATACATTTGGTTTTATCCCCCGTAAACTTTACGCAAGATTATCTTGCTCAAGACAGTTAAAGGGTTCTGCTGCCTTATGCAAGAAATAAAAAATGGAATTGATAGAACCCACCTGAACAGAATCCCCATAATCCTCAAATACCCGTTACAAGAAATGAAACTGAAACAGATTTTAACAGCCATCGGGCTGATCCTTCTTGCTTTCACCGGAAACAATCTGCAGGCCCAGGTCCGATTCAACTCCGCAACCCCCGATCTGGAGATGATTGCCAAACGGATGAGTGTCGAAAACGGCGTCGCTACGATCGTCGGCACCATCACCTGGTATGGAAAGATCGATGCCAAGGAGTTTACACTGAATCGTCGCGAAATCAGGTTCATCGACGACGAAGGTGATTTCTATACGTTTGAAAATATCCAGATAGACATGGGAAACGTCACCGTTCTGACTCCCGGCAGCGTCTTCGGATCGGGAATCGATCTCCCCGCAGGAATCCCCGTCAAGTTCCGGATAACCGTTCGCGGGCTGAACGAATATGCCACCGCCTTCAGCCTCATCGAAATCCCCTATTTCGGAAATCCAACGGCCCGGTTCCAGGGTGACAAATTCTCGTTCCGGAACCTGCAATTCCCCACGGCCCAATAAAACACGCTTTCAACTCATTACCCCAAAAATCCCTTTTACCATGAAAAAATTCTTTTCTTTACTGATCGCCTTCACGCTGATCTCAACGGCTTCATTCGCCCAAACGGCCTCTGCAACATGCTCCGCACCCGGAATTGAGTTAAAATTCAAGCGTTGCATAACACAAGGATCTAATGTCTTTGTACATTTTACAATCACCAACTATACCAACAAGGATCTTATGCCTCTGGTACATACAGATGAGTCTGTCGTCGGCCATGTTTATCGTGCTGAAGCATTCGATGACGAAGGGAACCATTATTCGCCCTCATCCAGGAATATGATTATCAATATGTCGGACAAAATTGTTGATGGTGTGGCTAGTACTGGAGAATACTTTTCGTTCCCAAAGGAAATCACAATTAAAGGAATTATTACATTAAAGAATGTGGATGAATATGCCACCATAATTTCGAGGATCACTATTCCTTTCCGAGATCTCGATCCCATGGTTCCCACTTACGGAATTGCGACCATCACTTTAAAAAATATTCCAATTCCAAGAGAATAAATCAAACAAAAGGAGCGGCCCCGACGGGTCGCTCCTCACTTTTACACGGGGTGCAGGACGTTTCTCGCTGCGTCCCGACAATCTCCGTCAGGGAATCCACAGCGTCTCCTCAACGCCGTAGTGCACCGTCAGCATCCGCCCCAGCACGTAGAAATAGTCCGACAGACGGTTCAGAAAGACCAGCGCCGTCGGATCCACACCGTACTTCGCGTCCGCACGCAGCGCCGCACGCTCCGCACGCCGGCAGACCGTCCGGCAGACATGGCTCAGCGATACGGCCCGGTGTCCCCCCGGAATCGTGAACTTGTCGATCGGCTTCAGCGTCGCCTGCATCGCGTCGATCCGCCCCTCAAGCCACGCGACTGTCTCCTCAGGCAGCGGCGTAAGCTTTCCGCGCCCCGTCTCGTCCGCCGCAAGCAGCGCCTCGACCGTCATCAGCCGCGACAGAATCCGGTTCAGATCGTCGACCGTCCCACTCAAGGCCGCATCGCCCCGCAGTTCGTCCGTCAGCAGCGCCGCAAAGGCACTCAGTTCGTCCACCGTACCGTAGGCCTCGACCCGCTCATCGGTCTTCGAAACCCGTTCTCCGCCGATCAGCGAGGTCTGTCCCCGATCGCCCGTCTTCGTATATACTTTCATATCCGGAAATGTTGTTTCGGTAAATAATTGTTGAATATCAGCAGGTAGGCCCGGTTATCGACCGTAGTCGACCGGTGACCCGCCACAATCTGCGCACACATCGCCTGTCGTTCGCGCCCCTCGTAGGGTGACAACACCGCTACGGTATGCCCCCCTTCGGCCGCCGCACGCACCAGCGACAGCGTCTCGGCTCGCGGCAGATCGCGCGTGGCGATGCACAGATCCGCATCCGCACGATTCATGCCGTAGGTCGCATAGCCGCAATGGATCGCCAGATTCTGCAACTGCACGGCCCGCCGGTGGGAAACCCCCGCCGACAGCAGACCCGCGTAGAGGCTCCGGTCGCCCGGCAGCAGCTCGCTGCGCATGAAGACCTCCCGCACGATGTCGTAGACAAAGGGCGAATGGACCCCGTGTCCCCGGAAGTAGCGCGCCCGCGAAAGGCGGTTGCGCAACTCGGCCACCCGCCGCGGAAGGTGCCACGAGAGGTGATGTTTCAGCAGTGTCATTGCGGTCGTTTCCTCAGTTGCCCCGCCAGGCGCCCCGTCGAAAAGGCGATCTGGAGGTTATAGCCCCCCGTGTTGGCATCGATGTCCAGCACCTCGCCCGCCAGGTAGAGCCCCGGAACCTTCAGCGACTCCATCGTCTGCGGGTTCACCTCGTCGCATCGTACGCCGCCAGCCGTCGTCACGGCATATTCGAACGGCGCGTAGTCCGTGATGGGGAAGGTCAGCCCCTTCAACGTGCGGATCAGCCGCGTGACCTGTTCGTCGGTGATCTTCGAGACGTAGTCCTTCGAGTGGATGTCCAGCTCGCGCGCCAGCGGCAGCACCATCGGCTGCGGAACCAGCTTGCGAAGCAGTTCGCCGAAGAACTCCGTCGGCGCCATCTCGGCCCGCTCGCGGGCGATACGCTCGCGCAGCACCTCCTCCGTCAGCGCCGGCTTCAGGTCGACAACCAGCTTCACCCGCCGGCCGTCGATCAGCGCGTCGACCGCATCGCGGCTCATCCGCAGCGCTACGGCCCCCTCAATGCCCCGATCCGAAAAGCCCAGCTCGCCGAACTCCTCGCGCACGGGTTCGTTATCTATATAAAGTGTCGCACGGATGTTGCGCAGCAGCAGCCGGTGGAGGCTCCGCACCATGGGGTGCGTCGAGACCAGCGGCGTGAGCGACGGCCGCAGCGGCTCGATCGTGTGACCCAGGTCGGCGGCAAAGGCGTAGCCGTCACCCGTCGATCCCGTCGCCGGATAGGAGACCCCGCCCGTGGCCAGGATCACCTGCGGGCACTCCTCCTTGCGCTCGAAGCCCCGCTTGTTGACATACTTCACGCCGAAGACCTTCCCGGCCAGGGTCAGGATCCCCGTCACGCGCGTATCGTAGAGAATCTTCACGCCGTTGTCCACGCAGTAGTCCAGCAGCGCGTTGGCGATGTCCCACGCCTTGCCGCTCTTCGGGAAGACCCGTTCGCCGCGCTCGATCTCGAGCTTCACGCCGCGGCGCTCGAAAAAGCGGATCGTCGCCCGGTTGTTGAACTCCGCAAAGGCCGGCGCAAAAAACGCCGCATTGGTCCGCACCTGCGAGGCAAACTCCTCCGCCGGCCGCGCATTGGTGACGTTGCAGCGCCCCTTGCCCGTAATGCGGACCTTGCGGCCCGACTTCTCCATCTTCTCCAGCAAGAGCACCCGGCGCCCGTTCTGGGCCGCCGTGCCCGCCGCCATCAGTCCCGCGGCACCCGCCCCGATGACGATCACGTCGTAAGGCTGTTTTTCTTCTATCTGTTCCATACGGTTGCAAAATTAGGAATTTAATGCGAAATTTTTCATTTTTTACACCCTTTTCACTACCTTTGCGCCCGAAAAACATCGTTCTATATATGTTGAGCAGAAGATTACTCCGCATCAAGGTCATCAAGGCTTTGTTCGCACACATCAAGTCGGGTGCCGACAACATGATGGCTTCGGAAAAAACGCTGATGGCCTCCGTTGACAAGGCCTATGACCTCTATTTCCAGATCCTGATCCTCCCCGTAGAGGTCGCCCGTTACGCCGAACAGCGGCAGCAACTCGCCAGACAGAAAAAACTCCCCACCTACGAGGACCTCAACCCCAATACCAAGTTCGTCGACAACGTCGTCATCCGCACCATCGCCAACAGCGACTCCGTCAATGACCGCATCGCCGCACGCAAACTCGGCTGGAGCCAGTATCCCGAACTGATCCGGACCCTCTATGCCCAACTCACCCAGAGCGATTACTACAAGGAGTACATGCAGCGCCAAAGCCGCTCGTTCGAGGAGGACAAGCAGCTCGTCGAGGAGTTCTTCAAGGAGCTGCAGAACTGCGACGCTCTCGACGACGCTCTCGAGGAGATCTCCATCCTCTGGAGCGACGACCTGCCCTTCATCATCATGATGATCCTCCGAACGCTCGCCGGCCTGAGAGCCTCCCATACCGAAATCCGCGTCCCGCCCAAGTTCAAGAGCGAGGAGGATCCCGAATTCGTCAAGACCCTCTTCGAAAAGACACTGGTCAACTTCAACGCCTATCAGGACTACATCGAGAAGTTTACCTCGAACTGGGATGTCGAGCGGATCGTCTTCATGGACAACCTCATCCTCGCTACGGCCATCGCCGAGCTCACCTCCTTCCCGTCGATCCCCGTCAAGGTGACCCTCGACGAGTGGATCGAGATCTCGAAGTTCTACTCCACACCCGGCAGCAGCACCTTCATCAACGGCGTGCTCGACAAGATCGTCGCATCGCTCACCGAAGAGGGCCGCATCAAAAAGGCCGGTCGCGGTCTGATCTGACCCGGGGCCTATCTGGTGCCAATCCGACGCGAATCCGACCTCAGCCCCGACAAAAGCACGACGCGAACCCGATACAGGCCCGACGAAAGCACGACGCGAATACGATAAAGATACGATACAGACCCGATACAGGCACAACGTGAATCCGGAAAAGCCCGGCGCGAATCCGGTCTGATCCGACACAGGCCCGACGTGGATCAGATACAGACCCGATACAGACCCGATACAGGCACGACGCGATTCCGGAAAAAACCGACGCTGACCCGATACAGACCCGTATGACTCCCCTGCGAAGACTCCTCCGATATGCCCTGCCGGCAGTTATCCTGCTGGCCGGACTTTCGGCGTGCCGGAACCTGAACCGACCCGCCCCGGAACTCTCCTCCGCCGGAAAGGGGCAGATCATCGCCGTCACGGACTCGATGCTTGTCCACGGCGGTACGGATACCATCCGGTTCGGTCGTCTCGGATCGGGCGAAATCGCCGTGAAACAGCTCCGCCTCGAAAACCAAACCCGCAAACCGCTGATCATCGTCACGACCCGCCGCAGTTGCGGCTGCACGTCGCTCGACTATGAGGCTCAGCCCGTTCCGCCCGGCGAAATGCGCCGCATGGAGATGACGTTCGACTCCCGCGGCGAATTCGGATGGCAGCTCAAACAAATGGAGATCCTTTTCGGCGGCGCCAAAGGCTCGCTCAAACTCTTTGTCGAGGCCGACGTGCATTAAACCCTTGTTTTTTCGACAATATTTTCTATCTTTGTCGCGTTAAGTTTTCTAAACGTCCGAATTTTTTACTTAAAAACGAATAACCGTATGATCAATCTTCTTCAGGCAGTGCCCGCTGAACCCCAGCCGGGCTTCATGCAGCAGTACAGCTTCATCATCATGATCATCCTCATGGTGCTCGTCCTCTGGCTCTTCATGTGGCGTCCCGAGGCCAAGCGCCGCAAACAGATGCAGGCCTTCCGCGACGGCCTCAAAAAGGGGGACAAGATCATTACCGCCGGCGGTATCTACGGTACCGTCAAGGAGATCAAGGAGACAACCCTCCTCATCGAGGTCGACAGCAACGTCACGCTGCGCATCGACAAGAACATGGTCGTCGCCGACAACTCCGACCTGCAGCGCCAGTAGCCGGATACCGGACTTCGCATCCGGAAACCCGAGATCCGAGAGTCGCATCACACGATGCGGCTCTCTTTTTTTATCCAACCGACTTTCGTATCTTTGCCCGCTGAAAACACAAACAAACGACAGCCATGATTCAGAAGATCTCTCACCGCTGCCAGGGCACCTGCTCGCGGCAGATCGATATCGAAATCGAAGACGGAATCCTCCGCAAGGTACGCTTTACCGGCGGCTGCGACGGCAACACCCAGGGCGTCGCCGCACTCGTTTGCGGCATGAAGGTCGACGAGGTGATCGCCCGCCTCGAGGGCATCGACTGCCACGGAAAGGGAACCTCCTGCCCCGATCAGCTCGCCAAAGCCCTCAAGTACGGAGTCTGAACCGCAGGGTAACGACCGGCCAAGAGTTCGGAACGGATTTTGCACCGCCCGATCCGTAACCAACTTCTTCGCCTATGTATTTCATCTGGTATCTACTCATCGGTCTGGCGGCCGGATGGATCGCCAACCTCATCGTCAAGGGCTCCGGCTCGGGACTGATCATCAACCTGATTGTCGGCCTGATCGGCGGCATGCTCGGCGGATGGCTCCTCTCGCTCATCGGATGGATCCCCGTCGGAACACTCGGAAGCCTCGCTTCGGCCGTCATCGGCGCCATCTTCCTGCTGTGGATCGCTTCGCTCGTCACCCGCGGCAGGCACAAAAAATAGTTCGAAAAAATGGATAAAAAGCAGGAATCGGCCCACGAGACCGATCTCGAAACCCTCGCCTTCTTCTCCTCCAGCATCGACAGCCGGACCCGTTGCGGCTGCGAGCAGACCGCTTGCGGGCCCCTTCCGGAAAAGGATGAGGCCGAATCCCCGGCGGCCGTCGAGAGACGGCCGGCAAACGAAAAGCCGGTCAACGGTAAAGATTGACGGAAACGGTCGACGGAACCGGTTGACGGAATCGCCCGATCGGGAATTTGTCGGCTGCGGGTCGGCCGTCTGAGAAGGGTCGGCAGCAGGTCGGCCGAGAGCTCCGGAAGGCAGCTCCGGAAGGCAACTCCGGAACACAGGAAGTGTTTCGGCAAAGGGTCCGGCAGAAGGTTCTCCGGCAAAACGGCCGGCTGAGAAGGGTCGGCAGCGGGTCGGCAGGCGGCTCCTGCAGGAAGGGAGTGCTTCGGCAAAGGGCCCGGCAGAAGGCTCTCCGGCAAAACAGCCGGCTGAGAAGGGTCGGCTGCAGGTCGGCAGGCGGCTCGGGCAGGAAGGAAGTGCTTCGGCAAAGGGCCAGGCAGAAGGCTCTCCGACAAAACGGCCGGCTGAGAAGGGTCGGCAGGCGGCTCGGGCAGGAAAGAAAACAGAAAGAAAGCAGGAAGACTCCGCCGTTGCCACAACACAACCCATCAAAAAAAGGTGATCCCCTCTGAGGATCACCTTTTTCAGGTTGAGCTGCCGGGATTCGAACCCAGAACGACAGAACCAAAATCTGCTGTGTTACCATTACACCACAGCTCAATCTCTTGCTCGTAAGCGGCACAAAGATAACGAATTTTTTACAAAAAAAAGTCCCGCCCTCCAAAAAATACTATATTTGCGCACGGTTCATGCAGCACCCCCGCTGCAAACCTTAACCATAAATTTCGCTTTACTCATGATCACTTCCATGATTCTGCTCTTCGTCGTAGGGTACATCTTCATCGCCCTCGAGCACAAAACTCGAATCGACAAGTCGGCTGTCGCCCTGCTCATGGCCGGCGCCATCTGGACCCTCTTCAGCCTCCATGGCAATGACCCAAATATCCAACACGAACTCGTCGACCAACTGGGTGACACCTGCGAAATTCTCGTCTTCCTGATCGGTGCCATGACCATCGTCGACCTGATCGACTGCTACGGCGGTTTCTGCGTCATCACCGAACACATCAAAACCCACAACCGCCACAAACTCCTCTGGATCCTCGCCCTGCTCTCCTTCTTCATGTCCGCCGCCCTCGACAACATGACCACAACCATCATCATGGTCATGCTCCTGCGCCGACTCATCGCCGACAAACACGAACGGTGGATCTTCGCCGGAGTCATCGTCATCGCCGCAAACAGCGGCGGTGCCTGGTCGCCGATCGGTGACGTCACGACTATCATGCTCTGGATGCGCGGCAACGTCACCTCCGTAAACCTCGTCGAAAACCTCTTCCTGCCCTGTCTGGTATCGGTCATCGTCCCCACGCTCATCGCTTCGCGGTATGTCGGAAATACCCCCGCCATACCCGTCTCCACCACGGTGCTCCCGACCGGATGCCCCCAGAACATCGGCCCCCGCCTGCGCCGGTTCATGCTCGTCATCGGAATCCTCAGCCTGCTGTTCGTCCCCCTCTTCAAGAGCCTGACCAACCTCCCGCCCTACATGGGAATGATGATCTCGCTGGGCTTCATGTGGATCCTCTCCGAACTGATCTACTACCGCAAACGCAGCATCCGCGACATGGAGGAGTCGATCCAGCCCCGTGTGGCCAAGGTCCTCAAACACATCGACATGCCCACGATCCTCTTCTTCCTCGGGATCCTCATGGCCGTCGGCGCCCTCCAGACCGCCGGCGTGCTGACCGACGTGGCCGACTGGCTCGACCGGAACGTCCACGAATCGTTCACCATCGCCGGTGCCATCGGTCTGCTCTCGTCGGTGGTCGACAACGTCCCGCTCGTCGCCGCCTGCATGGGCATGTATCCCGTCGCCGATGCCGCCGCCGTAGCCGCCAGCGCCGATCCGGCGTTCACCCAGGCCTTCGTCCAGGACGGGCTGTTCTGGCATCTGCTGACCTTCTGCGCCGGCGTCGGCGGAAGCCTGCTCATCATCGGTTCGGCCGCCGGTGTCGTCGCCATGGGTCTCGAAAAGATCAACTTCGGATGGTATCTCAAGCGGATCTCGCTGCTGGCCCTGGCCGGGTATGCCGCCGGTATCCTCGTCATCTGGATCGAGCACCTGCTCGTCGGAATCGGAGCCTGAAAAGCCCGCTCCAAGGACCAAACAGAAGAGGCTGTCTCCCGCAGGAGGCAGCCTCTTTCGCGTCCGGTCGCGTGCCGGTCGGACCGTCAGCGTCGCCGATCAGCCCAGTTTGGCCATGAACTTCGTCCGGTCGACAATGTAGCGGATGTGGGTCCCCTCGCCGATCAGGCCCCCCTCGTCGCGGGCCCCGACGTTGAAGGTCAGTTTGCGCCCCTCGACGGCCGTCAGCACCGCCGTGGCGGTGATCTCCGCCCCGAGTCCCGAAGGCTTCAGGTGGGTGGTGTTCATCTCCGAGCCGACCGTCGTCGACCCCTCCGGCAACTCGCCGGCCACGGCCGTCATCGCCGCATGCTCCATCAGCGCCACCATCGCCGGCGTGGCAAATACCGGAAGGTCGCCCGATCCCATCGCGGCGGCCGTCTTCTCCGCAGTCACCGTCGTAACGCTGCGGGCCGAAAGTCCTTTTTCAAGCATCTTTTTCTCCTTTTTATCGAATGACGATACCCCGATCGCATCCGTCGTCCGGTCGCCGGGAAGACCCGACAGGCGGCCGATTTGCTTCTGATACGAAGTTTATATATATTTGCAGGGTATCAACGCCGGCAAAGATACGAAAAGTCGCGGGCAATAAGCAAACTCCCGCCGACGTTTTTTACCGGAACGGACCCCGATGTACGGGGTCGCTGCACGAATTTCGATGACCATGAAAAAAGGGATCCTCCTCATCGCTCTGCTCATCGCCCTGATTCCCGAAGTGCGGGCCCAGGGCGGCCGCGGATTCTGGCACCAGGAGTGGGAGGTCGAGAAAAACGGTGACTCGATTCCGCTGGTGCATGTCCTGCCGGTCTACGTCTTCAGCCGCCCGGTCGACCTGAGACGCTACCGCCGGCTGGTCGATGCCGTCAAGAAGGTCTACCCCATCGCCAAAATCGCCCGCGCCAAGATGGCATCCATGGAGGAGGAGCTGTGCCGTCTCCCGGACAAAAAGTCCCAGAAAGCCTATATCAAACAGGTATACAACGAAATCAAGGAGGAGTACACCCCCGTGCTGAAACACATGACCCGCACCCAGGGGCGTGTCCTGCTCAAACTCATCGACCGCGAAACCGAATACACCGCCTACGAGGTCCTCAAGGAGTTCCGCGGCGGTTTCGTCGCCGGTTTCTGGCAGGGCGTCTCCAAAATCTTCGGGCAGGACCTCAAGTCGCAGTATGACAAGGAGGGCGAAGACCGCATGATCGAACAGATCGTCATCTACTACGAGGCCGGTCTGCTCCGCTGAGGCGCCTCCGGGGTTTCCTGAGCTCCGTGAGGGGGGGCTTGAGTTCTTCGGGTTGCCGGGCTCCTCGGGTTCCGTGAGAGAGCTCGAGTTCTTCGGGCTGCCGGGCTCCGTGGGCTCTTCGAGGTTCTCGGGTTTCTCGGGCTCCCCGCTGCATCCCGCCCCCACACACAACACCTCGCACTCGCGTCGGCAACTCGCCTCGGCCCCCGCAGTTCGCCTCATCACCTTACAACCCGCCACGGCCCTTCACAGTTCGTCACAGCTCCCCGCAACTCGTCCCGGCTCCCCGCGGCACGCACAATTTTCCAACTGCGGATTGCGCTTTCTGATTTTCTTATTAACTTTGCGCATCAGAATCAATAACGCGCGAAACTATCATGTTCGAAAACCTTACCGATAAACTCGAACGGTCGTTCAAAATCCTCAAGGGCGAAGGCCGTATCACCGAGATCAATGTCGCCGAAACCCTCAAGGAGATCCGCCGCGCCCTGATCGACGCCGACGTCAACTACAAGGTCGCTAAGTCGTTCACCGACGAGGTCAAACAGAAGGCACTCGGTCAGAATGTCCTCACGGCCGTCAAGCCCGGGCAGATGATGACCAAGATCGTCCGCGACGAACTCGCCGCCCTGATGGGCGGTACGGCCACCGATATCCGCCTCGAAGGAAACCCCGCCGTCGTGCTGATCGCCGGTCTGCAGGGATCCGGTAAGACGACCTTCTCCGGAAAACTCGCCGCCCTGCTCAAAAGCAAAAAGGGAAGACAGGTGCTCCTCGTCGCCGGCGACGTATATCGTCCCGCCGCCATCGATCAGCTGAAGGTCCTCGGCAGCCAGATCGGCGTCGAGGTCTACACCGAGGAGGGCAACAAAAACCCCGTCCAGATCGCCGAAAACGCCATCCGATACGCCCGTCAGAAGAGCTACAACGTCGTCATCGTCGATACGGCCGGACGTCTGGCCGTCGATGAGGCCATGATGCAGGAGATTACAGCCATCAAGGCCGCCATCAAACCCTCGGAAACCCTCTTCGTCGTCGACGCCATGACCGGTCAGGATGCCGTCAACACCGCCAAGGAGTTCAACGACCGGCTGGATTTCGACGGCGTCGTCCTCACCAAACTCGACGGCGATACCCGCGGCGGTGCCGCCATCTCGATCCGTTCGGTGGTCAACAAGCCCCTGAAGTTCATCTCCAGCGGCGAGAAAATGGATGCCCTCCAGGTATTCCACCCCGAACGTATGGCCGACCGTATCCTCGGCATGGGTGACGTCGTCTCGCTCGTCGAGCGCGCCCAGGAGCAGTTCGACGAGGAGGAGGCCCGCAAACTCAAGAAAAAACTCGTCAAGGATCAGTTCAACTTCAACGACTTCATCGCACAGATCCAGCAGATCAAGAAGATGGGCAACCTGAAGGATCTGGCCTCGATGCTCCCCGGCATGGGCAAGCTGCTGAAGAATGTCGACATTCCGGACGATGTCTTCAAACAGACCGAGGCCATCATCTCGTCGATGACCCCCGCCGAGCGCGAACACCCCGAGATCATCAACGCCCGCCGGCGCGAACGTATCGCCAAGGGTTCGGGCACGACCGTGGCCGATGTCAACCGCCTGATGAAGCAGTTCGACGACACCCGCAAGATGATGAAGGCCGTAGCCGGAGGCGGCATGAAGATCCCCAAAATGCCCGGCATGATGCGCCGCCGCTAACCCGGGGGCCAGAGAGAGGGGGGGGCAGCAAAAGGAAGCGCAACCGCAGCCGCCCGCACAATTCCCT
Source organism: uncultured Alistipes sp. (assembly GCA_938014215.1). Lineage (GTDB taxonomy): Bacteria > Bacteroidota > Bacteroidia > Bacteroidales > Rikenellaceae > Alistipes. The sequence continues at coordinate 97,406 of CALLRW010000032.1, read as the reverse complement.
GTTACACCCTATAGAGCGACCTTCGCGTTTGGGCGAAGGTCGCTTTTTCGTTTCCAAAGGACAATTCACCCCCGGGAAACGGTATTTTCTGCCGGTAAAATCACCCGCCGGCAGTTGCAGAGGTGGCTTTTTATCCGTATCTTTGCCCGAACCATCTCCGAAAAAGAGTACCTTTATGCACAAATCGGGCTTCGTAAATATCATCGGTAATCCAAACGTCGGGAAATCGACCCTCATGAACGCCCTCGTCGGCGAACGCCTCTCGATCATCACCTCCAAGGCGCAGACTACCCGACACCGGATCATGGGTATCGTCTCCGGTGACGACTTCCAGATCGTATACTCCGATACGCCGGGTATCCTCAAACCCGCCTACAAACTCCAGGAGTCGATGATGAAGTTCGTCAACGGCGCCCTGACCGACGCCGACATCATCCTCTATGTCACCGATACCGTCGAACAGTCGGACCGCGCAGCCGAAATCCTCGGCAATATCCGCCACAGCGCCATTCCGACCATCGTCGTCATCAACAAGATCGACCTCTCGAACCCCGCGGCGCTCGACGCTCTGGTCGAAAAGTGGCACCAGATCCTCCCCGATGCCCGCATCGTCCCCGTCTCGGCCAAAGAGCAGTTCAACATCGAGGGTCTCTTCAAGACCATCCTCGAACTGCTCCCCGAAGGACCCGCCTTCTACCCGAAGGATACCCTCACGGACAAAACCCTCCGTTTCTTCGCCTCGGAGATCATCCGCGAAAAGATCCTCCGTTTCTACGACAAGGAGATCCCCTACTGCTGCGAAATCGCCATCGACTCCTACAAGGAGGAACCCGAAATCGACCGAATCAGCGCCACGATCTACGTCTCGCGCGACTCACAGAAGGGGATCATCATCGGTCACAAGGGCGAAAAACTCAAACGCGTCGGTCAGGCCGCCCGCGAAGACATGGAGCAGTTCCTCGGCAAGAAGGTCTTCCTGCAGCTCTTCGTCAAGGTCAGCGAGGACTGGCGAAACAACGACCGTCAGCTCCGACGGTTCGGCTACGAACTCGAATAAACCCTTCGCCCGCCCGAAAGACAACGACCCCAATGCGGAGAAACCCGCCCCGGGAGCTCCGCCCGAAAAAACAACGACCCGAATGCGGAGAAACCCGTCCCCGGAAGCTCCGTCCGAAAGAACAACGACCCGAATGCGGAGAAACCCGTCCCCGGAAGCTCCGTCCGAAAGAACAACGACCCGAATGCGGAGAAACCCGTCCCCGGAAGCTCCGCCCGAAAACAATAAAGCCCCCGCAAAGGACGTTTAAAACAGAAATTCGAAACATGCGCAAGTTCATCATCGCCCTCCTGACGGCGATCGCCCTCTGGTGCGGACCCCGTGCCAATGCCCAGTACAACCGGGAGTATTTCTTCTGGGTCGGCCGCACGTGCATGATGAACAACAACTATCAGGAGGCCATCCGTACGCTCAACATCCTGCTGCGTTTCGAGGAGGATGCCTTCGAGGGGTACTTCCTGCGCGGAATCGCCAAGTACAACCTCGACGACCTGCTCGGCGCCGAGGAGGACTTCTCGACCGCCATCCGCCTCAACCCCGTCTACACCCAGGCCTATACCTACCGCGCCATCACCCGCTCGCGTCTGGGAAACTACGACGACGCCCTGCAGGACTTCCGTGAAGCCATCGAACTGAGGCCCGATCTGCCCGGCCCCTACTACAGCCGCGGCGTCACCCGGCTGCTCAACCAGCAGTTCAAGGAGGCCATCGCCGATTTCGACAAGTTCATCCGCCAGGAAAACAAGGTCGCCGATGCCTACATCTGCCGCGGACTGAGCTACCTCCACCTCAAGGATACCGTCAGCGCCTACGAAAACTTCAATACCGCCATCCGGACCAATCGCGAAAGCCCCAACGGCTACAACCGCCGCGGCGGTCTCTATCTCGAACAACACCGATATCCCGAAGCCGAAGCCGACTTCAACAAGGCCATCGAGTGCGACTCGACCTATCTGCTCTCGTTCTTCAACCGCGCGCTGGTCTACAATGCCACGAACCGACCGATGCTCGCCCTGAAGGACTTCGACCGCGTCATCCAGCTCGATTCGACCAACTCGCTCACCTACTTCAACCGCGCCATGCTGCGCACCCAGATCGGCGACTACAACCGCGCCCTGGAGGATTACGACCGCGTGGCCCTCTACTCGCCCAACAACGTGCTGGTCTACTACAACCGCGCCGGCGTCCATGCCCAGCTGGGCGAAATCGAAGCGGCCGTCAAGGACTATTCGGAAGCCATCCGGCTCTATCCCGACTTCGCGAACGCATACCTCTACCGCGGTCAGCTCCGCGAACTGCTCCGGGATCCCAAAGGGGCCAAAAGCGACCGCGAAACCGCCCAGAAAAAGATCGCCGAGTATCGTGCCCGCCTCAGCGACAGCACCTACTCGATCTTCGCCGATACCACGCAGCGTTTCGACCGTCTGCTGTCGTTCGACAGCGAACTGGCCGGAAACAACTTCGACCGCATCTCCGGCCCCAACGGCGGCCGCGAGGAGATGCGTCTGCTGCCGCTCTACAAGTTCACCCTGCTGCGCCCCGACTCGCTCCAGGAGCCGCTGCCCTATCGCCCGCAGCGTATCGAGGACTTCAAACGCCGCATCGGAAACGACCTGCTCGCCCTCTCGTGCCGCGAGTCGAACATCGCCCCCGATACGCTCGTGATGCTCGACAAGGAGTATGTCCAACGCATGAAGAGCGGCGACGCCTCGTGGACGCTGCTCTTCGAACGCGGCGTCACGCAGTCGCTCATCAAGCAGTACACCAACTCGGTGAACACCTACTCGTCGGCCATCGAGCAGAACCCCTCGAACCCGTTCCTCTATCTGAACCGTTCGACCACCCGCGCCGAAATGATCGACTTCATCTCCTCGATCGACAACTCCTATCAGCGGATCACGATCGATTCGGACCCCGCAAACCGGCTGAACAACAACTCGAAACGCACGTACAGCTACGACGAAGCCGTGGCCGACCTCAACAAGGCCATCAAGCTCTACCCCACCTTCGCCGAAGCCTACTACAACCGGGCCAACCTCCAGGCCCTCTCGGGCAACCTCCCCGAAGCCTACGAGGACTACTCGAAGGCCATCGAACTCAACCCGGCTTTCGCCGAGGCCTTCTACAACCGCGGCGTGATCCAGATCTTCATGAAGGATACCCGAAAGGGCTGTCTCGACCTCTCGAAGGCCGGCGAACTCGGTATTACGCAGGCCTACGAGGTGCTCAAGCACTACGCCTCGATCGAAGACTAACTCAAAACAAATAACAACATGACAGCAACCATCCAACGCAAACTCAACGACTCGCCCGCGGCGAGATGGACAGCTCTGGTGCTCATCGCCCTGATGATGTTCTTCGGCTACATGTTCGTCGACGTGATGTCCCCGCTCAAGTCCCTCATCGAATCGGCCCGCGGCTGGGACAGCAGCACCTTCGGAACCTATGCCGCCTCGGAATACTTCCTCAACGTATTCTTCTTCTTCCTGATCTTCGCCGGAATCATCCTCGACAAGATGGGCATCCGCTTCACGGGCCTGCTCTCCGCTTCGCTGATGGTCATCGGCGCCTCGATCAAGTTCATCGGCATCTCCGACTGGTTCCAGGCAACCGCCCTCAACGAGTGGCTCAACAGCTGGTGGGTTGCCTTCCCCGGCAGCGCCAAAATGGCTTCGCTCGGATTCATGATCTTCGGCTGCGGGTGCGAAATGGCCGGTACGACCGTCTCCAAAGCCATCGCCAAGTGGTTCGAAGGCAAGGAGATGGCTCTGGCAATGGGCCTCGAGATGGCCATCGCCCGACTGGGTGTCTTCGCCGTCATGTGGCTCGCCCCGATGATCTCGAACCACTTCGACAAGTCGGTCGTCGCCCCCGTCGCATTCTGCACCGTGCTGCTCATCATCGGCCTGCTGTGCTTCACCGTCTTCGTCTACATGGACCGAAAACTCGACCGACAGCTCATCGCCGCCGGCGAAATGAAGGAGCAGAAATCCTCCGACGAGGAGTTCCATGTCCGTGACCTGGGCATGATCTTCCGCAGCAAGATGTTCTGGCTCGTGGCCCTGCTCTGCGTGCTCTACTACTCGGCCATCTTCCCCTTCCAGCGCTATGCCCCCAACTTCCTCGAGGTGACCCTGCAGATCGATGCCGAATCGGCTTCGCGCCTCTTCAGCTGCTTCCCCATTCTGGCCATGATCCTCACGCCGTTCCTCGGCGCCATGCTCGACTTCCGCGGCAAGGGCGCCACGATGCTCATGATCGGCGCCGTCATCATGATCGCCTGCCACCTGAGCTTTGCGTTCCTGCTTCCGGCCTTCCCCTCGAAGTGGCTCGCCCTGCTGCTCGTCGTTACGCTCGGTGTCTCGTTCTCGCTTGTCCCCGCAGCCCTCTGGCCCTCGGTCCCCAAGATCATCGATGCCAAGATCCTCGGCTCGGCATACTGTCTGATCTTCTGGATCCAGAACGTCGGTCTCTGCCTCGTGCCGCTGCTTATCGGTGAGGTCCTCGACGCAACGGGCGGATACACCATGCCGATGGTGATCTTCTCGTCGTTCGGCGTGCTGGCATTCATCTTCAGCTTCTACCTCAAGCTCGAAGACCGCAGAAAGGGTTACGGCCTCGAACTGCCCAATATCAAGAAGTAGCCCAAACTACTCCAATCCATGAAGAGACCCCCTGTCGGATCAATCCGGCAGGGGGTTTTCGTGGAATGCGAGTGCGTGGAATGCGGGTGCGTGGAATGCGAGTGCGTGGAATGCGGGTGCGTGGAAGGGGATGAAGGTAAATGCGGCGGCCAATTGGCGAGCTGGAGCCAAAGGGCAGAGAGTGGCAGGCTAAATGGCGGGGTGAATGCAGCGGATGCGGCGGATGCCAGTGGATACGGCTGGATACGGCTGGATGCGGCGGCTGGCAAGCAACGTGCGGGCAGCAGGCTCTAGCGAGAAGCGGACGACGAGCGGGCAACGGGCAATTAGCAGGCGGCAGGCTGGGCTGGCAACGGGCAATTAGCAGGCGGCAGGCCCTAGCGAGAAGCGGGCAACGGGCGGGCAACGGGCGGACAACGGGCGGACAACGGGCAATTAGCAGGCGGCAGGCTGGGCGGGCAACTGGCGGGTTGGGCTAGTAATTAGCGGGCAGGGTTGGCAATTAGCAAGTTGGGCAGGCAATTAGCAGGCGGCAGGCCCTAGCGAGAAGCGGGCAACGAGCGGACAACGAGCGAACGACGAGCGGGCTCTGGCAGGCTCTGGCGGGCTCTAGCGGGCAGCCACGCGCTCGTAAAGCTCCGTGATGCGGTTGCACATCTCCTCCCACGAAAAGCGACGCCGCTCCTCGACACAATTCTGCCGGAACCGCTCGAGACTGTCGCCCGCATACATCCGCTCGATCGCCTCGGCGACCGATTCGGCCGTCGGCCGGCAGACGTATCCGACCCGTCCGTCAGGTACGATCTCGGCCAACCCCCCGACGTCGGTCACCACCATCGGCACGCAGAACTGATAGGCAATCTGGGTCACGCCGCTCTGGGTGGCCGTCTTGTAGGGCTGCACAACGAAATCCGCCGCCGAAAAGTAGTACTTCACCTCCTCGTCGGGCACAAAACGGTCGTGCAGCAGCACCTCCTCCTGCAGGCCGTGGGCGGCAATCTGCTGCAGGTAGGGCTCCTTCGACGTGTAGAACTCCCCGGCCACGATCAGCCGTCGGCCGCCGGTCCGGCCCTCGCTGCGCAGACGCGCCCACGCCTCGAGCAGCAGGTCCAGCCCCTTGTAGTCGCGGATCAGCCCGAAGAAGAGCACGTAGTGCAGTGCCGGATCGAGCCCCAGTCGCACGCACGCCTCCGAACGGTCGACCCGCCGGCCGAAGTTCTCAAACAGCGGGTGCGGCGAAAAGAGGGCCGGAACCTGCGTATAGGCCTCGAGTTCGCGGTGAACCTGTTCGGACATGTAGATGAACCCGTCGACCGAGTGCAGGAAATAACGGTTAAAGGGGCGATCGATCAGATGGTGTTCGTGGGGCTCGACGTTGTCGATCTGACACAGCACCCGCGTATGGCCGTTGCGGCGGGCCAGGCGCGCAATGGTCCCGAAGCACGGGGCCATGAAGGGCGTCCAGTACTTCATCAGCACGAAGTCGGGGCGCTCGCGCCGGATCTGCTCCCCGACCCGCAGCCAGTTGAAGGGGTTGATCGAGTTGACACACCGCGTGATGCGCAGATCGGCCGGGGCGGGGGTCGTCACGGTCTGGCTCTCCCCGGGGAAGAGCAGTGAGGGGTATTGCAGCGTGAAGGTTCGGATGTCGACCTGCGAGCCCCGGCGCTGGAACGTCCGCGCCAGAATCTCCAGAATCGATGCCAGACCGCCCCGATACGGGTGGGCGGGACCCACGATGGTGATCTTCATAACAAATCGATGAGAAAACAAAGATACGAAAATCGGACGAGGCGACAAATGAAAATCGACTTTTCTGCACCGCCTCACCGGATCGATGTCCCCTGCGGGCGGTCGGCCGCCATGTTACATTTTCGTGACAAACGCCGCTGCAGCAGGCAGAAAATCAAAGAATTTTGGATAAACAAAAATTTATGCATAGCTTTGCCGCACTCTATTCCGACCGGCCAACGCCCGGGCCCGACACCCCGCGGCTAAAGACAAAAGCCGGATTCCGGAGGAGATGAAAGGTTTTAAAGATCCCGTCCGCGATGGCTCCGACAGACGAAATGCTGCTGCACGATCTGATCGAAGGCGACTGCAAGGCTTTCGATACGCTGTACATGCGTCATGCCCCGCATGTGGAGGCCTTCGCATGCTGCATGCTCAAAGACCGCGCCGAAGCCGAAGACCTCGCCCACGACCTCTTCCTCAAGATCTGGGAGAACCGCGAAACACTCCAGAACGTCCGCTCGTTCAAGAACTACCTCTTCCGGATGACCAAAAACGCCATCTTCGACCGCTTCGAACACAAGGCCGTCGATGCCCGTTACCAGCAAACCTCCCAGGCGGTCGACCTCTCGGAACTCGTCTCCGACGACATCGCGGCCCGCATCGACCAGAAGGATCTGCTGCTGCTGATCGAACTGGCCGTCGACAAGATGTCCCCGCAGCGGCAGCGCATCTTCCGCATGAGCCGCATCGACGGAATCCCGCAGCCCGAAATCGCCCGACAACTCGGGATCTCGCTCAAAACCGTCGAGTACCACATCCACGAAGCGCTGGCCGAACTGCGCAAACTCGTCCAGATACTCATCCTCTTCATCTGAACGTATTCGGTTATGAAACTGGCGGTTGCATTTTTGTAACCGTTTCTTAACAAAAAAAATCCCGCGATCGACTGGGGGAAAGCCCCCGATGCCCGTCTTTAGTGTGTAAATCGCACGAAGATGGACTTAGCCAAAAAGATCATTCACCTGTTTCTGCACCACCCGATGCCCGAAAAGGCCCGCGCACTGTTCCGCCGGTGGTGTCTCGATCCGTCGGATGCCGAACTCAAGGAGAAGCTCCTCGAGGAGGAGTGGAACCGTCTCGACCCCCGCTCGGTGATCGAGGTCGACCGCCGCAGCTACGAACGAAAACTCCGCCGGCTGCATACCGACATGGGGATCGATGCCAGCCGCCCGTCGCTGCGCGGATGGATTCTCCGCATGCGGCCCGTCGCCGCAGCCGCCGTCCTGCTCGGCATCGTGGCAGTCAACATCCTGGTGGTCAACCGGCTGGCCGACCGGCGGGCTACCACCACCTTCGTCACGGCCGACAACAGCAGAGGCCGCTTCACGCTGCCCGACCAGACGGTCGTCTGGCTCAACGCCGGCTCGCAACTCACCTTCGCCCGCAATTTCGACCGCGCCGACCGCCGTTACGTCCGGCTCGACGGCGAAGCCTTCTTCGAGGTCCGCAAGGATTCGCTCCGTCCGTTCGTTGTCGAACTCGGACAGATGCAGGTCAAGGTCCTCGGAACCCGATTCAACGCCTGCAACTTCGAGGCATTCGGCACCAACGAGGTGACGCTGCTCAGCGGTAGCGTCGAGGTCCTCAGCAACCGGCTCAAAAATCCGCTCCGCCTGCAGCCGAACCAAAGCTGCATCTTCAACACCCAATCGCAGCGATTCGTCGTCAAACAGGTCACCGCCAGCAACTACTGCAACTGGCGCAACGACTCGATCGTCTTCGAAAATACCCCGCTGGCCGACATCCTGACCAATCTCGAACACCGCTACAATGTGCGGTTCCTGATCGATCCGGGCATCGACACCTCGATCGGTCTCTCCTTCACGCTGCAGCCCGAAAAGCTCGAAAGCGCCCTCGATCTGACCACCACGCTGGCCAATCTCAACTACCGCCAGATCGACGAACACTTCATCCGCATCTACCGGTAATCCCCCCACGGGGAAAGCCCCGACAAACTGCAATACCATTCAAACTTAAAATTTCAGACATGGAAAAAATCCGACACCTGAAGCACTTCGGCCGGTTCTCACCCCTGCGGAAGTCGATCCTTACCCTTGTGTTGGCCCTCTGCGCCCTGCTCCCGGCGGCCGCTCAGAACAAGACGATCTCGCTCGACATGGAGGGGCAGGGCCACTCCACCCGCGAGTTCATCGAACAGGTCGAAAAACTCAGCGGCTACACCTTCGCCTACAACAACAATGAAATTGACCTCGCCCAACCCGTGAGCGTCAAGGCCTCGAACGAAGAGGTCCTCGCGCTGGTCAACCGCGTCCTGGCCCGCCAGCACCTCTCGGCAACCCTCGCCGGAAAACGAATCGTCGTCAAACCCCTGCCCGGCAGCAGAGAGTCGGCCAACCCGACGAAAACCCTCGCCCCGGGTCATGTATCGGGTGTAGTCAGAGATGCGGCCGGTCAGCCCGTCATCGGCGCCAGCGTCATCGTCGTGGGAACCAACCGCGGCGTCGTGACCGGCATCGACGGCGACTTCTCGATCGAGGCCCAGGAGGGTCAGAAACTCCAGATCTCGTTCCTCGGCTACGACCGGCAGGAGGTGCTCCTCGGCGCCCAAACGTCGCTCGACATCGTCCTGCAGAGCGACAACCAGCTCATCGACGATGTCGTGGTCGTCGGATACGGCGTCCAGAAAAAGGTCAACCTGACCGGATCCGTCGCCGCCATTTCGAGCGAAGACATCGCCTCGCGACCCATGGCCACCTTCTCGAGCGGCCTGCAGGGACTGCTGCCCGGCGTCACGGTCGTCAACTCCACGGCCCAGCCCGGTAACTCCTCGACCACGATCCGCGTGCGCGGTATCGGCACGATCGGTAACTCCAACCCGCTGATCCTCGTCGACGGCGTCGAGGGCGACATCTCGGCCATCAACCCCGACGATATCGAAAGCGTCTCGGTCCTCAAGGATGCCGCCTCGGCCGCCATCTACGGCGCCCGCGCCGCCAACGGCGTCATCCTCGTCACAACCCGCAAACTCGCCGGAAACACCGAACCCCAGATCACCTTCGATGCCTACGTCGGTCTCCAGACCCCGACCCGTCTGCCCGAAATGTGCAACGCCATCGAATACATGACCCTCGACAACGAGGCCCGCGAAAACATCGGCGTCTCGGGAGCCTGGAGCCAGGAGCAGTTCGACGCCGTGAAGAACGGCACGATGCCCAACCTCTATGCCGATACCGACTGGATCGACCAGGTGCTCAAGGGCAGCGCCCTGCAGCAGAGTTACGGAGCTTCGGTCGTCGGAGCCTTCGGCGAATCGGGATACCGCCTCAGCTACCGCTACTTCGACCAGGACGGCCTGACCGTCGGAAACACAACCGGCGAACAGCGTCACAACATCCGTTACAAGATGGATACGAAGATCGCCAAGATCGTCACCCTCTCCTCCAACATCGGCTACACGCTGCGCAAGATCACCTCCCCGCTCAATTCGCTCTCGAGCGGCGGCGGAGCCATCTACAACGCCATGCGTATCGCCCCCAACGTCCCCGTCCGCTACACCGACGGATCGTGGGCCTACGGCGGCGGCAACACGAACCCCGTGGCCATCCTCTACGACGGCGGACGGACTTCGTCCGATGTCGAGGAGGTCTCGCTGCTCGAAACCCTCAAGGTCAACCTCATGAAGGGCTGGAACGTCAGCGCCACCTACAACTTCTCCTCCTACAACGCCCTGCAGGAGACCCTCAAGAAGACCATCACCTTCGTCAACCCCGATTCGGGCGCCACGGTCACCTACAACTCCCCCAACTCCCTCTCAAACAAGGACTACAAACGGACGCAGCAGACCCTCATCCTCCAGACCGACTTCGACTTCCACATCAACCGCCACCAGATCAGCGGCGTCGTCGGCATGGAGCAGGAGGTCTACGTCGAAAAGGATTTCGAAGCCTCGCGGAACAACCTCACCACCGAAAAGGATCCGACGCTCAACCTCGGCGACGCCTCGACGATGAGCAACGACGCCCTGGCCACGCAGTGGGCCCTGCGATCGGGCTTCGGTCGGCTCAGCTATAACTTCGACGAGCGATACCTCCTCGAGATGAACCTCCGTTACGACCTCTCGTCGCGCTTCCACAAGAACAACCGCGGCGGTTGGTTCCCCTCCTTCTCCGCAGCCTGGCGCCTCTCCGAGGAGTCGTTCATGGAGGCTACGCGCAAGGTCGTCGACAACATCAAGATCCGCGCTTCGTACGGTATGCTCGGCAACCAGTATGTCGGCTCGTCGAACTACCCCTATCTGGGCGTCCTCGAAAGCTACTCGACCGGTATCTCGCTCATCGGCGGCAACGCTACGACGGGCTACATCCAGAGCATCCTCGCAAACCCCAGCCTGACCTGGGAGAAGATCAAGATGCTCGACTTCGGTATCGACGTGGCCCTCTTCTCCAACCGCCTCAGCATGACCTTCGACTGGTATGACAAAAACACCGACCGCACGCTGCTCAAACGAACCTATCCCGCCCAGATCGGCTCCGACTGGCCCGAAGAGAACCTCGGTTCGGTGAACAACCGCGGCTGGGAACTCGACGTCAACTGGCAGGACCGCATCGGCGAATTCTCCTACGGCGTGGGATTCAACCTCGCCGACGTCAAGAACAAGATCACCTCGCTGGGCGATACGGCCGCCGACCTGAGCGGCTATCAGATCCGCCGCGAGGGCGACCCGATCGACGCCTTCTACGGATATGTCGCCACCGGTCTGATGACCCCCGAGGACTTCGATGTCTACGATCAGTCGACCGGCCGCTACGCCCTGCCCAACATCCCCACCGTCCTGGGTTACGACTACCAGCCCGGCGACATCAAGTACAAGGACATCAGCGGCCCGGACGGCGTGCCCGACGGACGCATCTCGCCCGAATACGACCGCGTGGTCGTCGGCAGCAACATCCCCCGTTACACCTACAGCTTCCGCGGAAACCTCGCCTGGAAGGGCATCGACTTCAGCTTCCTGCTCCAGGGTGTGGGCAAGTGCGACGGTTACCTCACCGGCAGCGCCCGCCACGCCTTCCAGGATCAGGCCGGATACCCGCAGAAGGTGCACCTCGACCGGTACAACATCAAGACAAACCCCAATCCGAATGCCTCGTATCCGCGTCTGACCTACAACACGAGCTTCAACCAGAGCACCTTCTCGACCTTCTGGCTCGAAGATGCCTCGTACCTGCGTCTGAAGAACATCCAGGTCGGTTATACGCTGCCCAAAAAATGGACCTCGAAGGCCCACATCAGCAACTGCCGGTTCTATGTCTCGATCGACAACCTCTTCACCCGCAGCGACTTCTTCTACGCCTACGACCCCGAAACCCCCGTATCGAGCGGCGGTTACTACCCCCAGGTCAAGACCTTCGTCTTCGGTATGAACCTCTCCTTCAAATAGTGCTCCGGGCGATCCGGACTCACCCTTCAACATCGCATGAACATGAAAAACAAAGCATACGCACTTCTGCTGGCCGGGGTTCTGGCGGTCTCGTGCAACGACGCCTTCCTCGACCGGTACCCCATGGACCAGATCACCGACGAAAACTTCTGGCAGACCGAAGAGCATGTCAAAAGCGTCGCAAACACCTTCACCGCCTCGCTGCGCGGAAAATACTGGCTCAACATGACCGAAGCCATGGCTGACAGCGCCCCCTGGGCCGTCACCACCGCATTCAGAACCATCGGCGGCGGCAACTACGCCACCGACATCAGCCAGATCAACACCATCTGGGACGAATCCTACACCTACATCGGCCGCACGAACTACTATCTGGCCAACTACCAGCGTGCCGTCAACGTCAGCGACGAGGTCAAGGAGCGTTACGCCGCCGAGGCCTACTTCTACCGCGCCTACAACTACTGGCTGCTCACCTCCTACTTCGGCGACGTGCCCTACATCACCGACGTGCTGAGTGTCGATTCGCCCGACGTCTACCGCGGCCGCGACAAGCGCGCCGACATCATCGACGCCATCACCAGGGATCTCGAGGAGCACTACAAGGCCCTGCCCGAGTATATCGAGGCCGGAAGCGACGAGTTCGGCCGCGTCTCGCAGACCGCCGCCCTGGCTCTGCTCTCGCGCATCTACCTCTACAACGAACGCTGGGACGATGCCGTCAGTGCCGCCGAACGGGCCATGGCTTCGCCCTACTACGCGCTCTACAAGACCGGAAACCCCGATGTCGACTACCGGAACCTGTTCAACTACACGGGACGTGCCTCGCGTAACGCCAACAACCACGAAACCCTGCTGGCGTTCGTCTACAACTACAACCTCGGCGAGGATGCCCGAACGTCGCACAACCTCTCGCGCGAAATCTGGGTGCCGAACGACTACTCGCGTTTCGTGCCGACCAAGTCGACCATCGAATCCTACCTGACCGATACGGGCGAAATCTGGGACCCCGACTCGGCCAAAAGCTACGAGGAGGTCTTCGAACACCGTGACCCCCGCATGAAGCAGTCGATCCTCGCTCCCGGAACCCCCTGGGAGGGCGGCGTCGACGGCAATATTGACAACGACAACCCCGGTCTGTTCACCTACCCGCTGATGGTCAACATGCGCACGGGTTGCATGACCTACTCGGGGTACTACCTCCTCAAGTATGTCGAACCGAGCACCGTCAGCAGCGTCGGCCACGACGACAACGACATCATCCTGATCCGCTATGCCGAGGTGCTGCTCAACTACATCGAGGCCAAGGAGCGTCTCGGAAACGTCACTCAGGACGACCTCGACCGCACGATCAACCAGCTGCGCGACCGCGTCGGAATGGTCCACCTCGAACTCGGAAAACTCCCCGCAGGCTCCGATCTGCGCACCGAAATCCGCCGCGAACGCCGCGTCGAACTCTTCTTCGAGGGGCATCGCTACTTCGACCTCATCCGCTGGAAGGAGGGCGCACGCCTCGGCGAGGATCTGCTCGGTGTCAAACGCAGCTGGCTCGACCAGTCGCGTCTCTCGGTCAGCCTCGACGACCTGACCTGGAAGAATGTCAACGGCGAGGAGTATCTCGTCATCGAGACCGGCCGCACGTTCGTCGACCCGAAGCACTACCTGCTCTCGGTCCCCTTCAAACAGTCGCAGCTCAACCCCAACCTGCTCCCCAACAACCCCGGCTGGAACTAATCGCTCAATGGCATTCGATATCATGAAACGAATCTTCCGTATTCTCACGGCACTGCTTCTGGCGGCGGCGATCCCTCAGGCGATCGCCGCCCGGGAGCCGCTGTCGCTCCGCGTCATGTCGCTCAACATGAAGGAGGGCGGATCCTATGCCGACTACAAGGCCCAACCCTACGTCGACTTCATCCGCCAGTACAACCCCGACGTCGTCCTGCTGCAGGAGGTCGACAACTTCACCACCCGCAACGGAAACAAGGATTTGCTGACCGAAATCGCCTCCGAACTCGGCATGTTCCCCTATTACGCCAAGTCGTTCACCTATCAGGGCGGTGCGTTCGGGGTGGCAATCCTCAGCAAGTACCCCTGTTTCAAGGCCGGACGCGTGATCTCCTCGCCCGCGGGGGCCAACGAACCCCGGGCCTGCGGCTGGGTCTGCATCCAGCTCCCCGGCGGTGAGACGGTCCGCGTGGCGTCGGTCCACCTGGCCGTCGAGTCGGAGGACATGCGCGTGAAGAACATCGCCGACTACAACACCGAACTGATGAAGGACTACACCACGCCCACCCTCATCGGCGGCGACTTCAACGCCACGCCCGACAGCAACACCGTCAGCTATGCCCGCATCAACTGGCAGAACCTCGGCGGTACGACCGATTTCACCATCCCCTCGAGCAACCCCAACCGCCGGCTCGACTACATCATGGGATTCCCCAAGCACTGGAGCTGCTCGAATTTCCAGGTCGACGCACAGCCCGCGCTCTCGGACCACTGCGCCCTGATTGCCGATCTGACCTATGAAACCGAATAAAGCCATGAAGACAAACCGCACACTGCTCGGACTGTTCGGAGCGGCCGTCCTGCTGGCCGCCTGCTCCGATTCGGCCGACGACCAAGGAACAAAACCCTCGCCCGAGAAGCCGAAGGACGAATACATCGCTCCCGAACCCCCCGAAACCGTCAACACGGACAACCTGCTGCGCGTCACCTGCTTCTCGACGCTCGACGACGAGACGCTCTTCGCCTCGCAGCAGCCCGCGTCGCTCGCCACGCTGATCAACAACGCCAGCCCGGCATCGGCCATCTACCTCTTCGAGCGGTCGGACTTCCGCCTCGGCGAGCCGATCCCGCAGGTCGAAATCGCCCGCGCCACGCGCAGCTACTCGTTCTTCGTGCAGTTCGAACCCACCTCCTCGCAGATCAAGGGTACGGGTATCGTCACCCGCCATCTGGTCGAGGCCCTCGACGCCGTCTGGGAAGGGTCGCTCCGCACCTCGGGATGCACCTTCGAGGCCCCGCTCTCGAAGCCGACTCCGGTCACCCTCTACACCTCGCGATTCGAAGACCGCGCCGCCTTCGAGGCCCTGGTCGCCCAGCGCGGCAGCCTGCTCCAGACCTCGGGGATCGTCGTCGGTTCGATCCGCAACGAGGTGAAGGCCGATGTCGAAGAGTGGCTCCGCTGGAACCTCCGAAACTACCGCATCGCCTTCGCCGAAAGCTCGTCGACTCCCTGCGACCTCTTCGTCCTCACGCCGGTGGGGTTCGTCTGCCGCTCCATCGAGAAACGCTCCGAAGCCGCTCTCCCCTATTACCTCCTTACGATCGAAAAACTCTGATCCGCAGAAAATCATGAAAAAAAGCATCCTTACCCTCTTCGGCCTGCTGCTCCTCCACGGCGCCCTGCTGGCCCAGGTGCGCGACCTGCGCATCATGAGCTACAACCTCCGCTTCGGCGAACTCGCCTCGATGGAGCAGATCGGCAAGTATATCGCCGAAAAGGATCCCGACCTGGTGGCCCTCCAGGAGTGCGACTGGAACACCGCCCGAAAACGCGCCCCGAAACAGAACCATGTCCGGTTCGTCAACGAACTGGGACGCGTCACCGGCCTGTTCACCGCCTACGGAAAGGCCCTCGACTACATGGGCGGATACTACGGAATCGGCATCCTGAGCCGCTATCCGATCATCCGCGTCGATCGCGTGCTGCTCCCCCACGAGGGGCGCGCCGAACAGCGTGTGATGCTCGTCGTCGATGTCGAGATGCCCGACCGCGGCATCGTCACCTTCGCCTGCACCCACCTCGAGGTCACCTCGCCGGAGGCCCGCCACGAACAGACCGGGTTCATCAACGCCTACTTCGCCCGCACCCCCTATCCGACCTTCCTGGCCGGAGACATGAACGCCGCCCCCGACAGCCCCGAAATCCAGCGCCTGACCGACGACGGATGGACCCCCCTCACGAACAGCGAGCCAACCTATCCGGCCAGCGACCCCTCGATCAAGATCGACCACATCTTCTACCGCGGCGAGCTGCCGATCGAACTGAAACGGACCGTCACGTGCGACGATTCGCAACTCTCGGACCACCGGCCCGTCCTCTCGGAGGTGGCGCTCGGCAAGGAGTAACCCGCGGCCGCTACGCCGCTTTGTAACCAGACCAACTGCCAAACACAGAACCAAACTCACCTTAAACATTTAAAATCATGAAAAAATTCACCCTTTTCGCAGCCTCGCTGCTGCTCGCCTTTGCTGCCGCATCGTGCAGCAACGACGACAATGAAGGTGGAAACTCGACCTTCGAGGCCACCATTACCCTTTCCGAATCGCTGCCCTCGTCGCTCGTCTACGGCGAACCCGTCAGCTTCAAGGCCTCGGTCGAGACCCAGAAGACGCTGACCAGCTGCGTGATGACCGGCGTCAAGGGCGCCGAAGGTGCCTACACCCCCGCCGGTGACCCCCAGACCTTCCAACTCGACGGCAACTCGCTCGACCTGCTCTTCTTCCCCGATTCGAAGGAGATCACCGCCATCGAGGTCACCCTCTATGCCGGTTCGCTGAGCTGCACGAACTACTATCCCGTCAGCGGCGTGACGGGCGAGTCGAAGGGCACCGTCTGGATGAACGAGACCGCCGCCCTCTATGCCGACCAGAAGGTCGCCACGCATGACAACGATCCCGAAACCTATCCCGACGAGGGCACCGGCGCCGGTTCGGACACCCAGTCGTTCTTCTCGATGCACGGCGTGTCGATCAACGGCGAGGTGAAGCACATCCTCTCGCTGTCGGAACTCCGCTCGGTCGACGGTCTGAACGGCAGCATGTGCTTCCTCAACGTCCTCCAGAACACCAAGAACAACGCCTACATCGGCGGTCAGCGCGGCTACATGTTCAGCTCGCTGCTGGCTTCGCAGCTCGGCGGCGGCACGACCGGCCGGCAGTGCGACCTCTATGAGGTCAACGGCCACGGAATCAAGGATGCAAACATCGACAACTTCCAGTTCTACCGCATCGCCGGCTCGTGGATCGGCGATAAATACAACGCCGAACTCTACACCTACATCGACAAGCTCTTCATCAGCATCGACTCCAAGGCCGCGACCACGGCCGACAAGATGCGTGCCTTCTAGCAGCTGGGCGCCATCCAGCGCGATCTGGACAACAGCACCCTCGGCGTTACGGACAACCCCACGAGCCTCACGCTCCAGAACTACCTCCGCCGCTGGACCAATGCCGGACAGAAGGCTACGGCGGCTCTCGAGGAGAACTTCCGCGCCGGTGACTACATCATCTGCCGCTCGAAACGCGGTACGGAGGAGAACCCCGTCTACTACTACGGCCTGATGCAGATCAAGCAGATCTACGACGACAAGGATACCTTCGTCGACGGTCGCATCGACCAGACCCTGGCCGAGGATCTCTTCGGAAAACCCGTCTACCTGAACATCAAGGTACAGTGCGAGGAGACCAAGTAGCCCTCCCCGCCGCGGACTCCGGCCCGAAAAACGAGAAATTGCCGACCCCAAACGTCGGCAGTTTCTTCTTCCGGACCGCCCCTCGCCGGGATACGGTTCCGACAACATCCATTCACGATCCAAACCTACATTCATGAAATTCAAACCCAAAACCGGACTCCTCCTGCTCGCGGCTGCGGCCGCCGTGAGTCTCGCAGGCTGCTCCCCGCGGCAAAACCCCGCCACACAAACTGCTGTGGAGGCCGCCCGCGCCGTCATCGAACGCACCATCGAACGCCCGGCCGAAGATATCGATCTGCAACTCGTCGCCCCGACCGACTCGCTCGACTGCTACGCCATCCACGCCGCGGAGGGGCGTCTGCGCATCGAGGGCAGCAGCGCCACGGCACTCTGCTACGCCTTCAACCGCTATCTGAAGGAGGCCTGCCACTCGATGGCCACCTGGAGCGGCAAAAATCTCCAAATTCCCGACCGTTGGCCCGACTTCGAGGCCAAAGGGGCGTCACCCTACCAGTTGCGCTACTTCCTCAACGTCGTTACGTTCGGATACACGACCCCCTACTGGGACTGGGAGCGCTGGGAACGCGAACTCGACTGGATGGCCCTGCACGGCGTCAACCTGCCGCTGGCCACCGTTGCCAGCGAGGCCATCGCCCGCCGCGTCTGGCTCAAGATGGGCCTCTCGGAGGAGGAGATCGCCTCGTTCTTCACCGGCCCGGCTCACCTCCCCTGGCACCGCATGGGAAACCTCAACGGATTTGACGGCCCGCTGCCCGAAAGCTGGCACGAAGACCAGCTTGCCCTCCAGCACCGCATCATCGACCGCATGCGCGAACTGGGCATGGAGCCCGTCGCTCCGGCCTTCGCCGGCTTCGTCCCCCAAGCCTTCATCGCCCGTCACCCCGACGTCGCGTACAACCAGCTCCGATGGGGAGGATTCGCCCCCGAATACAACGCCTGCGTGCTGGCTCCCGATTCGCCCTGGTTCGAGAAGCTCGGAGCGCTGTTCATCCAGGAGTGGGAGGCCGAATTCGGCAAGGCCCGCTACTTCCTTTCGGACAGCTTCAACGAGATGAAACTCCCGGTCGACCCCGCCGATACGGCCGCCAAACACCGCCTGCTGGCCCAATACGGCGAGGCCATCCACCGCTCGATCAAGGCCGGCGATCCCGATGCCGTATGGGTCACCCAGGGGTGGACGTTCGGCTATCAGCACGACTTCTGGGACCGCGAAAGCCTCCAGGCCCTGCTGAGCCGCGTTCCCGACCGCGACATGATCATCATCGACCTCGGAAACGACTACCCCAAATGGGTCTGGCACACCGAACAGACGTGGAAAGTCCACGACGGCTTCTACGGCAAGCAGTGGATCTACAGCTACGTCCCGAACTTCGGCGGGAAGGTCCTCCCGACGGGTGATCTGGCCATGTACGCCTCAGGATCCGTCGAGGCACTCCGATCGGGCGCCGGACGCAACCTCGTCGGATTCGGATCGGCCCCCGAAGGCATCGAAAACAACGAGGTCGTCTACGAACTCCTCGGCGACATGGGCTGGAGCAGCTCCGATATCGATCTCGACAGTTGGACCCGCCAGTACTGCTCGGCCCGCTACGGCTGCTGCGACGAAAAGGTGATCCGCGCCTGGGAGCTGCTGCGTCAGAACGTCTACGCCTCGCTCTACTCCTATCCGCGCTTCACGTGGCAGACCGTCGACCCCGACCGTCGCCGCCCCAACGGTCACGCCATCAACGACGACTTCGGGCGCGCCGTCCGGCTCCTGCTCGAAGCCTCCGACTCCTGCAACAACTCGCCGCTCTACCGCAACGACGTACTCGAATTCTCGGCCGTCTGGCTCGGCGAGGTGGCCGACCGCCACTATGCCAAGGCCCGGGAGGCCCGCGATGCCGGTGACCGCACGACGGCCCGCGAGGAGCTCTCCCGCTGCATCGACCTGCTGCGCAAGGCCGACCGGCTGCTGGCTTCGCACCCCGACTACCGGCTCGAAAAGTGGGTCGGATATGCCGAAAAGGCCGCTCCGACCGACTCGCTGCGCCGCCACTATGCCGCCAACGCCCGCCGCATCATCTCAACCTGGGGCGGCTTCCAGGAGGATTATGCCGCCCGGTTCTGGAGCGGTATGATTCGCGACTACTACATCCCGCGGCTCGAAATCCGATTCTCGGACCATCCCGAACGCCTCGCCGACTGGGAGGAACAGTGGGTCCTCTCGCCCGAAACCTCCGAAGCACAACCCTTCGACGATCCGATCGAGGCGGCCCGCGAACTCGTCGCCGCGGTCGAATAAACCGATTACAACCTGCTTATATGAAACATCGAACCATTCTCCACACGCTGCTCGGTGTGGCTGCCGTGCTGCTCTGCGCAGCCTGCAGCCACGCGCCGAAGAGCGTCTACAACGACAGGGAGCAAGCCGAAGCCGTCCGGGGACTCGTCGAACGGGTCGTCGGCAAGGAGCACGCCCGGGCCTTCGAGATCCGGATCACCGGCCGACAAAAGTCCGACCGCGACTACTTCGCCATCGACGGACAAAACGGCCGCATCCTCCTCGAAGGAAACAACGGCGTCGCGGCCGCCAGCGCCCTGAAATACTACCTGGGAAGCTGGTGCAACTGTCAGATCACCTGGTGCGGCTCGAACCTCAACCTGCCCGATCCGCTCCCCGTCCCCACGGAACGGACCGAACGAACCTCCCCCTACAAGTATCGCTATTATCTGAACTACTGCACGTTCAACTACACGATGAGCTGGTGGGACGAGGAGCGCTGGCAACGCGAAATCGACTTCATGGCCATGAACGGCATCAACATGCCGCTGGCCGTCACGGGCCAGAACACCGTCTGGCAGCACGTCTACCGCCAGCTGGGTTTCTCGGACGAGGAGCTCGAAGGATTCTTCAGCGGCCCGGCCTACTTCAACTGGTTCTGGATGGGCAATCTCGACGGCTGGGGAGGCCCGCTGCCGCAGTCGTTCATCGACCGCCACGAACAGCTCCAGCACTTCATCCTCGCCCGGGAACGCGCGCTGGGCATGACCCCCGTCCTGCCCGCCTTCACGGGACACGTCCCACCCACCTTCACCGACCACTTTCCCGAGGCCAAGGTCCGCAAAACCTCGTGGGTCGGATTCCCCGAGGTGAGCATCCTCGACCCCGACGAGGAGCTCTTCACCCGCATCGGCAGGATGTTCATCGACGAACAGAGCCGTCTCTACGGCACGAACCACCTCTATTCGGCCGACACCTTCAACGAAAACCTCCCTCCGACGAACGACTCCACCTACCTGAGCCAGATCAGCCGCAAGGTCTTCGATTCGATGCGCGAAAGCGACCCCAAGGCCACGTGGGTCATGCAGGGATGGCTCTTCTACCACGACCGGGAATTCTGGGGCGAACCCCAGATCGAAGCCCTGCTCGCCGCGGTGCCCGACAATCGGATGATCGTCCTCGACCTCTGGAGCGAACGGTTCCCCATCTGGAAGCAGACCAACGCCTACGACGGCAAACCGTGGATCTGGTGCATGCTCCACAACTTCGGACAGAACATCAACCTCTCGGGCAATGCCCGCAGCGTGGCCAACGACCCCGCAGCGGCGCTCCACGACCCGGCGGCCCGCAACCTCCGCGGCATCGGGCTGACGATGGAGGGGATCGAACAGACGCCGTTCATCTATGCACTCTTCCTCGAGAATGTCTGGCGCGACACGCCGATCGACCTCGACACCTTCGTCTCGGACTACACCACGCAGCGTTACGGACGTCACTCCGTGCAGGCCGTCGAAGCCTGGAAGGAGATGCTCCCGACCGTCTTCGAAAACAACCTTACGAACGGCGGCAACGAGTCGATCCTCACCGGACGCCCCACGCTAAAACTCAACCCAGGAGGAACAACCAACGTCCGGCCCCACTACCGCAACCGCTCGCTCGTCGAGGCCTGGGACCGGATGATCGCCTGCGCCGATACGCTCGCCGGCAGCGACGGCTTCCGCTACGATCTGACCGATATCACGCGGCAGGTGATGGCCAACTACGCCACGATCCTCCAGCAGGAGGTCGCCCGCGCCTTCGAACGGCACGATCAGGCCGCCTTCGAGGAGGCCGCCCGGCGCATGCTCACGCTCTTCGACGATCTGGACCGCGTCCTGGCTACCCGGCCCGAGTTCCTCCTCGGCCGCTGGCTCCGCGATGCCCGCGCCATGGGAACCACCCCCGAGGAGAGCGACCTCTACGAACAGAATGCCCGCAATCTGCTCACCACCTGGGGCGACAAGAACTGCCGCATCGCCGACTATGCCTGCCGGCAGTGGGCGGGGATGATGAAGGGATTCTACAAACCGCGCTGGGAACACTTCTTCGAGGCCATCCGTGCGGCCGGATACGAGATGGATGCCGAGGCATACGCCCGTTTCATCGAGGCGTCGAAGGAGTGGGAGTGGCAGTGGACCTTCGGCCACGAAACGTACGCCACGGAACCCTCGGGCGACGAAATCGAGGCCTGCCGATCCGTCTACGAACGCTACCGGCACGAAATGGAGCGCCCGGAATTCCTCGACAACCCCGATACGCCCCCGACCGGAAACCGCGAACTGATCTGAAAAGGCGCTGGAATTTCGTCCGAAAAAACGTATCTTCACACCGCTCTCCGGCAACTGAACCGCCGCTGCTCCGGGATCGGAGACCGCATCCGATCCCGGGACAACGGCTGAACGGAGAGCCTCTGAAATCGACAGACCTATCTTTATGGAACCAAAAAAAATCATCCTGGCCTTCGACTCCTTCAAGGGGTCGCTGAGCTCGGAACAGACCGCACGGTGCGCCTCGTCGGCCATCGCACGGGTTTTCCCCGGCTGCCAGATCATCACGACGGTCGTGGCCGACGGCGGCGAAGGCACCACCGAGGCCATCCTCCGCGCCCTCGGCGGCCAACGACGAACGGTGCGCGTACACGACCCGCTGATGCGCCCGATCGACGCTCCGTACGGTGTGGCCGAGAACGGCCGCACGGCCATCCTGGAGTTGGCCGCTGCCGCCGGACTCACCCTGCTGCAACCCGCAGAGCGGAACCCCTGGCGAACCTCGACATTCGGCGTCGGCGAGATGATCGCCCACGCCCTGCAGGAGGGTTGCCGCCGCTTTCTGATCGGCATCGGCGGCAGCGCCACGAACGACGCCGGATGCGGAATGCTGCGCGCCCTCGGATTCCGCCTCCTCGATGCCGACGGCCGCGAGCTCGACGGCACCGGAGCCTCGCTCGAACGAATCGCCGCGATCGACGACCGCAACGTTCTGAAGGAGCTCCACGAGGCGGAGTTCACCGTGGCGTGCGACGTCGACAACCCGCTCTACGGCCCGCAGGGCGCCGCCCGCATCTTCGCCCGGCAGAAGGGGGCCGATCCGCAGATGATCGATCGTCTCGATGCCGGGCTGCGCAACTTCGCCGCCGTCGTCGAACGTCACACCGGGCACGACTTCGCCCAAACTCCCGGGGCCGGAGCCGCCGGCGGGGTCGGCGGAGCCCTGTGCTCCCTGCTCCACGCCAACCTCCGCCCCGGGATCGAGATGCTGCTCGACGCCATCGGCTTCGACCGTCTGATCGCCGGCGCCGACCTCATCCTCACGGGCGAAGGGAAGATCGATCACCAGACCCTCCACGGAAAGGTCCCCTGCGGCGTACTGCAGGCCGGACGCCGGCAGCAGATTCCGGTCATCGCCCTGGGCGGTGCGGTCGAGAACGCCCGCGAACTGACCGAATGCGGTTTCGCCGCCCTCTTCCCGATCGTCGCGGGTCCCGTGTCGCTCGAGGAGGCCATGCGCCCGGATTGCGCCGCCCGGAATCTCGAAAATACGGTCGAGCAGCTCATGCGGCTCCTCAAATACGTCGCTCGATCATGAACAGCGCTCTGGCCGCCCTCCTGGGGCTGATCGTCGCCATCGTGCTGATCATCCGCCGCACGCCGCCCGTCTACGGACTCATGCTCGGTGCGCTGGTCGGCGGAATCGCCGCCGGCTATCCGCTCGTGAAGACCGTCGACCTGATGGTCTCCGGAATCGGTGAAATCATCCCCGCCGTGCTGCGGATCCTCTCGGCCGGCGTGCTCTCCGGCGTGCTCATCCGAACCGGCGCCGCCGCCTCCATCTCCCGAACCATCGTCCGCCGGCTCGGCGCCCGGCATGTCTTCCTCGCCCTGGCCCTCGCCACGATGTTCCTCACCGGAACCGGCGTCTTCATCGACGTGGCCGTCATCACCGTCGCCCCCGTCGCCCTGATGCTCGGCCGCCAGCTCGACATCCCGAAATTCCGACTCCTGCTGGCCATGATCGCCGGCGGAAAGTGCGGGAACATCCTCTCGCCGAACCCCAATACGATCATCGCCGCCGAAAACTTCGGGGCTCCGCTCCCCTCGGTCATGCTCGCCAACCTCATCCCGGCCCTCGTCGGACTGGTCGTGGCCGTCTACATCCTGCTGCCCCTCACCCCCGCTCACGGCGAACGACCCCAAATTACCGCCGATGAGGCCGACATGCAGCATCTGCCCCCGTTTGCCGCCAGCATCGCCGGCCCGCTGACGGCCATCGTCCTGCTGATCCTCCGACCGCTGACCGGCGTGGTCATCGACCCCTTCATCGCCCTGCCCGCCGGCGGTCTGGTCGGGATCGCCGCCACCCGCCGCTG
Source organism: uncultured Alistipes sp. (assembly GCA_938014215.1). Classification (GTDB taxonomy): domain Bacteria; phylum Bacteroidota; class Bacteroidia; order Bacteroidales; family Rikenellaceae; genus Alistipes. Next base: position 73,347 of record CALLRW010000032.1, on the reverse strand, counting down.
GCGCGAACTGATGCCCGGACTCGGCTACGGACTCGAAAAGATGGCCCCGGTCGCCGTGCTGCTCATCGGAACGGGAACCATCGCCGGAATCATCAAGGCCTCGGCCATCAAGGATGCGGTCCTCTCGCTGCTCGCCCAGTGCCACATCGGCGAATCGGCCATCGCCCCGCTCGCCGGTGCCCTGATGTCGGCCGCTACCGCATCAACCACCGCCGGTGCCACGATCGCCTCGGCATCCTTCGCCGACATCATCCTCGCGGCCGGGATCCCCGCGCTGTGGGGCGCCGCCATGGTCAATGCCGGAGCCACCGTGCTCGACCACCTGCCGCACGGCTCGTTCTTCCACGCCACGGGCGGAGCCGTCGACATGAAGATGAAGGAGCGCATGAAGCTGATCCCCTACGAAACGGCCGTCGGTACGGTGCTGGCCCTCGCCAGCCTCGCGTGCTACCTGATCGCCCGTTAGCGCCGAAAGGACAACGGTTCCGCGTTGTCCGGCAAGGCACGCTGTCCGGTAAAAAAGATCCCCGGAGGAGTCGTTGACTCCTCCGGGGATTGTCTTTTCTGACGGCCGACGGTCCGATCTCTCCGGAACCGGCCCGGTCGATACCGGATCCAATGGCCCGGAAACGCCCCCCGACCGGTTCGCCGGAGCCGGGTCCGCTACGACCGGCCGCCCCACTCGACCGAGGCCCGCACGGCGGCCGTCGTGCCGTCGCCCGAGATCTCGAACAGCGCTCCGTCCGCACGATCCTCGCATCCGATCGTCAGCGTCTGCCCGAACCGGCACTCCCGCAGGAAGTGGATATCGAGGCGCATCGGCTCCTCGCGCGTCAGCATCTCGACGGGCAGCATGTCGAGCATCATCTCGATATAGCGCATCGTATTGACATGGCGGTTGAAGTCGATGTCGCTGTAGACAACGCGGTGCTCACTCCGCCGCGTAGGGGTCACCGCCCGGATCTTGCGCGGCCGCTCCGTCGGGGGCTCCTCCGCAACCACCGCCTCGTCGTGTTCGCGCCCCACCCACGACAGGTCGACCGCCGTACGCGTCGTCAGGTCGATCATCGCCCACTGCGTCACCGCACGGCCGAATTCGTGCCCCGCGGCGTCGGTCAGCGTGAAGTTTCGCGTCGAGAGGACCCGTCCGTAATCGCTGATCCACGTGGCGATCGTGTAGTCCGTATACTGTTCGGGGCGCCGGTCGATCTCGATGGCCATGCGCGAAAGTACCCACGAATGGTTGTCGGCATTGAGCACGTCGACCCCGAAACCCTTGCCGTAGGCATCCAGACCCGCCGTATTGAGAATGGCCGAGCCGAGCGATGCCAGCGTCGCCCGCAGCGTGAAATCCACCTCCTGGGGCTCGACCCGGAAGCGGTAAAGCGTCTTTACTCCCATATTCCGCACGTTTTTGTTCCTGCAAAGATAGCATTTTTCCACGAACCGCCGCGGGGGTCCGCCCCAAATTCCGTCGCCGGCCATGCCCCGAAAACCGCTTCCGGCACAGCCCGGAATCGGCCCCCTCCGCCTCGGTCCGATCCCGACTCGGCAGCCAATATCCCCCGCCGAAGATCGGTTAGCTTGAAAAATTTATCGAAAAACGATAAATATTATTTGTTTTTCATAAATTAACGTGTATATTTGCATTCGGAATATCCAAACAAACCGCATCATGCAGAACAAAAAATCACTTCTTCAACGGCTGCTGTTCCTCTACATAGCCCTCTTCCTGGTCATCGCCGCCGGACTGGTCCACGGCCTGCTGGGCACCTTCGGCCGCGGCGTCGCCGACGGTATGGAGATGGGCGCCAAAATCGCCGAAAAACTCCAGCAGCACGACCCCCGAATGATCTATCTGCTCAGCAACGTCCCCATCCGCGAAAAGATCGACAACAGCTCCCCGATCCGCGTCGACAACACCGAAATCACCCCGATCGTCTCCCGCATGGATCTGCTCGTCGACAAACCCGCCTCGAACATCTCGCCGGTCGCCATCGCCTTCCGTTCGATCGGCGGCAGCCCCTGGATGTATGCCTTCACGATGCTGATCCCGCTCTTCCTGCTGGCCATCATCGTGCTGATGATCCTGATCATCCACTCGCTGCGGCGGTCGATCCGCGATGAGCGCCCGATCGACAAACGAAACGTCTGGTATCTGCGCTTGATCGGCCTGCTGACCATCCTCTCGGAGGTGATCAGCAGCCTCATCGGATACGCCATGAACCTCCAGGCCGAACGCCTGCTCGCCGGCAGCAAATGGATGGTCGCCTCCTCGTTCGAACTCTCCTACTCCACGATCATCATGGGTATCCTGATCCTCTTCTCGGCCGAGGTCTTCGCCATCGGCCAGAACCTCAGCGAAGAGCAGAAACTGACCATTTAACCCCGCAGAAATGGCAATTATCATCAACATAGACGTCATGATGGTCAAACGAAAGATCTCGCTCGGAGAACTGGCCGAACGCGTCGACATCACCCCCGCAAACCTCTCGATCCTCAAGAACGGAAAGGCCCGCGCCATCCGCTTCTCGACCCTCGAGGCCATTTGCCGGGAACTCGACTGCCAGCCCGGCGACATCATCGAATACCGTCCCGACGCAACACAACAGGAAAACCTTTAATTTCACAACCAATACCACAGCGTATGAAAAAAATCATCATGATGGCGTTGGGGGCCTTCGCGGCCTGCAGCGCCATGGCGCAGATGAATCAGCCGATTCCCGCCGATCCCGAACTCCGTACGGGCAGACTCGACAACGGGATGACCTATTACATCCGCCACAACGAAAAACCCAAGGGTCAGGCCGACTTCTACATCATCCACAACGTCGGCGCCATCCAGGAGAACGACGCCCAGCAGGGCCTCGCTCACTTCCTCGAGCACATGGCCTTCAACGGTACCAAGAACCTCCCCGGCAAGCAGATGATCGAGTATCTCGAGAAGGTCGGCGTCAAGTTCGGTGCCAACCTCAACGCTGCCACCAGCTGGGACCAGACCGTATACAACATCTCCGACGTGCCCACCTCGCGGCAGGGAATCATCGACTCCGCGCTGCTGATCCTCCACGACTGGTCGCACTTCATCGCCCTGGAGCCCCAGGAGATTGACTCCGAGCGCGGCGTCATCATGGAGGAGCTCCGCACCCGCGACGGCGCCATGTGGCGTTCGATGATGAAGATGCTCCAGGCCATCGGAAAGGACACCAAGTACGAACACCGCAACCTGATCGGCTATCTCGACGGCCTGAAGAACTTCAAGCATCAGGAGCTCGTCGACTTCTACCACCAGTGGTATCGCCCGGACTATCAGGCCGTGGTCGTCGTCGGTGACATCGATGCCGAGGCGGTCGAGGCCCAGGTCAAGAAGCTCATGGCCGACATCCCCGCTCCGGCAGCCGATGCCGACAAGAAGGAGGTGATCGTCGTGCCCGACAACGAGCAGCCCATCGTCAGCATCTACACCGATCCCGAAATGCAGGGAACCAAGGCTCAGATCTTCATCAAGCGTGCGGCTTTCCCCGCAGAACTCTCCAATACGGTCGCCTGGGAGGTAGCCAATATCGCCGAAACCTTCATCTCGACGATGGAGAACGCCCGTCTGGAGGAGATCGCCGCTCAGCCCGATGCTCCGTTCCTCGGCGCCGGCATGGGCACGGGTGACGTCATCGGCGTTATCCCGACGCTCAACGCCACGACCTTCGTCGCCATGACCCAGGACGGAAAACTCAACCGCGGTTTCGAAACCCTCTTCACCGAGATCGAGCGCGTACGCCGCCACGGCTTCACCCAGGGTGAGTTCGAACGCGCCCAGGAGAACATCATGCGCCAGATCGAGCGCACCTATGCCAACCGCAACGACCGTCAGAACGAGTCCTTCGTGCAGACCTATCTGAGCAACTTCCAGAAGAACACCCCCATGCCCGATGCCGAAACCGAATGGCAGCTCGACAGCATGCTGGTCAAGATGGTCAACGTCGACATGATCAACGCCTTCGTGCAGCAGACCGTCACGCCGACGAATCAGGTGATCGTCGTGACCGCTCCCGAAAAGGAGGGGCTCGCCTCGCCGACGGCCGAGGAGCTGCTCGCTATCCGCGACAAGGTGATGGCCAGCGAGGTGGCTCCCTATGAGGACAACGTCGTCAAGGAGCCGCTGATCCCGGAGGGTACCGTCCTGAAGGGTTCGAAGGTGAAGAAGACGGTGACCGACGAGCAGTTCGGAACCACCGAGTGGACCCTCGCCAACGGGACGAAGATCGTCGTGAAGCCCACCACCTTCAAGGCCGACGAGGTGCGCATGAGCGCCGTGGCGAAGGGCGGTCTGTCGGTGCTGCCCACCGAGGAGTACTACATGGGTGAGATGATGCCCGCCGTCAACTCGATGTCGGGTGTCGGCAAGTTCTCGGCCACCGAGCTCCGCAAGCAGCTCTCCGGCAAGAGCGCTTCGGTGCAGACCTCCGTCGAGGAGTATGCCAGCGCCATGAACGGCTACTGCTCGCCCAAGGATATCGAAACGATGCTCCAGCTGCTCTACCTCAACTTCACGCAGCCCCGCTTCGACCGCAACGACTATGACAACCTGATGACGATGCTCGCCTCGCAGCTGGCCAACGTCAAGAGCAACCCCGACTACCAGATGCAGGACATGGTCCTCGACGTCACCTACGGCCAGAACCCCCGTCGTCAGATGATCGACGAGAAGCTCCTCGCCGGCTTCGACTTCGACCGTCTGCCCGCCATCTACTCGGAGCTCTACCCCAATGCCAACAGCTTCGTCTTCACGTTCGTCGGCAACGTCGACCTCGAGGTGCTGAAGCCGCTGGTCGAGAAGTACATCGGCTCGATCCCCACCGCCAAGAAGCCCATGACGTGGGTTGACGACAAGGTGCGCCGCGTAAAGGGTGAGGTGACCAAGGACTTCACCACGCCGATGCAGCAGCCCAAGGTGTCGGTACACTTCGGATACTCGGGCCTGATGCCCTACGAGTTCAAGGACCGCATCACGCTGACGCTGCTCACGCAGGCTCTCTCGTCGCGCTATCTGGTATCGATCCGCGAGGAGAAGGGCGGCACCTACGGCGTACAGGTCTACGGCCGCACCGCCTACATCCCCGAGGAGAACTTCTACATGAACATCGAGTTCGATACCAACGAGGAGATGGCAGACGAACTGTGCGAGATCATCGTGGCCGAGATCCGCAAGATCGCCGACGAAGGCCCGCTGACCGAGGATATCGAGAAGACCCGCGAATACCTGCTCAAGGAGTGGAACAACTCGCTCGAGCAGAATGCCGGCTGGATGTCGTACATCCAGGCCAAGTACAGCTCGGGTCTGAACTACGTGGCCGACTACGAGAAGACGCTGCGCAGCGTGACGAATGCCGACGTGCAGGCGCTGGCCAAGAAGATCCTCGCGGATGACAACCTCGTCAAGGTGATCATGCGCCCGGCCAAGGCCGAGGAGACTCCCGCCGAATAAACGAGCGGAAATCGTCGGAAACGGTCCCTCCGCGACCGTTTCCGAATGCCAAAGAGGCTGACACTTCCGGGTGTCAGCCTCTTTTCATTTGCCCCCTTCCTGCCCCGGCCTCTGCCGCAACCGGAAACATAGCCTTTCTGTCGGGTATCGAAACGGGTACAGACAGGTTTGAGAACAGGTTCAGAGGGGGTCCGGGACGAATTCAAGGCAATTTCGGCCGCCTCCAGGGCGAATTCCAGAGCAGGTCCGGGAGCAGTTTTTGTGCAGCCCCAAAGCAGTTTCAGAGCAATTCCGGAGCCGGTCCCGGAGTCAGTCCCAGGCCGTTCCTGAGCAGACCCAAAGCAGTTTCAGAGCAACCCCGGAGCAGTTTTAGAGCAATCCAGGAGTCGGTCCCAAGCCGTTCCGGAGCAGACCCAAATCCTCCCTAAACCAGCCAAGGCGGGTCCAGAAAGCGTTCAGAAAGTCCGGCCAGCTGCACGATGTCGATTCAACGGCCAATTCCTCGCCGACCCGCAGCTGTTCCCGGACTTCCGGCATACCAAAAAAAGAGGAGCGGTCGGGATCGAATCCCGGCCGCCCCTGACTTTTCGGCTTTCCGATCGCAAACTACTCGCCGCTCTCGTAATCCCCCGTCGTACTCTTCACGGGAGGATTGAACGGATCATACTCCGAATAGGCTTTGTCATAGGCCCAGCGCGCCAGCGCATCGGCCTCCTCCTCCGTCAGCAGATCCTCCGCCTTGAAGTCGAGATCCTCGATCCGGCTGACCGAAATCTGGTACTGCGCATAGTCGTACGAACCACCCGTAAAGTCGCTCCGCTTCGAATAGATGCCGTAGATGCCCAGTACGTTGCCCACGGCCCCGTCCTTCGGGATGGTCTTCATCGCAAACTGCGAGTAGCCGCTCGTGCGCACCGAATAGACGCCCGGATCCGACGTGTAGACCGCCTCATCGTTGTAGGAGATCAGCACCGAAGCGTAGAGACGCACGTTCTCGATGTTGTAGGCCCAGCGGTACCACGCGGCATTCTGCGGCGTTCCCGAATCGGTCACCACCCACGTCGGGAACTGGCTCGTATAGGTGCCGTTCTTCAATGCCTCATTGACCACGTGATCCTGGTTGGGAACCCCCGAATAACGGATCTTGATCCCGTTGAAGCGAACCAGACGGCCCAGCTGATCCTTGCCCAGCGCCGTGCGGTAGTTCGAGGCATTCACCTCGACGATGTTCGACTCGTCGAGCGAAACGTACTCGCCCGGAACCACATACTGCTTGGCGATCTTCGGGTTGTCGAGATTCGAGTTGGCGTAGAACTTGTGCTTACCCGACGTGTTGTTCGAATCCGACGGTGCATCGCCGATCGACAGCATCATGCGGTAGTTGCCCAGGTAGAGTCCGTCCAGACGCACGTAGACCCACTGGCTCTCCATCGTATTCAGATTGAGGTAATAGTCCAGATAGAGTCCGTTGTAGAGTTTCAGCTCGATGCCGGCCGTGCCGTCGTCGATGAACAGCGACTTGTAGATGTTACCCTGGCGGTCGCTGCTGATCACCTTGCCCTTGATGTACTTGTTCGAGGCATCGGACCACCCCTTCATCCCCTCGAAGGACTCCTCTTCGGGAGCCAGATCGCCGAGTTTCAGCGTGTTGGTCGTTGCCCAGTCGTCGTTGGTGCCGGTGTTCGAGATGCTCCCGAAGGCGGACTCGAACCAACCCTTCACCTCCTTGATCGATACCTGCTGGAGCCCCTCAGCCGCCAGATCGGCATCGGTGTAGAGCTTCCGGGGGGCCGGCGTATCGAAATCGTTGTAGCAGCCCGCGGCCAGAACGCCGACAAGAACCGCAATTGCTATTTTAAGACTTTTCATAATGTGTGCTCTTCTCGGTTTAGAATCGTAAATAGACGTTCAGATAGTAGGTCGTACCGAACAGATAGAAGTACTTCGACGGGAAGCGGCCGAAGATATAGTCGCCCGTGTTGGCGGCACGCACCTTGCTCATACGCATCTGCTCGTAACCGCCCGTACGGATATCCTGATCGTTGAGGATGTTCTTCACCTCGAGGCTGAAGCCGATCATGTACTTGTTTACATACCAGTTCTTGCCCACGTTGGCGCTCAGCGTGTAGCAGCCGTCGAACTTCTCCTGACGGCGCAGTTCGTGAATCGAGTTCAAGGCGCCGTCTACGATCTCTTTGGACGGATTGCCGCTCGTCAGCTGGTTCACGATGATGTTCGTGTAGTAGCTCGAGGCGGTATTCGTGCGGTAGAACGGGTTCATCGACAGGTAGAGATTGTCGTAGTAGTTGAAGTTCACTCCGGCAAACCAGTTGCGCGGTCCGCGGTAGTCGAGACCCACGTTGATGGCCGTCTGCGGCGTGCTCTCCACATGGAAGCCCTTCCAGTTGACCTTGTCGCGCAGGACGATCTTGTCGATGTTGTCCACCGTCTGCACGAAGTTGGCATTCGACGTGTAGGTGTAGTCACCCCAGCTCACGGCACCTACCACCGACAGTCCGTTCCACACCGGAATCGAGAGGCCCAGCTCGACGCCGTAGTGGCGCTTGTCGATGCCGCTCATGGCGAAGTTCGTGAACGAACTGCGCGTATCGTCGTAGAACGAGATCACCTTCGACTGATCGGTGATCGTCGTGTAGTAACCCGACAGGCGGGCCTTGATGTAGGGCAGATTGAGGTTGTAGGTCAGGTCGGCGCCGAAGATCTTCTCGGCCTTCAGACCCGGCGTGGTGTTGTTGCGCGTACGCGGCGATACGAACGCCGTGTTGAACTTCGGGGCGCGCTGCTGCACCATCACGTTGGCCTCGAGCGAGTGGGCGCCCGAGAACTTGTAGCCCAGCGAGAGCTTGCCCTCGTAGGTCAGGTAGTCGAGCTTCTTCGAGTCGCCCTTCGAATTCTCGGGGAAGAGGCCCTTGCGCCACATACCCTCGCGGTACATCTCCGAATAGCCGACCGATCCGGCCACACCCAGCGAGAAGCCGCCAACGGCCCACGTATAGTTGGCCCAAGCGTCGGTCTCCAGCAGGTGGGCACGATACCAGTAGCCGTACTTGTCACCCTCGCGGGCAATGCGGGCATGACCCGTCGCCCAGTAGTAGTCCAGATCGTTCTGGTAGGCCGTTTCGCTGGCCATGTCGCGCTCGGCAAACTTGTCGATGTCGTACCAGTAGTCACCACCCAGCAGGTCCTTCACCTGCGAGTAGTAGTCCGTACGGTTCATGCGCAGGTTCACGCCACCCACGATCCGCATGTTGTTGCGCATGTGGTGCTGGACGTTGAGCGCCAGGTTGTAGTCCAGCTGGTCGGTGTGGCGCTCCTCGATCATGTAGTTCGAACGGCGGCTGTTGCCCATCAGATCCGTCAGCTCCGTGTCGATGTACTGGTTCTTGTGGAAGAAGTCGTCGAAATCGAGCATGCCGTCCCAAACCTGTCCGGCCGTGGCGGCACCCAGCGCGTAGTAGTAGAGTGTCTGACTGGTCGTCGTCCCGGGCAGGATCTGCGTAATGTCCGACGAGGGCATGTAACGGTAGTAGTCGCCGCGCGGGTCGGATCCGCCGTTCCACGTCAGCGCCGAGTAGCCGTTCTTGCCGAAACGCAGCGACGTGGCCGCATTCATGCGCGTATTGTCCGAGATCTCCCACGTGTAGTTCAGCATCGCGATCGGCTCATGCGTGTTGCGCACACGCGAGTTGCGGAGCTTGCCGGCCTGGTAGCCGACGTTGGGGTTGTAGTAGTTGTTGCCGAACAGGGCGTAGGCCTCGTCGGTCGACGCCTGCTGCGCACCGCGCTCCGAAGGCGAGGCCAGGAACGTGAAGGCCAGACGGTGACGGTCGCCGAAGAGCTTCTCGACCGATGCAAAGTAGGAGTAGGAGTTATAGTAGACTCCGTCGACGTAGCCGTTGCCGCCCTGGCGCGTACCCACCGAGAAAGCGTACGACCAGCCGTTGTCGAGCTGACCCGAACCGTAGGATACCATCGCACGGAAGCGATACATCTGGTTGCCGTTCGACACGCTCACGCGGAAGCCCTTGCGGAACTGCGAAGCACGGGCGTTGACGTTCGTCATGCCGCCGATGCCGCCGATGCCGAAGTCGGCCGTCTCCAGACCCGTGTAGTTCTCCTGGTTGCGCGTGGCGTCGTTCAGGCCGCTCCACAGCGACCACGGTCCGTAGCCCGTCATGGCGTCGTTGAAGCGGATGCCGTTCAGGTAGATGTCCGAGAACTGCGAATCGTAGCCGCGCACGTTGAAGCGCATCTCGCTGAAGCGATACGAGGCGATGTTGTTGAACAGATCCTTCGAGGCCGACAGCGACGAGGGCAGCGCCTGCGTGTCGGACGACGACGAATCGGAATCGAATTCGGCGAAAATGGCGTCATCGAAGAAGCTGCCGCTCTCCGACGGGTTGCCCGGAACCAGGATCACCTGCTTGAGATCCTGAACGTGTTCCTCGCCGACGCGAACCATCACCGAGAGCGGCTCGAAATCCGGCGTATCGAACTGCAGCGTGTAGCTGCCGGCGGGGAGGTTGCCCAGCAGGAAGCGACCTTCGTCGTCGGTCATGACCGTCACGCCCAGCGATTCGATCTTCACCTCGACGTTGCTCAGGGCCACGCGTCCGTTGCGTGAAACCACCTTTCCACGTACACCTCCGTCCTGGGCATAGGACGCAAAGGTCACTGCGGAGAGCATCAGAATAAGTAGAGATTTCAGTTTCATACAGTTATTGTTAGCATGTTATTTGCCGATGTAGATATAGACCGGGAAGTGGTCGCTGAAGCCGCCCTGGAAGTCGTTGCCCACGAACGTGCGAAGCGGATAGCCCTTGTACTGGCCGTCCTTCTGGATCATGTACGGGCGGCGGAAGATGCCTCCGTAGAACTTCGACTTGCCCACCGGCTGGATCTTCAGTTCGCCGGTCGAGCCCGTAGCCAGATTCTCCGAAACGACGATGTTGTCGAACAGGTTCCACTCGTCGCGATAGGCCAGCGTGCCGTATCCGGCCTTGAGCAGCGCGATGAACGGGTTGAACATGTCACCCTTCTGCACCTCCTTGATCTTGCCCTTGGCCTGCAGACCCTCGACGACGCTCTTGTCCGTGGCGTCGTCGTTCAGGTCGCCCATCACCACCACCTTCGTGGCAGGATTGGCCGCCATGACCGAGTCGACGATATGCTTCACCAGGCGGGCCGCAGCCTCACGCTTGGGCGACGAGGCCTCCTTGCCGCCCAGTCGCGACGGCCAGTGGTTGACGGCGAAGAAGAAGGGTTCGCCCTCGATCGTTCCCCACATCGTCACCACGTCTCGCGTCTTGAAGTTCGGCATGTCGGGCATCACGAAGGGATAGGCGGCGCTCCCCTCCAGTTTGAAGACATCCGGACGGTAGAAGAAGCCCACGTCCACGCCACGGGCATCGGGCGAATCGAAATGAACGATGCGATAGTTGCCGTAGGCGAGTTTCGGCTGCGCGATGACATCCTCCATCACCGAGCGGTTCTCGATCTCCGACGCTCCGATCACAATCGGGAAATCCTTGTCTTCGGCCGCAATGTCGAACAGCACGCGTTCGAGGTTGCCGAGTTTCTTTTCATACTTTGCCGTGTTCCACTTCTTCGGACCCTCGGGGGTGAACTCTTCGTCCTTCACGCCGGGATCATTGATCGTGTCGAACAGGTTTTCGAAGTTGTAGAAGACCACTTTATAGGGCTTCTGTGCAAAGCACGCCACCGCGATCAACGCGGCGAACAGTCCTGTCAAAAGGCTTTTCTTCATAAAGGTTTACAGATTAGTGAACTATTTGACAATCATTTTGTTGCAAGTCCGGGCCAGAGCGACGTGTCGGGCTCTGCGCGTTTCACCTCGTCGGCCACCGCCGGATCGAGGTTCTGGAAGAACGTAAAGCCCGTCAGCGCCTCGACATCGGCCACCGGGCAGGCCGCATCGCGGAGTTTCATCTCACCGCCCGCCTCATCGTTCGTGAAGATGAAGCCGATGGCCTGCAGCTCGTCGGCCGAAAACTCCCAGATCTGGCGGTTCTCGTTCAGCCCGCGCCGCTGCTTCAGAAGCACCTTCCAGCATTTGTCGGGATACCCCACGCGATTGCCCGCGCGGTCCGTAATCGTGCGGCCCGAAAGGTGGACGCCCGTCACGACGAAGAGCGTGTCGTAACGCATCGTCGTCACCGACGTCGGGGCCCACGCCCGGATCGAACCCTCGAGATCAACCCAGCTGCCGCTGTTGAAGTCGTAGTTCTGCGGCATGATGTTCGTGGCATAGAAGGTCATCTCGTTGGTGGCCGCGGTGTTGTAACGGTCGGCCGAGGGGCACTGGTGGCCGCGGGCGTCGCCCGAACCGTAGGATTTGATGATATAGGGCTGCTGGTCCTGCGAAATGACGGGCAGCTGCCGGTTGGGATCGTAGGCCCAGGTATCGGAGCGCCCCGTATTGGGCGAGGTGTAGCATCCGTGCAGCGGGTAGGCCACCCACAGCGAGATGCGGTTGGCGGCGTCGTAGCAGATCGAGTAGTTGCGGCGCTGTCCGCCGACCAGGTACTTGTTCGACGAGACGAGCGTCGTGTGATAGGTTTTGTAGATATAATTGGAACCCTGGCGATAGGCGGGCTGTTCGCCCCAGGCACGATCGAAATCGGCAGCCGCCGTCGTGCCGGATGCAGGCATCTGCCACATCTTCAGGGTGGTGGAATAACCGTTGGAAAAGGTTACGGAGATTTCGGCAACGCGATAGGAGTCCGTGGAGTTCTTCTCCAGGACGAGGGGCAGCATCTGCCCGACGGAGCCGTTTGCGGAGGAGGTATTCGAACCGAACGAACACCACGTCTGGTCTCCCTCCCTGAAGGAGATCGTGGCCGTGAAGGGGATACCGGCAGGGCCGATGGTGATGATCTGGTTCGATGTGGTGTTACAGTTTACGGTTGTTGCGGCGAGCGAAGCCGACGAGATGCCGAGATCGACATCCTCGCTGTTGTCGGAGCAACCCGTAAAGAGGGCAATCAGAGCGACGAAGATCCAGCCGGATCTGATTGTCGAAAACAAGGTATTGAAAGACATCCAAAAAAGGGGAAAAAACGTATTTACAGGAATGGTTTTTAGAAACCAAACTCTTGACGGGGCTTGGAGACCCCGCCAAGAGTGGTTGGTTTATAAGTCGGTTTCCTCGACTGGTTATTATCGCATACTGCTATTCATACGTCAGTTCAAGCGAAACGAGCTGAGCATTATACTTGGAGTTAATACGCAGGCAATAACCCGTATTAGCAACAGTACCAGTCAGGTTATAGGTATAAGTGAACGGATCGACCTGTTCCCATTTGATCGGATCACCTCCGCCAACAAAATTTCCTTCAGCATCTGCGATACCAACGGTTACATTACCCGATGCTCCCTTTCGGCTAACGGCAACGACCTTGGTCAAGGTTTTGCCAGCAATAGCCGGGAACTGGACATAAGCACCCGTCTTACCATAGATAAGGTAACCAGTTTTGGTATCAAATTTATATCCATTCGCTCCATCGGATACAAAGGTAAATTCATATCCCGAGAACATAAAGGTCTTGGTCTCTTTCTCATACGATTCCGTCGGAACTCCTTCCGGATAGTTTCCAGAGAAATCTACGCTAATGACCGTTGCACCCGTAGTCGAAGCCTTTGACTGAGTCAGATCAACCGTGGCAAGCGTCTCGCCGCCCACCTTGGCAACCAGCTGTGCCGTATAGGCAGCATCGCTCGTGTTGTCTCCAACAACGGCGACCGTAACCTTCGAGTTCTCGTTCGACTCAATCTTGAACTTGTCGGCGTTGGTGCCCTCGATGGACATCTCAACATTGCCCGATACGTTCTGTGCAGTATAACCAACCGTCTGAGCCTTGGCTCCCTCGGCAGCAAAGGTCAGCGACGATGCGTCGAACTTCACGCTCGGCGTGGTCGTATTCGACTCAATTTTCGTAGCTACAACCGTGAAGCGTACACCGCTGCCCGTCGTATAGATGAACCAGCCATAAACATCAACCGTCAGACCTACGTAATTATCAATATTGAGACTGGCTGCAGGTGCATCGATTGAGCCCGAGTGCGAATCCTCGAATGAGAAGTTCAGGTTGTAATTGGTACCGCTCTTAACCAACTCGCCGGACATCTTCACATATACGACCTTCTCGGCATCAATGATCGACTGGATGTTCGAAGCGGTAACCTCGGTTGCCGAAGGCTCCGAAACCGTCGTCGTACTGTTCTTCGTCACCGTAGCTGAACCGTCAAACTGCAGCATGCCGCCATAGGTCGTAACCAGACCGTCTACCGTAACAACCGAGCCTACCTCAGGAATCTCGGCATCGTTACCGCGGAAGACAAGAATGGCTCCCGTAGCATCCTGCATGACGAACGAACGCGTCGTAACTGCTACCACCGTTGCATTCTCCACCTTGTAGGCAGCCTCGCCACCGGCAAGAACATCGGCGATAGTTGCCGTCGAACCCTGGATCGTGAAACGAGGATTCGTCAGACCGGCAACATCCTCGGCACTGCGCGGCAGCAACTGCAGCGTTACGCTGCCGGCGTTGTCCTTCTGATAGCAACCGGCAATACCGACGATCGGACCGCTCAGGTTCGAAATGGTCGTGGCTCCAAAGCCTGCATTTCCGGTCTTGTTGGTGTAGACAACAAACGATTCACCCTTGTCGGTCACAAAGTTGGCATTGTAGTTCTCGGCATAGGTAGCTCCCTCCTTGTACTCCGAAGCGGTCTGTACGTTGGGGAACTTCACCAGCTGCGACTGGTATTTCTCCAGATCGGCCGGCGACGCAAGCTCAACCGGCGTAATGGCGACATTCTCCTCGAGAACGGTTACCGTAGCATCGTTCGAAAGGCTGATCTGCAGCGTGCCGTTGTAGTTCTGAACCTTGGCGCCGGCAAGCGAGATCTGCAGCTTCTGGCCGGTCTTCCACGTCGAAACATTCGTCTGGTTGATCATCAGACCCGAGTTCTCGGCGTTGTCCGTATCCTGAATAACCGTCAGATACTTGTTACCCATGTTCGGCGTCTCGCCCTGGGCTCCGGCAATAACACCCACCAGGTACTCCTTGGCCAAAATAGCATCCGAAGCATCTACCTTATCCTTCGTGGGGTTCATGGCAGCAACCAGCGCGCGGATCTCGGCAACGTTGGTCTCGAGCTCGGTCGAACCCTTGCCATTCTGCATCACCGTAATCGTGGCTTTGGCCGGAATAGCACCCACGCCGGCCAGATTGCCGTACGTCGTCAGCGTGAACTTCGCCGTACGCTCGGCATTGCCCTGAGCTTCGCTCCAGGCATCAACCGTTACCTCAAGCGACGTCGTGCCGCCCTTGCCGGCCGTAGCTACATGGCACCACGACATGGCCGACGTATCATCATATGCCAGCGTCCAGTCGCTCGACGATACGACCTCGAACGTAAGGGTTCCACCCGTCAGATCCACGGCTCCCGTCGCCGTGCTCTCACCATTTACCGTGATCGACGGCATCCCGCCGTCGTTCTCCGAATCATCGTTCGAACACCCCGTAAAGGCTGTCACTGCCAAGGCGGAGAGGAACAATGTCTTCCAGAAATTCACTTTTTTCATAAAGATGTGTGTTAGTTAAAAATAAAAACTGTAGCCAATCGTATTTCTTAAAATCTCGTTTCCTACAGCGGATATTCGTCCCAAAGTTAAAATTATTTCCCGGAATTGCAAAGATTTGTAACAATCTTTTAATATGATTCCCGGCTTTTTGGCCAATTTAACGAATCCGGTCGGCCCCGCGAACCAGCAGTTCGTCGTGGAAGATCGCCCGCACGGCCAGCCATGCGAAGAGCAGGCACACAACCGGAAGTGCGATCGTCGCCCGCACGCCCTGCGTATGGAAGGCCAGTTCGGAGACTACCCGGCTGCTCAGGAAGTAGTAGATGCCCTCCATCACGGCGCTTCCGACCAGGAAGACCATCTCCACGACGCACAGCCGGATCTGAAGCATCCGGCGCCGGTAGAGGAAGATCGTGATCAGCGGCAGCAGCGTCGCCAGCACCAGCAGGATTCCCAGGTAGACGGTCGAGTGGAGCACCTCACCCTCCGTGCTCTTCAGCGCGAAGGCGTAGAGGCCGAACTCGCCGCCGTCACCGCCGAACCACGCGAGCCGCGAAAACAACGTCACGGACATCAGCGCCGCAACGATCAGCAGATAAAGAGATTGGATTCGTTGTATCATCGTTTACAGAGTTTGATCGATCAGGTATTTGTTGCGGTCCGTCGAGTTGCGGTTGATCAACTCGCCCAGGAAACCCGCCAGGAAGAGCTGTACGCCCAGTATCACGGCCAGAATCGCCAGATAGAACAGCGGCTGGTCGGTCACGGCCCGCAGCGGCAGCCCGTGGAACTGTTTCCAGAGCTTTTCGCCGATCAGCCAGCAGGTCGTTCCCCCGCCCAGCAGGAACATCACCGTCCCCAGTCCGCCGAAAAAGTACATCGGCGATCGGCCGAAGTGGGTCATGAACATCACCGATATCAGGTCCAGATACCCCTTGACCGTCCGTTCGAGACCGAACTTCGAGTGTCCGTACTTGCGGGCGTGGTGCTGGACGACCTTCTCGCCGATACGGCGGAAGCCCGCCTGTTTGGCCAGGATCGGGATGAAACGGTGCATCTCGCCGTAGACCTCGATCGACTTGACCACCTTCCGGCGGTAGGCCTTCAGGCCGCAGTTGAAGTCATGGAGCATGATACCCGAGGCGCGCCGCGCCGTCCAGTTGAAGAATTTGCTCGGCCAACGCTTGCCGATCGGGTCGTAGCGCTTCTTTTTCCACCCCGAAACCAGGTCGTAACCCTCGTCGAGGATCATCCGCCGCATGGCCGGGATCTCGTCGGGCGAATCCTGCAGGTCGGCATCCATCGTGAAGACCACCTCCCCCTCAGCCGCCGCAAAGCCGCAGTACAGGGCGGCCGACTTGCCGTAATTGCGGCCGAAGCGGATGCCGCGGATGGCCGGATAACGCTCCTTGAGCCGTTCGACCACCGACCACGACGCGTCGGACGAACCGTCGTCCACCAAGATCAATTCGTAGCTCAGGCTGTTTTCGCGGGCCACGCGGTCGATCCACGCCGCCAGCTCGGGCAGCGACTCCTCCTCGTTGTAGAGGGGAACGACGACCGAAATGTCGAGTTTTTCCATCAGGCGTTCTGCGAATTGTCGTCCGTGCGGAAAGGCTGTGCCTCACGACGCGTGAAGGCCGCAATGAAGAGGCCGAAGAAGGCCCCCTTGATGGCCGAGCCGATCATCGAACTGAAGATCAGCACCAGCGGCGAACGCAGCCAGCGGGTCATCATCACCAACTGGTCGGTGGTGTAGATGCCCGTGCTCTCGAGAACGCCGATCTGCTGGCTCATCATCGCGTCGTACTTGGCGGCGAAGAGCCAGTTGGAAGCCACGCTCATGTAGGCCCCCTCGATGAAGCCGGCGCAGAGCATCACGGCCACCATGAAGCCCAGACACTGTCCGTAGCTGTAGCCGTCGGCTCCGTAGCGGGCCACGCGCAGCTTCATGAACATCGTCAGCAGGAAGATAAAGAGAATCAGCGACACCAGTGACACCAGTGCATGCTGGGTGTAGAAACCCACCGTGTCGAAGACGATGGCCAACAAGGCCATGATGACGCCGTAGCGGGCGGCTTCGTTCCAGAAATTAGTCTTTTTCATCTATTCGATTTTTGTTTCGTTCGTTCAAACTGCATACCGGAATCTACTCTCCTGCGGGTCCGCTCTCCACAGGCCTCCGGTACTTTCTCCGGCCTCTCTCCTCTCCCGGACATTTCTCCGGTCTCACTCCTCCTCCGGGCATATCTCCAGTCACTCGCCCTCTCGGTCTTATGACCACTTGGTCTTACGCCCCCGGGCTTATGGACTCCCGGGCTTATCGGCCCCCGGATCGGCTCCCGACGCGACCGGGGGTCTCCCCTATCGGTCTACGCCCCGAGGCGCTGGGTTCATCGGTTCCCGGGTCTCTCTGCCCCCTCGATCTTACCGGCCCCCCACGCTTATCGGTCTACGCCCCGAGGCGCTGGGTTCATCGGTTCCCGGGTCTCTCTGCCCCCTCGATCTTACCGGCACCCCGCGCTTATCGGCCCCCGCGCTCACTGGAGTTCGGCACGGCCTTCGCGCAGGATCTCCGGTTCGTCGCCCGTCAGGTCGACCACTGTCGTGGGGACGTTGTCGCCCGGGCCGCCGTCGATGACCAGCGACACCTCGCGGCCATAACGCTCCTCGATCAGCTCGGGATCGGTCGTATACTCCACCACCTCGTCGTCGTCCTTGACCGACGCCGTGATCATCGGACACCCCAGCGCCTCGACAACCGCCCGCGCCACGGGATGGGCCGGAATACGGATGCCGATCGTGCGGCGGCGCTCCAGCGCCTTGTCCGGAATGCGCGACGAGGCCGGCAGGATGAAGGTGAAGGGACCCGGAAGATTGCGCTTCAGGATCCGGAACGCCGCATTGTCCACCCGACAGAACTCCGCCACGCGGGCCATGCTGTCGAAGACCACCGTCAACGGCGCATCGCTGCGTCCGCGCAGATGGCGCAGCCGCTCGACGGCCTTCGCCGACCGCAGCGAACACCCGAAGGCATAGACGCTGTCGGTGGGATAAATCACGATGCCGTCGTGCTCCAGCGCCTCGACGACCCGCTTCAACTCCCTCTCCGAGGGGTTCCGTTCATAGATCTTGACCAACATGGGACCGCAAAGATAACAAAATTATTTAATCTTTCGACGATTCAGCTCGGCACTGTAGGCCCGGGCGTTGCGATTGTGCTCGGCAAGCGTGCGGGCGAAGTTGTGGTAGCCGTCGAACGTCGGCCGCGCACAGAAATAAATATAGTCGTGCTGCTCGTAGTCGAGCACCGCCTCGATGGCATTCTTCCCCGGCATGCAGATCGGCGAGGGGGGAAGCCCCTTATTTATATAGGTGTTGTAGGGCGACGGGTATTTCAGGTGTTTGTGGAGGATGCGCCGCAGACCGAAATCCTGCATGGCGTACTTGACCGTCGGGTCGGCCTGCAGTGGAATCCCCCGCCGCAGACGGTTGATGTAGACCCCGGCGATGCGGGGCATTTCGTCGGTCTTGTTGGTCTCCTCGTAGACGATCGAGGCAAGGGTCATCACCCCGAGCCGGCTCAGCCCGCTGCGCGCCCGCTTGGCATCGCGCTCCGGCGTCCAGAAACGGTCGTACTCGCGTTTCATGCGCAGCACCAGATCCCGCGGCGAGACCGTCCAGTAGAATTCGTAGGTGTCGGGGATGAACATCGAGAAGAGGGTCACCGTGTCGAACCCCACCTCGGCGGCCATCTCCTTCGACGTCAGGACCGACATCAGCGCCGTGGAGTCGGTATCGAGCTGGCGGGCCAACCGGCGGGCCAGTTCGGCCGGCGTGCGGACGTTCTGGATCGTCACCTGCACGGGGGTCTGCATCCCGAGTTTGAGCATCCGCACGATCTCGATGACGCTCATGCCGGGTTTCAGCACGTAGTGGCCGGGCTTGAAGCTCGCCGGCAGGTCGAGGCGCCGGGCGTAGCTGCGGAAGGCCGCATGGTGGTCGATGCAGGGCATCAGCGAGTCGGTCAGCATGTCGTAGGTGGCATGCGAGCTGACAAAAAGTTCATATTCCCGCTGGACGGCATTGCCCTTGAACTGGGAAAAGAGCACCGCTGCCGCCACGATACCGAGGACGATGCAGCCCGTAAAGATGCTGAGCAAGGTTTTTTTTCGCATTTCGCCTGTTTTTTTTGCAAAGATAGGAAAATATTCCTACTTTTGCACCCCGGGTGAGTCTTACACGACCAGCTCCCGCAGAATCCCCCAGGTGAGGAATCAAGCAAGGGTATGCGGTTGTAGCGGTGCGATGTAAGTAGCTCACCCTTTTTTTATGCCCTGCGGAGTCCGGAACTGCAGTTTCGAGCTCCGCTTTTTTCAGGCCCGGCGGGCAAAAAAAGAGCGGGAGGAAAAGACAGCGGGCAGAAAAGCAGGCGGAAAACCAGCGCGCGGAAAAAAGAGCAAGCGGAAAAGAGCAGGCGGAACGACTGCGGGTGGGAAAACTGCGAGTGGAAAACAACGCGCGAAAACAGCGGGTAGAAAAACTCGGGCGGAAAAGACAACGCGCGCAATCATCCCCCGGCGAGAGGATGCGCCGGCCGGAGAAAGGGCCAATGGCGTTCGACATGGCGGCGGACCATACGCAGGAAACTCCGCAGCAGCGATTCGTCGTAGACCAGGCTGCGCTGCCAGCGCCCTGCCCACCAGCGTCGGAACCGGAACCAGATGCCGGGGATCCGTGCCGCAGGGACCTCCCCCGAAAGCGCGGGATGGAGCACCCGATCCAGCATGCGGGCCTCAACCGCGGGATTGCATCGCAGCGGCGGCAGGCAGGCCGCGTCGAGCCCCAGCCGATCGACGCAGAGCGCGCAGAAACCCTCTACGAAGAGACTCATGCCCGATTCCCGGACGGCAGCCTCAACCACCGGCCAGTCGATGCGTCGATGGTTGTGCGCAACGAAGAGCATCCAGTCGGCGAAGTGGCGCAGGCCGATGCCCTTCCCGGCGAAGTGAACCGCGGCGTGACGCAGCAGAAACAGCGCCTGAAAGGTGGCCGGAGGGAGGTAAACCCGCGTTTCACCCATCGATACCGTCTCACAGGGGGCCGCGGCCTGGAAGCGAAGCTGCCGTTCGTAACGGGCATCGGCGGCATGCGACGTATTGAGAAACTCGTAGTGGTTCTCGACGGGGATGTCGTCGAGGCGGAATACCGAATGGTGCTCCGGAAGCAGGTCGATCTCGATGCCCCACTCGCGGCTGAGCGCCGCATCGCCCTCGGCCCGACGTCCGAAGAGCCAGATGTCGACGTCGCCGCAGGGACGGTGCTCCGGTACGGGATAGTAGCGGCTCAGGCCATAGCCCTTGAGCAGCATCATCGGGATGCCATGGCGGGCGTAGAAAGCGGCCAGCCGGCCGATCGTGCGCAGCTGGCGGTGCCAGCGCCGTTCGATGCGCCGCGTCTCGAAGGCCCAGCGCAACCGCAGCGGCCGGGGCGGCTGCCGGAAATCGGGCTGGCGGCCGAGCGCCTCCCAGAGCAGTCCCAGCACACCCTGTTCGGCCGCCAGTCGGTACAGGGATTCCCAGGACGCGGCATCGAGCCGCTCGAGAAGCCCGCCGTCGAACGCCTCGCCCCACAGCGCCTCCCTCAACAGGGCAAACAGCGCCTCTTCGGATTCGGAATTTTTCATTGCTGATTTCGGCCGACTCTTCGGGCACCCGCCGCCGGCAACCCCCGTCGACCCCACGTCTCTCCGCAAAAACCGCGCCCCGAAGCTGGCCGCATCGAGGCAAAAAGCAAAAATTCGCTTTCCGATCCGAAAATAAAAAACTATCTTTGTTCAACCGAAAAAACAGCTCCCGATATGAAAGGCATCGTTCTGGCCGGAGGCTCCGGCACGCGTCTCTACCCGATTACCAAAGGGGTGAGCAAACAGCTGCTCCCGATCTATGACAAGCCGATGGTCTACTATCCGCTCTCGGTGCTGCTGCTGGCCGGAATCCGCGACATTCTGCTCATCTCGACCCCGGCCGACCTGCCCGGATTCCGCCGCCTGCTGGGCGACGGCTCCGACTTCGGCATCCGCCTGAGCTATGCCGAACAACCCTCGCCCGACGGCCTGGCACAGGCCTTCCTGATCGGCGAGGAGTTCATCGGCGACGATGCCGTCTGTCTGGTCCTCGGCGACAACATCTTCCACGGTTCGGGATTCACGGCCATGCTGCGGGAGGCGGTCCGACGGGCCGAGGAGGAGGCCCGCGCCACGATCTTCGGCTATCGCGTCGAGGATCCCGAACGCTATGGCGTCGCGGAGTTCGATGCCGCCGGCAACTGCCTCTCGATCGAGGAGAAACCCGCCCACCCGAAGTCCAACTACGCCATCGTCGGCCTCTACTTCTACCCCAACCGCGTCGTCGAGATCGCCCGCGGAATCAAACCCTCGGCCCGCGGCGAACTGGAGATCACCTCGGTCAACCAGGCCTTCCTCCGCGACGGACAGCTCAAGGTCCAGACCCTGCAGCGGGGATTTGCCTGGCTCGACACCGGAACCCACGACTCGCTGGCCGAAGCCTCGATCTTCGTCGAGGTGATCGAGAAGCGACAGGGGCTCAAGATCGCCTGTCTGGAGGGGATCGCCTACGAAAACGGCTGGATCTCGGCCGACCGCGTCCGCGAAGTCGCCCGCCCGATGCTCAAAAACCAGTACGGGCAGTATCTGCTGAAACTCATCGACGAAAATCATCACGAATGAATATCCTGAAAACCAAGATCGAAGGGGTCGTCATCCTCGAACCGGTCGTCTTCGGCGACCGGCGCGGGTACTTCTTCGAGAGCTTCTCCCGGCGGCGGTTCGAAGAGGCCGTCGGCGTCGTGGACTTCGTCCAGGACAACGAATCCCGCTCGTCGCACGGCGTCGTGCGCGGCCTCCACTTCCAGCTGGGCGAGCATGCCCAGGCCAAGCTGGTCCGCGTGGTCGAGGGATGTGTGCTCGACGTGGCGGTCGACGTCCGCCGCGGATCGCCCACCTTCGGGCAGCATGTCGCCGTCGAACTCTCGGGCGAAAACCACCGCCAGCTCTTCATCCCGCGCGGCTTCGCCCACGGCTTCGCCGTGCTGAGCCAGACGGCGCTCTTCCAGTACAAATGCGACAACTATTACGCCCCGCAGGCCGAAGGGGGCATCACCTGGGATGACCCCGCACTGGGAATCGACTGGCGGATCCCCCGGGAGGAGATCCTCCTCTCGGAGAAGGACCTCCACCGCCCGACGCTGGCCCAGGCACCCGAACTTTTCGAATACCACCCGTTATGAATATCCTTGTCACCGGAGCCAACGGCCAGCTGGGACGCCAGATGCAGCGTCTGGGTGCCGTTTCGCCCAACAACTATCTCTTTACGGATGTCGCCGAGCTCGACATCACCGATGCCGCCGCCGTAAGGGGCTGCATCGCCGAAAACCACATCGAGGCCATCGTCAACTGCGCCGCCTACACCAATGTCGAACGGGCCGAAGAGGAGGAGCCCGCGGCCGACCGGCTGAACCGGCAGGCCGTCGAGAACCTCGCCCGGGCGGCTGCCGAGGCCGATGCGCTGCTCGTCCACGTATCGACCGACTACGTCTTCGACGGCCACGCCTCGGTCCCCTACACCGAAGAGTCGCCCACCAATCCGCTGAGCGCCTACGGGCGGACGAAACTCGCCGGCGAAGAGGCCGTACGCACCTCGGGATGCCGCCATCTGATCCTGCGCACGGCGTGGCTCTACTCCGAGGAGGGGAACAACTTCCTGCGCACGATGCTGCGGCTGACGGCCGAACGCGAAACCCTGAACGTCGTCTTCGACCAGATCGGTACGCCGACCTATGCCGGCGATCTGGCACTGGCCATCTTCTCGATCCTCGAGGGGCGGCTCGACCGCGGCAACGAGGGCACCTACCACTTCTCGGACGAAGGGGTCTGCTCGTGGTACGACTTCGCCGTGGAGATCGCCCGGGCCGTAGGCCACGACCGCTGCCGCATCTCGCCCTGCCGGACGGCCGACTACCCCACCAAGGCCGTCCGACCGGCCTACTCGGTTCTCGACAAGGGCAAGCTCAAACGCACGTTCGGCATCGAGATCCCGCAGTGGAGGGAGTCGATGTTCTACTGTCTGAAACGTCTGCAGGCCATGCAGAACCCCCAAAACACAAACCGATGAAACGCAGTATCCTGATCACGGGCGGCGCCGGATTCATCGGCTCGCACGTCGTACGGCTCTTCGTCACGAAATACCCCGACTACCGCATCGTCAACCTCGACAAGCTGACCTATGCCGGCAATCTGGCCAATCTGCAAGATATCGAACAGCGGCCGAACTACCGCTTCGTCAAGGGCGACATCTGCGATTTCGAGGCCGTCGAGGCGCTCCTGCGGCAGGAGGAGATCGACGGCATCATCCATCTGGCCGCCGAAAGCCATGTCGACCGCTCGATCCGCGATCCGTTCACCTTCGCCCGGACCAACGTCATGGGGACCCTCTCGCTGCTGGAGGCCGCCCGCCGATACTGGGAGTCACGCCCCGAAGGGTTTACGGGCAAGCTCTTCTACCACATCTCGACCGACGAGGTCTACGGAGCGCTCGAACTGACGCGTCCCGAGGGTGTCGAACCGCCCTTCTCGACAACGGCCTCCTCGACGCAGCACCATCTGGCCTACGGCGAGGAGTTCTTCCGCGAAACCACCAGGTACAACCCCCACAGCCCCTATTCGGCCTCGAAGGCCTCGAGCGACCACTTCGTCCGCGCCTATCACGACACCTACGGGATGCCGACCCTCGTGACGAACTGCTCGAACAACTACGGGCCCTATCAGTTCCCCGAGAAGCTGATCCCGCTCTTCATCAACAACATCCGGCACCGCAAGCCGCTGCCCGTCTACGGACGCGGCGAAAACGTGCGCGACTGGCTCTACGTGGAGGATCATGCCCGGGCCATCGACGTGATTTTCCACCACGGTCGAGCGGCCGAAACCTACAACATCGGCGGATTCAACGAGTGGAAGAACATCGATCTGATCCGGGTGGTGATCCGGACCGTCGACCGGCTCCTCGGACGCCGCGAAGAGGAGGACATGGGGCTGATCACCTTCGTGACGGACCGTCCGGGGCACGACATGCGTTATGCGATCGATTCGTCGAAGCTGCAGCGCGAACTGGGCTGGGAGCCTTCGCTGCAGTTCGAGGAGGGGATCGAGAAGACCGTACGCTGGTATCTGGAGAATCAGGAGTGGATGGACCGCATCACCTCGGGCGAATACGCGAAGTATTACGAGGAGATGTACTGCAACCGCTGAAAGATATACCGCAGCCGTTGAAATACCGCCCGCGCGGCCCGCTCAGCAGTTGGAAGGGGCTGGAAGAGACTGGAGGCTGGAAGAAAGGGGCTGAAAAGGGCTGGAAGGAGCTGGAAGAAAGGAGCCGGAAGGAGCTGAAAGGAGCTGGAGCTGGAAGAAAGGAGTTGGAAGGAGCTGGAGCTGGGAGGAAGGGGCTGGAAGGAGCTGGAGAACCCGGCCGGATGTTCGGCTCGAAGGCCCCAAGAATCCGCCCCCAACAACAAAAAAAGACCGTGATCGAATCACGGTCTTTTTTTGTCCAAACGGCCCGAGGTCCGGGATCAGTTGGCAGCCGAGGTCGAGTCAGCAGCGGGCTGCTCGGCTGTCGGGATCTCGGCCTGCGGCATCGCAGCCGGAGCCTCCGTCTCGAGAACACGCTCCTGCAGCGCCTTGGCATCCTTGGCGATCTCGGAGTTACTCTGAGCGACCTTCGAACCGTCCATGGCCAGCGTTGCCACCAGGCTCAGCACGACAATGGCAATAGCCATCGCCCAGGTGAATTTCTCCAGAAAGTGGGTCGTCTCACGGACACCCATTACCTGGTTCGAGGCGCCGAAGTTTGCGGCCATGCCGCTCTTGGGATTCTGCACCAACACGGCGAGAATGACCAAAACACTCGCAACCAGAATCAGCGCAATGCAAATCGTGTATAACATATCCTTAATTTTTTAATTATTGTTCTCCGTTTTGCGAATTAGCTCGGCAAAGTAAACACTTTTTTCGGGATTTAGCAAACTTAATTTGCGATAAATCGCCACGGCACGGTCGCGAAGCCCCTGCGCAAGATAGATTTCGGCAAGTTCCTCGCTGACAATCTCGTCGTCCTCGTCCAAATCGGGCTGCAGACGGACCTCGCCGTCGGGCTCCCCCTCCTGGGCCACGATACGCAGATCGCGCTCCTGAAGGAACGTATCGATGATCTCCTCCGACGAGCGCCGCAGCAGTTCATCGGCATCGATCCGTTGGCGGCACAGCAGGCTCTCCGTCCGCCACGGCGCCAGCAGCGATACCCAGGGATCGATCTCCCCCGTCATCCG
Organism: uncultured Alistipes sp.; assembly: GCA_938014215.1. Taxonomy (GTDB): domain Bacteria; phylum Bacteroidota; class Bacteroidia; order Bacteroidales; family Rikenellaceae; genus Alistipes. Next base: position 47,833 of record CALLRW010000032.1, on the reverse strand, counting down.
TCCGCGCAGCACCCGCAGCGGCATGAACCACGGTGCCGCCTGCAGCGCCGCATCCAGCTCCGTCAGCGGAAAGCCCGCCGCCTGCGGATCGGCCCCCCGGACGACGGAGGCTTCAAACGATCCGCACACGGGGTCCGTTGCCGGGACCTCGCGGGATATCCCCGCGGAGGAGGCCTTCAGTTCGGCCGTCAGGTATGCTTTCAGATCCGCCATCATCCGCTACCAGTTGGAGGCCGAAGCCTGGAAAATATCCGTGACGAGCTTGTCGACGATCTCGGGAATGAGCGTACCCTCGACCTCGGTCAGCAGCTGCGTCGATTCGTAATCCTCGTAGGCCGAGAAGGTCCGGCTCCACGACGCCTTTTCGTCCAGCGCGTTGGTGAAGCGCACCTTGACGGTGATCGTCAGACGGTTCAGCAGTGCATAGTCGTCGCTCGAAACCGAGGCCGTTGTCGACGTATAGTTGGTGATCTCGCCCTCGAAGGCAAAGTCGCCCCCCTCGTCGACCTGCATCAGCCGCGTCCGCCGCGAGAACATGTCGACCAGCGCCTCGGTCAGCGTCGAACTCAGGATCGGCGAGACCATCGTGGCGTTGTTCGGGAAGTAGGCCACCGAAAAGGTCTTCGCATCGGGCGGAATCGAGGCACCCGACAGCGAGTACTTGATCGCCACGCCGCAGCCCGTCAGAAAACAGAGGCCCAGCGTCGCGGCCAACAGCCTCAATCCCTTGCGTTTCAATATTCCGTGTCTCATCTTTTCGATATTCGGTATATTCGGTGCGGGTCAGACATCCTCGATGCCCAACTCCTTGATTTTACGATACAACGTGCGTTCCGACATGAACAGTTCGGCAGCCGCCTCGCGACGCCGGCCGTTGTTGTGCTTCAGCGCCCGGATGATCTGTTCGCGTTGCATGTCGGCCTTGGTCTTTCCGTGTGCCGGCTCGTCGGTCACCTCCTCGCTCTCGGCATAGACCGGCGCCGCGGAGGATTCACAAGGCGTCGCGCCGGGCTGCCGCAGCGTCGTCACCCCGGGTTGGACGACGTTCGTTCCCGCGGGTTGTGTGAGGGTCGTACCGCCGGGCTGCACAAAGGTCGTCCCGTCGGGCTGGACGAATGCCGCACCGCCCGGCTGCACAAAGCCCCCGCCCGATGCCGGACCATATCCACCCGGAGTCTGGACCGCCGGAACGTAGCGCCCCGCGGTCGAGGTCGGCAGCAGCCCCCGGATATCGCGAACCGGCTCCGATGCCGCTCCCCCGCCGTTGCGGAGCAACTCGGCCATCATGCGCTTCAGATCGTTGATGTCGGCCCGCATGTCGAAGAGCACCTTGTAGAGCAGTTCGCGTTCGGTCGCCATCGAGTTGTCGTCCATGCGCGGAGCTCCGGCCGCAGCCATGGCCGAGGCCCCCTCCTGCGGCGGAAGGTACTTCGCAAGCACTTCGGGCGTGATGACCCGCTCCTGCTCGATGGCCGAGATCTGTTCGGCGACGTTCTTCAACTGGCGGATGTTGCCCCGCCAGTAGTAGTTCTTCAGCATATCGCGTGCCGCATCGTCGAGCGTCACGGCCGGCATGCGGTACTGCACGGCCACATCCGCAGCGAATTTGCGGAACAGCAGCGGAATGTCCTCGGGACGTTCGCGCAGCGCCGGCACCAGAATGGGCACCGTGGCCAGACGGTAGTAGAGGTCCTCGCGGAAACGTCCCTCGGTGATGGCTTCGGGCAGGTTGACGTTCGTGGCGGCCACCACGCGGACGTTGGTCTTCTGGACCTTCGACGAACCCACGCGGATGAACTCCCCGGTCTGCAGCACTCGCAGCAGGCGCGCCTGGGTCGAATGGGGAAGTTCGGCCACCTCGTCGAGGAAGATCGTCCCGCCGTCGGCCTCCTCGAAGTAGCCCTTGCGCGCCTCGACGGCGCCGGTAAAGGCCCCCTTTTCGTGGCCGAAGAGTTCGGAATCGATGGTCCCTTCGGGGATCGCCGCGCAGTTTACGGCGATGTATTTATTGTGTTTGCGAGCAGAGAAGGCGTGGATCACCTGCGGGAAGAACTCCTTGCCTACGCCGCTCTCGCCCGTGACCAGAACCGTCAGATCGGTCGGGGCCACACGCAACGCCACCTCCAGCGCCCTGTCCAGCAGCGGAGAGGTGCCGATGATGCCGAAGCGTTGTTTTACAGTTGTTACGTCTGTCATTTTCAGTCAGTTCGGGCTAATCCTTCAAACAAAACAATCCGAAACCAGGTTCGGATTCACAATCCTCACAAACCCTTGCGGGCTGTTCACGGAATCCGGCTGCAAACGATACGCCGCCGAATTTTATTTTATTCATTCCTCGATTTCGCCGATCAATCCGCAAAGCTGCAGCCCGGCTCAACCGGAGTCACTACACCCGATTCCCGCGGATCTGTTCCGCCCGGGCCCGCGGATCATCCACCATCCGGCACCCAGATCCCCGTTCGGCTCCCCGGATCATTCCTTGTTCGGCTCCCCGGATCATTTCCCGTTCAGCCCCCGGATCATTTCCCGTTCAGCCCCCGGATCATTCCTCGTTCGGCTCCCCGGATCATTCCTCGTTCGGTCCCCAGATCCCCGTTCGGCACCCCGGATTATCCTCCGTTCGGCTCCCCAGATCCCCGTTCAGTCCTCGGATCATCCTTCGCTCGGCCCCTCCGGAATTACTTGTCCGGCCCCGGGAGTGCCCGGATCAGCGGGCTTCCACCGGTGCCGCATCCGAATCGGACACGGCACCCTCGCCGGTTTCGGGCTGATTGGCCGGAAGTTCGATGTATTCGGTCTCGGCCTGCTCGCGCGCATCGTGCCACAGTCCGAAGGCAATGGCCCCCAACGCCAGAATCGCCGCTATGACGGCTATCCAGATAAAGCGGTCTGCCCGACGGCGCGGCGCCCGGTCAACATAGGTATAGGCATCGGTATTCTTGGGCGGCTTGCCGTAGCGAAGCCCCCGCACCGAAGGATCGGGATTCATCTTGGCCGACCGCGAAACATGCGGCTCGGTAAAGGCCGTGCGGACCGCCTCGGCCACCCGTTCGGATGGAGCCTGCGCCGCATGCGCGCTCCGCGGACGTTCGCCGTCGGTCGCCGGACCTCCGCCTGCGGGATGGATGCCGGACGTCTGGGGCCGGCGCTCCGATGCAGGCATGCCCGATACGGCGGCTGCCGCACGGACCGGCCGCGGCTCGTAATGAAAGGCGATCGTTCCGTTGGGCCCGGGCTTCAGGGTCCCGAACCCCTCGAGACGGTACTCCCCGCCGCGCTCCACGGCATGACGAATCTCGAAGACCAGCCGGTCGATCTCGCCCGCCGCCTCCAGATCACTCATCCCGCGGTCGCGCAGAAGCCCACGCAACACACCGTCATCGCGTTTGAGCAGGTCCGAAAAGAGGACGCTCCGCCCCGGCTCCTTGACGATAAACGCCCCGAGCTGCGGGATAACGAGCCGTTTGTGCGACTCCAGAAATTGCGTTATTACAGGTATCAGCACGATCAAATCAGCTTTTTGAATCAGGCTTCAAAATTACCCTTTTTCGGAGAAAAAAGCAAAATATGAGGGAGTTTTTCAAAATAATCGATCAAAGTGTTGGTTATCCGAAAAATATTCGCCTACTTTGCATCCCGAAATTCGGGAGAATCCAATCGAGCTACTTTTGTCATATTTTTATCATGTAGCCGAGCCGGATTGCCGAAAAATCACTCAACCGGACATGAAAGACAAGTACATCGACCTGATCGAACAGTCGTTCGACTTCCCGCAGGATGAGTTCTCCGTCGAGGACAACGAGCTGAATTTCCATGACATCCCCCTCATGGAGATCATCAAACAGTACGGAACCCCGCTCAAAATTACCTACCTGCCGAAGATCTCCCAGCAGATCAACCGCGCCAAGCGCATGTTCAACGTGGCCATGGCCAAAGTCGACTACAAGGGATCCTACAACTACTGTTACTGCACCAAGTCGAGCCACTTCTCGTTCGTCCTCGAGGAGGCCATGAAGAACGATATCCACCTCGAAACCTCGTCGGCATACGATATCCACATCATCAACGCCCTCTACGACGGCGGAATCATCGACAAGGACCGTTACATCATCTGCAACGGATTCAAACGCCCGCAGTATGTCGAGAACATCGCCCAGCTCGTCAACGACGGGTTCACCAACACCATCCCCGTACTCGACAACAAGGAGGAGCTCGACCTCTTCGAGGACGCCTTCACCAAAAAGTGCAAGGTCGGAATCCGTATCGCCTGCGAGGAGGAGCCCAAGTTCGACTTCTACACCTCACGGCTCGGTATCCGATACAACGACATCGTCTCCTTCTACAAGTCCAAACTCAAGAACAGCAAGAAGTTCCAACTCAAGATGCTCCACTTCTTCATCAACACCGGCATCAAGGATACTGCCTACTACTGGAACGAGCTGTCGAAGTGCATGAACGTCTACTGCGAGCTGAAGACCATCTGCCCGGAGCTCGACAGCCTGAACATCGGCGGCGGATTCCCGATCAAGAACTCGCTCAACTTCGAGTACGACTACGAATACCTCACCGAGGAGATCGTCGCCCAGATCAAGAACATCTGCCAGCGGAACGGCATCGAGGAGCCCAACATCTTCACCGAATTCGGTTCGTTCACCGTCGGCGAAAGCGGCGCGGCCCTCTACTCGATCGTCAACCAGAAGCAGCAGAACGACCGCGAAAACTGGTACATGATCGACTCGTCGTTCATCACCACGCTGCCCGACACGTGGGGCATCAACCAGCGCTACATCATGCTGGCCATCAACAACTGGGACAAGGAGTACCAGCGCGTGCTGCTCGGCGGACTGACCTGCGACAGCGAGGACTTCTACAACTCGGAGTGCCACTCGAACGCCATCTTCCTGCCTAAGCTCGAGGCCGGAAACACGCAGTACATCGGCTTCTTCCACACGGGAGCCTATCAGGAGTCACTCGGCGGTTTCGGCGGCATCCAGCACTGTCTGATCCCCGCCCCGAAGCACATCGTCATCGACCGCGACAAGTCCAACAACGAATACTATACGCGTCTGTTCGCCAAGGAGCAGTCCTACCGTTCGATGCTCCGCATCCTCGGCTACTGATCCGGCACCAGCCGTCGCTACGCTTCGGACCCACCCTCCTCTCCCGGATGGCGGGTCCGACTCTTTTCAGGGGGGGGGCAGATCAATTTTGTTCGGAAAGGGCTGACTCTTTTCGAGGGAGGGAGAGCAGATCAACTTTATTTTTATTAGGAAAGGACTGACTCTTTTAGAGGGAGGAGGTGTTCTTTTCGGGAAGGAGGCCGGCTCTTTTCGGGGAAGACGACAGAGTTTCCCGAACAGATTCCATCCTCCCCGTCCAAGGCAGCATCCTCTCCCCTCCCGAGACTGAGTCTTTACGCCCTACGTTGCGTTCCTCCCCCCTCGAAACCATGTATTTTCATCCAAGGATGCGCCATTTTCTTCCAGAATCCGGCCACCCTTCCGCGGCTGCACTCTCTCGAACGGCCCGAAATTTGGTGATCCCCGCAACAAACACTATCTTTGCCGAAAAAACAGACCGATGCAAATCTCAAAGGCCGAATTCAAATGCTCGTCGGAGCGGATCTCGCAGGTGCCGAAGGATGACCTCCGCGACATCGCCTTCATCGGGCGGAGCAACGTCGGAAAGTCGTCGCTGATCAACCTCCTGACCGGCCGTCAGGGGCTGGCCAAAGTCTCCGGTACGCCGGGCAAGACTCGGCTGATCAACCACTTCCGGATCAACGACGCCTGGTATCTGGTCGACCTGCCCGGATACGGCTATGCCCGCACGTCGAAGGTCCAGCGCGGCGAATTCTCGAAGCTCATCACCGACTACGTCCTGCGCTGCGAACGGCTGCACTACCTCTTCGTACTGGTCGACATCCGCCTCGACCCCCAACGCATCGACCTGCGATTCATCGAGATGCTCGGCCAGAACGGCATCCCCTTCGGCATCATCTTCACCAAGGCCGACAAACTCTCCAAGGCCCAGCGCGAAAAGAGCATCGAACGTTACCGGGCGACGCTCGCCGAACAGTGGGAAGAGCTGCCGCCGATGCTCGTCAGCTCGTCGCAAAGCGCCCTGGGCCGCGACGAAATCCTCGATTTCATCGACTCCTGTCTGAAAATTTAACCTTTGTTGAAAAATAAGCGCCCCGCGGGGCGCATTTTTTCGTCCTATTATCCTATCTTTGCAAAGTCAAAATCCTCGTAACCTATGGCAATCCACAAAATCAAAATCTTTTCCGGCCGCGGTTCGGAATACCTCGCCAAAAAGATCGCCGCAAGCTTCGGCACGACCCTCGGTCAGGTCGAAGTGCTGCGCTTCAGCGACGGCGAATTCCAGCCCTGCTACAACGAATCGATCCGTGGCTGCACGGTATTCATCATCCAGTCGACGTTCCCGCCCTCGGACAACCTCATGGAGCTGCTCATGATGATCGATGCCGCCCGCCGCGCCTCGGCTTACAAGGTCGTTGCCGTGATGCCCTACTTCGGCTGGGCCCGTCAGGACCGCAAGGACCGTCCCCGTGTGCCGATCGGAGCCAAACTGGTTGCCAATCTGCTGATGGCCGCAGGTGTAGACCGCGTCATGACGATGGACCTCCACGCTGACCAGATTCAGGGTTTCTTCGACGTTCCGGTCGATGCCCTCTACGCCAGCGGCATCTTCGTCCCCTACATCAAGAGCCTCAACATCGAGGACCTCTCGATCGCTGCCCCCGACATGGGCGGTGCCAAACGCGCCAACACCTATGCCAAACACCTCGGTACGCCGATCATCATCTCCCACAAGGAGCGCGCCAAGGCGAACGTCGTGGGCAAGATGACGGCCATCGGTGACGTCGAGGGCCGCAACATCCTGATCGTCGACGACATGATCGATACGGCCGGCACGATCTGCATGGCTGCCGACATGCTCATGTCGCGCGGTGCGAAGAGCGTCCGGGCCGCCATCACCCACCCCGTGCTGTCGGGTCCGGCCTACGAGCGCATCAACGACAGCGCCCTGCAGGAGGTAATCGTGACGGATACCATTCCGCTGAACCCCGACAAGGATCTGCACAAGTTCACGGTGCTCTCGGTCGCCGACATCTTCGCCGACGTCATCGAGCGCGTCCACAATTACAAGGAGATCTCCTCGATCTTCTTCAAGTAGAAGATATTTCCCCCAAAAAAGAGGCCTTCCCGATGCGGGAAGGCCTCTTTTTTACCACAATACCGGCGGTTACTTGAGCGGCGAATCGGGTTCGCGCGACATCACCAGATAGAACATCCGGTCGAGGAACGCCGGAGCGAACTTCTTCACAAAATGGGTTGCACGGCCCTCGATCTCCATCAGGCACAGGCGCTTGCGCCGCAGGATCCCGCGTCCGACAATCCGTGCAACCTCCTCGGCCGTCATCATCTTCGACTCGTCACGCGGCGTCTCGCCCTGCTGTGCCCCGTGGGCCGTCAGCGCCGAGAACCGTACGTTCGAAGCCGTGAAGCCCGGGCAGGCGATCATCACGTGAAGACCCTTCTTCAGGTTCTCGATGCGCAGCGTCTCCAGGAATCCCGTCATGGCGTATTTCGAGGCCGAATAGCCCGTCCGGCCCGGCAGTCCGTGAAGCCCCGCCACCGACGAGATGCCGACAATCGAACCGTGCGACTGCTGCAGATAGGGCAACGCATATTTGCAGCAGTTGACCGTCCCCCAGAAGTTGACATCCATCAGCCGGTGGAGCACCTCCAGATCGACGTCGTCGAACAGCGCCCGCATCGAGATGCCCGCATTGCAGATCAGCACGTCGAGGCGTCCGAACGTGCGCACGGCCGTCTCGATCAGCTCCCGGCACTCCTCGGGTTTCGTGACGTCGACCCCGCAGAAGGCCGCCTGACCTCCCCGGGCACGGATCCCGTCGGCCAGCTGCCGGAGTTTCTCCACACTCCGCGCCCCGAGCACCACCCGGGCCCCCTGAGCCGCATATACCTTTGCCATCGCTTCGCCGATGCCCGACGAGGCGCCCGTGATGACTATCACGCGATCTTTCAAACTTTTCATCTTCTACTCTTCAATTTCTATTTCCAAAGTATCGTAAGCCATCCGCACCCCCTCGGGCAGCGTCGGCTCGGTCTGGGCATGCAGCCCGATGTCGTGCGACATGTGCGTCAGCCACGCCTGCCGCGGAGCCACCCGCCGGATCAGCTCCAGCGCTTCCGCCACGTTGAAGTGCGAATAGTGCTCCTTGAAGCGCAGCGCGTTGACCACCAGCGTATCCACCCCGCGGAGCTTCTCCACCTCGGAATCCTCGATCGTCTTGAAGTCGGTCAGGTAGGCCAGCGGTCCGATCCGGTAGCCCGTCACGGTAAAGCGTTCGGAGTGGTGGCCCGAGACGGGGACGATCTCCACGCCGTGGACCGTGAAGGGGCGTGAAAGGTCGATCTCGTGGAGTTCGATCTCCGGCACGCCGCGGTATTTGTCCTGCGCGAAGGCGTAGTCGAAATCCTTGCGCACGCAGGCCAGCGTCCGCGGCGAGGCGTAGATGTCGACCTTGTGGATCGTCGGCGGGTAGTCGACGAAGTTGAAGGCCCGCACGTCGTCCAGTCCGCCGATATGGTCCTTGTGTTCGTGGGTGAGCAGGATGCCGTCGAGGTGACGCACCCCGGTGCGGAGCATCTGGTAGCGGAAGTCGGGTCCGGCATCAATGACCAGTCGCACCCCCGATCGGGTCTCGACCATGGCCGAGGTCCGCAGACGATGGTCCCGACGGTCGGGCGAGGTGCAGACCCGGCAGCGGCAGCCGATGACAGGAACCCCCTGTGAGGTTCCGGTTCCCAAAAAGGTGAGTTTCATGACGGCAAAGGTACATATTTTCGGGCAAACCGCCGCATCTTTCGCCCGCCAAAACAGCAGTGAGGTCTCCGGAACGGAGCGATCATCCGCAGCGGGCCGTACGCAGGTGCACGGTCTGCAGCGCCGCGGGCTGGATGACGGGGCTCGGTCTGCAATACAGCGAGGCGTGCGACGGGACACGGTCTGCAGTACAACGAGGCCGCACGACGGGACACGGTCCGCAGTACAGCGAGGCGTGCGACGGGACGCGGTCTGCAGCACCGCCGAGCGCCTGCAGCACCCTCACCAACCAAAATATCCCTGCGCCGGCTTGCAGAAACGTCGTTTTTTTATTATTTTTACAAACTCAAAACTCCTAATCCCAACCTGAACGCATGAAGAGACCCTTTCTCCTCGCCGCGGCCCTGCTGTTCGCCGCCGCGGCATCGGCTCAGAAGAGCTACACCCTCTCCTCGCCCGACGGCCGGCTGCAGACCACCGTCGCCGCAGGCGAAGAACTCACCTACGACATCCGCCTCGAAGGCCGCACCCTGCTCGAGGCCTCGCCGCTCGCCCTCGAACTGGACAACGGCTCGACGTGGGGCGCCCACCCGCGCGTCATCCGCACCCGGCGCACGAGTGTCGACCGCCGGATCGCCTCGCCGTTCTACCGTGCCGACTCGATCGACGAATGCTACAACGCCCTGACGCTCCGCATGAAGGGCGACTGGGAGGTCGAATTCCGCGCCTATGACGACGGCGTGGCCTACCGCTTCGTCAACCGTTCGAAACGACCCTTCCACATCGTCTCGGAGCGCGTCGAATACCGTTTCCCGGACGATTTCCAGACGACGGTCCCCTACGTGGCAACGGGTCGTGAGGGCGATCTCGAGTCGCAGCTCCACAACTCATTCGAGAATACCTACACCACCGCCCCGCTCTCGGAGATGAATCCCGGACGGCTGGCCTTCCTGCCCCTCGTGGTGGATGCGGGCGAAGGGGTCAAGCTCTGCCTCTCGGAAAGCGACCTGTGCGACTACCCGGGCCTCTACCTCCGCAATGCCGACGGCGGGCAGACGCTGAGCGGATACTTCGCTCCCTGTCCGGCCCGCGAGGAGCAGGGCGGCCACAACCGCCTCCAGATGCTCGTCCGCGAGCGCGAGGCGTACATCGCCCAAGTCGACGCGCCGCGCAGCTTCCCGTGGCGCATGGCCGTCGTCGGGAGCGACACGCAGCTGGCCGCCTCGTCGATGAGCTACCTGCTGGCCGCCCCCTCGAAGATCAACGACCGGTCGTGGATCCGCCCCGGAAAGGTTGCCTGGGAGTGGTGGAACGACTGGAATCTGGCCGGCGTCGATTTCCGCACGGGTGTCAACAACCAGACCTACCGCTACTACATCGATTTCGCCGCCGCACACGGCATCGAATACGTCATCCTCGACGAGGGGTGGGCCGTCAACCTCAAGGCCGATCTCTTCGAGGTCGTGCCGGAGATCAACCTCCCGGAACTGGTCGAATACGCCGACCGGAAAGGGGTCGGGATCATCCTCTGGGCCGGTTACCACGCCTTCAACCGCGACATGGAACGCGTCTGCCGCCACTACGCCGAGATGGGTGTCAAGGGCTTCAAGGTCGACTTCATGGACCGCGACGACCAGTCGATGACCGCCTTCAACCACCGTGCCGCCGAGACCGCCGCACGCTACCACCTGCTGCTCGATCTGCACGGCACGCACAAACCCGCCGGAATGAACCGCACGTGGCCCAACGTGCTGAATTTCGAAGGGGTCTACGGCCTCGAACAGATGAAATGGAACGCCGCGAAGAGCGACCAGATGGAGTACGACGTGACAATCCCCTTCATCCGTCAGGTCGCCGGTCCGATGGACTACACGCAGGGAGCCATGCTCAATGCCACGCGCGAGAATGCCTACTCAAACTATTCGGAGCCGATGAGCCAGGGTACCCGCTGCCACCAGCTGGCCCTCTATGTCGTGCTGGACTCGCCGCTGAACATGCTCTGCGACTCGCCGACGAACTACGAACGCGAAGAGGAGTGCACGTCGTTCATCGCCGGGATTCCGACCGTGTGGGACGAGACGCGGATCCTCGCCGGCGAGCTCGGCGAGTACATCGTTACGGCCCGCCGCAAGGGCACGACATGGTACATCGGCGGCATCACCGACTGGACGCCGCGCGACCTGCAGCTCGACCTCTCGTTCGTGGGCTCCGCCGCGACGGCTGAACTCTTCCGCGACGGGGTGAATGCCGACCGCAAGGCCTCGGATTACCGGCATGAGGAGATCCGGCTCGACCCCTCCCGCCCCTTTGCCGTGCATCTGGCCCCGGGCGGCGGATTCACGCTGAAGGTTCAGGGGAGATAGCTCCGAAGATTCGGGAGGAGAACTGCTCCGAAGATTCGGGAGGGAAAGCAGCCCCGAAGATTTGAAAGGGGTGCAGTCTCCAAGATTCGGGCGAGGCGTGAAGCCCCGCCGCATCCAACCAAAAGCCCCCGCACGGATAGTCGTGCGGGGGCTTTTTCTCGCCCGCTGCCCGAGGGCTGTTTATGCCGCAGCCAAGGGTTCAGTCACACCGCTCCCGAGGGCTTGGTCATGGGTCATCGGGGGTCTGCTGCCGAGAAATCGCCATGACCGGCTGCCTGGGCCTATTCATGCCGCAGACAGGATTCCGATCATCCTCGCTGCCGGAAGCCCGACCCGGCATAAGCCGGTCAGAAGCCCCCCTCGATGGTCCAGTAGAAGGCCCGTGAGCCCTGCATCTTCGTCGCGGCATCCAGCGCGCGGAAGGCATCCATCAGCGGCTCGAGCTGGGAGTCCTCCACGATGGCCAGGATCGAGGCGTTCATCGACGGCCAGGCATGCGTCCCGTAGTGGGGTTCGCCGTCGAACGACCCCCGACCCTGGGTCAGGGCCCACTTCGTGAAGCCCCGGATCCCCTGTTCGTCGAGAATCGCCTGGACCCGGTCCGTCAGGGCCTGGTTGTAGGATAAAAATACGGCTTTCATATGCGTTTCGTGTTACGTTCGTCAGTGGCTGCCGGCCTGATGCGCCGCGGCCAGTCGTGCCAGACGCTCCCGCTCGCGGCGCTGCGAACGGTCGACCAGTATCGAGTAGAGCACCGGCACGACGAAGAGCGTCAGGATCGTCGAGAAGGTCAGACCGCCGATCACCGCAATGCCCATCGGCTGCCAGGTTTCCGAACCGGCTCCCGTGCCGATGGCCAGCGGCACCATGCCCAGCACCGTCGTGAACGAGGTCATCAGCACCGGTCGCAGACGGCTCTTGCCGCCCGCAATCACCGCTTCGTAGACCCCCGAACCGCGCTCAATCAGCAGGTTCATGTAGTCGACCATCACGATACCGTTCTTCGTGACGATGCCCACCAGCATGATCGCACCGATCAACGCGATGAGCGACAGCGGCGTCGAGGTCAGCCACAACGCCAGGAAGACCCCCGTGAAGGCGAACGGGATGGTGAACATGATGATGAAGGGGAACTTCAGCGACTCGAACTGCGTGGCCATGACGATGTAGACCAGCACGACGATCAGCACGAAGAGCGTCAGCAGGTCGCTGAAGGCATCGCCCTGGTCCTCGACCGTACCGCCCACCTCGAGATCGACGCCGTCGGGCGTCGGGTAGTCGGCCAGCAGCCGGTCGACCTCCTTCAGCACGTCGCCCAGCGCCACCCCCGCACCGAGCGTCGACTCGACGGAGATCACCCGCTGGCGGTTCTCACGCTCGATCTCCGGCGCGGCGTACTCCTCGACGACGCGCCCGACATCCTTCAGCTTCACGGGACGTCCCTGCGCGTTGTAGAGCGTGATGTTCTCGACATCCTCCACCCGCGTGCGGAACGGCTCGGCGTAGCGCACCACGATGTCGTATTCGTCGCCGTCCTCGCGGTATTTCGAGGCCACCAGCCCGTCGATGCGGTTGCGCACGGCCTGGGCCGCCGTGGCGCTGTTCATGCCGTAGTACGACAGCCGCTCGCGGTCGAAGACGACGTTGAACTCCGGACGCAGATCGTCGCGCGAGAGCTTCACGTCGCGCACCCCGGAGAGCTGCCGCATCCGCTCGCGGAGATCGTTGGCAATGGCATTCGTCGTCGCCATGTCGTAGCCGAAGACCTTGATGTTGACCGTCGCCGAACCGCTCATATTGCCCATCGTGCCGCCGGGCGTCACGGTGTACTGCCGCACCTCGGGGATGCGGTCGAGATCCTGCCGCAGCAGGTCCGAAATCGTGTAGATCGACCGCTCGCGCCCCTCGACGTCGGTCAGGCGCAGGTTGTAGTTGATGATGTGCGAACCGGTGGTCTGCATCGCCGCGTAGGCGTCGTCCGACGAACTGGCCCCCGACGAGGCCGAGACCAGCACGATCTCCGGATACTTCGCATAGATGATGCTGTCGATCTGCCGCGCGATGCGGGCCGTGTAGCCGACGGCGATGTTCTGTTCGAGTTCGACCGTGGCGGCGATGCGGTTGTTGTCCGACGGCGGGAAGAACTCCGTCGGCACCTGCGTCAGCAGCCCCAGCGACAGCACGAAGAGCGACATCATCGCCACGAGCGTCACCCGCCGGTGGCGGACCACCCGCTCCAGCGCCCGCGCATAGGCCCCGTCGAGCCACGTCAACGCCCGGTCGATCGGCTTGTAGACGATGCCCAGCCCGCGGTAGGTGTGCACGCCGCCGTCGAGCTTGAGCATGTAGGCCGACATCATCGGCGTGAGCGAGATGGCCGCCGTCGTCGAGACGCAGACCACGATCGTCACGATCCACCCCAACTCGCGGAAGAGGATGCCCGCCATGCCCGGGATCATCGTCAGCGGCAGGAACACCGCCACCACGACCAGCGTCGTGGCGATGACCGACAGCCACACCTCGTTGGTGGCGTAGATGGCCGCCTCCTTCGGGCTCGAGCCCCGTTCGATATGGGTGGTGATGTTCTCCAGCACCACGATGGCGTCGTCGACCACCATGCCGATGGCGATCGACAGCGACGAGAGCGAGATGATGTTCAGCGTCGAGCCCGTGGCGAAGAGGTAGATGAACGAGCAGATCAGCGAGACGGGGATCGTCATGCAGATGATCAGCGTCGCCCGCCACCGCCCCAGGAAGGCCATCACCACCAGCACCACGAAGAGAAAGGCGTAGAGCACCGTCTCGGACAACGATCCGATGGCGTCGGTGATCTCCTTCGAGCCCTCGTAGATGAGCTCCATGTGGACATCCTTCGGCAGACTGCGCTGGATCTCGGGCAGCCGCCGCTGGATCTCGCGCACGATGCTCACGGTGTTGGCCCCCGACTGCTTCTGGAACATCACCCGCACGCCCCGCTGGCCGTTGACGCGTTCGTCCATCGTCGCCTTCTCGAGCGTGTCGCGGATCTGGGCCACGTCCGACAGCCGCACGGTGCGTCCGCCGGCGTTCGAGACGACGATCTGGCGCAGCTCGTCCGAGAGCTTGAACTCACGGTCGGACTTGATGTTGAAGGTGTTGTTGCCGATGTCGATCGTGCCGCTCGGGACGTTGACGTTCTCCGCGGCGATGATCTGTCCCAGCTGTTCGACCGTCAGGTTGTAGGCCTCGAGCTTCGTGGGGTCGACGTTGACCTGCACCTCGCGCTCCGGAGCCCCGATCACCGAAACGGCCCCCACGCCGTCGACGCGGTTCAGCACGTTGACCAGCTTGTCGTCGAGGATCTTGTTCAGCGCCGGGTAGCTCTCCTCGGCCGTCACGGCGAGCATCATCACCGGGATCATCGAGGTCGAGAACTTGAAGATCGTCGGGTACTCGATGCCGTCGGGCAGCAGCGACTGTACGCGCGAAACCACATCGCGGATCTCGTTGGCGCCCTCGTTCAGGTCCGAGCCGTACTCGAACTCCACGGTGATCATCGAGACGTTGTCCTGCGACTTGGAGGTCAGCTTCTTGAGGTTGCTCACCGTATTGAGGTTGTCCTCCAGCACGCGCGTGATGTTGGTCTCGATCTCCGAGGCGTTGGCCCCGGGGTAGAACGTGATGACCGAGATCTGCGGGATCTCGATCTCGGGATACTGGTCCACGGCCAGGTTCTTCAGCGAGAAGAGTCCGAAGACCATCACGCCGACGAACAGCAGCACCGTCGATATCGGTTTGCGGACCGCGCTTTCGTAGATCTTCATCGGCCGTCGGTTTTAGTCCTGTTTGATTTCGACCGGGGCCCCGTCGTAGAGTTTCGACAGCGCCGTCACGGCCACCCGTTCGCCGGGCGCCACACCCCGCAGGATGTCGACCCGGTCGCCCACCTGGCGCCCCACCTCAACGGCACGGCGTTCGGCCAGCGTATCCCCCACGATGACATAGAGGTAGCGTTCGGCCGACCCCACCTGCTTCTGCACGGCCACGTCGGGGACCATTACACCCGGCTTGCTGCCCATGTCGAAGGTCGTGCGGGCGTACATCCCCGGGCGCAGCGTCCGTTCGCGGTTCGGGACCCGGACCTCGACCTTGAAGGTCCGCGTCGCGGGGTCCAGCGCCGGGTAGATCAGCGACACCTCGCCCCGGAAGAGCCGGTCGGGGAAGATCTCCACGTGCAGATCGACCGGCATGCCGACCTTCACCTGCGGAAAGAACTGCTCCGAAATGTTGACCACCACCTTTAGCGGGTCGATCTGCATGATGTGCAGCACGGGCTGCTGGGCGAACAGGTCGCCCGATTCGTAGTTGCGGGCCGTCACCACCCCCGTAATCGGCGAACGGACCTCGATGTTCTTCTTCAGATTGGCCACCACCTCGCGCTGCACCTCCAGCTGGGCCCGGGCCTGATCGATCTGCTGCGTCGAGATGCCCCCGGCCTCGTAGACCGGCAGCAGGCGGTTGTAGTCGCTCTCGATGGTCTGCAGCTGGACGAGTTGCTGGGTGTATTGCGTCGGGTCGAGCGACACGACGAGCTGCCCCTGCTGCACGGCGTCGCCCACCTCGACCCAGATCCGGTCGATGTGCACGCCCGTGGCGGCCGGCGTAATGTCGTTCTCGCGGTAGGGCTCGATCTCCGAGGTGAACTCCTCGGTCAGGCGGACCGTCTCCGCCCGGGCCTCGACACTGCGGGTCAGCACCCGGTTGTCGGTCGCCTCCGGAGCCGCACTCCGCCGCCCCGTGCAGCCGCTCAACACGGCGGCCACTGTCATGATCAGCAGGATCCTTTTCATTGCTTCGTCTTCGTTTTTTCGGTGGTTTCCCGGACCGCACCGCCCGGGTTGTTACTCGTCGCGACCGATGATGCGGTCATATTCGGCCTTGGCCGAGAGATAGTCGTAGATCGCCTGCGAGAAGTTCAACTGCGCCTGGGTCTGGGCCAGCTGCGCGCTGTTCAGCTCGAGGATCGTCCCCGCTCCGGCCCGGTAGCGGGTATCGGAGATGCGGTAGGCCTTGCGCGCCTGCTCGACGGTCAGCTCCTGGGCCAGCATCGTCTCACGCGCCGTCAGCAGATCGTTCATCGCCGAGCGGACCTGCACCTCCAGCTGCTGCCGCGCATAGATCCGCTGCAGGGTCACCTGTGCGATCTGGTTCTTCAGCTCGCGCGAACGGTTCATGCGCGTCAGTCCCCCGAAGATCGGCACCGACAGCTGCACCCCGACCGAGATCGGATGGGTCCAGAAATAACGCGACTCGTCGCCGCTGCCGAAGCCCATAAAGGGCTCCATGTCGTTGCCCGTGAAGGAGGCTGTGCCGAAGGCCGCCAGCGTCGGCAGCCGTCCGGCGTTGGCCGCCCGCAGCGACCGCCGCAGCAGCTCCTCCTGCAGCTCGAGCGAACGCAGCGAGCTGTTGCGCGAAAGGTCGGCCGTCAGGGCATCGGTCCCCGCGAGGACCTCGTCGCGCAGGGCGTCGAGCTCCCCCACCACCTCGATCTCCACCTCCTCGGGGATCGAGAGGTACATCTTCAGCATCAGCTTGGCCAGCCGGATCGAATTCTCGGTCTGGAGGATCGTCGGCCGCAGGTTGCTCAGCTGCACCTGGGCCGTCAGCAGGTCGTACTCCGAGGCCAGACCATGGTCATACTGCACCTGCGTGTCGTCGACCGTGCGCCGGACCGTGGCCTGCGATTCGTGCAGCACGGCGAGCGACTGCTCGGCCAGCAGGATGTTGTAGAAGGCCTTGCGCACCTCGGCCACCAGATCGATCCGCGACGAACGGGCCGATTCGACGGCCGCCGCCCGCTGCGTGTCGTTCATCTTCAGCGTGCGGTAGACCGTCGGCGCAAAGAGTGGCAGCGTCAGGTCGCCCTGCAGCGCAAAGGTGTTGTCGGCGCCGAACGACAGTCCGCCACGCATCTCCGACTTGACGATCGAGCGCGAATAGTTGCCCGAGGCCGAAAGCTGCGGCAGCAACGCCCCCCACGTCTGGCGCCGGACGTAGTCGTAGCGCTCGACCTCCATATCCGCCACGCGCACCGTGGGGTTCTCGCTCAGGGCAATCTCCAGCGCCTCGTCGAGCGTCAGCCGCAGCGGTTCGCCGGCCAAGGCGCTCCCCCGGCCCCCGCAAAGCCCCCCAAACACGGCGGCAAGCAGCCAAAAAAGTCTTTTCATGGTTCGTTCCGATCTTTATCGATGTGACAATCGCGGTTTCGTCTCCGGATTCCGGCCGGGTCGTAACGCTTCCGGTAGTCGTCGACCAGCTGCAGCCCCTCGGCCGTCGAGATGCCGCGGAAGAAGTTGCAGACGATCTGCTCGAAGGCCTCGCGCCGGTCCATCCCCTCGGGCAGCAGCAGGTCCCGGCGGTCGGTGATGGCCGAAGCCGTATAGTAAAGCAGCGAAATGGCCAGATCGATGTTGATCGTTGCAACAAACAGGCCATCGGCAATCCCCCGCTCGAGCATCTGGCGCATGTCGCGACGGCTCTTGGCCGACCCCTCGCGCAGCAGCCGTTCGTGAACCGCCGGGTAGAACTTCCGCAGATTGCCCATCAGCCGCTGGATCGTCTCCGAATCGTCCATGACGCAGCCCAGCACCATGAACATCGCCTCCAGCACGTTGCCCGCCCCGGCACTGGCCCGTTCGCGGTCGAGCCGCCGGCATTCGAACCAATGCTCCATGGCCAAATAGAGAAGACTCTCCTTGTCGCCGAAGAGTTCGTAGAGCGTCCGTTTCGACACGCCCAGCTGCCGCGCGATATCGTCCATCCGCACCGACCGAATCCCCTCCGAGACGAACATCCGCATCGCCTGTGCGATGATGCGTTCCTTCTGAGTCATGGTATTGTGTCTATGAGTGTTGTCAGATACAAATATAAAAACAAAACCGGAAAAACCAAA
Source organism: uncultured Alistipes sp. (assembly GCA_938014215.1). GTDB lineage: Bacteria > Bacteroidota > Bacteroidia > Bacteroidales > Rikenellaceae > Alistipes. The sequence goes on along the minus strand of CALLRW010000032.1, from coordinate 29,662 downwards.
AAAGTTTTCCGGTTTATCGCTCCGATGCGATGCGGCAGCCTCAAAAAAACGAGGTCCGGACGATCGATCGTCCGGACCCCGTCTCTTGCCAGGCGGGCCGTCAGGCTGCCGTGGCGTTTTCGAGCTTGCGCATGATCGAGAAGATGAAGAGCGCCGACAGCAGACACAGCACGATCAGCACGCTCCAGACCATCCACAGGGCCATGCCGCTGCCCCAGAGGTAGCCGATCAGCGACGTGGCGTAGTTACCGATGGCCGTGGCGGCGAACCAGCAGCCCATCATCATACCCTTGTATTTCGGAGGTGCCACCTTCGAGACGAACGAGATACCCATCGGCGAGAGCAGCAGCTCGGCGAACGTCAGCACCAGATAGGTCGAGATCAGCCAGTTCTGCGATACGAAGGTGTCGCTCGCACCGGCGGCCTTCACCTCGGCCGGCGACATCAGACCCATCGAACCGATCGTCAGGATGAGGAAGCCCACGGCGGCGATGATCATACCCATACCGATCTTGCGCGGAGCCGAAGGCTCCTTGCCCTTGCGGGCCAGCGCCGTGAAGATGGCCACCGAGATGGGCGTCAGACCCACCACGTAGAAGGGGTTGAACTGCTGGAACTCCTGCGGCAGGATGTGTACCGGATCGGGCGTCAGCGTATAGCGGTAGATCAGCACGCCGACGGCCACAACCACGGCGGCCGCCGAGATCAGCTTGCCGCGCCCCTTCTCCGACTGGAAGAAGCCCACGATGCCGTAAACACCTACGAGCACCAGCACCAGATTGAAGATATCGAAGCCCATGCGTGTGATGCCCGTGGCCTCGGAGGTCGTGTAGTCGCGGGCGAAGAAGGTCATCGTCGAACCGTTCTGGTGGAAGGCCATCCAGAAGAAGATCACCACCGCGAAGACGAGCATCAGCGCCGTGATGCGCGACTTGGTCTGCGCCGGGGTCAGCTCAACGGGCTTCACACCGGCCGAGGTGGCGGCAGCGGCCTGCTGCTTGGCCGTCACGTCGGCATGCTTGAACGTGCGGCGGAAGCCCACGTAGATCAGGTAGGAGATCACCAGCGAGATGCACGCCACGCCGAAGCCCATGTTGTAGGCCGTCGAGAGCTTCTCGATGTAGTGCTGCGAGAACTCGCCCAGATCGCTGATCGACGCGCTCATCGAGGCGGCCAGCTCCTGCAGCTTGGCCAGCGGCTCGGCCGGCATCTTGTCGCCCAGTTCGAGATACTGGTGGGCCAGGGCCGGGATCTGTCCGTTGTAGACCAGACCGTCCTGGGCCAGGAAGTGGTTGGTGATCCACTTGGCCATGCCCGGAGCGAACATGGCGCCGATGTTGATCGCCATATAGAAGATCGAGAAGGCGTTGTCACGCTTTGCCTGGTAGGCCGGATCGTCGTAGAGGTTGCCCACCAGCACCTGAAGGTTGCCCTTGAAGAGGCCCGTACCGCAGGCGATCAGCGCCAGCGCACCGAACATCATCGCCTGGCCCGCGAAGCCCGTTCCCGTCGGGATCGAGAGCAGCGCATAGCCCGCAAACATCACGAAGATTCCCAACGTGACCATCTTTCCGAAGCCGAACCGGTCGGCCAGGATGCCGCCGAAGAAGGGCATGAAGTAGACCGCGGCGAGGAAGATGCCGTAGATCTGGGTCGTGACCGCTTCGGTGTAACCGAACTTCGCCTGCAGGAACAGGGTGAAGATCGCAAGCATGGTGTAGTAGCCGAAGCGCTCGCCCGTGTTGGCCAGCGAAAGGGCGTACAAACCTTTAGGTTGTCCTTTGAACATAGTTGATTTTTAATTTTAGATAGTGATTCGGTTTTTGTTTGACGACAAATATAGAAATTTTTTCGAGATATTTGAAGAACACGGGTGACCGCCCGTAAAAAAAACAGTGCCCGGGAGGCGTTTTTCTTCAGATTTGAAGAATATCCGCCCCGGATGCTCCATCCCGCATCCCGCGACACGGGCCGCAATCGGCTGCAAACGGGAACGCTCTCCGCCGGGGATCCGGCCCGCAACCGGCTGCAAACGGGGACGTCCTCCGCCGGGGATCCGGCCCGCAACCGGCTGCAAACGGTCAGCCCCTCGGCCGGACGGCTACGGCCAGGCTCCTGCGCATGAATCGGGAAACTTGCTTTTCTGCTTGACTTTACCCGGACTTTTTCCTATATTTGTATAAAACAACCCCACCGTCATGGAAAAAATGGAAAATTCGCATAAACGGCTCCCGATCGTCGAACACGACGCATGGCTGCAGCCCGTCGAGGAGCAGATCAACCGCCGGCACGACCGCTACGAAGCCAAAATGGAGAAGATCCGCCGCTCGGCCGGATCGATCGTCGACTACGCCAACGGATACCGCTATTTCGGCTGGCAATGGGACGAAACACTCGACGGATGGTGGCTGCGCGAGTGGCTGCCCGGGGCGCAGGATGTCTACGTCTTCGGCGACTTCAACAACTGGCAGCGCACCGAAATCCGCATGCACCGCGATGCCGCCGGCGTCTGGAGCGCCTTCTTCCCCGCGGCGATGTACCGCGACCGCCTCACCCACGGATCGCTCTACAAGATCCACGTCCACGGCGACAACGGCTGGCTGGACCGGATCCCGGCCTATGCCCGCCGCGTGGTCCAGGACGACGCCACGAAAAACTACACCGCCCAGTTCTGGCAGCCGGCCGAACCCTTCGACTGGCAGGGCGACGCCTTCGACGCCTCGAAGCTCGGCAGCCTGCTCATCTACGAAGCCCATGTCGGCATGGCCCAGGAGCGCGAAGGGGTCGGCACCTACCGCGAATTTACCGAACGGATCCTCCCGATCATCAAGCGCGACGGATACAACGCCGTGCAGCTGATGGCCATCGCCGAACACCCCTACTACGGTTCGTTCGGCTACCACGTCTCGAGCTTCTTCGCCCCCACGTCGCGATGCGGCACCCCCGAGGAGCTGAAGGAGCTGATCCGCCGCGCCCACGAACTGGGGCTGGCCGTCATCATGGACCTCGTCCAAGCCCACTACGTCAAGAACCTCAACGAGGGTATCAACGAACTCGACGGTACGGACCACCTCTATTCACGCCCCGGCGAGGAGGGAAACCAACCCTACTGGGATTCGAAACTCTTCGACTACGGCAAGGAGGAGGTGCAGCACTTCCTGCTCTCGAACGTCAAGTACTGGCTCGACGAGTTCCACTTCGACGGCTTCCGCTTCGACGGCGTCACCTCGATGATCTACCACCACCACGGCTATGTCACCTTCGATTCGCGCGAGCGGTACTTCGACGGCGGCGTCAACGAGGATGCCATCACCTACCTCACGCTGGCCAACCGCCTGATCCACGACTTCCGCCCGGCGGCCGTCACCATCGCCGAGGATGTCAGCGGCATGCCCGGGATGTGCATCCCGGTCGACGACGGCGGCATCGGCTTCGACTACCGCCTCGGAATGGCCATCCCCGACTTCTGGATCAAGCTGCTGAAGGATATCCCCGACGAAGAGTGGAACATCTGGGAGATGTGGTCGGTGATGACCAACCGCCTGCCCGAGGTGAAGACCGTCGCCTACGCCGAATCGCACGACCAGGCCCTCGTCGGCGACAAGACCATCGCCTTCCGGCTGATGGACAAGGAGATGTACTTCCACATGGACCGCGCCTCGCAGAACCTCATCATCGACCGCGGCATGGCCCTCCACATGATGATCCGTCTGATGACCATCTCCACCGGCGGGCAGGCCTACCTCAACTTCATGGGCAACGAGTTCGGACACCCCGAGTGGATCGACTTCCCGCGCGAGGGCAACGGCTGGAGCTATGCCCATGCCCGGCGGCAGTGGTCGCTGGCCGGCAACCGGCTGCTGCGCTACTCGTGGCTGGGGGATTTCGACCGGGCGATGATCCGGCTGGTGAAGAAGTACAAGGTCCTCGAGGACGGATACCCGTGGAACCTGCTGATGGACGAGCGGAACAAGACGATGGTCTTCTCGCACGGAAGGCTGCTGTTCGTCTTCAACTGGCACCCCACGGCCTCGATCCCCGATTACGAACTGCCGGTGCAGGGTCCGGGCCGGTATGTGCCGATCCTCTCGACCGACGAGCGGCGTTTCGGCGGACCGGAGCGGCAGTCGATGGAGGTTGAACACGTCACGTTCAACATCCAGGGTGACGACGGCAAGGAGTATCCCCGCATCCGCATCTACAACACCTCGCGCACCGCGACGGTCTATCTGCGCAAGCGGTTGGCCCGCACGGAAAAGGCCCGCAACTGAGACCTGCAACCGAGGTCCACACCGGACTGCCCGCCGACGCAAACGACTGGCCCATACGGAAAAGGTACGCAACTGAGACCAATCCACCCTTCGAGCCGCCCGCCGATACAAGCGGCTGACTCGGGCAGAAAAGGCCTGCAACTGAGACCATCCGCCCCGCATCGAACCGCCCGCCGATACAAGCGGCAGGCCGGAAAACGGGAACCCTCACCACAAAAAACCCGGCGATCTTCATCGGATCGTCGGGTTTTTCCGTATAAACCGGAGGCTGACGCCCCCGTGAAGGGCTATTTGCCGAGCAGTTCGCGCACCGCGGCCAGCGCCTTTTCGTAATCGGGTTCGTGGGTCACCTCGGGGACATACTCCACGTAGCGGACCCGGTCGTCGCGGTCGACCACCACCACGCCGCGGGCCAGCAGCCGCAGCCCTTCGAGCACGAAACCGTACTTCATGCCGAAATCCAGATTGCGGTAGTCCGAAAGTACATGCACGCGATCAATCCCCTCGGCCGCGCAGAAGCGCTTCTGCGCAAAGGGCAGATCAACCGAAATCGACAGCACGACCACCTCGTCGCTCAACTGCGAGGCCTCACGGTTGAAGCGGATGTTCTGCAGCGAGCAGACCGGCGTGTCGACCGACGGGAAGACACTGTAGATGCGTACCTTGCCGCTGAACTGCGACGAGGCGACCGGCTGCAGCGAGCCGTCAACGAGCGTAAACGACGGGACCATCTCCCCCACCTCACAATGCCGGCCGGCAAGCGTCACGGGCTTGCCGCCGAAAGTTACCTGATTCTCCATCGTGTTTCAAATTTTAACGGTTCATTATTCACAAATCCGGTGCCGCAACCGCCGCCCCGGAACGGATCATTCCTATTTCTGCGACGCATGCCGTGGCTGCGGGGGCGAATCCGGCCGGATGGATGACCTCCCGGCCTCGGTCCGAGCAATCTGATGCCTCCCCGCCACAACCGTTGGAGCCACTCGCGATACCCTGCCGCCGTGCGGAGAGTTTGAATCCGGACCGCCGCGACCATCGAAGCCACTCGCGAAGCCCTGCCACTGTGCGGAGAGTTTGAATCCGGGCCGCCGCGACCATCGAAGCCATACGCGATACCCTGCCGTCGTGCGGAGAACTTGAATCCGGATCGCCGCGACCATCGAAGCCACACACGAGGCCCTGCCACTGTGCGGAGAGCTTGAATCCGGACCGCCGCGACCATCGGAACCACTCGCGATGCGTCTTCTCCCCCGCCGCCGCGGCTATCGGAGCGACTTGATGCGACCCACCGCCTCGGCCACCCGGGCGTAGAGATCCGCGAGGTCCACCCCCGCAATCCGACGCTCCTCGACCACAATGCGGCCGTCGACCACAACGGTCTCCACATCCGCCGCCTTGCCGCAGTAGACCAGGTTCGAAACCACGTCGTGGATCGGCTGCAGATGGGGTTTCTGCAGATCGACGACGATCAGATCGGCCAGCGCCCCTTCGCGCAGCACGCCCAGCTCGCCGTCGGCATACCCCATGGCGCGGGCGCCGTTGGCCGTGGCCAGCCGCAGCGTCTCCCATGCCGGCAGAGCCGTCGGGTCGCCCGTGGCGGATTTCTGCAGGAAGCTCGCCGTACGCAGCTCCTCCCACATGTCAAGGTCGTTGTTCGAGCAGGTGCCGTCCGTGGCCACCGTCACCCGCGCCCCCGCCCGACGCATCGCCTCAACGGGCGCCACGCCGCTCGAGATCTTCATGTTGCTCTGCGGGTTGTGCGACACGGTCACGTCACGTGCCACGAGCGTCGCAATGTCGGAGTCCGTCACGTGGATGCAGTGGGCCCCGATCGTGTGCGGGCCGAGCAGCCCCAGTGCATCGAGGTGCTCGACCGGCGTACGGCCGTAGCGTTCGCGCACGATGCGCACCTCGTCACGCGTCTCGGCAATGTGGGTCATCAACCCGATGCCGAGCCGTTCGGCCAGCTCGCGACCCCGCACCAGATTCTCCGGCGAGACCGTATAGGGCGAATGGGGCGCCACGGCGATCCGCACGCGTCCGCTGCCCGCAGCCGCCCGTTCGACGGCCCGCTCAATCTGCGGGAAGACCTCCTCGATGTTGGTATCGAAATAGTTGCAGCCCAGCACGGCACGGATCCCGAGCCGTTCGGCCACCTCGACACAGCGATCCTCGAAGTAGTACATGTCGACGAACGACGTCACGCCCCCCAACAGCATCTCGACGATGCCGAGCGTCATGCCCAGCGCCACCTCGTCGGGGGTCTGCTTCGCCTCGAAGGGCCAGATATAGTCGTAGAGCCACGACATGAGCGTGATGTCGTCGGCGTAGCTGCGCTGGAGCGTCATCGCGGCGTGGCAGTGGGTGTTGATCAGCCCCGGCATGACGAGTTTGCCCCGGCAGTCGATCTCCCGAAGACCGGGATGCGACGCACGGAAGGCCTCGGCCGAAGCCGCGTCCGACGTCACCAGCGCCAGGCGGTTCCCCTCGACGCCCACCCATCCCGTGAAGGTGCGGCGGTCGTCGGCCGGATCGCTCATCGGCAGAATCGTTGCTTGAGAAAAGAGTATTGCCATAAATCTAAATAATCGGTTTGGTTGTCTCCTTCGCCGGCCTCCTGCACCGGCCTCCATCGCCGTGCGGGAAGCTACTCCTGCTCGTCGAGCGAGTTGCCCTGCACGGTGAGGATGTCACGGCCGTCGACCGAGTTCGAGTAGATCTGGATCACCTTGTTGAAGGCTCCGGGTTCGCTCTTGTGGGGCTCGTAGACGATGCGGATCACCCCCGAATCGGCCGGAGCCACCGGGCGCTTCGAGAACGAGGCCTTGATGCACGAACACGAGGTGATGACCCGCACGAGCACCAGCGGCGTCGAGCCGTCGTTCACGAAACGGAATTCGTGAACCAGGTCGCCCCCCCGGCGCTGTACGTCGCCGAAGTTCCATGAGGTCTCCTCCAGCCGCAGGTGCGCCCCCGACTCCTCTTTGGGCTGGCGCCCCTTGCGGGCGGGTCCGGCCACGCAGATCCCCGCCACGAGCAGGCCGCAGAGCATCACCGACAAAATCTTTTTCATGGTTGAAGTCTTGCTAATTCAGTTTGAAAACATAGGTGATCGTACCTCCCTGCACGGCGGCACGGCTCTCCGTGAAGCGCGCCTTGAGGGCCGCCGCACGGGCCGCCGCGATCAGCTCCGGAGCATCCGTCGTCGAACCCTTCGGCTCGTACGAAGCGCCCGTGACGTGACCCGACGGATTCACCGTCACGCGGATCACCACCTTGCCGCTCTTGCCTCCCGGGTAGGCCGGACGCGGCAGCGAACCCACCAGTCCGCGCCCCTGAAGCCCCTTGTCGAGCTGGTCCAGTCCGTCGGGGTTCAGCCCCGGGCCCTTGCCCGAGGCCTTGTCCTCGCCCTTCGGAGCGTGCGGATTGCCCGCATTCTCGGGTTCGTCGGCCCCGCTCTTGTTCATCTTGAAGAGCGCCTTGGGGTTGGGGGTCTGGGTCACCTCGTCCTTGCCCGTCACCTGGGCCACCCGCTCCTCGGGGGCCGCCTCGTCGTGCACGCGCGGCTGCGTGGCCACCTTCACCGGCGGGCGCGGTGGCTCGACCGGCGGCTCGGTGAAGTCCACCAGGATCGTATCCCCGGGCTTCTCCAGCGCCGGCGAAAAGTCGAACGTCACCAGTGCAAACGACCCCACCAGCAGCAACGCATAGGCCGATGCCGCCAGAATCGCCCACTTGCGCGGGGATTTGTTGTCAGGATCATAATAATACATATCCAACTCTCCTTCCTGGAGCGTGGCCGGTCGGGCCGGACCTGGCGGCAACCGCCGTCTGTCCACCCCCTCGCTCTCCGCCCTCCGCCGCGGATCACCCCCGGCGAAGCGCCTGCCACGCTCCCCGGCAACGGCCTGCTAACGCGGCGTCGTTGCCAAAATCAACTTGTAGTTGTTGTCCTTGGCGATGTTCATCACCTTGACCACCTCGTCGACGGCCACCGTCTTGTCGCAGTGCAGCGACACGGTGGCATCCTTCTGTCCGTCGAGGCGCTCCTTCAGGGCCCGCTCCACCCCCTCGATCGAGCCCACGTTCTGCAGCTCGACGTAGTAGCGGTATTGCCCGTGCCCGGCATCCTGCACCGAAACCGTCGTCATCGCCTTGTCCTTCAGCTGGTTCGAGCTCTTCGGCAGCATCAGCTTCAGGGCGTTGGGGTTGATCAGCGTCGTGGCGATCAGCAGGAACAGCAGCAGCAGGAACATCAGGTCGGTCATCGACGACGCCGAGAACGATTTATCGACTTTCGAACCGTGTTTGATAGCCATGGCCGCCTCCTATTTTTGAACGGGTTGATTCAGAATGTCCATGAAGGCGATCGAGTTGGCCTCCATCTGGAAAACGAGCTTCTCGATGCGTGCCACCAGGTAGTTGTAGCCGAAGTAGGCCGGAATGCCGACGATCAGACCGCCGACCGTGGTGACCATGGCCACGTACATGCCGCTGGCCAGCAGCGCCAGGTCGACCGTACCGCCCGCCGCCGACATGTCCATGAAGGTCTGCACCATGCCGAGCACCGTACCCAGGAAGCCCAGCATCGGGGCGCCGCCGGCGATCGTCGCCAGGAACGGAAGTCCGTTTTCGAGCTTCGACACCTCGAGGTTGGCCACATTCTCGATGGCCGTCTGCACGTCGCTCATCGGGCGTCCGATGCGCTCGATACCCTTCTCGACCATGCGGGCGATCGGCGTGTCGGTCTTCTTGCAGAGGTTGACGGCCGTCGAGATCTTGCCGTCGGAGATGTAGTCGCGGATGCGGTTCATGAAGTTCATGTCCAGCACCGACGCCTTGCGGATGGCCAGAAAGCGCTCCACGAAGATGAAGATCGTCACTCCACCCAGGATCAGCAGCGGCCACATCAGCCAGCCTCCCTTGGTAAACAGCTCCCACAAACCCATACGGGTCTCCTCACTGACGGCTACCGCTTCGGCAGCCTGCAAAAATGTTGTCATAGCGTTTTTGTGAAAATTTTAGTGTTTTTATGTTCTCTTTTTCTTTTCGGCGCAAATTTATCATCTTTTTTCATCCGTCATACCCCTTTCGGCCGCTTTCGTCGTTTTGCCGTCACTTTTCAGCGCCTCCGACTCCTCCTCCGACGGGACATACTCCGGCTCGACGACCGCAAAGGGCGACAACGAGTCGGCCGGCTCCCGCTCCGCCTCCTCGGCCGCCTTCTGTTCGGCACGCTCCGCCTCGCGGGCCGCACGCCGGGCCATGCGGCGTGCCTTGCGGCGCTTGTTGGTGAAGCGTTCGCGGATCCGGTTGCGAAGGTCCCGCAGATTGTCGAAATCCTCCTTGAAGTAGATGCCCATGCCCGTCTCCTGCAGACCCTGGTTCTCGTCGAACCGGTCGATCGTCTGCGTGAAGGCCTTCAGCTTGAGCGTCCCCGCACGGTCGATCAGGTAGGTGATGTAGGCCTCGCCCATGAAGTTCGACATCGTGTTGTTGTTCACCGCCTGCTTGTTGTCGATCAGGTAGTTGCCCTCGACCTCGACGAACAGCCGGTTGTTGATCAGGCTCTTCGACAGTCCGAAGTCGACCTCGTCGCTCGTCAGCTCCGACTTGGGCCGGTAGCGGATCACGACGTTGTAGTCCGACGACGAGAGCCAGTTGCTGACCATGTTCGAGATGAACTCCATGCCCGTGGCCGCCGAGGCCGAACTGCCGATGTTCGACGACGACTGCGTCGTGCTTTCGGACATGAAGCTGTTGAAGAGCAGCAGGTAGAGGAACTGCGTGTCGACGGTCTCCGGCGTGGAGAGGGCACTCGACACCACGGCGGCTGTCTCGGGATCGGACCCCGGCACGCGCACGTCGAAGCCGATCGTCGGATTCGAGAGCGACTCCCCGAGGTGGATCACACACTCGACCGGCACCGAACGCTCCCCGCCCAGATTTTCGGACGTCCCCTGCAGCAGCGGCTGCAGCGAGGCCTTGACCTTGTAGACGGCGTCGATATCCAACTGTGCGTTCATCGGCGAACCGGTCCACTGGATCGACGACCCGCTCTCGATCGTGAAGCGCTTGTTGATGATCTGCTGCAGCGACAGCAGGAAACTTCCCTGCTCGATCGTGTAGTCGCCGTTGATCATGAAGACGTTTTCGCTGGGGTTGATCTCGAGGTTCAGCGCTCCGGCACCGCGCCCCTTGACCGTATTTCCGGCCACGTCGAGCTCCACCTCGACGTTCGGCTGCACGTCGAGCGCCATGCTGATGTTCATCCGGCTGCCGGTATTGAACTCCGGGTGGCGGCGCCGTTCGAACGAGAGCTTGCGCCGCGCCACGTCGTCCAGCGAATCGATCCGGTGCGGCTGGACGAAGACCACGAAGTCGGCATTCGAGATGTTCGACTTGCTCGACAGCGGCATGACGAACGACGAATTGCCGTCGGTCGAGGCGGCAATCTCCATGTCGACCGACCCCTTGTCGCCGCGGATGCGGGCCATGCCCGTGGCGTAGACCTCGCCGTGGAAGAGGTCGTTGTCCTCGGCCGTCGTGTGGAGGACGAGCATCTGCTGCGGGGCCACCCGCACGTCGTAGGAGATGTTCGAGAGGTGTTCGAGATTCAGATCGAAATCAAAACGGCCGCGGTTGCCGTGGGGGTCGTAGACCGGGACATTCGTGGCCTGGAAGCGGTTGTTGCGCACCGTGAGCAGCGCCTCGGGCATCGAGTAGCCGACCCGCGTGTAGTCGACCGTCGTGCGGAGCCCCCGCACGCGGATCTCGCCCCCCAGATCGGCCGCACGCCCCTGCCCCTGCAGCACCAGGTCGGCCGATGCCATCCCCTCGGTCGAGGAGATCACCCCCGACAGGAGCGGATCCAGCAGCCCCATGTCGAGGCTGTCGACCTTCAGGCGGGCATAGTAGCGGTTGCGCGACGGGGCGTAGAAGCCGCGGATGAGCGTATCGCGCTTCTCGCGGTTGGTCACCGTGACGCCGGCGCGGTTCTGGGCGAAGTCCCAGCGCGAAACGAGCCGCATGGGCGGAGCCGGGATGTCGTTCACCCCGACGCTGTCGAGGCGGATGTCGGCCGTCACCTCCGCCCCGCGCAGCACCGATTTCATCGTCGCCGAACCGTTCGTGCGCCCCTCGATGTAGTAGCCCATGCGTTCGGCGATCTGCGTGAAGGGCGCCAGGTCGAAGTTCCGCAGCGAGAGGGTCAGCGAATCCTCGCGGCTGCGCGAGGCCACGCCGTCGAGCAGCAGCTCCTGCTGGTCGTTCATCACGAAGAAGTGGTCGATCTTCACGCGCGCCGTATCGAGCAGGATGCGGTGGGCGAAGATCTGCCACGTCTTGTCGCCGCGGGTGATGTGCGAGGGCTGGATGCGCAGTTCGACGACCCGGCCGTTGGGGCCGTGTTCGTCGACCACCCCGGCCCGGAACCCGACGAGCCCCGAGGCGTGGCGCGTCGTATCGGTGAAGCCGGCCGAGAGCTGCACGCGCCCCTGCTTGGCACCGCCCGTGAGCGAGAGCCGCGGCAGGTGCAGCACCCCGGCATAAAGGTCCTCGGCCGAGGCGTAGACGGCCAGCGAGTCACCGCGGTTCGAGGCGTTGACCGACAGGCGCGTGGCCAGCATCCGGTGGCGCTCGATGTACTCCGACGAGGCCTTGAGCGAGAGCTGGTCGCTGGCCGGGTTGAAGAGCAGCTGCAGCGACGAACCGTCGGCAATCTGCAGTCCGGCCGAGACGGCATCGGCAATGGGGTTGAAGTTGCGGATGTTGACCGACAGCAGCGAGAAGTCGTTGGCCACGGCCGTCTTGCGGGCCGCACGGCTGATCTCGGGTTCGCCACGGCCCAGGATCGGCAGGTAGCGCCAGGCGCTGCGCCGCAGGTATTCAAAGACGGTGCGGTAGCTGGTCTTCGAGCGGAAGGTGGCGTCGGCAAAGTCCGAACGCAGCTCGACGAACTTGCTGTCGGCCGAGTTCTCGCCCCGCACGCGGATCTGCGAGGCGGTGACCTCCTTGTCGTTGTAGCGGTAGCGGGCGTCGGAGATGCGGATCGAGCCGTTCAGGTCGTCGAGCGAACGGCCGCTGGCGTTGGCCTCGATGAAGGCCGAGAGCACCGAAACCGAATCGCGGCGGTTGACATGAAGCCGGGCCAGATCGGCATGGTTCAGATCGAGTGCAAAGTCGTAGCGCGGCACCGAGTCGTTGAGATCGACCTTGCCGAAGAAGTTGAAGTCGAGATTCGGGTCGCGGGCCGTGATGCGGCCGTCGAACTCGCGGTTGCGCAGGCGTCCGTCCAGCCGCAGCGAGTCGTAGACGTAGTCATTCAGCCCCAGGTTGGTGACACTGCCGACGATGTTGGCATCGGTGGTGCCGCGGCCGATCGTACCGTCGATGCGGGCCGAGAGCGTGGCGTTGCCCAGCAGATCGCTCCGGTCGAGGAGTTCGCCCAGGCGCAGGTCGCGTGTCAGGACCTCGCCGCGGACCGAGCTCAGCCCCTTGCCGCGCGGCGCCAGGGCCAGCGCCCCCTCGACCTTCCCCACCCCGGTTTCGACACCGAGGCGCAGGTCGAATGCCGAAAGGCTCCCCACGAAGCGGGCTCCGAGGTCGATCCGCCCCGAACGCTCGGCCACCGAGGTGACCGATTCCGGAAGGCGGTGCCCCGTGATGCCCAGCGCCACCCGGTCGAGGGCCCGGGCCGTCGAGCGCAGCCGCGTGAGGTCGATGTCGAAGCGGGTCTTCCGGATGTCGGGAAGCCCCCGGATGGCCAGCGTGCCGGTCAGACTCGTCCGTTCGTCGACGGTCAGGCTGCGGATCCGCCCCGTGAAGTCGGCCACCGCGCCCGTCAGTTCGAGATCGGCCCCTTCGAAGGTCAGGTGCCAGTCGCGCAGCGAGGGGGCAAAGTAGGCGATGTCGTCGGTCGAGACCTTCGAGCGGCGCACGGCAGCGTCGATGCGCACCTCGTCGACGAACTCCCGGTAGTCGTCCCACGAGTTGCCGACGAGCGAAATGTAGGGGATGTGGATCTCCGAACGCCGGGTGAGGATCTCCGTATCCTCGAAACCCAAGCAGCCCTGCGTCATGTAGAAGCGTCCCGACAAGCGTTCGAGTTCGAAGCCGCTCCGCTCGCGGGCCGCCAGCCGCTCGATCGAGGTGTAGATCGCCTGCCCGTCAATCGTGAAGTCCTCGACAAAGGCCGACATGCCGTAGAGGTGCATGTGCGCAAAGTCGATGCCGAACTCCGGGTCGCGGCGGTCGAGCCGCTCCAGGCAGAGGTCCATGCCGTCGATCGAGGCCTTGCGCAGCGTGAGGCGGAAGTTGCCCTTCTTCTCGCGGTCGGGGTTCGAGATGCGGTCGACGATCTGCTTGATGTTCATCTCGCCCGAAGGGGTCTGCCGCAGGTAGAGCTTCGCTCCGGCAATCTCGCCGCGGCTGAATTCGAGCCCGCCGCCCAAGAGTCCGAAGCCCGTGACGTAGGCGTCGAGATGGCCCACGTAGAAGAGCGTATCGCGCTGATAGTCCTCGACATAAAAACCGTCGACACGAATCTTCGAGAAGAGTCCGATGTCGACGTGATCGATCGAAACGGTGGTCTGCAGACTCCGCGACACGGCCTCTGCCAGACGGTCGACCACGTAGTTCTGCACGGTGCGGATGTCGAGCAGCAGCGACAGCCCCAAAGGAAGAATTATCAGCAACAGAACTGCCGCCGAGAACACCATTCCCAATATTTTTATACCTTTGCGCATCGGAACACCGTTATAACTGGCAAAGTTAGCGAAAATAGTTAAAATAACAGCAAAAAACCGGATGGATATCACAATTCTCGGCATCGAATCCTCGTGCGACGACACCTCGGCGGCCGTGCTGCGCAACAACGTCCTGCTGTCGAACGTCATCGCCTCGCAGGCCGTACACGTCAAGTACGGCGGCGTCATCCCCGAACTGGCCTCTCGGGCCCATCAGCAGAACATCATCCCCGTCGTGGACACGGCCCTGCGCGACGCGGGGCTCACCGCCTCGGACATCGACGCCATCGCCTTCACGCGCGGCCCCGGTCTGGTCGGTTCGCTCCTCGTGGGGGTCTCCTTCACCAAGGGACTCTCCATCGCCCGCAACATCCCCATGGTCGAGGTCAACCACCTCCAGGGGCACATCCTCTCCCACTTCATCGACCTCCCCGACCGGCAGCTCCCCCACCCCGACTTCCCGTTCCTGTGTCTGCTCGTCAGCGGCGGCCACACCCAGATCGTGCGCGTCGACTCGCCGCTCGAGATGGAGATCATCGGCACGACGATCGACGATGCCGCCGGCGAAGCCTTCGACAAGTGCGCCAAGGTGATGGGACTCCCCTACCCGGGCGGCCCGGTCATCGACCGTCTGGCCAAGGAGGGTGACCCCAAGGCCTTCCACTTCGCCCACCCCCATGTCGACGGGTACGACTACTCGTTCTCGGGGCTGAAGACCTCGTTCCTCTACACGCTGCGCGACGCCGTGGCCCAGGATCCCGACTTCATCGAGCACCACAAGGCCGACCTCTGCGCCTCGCTTCAGGCGACGGTCGTCGAGATCCTGCTCGGCAAGCTGATCCGCGCCGCCAAGGAGACCGGCATCCGCGACATCGCCATCGGCGGCGGCGTCTCGGCCAACTCCGGACTGCGCAACGGCATCGTCGAGGCGGGCAAGCGCCGCGGATGGCGAACCTTCCTTCCCGAGTTCAAGTTCACCACCGACAACGCCGCCATGATTGCCATGGCCGGCTATTTCCACTACCGCAACGGCGAATTCGCCTCGCTCGACGTCTCGCCCGTGGCGCGGCTCGAGGACCTGTAGCAACACCCCGGAGTCTCCTCCGCTGGAGCTCCGGCCAGCATGGACCCTGACACGCATAAGATTCAAACATTCCAAACGATGCACTTCACACGAACCCTGCGGGCAACGACGGGCCTTCTGGCCTCGGCCCTGCTGTTGCTGGCCACGGCCTGCAGCAACAACGACGACAACGCAACCAACCCCGGAAACGGCGGCAACGATGACAACCCACCCGTCGAAACGGTTGAACCCGTGACCCTGACGATCGACTTCGCCCAGGGCCCCGGAATCGCCACCCCGGCCCTCCCGGCCTCGAGCGACGAGGCGGTCAACGGCCGTCACGAATATACGATCGCCGGCTATACGCTGGCCGTCTATGCCGATCCGGAGTTCGGCGGCAAGATCTTCTGGAACGACCAGACGCAGTATTACGACGCCCCGGAGCCCAACAAGGCCCTCTACTTCAGCAAGGAGGGAGCCTACGTCGAGTTCCCGGCCATCGAGGGGCTCGCCCTGACGCAGATCGAATATGTCAGCATGGCGGCGCCGGTGCAACCCCCGATTTCGACCTGACCGACACCGAGGGCCAAAGCCTCGACCATGCCTTGGACTTTGCCGACGACGGACTGGGGATGACCTTCACGCCGCTCACGCCCGCAAAGAACACCGCCTGCCGGATCACCATCCTCAACCACAAGAATGCCCAGGTGGCACGGCTGACCCTGCGCTATACGGTGCCGGAATAGTCCCTGCACGGGAATCCGCCACCAAGACGAAGCCCCCTTCCGGTCCGACGGACCCGAGGGGGCTTTCGTTTTCCTGCGTTTTCCAGGCAGGCAGGCGGAAAAGGAGACTGGCAAGCGGGAAAGGGGGCAGGCAGACGGGAAAGGGGACAGACGTGACGGAGCCGCGGCCGAAAATTTCACCGCTGAAATTGTTGCGCAAGTCACCGAATTTGCGTATCTTCATCCCAACAAGAAAACATACAACCCAAAAACAGTAACCCTTTCCTTATTGTCAAGATCATGAAAAAACTTCTCTTCTGCGCACTGATCGCATTCGCATCGTGCCAGCTCGCCACCGCCCAGGAGCGCGGCGACATGTATGTCGGCGGCATTATCGGCGTATCGACCTCCTCGATCAGTTCGGAGGGCTCCTCCGTCACGACGACCAACTTCAGCATGGCTCCCGAATTCGGCTACTTCGTGGCCGACCGGCTGCGCATCAGCGGCTCGCTCAACTACGGCCTCTCGTCGTCGGACGGCTTCACGACCCATACGCTGGTCATCGGACCCAGCATCGCCTACTATGTGAAGCTGTGCAACAACTTCTACTATACGCCGGAATTCGGTCTGGGATTCGCCTACGGCTCGACCGAAGGGATCTCCGGAACGGGTGTTGCGCTGGGATTCCAGTTCGGCGCCTTCGAGTTCCGTCCCTCCTCGCACTGGGGACTCTCGTGCAACCTGCTGTCGCTCGATTACACGCACCTCTCCTACGACCGGGACATCAGCAGCAGCGGCATCGGCTTCCAGCTGGGCATCAGCCCCACGATCGGTCTGAAGTACTACTTCTAATCTAACGGGAAACGGCCGCCGAACTCCGCAAAGCGGAGATTGCGCAGGCGGCTTTCCGAAAACGGATCCACCCCCGGCCGTGCGGGTTGCGGCGAGGGTGGATTTTTCGTGCGTGGAGGGGAGAGGGTGAGGAAAGCAACGGCCGCGGAAAACAGGCCCCACAACGGTCCCCGACAGGATCCGACCGCGGAGGACAGCTCCATGCCAATGCCCGGCCGAACCCGGCCGCGGAAAACGGCACCCACAACGGTCCCCGGCAGGATCCGACCGCGGAGGACAGCTCCATGCCAGCGCCCGGCCAACCCCGACCGCGGAAAACGGTCCCCACAACGCCCCCCGGCAGGATCCGACCACGGAGGACAGCCTCATGCCAGCGCCCGGCCGAACCCGGCCGCGGAGGACAGGACGCAGGGCCAGAAGCGGACCCTCGTCCGGTCCGTCATCCACCCGCCAAAGCACGAACAGGCCCCTCCACCGGCCGAAGGCGCCCCGATCGACGACCCGCTCAGGCAAACCGGATGCCCCGCAGGCGCTTGCGGCCGCGATCCTCCACCTCGTGTTCGACGATGCCCGTGACGACATCCGCCGCATCATGCCAGCGGTTGGCGCGGGACTTGCGCCGGTAGGTCGTCAGGTGAGCGTAGAGTTCGGGCCAGCGCAGGTTCCATCCCCGCGGCCAGCGCATGAGATGGAGCGCCGTGGCGGCATTCGAGAGGATGCGCGCCTCCTTGTTGGCACTCTGGTGGAACCACTCCACCCGCACGTCGCGCGCCAGCGCCTGCACCGCCCGCGCAAATCCCCGCCCGCCGTTGTTGCTCTCGATCAACGCCTGCCGTGTCCCCGTGCGCAGAAGCAGATCCCCGACCAGCGGTTCGGTCTGCTCCATCGGATCGCGCGAATAGACCGCGTCGACCACGTAGATCACCCCGTCGGCATCGACCGCATAGGAGATCGAACAGAGGTAGTCGTCGCCCGTGTCGGCCGTATCGGTGTAGTTGGCCCGGCGGACGATCTCGTGCGGCAGGTCGTCGTACTCGGCAAAGTTCAGCCCGTAGAGCAACCCCTCGCGGGCCGACGGATGGCCCTGATACATCGCCTCGAACTGCACGGGATCGAGCCGCCGCTTGGCCTCGAGCAGCGCCGCGCCGTGCTGCTCCTCCCACAGCGCCTCGCCCGGACGACGCGGATCGAGCTCCGTCGGGGGCGAACTCTTCAGCGCCTCGAAGTTCAGATGGAGCCATCCGTCGGCGGGCGGCGAATCGAGCTGCGCCCACGTGCGGAGCTCCTCGACCGGTTCGCGGCGCATCAGCGTGCCGATGAGATCCTCCTCGTGCCAGCGCGTGAAGACGATCAGCTCGCGCGAGGTGTTGTGCATGCGGGTCCGCACCACCGAGGTGTACCACTCCCAGCAGTTGGCCCGCACCAGCGGCGAATTGGCCTCGAGGGCATCCTTGTAGAGGTCGTCCAGGATGAAGCAGTCGACGCGGTTGCCGGTGAGCGACCCCTCGCGCCCGACCGACAACAGACCGCCCCGATGGTCGATCACCTCGACCTCCTCCGAGGTGCGGATATAACCGGGCGGACGGGTCCCCTGCTTGATGCAGGTGGCGGGGAAGAAGGCCCCGTACTCGCGCGAATCGAGGATGCGCTGCACGCGGCGGTTGAACTTCGAGGCCAGCGACCCCGAATAGGAGGCGATGGCCACCCGCAGATCGGGATCCAGCCCCAGCAGATAGGCCGGCAGCAGTGTCGTGGCCCCGACACTCTTTCCGTGCTGGGGCGGCATGGTGATGATCAGTCGCCGGATGCGCCCCGTGGCAAAGGCCTCGAGCACCCGATAATAGACCCGATGGAAGGGTTGCAGTTCGAGAAACGGGTAGACCCCGCGGGCAAACTCCGCAAACGGAGGCGGAGCACCGGGATCGGGCGGCAGCAGGGTCCCGATCCCGGGTACGAAAATCTCTGCGGAGAAGCCCCCCGCAGAGATCGATTCGGTCTTTTTAACCATGTTGGTCAGGATTTTGGGGATCCGCCCCGGTGCTGACGGCGCCGCGACGGGCGGGGTCGGATCCGACGGTGAAAGAGGCTCCGGAGGGGCGGCGCCGCGCCCGGGATGAGCGGATTCCGGAGCCGAGGTGACGGTCAGAGATACGACCGCAGCGTGGAGAACGAGAAGTCGTTCAGGAGTTCGTCCGACGCGGGGTCCACCGTGTGGAACTCCCACCAGACGGGGACCAGGTCACTGAGTTCGTCCCGGTCGCCTTCGGGGTAGCGGACCGTCGTGCGGTAGGCGATCAGCGAAGCCGTCAGCCGGCACTCGATCCCCTCCCACCCGAAGGCAAGCGTCCCCGAAAAGTAACTCCCGCCGCCCAATGCCTCGCGGATGCGGTCGGCCACCTCCAGGTAAAGTTCAGTTGATACCGAATACATCATTGAAAATTAGTCTTTTTTTGCGCTTTTCCTTTGCAAAGGAGAATAAATTGTTTAACTTTGCGAAGACAAAGATAGGTTCAAATATTGATTTTTGTACTCAAAAGTTCAAATATTTTATATAATAATTTTTGATCGAAAGCCATGAAC
The DNA here is from genome assembly GCA_938014215.1 of uncultured Alistipes sp. Taxonomy (GTDB): domain Bacteria; phylum Bacteroidota; class Bacteroidia; order Bacteroidales; family Rikenellaceae; genus Alistipes. Next base: position 10,425 of record CALLRW010000032.1, on the reverse strand, counting down.
GAACGGGTAAAACTGATACGGAAACAGTTGGGGATGACCCAAGAGCAACTGGCTCAGCGCCTTGGTATCGGTAAGGCCGCCCTCTCGATGATCGAGACCGGCAAGGCCCGCCTCTCGTCGCGCAACCGCAACATCCTGGTTCAGGAATTGAACGTTAACCCCGAATGGCTCGAAACCGGCACCGGCGAGATGTTCAACGCCGAGCCCGACCTGACGGCCTACATGCACCGAACCGACAATTCGCTGCCGCTGCAGAGCGTCCCCCTCTACTCGATCGAGGGGACGGCCGGACTGGTCCCCCTGTTCACCGACCGCCAGCAGCAGAAACCCCTCAACTACATTCATATCCCGAACCTCCCGAAGTGCGACGGCGCCATCTACATCGTCGGCGATTCGATGTACCCGCTGCTCAAGAGCGGCGACATCGTCCTCTACAAGCAGCTGAAAAACATCGAGGATATCTTCTGGGGCGACATGTATCTGCTCTCGATCGACATCGACGGCGAGGAGTACATCACCGTAAAGTATATCCAGAAATCCGACCGCCCGGGCTACGTGAAGCTCGTCAGCCAGAACCCCCACCATGCCGACAAGGAGGTCGAGATCTCGCGCATCCGGGCCATCGCACTGGTCAAGGCCAGCATCCGCATGAATTCGATCCGATAGGCTTGGCCGGTTGCGACACCGCCGGCTCCGGCAACAACGGGGCCACGGCATCCATCCGGTCCGGCCGCAGACCTCTGTCAACCGCCGTTCGAACCGCACCCGGCATCCACCCCACGGATCGCCGAGACCACAACATGTCACGACGGATGCAACCGTCGTGAAGCCATCTATCACACCCGCTTTCAGCGGATTGCATCCGGGAACGCCCTTTCCCGGCGATCGGAGCGGCCGCCCCACCGTCCGCCGGTTCCCTCCCAACCCGCCGGCTACTCCCTCAACGGAATATTTTCTCCCGCGGCGGATGCTTTCTCGTTTTTTTTATTAACTTTGCAGAGACAAAATTGGTCAGCCAATTTTATGAATTGCGCCCAATTTTGCTGATTACGCCTACAACATACTAACATTCAATACTATCCATGAAAACCAATTACGAAATCCGCTACGCAGCGCATCCCGAGGATGCCAAACATTACGACACGGCGCGCCTGCGTCGCGACTTCCTGATCGAGAAGGTCTTCGCTCCGGACGAGGTCAACATGGTCTACTCGATGTACGACCGCATGATCGTCGGCGGCGCCATGCCCGTCGGCGAAGAGCTCCGGCTCGAGGCCATCGATCCGCTGAAGGCCCCCTACTTCCTGACCCGCCGCGAGATGGGTATCTTCAACGTCGGCGGTCCCGGCGTGGTGAAGGCCGGCGAGCAGACCTATGAACTCAACTACAAGGAGGCCCTCTACCTCGGCCGCGGCGACCGCGAGGTCACCTTCGCCAGCAAGGATGCCGCAAACCCCGCCAAGTTCTACTTCAACTCGACGACCGCCCACTGTCCGTATCCCGACAAAAAGGTCACCAAGGAGATTGCCGTCGTGGCCCACATGGGTTCGCTCGAGGGGTCGAACGACCGGAACATCAACAAGATGATCGTCAGCCAGGTGCTGCCGACGTGCCAGCTGCAGATGGGAATGACCGAGTTGATGCCCGGCAGCGTCTGGAACACGATGCCCGCACACGTACACTCGCGCCGCATGGAGGCCTATTTCTATTTCGAGGTACCCGAGGAGCACGCCGTCTGCCACCTGATGGGCCAGATCGACGAGACCCGCCACATCTGGATGAAGGGCGAACAGGCCGTCCTGTCGCCCGAGTGGTCGATCCACAGCGCCGCCGCCACCCACAACTACACCTTCATTTGGGGAATGGGCGGCGAGAACCTCGACTACGGCGACCAGGATTTCTCGAAAATCACCGATCTGAAATAATCCGGGAGGGGGGCCGGAGAAGCTCAGCAAGAGGATCGGAGAGGCTCAACAAGAGGACCGGAGAGGCTCAGCAAGAGGACCGGAGAGGCTCAGCAGGAGGGCCGGAGAGGCTCAGCAGGAGGACCGGAAATGCTCAGCAGGAGGGCCGGCAAGGCTCAGCAGGAGGACCGGAGAGACCCGGGGGCTGGAAAGACTCGGGAGCCAGTGAGGCTCAAGGGCAAGAGAGGCTCAGGAGGGCCGGAGAGATTCGGAGGCCGGAGAAATTTCGAAGAGGGCCGGAGGGACTCAGAGACCAGAGAGACCTGAGGCAAGCCGGGAAACATCCGGAAGGCCCGGAGGGACTCGGGGACGAACTGCCGATCCGACCGCCAACCGGATCCGGGGTCACGCCGGAAGCCCGCTGAATCAGTCCGCCAGGCCCCGAAAAACCGCAACACAAAATCATCAACCAAAACCCTTATACAATCATGGTAAACTTTTCACTGGAAGGTAAGGTGGCTCTCGTAACGGGCGCCTCCTACGGAATCGGTTTCGCCGTAGCCACGGCATTCGCCCGCCAAGGGGCCCGAATCGTCTTCAACGATATCAAACAGGAGCTGGTCGACAAGGGTCTGGCCGCCTACAAGGAGGAGGGCATCGAGGCTACGGGCTACGTCTGCGACGTGACGAACGAAGAGCAGGTCAACGCCATGGTCGCCCGCATCGAAAAGGAGGTCGGCACGATCGACATCCTCGTCAACAACGCCGGCATCATCAAGCGCATCCCGATGATCGAGATGAGCGCCGCCGAATTCCGCCAGGTGATCGACGTCGACCTCAACGGTCCGTTCATCGTCTCGAAGGCCGTCATTCCCTCGATGATCAAGAAGGGCCACGGCAAGATCATCAACATCTGCTCGATGATGTCGGAGCTCGGCCGCGAGACCGTCTCGGCATACGCCGCCGCCAAGGGCGGTCTGAAGATGCTGACCCGCAACATCGCCTCGGAGTACGGCGAGTACAACATCCAGTGCAACGGCATCGGCCCGGGATACATCGCCACGCCGCAGACCGCTCCGCTGCGCGAGCGTCAGCCCGACGGTTCGCGCCACCCGTTCGACTCGTTCATCGTCGCCAAGACCCCCGCGGCCCGCTGGGGCACGACCGAGGATCTGATGGGTCCGGCCGTCTTCCTCGCATCGGAAGCCTCGAACTTCGTCAACGGACACATCCTCTACGTCGACGGCGGCATCCTGGCCTACATCGGCAAGCAGCCCAAATAGTCCTCGACACACGGCGCCGCCGCGTCGACGAAAACACTGCACAGGAGGCCCTTCCCCGCCGGGGGAAGGGCCTCTTTGTCCGAACCGGCCGGAGAAGACGGCCATTCCCCCGGAGAACCGCATCGAAACGCCCAAATTATTAAGAATTTTAATAAATCAACATCTTTCGGATCAAAGCCATTTCCGGCCGTTTTGCTAACAAAAACGAACCCCGGAAAGGATTTGAATCACGATTCATAACTCCATCAGCATCAGGGCGCGAATAAAAAAAGCCGGAAAATTCTTAAAAAAGCACGCCAAAAAAGAGCGTATTGCCGATTTATTTTATATATTTGTCGAAACTTGTTCACCGTAACACTAATCTGAAACCTAACATCATGGAACAAACCAAAGTGAGGGAGCTGCAGGATGTGGTCATCCGGTTCTCCGGAGACTCCGGCGACGGAATGCAGCTCACGGGTACGCTCTTTTCCGACACCTCGGCACTGCTGGGCAACGGAATCTCGACCTTCCCCGACTACCCCGCCGAAATCCGAGCCCCGCAGGGTACCGTAGCCGGTGTCTCCGGCTTCCAGGTACACTTCGGCGATCACCGCGAGATCAACCCCGGTGACTACTGCGATGTCCTCGTGGCGATGAATCCCGCCGCCCTGAAGGCCAACCGCAAATGGCTCAAACCCGGCGCTACGGTCATCATCGACGGCGACTCGATCACCGAAGAGCACCTCAAAAAGGCCGGATTCGCAACCCTCGACCCCCTGGCCGAACTCAAACTCGACGAATACAACGTCGTCGTGCCCGACATCACCTCCATGACCCGTGAGGCCCTCAAGGAGACCGGTCTGGACAACAAGGCCATCGTCAAGTGCAAGAACATGTTCGCTCTGGGCATCTGCTTCTGGCTCTTCGACCGCCCGGAGGATTACGCCCTGCGCTATCTCGACACGAAATTCGCCAAGAAGAATCCCGCCGTGGCCGAGGCCAACAAGATCGCCATCAAGGCCGGATACAACTACGCCGCAAATACCCACCAGTTCGCCAACAACTACACCGTGGCACCCGCCGTGCGCGAAAAGGGAACCTACCGCTCGATCAGCGGCAACGTCGCTACGGCATGGGGTCTCTGCGCCGCCGCCGAAAAGGCCGGACTGCCGCTCTTCTGCGGTTCGTACCCCATCACCCCCGCGACGGTCATCCTCGAGGAGCTGGCCAAACGCAAGGACCTCGGCGTGAAGACCGTACAGGCCGAGGACGAAATCGCCGGCATCTGCACCGCCATCGGCGCCGCCTTCGCCGGCAACTTCGCCGTGACTACGACCTCGGGCCCGGGTCTCTCGCTCAAGAGCGAAGCGCTGGGTCTGGCCGTCATGACCGAACTTCCGCTCGTGGTGGTCGACGTTCAGCGCGGCGGCCCCTCGACGGGTCTGCCCACCAAAACCGAACAGAGCGACCTGGCTCAGGCCCTCTACGGACGTAACGGCGAGTGCCCCGTGATCGTCGTGGCCGCCTCGTCGCCCAGCGACTGCTTCCACTACGCCTTCGAGGCCGGACGTCTGGCCATGGAGCACATGACCCCCGTGGTGCTGCTCACCGACGGATTCATCGCCAACGGCTCCGAACCGTGGCGCATCCCCTCGATGAAGGACTATCCGACGATCTGCCCGCCGATCGTCGACAAGGCGCCCGAGGGCGGCTTCATGCCCTACGTGCGCAACGAAAAGCTGGCCCGCGGCTGGGCATTCCCCGGCAAGGTCGGTCTGGAACACCGCGTGGGCGGTCTGGAGAAGGATGCCGTCAAGGGCAGCATCTCCCACGACCCGGCCAACCACCAGAAGATGGTCGACACGCGCGCCGCAAAGGTGGCCCGGGTGGTCGACGATATCCCCGTACAGAAGGTCTGGGGCGACGAAGAGGGCGAACTGCTCGTCGTCGGTTGGGGCGGTACGCGCGGACATCTCCAGAATGCCGTCGACGAAATGCGCCGCGAAGGCCACAAGGTCTCGCTGTGCCACTTCAACTACATCAACCCGCTGCCGCACGGCGTGCGCGAAATCTTCAAGCGCTTCCGCCGGATCGTCGTCTGCGAACTCAACGAAGGCCAGTTTGCCAACTACCTGCGTCAGAACTTCCAGGAGTTCCACTACGAACAGTACAACAAGTGCGAAGGCCAACCCTTCACGGTGGTCGAGCTGAAAGAAAAATTCGAATCCTTACTGAAATAACGCCATGGCAGACTACAAATACACCCCCGCGGATTTCAAAAGCGATCAGGAGGTACGCTGGTGCCCGGGTTGCGGCGACCACGCCATCCTCAACGCCGTGCAGCGCGCCCTGCCCGAAGTGGCCGATGCGCTCGACACGCCCCACAACCTCTTTACCTTCGTCTCGGGTATCGGTTGCTCGTCGCGCTTCATCTACTACATGAAGACCTTCGGCTTCCACTCCGTACACGGACGCGCCAATGCCGTGGCAACGGGCGTCAAGGTGGCAAACCCCCGCCTCTCGGTCTGGGTCGCCACCGGCGACGGCGACTCGCTGGCCATCGGCGGCAACCACTTCATCCACGCCATCCGCCGCAACGTCGACCTGAACGTCATCCTCTTCAACAACGAGATCTACGGCCTGACCAAGGGCCAGTACTCCCCCACCTCGAAGCTGGGAAAGATCACCAAGACGTCGCCCTACGGAACGGTCGAGAAACCCTTCAACCCCGGCGAACTGGTCATCGGCGCCAAGGGCACGTTCTTTGCCCGCACGGTCGACATGGAGGTGCAGCTCTCGAAGGAGTGCTTCGTGGCCGCCGCCAAGCACAAGGGCATGTCGGTGGTCGAGGCGCTGCAGAACTGCGTGATCTTCAACGACAAGACCCATGCCGCCTATGCCGGTGACAAGGCCACGCGTGCCGAACACACGGTGGTGCTGCGCCACGGCGAGAAGATGCTCTTCGGCGCCAACAAGGAGAAGGGTCTGGTCTTCGAGAACATGAAACTGAAGGTCGTCACGGTGGGCCAGGACGGCTACACGCTCGACGACGTGCTGACGCACGACGCCCACGAACGCGACACGACGCTGCACATGATGCTGGCCGCCATGAAGTACCCCGACTACCCGGTGGCACTGGGCGTGATCCGCGCCGTGGAGGACGACACGGTCTACGACCAGGCCGTCGAGCGGCAGGTCGAGCAGGTGAAGGCATCGAGCAAGATCCACTGTGTGGACGACCTGCTCCATTCGGGCGCTACCTGGGAGGTTGAATAACCCCGCAGCATCCGAAACAACAACAGACAACCGGCCGGATTCCCCTCATGCGCGGAGAATCCGGCCGTTGTTCGAAAGCCGGGCATGCCGCAGCAACACGGCAAACCAAGAACGAAACAGAATCGGCAGATATGAAACACGACTACATCATCGGTCTGGGCGAAGTGCTCTGGGACATGCTTCCCGAAGGGCGCAAGATCGGAGGCGCCCCGGCCAACTTTGCCTGGCACATGGCCCAATTCGGCTACGACGCCCGCGCCGTCAGCGCCATAGGCCGCGATGCGGACGGCGAGGAGATTCTCCGCAACTTCACCGAACGGGGGCTGCAGGCCGAACTCACACGGGTAGACTACCCGACGGGGCGCGTGGAGGTGACGCTCGACGGGGAGGGCATCCCGCAGTACAACATCCTCACCGGTGTAGCGTGGGACCATATCCCCTTCACGGAAGGGCTGCGTCAGCTGGCCCGCGAGGCCCGCTGCATCTGCTTCGGATCGCTGGCCCAGCGCAGCGCGGAGTCTCGGCGCACGATTGCGGCATTTCTCGACGAGGCCCCGAAGGAGGCGCTGCGGATCTTCGACATCAACCTGCGCCAGAATTTTTACGACCGGGAGGTCGTCACGGAATCGTTCCGTCGATGCAACATTCTGAAGATTAACGACGAAGAGGCGCTTGTCGTCTCCGACATGCTCGGCATGGGGACACGCGACATCCGGGAGGTGGCCGAACGGCTGCGGCGTGACTACGGGCTGCAGGCCACGATCCTGACCTGCGGCAGCCGCGGCAGCCAGGTCTTCTACGAAGGCGGCGTGTCGGATCTTGCAACGCCGAAGGTCCGGGTTGCGGATACGGTCGGGGCCGGCGATTCGTTCACGGCGGGATTCTGCGCCGCACTGCTGCACGGATGCGACGTGGCGACGGCTCATGCCCGGGCCGTTGCGGTATCGGCCTACGTCTGTACGTGCGAGGGGGCGACGCCCCGACTGCCCGAGGAGTTGCTGCGGTTCGATTAGTGTTCCAGAGGCCCGAGGGATGCGGATGCGGCACCGGGCAGATCCTCGTCTGCCCGGAGTGGGACTGAGGGCTGCGAAGGTGCTCCGAAAACGAAAAATCGCATTCAATTCATAACCAGCAGGTTGCGTTCTGATCGTTCAGATTTTGAAAAAAAAGTGTCATTTTTTCTCGAAAAATTTGTGGGAATTAAAAAATCCGCTTATCTTTGCAACCGCAATGGGGGATTAGCTCAGCTGGCTAGAGCGCTTGCATGGCATGCAAGAGGTCACGAGTTCGAATCTCGTATTCTCCACCAAGAAACAACGCAAAAGATTGCAAATCCCTGTAAATCACGAATTTACAGGGATTTTTGTTTTGGCCGAAATGCAGAAAAAGGCATCGAAAAGCGGGTTACCTGTGGCCTATTCGGTGTACTTTTTTCCGGGCCGAAAAAGTACACCGAATTGCTCGTAACAGATTGGTTTGCACCTGTTTGCAGCGGTCTTCCTCTTGACATGAGACACTTGGGAAACTAATTTTGTAACCCTTAATTCGGTGTACTTATGGAAAGGACAACATTCGGACTGTTGTTTTACATTCGGCGGGACAAGACCAACAAAAAAGGCAAAGCTCCCGTGTTTATGCGTCTGACAATCAACGGAGAACGTGCTGACGCCTCGATCAAACGCTTCATCGAGCCGCACGCCTGGAACTCGGCAAAAGGAAAAGCCAACGAAAAAAGCCGCGGCGGAAAGGATTTGAACCTATACCTGGACGCCATTTCCGCCAACATTCTGCGGATTCAAAGGGACCTCGAACTCGACAAGAAAGAGGTCTCCGCCCAAATCATACTGAACCGCTATCTGGGCAAGGAGCAGTCGGACCGTCACACGCTGATGGAGGTCTTCCGCGCCCACAACGAAAAGTGCAGGGCACTGTCGGGAATCAGCCTCGCTCCGGGAACGGTGATCCGCTACGAAACCTCGCTGCGGCTGACCGAGGCGTTCCTGCGCACGACCTACAAAAAGGAGGACTGCTATTTGGATGAGATTACGCACCAGTTCGTCGAGGACTATGATTTCTACCTGAGGACGGTTCGGCGGTGCTGCCACAACACGACCACCAAGTATCTGCTGAACTTCAAGAAGATTATCCGCATTGCGCTGGCCAAAGGTTGGATGAAAAAGGATCCCTTTGCCCAGGTTCACTTCCATTTCGAGCCGGTCGAACGCGAGTTTCTCGAGAAACAGGAGCTGAAGGTGCTGCTCAACAAGGAGATCACCATCACGCGACTGGCACAGGTTCGCGACATCTTCTGTTTCTGTTGTCTGACGGGGCTCGCCTTTATGGACGTGCAACAACTCAAACCCGAGCATCTGGTGGCGGACATCCACGGCAAAATCTGGATTCGCAAGGCGCGGCAGAAGACCAAGAACATGTGCAACATTCCACTGCTCGATGAGGCGCAAAAGATTATCGACCGCTACAGGGACCACCCCTACTGCCAGACGCACGGCGTGCTGCTCCCCGTATGCAGCAACCAAAAGATGAACTCCTACTTGAAGGAGCTGGCCGACATCTGCGGCATACGCAAGAATCTCTCGACGCATTGCGCGCGCCATACGTTTGCAACCCTGACGCTGGCCAGCGGCGCCACGATTGATAACGTCGCCAAGATGCTCGGTCATGCCAACGTCAACATGACGCGCCGCTATGCGAAGGTCCTCGACTCGTCGATCATGCGCGACATGGAGGTCGTCGCCGAGAACATGGCGTTGTAGCCCGATGTCGGACATGCGAGGCCTGCAAAGGACACTCGGCACCTTTTCCGGAATTCCGCCCTATTTTGCGGGCGGGTTCCGGGAACCGGAGCCCCTGTAAATAAAAAAGGTGTACTATGGAATGTAAACTGATTGAGGCGGCCGCCTTCGAGGAGCTGAAGGCGATCGTCAACCGGATTCAGATCCGGGCAACCCACCTGGCCACGAAGACCATGCCTCGTAAACCCGGAGGCTGGCTGACCCAGGAGGAGGTATGCGGCATGCTGCGCGTCTCGAAACGGGTGCTGCAATACTACCGGCGGCAGCGGAAGATCCCCTACTCGATGATCGGCAACAAGGTCTATTTCCGCGAGCGTGACATCCAACGCATCCTCGATGCCAACCTGGTCAAATCCCGGGCATGATGGAAGAGTGGATTACGCGGAAATCTCCGGAGTACAGGGAGCTTCAGGAGAAGGCGCTGGCGGCGCTCGACCGAATTGAGGCGATGATTGAGACCCTGCCCGGACATCTTAATGCGGAGAGCTACCTCACCAGCGAGGAGGTGCGGAACCTCTTCGGGTTGAGCCAACGGTCGCTGCAGACCTACCGCGATGAGCGGATTATCCCCTACACGGTCCTCGGCGGGAAGTTTCTCTACCCGATGTCCGAGATTGCGAAGATTCTCGAAAAGAATCTCGTCAAACCAATTCAGCGATAAGACAAGGAGCAACGGGCGGCCCGTTGCTCCTGTTTTTTCAGCCCAACGCCTCCAACTGCCGGATCTCCTCTTCGGAGAGGAAATCCCGGAGGTATTTCCCGTCGGTATAAAGGTCGCGTTCGACGCCTAATCCGAAGGGCAGCCGCAGTGATTCCAGCTCCGAGAGCAACAGATAGCCCCACTCCCATTCGAAAATATGGCAATAACCGTAGAGACGCCAGTCTTCGCCTTCGCGTTCGGCCTCGGTGATAAGCCATGTCCCGCGGCCGCAGGGGTTGAAGTATTTGACAAGAACTTCGGCATTGAGTCCTTTTCCGTCCTGGGACCCGATGGGATGGGCCTCGAATTGGGAGATGATCTCCTCGGTCAACAGTTTCGATACTGTTCCAAATAGTGTGTCTAGGGAGGAATAAATAAAAAAGTCTACAGATTTTTTAGATTTGTAGAGGCAAACCAACAAAAACTAAAAAAGAGTAGACTTATGGTGTTGACAAAGGAACAACTTT
>CALLRW010000031.1 GCA_938014215.1 uncultured Alistipes sp. | reverse complement strand
CTCGATGCCGTGCAGGAACTTGATGAAGCCGGCCGTCGCCGGTACTTCGTAGCGGGAGAGCTCTGCGTGCGTCATGTACTTGCGGCCGTAGATCTCGGCCATATCGCGCCAGACGGGCCACGGCACGCGGTAGAAGTCCGTCAGGCTCACGGAGACGAGCACGAAGGCGATGGCGCCGAGCTTGTGATGGGCCTCGAGGTCGTCCTGCTGCTCTTGAGTGAGCCGGCGCTGCTCGATGCGCTCGTCGTCGGTGTGCTTGGCCTCGAAGTAGATGCTCCGGCCGCCCTTCAGGGTGCCGCCATAGTCCGGCTGGGCCTGCTTGGTATAGCAGGCGAGGAACTGGCCCTTGCGGTTCTTGGCGCCGAGGGGCTTCATGGGCTCCGGCGTCTTTTCGATCTTGGCGAGGCCGCGGCTGAGGTAGTAGTTGCACGAGGCCGAGATGATATTCTCGAAGTAGCCGCCGGCGACTCTGGCCTGCTTGCCGCGGATCTGCGCCATCATGTGTTTTTCGGCTGCGTAGGGCGTCGGGTCGTTGTAGCCCTCCGCGTTCTTTCTCGGGTCGTACTTCGTCACGGCGTTCAGCCTCCGATCTCGATGTGGACGCCCGGATCGGAGATCAGGCGGTCGGCGAGCTCGAGGATGACGCTGCCATCCAGCTCGATGCTGATGGGGCCGTGGTCGAGGTGCTGGTTGCAGACGGCCATCGCCCTGAAGGCGGGCAGGTGCAACGTGACGCTGCCGATGTCCGGCTTGTCCTCCTCGCTGTTTTCCAGCTCCTCGTCCGGCTTCAGCTCGCTGATGGCCTCGAAGCCGTTGCGGACGGGGATGCCGTGCGCCTTGGCGAGCTCGATCTCCGCGGCCATACCGGCCGAAGGGTGGTCAATACCGAAGGCCCACAGCTCGGAGCAGCCGAGCACCAGCTCGCTGCCGATCTTCAGGGCCAGCTCACGCTCCTCGGGGACGTTGTCGTCCATGAACTGCGTGAGATAGATGTGCGGGGTGACGGGGATGACGCCCTTCTCCACAGCCGCGCGGCTGTACTCCTTGGCGCGCTGGATGTTGTTCTCGTAGTCCCCGCGGCACGGGGAGCAGATGTAAACCTTTTTCATGTTGTTCCTCCTATCGTGAGCGCCAGCTCTGGCCGGTGAGGGTGATGCCCCTGCACATTTCCATGAGCCGGTCGATGGTGGCCCGGGCCGTCATGCTGTCGTGGCTTTCTCGCGGCGTCATGCGGTCGATCAGGGCCTCGGTGTCGTAGTTGGTGGTCACTATGGTCGGCAGGTATGCCTCATAGCGGCCGTTGATGATGTTGTAGACCGTGGAGATCGCCCACTCGGTCGGCGGCTCCTTGCCGATGTCGTCGATCACGAGGAGTTGGACGGTCTTGTAGATCTTCAGGACGTCGCTCTCGCTGCCGCCGGTCGTGGAGTAGGTGCGCTTGATGCGCTCCAGCAGGTCGATCATCGTCATGCAGATGACCGGCTTGCCTTGCGCGATCAGGTGGTTGGCGATGGCAGCGGCGAGGTGGGTCTTGCCGGTGCCCGGCGGGCCCGCGATAAACAGGCCGTTGCGGCCGGGTTCCTGACGGCCGGGCTGCGGCAGCATGGCGTCGAAGCCTTCGGCATAGCGCCGGGCGGCTGCCGCTGCTCGCTTGTTGTCGTCGGTGAGCTGGAAGGTGGAGAAGGTGCGCCGCAGGAAACGGTCGCCCATGCCTGACTCGCCGACGATGCGCTTGATGCGATCCCGCATTTTCTTCTCCTCCTCAGCCTTGGCGGCTGCGGCCTCAGCAGCTTCGCGCTCTGCCTTCGCCTTCTCATAGGCAGCCACGGCCTCGGGGCAGGTGCATCGCTCGGCTCCGTAGGGAGGCCAGAGGATGCGGTTGCCGAGCTGGATGCCCTTGTGGTAGCGCAGGGCGCCGCAGAACTCGCAGGGGACGGGCTCAGGGACTCCGGGACGGCCGGCGAGGCGCTCGTCGTTGCTCCAGATCCAGTTACCGGCGTCACTCGTCGTCGGCCGGCTTGAAGCCCTTGCCCCAGTCTCGGCCGGAGCTGTCGGGCTGTTCAGGATCTCGCTGATTTTCTGCACCTTCGTTCACCTCCTCGTTGTCCCAGTAGCCGCCGTTGAGCCATGTGCTCGGGTTCGGTATGTAGCGCCCGTTCTCCCGGCGCCACTGGTCGCTCCGCTTCTGAGCGTCGACCGCCTGCATGATCCTCTCGTGGAGCTCAGCGGTGGGCTTGATCTTGTTCCACGCCTTTAGAGCGTACTGCTTGCCGGTCTTTTTCGGGTAGGCTTTCCAGAACTCGAGAAATCTGGCCTCGACGAGCGACTTCGTGCCGCCGTCACTCCCCTCGTCAGAGGAGGAAGGGGGTGTATTACCTTCTCTTGTCTTATCTTCTCTACTCTGGTCTACTCTGCCTCCGGCTTTCTTGCGGCTGTTTGTCGGTCGTCCGGCGGTCGGCGTCGGGTCGTCCGGCGAGGCGTCGGCAGACGCCGCAGCAGCGGCCCGGCGACTGCGGGAGCGCTCTTTCTCGGCTTGCCGCTGGTCGATCAGCTTGCCGGCGTACTCGTACCAGTCGTGGATCTCGAGCGTCCCGTCCTCTTTTTCGTCGATCCAGCCCGCCCGGATCAGCGTTTTCGCCAGCTTTTCGGGGTCTCCGTCCCACTGAGCAGCCCGCGAGATCATGCGCGGCGTGATGTCGACGAGGCTGCCGGTCGGGGCGTTGTCGAGGGCCCACAGCCAGAACGAGACGAGCAGTCCCATCATGTGCGGCGGCTCGACTTCGAGCTGGTCAGCAGCGTCGAACAGTTTGCGGTGATCCTTGAGTGTCTGATGCACTTGCAGCCATGCCACGGTCGTCACCTCCTTTCTGTGGTCGTTTGTTTGTGGCCTGCTTTTGGTCGTCTGCCGGTCGTCCGGCGGTCAGGTTAAAAAGGAATGTCGCCATTGTCCTCGATCTCCGCGAAGTCGCCGGAGCCCTCAGAGTAGCCCGGATCGGCGAAGTCGCTGCCAGAGCTCTGGCCGCCGTCCTTCTTGCTGTCGCAGAAGTGGACGGAGTCGACCGTGATCTCGACGGCTTTGCGGCGGTTTCCGTCCTTGTCCTCGTAGCTGCGGCTCGTGAGCTCGCCCTCGACGAGGACGAGGCGGCCCTTGCTCAGGTACTTGCAGACGAACTCGGCCTGTGCGCGCCATGCGACGCACTCGATGAAGTTGGTGATCTTCTTGCCGTCCTTGGTCTTGCGGCCGGTGTCGCTGGCGAGGGTGAAGCTGGTGATCGCCGTGCCCTGCTGCGTGTATCTGAGCTCGGGGTCGGCGGTGAGACGGCCTTGGAGGCCGGTGTGGTTATACATTAGGCGTTTCCTCCTTGCTGGTTATGCTGTGCGGCCGCGTTGTCGAGGGACGTGCAGATCTCGTCGTACTCTTGGCGGGTCAGGGTGGCCGGATCCTGCTTTTTGTACTTCTCCACGATCCGGGCGTTGGTGCGCTCCTTGGTCATTCCTGCGGCCTCTGCCTTCTTGTAGAGGCGCGCGAGCTGCGCGTCGCTCAGACGGCCGGAGCTCTGCCCCTGACGGCCCTGTGTGGCCTGCTGGCGGCCTCCAGCGCCGGATCCTTTGCCCTGCGCGCCGAAGTCACTGTTGTCGGGGTCGTCCTCGCCTTGGTCGACGGTGAACTTCTCGAAAAGGTAGTATTTCAGGGCGTAGGTGTGGGCCGCGCCCTTGGCCTTGGCGGGGTCATCGTTCCAGCCGACGGCGTGGACGGTTGCCTCGATGGTCTCGTCGTCGTTGTCGAGGTTCAGCCAGCGGATCGTCAGGTCGGCCTCATAGAGGAACATGAGCTTGTCGCCGTTGCGGGTCTTGGTCTGCATGGTGATCCAGTAGACCGGGTCGCCGTTCTCGGCGTGGCGCGTGGCCTGCTCGCTGATGACGTCGAAGTCGACGCCGAGCTCGTTCATTATGGGGGTGATCTTCTCCCACACGTCGTAGATCTTGGCGTACTTGTAGCTGACGCCGTCGCTGTGCTGCTTCTTGACGATCTCCGGGCAGGCTTTCCGCATTTCGACGAGCTTCTGCCGGAGCGTCAGGCAGGCGGCTTCAGGAGGGGCCGCAGCAGCGGCCGCCTCGGTTTTCTTGGTTTCTGCCATATCGGTGCCTCCTTACACGTCGACCGTGAAGATGCCCGGGGTCTCGTAGACGGTGACGCCCTCCACGATCTCGCCGGTCTCGGTCAGGGTTGCGATGTCGCCGGTGTAGCTGAGCAGCTTCTTCAGATCAGCCCAGCGGGTCGACTCCTCGACCTTTACGAGCTCGCCGTAGCCGTTGGCCTTGAGCCACGGCACCAGCTTGGTCTCGTCGAGCTTGGTCTTGGTGGTGCCCTTCTTGAAGGTCAGTGTGCCGGAGAGGAGGCGGTACTTCTCCGTCGTCTTGGTCTCCTTGTGGGGGACGGTGGCGAAGAAGTCGGCCAGACAGCTCGTGAGGTACGAGGTGCCGTTCTCCATGCGCTTGCGGGCGGCGGCGACTTTCTCGTTGATGGCCGCGATCTGCTCGTCGGCCAGAGCCTTCAGGCGGTCGTACTCGCTGCGCTCGTCGGCGATCTTGCGGATTGCCCAGTCGGCACAGCGGTCGTCAGTGATACGGAACGGGGCGCGCTCGCCCTCTGCGACGGTGCCGAGGTCGACCTGCTCCAGCTCGTCCAGCGTGGCAGCAGGCAGCAGCTCGGCCTCCTGCGTGGTGGTGGCCTCTG
>CALLRW010000030.1 GCA_938014215.1 uncultured Alistipes sp. | reverse complement strand
ATAAGAAATCCTATCTGAGGCCGGTGCCGCGGATCGACCTGGATCGGGAATTATTCCCCGAGTGAAGACTATAACACAAAAATAAGATCCACACGCCGCGGCGTGTGGATCTGAAAACAAGAATCGCTATATTTGCATATCTGAAGAATCTGAAGGCTCCTATCCAGACACACTTTTTGAAACACTACCTAAACTCTTTATAATCTGATATTTTGTAACTTATTTAGTCCCTGAATATTACACTTATTTTGGGAATTTAAATGGCGAACTACTCGATTTGTAAATGTATCCGAAATGATAAGCCCTTGAAACGGAACGGAAAGTATCCGATTTACCTGCGAATAAGAGTCGGAGACCGAAGTACGAAAATTCCGACGGGCTTGGAAGTATGGGACGGTCGCTGGGATGCTAAACGAATGGAACCGAAGGATAAAACCCTCGCTATCCAGTTGAACCGGAAAATTATGGAGCTCGATCTCTATATCAATCGGCTGTTGGCCGACGGTACGGAGTTGTCGATGGATCTGGTAAAAGAGTTCTACGACGGGAAACGACGTGTAAAACCCGAAAATAGATCATTCTACGACTATTACCTCGACTTTGTAGAACGAAAACGAAAAGAGGGCTTGAATCCCGAAACGATCCGGGTCTATATGACGACCTTTCACGTCTTGAAAGCGTTTCGATCGGAGCTCCGCATCTCCGATATTTCGCTCCCGTTTATCGAAGATTTTGATAACTATATGCGCGAAGTAAACGGGAATTCGGCCGGAGGTCGGAACCCGAAGCATAAAAACCTGCGGACGGTGATTCTCGATATGCTTAAACGGAATATCCCGGTTGAAAACCCGTATAAGTGGTTCAAGATGCCGAATTCCGCGGTAAAAGAGATCTATTTGGAGAAAGATGAACTCCTGCATTTGATCGACTACTCCGATAAGTTTGCGAGAGATACGAAAGAGTACCGGATTTTGAAAATGTATCAATTCTCGTGTTTCTGCGGTCTCCGCTTCTCCGACGTGCGCGACTTATGTTGGAAAGACGTGGATTTTTCGAACGGATTGATAAAAAAGCGGATGATTAAGACGAAATCCGAGGTGATAACCCCGCTTTTTCCGATGGCGCGGGAGATATTGGAAGAAAAATCCGAAAACGGACGTTTGTTGGGAAGCGGTGATAAAATCTTCTATCCCTATACCGAACCGACCGTAAATCGAACGCTTCGTGAACACGTGAAACGGGCCGGAATCGATAAGCACGTAACCTACCACTCCTCCCGCCACACCTTTGCTACGCTGTTGGTGCTGGATAAAGTGGATATATATACGATTTCGAAGTATTTGGGTCATAAGTCCGTGAATATGACCCAGCGCTATCTGAAATACGACCTCTCGATAGCCAAGGAATCGGCGAAGAATATCAAAACGTTCTCTGGTAGAAAAGGATAAAAAAAGCTATCTTGTGAGAAAATTCTACCGAAATGATTAAACTGCCGACCCCGACTTTATATCTTCGGAGCGATAAACGGAAAAAGAACGGCCGAATGCCGTTATATATCCGATTTCCTCGAATTGATGGCGAAGAACCGAAATATCCGATGGGTATCGACTTATTGCCCGAAGAGTGGGATGATAAGACGAAAGAACCGATCGACGACGCGCTGAAACTGATTATCGAGAAGGAGTTGACGCGAATTAGAACCCGGATATATAATGTTCTGGTAAATGGCGAGAAGTTGACGAAAACGTGCCTGCGCGAGATTGTAGCGAATGAAGAACCGAAAGATTCGGGCGATGCGTCATTCTACGAATATTTCGATAAATACGTCTTGGAGCGAAGACAGGCCGGAAAGATGACCCGCTCGACGGAAAAGGGGTATGATACGACCCGGCGAGCCTTGAAAGAGTTTCGCGAAAAAATCCGGATAAAGGATATTGACGCGAAGTTTATCAATGATTTCGAACACTTTCTGATAAAGCGGGGTCGTGAACACGGCCTTGGAGATGTTTTGGGAACGAGAGCGAACCGGTTGAAGCACGTTCGGACGATTGTTCTTGATATTGAACGGCGAGGTATTCCGATAAAGAATCCGTACCGGACCCGTGAATGCGAGGTTCCCAAAGCTGCCGAAAACGATACGTTCCTCGAATATGACGAACTGAAAAGGATGTATCAGCTTTTGGGACTCGATGCCGAAATCGGATCGACCGAGTTCCGGGTATTGGTCATGTTCCTGTTTTCTTGTGCCGTAGGAATCCGATTGAGTGATGCGCTTTGTATAACTTGGGGCGCGCTGGACGTAACGCAAGAAACGATTATCGTACACTTGATTCCTAAAAAGGGTGATAAGCCGTGGAAACGGAACCGCGAAGTTCATATCCCTCTATCGACCTTCGGCGAAAGAATGATCGAGTGGATTGCCGCCGATGATGACGGAATCCCTTTCAGTCAGGTCGAACGTGAAAACCGAATGTTCCGAATTTCATCGGCGTCGACGGTAAATCCGACGTTGAAAAAGCTGGCGAAAATGGCAGGGATAGATAAGAACCTGACTTATCACGCCTCCCGAAGAACCTTTGCGACCTTAACTGCAGCGGAGGGTGCAGATACCTATACGATTAAGAACTATTTGGGACACTCGAGCGTAACGATGTCTGAACGCTATATGAAATGGAGTAAGCAATTGGCTCTTGAATCGGCGGAGAAAAACCACTTGATTGATATAAAGAAGATCGTACACCGGACGAAAAAAAAGAAATAGGTCGAAGCTTCCGCCGAGTTCTGGCGGAAGCTATTTTTATCTTTGTCAAAAACCTTTGGACGATGAATGCCTTGACGAATAATACGGCGACGCTGCTGCGTCGTTACCTGTGGCTCCTGGAAACGATCTATTCCGCGGGAAGAATCACGCTGGATGAAATCCGCCGCCGCTGGCTCCGGAACGAATGGTCGGGCGGAGAGGAACTTCCTCGAAAGACCTTCGAGAATCACCGGAAAGCCGTCGAAACGCTCTTCGATGTCAATATCGCCTGCGACCGCCGGACGAACGAATACTTTATCGAATACGGCGATGATCTCGAACGGGACGATCTGCGACGCTGGTTGTTGGAAACCTTCGCGGTAAACGATCTCTTGGTAAATAGTAAACGCCTGCGCCGACGGATCGCATTGGAACCGATTCCCTCGGGCTACACCTACCTGACGACCGTCCTCCGGGCGATGGAAGAGAACCGATGCCTGGAAATCATCTATCGTCATACCTACGATGAAAAGCGGGAAAAGCGCTACGAGGTTGAACCTTACGGGTTGAAGGCCTTTCGACGGCGCTGGTATCTGATCGCCGAAAGCGTGGAGATGGGCGGAATTTATGCGTTTGCCCTCGATCGGGTAGTTGATATAACTCCGACGGCGAAAGAGGCTGAAATCCCCCTGGATTTTGATTGTGCGGAGTTCTATGCCGACGCCTTCGGAATTATCCGGATTCCGGGGCAATCCGCCGAACGGATTGAAATTCGGGTCTATGAGAAGCAGGCGAACTATGTTCGGGCCCTGCCACTGCATCCTACCCAGCGGGAGATTGAACGGACCGCGGAATATTCGGTGTTCGAATACCGACTGGCCCCGACCTATGATTTCCGGATGGAACTGCTCTCGCACGGTGCCGACGTGGAGGTACTGCAGCCCGCGTGGTTTCGGGAAGAGGTGAAAAAGATCGTGGATGAAATGTCAAAACGATACGACGGATGAGTTTTTGTGAAAGATGGAATAATCAGAGAAAAAGGCTTCGACGACTTGTGATCGAAGCCTTTTTTGTTGGAAATCCGCGAAATCTTCGTACTTTTGTCTATGACATATTGATAGACGCGAAAGCGTAAGTTTATTCTCTACGGCGAATCTGGAAAATTCTTACGAATACGAGAATAAGCGCGGTTATTCCCGTGTCCTTGAAAAAGGGCGTGGGCTGTTGCTTATTTTAGTATTCGGGTATTCCAGAACCTGCCGTATGAAATAAGCCTTCAGCGCCACGCTTTCTTTGTTTAATCCCCTGCCGGTTCGGGCGTTGGGCAGGAATGGTTCGATGGCAAAAATAGGCGGGCCTTGCGCCGGGAGTTGGCGGAAGTGACTGATAATTTTGCCGGAAAGAGACTGTAACCGGGATCGAATAATGAAAAAGAGTGAACTTTCGACGAGGGACCGGATGTGTTCCGTGGCCGGTGGAATGGCCCGATGGTTTATAGACCGGGAAGTCCCCTCCCGGCTGATCCCTTTCCGGGGAGAATTTCCCCTGCTGGATACGATCGAGACGAAGCGATTCCGGGAGGCGATCCGTTCGACGATGTGGATCGAGGAGCTGCCGCCGAAACTGCGGTATGCCGCTGCCGAAGGGAGTCGGATAGCGCGGCTGGAGGAAGACTTCCGCCACTACCTGTCGAGATACGAAGTAACGGGGGACGATTTCGAAACGTGGGACGAGGCCGAGAAGTCGAGGTGGTTGCGGGATTGGATGAAGGCCGCTTCCGTCAGCGAGGACGACCTGACCGTTAAAAAATACCGGAAAGAATCGGTCCCGGCTTCGGAACCCGTTGGCGATCCGACGATACCGGACGTCGAGAAGCGGGAAATTGACGACGACCGAATCGCGCGACGAGCCTATTGGGACGATCTGTGCAGTGAGTTCGGACGGATCGGCTGGGAGGAGAAACTGCGGAACCTGGCCTTGTATATTCACTACGGCGGGGATTTGGAGGCCGTTTTGACCCGCTATAAAGCGAGCCACCCCGATTACGCCGACCGGGTTCCCTTCTCATTGGCGTATTATATCAGCTACCTGCGGACGGGCCGTGCGATCTCCGTGTTGAATGATTTCCTATGGAGAGGCGTTGCTCTTCCCGAGCGTCGGTTGGCGGCTCTGCTCTCCGCCGAGTTACACGAACGGCTGGAGGAGTTTTTCCGATGGGACGGTGCGGCGAACCGTGCTTGGACGGTGCGGATCGACTACGAAGGCGAAAAAAGGATGATGGAGAAAGCGATGGCTTTGGGTGTGGAGCGAGGACGTGAATTTCTTATCTTTGGGAACCTGACTATAAAACCTTTTACTATGGAAACGAAAGAGACCTTATTGAAGGAGAACCCTTGGCTTGAACTGGCTGAAAAATTGAAGGATAGCGATTACCGCGGATCTCCGGATGTTCTCGTTTGCAGCGGCGACCGAACCGCGATCGAGGCCTTTAACGAAACGGCCGACGAACTGCATAAAATCCGGCTCGAAGGAGTTCCCGAACCGGTACACGGTAATTTCTTTGACGCGAAAGTGGCCCTTCTGACACTGAATCCCGGGTGGGTGGAATGCACCGATAAGCAATCCGGGAACGATGGCACGTTGAAAGAAATGAACCCCGAAGACCGGCAGTATTTCCTGCAAAAGAAGGCCGAAGCGATGTTGTTGGAAGGGTGTCCCTTCCCGACCAAAGATGAAACGATGCTTGCCATTGATACCAACTACTGGAATAAACTGCTTAACGAGGTGCTGAATAGATGCCCCGATGCTCCGAACTACCTGACGATTATTCAATACCTCGGGTATCACTCTAAAAAATATAAGGATATCGGGAAACGACGGATTCATTCGGAATCGGGGCTGCTCCCCACCCAGGAGTTTGCCGTAAAGCTGGTTCGGTATCTGATGAATAAGGGGGTGCTGATCGTGATTTGCCGAAGTAAAAAAAGATGGTTCGCCGCCGTTGAAGGGTTGGAGAATTATGCGAATCTGGTGCTCCTGAATAATTACCGACGGCCCTACCTTTCACCGAATAATTGCGCGGATGACGGATTCGATGCTGTCATAAAAGCGCTGAAAGAATAGGATATTTCCGATCTCGCTGCGACCGCCCGAATAGCCTCCGGGAAAGGGCTTCGGGACGTATAAAAGAACCGACTAATTTCTATAAACTAATCTTTATAAAACGATGAACTACTACGCTTTGGTTGATCTCTTCGGAGGCTTTTTTATCGCTTGGTGTATCATTGGGATACTCGTTTGTATAAGTATTGTCTGCCGAATGGCTAAAAACTACGGCCGCTCGGTAGCCGAATGGCTGCTGATCGCGATTTTCTTCTCGCCGATAGTCGCCATTATCGGGTTGGCGGCCCTGGGTAAGACGCTCGAAAAGAGGTTTGAAGAGTGGGAGTGGATGGAGACCCAGAAACGAATAGCTCGAAAGGAGATGGATGAGGATAACGATTATATGAACGTATCGGAAGCGGATTTGAAAGAGGTATAATGCCCGCTGCCCGTTTGCGCCTCTCTTCCCAAAATATAACCGCGCGAGTAGTTAATGATTTTCCGGTTTTATATAAGAAAATATAATAGGCCTCGAAAACCAGCTATTCATAGGGATTCTGTAAGCGAAAGAGTCCGATTTTCCTCTTAAACGGTTGAGAAATAGAAAATAAGAGGTATAGAATCGTTATCTTTGTAGAAAAGCTATTTGTGTTATGATAGATAATTTAACGATTCGTTTGGAAGGATTTTCGGGCTCTTTTGAGAACTGCGAGCGTGTCAAGGAGAACGGTAATATCGCGATATATCGACTGAAAGGCCTCTCCTTGACCACTCCGCACCCGCTTGCCTTGATTTTGGCGAAACGGTCGGGGACTCTCTATATCGTAAATAGCCTCCGGAAGTGGTATTATGGAAGAGCTTCCCTGCTCGACTTTACCTCCGGAACGCTTCTTCACGCCTTTAGGCTGTTGGCCGGACGCTTGAAGATCTCCTACGAAGAATTGAGCCGTGGCCGTGTTACCCAAGTCGAGGCCGGGCTGAATCTACGCACGCGAATCTCGTGTCAGCGGTTATTCGGTCTGATGGCCGGATATAAGACCCGCCCGCGAAACTCGATTAAGAATGAAACCCTCTACTTCGGAGATCGAACCCGCGGCGTAGGTTATAAGAAGGTGATGCTCTACGATAAAACCGCCGAGATTGTTGCCAAGATGCCTCTTCGGAAGCGTTTCCGTCAAGAGGAGATTTTTGAGGTGCTGGCCCGGCACGGTTACTTCTTCCCGCGGTATGAATTCAAACTCGCCGACCGTCAGGCCCTTTCTCAAAACGGCCTCGATATCCGTACCGTCTCCGACCTCGTAGCCGGATACGAAGAACTCTACCGGTTTCTGGCACGCGAAGCCCGGAATTTCGTGCTGTTCGAACGAATCGGAATTACGGAGCGAATGACCCCGAAAGAGCGTCTAATCGCCGAAGGACTGAACGAATACGGATATACGGAATATCTTGAAAGATGCCGGGAGACGTGTCGTTCACGAACGGTTAAGGGATTGAAATCCGCACGCTATAAAGTTCGGAAGGATTTAATCCGCGTGATCGACCGCTACGATACGGGAGATTACGGAAGCCGTCAGTTCCGAATCGACCTCGGGCGGAATCTCGTAAGAATAAGTAAGCACGATCCCGCGCTGAACCTGACTGAAACCCTCCGGGAGCTCTTTATCGGCCGTCCTGCCTCTAATAATAAGAGGAATAAGTAAGCTATATACCTAAAAGGGTAGATAATAGATAGCTTATAATAACGAGAAGTAAATTAGTTATTACGAAGATATTCTAATAGGCGAAAATCGAAATCCTGTTCGACCGATTGACCGGGGGAGTTCGGCGTGCCGCTGTTCGGCCGAATTCGACCTGTCCCGATTATTCTTATGGCGGGACCGATTTCCGGATTCCGCTTCCGTCGGACGAATATGCGCCTATCTCCCGTCAATAATGCTTGGATATCGGCGCTTTTTCCGTTGAAACGGGATGTCGTTGAAACCGGCAATACGATTGGATCGGGAATAAGTCCGTCTGCTATTCAAGGAATGCCGGGGAATCGGGGATAATAGCGGAGTGATGATTGGCCGCTGGCCTTGTCAGTTATTAGTGGGCGGCGGGAATTCGGGAGGATGGTCTATGAACTGTTCCGTGAATAAGAGACCGAAAATCCTTTCAATCCTCGATTATTCAATAGTGCGGTGATTAACTGTATATTGAAAATTCGGACCACTTGCGCCCCTATCTGCGCCCCCGTAAATGGAAGAAGGCCTCTTAATCGCTAAAAATTAGCTGATTAGAAGCCTTCTTTGAGGTCTGAAGCGGACGCCATAAATTTGAATCGAATTTTACCGATTTTAATTTTATTTTATCTATATATCAATATTTTACAGCTGTTTTTCATCAACTGCGAGGTCTGGAAGTTTTCGAAAATTCGGCCGATGTATGACAAATGTATGACAAAAATGATTACATTTGCAGCAGACAAAACCTCCTGACCTATGGCTTCATTCTGCTATCGCATCCGCTCGACCCAGAAAAACAA
Source organism: uncultured Alistipes sp. (assembly GCA_938014215.1). Lineage (GTDB taxonomy): Bacteria > Bacteroidota > Bacteroidia > Bacteroidales > Rikenellaceae > Alistipes. The sequence continues at coordinate 11,241 of CALLRW010000030.1, read as the reverse complement.
ACTGGTCAAAATCCAAATTCTCTTCACGGTTGGCCGTGGCAACCAGTTCTACGTCGACAGCCAATATATGGTGTTGACGGACGCCTGGGACAACAAGCGGCAAACGGTCAAGAGCCGCTTCACCTTTACCGACGACTTCACCGAGCAGCAGGGGCGCGAGCTGACCAAGAACCTCTCCGAACTGCGCAGCCACATCCTCGGAGAGATTGCCAAGGATCCCGAGCACGCAATGACGAAGACGCGGCTGGAGAAGATCATCTACAGTTTCCACCACCCCCGCAGTCTCACCACCGGGCGCCGCGTCCGCAGCCGCGAATCGCTCGGCGACTACATTGCCCGCTTCACGCGCGAGATGGAGGAGGGCACCCGGCTGAACATCCACAAACTCCGCTACGGCCCCTCGACCATCAAGAACTACAAGGGGTTCGTCGTGCAGTTCGACGAGTACTGCAAAGCCAAACGCAAGCAGTTCGACTTTGCCGACATCGACCTGAAGTTCTACGACGACTTCGTCGCCTGGTTCACCGCCAAGAACTACTCCGTCAATACGATCGGCCGCCACGTCAAGGAGCTGAAGATCATCATGCGTGCGGCCCGCGAGGAGGGTCTGCACGACAACGGGGCGATCGAGAGCCGCAAGTTCCGAGTGCTGACGGCCGACGTGGAGAACATCTACCTCACGGAGTCGGAGATCCGGGCCATCGCCGCGCTCGACCTCTCGAAAAACCGGCACAAGGATGTTGCCCGCGACATCTTTCTGGTGGGGTGCTACACGGCGCAACGCTTCAGCGACTACTCGACCATCAACGAAGGCAACATCCGCACGCTGGAGAACGGACAGCAGGTCATCGACCTCAAGCAACAGAAGACCGGCAACCACGTCGTCATTCCGGTCCGGCCCGAGCTGCAGGCCATCCTGGGAAAGTACGACAACCGGCTGCCGAGAACCTACGAGCAGAAGGTGAACCACCTCATCAAGGAGATTGCACGCGAGGCGGGCATCACGGAGAAGGTCGAGGTCTCCTACATCGAGAATGGCGAAAAGAAGAGCCGGCTGGTCGAGAAGTGCGACCTGGTGAAGACCCACACGGCACGCCGCAGCGGCGCAACGAACATGTATCTGGCGGGGATCCCGACCATCGCCATCATGAAGATCACGGGCCACAAGACCGAACGGGAGTTCATGAAGTATATCAAGATCACCGAGGAGCAGACCGCCCTGGAGCTGATGAGCCACCCCTATTTCTGCGGGAAATAAGACGAAATGTTACCGCCGTAAAATTTACGGCGGTAACAAAAGCCCACATGAATTTTCGCACAAACGACCGCAACTGCTGATTATCGAGAATTATTTGTAATTTTACAAAAACTTAAGTTTATGACAGCCGAAAAACTGACATCCATACTCGACTCTTTATTAAGTCTTCCGGCAGAGACCGAGGTCGTTGAATTCAAAAGAGCAGAACGGAATTTCGATGATCGAGACCTCGGACAATACTTTTCGGCCTTAAGCAATGAAGCCAACCTGAAAGAGAAGGATTGCGCTTGGTTAATATTCGGCGTAGAGAACAAATCTCATGAGGTAGTCGGAAGTCAGTATAAAAACTCTCGACCGGCTCTCGATGCAATAAAGAAAAAAATTGCAGATCAAACCACTGGGCGCCATACCTTCGTCGAGATATATGAGCTACTGTACAGAAACGGGAAAAGAGTTGTAATGTTCCAAATCCCGCCTGCTCCACAGGGAATCCCAATCGCTTTTCAAGATCATTACCACGGACGCGATGGAGAATCTTTACAGGGACTGGCTATCGAAAAAATTGAACGCATACGCAATCAGGCCAAATTGAAGGATTGGAGCGCGGGAATCATCGAAAACGCCTCTTTGGAAGACCTGGATCCAGCAGCTATTGCCAAGGCGAGAGAGTTATACACAAAAGCCCATGAGGAAAAGACGGACGAAATCGCCTTATGGGACGACACCACATTCCTGAACAAGGCAAAAATTACGATTCGCGGTAAGATCACCAATACAGCCATCGTCCTGCTTGGTAAAGAAGAGAGCGAGTATTTGATTTCTCCCGCAGTAGCCAAAATCAAATGGATTCTGCGAGGACAAGACAACATCGAACGGGATTACATGATCGTATCCTGTCCATTCGTATTGGCCGTTGACAGGATTTACAACAAAATACGCAATCTGAAATACCGTTATATCAACCCCGAACACAAGACCTTGTTCCCTGAAGAGATCGACACCTATGAGCCCTATGTAATTCGAGAGGCATTAAACAACGCGATAGCCCATCAGGATTATACACTAGGAGGACAGATCAACGTAGTGGAGTACGATGACAAACTGGTCTTTTCGAACAAAGGATCTTTCATTCCCGGCAATATCGAACGGGTACTCATCAGCGATGCTCCGGAGGAACAATACAGAAATCAATTTCTGGCAACAGCAATGGTAGGACTGAAAATGGTCGATACAATCGGCAGCGGTATTCGCAAGATGTACTATTACCAGAGACAAAGACTGTTCCCCTTGCCGGACTACGATTTATCCAACAATCGGGTTGAAGTAACCATTACAGGCAAGATTCTCGATATGAATTACGCGAATATTTTGGCACAGAATACCGATCTGAGCCTCCTTGACATCGAACTGCTGAACCGCCTGCAATTGGGGAAGACATTATCCGACGAGGAAATCACGCGTCTGAGAAACAAGCATCTGATCGAAGGACGAAAACCCAAGGTATATATTGCAAAACATATTGCACAGAAAGTCGGGCAGAAGATCGAATATTCCGGGCATAAAGGTCTTGGGAATAAGCGTTGCGAAGAGTTTCTTCTGACTGCATTGCGTGACCATAAATCCTTATCCCGAAAAGAGATCGATGAATTGCTTTGGCCTCTGTTGCCGGACCTGCTTAATGAAAAGCAAAAAAAGGACAAAATCACAAATATGCTGATCAAATTGAGAAAACTGGAGAAGATCTCAAATAAATCAAAAGGCCCCAATTCAGACTGGTTCATTAATTAAGTGCCGTTCAAATACCGTTCAAGTATCGTTCAAATACCGTTCAAATACCATTCAAGTGCTTTTCAAGTGCTTTTTAATTGTTATCAAAACAACAACACGTTGATAATCAAGCAACAAAAAGCACTTAAATTCATTTTCAAATAGAAAATTAAGGACTTTTCAATGCCGCGCCGCCGAAAAATAACGATCCGGGCCTCCGAACTGGAGAGCTTCGAAACGCTCGTCCGGGAGCTACACCAGCGGCCGGAGTTTGCCGGATTCGATCCGTCGAGCCTGCACGTCTGGGCTTACGAACGGTATGAGCCGAAGCTGAAGAATGCCGACGCAATCCTGCGCCGCTTCGACTATTGGCTGGGCGTGCACAAGGGTGAACGGTATCTGATGGCAAACGGCAGCCGGCTCTTCAACAAAAAGGAGCTTGCCGAGGCGCTGGGCGTCGCACGCCCGACACTCGACCGGTGGATCACAAACGGATGGCTGGAGCCGTGCCGCGTTCAGATCTCAAGCAGCGGCGACACCCTCTTTGCGGCCGATGCCGTTCGGGAGGTATTGGAACGGTTCCGATAGGTTCAAAAATCCACACCACCAAAGAGGACGGCACATGCCGCCCTCTTTTTTTGTCCCGCACAGAATCCGATTACACGGCAGTGCCAACCGAAGCAAACGAATGCCAAAGTCCGGAAACGGGCGGCAAAGTGTCTTCGGTGTGGCACCGGTTGGCACCGGTTGGCGCTGATTTGTAACGCCATTCGCCGTTTTCGGGAGGGGTTCGGAAAGCCTTTCTTTGCGTCATCAACCAAATTCGAATCGTTATGACCAAGGAAATCTTTCTGAGCGGCATGACCGCCGATCAGCTCTCGGAGATGATTCGCAAATCGCTGCGCGACGAGTTGCGGCAGCTCCACCCCGAACCCTCCGCCGAGACGCCGAACTATCTGACCCGCCGCGAGACGGCCCGCCGCCTGCGCATCTCGCTTGTGACGCTCAACGACTGGGTGAACCGCGGGCGGATCCGCGCCCACAAGATCGGCGGGCGCGTGCTCTTCCGCGACAGCGATGTCGAGGCGGCTCTGCACCGGATCGTCCCCATCAAAAGCCGATAGCCATGAAGACGATCTCTGATTGCATCGGCATCCGGGAGTATCTCCTCCGCCGGGGACTGCAGCCCCACCGCGAAACCGCCACCCACGGCATGTTCCTCTCGCCGCTGCGCAAGGAGCGCACCCCCAGCTTCAGCGTCCGCTACGACAAGGGGCTCTGGTACGACTTCGGACTGGGAGAAGGGGGCACACTCCTCCAGCTGGTCATGCGCCTCGAAGGGTGCAGCATGGCAGAAGCCATCCGGAGCCTGCGCAAAGGATCCGCAGACGAAGTCCCCTGCCGGCCCCTCCCGACCGCCTCGCCACGCGAAGACTCCCCGTTGCGGATTCTCGGCGTCGGGGTGATTCGCCACCCGGCGCTGATCGGCTATCTGCGCGAACGCGGCATCGACCTCGCCGTGGCCGGAGCGCTGTGCAGCGAGGTTCACTACGCCGTCGGCGAGCGGCGCTTCTTCGCCATCGGCTTCCGCAACGATGCCGGAGGGTGGGAGCTGCGCAGCCCGCAGTTCAAGGGGAGCAGTGCCCCGAAAACCATCACGACCTTCGACCGGCACGGCGACACGGCGCTGCTCTTCGAAGGGTTCTTCGACCTGCTCTCTCACCTGACACTGCAACACGAGCCGGAGCCGACCGCCGACACCGCCGTGCTCAACTCCGTGGTCAACCTTCCCCGCGCCCTTCCGTTTCTCGCACGCCACGCCACGATCCACGCCTTCCTCGACAACGACGAGGCGGGACGCCTCACCCTCGAACGGCTGCGCAGCGCCCTGCCCGGTGCGACCGTCATCGACCGTGCGGAGAACTACCGAGCCCACAAGGATCTGAACGAATCACTCCGATCGTCCGCGAAGGTTTCCCGCACGCCGCGTCGTCGCGGCCGCAAGTTGTAACGTCGCCCGGAATGACGCCGGAACCGTCGCCCACCCATCGGCCGCTTCGCGACCGCGGCTTTTCCCCCAAGGAAAAAGCCATAGCCTATTAGGGCTTTTTCCGACGCATCGGCCCGCCGACGCTGAAAAAGCCCCAATAGGCCAAAGGGTCAAGCCCCTCTGGACACCCCCTGTCGTGCTGCGCACGCCGACCGCCGAGGCGGTCCCCTCTTCAACCACACAACCCTCGAAAAACGACCGTACCATGGGATATGCCGTCCTGCATCTCGACAAAGCCCCGGGCAACGAAGCGGCCATGACCGCCCACATCGCCCGCACGAAGATACCCACCAACGCTTCGCCCGAACGCACCTGCCTCAACGAGGAGCTCATCGAGTTCCCCGAGGAGGTGGCCGACCGCACGGAGGCGATCAACTACCGCCTCGAACACGCCGGCCTCACGCGCAAGATCGGGACGAACCAGGTGCGGGTGATCCGCGTCATGCTGACCGGTTCGCACGACGCGATGAAGCGCATCGAGGAGGAGGGGCGGCTTCCGGAGTGGTGCGCCGACAACCTCGCTTGGCTGCGCGAGACCTTCGGGGCGGAGAATGTCGTCTCGGCCGTCGTACACCGCGACGAATCGACCCCGCATATCCACGCCGCCGTGGTGCCGATCGTCACGGGCGAGCGCCGTAAGGCCCGCGCTGTCGCATCCGAAGCACCGGGCAAGCGGCACTATCGCCCGAAATCCGCCGCACGGCCCCGTCTCTGCGCCGACGACGTCATGTCGCGCGTCCGGCTCAAGCAGTACCAGGACAGCTATGCCGCGGCGATGTCCAAATACGGACTGGAGCGCGGCATCAACGGTTCGGAGGCACGCCACATCACCACGCAGGAGTTCTACCGCCAGGCCATCGCCCAGCAGCAGGATCTGCAGGAGAACATCGACGCGCTACTCCGTCTCGAAGAGCAGAAGCGGAAGGCCGTCGAGCAGCTTAAACAACAGGAGCGGCAGGTGCGCACCGAATACGAACAGACCGCCACGCTCCAGGCGCAGAAGAGCGCCGAACTGAACCGCACCGAGGCCGAGCTGAAGAGCGTGAAGGGCGAGCTGAAGGGTGTCCGGTTGAAAAACGCCGCGGCGGAGGTCGGGTCGAACATCGTCGAGGGGATCGGGGCGATGATCGGCACTTCGCGTGTCAAGCGGCAGCAGCAAGAGATCGACCGCCTCAACGCGGAGAACGCCGCCCTGCACGAGCAGATCGGGACGCTGAACCGTGCCAACCGCGAGGAGAAAGCTCGGCATGAGCAGGCCGAACAGCAGCTGCAAACGAAGCTCGACCGCATCGAACACTGGCTGCCCGACACACAGACACTGATTAGCTGGGGCGAATACTGCCGCGACATGGGCCTCTCGGAGTCGGGCGCCCGCGAGATCATCGCCATGAAGCCCCTCTACGTCTCGGGCGAGCTCCGCGCCCCGGAGTATTCGCACCGCTTCGACGTCTCGAATACCGAGATCCGCCTGCAACGCGACCCGAACGGCCCCGGAGGCTTCCAACTGCTCATCGACCGCCAACCCGCGCACGCCTGGTTCCGCCAACGGTATGTGGAGCTCATGACCCGCCTGGGCTACCCCGTCCGCCCCGAACGCCCCGTCATCCGGCGACACACCATTAAACGATAACACCTGCCCTGAAAGACAAAGAGAATATCCGGTCGAACAGCCGGATATTTTTCTTCACAAAGTGAAGAAACTCGCTCAATCGAAACATTTGTAGAGTTTGTATTGTGATTTTTTTTCGAAAATAATTTGCTTTTGTCGGGTAAAGCACATACCTTTGTAATAAACCTACAGAGAAAAAAATGGTAAAACTGAAAGATATTGCCACCATCCAGACGGGAGTTTACCTGAAAAACGCCCCTTCGCCTGACACCTGCTACCTTCAGGTGAACGATTTCGACGAGGAGGGGAACATCCGTCCGACCGTCCGACCGACAACCACCGTCAGTTCCAAGGCCGCCCGCCATCTGCTGACAGAAAGCGACCTGCTGCTCGCCGCCAAGGGTGGCAAGAATTTCTGCGCCATCGCCCCAACGCAACTCGGGCCGTGCGTGGCCTCACCCTCGTTTCTGATTATCCGAATCGACAACCCGACCCGCATCCTGCCCGAATACCTCTGCGGATTCCTCAATCTGCCATCCACCCGGCAGCTGTTGACGGCGCAGGCCCAAGGGTCGGCCATCGCCTCGCTCAGCAAGGCTGACCTTGAGGAGTTCGAGATACCGCTCCCCCCACTGGAGCGACAGCGGGCCTGCATTGCCCTCACCCGCCTGCATCGCCGCGAACAGGCCCTCTACAAGGCCATCGCAGAGCGCCGCCGGCAAATCACCGATTATAAATTGACAAAAATATATAAAGATGAACGGTAAAGTTACACAGGAAGAGATTAACAAAGTCGTATGGCAGGCCTGCGACACCTTCCGGGGCGTGATTGACCCCAGCCAGTACAAGGACTACATCCTCACGATGCTGTTCCTGAAGTACGTCAGCGATGTCAGCAAGGCGAAATACAAGGAGTACCTCCAGCGCTACGACGGCGACACGGAGCGTGCCCAGAGAGCCATGCGCCGCGAACGGTTCCAGGTCCCCGAGAAGAGTTCGTTCGACTACCTCTTCGAGCACCGCAACGAGCCCAATATCGGCGAACTGATTGACATTGCGCTGGCCGACCTCGAATTTGCCAACCGCGAAAAGCTGAGCAGCGAGGACGGCAGCGGCATCTTCCGCAACATCAGCTTCAACAGCAGCAACCTCGGCGAAACGAAGGAGCGCAACGCCCGACTGAAACAGCTGCTTATCGACTTCTCGGACGAGCGGCTGCAGTTCGACGAGTCACACCTTGCGAACAACGATGTCATCGGCGATGCCTACATGTTCCTTATCGAGAAGTTCGCCAGCGACGCCGGGAAGAAGGCTGGAGAATTTTTTACACCGAAGGAGGTTTCGACCCTGCTGGCACGACTGACCAAGAGCGCCCCCGGCTCGCGCATCTGCGACCCGACGTGCGGCTCGGGTTCCCTGCTCATCAAGGCAGGCCGCGAGGTAGGCTCCGACAACTTCTCGCTCTACGGTCAAGAGCTCAACGGCAGCACCTGGGCGCTGGCCATGATGAACATGCTGCTCCACGGTTTCGACAGCGCCACGATCCGCTGGGGCGACACGCTGCGCAACCCGAAGCTCAAAGAGGGCGACGCGCTGATGAAGTTCGACACCGTCGTGGCCAATCCCCCCTTCTCGCTCGAAAAGTGGGGTGCCGACGAGGCGGCCGACGACCCCTACAACCGCTTCTGGCGCGGCATTCCGCCCAAGAGCAAGGGCGACTGGGCCTTCATCTGCCACATGATCGAGGTGGCCAACGAACACGGCAAGGTGGGCGTCGTCGTTCCCCACGGCGTGCTGTTCCGCGGCGCCAGCGAGGGGAAAATCCGCCAGCAGACCGTTGAGGAGAACCTCGTCGAGGCCATCATCGGACTCCCGGCCAACCTCTTCTACGGAACGGGCATCCCGGCCGCCATCGCCATCTTCAACAAGGCCAAGACGACGACCGACGTGCTCTTCATCGACGCCAGCCGCGAATTTGAGAACGGCAAGAACCAGAACCGGCTGCGCGACGAGGATATCGACCACATCGTCACGACCTACCGCCGCTTTGCGCAGGGCGAACTCAAGCCGGGCATCGTCGAGGAGCGCTACGCCTACGTGGCCCGGCGCGAGGAGATTGCCGAGAACGACTACAACCTCAACATCCCGCGCTATGTGGACACCTTCGAGGAGGAGCCCGAAATCGACATTACGGCCGTGCAGCAGGAGATTGATGCGCTGGAAAAGGAGCTTGCCGAGGTGCATGTCCGGATGGATGGTTATCTGAAGGAGTTGGGATATTAAAAAGGCCAATATGGAGACTTGGACGCTTATTATTTCGGCCGCAGCTCTTGCCGTCAGTCTGTATACCTATTTCGCGCACGACCGGAGACTGAAACAACAAGAACGGTTAATCAACTCTTATCAACTGAAACAGCTGCAGAAAGAGGAGCAAGCAAACAAAAAAGCCGATATCCGCGCGGAGATTTCGCAGAATACCAAAAGCCCCCGGACGCTTCGAATTTGGAACAATGGCCGGGCTGTAGCTCGGAATATTCGAGTTAAAGGGCTTGATGTTAAAGGTCTAATCGTCATGAACGATGAAATATTCCCATACGAGATTATGAACCCGCAAGACGATGCCGAACTCAAACTCTATCTAACGATTGGCTGTCCCCACAAATTAACGCTCAAACTGATATGGGACGATGAATCCGGACAGAACAACGTAACCACCAAGGTAATTACACTATGAGCATGTTCCTCAATATGACTCTTTCGACATGGGGCGACATCGGGAATATCATTCTCGGTATTACCTCTGTGTTTACAGCCATTGTTACCGCAGTCGTACTCTGCAAACAACATAAACTGCAACAGGAGCAACACAAGCTGGAGCAGGAAAAGCTGAAAATCCAACAAATGGAACACCAGCCGCTGTTTTTCTTCAAACGGGAGAAGGACCACATGGACATCTGCAACAGTGGAGCAAAACTGCATCGCCCCATTGAGTTTTCCATCGGCTCAATGATTTATGTGCAATCCTCCATGTTTCTCCCGGGTGGGTTGAAAACCTTCGTATATTGTTACCCGATTAACATATACAAGAATTGTCGCAGCCAGGAGGAACTGGATGGAGTGGTCGGCACATGTCTGTTCGCAGAAGAAGACCGAGCCAAATTGCACGAGATTTCATCAAAAATATGGAACAGTCTTGTCCACAGCAAAAAACTGGTACCCCAAATGCCCTACATGACCTCCGTCATAGTCCGTGAGTCCGACTTAATAGCTATCAAATATCAGGATGTATATCATATTGACCACAAAATCTATTACTTGGATTCTTCCCCGATTTCCGAGGAAACTTTCAATAAGCTGAACAAAATAAGGCAATTGGTTCCACCCGGTATATATAGCGTGGACAAAATAGACCTCAACAACATTCTGCGAGGAATCCTTCAGTTCCGATTTGAAAAAACATGGTAAAGCCAGTTACAACAATGACACACGATACCAACATACCACAAGGCTATAAGGCGACGGCGCTGGGGATTATTCCGCAGGAGTGGGAGGTGAAAACATTAGGGAATATTGCAGAAATAAACCCTAGCAAAGGAAAGATTACCTCTAAGGTTGTAACTTTTCTAGCAATGTCGGACATCTCAGAACAAGGTGGAGTCATAAATGAAAATATCTTGCCTATAGATTCTATCAAACCCGGACTTACACCTTTTAGAAAAGGCGATGTAATTATTGCGAAAATTACTCCGTGTTTTGAAAATGGGAAAGGAGCCTTATTAGATAAAATAACGAAGGATGATGGCTTTGGAAGTACAGAGTTCCACGTAATTAGATGCCAGCAGGATAATAAATTTGTATATTATCACACACAAAGCTATGCATTTAGGAAACGCCTTGAGTCACAAATGACAGGAAGCGCTGGACAAAAAAGAGTTCCCGCGGATTCTGTTGCTGCATATAAAATTGCTGTTCCGCCGCTGGCGGAGCAGCGGAAGATTGCGGAGGTGTTGGGCGTGTGGGATGAGGCGATTGAAAAGCAGGTGCGGCTGGTTGAAAGACTCGCCCTGCGCAAACGCGGCTTGATGCAGCGACTCCTCTCCGCTAAACTCCGTCTCCCCGGTTTCTCCGAACCCTGGAAAGAACAAAAAATAAATAAAATAACGACAATAAAGAAAGGCGAACAAGTCAATAAGGACGTATTGTTCTCTAACGCAAAATATCCTGTCATAAATGGAGGAATTACTCCTTCCGGGTATTTAGATACATACAATACGAAGGCAAATACTATCACGATAAGCGAAGGCGGCAATTCGTGTGGTTATGTCAACTTTATGACTACACCCTTTTGGAGTGGAGGACATTGTTATACGATTGATGCAAAGGATGGAATAAACAACCTATTCATCTATCAGTTACTCAAAAACAATGAGAAATATATCATGTCCTTACGAGTAGGATCAGGATTGCCCAATATCCAAATTAAAAATCTTGGAAATATTAAAGAGGGCTTCGCGATACTTCCAGATTGTCTTCTCGTCCGGTACATCATCCACGTTC
>CALLRW010000029.1 GCA_938014215.1 uncultured Alistipes sp. | reverse complement strand
TTGCAACCGGCACCAATCAGCATTGTTCCTGTCAAGAACATTGCCAAAAGCTTAATTAACAAGTTGTTTTTCATAGTGAAATGATTGAATAAATGAGTGTGTTTGTGCTTCTCGTTTTTTGGTTCCCTATAATCTTTTTTGCCTTTGTTGGTATCATATATGATACGCATGGTGCAAATATAAAGATAAAAATTTGCACAGCAAAATTTTTGTGGAGATTTTTGAAATGGGAATGGATTATCAGGAAGAAGTGCTTTATATCTCCCGAAGAATCAAAGAGTTAAGGAAAGAGAAAAGGTTGACTGTTCAGGAACTGGCTTACCGATGCGATATGGAACGATCCAACCTGAGCCGAATCGAGGCGGGTCGGACGAATTTAACGATCAAGACACTCTGCATAATATGTAATGCGCTGAATGTCAGCCTGAAAGATGTAATTCGCTGAATTTATATACATATATTTATATACATATATTTATATAGAGGGCGCTCCTATGCGCGAAAAAGTGCTTTTTTTGGCACGTTCGGGTAAATTTCGTATCTTGCGGAACCATTAAAATCGGAACATTTGAACGCTGTCGATCTGATCGTATGTCTCATACTGGCGCTTGCCCTGTGGAACGGGTGGCGGCAGGGTTTCATCGTGCAGATCTGCTCGCTCGGCGGGATTGTCGTGGGTATCTGGCTCGCTTCGCGCTTCGGCACCGAGGTGGGCGGATGGCTTCGTCTCGATGAGGAGGTGGCCGCAGCCGGAGGTTTCGTCACGGTCCTTATCGCCGCGATTCTCGTGGTCGCCATTGCCGGACGTCTGATCCGGCGGCTCTTCCATTTTGCGGGACTCGGGCTGGCCGACAGCCTGTTGGGGGCGGTCGTGTCGGTGGCGAAATACCTGTTGATCCTGAGCGTTCTCTTCTCGGCTTTCGACAGACTGAATGTCGACTACAGCCTTGTGGGACCGCGTACGATCGAACATTCCCGCAGCTATCGGCCGATCATGCGCCTCTCCGAGTCGCTTTTCCCCTTTCTGGAGTGGGTGGGCGATCAGGTGCCGGTGAAGGAGGAAAATCCGAAAAACGATGAATAACAGATTTACGGCAACGGTGGTGCGCGCGACGGGCAGCTGGTACGACGTCGTGACCCGCGAGGGTACGGCCCTGCGCTGCCGGATCCGGGGACGGCTGCGTCTGCGCGGCGTGCGTTCGACCAATCCGGTAGTTGTGGGCGACGTGGTGACGTGCGAACCCGAGGAGACGGAGGGTGAGGGCGTTATCGTCGATATCGCCCCGCGCCGCAACTACGTCATCCGCCGCGCCTCGAACCTCTCGAAGGAGTCACACATCATTGCGGCAAACATCGACCGGGCGCTGCTGATGGTGACGCTGCAGTCGCCGGAGACCCCTCCGGAGTTTGTCGACCGCTTTCTGGTGACGTGCGAAGCCTACAAGGTGCCGGTGACAATCCTCCTCTCGAAGATCGATCTGCAGGATCCCGAGGCCGTGGCCTCGTTCCGGGCAATCTACGAAGGGGCGGGATACGACGTGATGGAGGTTTCGGCCGCCACGGGGCGGGGTGTGGAGGAGGTCCACAACCTGTTGACCGGTTCCACAACACTCGTCTCGGGCAATTCGGGAGTCGGCAAGTCGACGTTGATCCGCACGATCGACCCGTCGCTCGACATCCGCACGGGCGAGATCTCGGAGAGCCACCACAAGGGACGCCATACGACGACCTTCTCGACGATGTACCCCCTGCAGGGGGGCGGAGCGGTGATCGACACGCCGGGGATCAAGGGATTCGGGCTGATCGACATCGACGACGCCGAGCTGTGGCACTACTTCCCGGAGATGATGCGCGTGGCGCCCGGGTGCCGCTTCTACAACTGCACGCATACCCACGAACCGGGTTGTGCGGTGGTCGAGGCGGTGAAGGCGGGCGAGATCGCCTGGCCGCGCTACGAGAGTTACCTGAAAATCCTCGACGAAGATGAGAAGTACCGCAAGTAACGATACGACGCCGCGCATCGATGCGCTGTTCGGTCCCGAGGCGGGGCCGGCTGCCGAACGGATAGCCTACCTGGCGGAGTTCATGACGGCCGAACGCTACGGCGTGCTGCGGGGCAGCGTTGCCCTGCGCATGCGCTACATGACGGTCCTGGCCGAGAACATGTACCACGGGCAGAATGCCGCGGCGCTGATCCGCCATTGCGATGCCTTCGGGGTGCAGCAGATGCATACGGTGGAGACGAAGTGCCGCTTCCAGCCCAATCCGGTCATTGCCCGCGGGTCGGAGCGGTGGGTCGATGTCGAGCGCCACGCCTCGACCCCCGAGGCCATTGCCGCACTGCGGCAGGCGGGTTACCGGATCGTGGCCACGACGCCCCACCGCGAGGATGTGACGCCCGAGACCTTCGACGTCACGAAAGGCCCCTTTGCGCTGATCTTCGGCACGGAGCACGCCGGCATCTCGGACGAGGCGATTGCCGGAGCCGACGAGTTCCTGCGCATCCCGATGTGCGGACTGGTCGAGAGTCTGAACGTCTCGGCCTCGGCGGCGATTCTGATCTACCTGCTCACCGAGCGGGTCCGCCGCACGGTCGACGGATGGCAGCTGTCGGTTGTCGAGCAGGCGGAGCTGATGGAGCGCTGGATGCGCCGCAGCGTGAAGGATTCGGAACGGATCCTTGAGCGGCGGTTCGGCCCCGTGAAATGAACGTTTTCAAACGAAATAGCATGAGTACGATTCTTCGTAAACAGTTTCTGGCCCACGTGGCCCAGACGTCGCCTTCGCCGATGCTGGTGGAGGTGGCCCGGGGCGAGGGCACCTTTTTCTATACGCCCGAGGGGAAACGCTATTACGACCTGGTGGCGGGCGTGTCGGTGAGCAACGTCGGCCATGCCAATCCGGCCGTGGTGCGGGCCGTGCAGGAGCAGGCGGCACGCTACATGCACGTGATGGTCTACGGCGAGCTGGTCGAGACGCCGCAGGTGGCCTATGCAACGAAGATTGCCTCGCTGCTGCCCGCGCCGCTCGAGAGCGTCTACTTTGTCAATTCGGGAGCCGAGGCGGTCGAGGGGGCGCTGAAGCTGGCCAAACGCTTTACGGGCCGTACGGAGATGATCTCCATGCGGCGGGCCTACCACGGGTCGACCCACGGTGCGATGAGCATGATGGGGGCGCCGGAGGGCGAGGAGTGGAAATCGGCCTTCCGGCCGTTGCTGCCCGACGTGCAGGCGATCGAATTCAACGACTTCGCGCAACTGGAGCGCATCACGCGCCGTACGGCCTGCGTGCTGACCGAACCGGTGCAGGGCGAGGCGGGAGTCCGTCCTCCGCAGCCGGGCTACCTCGAGGCGCTGCGCAAGCGTTGCGACGAGGTCGGGGCGCTGCTGATCTTCGACGAGATCCAGACCGGTCTGGGGCGTACGGGCGAGCTGTTCGCCATGCAGAAGTACGGCGTCGTGCCCGACATCGTCTGCCTGGCCAAGGCCTTCGGCGGCGGCATGCCGCTCGGCGGCTTCGTCTCGCGCCACGAGGTGATGGATACGCTGCAGAGCGATCCCGTGCTGGGACATATCACCACCTTCGGCGGCCATCCGGTCTGCTGTGCGGCGGGTCTGGCGGCGCTGGACTACCTGCTGGACAACCACCTGGTCGAGCAGGTCGAGGCCAAGGGCGCCCTCTACGAGGAGCTGCTGCGCGACCATCCGGCCGTACGGGAGATCCGCCGCAGCGGCCTGTTGCTGGCCGTCGAACTGGGGTCGTCGGAGCGCCTCTACCGCATCATGGAGCTCTTCAAGGAGGCGGGGATCCTGAGCGACTGGTTCCTCTTCTGCGACACGGCCTTCCGCATCTCGCCGCCGCTGACGATCTCCGAGGAGGAGGTGCGCGACAGTGCGGCTCTTATCCGCGAATGCCTCGACCGGCTGTAGCCGTCCGGGTGCCGCAACATGCAAAAAGAGACCTCCGCAACGGGGGTCTCTTTCTGTTTGGCAGGCGGCGTCTCTCCTCTTCCGGGCGCGGCGTCTCACCTTTTCCGGTCCGGTGTCTCACCTCTCCCGGCTCGGCGTCTCAGCTCGTCCGGCCCCGGTTCAGGCCTCCTCGGCAAAGGCCTTCAGACGGGCGATCTCGTCGGCCCAGCGGCTCTCGTCGGGGGTCTCGAGGATCAGCGGGATGTTGTCGAACCGCGGATCGCGGGCGATGTAGCGGAAGCAGGCCTCGCCGATCATCCCCTCGCCCAGCGACGAGTGGCGGTCGACACGGCTCCCGAGGATCTTCATCGCGTCGTTCAGGTGCATGCCCTTCAGGTAGCGGAACCCGACGACGCGCTCCAGCTCGGCAAAGGTGGCCTCACAGGCCTCTTCGGTGCGCAGGTCGTAGCCGGCGGCAAAGGAGTGGCAGGTGTCGATGCAGACCCCGACGCGGGACTTGTCCTCGATGCGGTCGATCAGATAGGCCAGGTGCTCGAAGCGGAATCCGAGGTTGGACCCCTGCCCGGCGGTATTCTCGATGACGGCCGTCACGCCGTGGGTTTGTTCGAGGGCGAGGTTGATCGATGCGGCGATCCGGTCGAGACTCTCCTCCTCGGAGATCTGCTTCAGATGGCTGCCGGGGTGGAAGTTCAGGCGGTCGAGACCGAGCAGTTCGCATCGCTTCATCTCGTCGATGAAGGCCTCGCGCGACTTCTCGAGTCCGGCTTGGTCGGGATGCCCGAGGTTGATCAGGTAGGAGTCGTGCGGGAGGATCTGTGCGGGGGTGTATCCGTACTCGTCGCAGGCACGGCGGAAGGCGTCGATCTCGGCGGCGGTGAGGGGCTTGGCCATCCACTGTCGCTGGTTCTTGGTGAAGAGTGCGAAGGCGGTGGCTCCTATGGCGTGGGCGTTGCGGGGGGCATTCTCGAGCCCTCCCGATGCGCTGACGTGTGCTCCAAAGTATTTCATGGCGAATGTTGTTACGTGTTTCGGACAAAGTTAACGATTTTGTAAATAAATTCATAACTTTGCATTTTGGAAATCTAACGTCGATTTCGTTATGAAAATTTCTCATGCGCTGTTTGCAGGGGTGCTCCTGCTGACGACCCTTCCGGCTGCCGCCCAGATCTCGATCGATGAGGTCAAGGCCGAACCGCAGGACGTGAAGTTCCGCGACAAGCTCAAGTCGACGTCGGTCGACGTCGACTACTTCAGCCTGGCCCGCTACAAGGCCGAGCGTGCCGCGATCCGCAAGGAGCGCAACTACCTGGAGTTCAGTGCCGGCCTGCAGGGGTCGCTCTCCTCGTACAACGATTCGTGGATCGCCGTTTCGGGCGGTGACAACGCCATTGCACTGGTCGCCTCGCTCAATCTGCGCCATATCTTCAAGAAGAACCTCTTCTCGATCGAGACCAAGTTCTCGGCCAAGCTGGGCTACAACCGCATGAAGGTCGAGACGACGAACGAGAACAACGAAACGGTCAGCAACGGCGTCTGGTTCAAGAACCAGGACGAGTTCGTCTTCTGGGTCAACCCGGCCTTCACGCTGGCCAAGAACTGGACCTACGGTTCGACGTTCCAGTTTCGCAGCCAGTTCGTCAACGGCTACAAGTCGCGTACCGAACAGCAGCGCGAACACCTCAAGAGCACGTTCCTCTCGCCGGGTTATCTCGACATAGCCCTCGGTCTTACCTACAAGAGCCCCCAGCCGAAGTTCCCCATTGCGGTCAACTTCTCGCCGGTGGCCATGAGTGCCGTCTTCGTCGAGAACGCGACGATCCGCAACAATGTCTGGGACGACAAGCCCGGGTGGGAGGCCTACGGTCTGTTGTCGGGCGACGAGACGTCGAAATACGAGGGCGGTTCGTCGGTCGAGATCAACTTCGACCGCACGTTCGGCAAGTCGGGCTACCTGCGCTACCGCACGACGATCTACTCCTTCTACGGTTGGATCACCAACCTGGCGCTCGAGAACCGGATCAACGACTACACCGAGTACCGTCATGCCTATACGGCGTGGGAGCAGGCGGGGAGTGATCCCTCGAAGAAGCCGCGTCTGGCGATCCACCCGACGGTGCGCTGGACGAGTATTCTCGACATCAAGGCAACAAAATTCCTCACGACGACGTTGACATTCCAGCTCTATTACAACCGGGCGCAGAACGTCGACGTGCAGACGCAGACGCTGCTGAGCGTCGGTCTGACCTATACCTTCAAGAACAAGTGATGTACCGCAATTCGAAACACACGATTCTCTTCCCGCTGCTGCTGGCGGCGGGGGTGGTGCTGGGGCTGCTGCTGGGGCAGTATCTCGGCCGCAATACCACGGCTTCGCAGCTCAAGGGCGTGCTCGACCGCATGACGCTGCCCTCGAACAAGCTGACCTATACGCTTTCGCTCATCGAGAACGAGTATGTCGACTCGGTGTCGATGGATTCGCTTTCGGAGCACGTCATTCCGCTGCTGGTGCGCGAACTCGATCCCCATTCGGTCTACATCCCGGCCTCGGAGATGGCCGAACTGAACGAACCCCTCGAGGGAGAGTTCGACGGCATCGGCGTGGTCTTCAACATGGCCACCGATACGGTGATCGTGCTGAACGTCATTCCCCAGGGGCCGAGCGACAAGGCCGGCATCAAGGCCGGTGACCGCATCATCGAGATCAACGATTCGCTGGTGGCCGGACAGAAGATCCCGCAGAACCAGATCGTCCGGCGGCTGCGCGGACCGCGCGGTTCGAAGGTCCATCTGGGGCTCGAACGGCAGGGGATCACGGATCTGGTGCGGGTTGAGGTCGAGCGGGGCGTCATTCCGATCAAGAGCGTCGAGGCCGCCTTCCGCATCGCCGACAGCATCGGCTATATCAAACTGGGACAGTTTGCCCGGACGACCCATGCCGAGATCCGCCGGGCCCTGGCCTCGCTGCGGGTCGAAGGGGTGACGAAGCTGATCTTCGACCTGCGGGGCAACTCGGGCGGCTTCCTCGACCAGGCGATAGCCGTGGCCAACGAGTTTCTGCACGAGGGGCAGCTGATCGTCTATACGGAGGACCGCCACCACCAGCAGGTGCGTGAATACGCCGACGGGACGGGTACGGCGCAGGACATGGAGGTGACGGTGCTCATCGACGAGGGGAGCGCCTCGTCGAGCGAGATTCTGGCCGGCGCCCTGCAGGACAACGACCGCGGTACGATCATCGGCCGGCGTTCGTTCGGCAAGGGGCTCGTGCAGCGGCAGATCCCCTACAGCGACGGTTCGGCGCTGCGGCTGACGACGGCCCGCTACTACACGCCGACGGGCCGCTCGATCCAGAAACCCTATACGATCGGCGACGACGAGAGCTACGAGGAGGATCTGATCAACCGCTTCCGCAACAACGAGTTCTTCTCGCCCGACAGCATCCACTTCGCCGATTCGCTCAAGCGCATCACGCCGGGCGGCAAGGTGGTCTACGGCGGCGGGGGCATCATGCCCGACGTCTTTGTCCCGGCCGACACGACCGACATGACGAAATATTACATCGAGGTAGCCGGCCGCAACATCCTCTACCGCTACACGATCGAGTATGCCGACCGTCACCGCGAGGCGCTCAACGCCGTGCGGAACCTCGACGAGCTGGAGGCGCTGCTCGACAGCGACAAGACACTGCTCGACGACTTCATCCGCTATGCGGCCCGCAAGGGGGTTGCCCCGCGTTACGGCGATATCGCCCGGTCGCGCGAGTTGCTGCTGGCGCAGCTGCGCGCCTATATCGGCCGCAACACGCAGCTCGAGGACAACGGTTTCTATGCCAATATCTATCCCGTGGACAACGTCATCATGCGGGCTATCGGAATTCTGAAGGGAGAGGAGGCTAACGATGATTAAACAGTTGATCGGTGTGCTGGTGACGCTGTGCGTGCTGGCTGTTGTGGTGTTGACGGTGCTCCACCGCGACCGTTACGTCTCGATGCTGCACTTCGGGGATCCCGAGGTATCGCTTTCGGCGGCGGATACGCTGCCGGTTCCCGTTCCGACACAGCCGGCGGATACCGCTGCAACGGACGGTCGGTCGATCGGCACCGGGGCTGCGGCTGGAGTTGCTCCGGTGGTTCGACAGGCCGAAACTCCGGCAGCCGACTCCGTTTCGGCCTCCCGGGCCGGAGTGTCGGGCGCGGCAGATTCCGTTGTCAAAAGATCTTCGGACGGCACGGAGATCCGTGATGCACGCCCGGCCGACGGTGCCGCCGATGCAGCGTCCCCGACCGATACGGTAAACCGGCAAAAGCGGCCGACCAGTCCGCGTTCATAGTTCGAACGAACGGTGGCTCCATTTTCCGGTCCGGATGCTTGATTTCAGCCTTGTTTTGCCTCTTGACCGGTTTTGAAGGGTCGATCCGATTGCTCCCTGCACCACTCCTTCGGGAGCTGTTTCGGACGAACTTTACCCCACCCCCTCCCATGAAACGGAAACGGCAGTCCCTTGAGGGGCTGCCGTTCTCTTTTTAACCGGCTCCGATCCGTCTCCGGATCGCTTCGCCCGGCCCTTCCTCGCCCGGGAGCGATCTTCCCAAACCGAATCTCCGACGTCAGAATCTCTCGCGACGGTTTCGATCTTCCCATTCGCAGCATTCTTGCCTTCCCTCAAACAAAAACGGCAGTTCCCGTTGTGGAACTGCCGTTCGTGTGTCGTATTCTCAGCGGGTGGAGCTTTTTCTTACCCCCCCCACCTCTCTCTTCCGGCTTAATAGTACTTGACCGTCTTGCCTTCGATGGCCGAGAGGATATTGTTGGCGGCCGAAGAGGCTCCGATGCGGAAGAGGTCGGTTGTGAGCCACTCCTTGCCGAGAATCTCCTCGACAATCGTATAGTAGAGGGCAGCCTCCTCCGGGGTGCGGACACCGCCGGCAGCCTTGAAGCCGACCTTGCGGCCGCTCTTCTGGTAGTAGTCGCGGATGGCCTGGCACATCACGACGGCAGCCTCGGGAGTTGCCGCCACATCGATCTTGCCCGTCGAGGTCTTGACGAAGTCCGCACCGGCGAACATCGACAGCAACGATGCCTTGCGGATCAGTTCGGGCGTCTTCAGCGCGCCGGATTCGATGATCACCTTCAGGACGATGTCGCTGTCCATCTCCGTGCGGATCACCTCCACCTCGTTGGCAGCCTCGTCGTATTCGCCCGTGAGCATACGGCCGACATTGAGGACGATATCCACCTCGTCAGCGCCGTTTTCGACGGCCATGGCCACTTCGAGGGCCTTGACCTCGAGGAAGGTCTGCGAGGCCGGGAATCCGCCCGCAACGCTTGTGATGCGCATCGGCGTGCCGTCAACGGCGACACCTACCGTGTCGACGAAGGCCGGATAGACGCAGATCGAGGCCACGTTGGGGATCTCGGGGTATTTCTCGTAGAACTCCGCCGCCTTGCGGGCAAACTCCGTGACGGAGGTCACCGAGTCGTTGCACGAAAGGGTCGTCAGATCGATGGCCGAATAGCAGAACTTGTAGACATCGATATTGTGGTTGCGGGCCTCGGCGATCTTGCGGATGCGGGCCACCTCCTCGTCGACCTGAGCGGGGCTCCAGGCCAGGGCGTACTCTTTCAGATGGTTGGCGTATTCCATACTTAACGGTTTTGCACAAAAATAGGAAAATTATTCCGATCGGCAAAAAAAAGCCCGGATCAATCGATCCGGGCCCTTTTCAAACCTTGGCGTTTGCTTATTTCAGCGCCTTGAGGTTTACATCCTTCTCAGCCTTCTTGGCCAGCTCGGGGTTCTTCGAGGTAGCGCTCTTGAGCTGAGCGGCAGCGGTCTTCAGGTCGCCTTCCTTGGCGGCGATGACGGCACGCAGGTAGTCAGCCTCGGCGGAGTTGTCCTTTGCGATGGCCTTCTTGGCACCTGCCAGGTCGTTCGACTGGATCAGGGCGATGGCCTCGTTGAAGCCCGTCAGACCCTTGGCAGCGGCCTTGTAGTCACCCTCGGCAGCAGCCATGGCAGCCTTCGACTCGTTGTCGGCGGCAGCAGCATACTTCTTGGCCTCGGCGGTGTTGCCGTTGGCGAGGTTGGCCAGCAGCAGGTTCTTGTTGAGCTCCTTCGACGAATCGAGCTTGGCAGCCTTCTTGAACGACTCGAGGGCGGCAGCCTTGTCACCTACCTTGGTCTGGGCAACACCGAGGTTGTTCCAAACGCGGGCGTCGTTGAACTTCTTCGAAGCGGCGGTCAGGATCTCCACCTGCTCGGCGGGATCGGTCGTGAGCACCTGAGCGGCATAGAGGTAGTGCTCGGCGGTCAGTTCGCCACCGTTGCGGTAAGCCTCCATGATTTCGGCATCGGTCAGGCCCTGGAGGTCGGTGCTGTTAACGATCTGCGAGCGACGCAGCTCGGGCAGGATGTCCTCCTTGAGCTCCTCGAATACCGACGACATGTTCTTGATCTGAGCCTCACGCTCTGCGGGCGAGTTGTAGAGGCTGAGGACCTGGAGAATGAGGTTCTTGTCCTGGATGTTGGACTTCTCAACGAGCTCCTTGAAGCCGTCCCAGTCCTCACCGTAGGCAGCGGCGTCGATCTCCAGACCGGCATCCTTGAGCAGCTTGGCAACGACCTTCTGGCTGGACTCGCTACGAGCCTTCGACAGCTTGTCGTTGAACTTCTCCGGACCATCGGGCGAAGCGTAACCCTTCACGGCGATGTTCTGGGTAGCGCGGTCGTTCTGCAGGTTCTCATCGACGTTGGCCTTGAAGGCGTCGAGGTTGGCGTTCTTCTCGTTCTTCTTCGTTACGACCGACGAGTTGATAGCATAGAGCAGATCGGTCTTGTCGACAACGGTGGTCACCTTCTTGTAGTCGTTGTTCATCTCCTCCATCAGGTCACCGTACTTGAGATCCTTCTGCAGGGTGTTCAGACCGTAGGCAACCGTCAGACCGAACTTGCGGGCGAGAGCGGCCTTGGCCTCAGCGTCGTTGCCGGCCAGGATGGCAGCCTCCTCCTTGGTGGGGATGGCACCGGTGTTCAGGTTTACGAGCGTGAACTCCTTGCACTTGCCCTTCGGGCACTTGATTTCGGCGCGGAGCTGCAGTTCGCACTGATCCATGCGGGGATCGTAGGCGAACTCGACGTGCTGGGTGAAGTTACCGCCGTTGACCTTGTCAACAACAGCATAGTTCTCGTCGACTTTCGAGCCCTGATAGTATTTGGTCGTACCGGCTACCTCGCCACCCTCGAATACGATAACGGGGGTAACCTTGATGACAGCCTTCTTGTTGAAGTACTCCTGCGGGAAGGTGACATTGATGTCAGCGGCAACGATGCCGTTGTTCAGCGTCAGGATCTCGGGGGTCACCGTCAATTTGATGTCGTCCCGATTCTGGGCCATCTTCTTGAAGCAGTTACAGCTCGTGAATGCCAGAGCGGCAGCAACGAGCACAACGCTCAATCTCATGATGTTTTTCATAATAGGAAAAGTTAGAGTTGTTTATTTGTGTTTGCCTTGTTTCTTATATATATGGAGAAGTCGTGTTTGGCTTCATCCCGCGCGGTTGGATCATGATCGGGAATTCGGGTAAGTCAGGCGCTGTGGCGATCTCGGTTCTGCAGGTGTTCCATTCGCTCCTCTCGCTCTTTTCGCACCTCTTTCTTCTCCGCCTCTCCGCCTCTCTTTCTCCTCTTTCTCTTGTCTCTCTTGCCTTACCCTCTCTTGCTCTCTCTCACTTTCTTTCGCTCCCTTTGCCCCCTTTCACTCCGGTGGCCATCGGTTCAATCCATGCACTCTTCATTCATCGTCCTCCTTTCTCTGCTCGCTCTTACCGGTTTACACTCGACCGAGAACATCGCAAATATAGGAAACTCCGACAAATTATGCAATATTCCGGACGGAAATTAGCAATAATTTTCCGTCCGAAATATTACGATACAAACATCTTAGGCTTCCTTGTGATCGTGGTGGTCGCGACGTTCGCGGCGTTCGCCACGCTCACCCCGTTCGGGACGCGGACGGCGTTCGCGCTCGACATAGCCTTCGGGCTTGGGCAGCAGTGCCTTACGCGACAACTTGAGCTTGTTGGTCTTGGGATCCACGCCGATGAGCTTGACGTCGATTTCGTCGCCCTCCTTCAGGCCGGTCTCCTCCATGGTTTCGAAACGCTTGTAGTCGATTTCGGAGATATGGAGCAGGGCGTCCTTGCCGGGCATGATCTCGACGAAGGCGCCAAATGCGACAATCGAGCGGATCTTGCCGTGATAGGTCTCGCCCACCTCGGGGATTGCCACGATGGCCTTGATGCGGGCCAGAGCACCGTCGAGGGCGGCCTTGTCCACGCCGAAGATGTCGACGATACCCTTGTTGTCGACCTCGGTGATGGTGATGGTCGTGTTGGTGGTCTTCTGGATATCCTGGATAACCTTTCCGCCGGGGCCGATGACCGGACCGATCATATCCTGCGGGATGGTGATCTGTACGATGCGCGGCACGCAGGGCTTGTAGTCGGCTCTCGGCTCGGCGATGCACTCGGTGATCTTGTCGAGGATGTGCATGCGTCCCTGACGAGCCTGCTCGAGGGCTTTGGCGAGGACTTCGTACGACAGACCGTCGACCTTGATATCCATCTGCGTGGCGGTGATGCCGTCGCGCGTACCGGTTACCTTGAAGTCCATGTCGCCGAGGTGGTCCTCATCGCCGAGGATATCGGAGAGGACGGCCCACTTGCCGGTCGTCGAGTCGGTGATCAGACCCATGGCGATACCCGATACGGGCTTCTTGATCTTCACGCCGGCATCCATCAGGGCGAGCGTACCGGCGCAGACCGTGGCCATCGACGACGAGCCGTTCGACTCGAGGATGTCCGAAACGACACGCACGGCATAGGGGTTCTCCTCGCCCAGCGGGATCATCGGCTTCAGGGCGCGCCATGCGAGGTGGCCGTGGCCGATCTCACGACGCGACAGACCGCGGGCGGCCTTTGCCTCGCCGGTCGAGAAGGGCGGGAAGTTGTAGTGGAGCACGAACTGCTCGGTGCCCTGCACGAGCACCTCGTCCTTGACCTTTTCGTCGAGTTTCGTACCGAGGGTGACCGTAGCCAGGGCCTGGGTTTCGCCGCGGGTGAAGATGGCCGAACCGTGGGCGGCGGGCAGGTAGCCCACTTCGCACCAGATGGGACGGATCTCGTCCGTACGGCGGCCGTCGAGACGCTTGCCCTCGTCGAGGATCATGTTGCGCATGGCCTTCTTCAGCACGTCGTCGTGGAAATACTTGTGGATCAGCGGGGCCTTCTCGACGAGCTCCTCCTCCGTATAACGCGAGGCGAACTCGGCCTCCAGGGCGTTGAAGAGGTCCTCGCGCTCGTGCTTCATCGTGCCGCTCGTGGCGATGGCGTAGGCCTTGTCGTAGAGCTCCTTGATGATCGTCTGACGGAGCTCCTCGTCGTTGACCTCGTGGCAGTAGGTGCGTTTTACATCCTTGCCGAGCTCCTTCGAGAGTTCGATCTGTACGGCGCACTGCTTCTTGATCTCCTCGTGGGCGAACTTGATGGCGCCGAGCATGACCTCCTCGGAAACCTCCTTCATCTCACCCTCGACCATGAGGATGTTGTCGATCGTACCGCCGACCATGATGTCGAGGTCGCACTCGGGCATCTCCGAGAAGTTGGGGTTGATGGCGTACTGGCCGTTCTTGCGGACGACGCGCACCTCGGAGATCGGGCCTCCGAACGGGATGTCCGAAACGGCGAGGGCAGCCGAGGCGGCCAGGCCGGCCAGGGCATCGGGCTGAATATCCTTGTCTGCCGAGATGAGGTTAACGGTAACGTACACTTCGGCGTGGTAGTCTGCGGGGAACAGGGGGCGGAGGGCGCGGTCGATCAGACGGGCCACGAGGATTTCACTGTCGTTGGCCTTGCCTTCGCGCTTCATGAAGCCTCCGGGGTAGCGGCCGCAGGCGGCGTACTTCTCCTTGTACTCGACCTGGAGCGGCATGAAATCGGTGTCGGGTTTTGCATCCTTTGCGGCCACGACCGTACCGAGCAGCATCGTGTCGCCCATCTTGACGACCACGGCGCCGTCGGCCTGTTTGGCCAGCTTGCCCGTTTCGATCTCGATCTGGCGACCGTCGGCCAGGGTGATGATCTTGCGGACTGCGTTGTACAGCTTCTTTTCTTCCATAAAAAAATTAACCTATGATGTTTCGATTGTCGTTCGCAAGAAAATGAAGGCAACCCCTTGCGGGAATTGCCCTCATTTCTAACCTCGGGATTACTTGCGGAGATTGAGCGTCTTGACGATGGCGCGGTAGCGCTCGATGTCGACCTCCTTGAGGTACTCCAGCAACTGGCGGCGCTTACCTACCAGGCGCAGCAGGGCGCGCTGGGTACCGAAGTCGTGCCGGTTGTTCTTGAGGTGTTCAGTAAGGTGGTTGATACGGTACGAAAACAACGCGATCTGGCTCTCGGGCGAACCCGTATCGGTGTTAGACTTGCCGTACTGGCCAAAAAGCTCCTGCTTTTTCTCAGCTGTTAAATAAGCCATTTTCTGTAAGTTTATTTAAGTTCCACTCTACGACGCATCCCCCTTACCGTGGATAACGCCAGAGCGTTCGGCAAAGGTACGAATATAATTATGATTTAGGAATGAAAAGTCAAAAATTATTCGTCTTTTCGGGTGAAAAATGAAAAGTTCGCGGGGAAAATCGTATTTTTGTGCCGAAACCCATGGGAATTATGAGAAACAGACGACTTTACGGCCTGATGGCCGTGGTGGTGGCGGGGCTGCTCGCGGCATGCACGAACCGGCCCGACTATACGACCGTCGACGGGGTGATGCTCGGCACGACGCTCCACGTGGTGGCCGACGTGCGGGGAGTCTCCTCCGGGGAGCTCTACGCCGCGGTGATGGAGCTCGACCGTGAGGCCAAGGCCTCGATGTCGATCTTCGACGAGCATTCGCTGCTGAGCCGTCTGAACCGCAACGAAACCGATACGGTCGACCGCCATATCGCCTTCAACCTCCGCCTGGCCGACAGCATCGGCGCGCTGAGCGACGGCCGTTACGACGTGACGGTCAAGCCGCTGGTCGAGGCGTGGGGCTTTGCCGGAAAGGAGGCCCAGGAGCATCCCAACATCGATTCGATCCTCGCCTTCGTCGGCCGCGACAAGGTCCATATCGAGGGCAACCGCCTGGTGAAGAACGATCCGCGCGTGCAGCTGGACTTCAACTCCGTGGCCAAGGGCTATACGGTCGATCTGCTGGCCGGGCTGGTCGAGCGCTTCGGGGCCGAGAACTACATCGTCGACATTGGCGGCGAGGTCCGCTGCCGGGGCGTCAACCGCCAGGGCAATCCGTGGCGCATCGGGGTCGAGACCCCCTTCGACGGCAACATGACCGACGGCGACTACCTTCAGCGGCGGATCCAGCTCTCCGAAGGGGGGCTGGCCACGTCGGGCAACTACCGCCGCTTCTACCTCGATGCCGACGGCAACAAGGTGGCCCATACGATCGATCCGCGGACGGGACGCAGCGTGCTGTCGCGGCTGCTTTCGGTGACGGTCGTGGCGCCGACGTGCGCCGAGGCCGATGCGCTGGGGACGATGTTCCTGGCCATGGGGGCCGACGATGCCCGGGCGGCCGTCGACCGGATGCCCGGAGTGAAGGTCTACTTCATCCTGGCCGGTGAGGGCGACGCCTACGAGGAGTATGTCTCGCCGGCGATGCAGCCCCTGATCATGGAGTAGCCTTCCCGGCGTGAAAACCTCCCTAAGAACCATCCCTGATCTATGAAAACCGCAGTCTTTCTCTATAATCCCGAGTCGGGCCGGGGACGCGTCGCCCGCGAAGCCGAGCAGATCGACGAGATCTTCCGCACGAACGGCTACGAGGTGATCCCGCAGCCGATCGATTTCAATGTCAACCCCTTCGACGGACACGAGACGGTCGATCTGATGGTGGTGGCCGGGGGCGACGGCACGGTCAACTTTGCGGTCAACGCCATGAAGCGCAAGGGGCTCGATATCCCGATCGGGGTGATCCCGGCCGGTACGGCGAACGACTTTGCCGGGGCGCTCGGCATGTCGAACGAACTGCTGGTGGCGGCGCGCCAGATCGCCTCGGGAAGCATCGACCGGGTCGATGTGGGGCGGGTCAACGACCTGTGGTTCGTCAACATCTTCTCGTTCGGCATCTTCACGACCACCTCGCAGCGGACGCCCAATGCGCGCAAGCACCGCATCGGCAAACTGGCCTACATCATCGAGGGAGTCAAGGAGTTCCGCACGATCCATGCCGTGCCGCTGGAGATCGTGGCCGACGGCGAGCATTTCGACCTGCGGTCGCTGATGGTGCTGATCTTCAACGGCGAGACGGCCGGCGGATTCCGTCTGGCGCGCACTTCGTCGATCCGCGACGGGCTGTTCGACTGCATCCTGCTCGAGAAGAAGGACCTCTTCCGCTCGACGCTGGCCATGGGCCAGTACCTGCTCGGGGGCAATCCGAAGATCGTGCGGCATCTGCGGGCGCGGCGGATCGACATCCAGTCGACGGTCAACGAGCCGACGGATGTCGACGGACAGCCGGGAGCCGAGTTTCCGCTGCACATCGAGTGTGTGGCCGGAGGGCTTCGGGTGATGTGCCCGCGCCGCGGGGAGGAGTGACGGAACGCTCCCGGAGGCTGACCCGCGGGGGGCGGAACACGGACCAACGGCCGGACCGCGAGCGGGACGAACGTTGCCGTCCGGATGGAACGGACACTTCCGGATAAATCCATTTTTATATCATTTCCACCCTGACTGCTGATTTTCCGATCCGCAGCTTGCGTTTTTGCGGGGTAAATGCTAATTTTGTCAAAAAACACGAGGTTATGGCGGAAAACGGCAAGTTGACGCGCGGCGGTCGGGAGGGGCTGCACAAGGTCTCGATCTCCCGGATCAAGAAGGAGATGAGCGATGTCTTCTACCTTTCGGACGATCTGGTCATCACGACCCTGACGGCCGACAAGAACACCACGGCGAACTATCCGACGACGATCGACGGCTTTACGGCCATCATCATGATGGCGGGCGAGGCGACCGTCTCGATCGACATGCAGAACTATAGCGTTCGGCCTAATACGATCGTCTTTTTCAACCCCGATTCGATCATCCGCACGGTGAAGTGTTCGTCGAATGCGGCGGCCTACCTGCTGGCCTTTTCCAAGTCGTTTGTCAACGAGATCCAGATCGACCTGTCGACCTCGCTGCCGGTCTACATGCGTTTCGGCAAGGCGCCGGTGCTGGAGGTGACGCAGGAGGATGTCGACGAGATCCGGCAGCTGTTCCAGCTGATCAAGACGATGCTGCGCAGCAACAAGGAGCGCTACCGCCACGAGATTATCCGCACGCTCTTCACGACGGCCTTCTACATCATCACGGAGATCAACCAGCGCGAGCAGCCCGGGGTGGCCAAGCAGGGGCGCTGCGAGGTGCTTTTCGATGAGTTCATGTCGCTGCTGCAGCAGTACAACAAGCGTGAACGGAACGTTAGCTTCTATGCCAAACAGCTGAACATCACGCCGAAATACCTTTCGTCGGTGGTCAAGGAGGTGAGCGGCAAGACGGCGGCGCGCTGGATCGACGAGTCGGTGATCCTGGAGGCCAAGGCGCTGCTGAAGTACTCGGGGATGAGCATCCAGGAGATCGCCTACCACCTGAACTTCTCGACACAGTCGTTCTTCGGCAAATACTTCAAACAGCATACGGGCACCTCGCCCTCGCGCTATAAGCGGAAAGGGTGATTGGGAGACCGGAACCTCCAGGGGTAATTGGGGGAACAAAACCTCCGGCATGCAGAAGGGGTGATTGAGGGGGCGGACCCTCCGGCTCGCTCTCTTCCGACGCTCCATTCGGAGGCCCGTTGCAATCCGAAGGGGAATACCCCGGTCTGTATGCCTCCGGAGAGGTATTCGGACGGGTTGTGTGCCTGCGTAACCATGCCTGACCTAAAACAACGATACGATGATGCGATCTTTTCTTGCCCTGGGGGCATTGCTGACGCTGCTCCTGCCGTCGGAGGCTGCGACCCGGCCTGCGACCCGAACCGACGACGACGGCTGGGTGATTACGGCCCGGAATCCGACGGGCGACTACCATGCGGCGGCCGTGGCCAACGGCGAACTGGGCGTGACGGTCGGCCGGGAGCTCTTCTCGCTGGGGCAGCTCCTGCTGGGCGATGCGAGTGAATCGGGCACGGCCGCCTCGGTGAGCCGAATCCTCGAGGGGATCAACCCCCTCGGCCTGTCGCTGCGGATCGACGGCCGGCCGGTCGACAACGCCGCGCAACACCCCGAATGGCAGCAGATTGACCTCCGCCGCGGGGTTCATGCCTCGCTTTACCGGATCGACCGGCTGACGATCGAGACCCGGGTCCGGGCGCTGCGCAACATGCCCTACGCGCTGATGACGGAGGTGCGTATCGAGGCGGATCGCGATGCCGAACTGCTGGTGGCAAACCGGGCCTCGATCCCCGCGATCTTTACCGACACGCTGCGCGAGATGCGGACGGTGAGCTGCGAGGACCGGATCCGGATGTATATCCAGCGGACTTCGGGCCGTTACGACGGCGGTGAGGAGCGGATCGTCGCCTCCTCGACCTTCCTCGGCGACGGGGCGTGCGAGGCGCTCCCTTCGGGTGAACTGCGCATTGTGCTCCGCAAGGGGGAGACGGCCCGTTTCGCACTGGTCGGGAGCATCTGCACGACGGAGTCGTTCGACGACCCGTGGAACGAATCGGAACGCCAGGTCATCTACGCCGTCCGCGAGGGGATCGACCACCTGATCGAGGCGCACGAACGGCTGTGGGAGCGGCTGTGGCAGAGCGATATCGAGATCGAGGGCGATCGCGAGGCACAGCTTCAGACCCGTTTTGCCCTCTACAGCCTCTACGGTTCGATCCGCGAGGGGAGCCGGCGAAGCATCCCGCCGATGGGGCTCACCATGCCGGGCTACAACGGCCATATCTTCTGGGATTCGGAGATCTGGATGTTCCCGGCGCTGCTGGTGCTGCGTCCCGAACTGGCGCGGCAGATGCTCGATTTCCGCTTCGACGGCCTCGATGCGGCGCGCCGCCGGGCCTCGGTCCACGGCTATCGCGGGGCAATGTACCCCTGGGAGGCCGATCCGCGCGGCGAGGAGTCGACGCCGATCTCCGCCCTCACGGGACCGCTCGAGCACCACATCTCGGCCGATATCGCCATCGCCTGCTGGAACTACTACTGCGTGACGCACGATCGTGCGTGGCTGTTGAGCGAGGGGTATCCCATTCTGCAGGAGGTGGCCGCCTTCTGGTGCGACCGTGTGATGCGCAACGACGACGGCAGCTACTCGATCCGCAACGTGATCGGGGCAAACGAATACGCGGTCGGCGTAACCGACAACGCCTTCACCAACGGTTCGGCGCGCCGGGCGCTGGAGTATGCGGCCGAGGCGGCCGAACTCTGCGGCGAACGGCCCGATCCGCGGTGGCGCAAGATCGCCGCGGGGCTTCGGATCCTCCGCTTTGCCGACGGCACGACCCGCGAACATGCCGCCTACGACGGCGAACAGATCAAACAGGCCGATGCCAATCTGCTGGGTTATCCGCTGGGGATTGTCACCGACCGCGAATCGATCCTGCGCGACCTGGCCTACTACGCCGAGCGGATCGATCCGCAGAACGGTCCGGCGATGAGCTATTCGGTCTTTGCCGTGCAGTACGCCCGGCTGGGGATGGCCCGTGAGGCCGAGGCGATGTTCCGCCGAGCGTATCGTCCCAACCTGCGGCCGCCGTTCGGGACCTTTGCCGAGACGGCCACCAGCGGCAATCCCTACTTCATGACCGGGGCCGGCGGCATGCTGCAGGCCGTGCTCTTCGGCTTCGGCGGGCTGGAGATCACCCCCGAAGGGCTCGTCCAGCGGGC
Organism: uncultured Alistipes sp.; assembly: GCA_938014215.1. Lineage (GTDB taxonomy): Bacteria > Bacteroidota > Bacteroidia > Bacteroidales > Rikenellaceae > Alistipes. The sequence goes on along the minus strand of CALLRW010000029.1, from coordinate 69,493 downwards.
CTCCGTCCTGCCCGCGTCGTGGAAGAGCCTGACAATCCGTGCCAACGGCGCCCTCTTCCGGGTCGAGCGGTAATCGGGACGAGTGGTAACTGGGTCGAGCGGTAGCCGGAAGGAGCGACCGGAACAGCCTCTCTCCGCCCGCCACTCCATCCGCCCGCCACTTCATCTGCCTGCCTCTCCATCCGCCCGCCACTTCATGGGCCACCACTTCATCGACCCGCTGTGAACCAAAAAGGAGCTCTTCCACCGGGGAGAGCTCCTTTTTTTCTGCGAGGTCGCCCGTCTGCCGACGGCCCCACACGTATCGGCACCGATCGCTACTTCAGGGCCTCGACCACCCGATCGATCATCGTCGGGATCGTATGCTCCTGCTGAGCGGTGTAGAAATTGCCGTCGATTTCCGACGGAGCGTCCGTCGCAATGGGACCCCGCACGCCCGCCTTTGCCATCGGATGCACGGCGACGCGCTTCCCGGTGGCGATGCCCGCAAAGCCGAACATCAGCCCCGCGGCGCAGTGTCCGATCATCAGCTTGCCCTTCTCGCCGAAGCTCTTCAGAACGGCCATCAGATCCTGATTCCAGGGATCCGCTGCGTGCTGGGCGAAGACCGGAATGGCATCGCCGCAGGCAAATACCAGCGCATCGTACTCCTCTTCGTGGCCCTTCAGGTCGGCGATGACCCCGTCGACCGTCAGATGGATCCCCGAGTTGGTGCGGATCTCCCGCGTGTCGGCGACGGCAAAGACCTTGTAGGGGATCTTGTTCTCATAAAATGCCTCCAGATACTGGAAAAGCCCCATCCCGTTCACGGGATTGACGGCTACGACTGCTACTTTCTTGGCCATGGTTTTCTTTTTTGGTTGTGTCAATGGTTATTTTCAGTAAGTTTCTTACCTTTGTATTGCAAAGGTAGCGCCACTCTTTCGAAAATACAAGAACGCATCTGATTGTTAGTCGGTTACCTGCGGGTAACCAATGCTGGAAATGAAGCGGATGGAATCGCAGAAAATTTTGAAGGAATTTCCGCCTGCGGGCGATTGCCCGGTTCGGAACATACTGAGCCGGGTGGGTGACAAGTGGTCGATGCTGGTCCTGCTCACGCTGCATGCCAACGGCGTGATGCGCTTCAACGAAATCCACCGCTCGCTGGGCGACATCTCGCACCGGATGCTGACCGTGACCCTGCGGACCCTCGAGGCCGACGGGCTGGTTTGCCGGGAGGTCTACGCCGAGGTTCCGCCGCGCGTCGAGTATCGCCTCACGGAGCGCGGGCTTTCGCTCCTGCCCCATATTTTCGGACTGGTCGAGTGGGCGCAGGCCAACAAGGCCGCCATCCTCTCGGAGCGGGCCCGCCACTGACCCCTCACCCGCGGCCGATCGCTTGCGGATCCTCTCTGTCGATCTCTTTTCGGGCAGCCTGCCTGCTCCCGCCTTCGTCGGCGATCCTCCCCGCCGATCTCTTGTCGAACGGTCTTCCCGATCTCCTGCCGAACGGTCTCCCTGATCTCCAGTTGAACGGTCTCTCCGATCCTCCCTCTCCCTGTTGCCGTTTAACCCACCTCCGACAAAAAAAACGGACCTCCCCGTCGGGGGAGATCCGCTCTTTTTTTTGACTTGTCGCCTTGTGAATCAGGCCTTCTTGGCGTTCTTTGCAGCCAGGGCCTTGTCCAGTTCGATGATGAAGTCCGAGAGGACGTTCATGTAGTTGATGAAGGCGTCGTAAGCCGAATCGTAGGGGTTGAAGTAGGAGTGCACGTCGCCGTCCGAGAGCCACTTCGTGGCCATGTAGTAGAAGTGGTCGGAGGTCTGCATGAAGCTCCAGACGTAGTCGAAATCGGGGCTCTTCAGCGCCTTGACCTTCTCCTTCTGGGCATAGAGCTTCGAGAAAGCCTCGTTCTGCAGCTCGTTGCCGAGCCATGCCGTCACGTCGCGCTCCTCGTCGGCCCACGACATCACGTGCGGGCAGTGGAGCACCGATACCGGCTGGTGCTTCTTCGCAGCCTCGGTCACCGTGGCGAACTCCAGGCCGGTCTTCTTGTCGAGGATCGCCTTCGGCAGCGCCCGCATGAACTCGAAGATGCCGGTGTCGGCCGTCTGGTGCTCACCGAAGGTCTCGTAATCCATGAAGAGGTTGATCACCTCACCCGGCGTATCCTCCGAGGCGAGCCATCCGACATATTTGTCGGCCGTCAGCGGCCACTGGTCCCAGCTCTTGTTCGAGAAGCGGAAGGCGATGTCGTCCGAGAGCTTGTAGTTGCGCAGCAGCAGCCGCAGCTTCTGGTCGATGGCGTTGGCATAGACGTAGTTCGGGGATTTCCAGCCCAGGACGTGCTTGGCGCCCTCGGCCAGCATCGTACGGAATCCCATGCCGGCGACCATGGCGCCGATCTCGTCCGAATAGATCAGCTCGGTGTTGCGGAAGGCGGTGGGTTTCACGCCGAACTCCTTCTTGATCAGGTTGACGTGGAGCTTCACCTGCTCTTCGAAATCCTCCTTCGAGGCGAGCGAGGCGAGCGAGTGCGAGTAGGTTTCGGCCAGGAATTCGACGCAGCCCGTGGCGGCGAGCTCCTTGAACGAGTCGAGCACCTCGGGCGCAAAGGCCTTCATCTGCTCGATGGCGATGCCCGTGATCGAGAACGAGCAGCGGAACTTGCCCTTGTTCTCCTTGATGAGTTTGAGCAGCAGGGCATTCATCGGGAGGTAGCACTGGCGGGCCACCTTCTGCATAATGGCGCGGTTTTGCAGGTCATCCAGGTAGTTATGGTCCTTGCCCATGTTGAAAAAGCGGTACTTCTTCAGACGCCAGGGCTGATGTACCTGAAAGTAGAGGCAAACGGTTTTCATGTTGGTGTGTCTATTTGGATTGTTTCTGATTCTCTTCGATCACGTCTTCGTAGACCTTCTTGATCTTGGCCGCAGCGTCGTTCCACTTGAGGTTGGTGACCTCCTCGAGACCCTTCGATGCGAACATCTTGGCCAGTGCCGGGTACTCGATCAGTCCGTAGATGGCGTCTGCCAGGGCATCGACATCCCAGTAGTCGACCTTGACGGCGTAGTCGAGCACCTCGGCCACCCCGCTCTGCTTGGAGATGATCACGGGGACGTTCGAGCGCATGGCCTCGAGGGGCGAGATGCCGAAGGGCTCCGAAACCGACGGCATGACGTAGACATCCGACAGCTGGAACATCTTGTGCACGTCCTCACCGCGCAGGAAGCCGGTGAAATGGAAACGGTCGGCGATTCCGAGGCGTGCGACGCGGCGGACGATGTGGTTCATCATGTCGCCCGAACCGGCCATGACGAAGCGCACGTTGGGGACCCGTTTGAGGACCTTGGCGGCAGCCTCGACGAAGTAGTCGGGACCCTTCTGGTAGGTGATACGGCCGAGGAAGGTGACGATCTTGTCGCTCACGCCGCGTTCGGGGGCTGCGGTTTCGTGCTCGGCGAAGCGCACGGCGTTGTGCACCGTGACGACCTTATCGGCGGGGATTCCGTAGCGGTTGATGACGATGTTGCGGGTGAGGTTCGATACGGCGATCACGCGGTCGGCGGCCATCATTCCGGCGCGCTCGATGGCGTAGACCTGGGTATTGACGTTTTCGCCGCTGCGGTCGTACTCCGTGGCGTGCATGTGTACGACGAGGGGTTTGCCGGAGATTCGTTTTGCGGCGATTCCGGCGTAATAGGTGAGCCAGTCGTGGGCGTGGATGACGTCGAACTGGCCTTCGAGGTCGCGGGCCACCTGGGCTGCGACGACAGCATAACGGGCGACCTCCTCCATGAGGTTGGCGCCGTACTTTCCAGAGAAGGTGTAGCGCTGTTTCCAGGCATCGGTCGTCGACCAGGTGCGCTGGCCCGACTTGACATACTTCTCGTGATAGGATTCATACTCTTCGGGGGAGATGTAGGGGACCATGTTCGAGTCGATATGGATGAACGACATCTTCTCGAGCACATCGTCAGCACCCTGGCCCGTGGCTCCGTAGAGAGCTTCGACCTCGCTGGCATTCAATACGTGGGTGAACCGCTGGTCCTCATCGCCGTAGGCGTGAGGAACGACGAAGGTCACGTCCACGCCGTTGCGGGCCAGACCGCGGGTCATACCATAGCAGGCCGTTCCCAAACCGCCCGCAATGTGGGGCGGGAACTCCCATCCGAACATCAATACTTTCATGTCTTATTCTGTTTTGTCTTGTGTATTCTTGCGTTCAGTCGCTTTTGTCCGGCTTTTGTTGCCTTGGCGTTCAATTCACATCCTTCTGCTCTTCGTCGTAAGCCGTACGTGGTGACCGGCTTGTCGGGTCGGTTCCGGTCGGCTTTCCAGCGCTGCGGTCGCCGTTTCTGACAGCGGTCGCGCTCCTTTCACTTGTGTCTTTTCCGTCCTTCCAGTCGGGCTGTTCCGTCGGGGGCGTCGATCCGGATGATTCCGGGTTCGGCTTTTCGGCATCGGGGGTTGCCGGGACGGGGAGTTTCCGGGTTGCGAGGGTTTGGGGCGGGTCGAATGGGAGTACTATCTTCTGCAGCGGGCGGAATCTATCCGTCTTTTCGGCAGCTTCTCGCTGTCCCTTCGATTCTCTTGCGGGTTCGGGCCCTTGAGGTTGAAATTCGCGGCGATTGTCGCTGATTCGCTCCTTGTCTGCCCTGGCGTTTGGGCTGCTTCCCGCCGTATACGCTGCTGATTGGCAGTTTCTCCTCCGGCCTTCCGGTTATCTCCTTCCGGCTTTCTCTTCCCCCTTCTTCTTTTTCCCTTCTCCCTCTCTTCTCTACTCCTTCCTTCCCCTTTTGTTCTCAGGTCTGCATCCGATTCCTCTTCCTCTCCCTTTCTGCACTTCCTTCTGCCTCTTTCTCTCTTCTACTCCTGTTCCTCTCGTCTCTTTTCTTTCGCTCCTCTCGTTGTTTCCTCTTTCTCCTTTCTTCTCTCCTTTCTCCTCGCTCTCCCTTTGCTTCCCTTGTGCTCTCTCTTCGCTCCCCTCTCTCCTCTTTCTCACCCCCCCCGTGCCGTTGCTCACGGCCTCTGGTAAGGCTGTCCGGTGGACCGGGCTCATCACCCGGTCCCGGACCGTCGGGCTGCGGCTTCTTATTTCGTGGCCGCTTTCTTGACAGCGGTCTTGCGGACCGTTGTCTTCTTGGTGGCTTTCGACTCGGTCTTGGCGCTCTTTGCCGCGGTTTTGGAAGCGGTTTTGGCGGCCGGTTTGCGGGTCGTCGTCTTCTTGGGCTCCTCGGGCCGGTTGGCCTTGCGGGCCTGGATCATGGCGAAAATGTCCACTACGGAACCGACGCTCCAGGCCTGCGAGATGGCGCCGCGGGGAGCGTAGGGAGGATCGGCATCGAAGAGCTCGCCGATCGATCCGATTCCGTAGGACTGGATGTCCTCGTTGAAGTTTGCAAGGATCTCCTCGGCCTCCGGGAGGAAGGCGTCCCCGTTCATGTCGAAGCAGGCCTGGACATAGAATTCCAGGAGCCACGGCCATACGGAGCCGTTTTTGGCCGCGAAGTCACGCTCCTCGGGCGTACCCTCCTGCGAACCCTTGTAGAGCGGATTGCGGGGCGATAGCGTCCGCAGGCCCTTCGGGGTGAGCAGGTGCTGGCGAACGGTCTGGATGACCCCCAGCTGCGCCTCCTCGTCAAGCATCTTGTAGGGAAGGGCGCAGGCGATGATCATGTTCGGACGGATGTCGCGGTCCGGACCCTCGAAGCCGACGAAGTCGGCCAGGTAGCCATCGCTCAGCAGGAAGAGTTCGTTGAACGAAGCCTTGGTCTTTTCGGGGAGGTTCTCCCACTCCTTGACGAACTCCTTGTCTGCGTTTTCGCCGGCGAGGCGCAGCGTATAGCAGAGGGCGTTGTACCAGAGAGCATTGACCTCGACCTGATAGCCGTTTCGCGGGGTGACGGGCTTGCCGGCGATCGTGGAGTTCATCCAGGTGAGCGGCGTGTTTTCGGCCGAAGCCCACACCAGTCCGTTGTCGTTGAGGATGACGCGACCGGCGATGCCGCGCTTGTACGAGGCGAGGATCTGCTTCATGGCCTCTCCGTAGCGCTCCCAGAGGGCCTTGGCCCCGATCTGGGGTTCGAGCTGCTGGAGGGTCCAGAAGAACCACAGCGGGGTGTCGGCGCCGACGGCGGCCGAGAAGTCGCCGCAGAACATGCCGTTGCACATGTTGCGCACCTGCGTGTCGAGGGCGTCCATGCAGTCCTCCTTGTGGTTCTGGCGCAGGGTGATGCCGGGCAGCGAGATGAAGGTCTGGCGGCCCGAAACGCCGTGCCAGGGGTATCCGGCGATGACTTCGGTCCGGTTGCCCGGGCGGCGGATCAGGAACTGACGGGCCGAGTGCTCGAGGCAGCTGATGAAGTCGATCTTGTGGGTGCGGCGGGCGATCGAACCCTCGAAGAGTTCGTCGATGGTCTTCGTCGAGCCCATCTCGTCGAGCGAGGCCGAGAAGATGATGCTTTCACCCTTCTTGAGTTCGGTTTCGAAGTATCCGGTGGTCATCAGATCCTCGTGACCCTCGTAACCGCGGGCGATATCCTGCTGATACTCGAAGTTGTAGTACCAGTCGGGAGCCGGGACGAACTCCGTACCGGGTTTGTTGGTCTGGAGGTAGAGCCAGGGGAAACACCCGTAGAGCCGGCACTTGACGCCGTTCATGGCGGGATAGGAGTGGCCGTCGGCCTCCATGTTGGCATGCGTCAGGGCGTGCTTGTCGCGGAAGGCGAGGAAGGGGCGCAGACGCAGGCGGGTTTCGGAGTGGGCATCCACGAGCGTATAGCGGATCATGAGCTGGGTGCGTTTGTGGATCCACAACATCTCCTTTTTGAGAATCACGCCGCCCACACGATAGGTGATCGTGGGGGTCGGGGTGTATTCGAAATCGGTGATGTACTTGTGACCGCGGGGTTCGTAGGTTCCCTTGAAGCGGTGGAGGGCCAGGTTGAAGGTCTGGTCATGCTGGATGATCGACTCGTCGAGTGACGACAGCAGGACGTAGGTCCGGTCGCTGTTGTCGATCGGCGACACGATCAGTCCGTGATAGCGGCGGGTGTTGCAGCAGACGATGGTCGTGCTCATGTATCCGCCGATCCGGTCCGTAGCGAGCATTTCGCGCTGGAGGGAGTACTCCAGATTGCCGAGTTCGCTTTTGTCGAAGGTTAATGCTGCCATATGCTTTAAAAATTCTGTTCGTACACTAAAGATATTGAAAATTTCGAAATCCGGCAATTTTATTGCTGAAATTCAACATTTTTCATATCGTTTTTCAGAATCCGCGCATCCGAAAACCCTAGGCCCACTTCACCAGAGCGAAGTCCATGCGGTGGGGCAGGTTGGGGTTCGAGGGGTAGATTCGCAGTGCCACGTCGAACGTGCCGGCCTCGTCGGGCGTATAGTCGAGCGTGTAGGTGACCAGACTGCCGTCGATCTTCGTCCGCTCGAGCTGGATCGTGCGGGTGACGTTGACCGTCTGACCGCCGACGATCTGACGAGCCAGCACCATCTCGACGCCGATATCCTCGGGGCGCAGGTTGGCGATGTCGACCGTTACCGAGAAGTGGTACGTTTCGCCCACGAAGACGGCCTCCTTGTCGATCTTCACGCGCTGTACGTCGACGGCGTGCACCTTGTCCCATGCGGCGGAAACCTTGCGCTTCCAGGCGGCGATTTCGCGGGCCATGCGGTAGGTGTCGGCGCTCATCAGACGCTTGCGGGCGGCGAGCTTGTTGTAGAAGCGCTCCTCGTAGTCGATCAGCATGCGGTTGGTCGTGAAGTTCGAGGCGATGTCGGCCACGCACTTCTTGATCGACTCCACCCAGGCGTGCGGGATGTTGTCCGCGCCGCGGTCGTAGTACTTCGGGGCGATCTGCTCCTCGATGGTGTTGTAGATCATCTCGGCGTCGAGTTCGTCCTGGAAGTGCTGATCGGTGAAGGTGCGCTCCATGGGCAGGGCCCAGCCGGCCCCCTCCTTGTAGCCCTCGACCCACCAGCCGTCGAGTACCGAGAACTGCATGACGCCGTTCATGACGCACTTTTCGCCCGACGTACCCGAAGCCTCGAGCGGACGGGTCGGGGTGTTGAGCCATACGTCGACGCCCTGAACCATGCGGCGGGCCAGCTCCATGTCATAGTTCTGCAGGAAGATGATCTTGCCCACGAACTGCGGCATGGCGGCCACTTCGACGATCCGCTTGATGAGGTCCTGACCCGGCTTGTCGTTCGGGTGGGCCTTGCCGGCGAAGATGAACTGTACGGGGCGCTCCTTGTTGTTGACGATGGCCGACAGACGGTCCAGGTTCGTGAAGAGCAGGTAGGCGCGCTTGTAGGTGGCGAAACGGCGGGCGAAGCCGATGGTCAGCACGTCGGGACGGATCCCCTCGATGATCTGCAGCATCTGGCGCGGCGATTCGAGACGCACCTGCTTCGGGTCGCTGTAGCGTTTGCGGATATGCTTGATGAGCTTGTTCTTGAGCTTCATGCGCTCCTCCCAGAGTTCGACGTCGGGGATGTTGTGCACCTTCTGCCAGGCGGGGATGTTGTAGGTGTGTCCCTCGAATCCGTCGGCGAAGTAGCGGGCGTAGAGGCGGCGCAGCGACGTGGCGATCCAGGTCGGGAAGTGCACGCCGTTGGTGACATATCCGATGTGGAGTTCGTTCTTGAAGTATCCCGGCCACATGTTGCCCAGAATATCCTTCGAAACCTCGCCGTGGAGCCACGATACGCCGTTGACCTCCTGCGAGAGGTTGCAGGCCAGCACCGACATCGAGAACTTCTCGTTCGGGTCGTTGGGGTTGGTCTTGCCGAGGTTGATGTACTGCTCCCAGGTGATGCCCAGCACGTCGGGATAGTGCGACATGTACTGACGGATCATCGATTCGGGGAAGGCGTCGTGGCCGGCCGGAACGGGGGTGTGAGTCGTGAAGAGCGACGACGAGCGGACCACCTCCAGCGCCTCCGAGAAGGAGAGTTTGCGGTGGTTGACCAGGTCGCGGATGCGTTCGATGCCGATGAAGGCGGCGTGGCCCTCGTTGCAGTGGTAGACGTCGTGCTTGATGCCCAGTTTGCGCAGGGCGCGGATACCGCCGATGCCGAGCAGGATCTCCTGCTTGAGACGGTTCTCCCAGTCGCCGCCGTAGAGGTAGTGGGTTACCTGACGGTCCTCCTCGAGGTTGTCCTCGATATCGGCGTCGAGCAGGTAGAGGTCCGTACGGCCGACCTGGCATTTCCAGATGCGGGCCAGGAGCGTACGGCCGGGGAAGGCGATCGAGATGGTCATCCAGTTTCCGGCCTCGTCACGCACGGGCGAGATGGGCAGCTTGTAGAAGTTCTGGGCCTCGTAGGTCGCCTCCTGGGCGCCCTGGGCCGAGAGGCGCTGCGTGAAGTATCCGTAGCGGTAGAGCAGACCCACGGCGGCCATCGGGACGTTGCGGTCCGAAGCCTCCTTCAGGTAGTCGCCGGCCAGGATACCCAGACCGCCCGAGTAGATCTTCAGCGACGAGTGCAGACCGTACTCCATCGAGAAGTAGGAGATCGTCGTGGCCTTCGGGTCGGGTTTTTCGTTCATGTAGTCGCGGAACTGGGTGTAGACGGCATCCAGCATGGCGAGGAAGTTCGTATCCTTTTCGAGTTCGCGCAGCCGCTCGACGCTGAGCTGGTCGAGGAAGGCGATGGGGTTGCGGTCGCACTCGGCCCAGAGCGTCGGGTCGATGCTTTCGAACAGGTCGCGGGCGCCGGGGTTCCAGCACCACCAGAGGTTGCGCGAGAGCTCCTCGAGGGCATGCAGCCGTTTGGGCAGGGTCTTGTCGACCATCATGCGGCTCCAGTTGGGCTTTTCGACGAAGAGCTGCTGGCGGACGAAGTTGATCTGTTCGGTCTTGGCGCCGCCGTCGTCGAGCGAGGCGCGGTTCGTGCGGACGATCGAGCTCTCGATGGCCTCGGAGTAGGCCTGTTCGTAGGCGGCATAGAGGTGCTCCCAGAGGGCCGTGGTCGAGATTTCGTAGGCCGACGTGCGGATTTCGTTGACGTGCTTCTCGTCGAGCTGGCAGAAGCGGATCAAGGCGTCGGCGATCTTCTCCTCGACCTCCTTGTCGTTGTAGTCGTCGCGGCGGATCACCTCCACGCCGGCGTGTTCACGCTGTTTGTCGACCCACATGCCGAAACCGGCGAGCGTCGTGGTGACGGTCGGCACGGAGAAGGCCACCGACTCCAGCGGCGTGTATCCCCACGGTTCGTAGTAGGAGGGGAATACCGTGAGGTCCATGCCCACGAGCAGTTCGTAGTAGTCCTTGTTGAAGATGCCGTCCTTGTGGTTGAGGTACGTCGGGACGAAGATCACCTTCACCTTCGATCCGGGCTGGGTCAGCGGGCTGTCCTTCAGGGCGTTGACGATCGGATCCCAGGTCTGGTCCTCCAGATAGTGGGTCGAGTACTTGTACTGCTTTTCGTCGATCGGGGCCGAGGGATCGGCCAGATGGGCCTGCAGGTCGACGCGCGGGCCGCGGTTGCCGGCCGGCACGGTGATGTAGGCGAGGATTTCGCGCTGGAGCTTGTCCGACTGGGCGAGGAGCTTGAGCGATTCGATGAAGACGTCGATGCCCTTGTTTCGGAATTCATAGCGGCCGCTGGTGCCGACGATCAGCGGGTCGCCCGAGAACTTTTCGCCCAGGCAGGCCTCGGCCACGCGGATCATGGCCTTGCGGGCCTCTTCGCGCTTGGTGTAGTATTCGTCGCCCGACCAGACGAAGTCGTTTTCGAAGCCGTTGGGGGTCACGCCGTCGGGTTCGCGGCCGAGGAGGTATTTGCACTCGTTGGCGGTGATGTCGCTCACCGTCAGGAAGGCGTCGTGATACGTGGCGGCCATCTTTTCGATCGAGTGTTTGGCCACGACGTTGAAGCGGCGGGCCAGTTCATCGGCGTTGAGTTTCGTGAGCGAGTTGTAGAGCGGGAGCCGGTTTCCGGCGATGCAGCGGCCCATGACGGTGGCGTGGGTGGTGAATACCGTGGCCACGTAGGGCGAGTTGTTGCGCAGGTAGAGGCCTCCGGCTGCGGTTTGCCACTCGTGGAAGTGAGCGGTGATCTTGGCCGTGGGCGATCCGAAGTCCTTGACATAGGAGGCGATGACCACACCGGCGGCCCAGCCGAAGAGGACGGGTTCGATGTAGTCCCACTGTCCGGAGATCGAGTCTACGTGGTAGGATTCCCAGAGGCTCTTGAGGATTTCGTCCTTGCGGGGGATCAGCGACGAGAAGTCGATCAGCAGGACGGTCGGGTCGCCCTTGATTTTCCAGTGTCCGGCGCGGACGCGGATGCCCTCGTTGTAGAGGTTCTGGCGCCAGGCCTTCAGCAGGTTCTGATCCTCTTCGAATTCGGGGTTGACGCCCTCGTGCGAGAGGTCGGGGCCGATCAGCATGTAGCGGTCGCCGAATTTGCGGGTAACGGTCTGTGCCTTGGTCGAGATGACGGTGTGGATACCGCCCACCTTGTTGCAGACCTCCCAACTTACCTCGAACAGGAAGTCGGGAGTGTGTTTAGCATTGCTCATATGGATGTCTGTTTGATTTCGTAACGAACGGAATTATCCGGCCGCAAAGGTAATACTTATATTTAGATAAAACAATTGAAAAATCAATTACTAAAAAAATTTAATAATAACTTAACATTTCAGTTTCACTTGGTTGCGAAGGCGGGTTACGTTTCGAAGAGCTCCTCGATGACCGCGTCCGATACAAGCATCCGTTCGGGCGGAACGGCCATGTGTCCGGCCTCGATGCGCAGGGCTCCGGCGCGGATCCATCCTTCGGCGTCGTGGCGCATGCGGGCGGTGCGTCCGGCGCCGAAAAGGGACGTGGCTTCATCCAGGTCGATCCCTTCGCAGGTGCGCAGGCGGGTCATCACATATTCGTTGAAACGGTCGCGTTCCGAGAGGATCTCGGCCTCGGCGGGTTCGCCGGCGATGTAGCGCTCGACGGAGGCGGCGTTCCAGTGTCGTTCGCGGCCGTCGAACGAGTGGGCGGCGGGGCCGATTCCGAGGTATCTGACGCCGTGCCAGTAGGCGGCATTGTGGCGGGCGCGGAAGCCCGGACGGGCGAAATTCGACACCTCGTAGTGTTCGTATCCGGCACCGGTCAGCGTCTCGTGAATCAGCGCATACTCCGCTTCGCTGACCGTTTCGTCGACCGGAGCGAAGGTGCCGCGTGCGGCCCGGCGGCCGAATGCGGTGCCGGGTTCGATGGTCAAATGGTATGCCGAAATGTGTTCGACGTTGAGTGCAAGTGCCTGATCGAGCGATCGTCTGAGCGAGTCGCCGCCGAATCCGGGGACGCCGAAGATCAGGTCGACGGTCAGATTCGCGAATCCGGCCTCGCGGGCCTGCCGCACGGCTTCGCGGGCCTGCGAGGCGGTGTGGCGGCGGTTCATCAGCCGCAGACAGTCGTCGTCGAACGACTGGATGCCGATCGATAGACGGCCGATGCCGGCACGGCGGATGGCGGTGAGGTATTCGGGGGTCAGGTCATCGGGATTGGCCTCGAGGGTGGTCTCCTCGACGGCCGAGCAGTCGAAGAGCCGGGCGGCATGGTCGAGCAGCCCTTTCAGCATTTCGGGCGGGCAGAGCGACGGGGTTCCGCCTCCGAAATAGCGGGTCCGGACCGCTTCGCCCGACAGGTAGTTGCTTCGGCTCTCCAGTTCGCGGTGCATGGCTTCGGCGAGCGGGGCCATGTGTTTGGTTCCGACCTCCTTGTAGAAGTCGCAGTAGGCGCAGATGCGCTTGCAGAAGGGGATATGGAAGTATAGTCCGGCCATAACATACCAAAGTTACGAAAATAATTGTTACGACCGAACGCTTTTCAAAACGAAATTATTTTCTGACCCTTCGTCTGCGAATCGAAATCCGTCCGCAACTCTTCTTCGTGGCTCGGACGTGAAAATTTTAGGAAGGAGCCGCCTCTGAAGCGTTGTTTTTCTGCAAAAAAAGGAGTGTCCGGTCGATCCCCTTCGATAGCCATCGGGTTCTCCCTTCATTATATATAGGTGTGTCTCTTCTCTCCTGTTGAGTTCTTCTGGGTCGGGCTTTCACGCTCCTTGCCGGTCGACGGGCCTCGTTTCCGTTCGCCGTTTGCCCCCTTGCGCCTGTCGCATCCTCCGGGTCGGATCCGCACTCCGCCCCCTCGGGAGGGGATAGTAAAAAATTTTCTTAATTTTGACTGTTATTTTTTTCACAATTCTGAAAGTTTTTTTACCTTTGTGGCGTCCAAGGACGTACGAATTCGAGTCGTCCGGACGTTAGGTTAAGGACTTGGTTTTTATTAAAATAAAAAAGTTATGGACAAAATGGATCTGAAAAAGTACGGGATCACGGGCGTAACCGAGATCGTGTACAATCCCTCCTACGACGAACTTTTCCGTGAGGAGACCAAAAAAGGCCTGCGCGGTTATGAGAAGGGACAGCTCACCGAGACCGGTGCTGTCAATGTGATGACGGGTGTCTATACGGGTCGTTCGCCCAAAGACAAGTTCTTCGTGATGGATGAGACCACGAAGGATACGATCTGGTGGACCTCCGACGAGTACAAGAACGACAACAAGCCTGTTACGAAGGCTGCCTGGAAGGAGCTCAAGAAGATCGCCGCTCAGGAGCTTTCGGGCAAGAAACTCTATGTTGTGGATACCTTCTGCGGCGCCAACGAGAACTCGCGTCTGAAGATCCGTTTCATCATGGAGGTTGCCTGGCAGGCCCACTTCGTGAAGAACATGTTCATCCGTCCGACCGACGAGGAGCTCGAGAAGTACGGTGAGCCCGATTTCGTGGTTCTGAACGCTTCGAAGGCAAAGGTCAAGAACTACAAGGAGCTCGGCCTGAACTCGGAGACCGCCGTAGTCTTCAACCTCACGGAGAAGATGCAGGTGATCATCAACACGTGGTATGGCGGTGAGATGAAGAAGGGTATGTTCTCCTACATGAACTACCTGCTCCCGCTGAAGGGCATGGCTTCGATGCACTGCTCGGCCAACACCAACGAGAAGGGCGAGACCGCTATCTTCTTCGGTCTGTCGGGAACCGGCAAGACCACGCTGTCGACCGACCCGAAGCGTCAGCTCATCGGCGACGACGAGCACGGATGGGACGATGACGGCGTCTTCAACTTCGAGGGCGGCTGCTACGCCAAGGTGATCAACCTCTCGAAGGAGAACGAGCCCGACATCTGGAACGCCATTCGCCGCAACGCCCTGCTCGAGAACGTAACCGTTGACAAGAAGGGCAAGATCGACTACGCCGACAAGTCGGTAACGGAGAACACCCGTGTATCGTACCCGATCTTCCACATCGAGAACATCGTTAAGCCCGTATCGAAGGCTCCGGCTGCCAAGAAGGTGATCTTCCTCTCGGCCGATGCATTCGGCGTGCTGCCCCCGGTATCGATCCTGACCCCGGAGCAGACGAAGTACTACTTCCTGTCGGGCTTCACCGCCAAGCTGGCCGGTACGGAGCGTGGCATCACGGAGCCGACCCCAACCTTCTCGGCATGCTTCGGCGCAGCCTTCCTGTCGCTGCACCCCACGAAGTACGGCCAGGAGCTGGTGAAGAAGATGGAGAAGTCGGGCGCCAAGGCCTACCTCGTGAACACGGGTTGGAACGGCACCGGCAAGCGTATCTCGATCAAGGATACGCGTGGCATCATCGACGCCATCCTCGACGGCTCGATCGACAAGGCCCCCACGAAGATGATTCCTATCTTCGACTTCAAGGTGCCCACCGAGCTGCCGGGTGTTGATTCGCACATCCTCGATCCGCGCGATACGTATGCAAACGCATCGGAGTGGGACGAGAAGGCCAAGGACCTCGCAGGCCGCTTCATCAAGAACTTTGCGAAGTTCACGGGCAACGAGGAGGGCAAGAGCCTCGTGACTGCCGGTCCGAAGCTCTAATCTTCGAATACCGAACAAAATCCCTGTGCGGGAGGTCGATGAGACCTCCCGCTTTTTTTTGTCCCGGCTGAGGCGGGAAGCGGAATTTTTCGTAATTTTGAGGAAGCGACCACCTTCTTCCGGTGGTCATCTTCTCGAAAACCTGCGAAGTGATGAAACTGCGATTGTTGCTTGTCGGACTGCTGCTGCCGCTGTGCATGGCGGCCCAGAGTCCGGCCGGAGTGTGGGACGGCACCCTCTCGGTGAATGCCGCCTGCCTGCGGCTCGTCTTCCGGATTGCCGCCTCGGCGGAGGGCTATACGGCCACATTGGACAGCCCCGATCAGGGGGTGCGGGGAATTCCGGTCGATTCGGTCGACTTCCGCGACGGAGCGCTGTCGTTGCGCATCGTCCCGCTCGACGTCTCGTTCCGCGGCAACCTGCTCTCCGAGGGAATGCTGCTCGGCGAATTTACCCAGTCGGGACAGCGGACGATGCTCATGCTGTCGCGGCGCAAGGCTGCGGCACGCCCCCAGACTCCGCAGCCGCCCTTCCCCTATGCCTGCCGCGAGGTCCGCTTCCCGAGTTGGGCCGAGGGGGTCGAACTGGCGGGAACGCTGACGCTGCCCGATTCGCTGCCGCCGCGTGCCGCCGTGGTGCTGGTCACCGGCAGCGGGCTGCAGAACCGCGACGAGGAGCTTTTCGGACACAAACCCTTCCTGGTGATTGCCGATCGTCTGACGCGGAACGGAATCGCCGTGCTGCGTTACGACGACCGCGGATTCGGCCTCCCGAAGGAGGAGCAGCAGCGGTTGCTGGCCGGGGCGACGACGGATGACTTTGCGCTCGATGCGCTGGGAGCCTTCGACTGGCTGCGGGCGCAGCCCGGTCTCAAGGGGGTGCCGTGCGGCATCCTGGGCCACAGCGAGGGTGGTACGATCGCCTTTCTGGCGGCAGCGGCGGATCCCGACGTGGCGTTTGTCGTCTCGCTGGCCGGCGGGCTGATCCCCGGCGGACGGATCAGCCTGCTCCAGAAGCGGCGGCTGATGGAGCAGCAGGGGCTGGATCCGCAGTTGGTCGATGCCGCCTGCCACCTGCTTGAGCGTTGTCACGAGGAGCTGGGCCAAACGTCGCAGGAGAAGCTCCCGGCGCGTCTGCCTGAACTGAAGGCCGCGCTGGCGGCCGATCCCGGGGTGCAGGGGCTGCCCGTTCCACTCCGCGAAAATCTGCTTCAGGTGCTCGACGGTGCGGCCGCCTCGCCGTGGGTCTGCCGCTTCCTGACGCTCGACCCCTCCGAGGCGATCCGACAGGCGGGCAACCGCCCCGTGCTGGCCGTCAACGGTTCGCTCGATTCGCAAGTTGATCCCGGTGAGAATCTTGCGGCGATCCGGCAGTTGCTCGGCGATTCGGGACTCCTCACCGTAAAGGAGTATCCCGGTCTGAACCACCTGCTGCAGCCCTGTGAGACGGGCGATGTCTCCGAGTATGAGACGATCGAGGTGACTGTTTCCGAAGAGGTGCTGGCCGATCTCGTGGCGTGGCTCCGGGCTCTCGGCCGGTAGGCCGAGTCTTTTGCGGCTCGGTTTTGAGCGGCCGTGGCGGCTGTAACGGCTCTTGCGGCGTGGTTTCGGATTAGACCGGTTGTCTGAGGTTTTGCCGATCGTGTTGCGAATGGCTGCTGTTGCCGTAGTCCGGGTTTGCAGTTTGGAGTCCGTTCCCGGTTGGAGACGACCGATCTGGCTGCCGGCTTCTGTCTTTTGGAGGTATCCCGGGTTGGCGACTGTTTGCCGCCTTCTGACCATAAAAAATCCGACCCCCTCATCGGGCGGTCGGATTTTTTGTCGTATGCTTTCCGGAACCGGAATCAGACGGTCATGATCTCCTTCTCCTTGCGGGCCAGAACCTCGTCGAGAGTCTTGGTGAACTTCTCGAGGAGTTTCTGCGACTGGGTCTCGCCGTCTTTCGACTCGTCCTCGGGCATACCCTCCTTCTGCGCCTTCTTGAAGGCGTCGACAGCGTCGCGGCGGGCGTTGCGCAGGCTGATACGGGCCGTTTCGGCTTCGCCGCGGATCTGCTTGACCAACTCCTTGCGTCGATCCTCGGTCAGGGGCGGGATCGTCAGGCGGATGGTTTCACCGTTGTTCGAGGGGGTCAGGCCGATGTTCGAGTCGAGGATGGCCTTCTCGATCGGGCGGAGCATCTTCTTGTCCCAGGGCTGGATCAGGATGGTCCGGGCATCGGGAACAGTGACGCTGGCGGCTCCCGAAACGGGTACCTGCGAACCGAAGTATTCGACCATCACGCCGTTGAGGACGTTGATCGATGCCTTGCCGGCACGTACGTTGAGCAGTTCCTCCTCGAGGTGGTCGATAGCCTTCTGCATGCGCGACGAGGCTTCGTTGAGAATAGTTTTGGTATCCATATATGCGATATCTTTGAATTATTGGCAGTTATAAAACGGGGTGACCGCGGGAGGCTCTTGCTCTTCGCCTCCCTTTATCCGCGTTATGCACGCACTCTCCCTTTACTTTTTTCTCCTTTCTCCTTTCTCCTCTCTTCTTTTTCCCTCTCTCCCTCTCTCCCTCTCTCCCTCTTATTGCCCCCCCTGGCTCTCTTTGCCCCTCCCGCCTGGGATGGCCCCGGGGGAAGCGGGGTTATTCGGCGGGTGCTTCGGCCGGGAGTTTGGCGAGTGTGGCCTGGATCGTACGGATCAGCTCTTCGAATTCATCCGGTTCGTAGCCGACCGTGGCCGAGACGACCTTCCCGTCGGCATCGATGAGGAAGTTGCGGGGGATGAAGTTCGAAGCGTATTTCCGGTAGATGCTCTCCGTCGAATCGAGCCCCATCGGGAAGTCGTGGCCGCTCTTCTGGCGGAAGGTCTCCACGGCCCGGCGGCTCTCCCCGCGCGAAACGGGCAGGAAGAGGAACGGTTCGCCGGCAAACCGGTCGATGATCTCCGTCTGGACGTGGGTCAGCTCCTCACGGCAGGGCGGGCACCACGTAGCCCAGAAGTTGAGCAGGACGACCTTTCCGCGCAGTTCGGAGAGTGTGACGGTGGAGCCGTCGACCATCTCGACGGTAAAGTCCGGAGCCGTGTCGCCGGCCTTGACGAGCGTCGTTTCGGCCAGTTCCCGATCCTCCTGCTGACGGTCTGCAGCGCTCTCTTCGCCCGAGGGGAGCAGCGCGATGACGGCGACGATGACGACGATCAGCGCCAGCATGATCCACAGCTGGCGGTTGCTCTTGCGCTGGGGTTTGCGGATAGCCATGGTGTCAGCGTTTTACGAGGGTTCCGATCGGCTCTCCGGCGAGAACCTTGCCCAGATTGCCCGGAGTGTCCATGTCGAAGACGATGATTTCGAGGCCGTTCTCGCGGCAGAGGGTGAAGGCCGTGAGGTCCATGACCTTCAGCCGGCGGTCGAGCACCTCCTCGAAGGAGATCTCGTTGAATTTCGTGGCTGTGGGGTCCTTTTCGGGGTCGGCCGTGTAGACGCCGTCGACGCGGGTGCCCTTCAGCAGGACGTCGGCCTCGATCTCGATGCCGCGCAGCGCCGAGGCAGAGTCGGTCGTGAAGTAGGGGTTGGAGGTCCCGCCGCCGATGATGACCACGTATCCGGCCTCGAGGTACTCGATGGCGCGGGCCTTGGAGAAGTACTCGCCGATGGGCTCCATGCGGATCGAGGTGAGGACCTTGCACTTCACGCCGTTGTCCTCGAGGGCCGACTGCAGGGCCAGCGAGTTGATGATCGTGGCGAGCATGCCCATCTGGTCGCCCTTGACGCGGTCGAATCCCTTCTTGGCCCCCGAGAGGCCGCGGAAGATGTTTCCGCCGCCGATGACGATGCCGATCTGCACACCCGTAGCGGCAGCGGCCTTGATCTGCTCGGCGTAGGACTGGAGCTGTGCCGGGTCGAGCCCGTACTTCTGGGAACCCTGGAGCGATTCGCCGCTCAGTTTCAGGAGTATTCGCTTGTATTTCATCTTGCGAGGTTTTTATCGTTATGCGAAGATAGGGATTTTTTCGAAAAATTCCCTATTATTTCTTATCTTTGTCTTTCGAATGTCACCCCGTGTCTATAAACTGCTCGACCGTGTGTCGTCTCCGCGGGAGCTCAAGCAGCTCTCGCCGGAGGAGTTGCGTCTCTACTGCGACGAACTGCGCCACTACATCATCGCCGAATGCTCGGTCAATCCGGGCCATCTGGCATCGAGTCTCGGAGCGGTGGAACTGGCTGCCGCTCTGCACTATGTCTACAATACGCCGGAGGATCGGATCGTCTGGGACGTCGGCCATCAGACCTACGCCCACAAGATCATCACGGGCCGCCGCGAGGCCTTCCACACGAAGCGCCAGCTGGGCGGCATCAGCGGTTTCCCGCGCATGTCCGAGAGCGAGTACGATGCCTTCGGCGGAGGACACGCCTCGGTGTCGATCTCGGCAGCCTTCGGCATGGCCAAGGCGGCCGAACTGCGGGGCGAGAAGCGGCAGGTGGTGGCCGTCATCGGCGACGGCTCGATGACCGGCGGCCTGGCCTTCGAGGGGTTGAACAACGCCGGCGCCTCGAAGCAGACCAACCTGCTGGTGATTCTCAACGACAACAACATGGCCATCGACCAGGCCACCGGTGCCCTGAAGAACTACCTGCTGAAGATCTCGACGTCGGTCCACTACAACCGCTTCAAGCAGCGGCTGTGGGGCATCCTGTCGCATACGCCGCGGCTGCTGCGCCTCTGTCAGAAGGCGGGCAACGCCGTCAAGCAGGGGGTGCTCAACAAGAGCAACTTCTTCGAGAGCCTCAATTTCCGCTATTTCGGACCCGTCGACGGCCATAACCTCAAGGAGCTGGTGCGCACGCTGCGGGCGATGCGTGACATCGAGGGGCCGAAGCTGCTGCACGTGCTGACGGTCAAGGGCAAGGGCTATCTGCCGGCCGAACACGATCAGTCGGTATGGCACGCTCCCGGACGGTTCAACCCCGATACGGGCGAGCGGATCGCCTCGTCGGGAGGAGCGGCCCGCTATCAGGATGTCTTTGGGGAGACGCTGCTCGAGCTGGCGCGTCTCGACCGGCGCATTGTGGGGGTTACGCCCGCCATGCCGACCGGCTGCTCGATGAACATCATGATGCGCGAGATGCCCGACCGCTGCTTCGACGTCGGCATTGCCGAGGGGCACGCCGTGACCTTCTCGGCGGGTCTGGCCGCGGCGGGGATGATCCCCTTCTGCAACATCTATTCGACCTTCATGCAGCGCGCCTACGACAACGTGATCCACGACGTGGCGATTCAGGACCTTCCGGTGGTGATGTGTCTCGACCGGGGCGGACTGGTCGGCGAGGACGGCGTTACGCACCACGGGGTCTTCGACATGGAGGCCTTCCGGGCGATTCCGGGGCTGACGATCGCCGCGCCGATGAACGAACCCGAACTGCGCAACCTGATGTACACGGCGCTGCATGCCGGCCATCCCTTCATGATCCGCTATCCGCGCGGCAACGGCGAGGGGCTTCCGTGGCGCGGGCAACCCTTCGAGGAGCTGCCCGTGGGGCGCGGACGGCGGTTGCGTGACGGTGCGGACGTGGCGCTGGTGACGATCGGTACGACGGGCAATGCGGCGTCACGGGCTGCCGAACGGGCGGCGGCCGCGGGTATCGAGGCGGCACATTACGACCTGCGGTATGTCAAGCCGCTCGACGAAGTGCTGCTCGACGAGGTGGGACGCCGCTTCCGGCGGGTCATCACCGTCGAGGACGGATGCCTGCGCGGCGGTGTCGGCGAGGCCGTGACGGTCTTCTTCGCTTCGCGCGGATACGACGTGCAGGTCACGCGGCTGGGTATCGGCGACCAGTGGGTCGAACACGGTACGCCGGCACAGCTGAAGGCCCTTTGCGGCTACGACGAGGAGGCGATCCTGCGGGCCCTGCTGGAGTACCGGCCCGAATAAGCCGGGGCGGAGCCGTGGGGCGGACGGTACTCGAGGGGCGGATGATACTAGAGGACGGATGGTGTCCGAGGAACGGATGCTTCTTGAAGGGCGGATGATACTTGAGAGGACGGATGGTGTCCGAGGAACGGATGCTTCTTGAGGAGCGGATGGACCCGGGGACGGATGATATCCGAGGGGCGGACGAGCCCTGTATAGTCCGGGAATCAGGGTATAGATGATATGAGGGTTGCGAAAGCAGCCCTTTTGTTTTTGGGTTTTGGTGTGTGAAGCCGCGTGTCGGTCTCATCTCGGGGGAAACGGCAGCCTGCCGAAATCCAAAGAGAAAAGCACCCGCCGCAGACTCCGCCTACATCGTAAAGAGCCAGTCGTCGCCGCGGCTTCGTTCCGGATCGAACCGGAACCCTTCCCATTCGAATGTCTTCAGCCGTTCGGGGTCGCTGATCCGCCCCTTCAGTGCAAACCGCGTCATCTCGCCGCGGCACATCTTCGTATAGACCACAATCGTTTTGAGCCGGTCCCCTTCGCGGATCCGGAATTCGGGGGTGATGACCCGCACCTCGCGGCAGATCCGCCGCCAGTCGAAGAGCCGTTTCATCTCGCTGCTGGCCAGATTGAGCAGTATGCCGTCATCGGCGCGGATCGTATCGATGAAGTTGTCGGTGAGCCGCTGCTGCCAGAAGGCGAAGCGCGTCTGGTCGTCGCATCCGGGCAGGATGGCGTCGCCTTCGAGCCGGTAGGGGCGGATGGCATCCAGCGGGCGGAGCAGTCCGTAGAGGAACGACGTGATGTGGAGGTGCTCCTGGGCGTATTCGAAATCCGCGGGGGTGAAGCTCGTGGGGTCGATCCGTTTGAAGACGATCCCCGTGTAGGCCGTCAGGGCCGGCAGTGACGGTGCGTCGTGGAATGCGGCGTAGCGGCGCCGGTTCTCGGCTGCCAGCGTACGGTTCACACGCAGCAGACGGCCCAGATCCTCGGCCGGGAGCGACGCAAGGGCTGCCGCAGCGGCGTCGGCCTCGGCTCCGTATCGGGGTTGGGTCGTGCGGGGCACGGAGATCGGGCTCCGGTCCGTCATCGTCTTGGCGCAGGAGAGTAACAGTTGCATGGTGGCGGGTGTTTTGGTGTGAAACTCCCGGGCCTTGGCGAGGGTCCGGGAGGTGTTTTCGATTCCGGTTGTGCGCGTTGAACCTCCGCCCGGCTGTCGGGGTGGGGGCTGCACCGGGAGCCGCAGACCGCGTGTCGGCGGACGGTGCCGGCCTGGGTCAGGCGACGGAGCAGGGAATCCCCAGTGCCTCGACCCGGGCGGCAATCTGCTGCAGCTCCTCGCGGGGAACCTTTTCGAGGGTCGGACACGGCGTATCGCGGTCGAGCGAGTAGACCATCACCTGCCGCGGGCGGATTTCGCCGACGAGCCTGAGCCATGCCGTAACCTCCTCTTCGGTGGTGTTGTCGATCCGCTGGCCGTCGCACTCGCCGCGCAGGAACATCGTCTGCAGGATCATCCGCCCCTCGAAGAGCTTCATCCGCTCGAGGATGTCGCGGACCGCATAGGCGGGATTCTGCGGATGGTCGATGCGCCGCACCGTGTCGTCGAAGGCCGAATCGAGCTTCAGGATGTTATTGTCTACGCGCAGCAGCGCCCGGCGAACCTCCTCACGGTGGATCTGCGTGGCGTTCGACAGCACGGAGACCTTCGCCGCGGGGCAGTAGCGGTCGCGCAGCGCCAGCGTGTCGTCAATCACCCCTTCGAAATCGGGGTGCAGCGTCGGTTCGCCGTTGCCGGCGAAGGTGATGACATCGGGCGGCGTGGCGGCTTCGGCCATCCGTTGCAGGGCGGTTTCGAGATGGGTGCGCACCTCCTCGCGGGCGTTGAAACGGCGTCCGCCGGGGTGTTCGGCATTCCAGCCGCATTCGCAGTAGATGCAGTCGAACGAACAGAGTTTCGACTCGGTGGGCAACAGGTTGACCCCGAGCGAGAGGCCCAGCCGCCGCGAGTGCACCGGACCGTAGATGATGTCGTGATAAAGGGATGTCATACGGCAAATGTAGCGAATTTTTTCATACCTTTACAAAAATCGTTCTCCGATGAAACGAAAATTCGGCCTTCTTCCGCGCGTCGTGCTGGCCATCGTGCTGGGTATCGCCTGCGGATTCTTCCTGCCCGGGTGGGTCTCCCGGGCGGCACTGACGTTCAATGCCCTCTTCGGGCAGTTCCTCGAGTTCGTCATTCCGCTGCTGATCTTCGGATTGGTCGCCCCCGGCATTGCCGATCTGGGGCGCGGAGCCGGCCGGCTGCTGGCTCTGACCGCCGCTCTGGCCTACGGCTTCACGCTGATCTCCGGATTCGGCACCTTCCTGGCCGGGAGGGCCCTCTTCCCGACGCTGCTGGCCGGCGCGGAGGCTGCTCTGCCCGAGGCCGGTGAGGCACTGAGCCCCTACTTCACCATTGCCATTCCGCCCGTCATGGGGGTGATGTCGGCTCTCGTGCTGGCCTTCGTCCTCGGGCTCGGCATGGCCTACACCCGCTCCGTGACACTCAAGGCTGCCCTCGACGACTTCAAACGGATCATCGAACACACGATCTCCGGCGTCATCCTCCCGCTGCTGCCGGTCTACATCTTCGGCATCTTCCTCTCGATCACGCAGTCGGGACAGGTCGCCGGTGTGCTGGGGGTCTTCGTCAAACTCATTGTCGTGATCTTCGTGCTGACCGTCGCCCTGCTGCTCTTCCAGTTCTCGGTGGCGGGGCTCGCCGCCCGGCGGAATCCGCTGAAGATGCTGCGCACGATGCTGGCGGCCTACGTCACGGCTCTCGGCACGCAGTCCTCGGCGGCGACGATTCCCGTGACGCTCGAGCGGACGCAACGCCTCGGCGTGAGGCCCGAACTGGCCTCGTTCGTCATTCCGTTGTGTGCCACGATCCACCTCTCGGGCTCGATGATGAAGATCACGGCGTGTGCTCTGGCGGTCTCGATGCTGGCGGGGCAGGAGCTTCCGGCGGCGACCTTCGCGGGGTTCATCCTGCTGCTGGGGGTGACGATGGTGGCGGCTCCGGGGGTGCCGGGCGGAGCGATCATGGCGGCTCTGGGGCTGCTGGAGTCGATGCTGGGCTTCGATGAGACGCTCTGCGGATTGATGATTGCCACCTATATCGCCATGGACAGTTTCGGAACGGCAACCAACGTCACGGGTGACGGAGCCGTGGCCGTAATTGTCGATGCCATCGACCGGAAAAGGCGCCGTGCGGCTCAAAAATAGGTATAAATGCGTATCTCCGAAGCGTAAAAAACGGCTACTTTTGACTGTTAAAATCGTTTAATTATTTGTACTTTTGCGCGTCAAAACAAATAATATAAGGCACATAAACTTATAATTACAAATAATATGGTTGATATTTTCGAACGCCTGGAGAAGAACGCCGGCGGACCTATCGGTCAGTACATGGCTTATGCTCACGGCTATTTTGCATTCCCGAAACTCGAGGGTGAGATCGGTCCTCACATGACCTTCCGTGGCCACAAGGTGCTCAACTGGAGCCTGAACAACTACCTCGGACTGGCCAACCACCCCGAGGTGCGCAAGGCCGACGCCGAAGGTGCCGCCCAGTTCGGTATGGCTGCCCCGATGGGTGCCCGCATGATGAGCGGTCAGACCAAATACCACGAGCAGCTCGAGCGTGAACTGGCCGCTTTCGTCGGCAAGGAGGATGCCTTCCTGCTCAACTTCGGCTACCAGGGCATGATCTCGATCATCGACTGCCTGCTCACGCCGCGTGACGTCGTGGTTTACGACGCCGAGGCCCACGCCTGCATCATCGACGGTCTGCGCCTGCACAAGGGCAAGCGTTTCGTCTTCGGCCACAACGACATGGAGTCGCTCCGCCTGCAGCTGCACCACGCCACCGAACTGGCCAACGAGCAGAACGGCGGCGTGCTGGTCATCACCGAGGGTGTATTCGGCATGAAGGGCGATCTGGGCAAGCTCGACGAGATCGTGGCCCTGAAGAAGGATTTCCAGTTCCGTCTGCTGGTCGACGATGCCCATGGCTTCGGTACGATGGGTGAGGGCGGCCGCGGTACGGCTTCGCACTTCGGCGTGGTCGACGGTGTGGACGTGCTGTTCAACACCTTCGCCAAGTCGATGGCCGGCATCGGTGCCTTCGTCTGCGGTCCCCGCTGGCTGATCAACCTGTTCCGTTACAACATGCGTTCGCAGCTCTACGCCAAGTCACTGCCGATGCCGATGGTGATCGGTGCACTGAAGCGTCTGGAGCTGATCCGCAACCACCCGGAGTTCCAGCAGAAGCTCTGGACGATCGTCCGCGCACTGCAGAGCAGCCTGAAGGAGAACGGCTTCAACATCGGTGTGACCAACTCGCCCGTAACGCCCGTCTTCCTGAAGGGTGGTGTTCCCGAGGCTACGAACCTGGTTGTCGACCTGCGTGAGAACCACAACATCTTCTGCTCGATGGTGATCTATCCGGTGATCCCGAAGGGCGAGATCATCCTGCGCGTGATCCCGACGGCGGCCCACACGCTGGAGGACGTCAAGGAGACGATCGAGGCCTTCAAGGCTGTGCGGAGCAAGCTCGAGAGCGGCTACTACGCCTCGCTGCCGATCCCGATGAAGGCCGACGAGGGCTTCAAGGTGCGCTAAAACAACCGGTCGCGAATAAAATAACCCTCACCCGTACGGGCGAGGGTTATTTTGTTTCCCCACCCCTCGCTGTGTCAGGACCGCCCCGCAGGCATTTCCGTCCGGCCCGAACCGAATATCAATTCTAGAATTATTTATGTCAGCTATGTCCCGGAATATGGTTGCCCTTGTGGCGCTGTTTGCGGGTTTGTTCGCGACGAACGCCCAGGATAGGCGGATTTTTGTTTGGGGTGGAGACATCGACCTCAAGTTTACCCGGTATGTTGCCGATCTGACGGGAAGGGAGAAGCCCCGTATCTGCTATGTGCCCACGGCGAGCGGGGATCATCCCGACAATATCAACTACTGGAGTCGGATCTGCCATACGCTGGATATCGATACGCTTGTTCTTCGGGTATGGGTGAGCACCTCCCCGGAGAACCCCTCCTTCGAGGAGCAGCTTCTTGGTGCTGACGCGATTGTCGTAGGAGGAGGGAATACGCTGAACATGATGGGAATCTGGAAGGCACAGGGGATCGACAAACTGCTTGCCGAGGCTCTGCACCGGGGTATCGTGCTGGCCGGGGCAGT
The DNA here is from genome assembly GCA_938014215.1 of uncultured Alistipes sp. GTDB lineage: Bacteria > Bacteroidota > Bacteroidia > Bacteroidales > Rikenellaceae > Alistipes. Next base: position 43,433 of record CALLRW010000029.1, on the reverse strand, counting down.
GCCGGATCCATTTGCTGGTTTGATGGCGGGATGAGTGATTCACGCCCGGAAGACTGGAGTTTCGTGGAGGGGCTTGGATTCCTGCCATACAGCAATTGTCCTCATTATTCCCAGGAGGTACGTCGCGAACGGTATGACGATCTGATAAGGCGGAAGAAGATCGGTCCGGGTTATGCTTTTGATGAAAGGGCCGGAATCCTTTTTGTGAATGGAAAGGCGGAAAAATTTATTACGCAGAGTGACAGACACCATGTTTATTATGTCAGCCGGCACAAGAACCGTGTCGCTGTCGAGGAGCTGGATGCAGAACTTTTGATTGCGGAAGATGCGCTTCCCGAAGGGGCGTACGAGAGTGTAGAGGTGGGGCGAAAAATCCGTGAAATCGAGACGGATGGTTCATCTACGCCGTTGTCGGCATATGTGGCCATTGTGCGGGAGATGGCCCGGAAAAATCGGTCGTATCTGGATTCGAGTGTGAATAAGATATTCCTGTTTCAGGACGAGATAGCCGGAGTGGTGAATGATAAATACCTGGATTCGATGGGGGTTTACGGATTATGGTATTTTTATAATCGGAACGGGGTCTGGGAGAACGCGGGCGAAGATTTTGGCGGCGGGACGGTTCTCGAGAGTGAAATTACATTCCGGGAAAAGGCCGTGAGAATCCTTCGATCCAAACAGGGAGAATAGGCCGGGTTTATTAGCCTATCGGTTAAATTTCTGATAAATAACGTATTATGTGTGGATGGTGAGAGAGATTCAAGAAAAAGTGAAGGAATTGTGATAATATTTTAATTAAAAATTTGGAGATTCACATTTTTTAGCTACCTTTGCACTCACAATCAACGAGACGCCTGCAACGGCGGAAGTCAAATGCGGAAATAGCTCAGTTGGTAGAGCGCAACCTTGCCAAGGTTGAGGTCGCGGGTCCGAGTCCCGTTTTCCGCTCCAGAAAGAGGGAAGGCACCGAAAGGTTCTTCCCTCTTTTTGTATGTCGGTGCAAGAGGAACTCGGCACATGCGACCTCAAAACACCCCTTTCAGGGGTCGGGGGTGTCTGCCAAAATTCGCGGAATCACTCGTGTGCAGTGCGCGTGCGAGTCTCGTTTTCCGCGCCAGAGGGCTGAAGTAAAGAGGTTCGAAATATTCCCCCGCTCCTGTTGACGCAAAAGGCAGCAAGTATTTCATGCCTTAATCGTGACCTATTTTGCGCGGACCGAAAAACAGGTCACGATTTGACTCTATTTGGCAAACTCTCATCCCTGTCGCCTGGCGACCATCGCCGTTGAGGTCTTATGCCGGTTTTGGATTGTCTGATCTCGTCGATGGTAGGTTTCTTTTGGTATGCTTCCGGTTGTGCCGACCGGAGAGGCTGCTGTCCTGTGGAGATACTGAATTGTCGGCCCTGGCGGATGAATGGGCGATTTCCTGATCTTGCATTCCTGTTTCGCAAGACTGTTTCGTTTTGTTTTCGATTTCTCTTTGCTGAAATCAGCGTATTTTAAATCGAAACAATACCGTTTGTTCGAAAAAAGATATTTTTGTCCAATAAAAATGTCTGAACAGGGACGCTATCTGGCGAAAAATTGATATATTTGTAACAAATATTTAAAATAAGACGTCAGAGTTTCAGGTGATCCGTTGTTTTTGAAGAGCATTTTTCTGATTTTTCTAATGACGCTCTCCCTTCTGTCGGATCCTGTTTGTCGGATGTTGTGAATTCGAAACAAATAACAAGCAAAGCGTAATGAAAACAAAAGAGCAACGTGAGTATGATGTGATTATCATAGGAGGCGGAGCTACGGGGGTCGGCACGGCTCGCGACTGTGCGCTGCGCGGACTGCGGGTGCTGTTGGTCGAGCGGTTCGACTATGCTTCGGGTGCCACCGGCCGTAATCATGGTCTGCTGCACAGCGGGGCCCGTTACGCCGTCACGGACAAGGAGTCTGCGGCGGAGTGTATCCGGGAGAACATGATCCTGCGTAAGATCGCCCGTCATTGTGTGGAACCGACAGAGGGATTGTTCATTACGCTTCCGGAGGATGATCTGGCCTATCAGGCAACCTTCGTGAATGCCTGCCGCGAGGCGGGGATTCAGGCCGAAATCATCGATCCGCAGCTGGCCCGCCGCATGGAGCCGTCGGTCAATCCGGAGATCATCGGGGCCGTCAAGGTGCCCGACGGAGCCGTCGACCCCTTCCGGCTGACGCTGGCCAATGCCATCGACGCCAAGGCGCACGGCGCCCGGATTCTGACCTATCATGAGGTCCTCTCCCTAATCCGGGAGCAGGGGCGTGTGGTCGGAGTGCGAGTCCTCGACCGCAAGAGCGGCGAACAGCATGAATACTACGCTCCGCTTACGGTCAATGCCGGCGGTATCTGGGGGCATGGAATCGCCCGGATGGCCGACGTGACGATCAATATGTTCCCGGCCAAGGGTTCGCTGCTGATTTTCGGCCACCGGGTGAACAACATCGTGTTGAACCGTTGCCGCAAGCCGGCCAATGCGGATATTCTGGTCCCGGGCGACACGATTTCGCTGATCGGCACCACCTCGAGCCGCGTGGACTTCGACCAGGTGGATGATATGCGGGTGACGCCCGACGAGGTGGATCTGCTGCTGCAGGAGGGTTGCAAACTCGCCCCTGCGTTGGCGACGACCCGTATCCTGAGGGCCTATGCCGGAGTCCGTCCGCTTGTTGCGTCGGACGACGACCCTTCGGGACGGAATATCAGCCGCGGTATCGTTCTGTTAGACCACGAGACGCGCGACGGCGTGCCGGGGCTGATCTCCATCACGGGCGGAAAGCTGATGACCTATCGGTTGATGGCCGAATGGACCACGGACCTCGTCTGCCGCAAACTCGGCATCGACAAGGCCTGCCAGACGCGCGATCTGCCGCTTCCGGGTTCGCGCGATACCGGGTCCGAACCCTCGGACATGCCGAAATCGGCCGTGCGGCGTCATGGCGAGCTGGCTGCGCATATCGCCTCCGCCAACGACAGAGACCGGAGCCTTGTCTGCGAATGTGAGGATGTCTCGGTGGGTGAGGTCGATTACGCGCTCAACGAGCTCCATGTAACCGATCTGGTCGACCTGCGGCGCCGTACGCGCGTCGGCATGGGCACCTGCCAGGGAGAGCTTTGCGCCTGTCGGGCGGCTGGGCAGCTGGCCCGGGCACACCATTGCGCCCGGACGGCCAAACGCGATCTGGCCCGGTTCCTCGATGAACGCTGGAAGGGAATCTGTCCGGTGGCCTGGGGCGAAACGCTCCGTGAGAACGAATTTACGCAGTGGATCTATGCGGGAGTCTGCGACATGCATATAACGGAAGAGAAAGCCTTATGAAATTCGACTGTATTATTATAGGTGGCGGCCTGAGCGGTCTGATTTGCGGAATCAGCCTGCAGCGGAGGGGCGCACGATGCGCGATTGTCTCCACGGGGCAGAGTGCGCTGTACTTTTCGTCGGGGTCGTTCGACCTGTTGAACCGGCTGCCTGACGGCACCCCCGTCTCGGATCCCGAACAATCGGTCGGAATGCTGCCCGACGAACATCCCTATCGGCTGCTGGGCGACGATTTCGCCCGCTATGCACACGGTGCCGGAGAGTTCCTCTCCGCGTGCGGAGTTCCCGTTCAGGGGGATTCGCGGCGGAACCTCTTCCACCTCACCCCGATGGGAACCATGAAGCCGACGTGGCTGACGCTGGCCGATTTCCGGACGAGCGACTCCGCAAAACGGTTTGACGGGAAACGGGTCCGGATCCTGAATTTCGAGGGTTTCCTCGACTTCAATACGAGTTTCATAGCCGAGGCCCTCGAATCGAACGGGGCCGAGTGCCTGCTCGAGAGTCTCTCCCTTCCGCAGGTTGACCGCCTGCGGCACAATCCGACGGAGATGCGCGCCGTCAACATCGCCCGTGTCCTCGACCGGCCCGATGTGTTCGAGCGTTTTGTCGAACAGCTCCGGTCGCACTCAGCCGGTGTGGATGCCCTTCTTGTCCCGGCGGTTCTGGGCCTGGATTCGGTGCGTCCGGTGGAGCGGCTCCGCCAGCTGCTGCCGGCGGTCGAGGCTGTTCCCACGATGCCGCCCTCGGTCCCCGGAATCCGCACGCAGCAGCAGCTGAAACGCACCTTCGAGGAGCTGGGCGGAACCTTTATGGCCGGCGATACCGTTGTCGGTGCCGGCATCAAGGGGCAGCGTGTGGAGTGGGTCCGTACGGTCAACCACGCGGAGGTGACCCTGCAGGCCGAACATTTCGTTCTGGCAAGCGGCAGCTTCTTCAGCCGGGGACTCGTTGCCGACATGTCGCGGATCCGGGAGCCGCTCTTCGACCTCGACGTACGCAGCGGAGCCTCCCGCGGTGACTGGTACGATCCGCGCTTCTTCCACCGTCAGAACTACCTCTCCTACGGAGTTGTTGCCGATGGCGGACTGCATGCCTGCAAGCAGGGCCGTGCTTTTGAGAACCTTTATGTTACGGGGTCCGTCCTGGGCGGGTTCGACCCGATCCGCGAAGGCTGCGGAGCCGGTGTCGCCATCCTGACGGCCCTCTATGCCGCCGATCAAATGAAATAGCGTGAATTATGGAGCTGCAGGAACAGAATATCAGCGAAAACAATTTCGAACAGTGCATCAAATGCACCGTATGTACGGCCTATTGTCCGGTCGTGCCGGTCAATCTTGCCTATCCGGGTCCCAAACAGGCCGGTCCGGACGGTGAACGCCTGCGCCTGAAGGCGGGCAGCCTCTACGACGAGGCTCTGAAATACTGTCTGAACTGCAAACGCTGCGAGGTGGCGTGCCCCTCGAACGTGCGGATCGGCGATATCATCCAGCTGGCCCGGATCCGCTACGGCAAATCCCGCCCCAAACTCCGTGACCGGATGCTGGCTAATACGGACTTCGTCGGCCGCATGGCCACGACCTTTGCCCCGATCGTCAACGGGGTGCTCGGTCTGTCGCCCGTGAAGGCGGTGATGGACGGCGTGCTGAAGATCGACCATCGCCGGACCTTCCCCAGCTATGCCGGCCAGACCTTCGAGCAGTGGTTCCGTCGCCACGCGGAGGCCCGTCAGGAGCAGTTCGCCAACCATGTGAGCTTCTTCCACGGATGTTACATCAACTACAACTACCCCGATCTGGGCAAGGATGTCGTGCGGGTGATGAACGCACTCGGCTACGGCGTCCACCTGCTCGAGAACGAGAAGTGCTGCGGCGTGGCTCTCATTGCCAACGGTCTGAGCGATCAGGCCCGGCGTCAGGCCCGGAGCAATATCGAGGCGATTCGCCGCTCGGTGAAAGAGGCCGGACGTCCCGTGATCGCCGCCTCGTCGACCTGCACCTTCACCATGCGCGATGAATATCCCCACGTGCTGGGGGTGGCGAATGGCGACGTGCGCGATCAGATCGACCTGGTGACGCGCTTCATCTTCAAACTGGTCGATTCGGGACGGGTGCAGCTCCGTTTCCGCGACGACGTGTCGTTCCGCATCGCCTACCACACGCCCTGCCACATGGAGCGGCTCGGCTGGGGCTTCTACTCGATTTCGCTGCTGCGGATGATTCCGACCCTGCAGTTGACCGTGCTGCCGTCGCAGTGCTGCGGCATCGCCGGCACCTACGGGTTCAAGAAGGAGAACTACGAAACCTCGCAGGGGATCGGCGCCTCGCTCTTCGAGGCGATCGAACGGGCCGGGGTGGAGTATGTCGCCACGGACTGCGAAACCTGCAAATGGCAGATCGAGATGTCCACCTCGCGCAAGGTCCTGCACCCGATCAGCATCCTGGCCCGGGCCCTCGACCTCGAACAGACTTCACAACTGAACAATCAAACACATTAATAACCTTAACAACCCTAACACCTAAAACTACCGACTGTCATGCGGAGATTTTTATCACCCCCTGTTTACAAACCGGAACAAACCGGTCCCGAGGCTGACCGTCGTTATCGATCGCTTCGGTTCCAGGTCTTTATCGGAGCATTTATCGGTTATGCGGCCTTCTATATCGTCCGCAAGAACTTCTCCATGGCGATCCCGATGCTCGAGCCCTTCGGCTTTGAAAAGGGCGAACTGGGTACCGTACTGGCCATGAATGCCGTCGCCTACGCCCTGTCGAAATTCCTGATGGGTGCGGTTTCCGACCGCAGCGACGCTCGCAAGTTCCTGCCGCTGGGCCTCGTCCTGGCCGCCCTCTCGATGATGTTCATGATCGTCCCCATCTCGATGCTCGGCCCCGAGCGTCATACGGCCGCCCTGGTGCTGATGGGCGTGCTCAACTTCCTGGTGGGGTGGTTCAACGGAATGGGATGGCCTCCGTGCGGACGTATCATGACCCACTGGTTCTCGCAGTCGGAGCGCGGTACGATGATGTCGATCTGGAACTGTGCCCACAACGTCGGCGGTGCACTGGTCGGCCCGATGGCCGTCTACGGCGCCTCGTGGTTCGGAGCGTGGTTCTACGGCGCCCACACCGAGAGCTATTTCCTGATCGGTACGTTTGTCTTCCCGGGCGTGACGGCCATGCTGATCGCTCTGGTGGCCTATGCCCTGTTGCGTGATACGCCGCAGTCGTGCGGCCTGCCTTCGGTGGAGAAGTGGCGCAACGACTACCCGAAAAACTACAGCGAAAAGCAGGAACAGGTGCTCACGACGCGCGAGATCTTCATGCAGTACGTGCTCAACAACCGCTTCCTGTGGTTCATCGCCATCGCCAACGCCTTTGTCTACATGGTCCGCTACGGATGTCTGGACTGGGCCCCCACGATCCTCACCGAACACGGCATCGACCTCAAGTCGGCCGGCTGGGCCTACTTCGCCTATGAGTTTGCGGCGATTCCCGGAACGCTGATCTGCGGATGGGTCTCCGACCGGCTGTTCAACGGCCGCCGCGCCCTGCCCACGATTATCTACATGGCGCTGGTTGCCGGGTTCATCTGTCTCTACTGGCTCTTCATCGACAACCTGACCGTCGTCACCATCTCGCTCATCGGCATCGGCTTCTTCATCTACGGACCGGTGATGCTCATCGGTGTGCAGGCCCTCGACCTGGCCCCGAAGAACGCCGCGGGAACGGCTGCCGGTCTGACCGGATTCTTCGGCTACTTCTTCGGTACGGCCATCCTGGCCAATACGCTCATCGGTTATGTCTCGGACCACTACGGATGGAACATGACCTTCGTGCTGCTGCTCATCGCCTGCCTGCTGGCGATCGTCTTCATGGGCATCACCTACAAGGAGGAGCAGTACCTGGCCAAACGCAACCGCACGCGCTGATCGTAATCTCTCCGTCTTATGAAAAAGAATGATGTATATGCCTCGCTGGGCGGCGAACGCCGGCGATTCCTCAACTGGCAGATGCGGACCATTCTGATCACGATGATCGGATACGCCCTCTTCTACTTCGTACGCAAGAACTTCTCGCTGGCCATGCCGGGCCTGACGGCCGAGTATGGCATCTCGAATACGAACTTCGGCTGGATCATCTTCGCCGGTTCGCTCGTCTACGGCGCCTCGCGCTTCATCAACGGCTATGTCGTCGACCGGATCAAGGGCCGCATCGTCATGGCGATGGGTCTGCTGCTGTGCGCCGCGGCCAACTTCGCCTTCGGCTTCGGCACGGACTTCAGCTCGTGGCTGACGGGTGTGGAGAACGGTCCGCGGCTGGTCGAGACGCTCGTCTGGGTCATGGGCGTCGTCATTATCCTCAACCAGTACTTCCAGGGCATGGGCTATCCCCCCTGCGCGCGTATCCTCCCGCACTGGATCCACCCCTCGGAGCTGGCTACGAAGATGTCGATCTGGAACTGCTCGCACTCGATCGGTGCAGCGCTGGCGGTCATCGTCTGCGGCTACCTGATGGGTACGCTCGGCACGAACCTCACGGCCGATGCCGCCGTCGTCAGCCGCATCACGGCCAATCTGGCCGATAACGGCGTGGCCAATGCCGCCGCCCAGGCCCTCGAATATGCCGCCCACGTCGGGGCCTGGAAGTGGTGCTTCTGGATCCCGGCCTGCATGGCGGTGCTGGGTGCCGTGATGGTCTTCGTGGGGCTGCGCGACGAACCGCGCGAGGTGAAGCTCCCCGATCTGCCCGATACGGGGCTGGGCAGCTACTCCGATGGGATGGGCCGCAAGGCCCGCCGCCGTTTCGAATCGGTGATGGTCTGGCGGAACCGCTGGGTGTGGACCTTCTGCATCGCCAACCTCTTCGTCTATGTCGTGCGGATGGGTGTCCTGGACTGGGGCCCGAAGTTCCTGACCGAGAGCCGCGGGCTGTCGATCCGCGATGCGGGCTGGACGGTCGCCGCCTTTGAGATTGCCGGAATCGTCGGCACGCTCTTCGCCGGCTGGGCCACCGACCACCTCTTCAAGGGCAAGGGTCACCGGATGTGTGTCGTCTGCATGTTCGGCGCCGCCCTCTTCATGACCATCTTCCGCTTCCTGCCCCAGTCGGCCGGTCTGACCACGACGGCCATCGTCCTCGTGGGCGCCGGATTCTTCATCTACGGTCCGCAGGCGCTCATCGGCATCGAACTGGGCAACCAGGCCACCAAGGAGGCCTCGGCCCGTGCAAACGGCATTGCCGGCATTCTGGGCTACATCGGCTCGGGCCTCTCGGGCCTGCTGGTGGGATACGTGGCCGACGCCTTCGGCTGGACGCGCGTCTTCGAGACGATCATCGTCATTGCCGTCATCGGCATGTTTGTCTTGATCTCGATGTGGGCAGCCCCGCGCGACGGCTACGAACGCGCCTCGAAGATCGACTACAGCGATATCAAGGAGTAACGAACCCTTTCCCCGATAGACCCTATCATGAAATCTTTTGACAGCTACTATTCCCCGATGTCCGACGAGGCGCTGATGGAGGCCTGTGCCCGCATCCGCCACGTGGCCCTCGACATGGACGGGACGATCTACATGGGATCGACCCTCTTCCCCTGCACGAAGCCCTTCCTGGCGATGCTCGAACAGAACGGCATCGGCTATTCGTTCCTGACGAACAACCCCACGCGCAGTACGGACGACTACCTGAAGAAGCTCGAACGGCTCGGAATTCGTGTTCCGCGCGAGGCGATGACCACGAGCGCCGTCTCGACCATCGACTATATCAAACAGCACTACCCCTCGGCCCGACGGCTCTTCCTGCTCGGGACGCCGAGCATGGTGGCCGAATTCGAGGCTGCCGGCTTCGTCGCCACTGCGGACAGTGCGGACGACCGCCCCGATCTGCTCGTCGTGGCCTTCGACACGACGCTCACCTACGACCGCCTCTGCCGGGCCGCCTGGTGGGCCTCGCAGCAGATCCCCTACATCGCCACGAATCCCGACCGCGTCTGCCCGACCGATCAGCCGGTCATTCTGGTCGACTGCGGATCGATCTGCAAGGCGATCGAACACGCCACGGGGCGTTGTCCCGACGTGGTGATCGGCAAACCCAATCCGGGCATGCTGCAGGTCATCGAGGAGCGTTACGGACTCCGCCCGGAGGAGATCGCCATGTGCGGCGACCGCATCTACACCGATGTCCAGACGGCGATCAATGCCGGAGGACTTGGTGTGCTGGTCCTCTCGGGCGAGACCACGCTCGAAACGGCCATGGCTTCCGATCCGCAGCCTCCGATCACGGCCCGCGATATTGCGGCGTTCGGCGAACTGCTGCTGCGCGCCCGACACCGGTCGTAACCGGCCGTTGCAGCCCCATGAGCCGTTTCGTTGCGGGGGCGTGGAATCATTCGGGAGGGTGAGAACCTGCGGGTCGTGTCGCGGGCCGTCCGGATGTAGCCGAGGCGGATTGAGCCTGGACTCGGGCGGAGTGGCTGCCGGGTGGATCCGGAACCTACCGGATTCCCGACGGGCCGTTGGTTTGTTGAACCGGTCAACTGTCAAAACCTTATCGCTATGAAAAAACTGTTGGTAGCATTGGCTCTTCTTGTGTCGGTAGGAGGCGTGAGCGCACAGCACCTCGGCACCGAATATCGGTTGAAGAAGGTCGTTCAGGTCCCCGGCCGGCAGGGTATTGCCGCCGACGAGAACTACTACTATGTCTCCGACACGCGCGGCCTCTACAAGTTCGACAAGGCGTGGAATCTGGTGCAGAAGCGCGTCCAGAGCGAGAGCGACCCGCTCTTCCCGAAACCCGAACTGGCCAACCATTTCGGTGATATCGACGTGTGGAACGGCCGGATCTACACCGGAAACGAGAAGTTCGAGTATGGCCGCGGCTACAACATCACCATCTCGGTGTACGACGCCAATACGCTCGAGTGGGTTGAGGATATTCCCTGGTGCGCCGAATCGGGTCAGGTTGAGGTATCGGGTCTGGCCGTTGATCGTGAAAAGAACATGATCTGGATGTCGGACTGGGTGGACAGCCGCTATGTCTACTGCTACAGCCTCGAGACGGGCAAGTACTACACCAAGATGCAGTGCCGTCCGATGCCCTACTGGTGCCAGGGTATCTTCATTGCCGACGGCAAGATGCTCTTTGCGGCCGACGACGGCGAGTCGACCTACCAGATTCCTGATAACATCTACGTGGCAGATATTTCGGAAGTTCCCTACACGGGTCTCGAGGAGGGTACCGAGGTGGTTCGCGACACCCCCTTCAGCGTGAAACTCGACAAGAAGGGCAATCCCGTGAAGCGTACGGGCCTGATTGCCGCCGGTGCCAAGGCGGGTCGTCTGGAGCTCTTCCGCGAGATGTCGGATTTCCGCCGTGCCGGTGAGATCGAGGGACTGTGCATCGACCCGGTTACGGACGAGCTGCTCGTGCTGAACAACCGCGGTACGCAGATCATCCTCGGCATGTCGCAGGGTCCCTTCACCGAGGAGGGGTATACGGGTGAGATTCACGAGGTGTATATCTACGAGAAGGTTCGGTAATCACACCTGCTTGCGGACCGGTGTGAACGGTCCGGATAGTGTCGGGGCGCCCCTTCGGAAGGAGGGGCGCCTCTCTGTTTGGCCGGCTTGCGCGCCATGCTGCGGGGCTGCAGATGCTCGCTCCCTTCGCGTTCCCTTCGCTGCTCTCTTCGCTGCTCTCTTCGCTGCTCTCTTTGCTGCTCTCTTTGCTGCTCTCTTTGCTGCTCTCTTTGCTGCTCTCTTTGCTGCTCTCTTTGCGCTCTCTTTGCGCTTCCTTCGCCGCTTCTTTCGCCGCTCCCTTTGTGCTTCCTTCGCGTTCCATTTGCGGCCCCTTTGCGGACGGTGGACTCGCTTGTGCGGCCTTTTTTGCCCGGTTTGCAGCCAATCTGCTGCCCGAAAACGGGTTTCTCCCGTCAGTTTTCTTGTAAATCCTGAATTTTATGTTATTTTTGATGAGTTGTTCGTCGATAACCGCCTCGGTTGTCTCGGATGATGCGTGGAGCCTGTGTGCTGTTGAGTGAAGATGAACAGACTGGCGACCGATGTGTGATCCGATGGCGTATGCCATCCTCTTTCCGGCTCCCGATTTTACATATCGTACTGACAATCCGGTTGCTCCGATCACGAACGGTTCGGGGTCGACGGCCGGATTGCCCTATACCCGCAGGGTGTGTCATCCTGAGCCCGCAGAGAAAGCTCTGCGGGTTGTGTCCGTTTCGCTATTTTTGTACTGTGATAAAATAATAAAAAAACATGGTTTCGAGTTTTACGAGACCTGTTTATTGATCAAAAAAATGCGTATGACTACCATGAAAATCAAATCCGGCGCATCGGACGCCTCCGACAGAGAGGAGTCGCTGATGTATGCCGCGATGCGCCGTTCGAGGTCCGTGAGGGGGCCGGGCAACGAGACGATGCCTCCGGATGACGGCTCGGATGATTCGCCGGTCGGCCCCGGGATCTCCCTGTCCGCCACCCGCCGCGAACACCTGTCCGCCATCCGTTTCGACGTGGAGCGGGAGATGCGGAGACTTCGCCGGCTGGCCGATGAACTGGACAAGGCGGTCGGGAATCCCGTGGCAGCCTCTTCCGCCGGGGGCCGTCTCTCCACGAAGCGGGGCGTTCCGAGTGTTTTCGAATTTCTTCGCGACCAGATCCGCCACAAGCGGCAGCTCGGGAAGCTTCGTTCGAGCGAGACCTACCGGGCGACGCTCAACAGCTTCATGCGCTTCCGCAAGGGGGTTGATCTCTCGTTCGACCGGATCGATTCCCGGATGATGGAGCTCTATGAGGCCGATCTGCAGGGGCGTGGGCTTTCGCGCAATACGAGCTCGTTCTATCTGCGGATCCTGCGGACCAACTACAAGATGGCGGTCGAACGGGGACTGACCCCGGATCGCCGCCCCTTCAAGCATGTCTATTGCGGGATGGACAAAACGGCCAAGCGAAGTCTTTCGCTCGAGGAGATCAAGCGGATCAAGGCCTTGGATCTTTCGCAGCGTCCCGCGCAGGATTTTGCGCGCGACATGTTTATCTTCAGCTTCTGTACGCGGGGCATGTCGTTCGTCGACATGGCTTATCTGCGGAAGCAGGATCTGAAGAACGGCTATCTGATCTATCGGCGGAAGAAGACCGGGCAGCTGCTTACCGTCGAGTGGACCCCGCAGATGCAGGCCATTCTCGACAAACACCCGCATCCGGGTACGCAATATCTGCTTCCGATCATCGTGCGGGAGGATGGCAGCGAACGCCGGCAGTATCAGAATCAGATGATGCGGATCAACCGGCGGTTGAAGGATGTGGCCTTGCGGGCGAAGCTGCCGGTCCCCCTGTCGCTCTATTACAGCCGGCACAGCTGGGCCACGATTGCCCGTCGGAAGGAGATTCCGCTGTCGGTGATCAGCGAGGGGCTCGGGCACGATTCGGAGTCGACTACACAGATCTATCTGGACTCGATCCGCTCCTTTGAGGTGGACAAGGCGAATCGAAAAATTTTGAGAGATCTTTGATAAAAAATAAAAATTTTTAGTAAAATGGACCGTCTCCTAAGAGGAGACGATCCGGATGGCTTCGCTGGTATAATGTTTAAAAAAGAGATTCTGCCAGTGATCGCCTTTATGTAAAAATAGTAGGGATAGATCAGGCAAAGTTCTGAGTGCGGAGCGTGTAACTACTTGTTGTACTGTCTTTTACTGCAGCTTGCAGGAGTAGAGGGTGTATCTTCTATCGAACAGTAACAACTTGCGTGCTCCTATTCAGAGCCATGGAAATAAAGAAGGTTTTGCCCATAGTCCGTTCGGCGGACGTCCGGCGGTGGTTTGTCATGCGTGATCTTACGCGTCACAATGCCAAATATCCTGCCTACAAGCTCCTCGAAGACATGAAGATCGAGATCTTCACCCCGATGGTTCACAAACTGGTCGTCCGTCAGGGTAAGCGTGTCCCCGTACAGGTTCCCTTCATGCAGGATCTGCTTTTCGTCCACGATTCGCGTCGGAGTCTCGATCCGATTGTCGAACGGATCAGTACGCTCCAGTATCGATTTCTGCGCGACGGCTACCGGACTCCGATGACGGTCCGGGATGAAGATATGGAACATTTCATCCACGCCGTGAAATCTTCGTTGAGCCCCCGTTTCTACAAACCGCGGGAGGTAACCTCCGACATGATCGGAAAACGGGTCCGGATTATCGGAGGACCGTTTGACGGGCATGTGGGGGCGTTGCAGAAGCTGCAGGGGTCGCGGGTGAAGCGACTCTTCGTCGAACTGGCCGATCTGCTGATTGTCTCCGTGGAGGTCGATCCTGAATACATCCAGCTGCTGGAGCCCTGATTATCAAATAGACAATATAATATTCATATGGTTATTGCCGTGGATTTCGACGGGACGATCGTACAGCACCGTTATCCGCAGATCGGCAAGGAGATCCCCTTTGCCATTGCCACGCTAAAGAAGTTGCAGGAGGAACATCATCTGCTGATTCTGTGGACCGTACGCGAAGGCGACCTGTTGGATGAGGCGGTGGAGTTCTGCCGCCGTCGGGGTCTGGAGTTCTACGCGGTCAATGCGAATCATCCCGACGAACGGATCCGGGATACGCAGTCGGCTCCGTGCCGCAAGCTGCGGGCCGATCTCTACATCGACGATTGCAACGTGGGAAAGTTGCCCGACTGGGGGGCCATCTACGAGATGATCCACAACCGGTGGAGCTATGAACACTATCTGCGCGAAGTCGGCGGCGTGATGGAGCCGGAGCGGCAGTCGTTGTGGCGGCGAATCCTGGGCAGACGGAGCAGATGAGCGCACAGTCGGAAAATACGAAGCGAATCGCGCGGAACACCCTGATGCTTTACCTCCGCATGCTGTTCGGCATGCTGGTGTCGCTGTACACGTCGCGGTTGGTGCTGCAGGCGCTTGGCGAGGAGGATTACGGAATCTACAATGTCGTGGGCGGAGTGGTGGCGATGTTTTCGCTCATCTCCGGATCGCTGTCGTCGTCGGTCGGCCGTTTCCTGACCTTCGAACTGGGCCGCGGAAACGAGCAGGGGCTCAAGCGGATCTTTGCCACCTCGCTGAGCATTCACCTGGTGCTGGCACTGGTGATCCTGGTGCTGGTTGAAACGGTGGGCGTGTGGTTCCTGAACAGCCACATGACCATCCCGCCCGAGCGGCTCGAGGCTGCCAACTGGGTACTTCATGCATCGGTCTTCACCTTTGCCATCAATCTGTTGAGTGTCCCGTTCGGTGCCTCGATCATTGCGCACGAGCGGATGACCGCCTTTGCCTACATCGGCATTCTGGACATCCTTCTGCGGCTGTTGATCGTTCTGCAGGTGGCCTGGGGGGCAGGGAGCAGCGACCGGTTGATTCTCTACGCGTGGTTGTTGGCCGGCGAAGGGGCGCTGATGCAGGTGATTTACTGGATCTATTGTCGTCGTCACTTTGCCGAGTGCCGTTTCCGTTTCCGTTTCGATACGCAATACTGGCGGTCGATGAGTTCGTTTGCCGGCTGGAACTTTATCGGAACCACGGCTGCGTTGTTGAAGGATCAGGGTGTCAACATTCTGCTGAACCTCTTTTTCGGTCCGATAGTCAATGCCGCCCGGGGAATCGCCAATACGGTGAACAACGTGCTGGCGTCGTTCTCGAACAACTTCATGACGGCGCTCAACCCGCAGATCACCAAATCATATGCCGCCGGAGAGCGTGACTACATGTTCTCGCTCGTGGAACGAGGCTCGCGTTTTTCATATTATATTCTGCTGGTGCTGGCTCTGCCGATGCTGTTCGAAACGGAGTTTGTCCTGAATCTCTGGTTGAAAAACTATCCTGCACACACGGTCAATTTCGTGCGGCTGGTGTTGTTGGTAACCTTGTGTGATATCCTCTCCAATACGCTGGTGACCGTTCAGTCTGCTACAGGTCGGATCCGGAACTACCAGATTGTGGTGGGCGGCATGCTGCTGATGAACTTCCCGTTGTCGTACCTCTTCCTGCGGCTGGGTTTTGCCCCCGAATCGACGATGGTGGTAGCTTTGGGGGTATCGGTCTGCTGCCTGATGTTGCGGCTGCTCTTTCTGCGGAGCATGGCGGGTCTGTCGGTTCGCCGCTATCTGCGTCGGGTCTGTCTGAATGTCCTGCTGGTGAGTGCCGCAGCCGTGGTTGTCCCGCTGGCGGTCTATATGCAGATGACGGATGGATTGCTGCGATTTGGGGTAATTGTCGGATTAACGGTGCTCTGCACGTTGGCGTCGATCTACTGGGTGGGTTGCACGCCCGGTGAACGACTCTTTATCCGGGAGCGAATGGCTGCCGTCTCCCGAAAACTGATACGATGATAAAGATTGCGGATAAATCCAGTTGCTGCGGCTGTGAAGCGTGTCGGAACGTGTGTCCGCGGCAGTGCATCACGATGCAGGAGGATCGGGAAGGATTCGTCTATCCCGAAGTCGATGCAACGGCTTGTGTGGACTGCGGCCTGTGTGAAACGGTCTGCCCGGTGTTGCATCCCGGCCAACGGCGTCTGCCGGTTGAAGCGTATGCGGCCCGGAATCGCGATGAGTCCGTCCGGTTGGCCAGCTCTTCCGGTGGAGTTTTTACCCGCCTGGCAGAGTGGATTCTGGACCGGGGCGGTGTCGTTTTCGGGGCTCGGTTCAATGAAAAATGGGAGGTTGTCCACGATTATGCCGAGACGCGTGAGGCTCTTGCTCGATTCCGGGGATCTAAATATGTACAAAGCCGGATCGGCGATACCTATCGACAGGCAGAACGCTTTCTGAAAGAGGGGCGGATGGTGCTGTTTACCGGAACATCCTGTCAGATTGCGGGTCTGAAGCGATTCCTCCGCCGGGAGTATGATAATCTGCTGGCCGTGGACGTGATTTGCCACGGTGTCCCGAGTCCCAAGGTCTGGAGACGTTATCTGGATGACTTGACAGAGGGGGCGCCTGAACGGATCTCGTCCGTTTCGTTCCGTGACAAACAGGCGGGTTGGAGAGATTATCGCTTGTCCATCAAGGCTAAAGAAACGGAATTGTCGCATGTTCAGCCTTATATGGGAGTTTACTCTCGATTGTATCTCTTCGAGTTGATGTCGCGTCCCAGTTGCCACACCTGTCCGTCCAAGGGTGGACGGTCGTGCAGCGATATGACGCTGGGTGATTTCTGGGGGATCGAACGGGTCGATTCCGCATTTGATGACGACCGTGGATGCAGCGTGGTTCTGGTTTATAATCCGGCGTGGAGGCCGATTCTGGAAGGAATCGATATTCGGCGGGTTGCATATGATCAGGTGCTGCCGGGTAACCCATCCATCGAGTACCCGGTAAAACCATCAATCAACCGGAAGTATCTTTTCCGGTTATTGAATCAGGGTCGCAGTGTGGTTGATATTCATCGGCTGTGCTTTGATCCGACATTTGTCCGGCGAGTTCGCCGGATGTTGTTTCGAAAATTAGGCGTATGAGAATAGCGATACTGACGTTGCCGTTATCTTCAAATTATGGAGGAATTCTACAGTGTTATGCCTTGCAGACGTTTTTAACCCGTATGGGGCATTCCGTGGTTGTTCTGAATCGCCAATATCCAACGACCCCTTGGTGGAGGAGTTATCTTCGATTGTTGAAACGTTGCTACCTCTTTTATGTCAGAAAGGACAAAACAAGCTCCCCCTTCCCTTGGTATACATCGAAACAATGGAATAAAGTAATTCAAAATCTGAGTTCCTTTATTTCTCGATATATTCATATGACAGACCCAATTTGGACGACCACCGAGTTCCGGAAAACAATATTGTCACACGGAATTGAAGGGGTCGTTTATGGAAGTGATCAGATCTGGCGACCTTGTTATTCTCCAGGTATAGAGAATGCTTTTGGTTTGTTTGTACTTCCGGAAGATCGTATACGGCAGGTGGCATATGCAGCATCGTTTGGAGTCGATCAGTGTGAGTTTTCGCAAGACCAATTGCAAAAATATGCACCCCTATTGAGCCGATTTGATGCTGTTTCGGTTAGGGAATTTTCGGGGATCGAATTGTGTCGTACCTATTTTGGAGTCGATACGTGTCAGATGATTGATCCTACATTATTGTTGCAGTCTGAAGATTATGGGCAATTAATCGATCAGGCAGATACGAACCCAATTGAAGGTGATTTGTTAACATTCGTACTGGATCGATCGGCTGAAAAAGATACGATTATCGCGTCTGTGGCAAAAAGTCGGCAACTTCGTCCTTATGATATAGGGCCGAAAATTGGAGATTCAACTCTGACGTTGAAAGAGCGTATTCAGATGCCTGTTGAACAGTGGTTGAGGGGTTTCCGCGATGCAAAGATAGTTGTAACCGATTCGTTCCATGGGTGTGTTTTCTCCATTCTTTTTCAGAAGCCTTTTGTTGCTATCGGGAATGCATCGCGCGGGATGGCTCGTTTTACCTCTTTGCTTCAATTGTTCGGACTTGAGGATCGTTTGATTGGCTCTCTGGAAGAGTTTCAATTGCGGAAAGAGGAATTGTTAACTCCGATTGACTATGTATCGGTATATGCCAGATTACGGATTTGTCGTGAAAATGCCATGGCATTTTTGAAACAAAATCTGGGCTGAGGTCCGTTGGCGATGGAAAATTGAATATCTGTTTCATGCATCCGAAAATTTCAGTTATAGTTCCTGTCTATAATGCTGAACCGTATTTGCGACGTTGTGTTGACAGTATTTTATCACAGACTTTTTCAGATTTTGAGTTGTTGCTGGTAGATGATGGCAGCAAAGATCAGTCAGGAGCGATTTGTGATGAGTATGCGGACCGGGATGCCCGTGTACGTGTTTTTTCATAAAGCGAACGGAGGCGTAAGTTCCGCCCGGAATGTTGGGCTGGCGCATGTTCGAAGTGAGTGGATTACATTTGTCGATGCAGATGACTTTGTTCGGGGACAGTATCTCGAGAATCTGCTGATTCATACCGGGATACAGATTGATTTGGTCGTTTCTTACGCGGAAGTATTTAATGAAAGAGGTTCCAGAAGGGAAAATTATTCGACAAAAACCATTGGGGAAACAGGCTTTGAATCCATGTTTGTCGAGAATGATATGCATTGGCATACCTCGCCATGGAGTAAGTTATATCGTCGGAGTGTGATTGAAGATCTTCATTTGCGCTTCTGCGAAGGAATGCACATTGGAGAGGATGCCTTGTTTCTCTATACATTCATGTTGGCTTCCCGAGAGATTTACTTCTCGGGTGATACCGATTATTGTTATTTTGCATGTGTTGAGAATTCACTTACCAAGCGGGTTAACCCACTGGATTCCGAATTACTCTCCTATTCCAATATCCGAACAATTGTAGAGAAACTAATTCAATGCAGAACTATTCGACATCCTCGGGCCTTGAAGAATCTGGGTTGGCTGATTGCTTCGTATCAGAGACGCGTGTTGAATGCATTGTATCATAATGTGGTTGAGCGAAGGCAACGACTTGAAATTTTGAAAAAGATCAATTGGACCCATTATACGAATTATATTAAAAAAGATTCTCGGAAAGAGCGGATATTGAAGTTTCTGCTGAGGAATGAAATGTATCGTTTGTATGATTGGATACGGTCTTTGTCAATAAGAGTAAAAGGGGTGTGATAGAAAGGTTGCAATACGTAAACTTAAACTCCCGGTTCGTTTTCAGAATCTTATATGGTTGGTTGTGAGTAGTAGTTAAAAGGCCTTTGATTACTTAATTATGGGAATGATTCACATAATACGACCTTGATATGCCGAAAGTAAAAGTTAGTGTTATCATCCCTGTCTATAATGTCTCTGCCTATATCGAACGTTGCGCGCGTTCATTGTTTGAGCAGACATTGGATGACATGGAATACATCTTCGTGGATGATTGTTCATCCGATAACAGTGTCGGCATTCTTGAGCGTGTCGTGCTGGATTATGTCGGGAAATTGGATGCCTCTCGGGTAAAGATTGTCAGACATCCGCGAAATGAAGGGGTGTCAATCGCACGAAATACGGGACTGAATCTGGCTGTCGGTGATTATATCGCTTATTGTGATGCAGATGATTACCCTTCAGGATCAATGTATGAAAAGCTGTATGATCAGGCTATAAAAGCAGATGCGGATGTCGTCTATTGCGATTTCTGGATGGATGATCAGGAAGGCAAACATTATTATGCGACACCGGAATGTATGGATGACAAAACGACCTTCCTCCGGCGATATATAGCATCGGGTTGGACCGTGCTTTGGAATATGATTACCAAGCGAGATTTGTATCTTGCCTATGGTTTGCAGTGCCCCGGTCATATAACGTATTGTGAAGATTTTCATCTCTCTGTCCGCCTTTTGTACCATGCCCGTAAAATAATCAAGGTTAACGAGGCCTTGTATGATTACAATCAGAGGAACCAGTCATCCGCCATGCGGAATCGGGGGCCTCGTCAGGAAAAGGACGAACAGACGGTTTGCCTGGATCTTATTGACTTCTTTAGCAAGGAGGGGGTTCTGGCGGATTATAAGCGGGAAATGTCCTGGCGCGTGTTGAAAAGCAAACAGGAGATGGTCTTGGATCCTGAGCGTCATGCCGCTTTCCTGCAACTTTATCCCGAATCGCATGATTATATCGACTCCTGCCCGAACTCGTTCTGTAACCGCAAGATCAGGTTGATGATGCGGTTGTTGGCGCGAAACAAGCGTTGGATGGTTTTGGTTATTATTTGTTTCAGAAAATTATTGGGTAGATAAATGCGTAAAATGGAATATACAGCTGTTATCCGAACGCTGGGAACCGCCGGAGAGAAGTATCAGACGCTGCTGGATTCGCTGGCCCGACAGACTTTGCCGCCGGCGAAGATCCTGGTCTATATTGCCGAAGGGTATCCGATTCCGCCACAAACCATCGGTCGTGAGCAATATATATACGTCAAGAAAGGGATGGTTGCACAGCGGGCCTTGCCGTATGTCGAGGTCGAGACGGAGTACATTTTGTTGTTGGATGATGATCTTTATTTGCCGGAGACTGTAGTTGAGACTTTGTTCCGCTATCTGGAGGAGAAGCGTGCGGATGTTATCTCCCCTGATGTATTTCCCAATGCGGAGCGTCCTTGGTTGAGCCGGTGGATGATGGCCGTTTCGGGACGCATGGTTGCCCGTCGGGATGACGGTCGATGGGGATACAAGGTGATGCGCGATGCCGGATATTCCTACAACATGGCTCCGGAATCGGACGTTTATTGGTCTCAGACCAATGCCGGAGCTTGCTGTCTTTGCCGAAAGACAGACCTCCTGAAAATCCATTTTGAGGCGGAGTTGTGGTTGGATCAATCGAAATACGCAATGGGAGAGGATCAAGTGATGTATTACAAAATGTATCTGGCGGGGTTGAAGCAACTGACCTGGTTCCACACCGGAATCAAACATCTGGATGCGGGAACGGCAATCCAGGGCGACGAGAAGGAACGAAACCGTATTTTTGCCGACTTCCGTTTCAAGACCATCTTCTGGCATCGGTTTATTTATCGTCCCGATCCCTCATGGCTCAGCCGCCTCTGGAGTGCAGTCTGCCTGGGATATGCGTTGGGCTTTACGCTGTTGATTTCGTCGTTAAAGGGGAATGTCGATATTCTGAAAGTAAAGTGGAGGGCCATTCGGGATGGAGTCCGTTTTATCAAGAGCGATGCTTATCGACAATTGCCGCCCGTTGAAAAACACCTTGCATAGCATGAATACGGTTCCCATAGCCTTTGCGTTTGACAACAATCTGATTCTGCCGGCCTGTGTCTGCATCTCCTCGCTGATGATGAATGCCCGGGAGGATACCTTCTACGATATCTTTATCCTCCATTCGCGGAACCTCGCGCTCGAGCGGGACCGGCTCGATCGGATTCCGCACTGCTATCCGAATTGCCGGATCCAGTACCGACAGGTCGACGAGACGTTCGACGCGGCATTTGAGATTCGGGGTATCACGACTCCGGCCTATTATCGGCTGTTGATTCTGGAGTTGATTCCCGAATACGACATGGTAATCTATTCGGATGTCGACGTGATCTTCCGATCCGATTTGTTCGATATTTATAATGACACGGACTTGACCGCGTATTATGTGGCCGGAGTGAACTCGTTGTCACACCTGGTGCCCGAATATAAGGCCTATTATGAGCGGAAATTGCACCTCGATCCCCAAAAGATCATTTATTCGGGGAATCTGATCTTCAACTCCCGGAAGATTCGGGAAGATCATCTTATTCCGCGGTTTAAAAAACTGGCCGGAAACAATTACAAATTTCAGGACATGGATATCCTGAATATCGTATGTGGTGACAGGATTTGTTATTTGCCCCCTTCGTTTTGTCTTTCGACGATCATTTCGAAAGCTGCGGTTGATGACAGGCCGGCGTTGTTGCAGGTGTGGAGTCAATCGGAGATAGACAAGGCTCTGATCTCGGGAATCGTTCACTATAATGGCCAGAAACCCTGGCAGCAGTACAGCATCAACTTCGACATCTGGTGGGAGTACTACCGCAAGTCGCCCTTTTTTGATGCGAAGTTCTATTTCGATTTCTTCTACTACCGGCTCAACATCCTGGATCAACTCCCGTTGTGGAAACGCATCAAGATTCTGTTGAGGTATTTCGTCTATGGAAAAAGAGTCATATAGTGTCTCGGTCATCGTTCCGATCTACAAGGTTGAGCGCTTCATCGAGCGATGTGTCACCTCGCTGATGGAGCAGACCCTGCGGGAGGTGGAGTTCATCTTCGTGGACGATGCCACGCCCGACGGCAGCATCCGCCTGCTGGAAGAGGTCGTTGCCTGCTATCCGGGCCGCCGGGAGCACGTCCGGTTGATCCGCCACGAGCAGAACCGGGGGCTGCCCGCTGCCCGCAACAGCGGCCTGGCCGTGGCACGGGGCGAATATGTCTTTCACTGCGACAGCGACGATTATGTCGATCCCGGGATGCTCGAACAGTTGTATGCCCGGGCCCGGGAGGCGGATGCCGACGTGGTCTGGTGCGACTGGTGGCTCTCGTTCGGACGGAACGAACGCTACATGAAGCAGCCGGAGTATGCATCGTCGCTTGAGGCTCTTCGGGGAATGCTGAGCGGCGTGATGAAGTTCAACGTCTGGAACAAGCTGGTCCGCCGCAGTCTCTATACGGACAGCGGGATCGAGTTCCCGGCCGGTTACGGCATGGGCGAGGATATGACGATGATGCGGCTCATGGCCCGTGCCCGGCGGGTCGCCTACCTGCCGAAGGCCTTTTACCACTACGTGCAGCTGAACAGCGGGGCCTTCAGCAAAACCTATTCCGAGCGGCATCTGGTCGAGTTGCAGCACAATGTGGAGCTGATTCAGCAGGACATGCGGCAGCTGTTCGGCGACGAGTTGGACGAGGAACTGGCCTTTTTCAAACTGGACGTGAAGTTCCCTTTTCTGATCAGTGCCGATTCGCGCAAGTATGCCCTGTGGCGGTCGTGGTACCCCGAGGCCAACCCCTATATCCTGCGCAACCGGCGGCTCACGTGGCGAAGCCGGACGCTGCAGTGGCTGGCCTGGAAGGGGCAGTTCTGGGCCGTGCGCCTCTATTACCTGTGTGTGCACCGTCTGATCTATGGACTGATTTACCGTTGATGGAGTTATGTGGTTGTTGAGAGCGGGCGGGATGGTGTTGTTGACCATTCTGACCAGTTTCTATTTCTTCCCCTTCGAGTTCACCTTCCTGTCGGGAGTCAATACAAAGATGGCGATGGCGGGCTTCGGCGTGATTCTGCTGGGTATCGATCTGGCCCGGAAGCGGAAGTCGCTGATCGACCGTGATTTCTTCCAGCTTTCGCTGTGGGCTGCCGCAGTGTCGTTGATCAGCTTCTTTGCCGTCGTCTGGAACGATACGCACGACTATACGTATGCCTCCTATCTGGTCTCGATGTGGGTCTGGATGGCCGGTGCTTATGTCGTGGTACAGGCCATTCGGGGGTTGCATGGCGGCGTATCGGTCGAACTGGTCTGCAATTACCTGATTGTGGTCTGCGTGGCACAGTGCCTGATCGCCTTTGCCATGTCGCAGATTCCGGCGCTGAAGCACTTCGTCGATGGCTTTCTGGGCAGTACGGGCTTCATGGGCAAGATGGAGGACCGCATGTATGGTATCGGGGCCAGTCTGGATGTGGCCGGATCGCGGTTTTCGGTCATTCTGGTGATGATTGCCTACCTGATGACCCGTATCGCCGAGACCTCCCGCTGGAGGTGGCTGATTCTCTACCTCGGGGCCTTTTTCATCGTGACCGTGATCGGGAACATGATGTCGCGTACGACCTCCGTGGGGGCGATCGTGGCCTTGTGCTATCTGTTCTGGTGCTCGAAGATCTGGACCCTGCATCTGACGCTCGGTATGCGACGTCTTTATGGATGGCTTGCCGCCGTTCTGCTTGTTGCGATTGGCGGTTCGGTCTATGGCTATCAGACCAATCCGGCATTCCGGTCCAATCTCCGTTTCGGATTCGAGGGTTTCTTCAGCCTGGTCGAGGAGGGTCGCTGGGATGTCCACTCCAACGAGATCCTGAAGAACATGTATGTCTTTCCGGACAATACGAAGACCTGGTTGATCGGTGATGGCTATTTCGAGAATCCGAATTCGGCCGAACCTTATTATGTGGGACCGAACTGGGGCGGCTATTACAAGGGAACGGATGTCGGTTATCTGCGTTTTATCTATTATTTCGGAATCATTGGGCTGGCGGCCTTTGCAATCTACATGTACAAGGCCGGTCGGATCGGTATGACGCGTTTTCCCCTGTCCGGAAGTCTTTTCCTGATGATTCTTCTGTTGAACTATGCGGTTTGGTTCAAGGTTTCGTCAGACCTGTTTCTGGTCTTTGCGCTGTTCCTGTGCATCGGTGCGGAGGAGAACCGGGAGTATGAACAACTGCATTTGACCGAATCGAGCGAATCATGAAACTCGTCTACTGCATCCACTCCGTCTATAATCCGGGGGGGATGGAGCGCGTCCTGTGGAACAAGGTGGTCTACTGGACCCGCCATACCGACTGGGAGGTGGTGATCGTGACGACGGATCAGCACGATCGTCCGCCCTTCTATCCCTTTCCGGAACAGGTGCGGCGGATCGACCTGGGGATCAACTACTCCGAGGACAACACGAAATCACCGCTGGGGAAGATTGCCGGCTATCTGCGCCGCCGCCGGCTGCACAAGCGCCGGCTGACGGAGCTGCTGATGCGGGAGCGGGCCGATGTGGTGGTTTCGCTCTATCCGTCGGAATCCTCCTTCATCCCGGATATTCGGGACGGCAGCCGGAAGGTCCTCGAACTGCACTACTGCAAGTTTTTCCGCCTGCAATACGGCCGCAAGGGGTTGCTCGGGGCCATCGACCGTTGGCGGACCCGCCAGGATGAACGCATCGTCCGGCGATTCGACAAGTTCGTCGTGCTGACCCACGAGGATCAGAGCTATTGGGGGGCGCTTCCCAATCTGGAGGTGATTCCCAATGCGGCCATGCATCTGACCGATCACTTTTCGGACGGCTCGGCCCGCCGGGTGATTGCGGTCGGACGGCTCGACTATCAGAAGGGTTTCGACCGCCTCATCCGGGCCTGGGATCTTGTTCAGCGGAGCGGTCGTTTTGCGGACTGGAGGCTGGATATCTTCGGACAGGGTGAGTGGCACGACATGCTGCAGGGGATGATCGACGAGCGGGGGCTTGCCGCGACGACGCACCTCTGTCGTCCGACCACGCAGATCGGGGATGAATACGCACGGAGTTCGCTGCTTGCGATGAGCTCCCACTACGAGGGCTTTCCGATGGTGATGATCGAGGCCATGGCCAGCGCTCTTCCGGTGGTTTCGTTCGATTATAAATGCGGTCCTAAGGATATCATCCGGCCGGGGGAGAACGGACTGCTGGTCCGCGACGGCGACGAAGAGGGGCTTGCACAGGCCCTGATGACACTGATGGAAGACGACACTCTGCGGAAGCGGATGTCGCAACGGGCCCGGGAGGTGGTGAAGGAGTACTCCGAAGAGGCGGTCATGGCTCGCTGGATGCGACTGTTTACCTCAATCGTTCGATCATGAAGACCCTGTTGCAGATCAATCCCGTGTTGAGGGTTTCGACCTCTACGGGCCGCATCATGCAGGAGATCGGCGACCTGGCCATGCAGCAGGGCTGGGAGAGCTATATCGCCTACGGTCGGGGGCGTGACGGCATCCTTCCGTGTCGTTCCCGGATCGTTCCCGTGGGCGGACGCTGGAGCACCCTCTGGCACGGCGTGGAGACCCGTCTCTTCGACCGCCACGGGCTGGCCTCGACCGGGGCAACCCGCCGCTTTCTCCGCGAGATCGAGCGGATCCGCCCGGATGTGATCCATATCCACAACATCCACGGCTACTTCTTGAACTACCGGGTGTTGTTCGACTTCCTGTCGCGGAGCGGCATCCCCGTCGTCTGGACCGTCCACGACTGCTGGCTCTACACCGGTCACTGTTACCATTACTCCTATGCCGGCTGCGACCGCTGGCAGCGCGAATGCCACGACTGCCCGCAGCGGCGCGAATTCCCGACGAGCTGGCTGTTTGACCGCAGCCGGCAGAACTTTCGCGACAAGCTGGCGGCTTTCACCTCCCTGCAGAAGGGGCAGTTGACCGTCGTTCCGGTTTCGGAGTGGATCCGCTCGGAGATGGCCCGGTCGTTTCTTCGGGACTGCGACTTCCGGGTGATCCACAACGGGATCAACACCGACGTTTTTGACATCTGCTCGCCGCAGGCGGCCCGTGCGAAGTACGGCCTGGGCGACAAACACATCCTGCTGGGGGTGGCCAGCATCTGGAGCCGCGAGAAGGGGCTCGACGATTTCATCCGCCTGTCGGGGCTGCTTGCTGACGACGAACGACTCGTGCTGGTTGGAATCAAACCCGAACAACGGCGGCTGCTTCCGCCGAATGTCATCGGCATTGGCCGTACGGAGAATGTTCACGAGCTGGCCGAACTCTATTCGGCGGCGGATGCCTTTCTCAATCCGACCTGGCAGGACAACTATCCGACGGTCAACCTCGAGGCCATTTCGTGCGGGACGCCGGTTGTGACCTACCGTACGGGAGGCAGCATCGAGGCCGTGACGCCCGCGACCGGCCGGGTGGTCGATCAGGGCGATTTTGCGGGGCTTCTGCGCGAGGCCCGGGCAATCCGCCGCGAAGGAAAGGCCGGCTACCAGAACCGCTGCCGGAGCTATGCCCTGCAGCACTTCAACAAGGAGGACCGCTATCGGGACTACCTTCGCCTGTATGACGAACTGCTGATGCGGAGACGTCCCGAATGACTCTCTGCTTTGGAAAGGCACCTCACTCAAAATCCAATATATTCCCTTTTGACAGCCGCCGGATAAACCGGATGCACCGGTCGCGGCGCTTGACCGGCACAGTTTGTCGGGACTGCGGCGGATGTCGGCAACAGGTTCGGAGTGGGCTCCGGACCCTGTGACCGGACCCGGTCGGGCCGGATTGTACACTGCATTGTTTTTTGATGCAGCATAGGACCTTGTCTTCCTGTCGCAATGCAGGATGACAAAACCTGTCGAGACGTTGAATCATGGAGTCTGAACGACAACAACAAGATGCACCGGCCAAATACCGGGATGCGGTATCGGCCTGTGAATCGATGGACTATATCGAATACAACGTATCGCAGGTCGCCCGGAAATTCGGCCTGAACGGGACGGCTCTGGCCAACTTCATGCGGGTCCATTCCCCGCAGACGCTGGCCTGGCGGGAGCAGATGCGGCGCTGGCTGGGGCTCAACGACAATATCCCCCGCGGGCTGCTGCCCAAATACCGCGAACAGTATGCCGAAGCCGTGCGGATGTATGCGACATCGGATCGGAGTATTCCGGAGATAGCCCTGGCCTGCGGGGTGTCGGAGGGTGGTTTCAGCCAGCATCTGCGCTTCTACCACCAGGCGCTGCTGAAGCATAAGCACGAAACCCGTAATGCGGCCCGGGGCAAGAGCCGTAAGGAATACGGCGAGTTGACCGGGAACGGCCATTGCTACAAGCCGCTTCCGAAGACCGTTGCGAAGTATGCCGGAGCACTGGAGCTCTATCGGACTACGTCGCTGACGATCGGGGAGATCGCCCGTCAGACGTCGGTTTCGGCCGCCGGATTCAGCTTTTACCTGCGCAAGTGGCATCGGGAACTGGTGCTCGAACGTTCGGGCATTACCGGGGAGGTGGACGAGACGACCGATCTGCGGAGCGTGCGCCGGCGCATGAAGATCGTGACGGTGAAGTACGCTGCGGCGATCGAGAGCCTGCGGCAGCAGCCGCGTCCCGTGGCACGGGTTGCCGCGGAGTTTGGTCTGCAGCCCGAGGTGTTCCGCGACTACCTGCACAAACACGAACCCGAACTGGCCCATCAACAGGGCCGGATGCGCATCGACAACGGTCGGCACGTGTCGCGGCGCAGCGAAGAGAAATATGCCGAAGCAATCGAACTATACAGAACCACGACGGAGACCCTGAAATCCATTGCCGTCCGGTTGGGGCTGACCTACAATAGTTTGAGTGGATATGTCCGTCGCAATCATCCCGAAGCGGCGGCTGTCCATCACTCCCTGCTCCGGCAGGACGACAGTCGGGAGGAGCCGCCGCACGACGACGGATCGCTTCCGCAGCCTCTTGTTTCAAGAGTTGACTCCCTATGAATGAAAAACAGCTGAAAATTCTGCAGTTGGGCAAGTTCTATCCGATTCTGGGCGGGGTGGAGAAGGTGGCGTATGATCTGATGGTCGGATTGTCCGAGCGAAACGTCGATTGTGACATGTTGTGTGCCGCCCTCGAGGGGGGCGGGCGGGAGATCCCCGTCAACGACCATGCCCGGGTCATCAGTTGCCGGACATGGCTGAAGGCGGCGGCGACGATGATCTCGCCGTCGATGATCCTCCGCCTGCGGCGCATCTGCCGCCACTACGATATCATCCACATTCATCATCCCGATCCGATGGCGGCGCTGGCGCTGCTGCTGTCGGGCTACCGGGGGCGGGTGATCCTTCACTGGCACAGCGATATCCAGAAACAACGCTATCTGCTGACCCTCTACCGGCCGTTGCAGTCGTGGCTGTTGCGGCGGGCCGACCGGATCGTCGGGACCTCGCCGGTCTACCTGGCCGAATCACCCTTCCTGCAGGGGGTGCAGCGGAAAACCTTCTGCCTGCCCATCGGCACGGATCCGGTCCGGCCCGATCCCGAGGCGGTCCGGAAGCTTCGCGAGCGTTACGGCAACCGGAAGATCGTCTTCTCGCTGGGGCGGCTGGTCGCCTATAAGGGTTACCCCAGCCTGATCGAGGCGGCGCGTTACCTGACCGATGATTATGTGGTGCTGATCGGCGGGGCGGGGCCTCTGCACGAGGAGCTGCAGCGGCAGATCGAGGCGCTCGGCCTGCAACGCCGGGTCGAACTTCTCGGTCGGATTCCGGACGAGGAGCTGCCGGCCTACTACGGTGCCTGTACGCTCTTCTGCCTGAGCAGCGTGCAGAAGACCGAGGCGTTCGGCATCGTGCAGATCGAGGCCATGTCGTGCGGCAAGCCGGTCGTAGCGACGAACATCCCTCATTCGGGGGTCGCGTGGGTCAACGCCCACGGCGAATCGGGACTCAACGTCACGCCGGGCGATGCACAGGGGCTGGCCCGGGCCATCGAACAGGTGGTGCGTCAGGAGGCGGTCGACGGCCGCTACTCGGCCGGCGCCCTGCGGCGTTACCGGGAACTCTTCACCCGGGAGCAAATGATCAATAAGTGTTTAAATCTATATCGTTATGAGAGATGATGCTACGAAAGTCGTCGCCGAAGCTCTGGACATCAACCTGAGCGAACGCGACTATCGACGACGCGGTGAGATGTCCGTGGCGGCGAAATGTACCAAGCGGCTCTTCGATCTGGTAGGAAGTGTGTTGGGTTTGGTTGTGTTTGCACCTGCCTTTTTGATTATCTGGCTGCTGATCAAACGCGAGGATGGAGGTCCGGCCATCTTCAAGCAGGAACGGATCGGATACGGCGGACGTCCGTTTACGATCTACAAGTTCCGTTCGATGTCGACCAGCTCGGAGGAGGACGGTACGCCGGTGCTGTGTCAGAAGGATGATGACCGTCTGACGCGAGTGGGGCGCTTCCTGCGCGACCACCATCTGGACGAACTGCCGCAGTTGTGGAACGTGCTGCTCGGTCAGATGAGTTTCGTCGGGCCGCGTCCCGAGCGCAAATACTTCGTCGACCGGATTACGGCCATCAACGCCAACTACGAACTCCTGTACCGGCTGCGTCCGGGGCTCTTCTCGATGGCCACGCTCTACAACGGCTACACCGATACGATGGACAAGATGCTCGAGCGGCTGCGGATGGATCTCGATTATCTCTACAACCGCACCTTCTGGCTCGACGTGAAGATCATCTGGCTGACGGCCGTATCGATTCTTTCGGGCAAGAAATTCTGATCGGAGGACTATGGAGCGAAGGATCGTGCACCCGAAGGCGGGGTTGCAGTTGCGGAAGATCGGCCGGCAGTACATGATTGTCGAGGCGAGTGCCGAGAAGGCGAACATGAGTTACGTCTACAGCCTGAACCATACGGCGGCCCAGTTGTGGGAGCAGCTGTCGAAGGGAGACTCGACGGTGGAGGAGCTTTCCGACTGGCTGGCGGGGCTTTACGGCGTTGATTCCGAGGTGGCCCGCCGCGATGTGGAGCGGCAGCTGACAGCCTGGGAGAAGTTCGGACTGATTGAATAAATGATAACGGAGGCTCGCAGAGAGCCGAGTGTATGGACGATGCGATGGAACGCATGCGGCGCGGGTTGCTGACTCTGCTGCGTGCCGGATTGTGGGAGCGGGAGGTCGACGACATCGCCTGTTTCCCGATGAGTGACGACGAATGGATGGCGCTGTTCCGGCTGGCCCGGCAGCAGACCGTTACCGGGTTGGTTTTCCGGGGGTTGCAGACTCTGCCCGAGGAGTTGCTGCCGTCACCGGCCGTTCTGATCCGCTGGACGGTCGGTGTGGATGCCATCGAGCGCCGGAACCGCGGGATGAACCGGACGTTGTCGGCCCTTTATACCGAACTTCGCACCCGGGGCTTCGACCCTGTCCTCCAAAAGGGACAGGGTGTTGCCGCTTACTATGAGAGGCCGTTGCTGCGGGAGTGCGGCGATATCGATCTTTTCTTTCGCGATCGGAGACAGTCGGAGCAGGCCGCGGAGTGGATGCACCGCCGGGGCGCCGCAGTCCGGCGAATGCCCGACGGCAGCCTCTTCTATCGCTGGCAGGGTTTCGAGATCGAACACCACGTGCGGCTCTTCGATCTGCACAACCCCTTTCTGCAGCGCGATGCGGCACGGCTGATCCGCGACAGGGGGAGTGTCGGGATGACTCTTCCGGAGTCGTCGGGTATGACGGTTCCCGTGCCGGCGCCGTTCGTGAATCTGCTGCTGCTCGACCTCCATATCCTGAAACACGCCCTGGGCCGCGGAATCGGCCTGCGTCAGCTGTGCGACATGGCCCGCGCCTGCTACCGGCTGCACGACGGGATCGATCCCGAAGCGATGAAGGCCTGCTGCCGCCGCTGGGGGCTCGGTCGCTGGAACCCGATGCTGCACACCTTCCTGGTCGACTGCCTGGGGCTTCCGGCCGCCACGCTGCCCTACGGCGAACTGGCCCCGAGTGCCGAACCGCTGCTTGAGATCGTCTGGCGCGGCGGCAACTTCGGCCACTACCAGCCGGGCCGCGAATCCGCCGGACGGAGCCTCGTCGGCCGCAAACTGGATACGGCCCGCTCGTTTCTGGCCAACTTGCGTTTCGCACTGCGTTACGCCCCGAAGGAGGCCTTCTGGATCTTCACCGGTTTGATCAAAGGACAGTTCTGATGATGCAGGAGTTTCATTTCCGGATCGCCGATTTTGTCTGGCGTCTCCGGCTTCCCGTCGGATGCGACGTCAATGCCCTGCTTCCTTCGTTCCGGGCTTTCCGGGCGGAGGGAACGGGCGGGGAGCCGCTCTTGCTGACGTGCGACGTCGAGCCGCTGAACGGAGCCACGGCCGCGGCGATCGACGGCCGGCTGCTCGACGAGTCGGTCAATGACATGGGGCTCGTGCGCCTCTACGACCGCCGGGGCGGATACGTCGTGACCCTTTCGGCACGTCCCGACGGGGTGATGCACCGCATGACGGCCAACCGCGACTTCTCGGAGGTGCGGATTGCCCTGCGTTTCGACGATCGTGATGCGGGCTTCATCCTCGCCTCGCTGCTCCGGATTGCCTATTCGCAGGCGATTCTCTACCACGAGGCCCTCTCGATCCACGCCTCGGCCGTCTTCCACGAGGGCGTCGCCTACCTCTTCATGGGGCGGAGCGGTACCGGCAAGAGCACCCATTCGTCGCTCTGGATCCGCCACCTTCCCGGCACCGAGTTGCTCAACGACGACAACCCGACGGTCCGTCTGCGCGACGGCCGGGCCTGGGCCTACGGTACGCCGTGGAGCGGCAAGACCCCCTGCTACCGTCCGCTGGCCTTCCCGATCGGCGGCATGGTGCGGCTGTCGCAGGCGCCCGAGAACCGGTTCCGTCGACAGGAGGGGGCCAATGCCTTTGTGGCGCTCTATCCCGGCTGCTCGGTCATCTGTCAGGACTCCGACTTGCTGAGCCGCCTCTACGATACGCTGATCCGGCTGGCCGAATCGGTCCCGGTGGGGCTGCTTGCCTGCCGTCCCGATGCCGAAGCGGCCCGACTCTGCTACGAGTCGCTGCACGGCATCCGCTGAATGATGAATGCACAACTTTACACAATATGAACAAATCTCTCTTTTTGCGGGCAGGCCTGCTTCTGCTGGTGCTGTTGGTCTCCTCCTGCTCGCGCAAGAACTACGTCTATCTGAGTGACATGCAGGTGGGCGAGGATTATCCCATCGACACGAAGTACGAAGCCGTCGTCCACCGCGACGACCGGCTTAGCATCACGGTCAGCTGCAAGAATCCCGAACTGGCCATCCCGTTCAACATCTTCGGCGGGACGTTCCGCGTCGGGACCAACGGCGAGGTGAATGCCGACGTTTCGACCCGGGTCAACGAGCGGGGCTACCGCGTCGATATCGACGGCAACATCGACTTCCCGATTCTGGGCAAGCTGCACGTCGAGGGGTTGACCGTCAGCGAGGTCCGCGACCTGATCAAGGGCCGGATCGAGGCGGGCAACTACATGAAGGACCCGCTGGTGTCGATCGAGTTCCTGAACTTCCGGTATACGGTCCTGGGGGCCGTGAACCGCAACGGCACCTTCACGGCCGACGGTGACCGGGTGACGCTGCTCGAGGCCATTGCGATGGCCGGAGACGTGACCCAGAAGGCCCGGGTCGACCGCGTGGCGGTGATCCGCGAGTTCGGTGGCAGTCGTCAGATCTTCCTGAACGATTTGCGCAGTACGGAACTCTTCAACTCGCCCTGCTTCTACCTCCAGCAGAACGACATCGTCTACGTGGAGATGGAGCCCAAATACTACCGTCGCGACTCGACGGACCGCAACTGGGAGCTGGCCCGCACGATGCTTACGGCCCTGTCGGTCGTCTGCTCGCTGCTGTGGGTACTCAGTCTCAAGTGATGAATACAACGTGCTGAAAACGATATGCAGACGAACTCTTCTACTACAAAGGGCGACCAGGGTCTCAATCTGATCGATCTGGTCGTCTATCTGGCCTCCAAATGGAAATGGTTTCTCCTGTCGGTGGTGGTTTGCGTCGGGATTGCGTGGTATCACTACGCCCGTTCGCCGCTGGTCTACTACCGCTCGGCGACGGTCATTATCAAGGATCCCTCGAACAAGACCTCGACGACGGGCCTCGACCGTTTCGACAACATCATCAACAAGGTCAACGTTGCCAACGAGATCCTGCAGTTCCGCTCGAAGAAGCTCATGCGCGAGGTGGTGCAGCGCCTGCACGCCGACGTGAGCTATCTGGTCGAGGACCGCTTGCGCGACAACGAACTCTACACCCAGGCACCCGTCCAGGTGCGTTTTCTCGACGCCCTGCCCGAGCAGCACTTCTCGCTGACGGTGACCCCGAAGGAGAAGACACGGGTCGAACTCTCCGAATTTGCGGGGCTGCCCGCCGTGAAGCCGCGCTGTGAGGTATCGTTCAACGATACGCTCGAGGTGGCCAAGGGGATGCGGATCGTGGTTACGCCGACGAACTTCTACAACGAGTCGTGGCTGAACGTCCCCATCCGGGTCCGCAAGCTGCCGCTCGAGGCGATGGTCAACCTCTACCGCAGCTCGCTGGGCATCCAGCAGGAAGAGGAGGAGTCGTCGATCCTGACCCTGGCGTTGAAGGACAACTCGGCGGCGCGTGCCGAGGATGTGCTCAACACGCTGATCTTCGTCTACAACGAGGAGGCCATCCGGGACAAGAACCAGGTAGCGGTCAACACGGCCGACTTCATCAACGAGCGACTGATCATCATCGAACGCGAGCTGGGCAGCGTGGAGTCCGACCTCGAGTCGTTCAAGCAGCGCAACCAGATCGTCGACATCGCCTCGTCGGCCGGCATGTACATGAACGAGTCGCAGAAGTACAACAGCGACGCCATGGAGCTGGAGACGCAGCTGCGGCTGGCGACCTTCATCAAGGAGTATCTGACCGACCCGACGAAGGAGACCGACCTGATCCCGACCAACACGGGTATCGGCGACATGAACATCGAGAGTCAGATCAACCTCTACAACACGGCCAAGCTCAAGCGTGACGGACTGATCGACGACAGCAGCGAAAACAACCCCGTGGTGCTCGAGCTGAACAACACGCTGCGGGCGATGAAGCAGAACATCATCCGGGCGGTGGACAACATGATCGTCACGCTGAACATGAAGCGCAACGACGCGCAGAGCCGCGAACTTCAGGCGCAGGACCGCGTGACGTCGATCCCGACCAAGGAGCGGCAGATGCTCTCGATCGAGCGTCAGCAGAAGATCAAGGAGGCGCTCTACCTCTTCCTGCTCAACAAGCGTGAGGAGAACGCCCTTTCGCAGGCGATGGCCGACAACAACGCGCGCGTGATTGACGGAGCCGAGGGCAGCAACGCCCCGATCTCTCCCAAACGCAACCGGATTCTGTTGCTGGGACTTCTGGTCGGACTGGCCATTCCGGGTGCGGTGTGGCTGATGGTTCTCTTCCTCGATACGCGCATCCGCAGCCGCAAGGAGGTGGAGAAGGCGGTGAGCGTTCCCTTCCTGGGTGAGATCCCGATTGACCGCGAGGCCTCGCGCCGCCACCGCAAGCCGGGAGCCGCAGTCGAACTGGACGAGGACAGCATGGTAGCCGAAGCCTTCCGGGTGCTTCGGACCAACATGGCCTTCATGTCGCGCAAGGACCATCCGGTGCAGGTCATCACCTTCACCTCGTTCAACGAGGGGGCGGGCAAGACCTTCATTGCGCGCAACCTGGCCATGAGTTTCGTCTACGCCAAGAAGCGGGTGGTGCTGGTCGACCTGGATATCCGCAAGGGTACGCTGAGCCGCCATCTGGGGGCCCATCGGGTCGGGGTGACGAACTACCTGGCCGATCCGACGGTGACGGTGGACGAGATCATCCAGCACCGCGAGAACTACGACGTCATCTCGTTCGGCGCCACGGCGCCCAACCCGGCGGAGCTGCTGATGGACAGCCGTCTGGACGAACTCTTTGCGGAGCTTCGCCACCGTTACGACGTGATCATTGCGGACAATGTGCCGGTGGGCATCATCGCCGACGCCAGCATTGCCAACCGCATTGCGGATCTGACGTTGTTCGTGATCCGAGCGGGGCATCTGGACCGCCGCCAGCTGCCGGACATCGAGGCGCTGTATGAAGAGAAGAAACTGCGGAACATGGCTCTGATTTTGAACGGAGTCGATCCGCATCGACATGGGTATGGATATGGCTATGGCTACGGATATGGTTACGGCTATGGCTATGGGAAGAAGAAAAAATAAGTTTAACAATAAAAAAAAGGAAGAATGGCGTATGAAGCATTAAAACAGAGACCAACAACCGATGACAGGCCGTGACGGCCATACTTAATGAACTTAAAAATCAATTGAGGAATAGTATGAAAAATCAAAACACGTACGAGGCTCCACAGACCGAGCAGCTGGAGGTGGAGCTGGAAGAGGGTTTCATGAAGGCCTCGGTCTACGAAGGTGGAACCGAGAATGCCCAGGGTGTAACCATCGAAGAGCACGGATTTGCCAATCCGGATTCGTCCTGGGAAGGCAATTATTCGAATGAAGGCTGGGACTAACAAATTAAATCTACGAATTATGAAAAGAGGTATATTACTGTTGAGCGCACTATTTGCTGCGGGTCTGAGCGGTTGTACCAACGACGGCTTGGAGGACAACACGGTGAAGAACCCCGTACAGACCGGAGACGAGATTATATTCGGTTCCCGGCTGTCGGGTGATGCCGAGACGCGTACGGTGTATGGAGATCGAGGTAATTCCGGAGTGCCTGTTTACTGGGAGGCAGACGGCTCCGATCAGATTGCGATCTACTGTCTGCAGTCGTCGGCGCCGGCCAACCACCTGGTCGACTATAAGGTCACGCCGGTGATGAATGGCGAGGATCCGACGGCTACCGCCGAGTCGGTGGTCAAGGTCAATGCTGCAGAGGCTGGTCTGCAGTGGGGTGATCGGAACACGCTGCATAATTTCTATGCCTTCTACCCGGCCAGTGCTGTCAAGGGAACGGCAGAGGAGAACGAGACTGGACTGATCACGGCCAACATTCCTGTAACCCAGCAGGTTCAGGAGTGGCGCGTAGGGACCTTGACAAGTACGGATCCTGCATTTAATGGCAAACCGACCTATTTTGGTCTGCCGAATATGGACTATGCCTACATGTATGCCTACACGCAGGTTGATCCTTCGAAGGTGAATGAGAAAGATCCGGTTGATCTGGCCTTCAAGAATCTGGTGACCGTGCTGGACATTACGGTGCAGGGCCCCCAATCGGGAACGGCTACCATCACCAACATCAACGTGTCGGCGGTGGACGGTACACAGCCGATCCTGACCGGTGACTTCACCTGCAACATCCGTGCAGCCAAACTCAAGAGTTCGGAAGTTACGGCGACCTGCACGCCTGTCGGCAATTTCAGCGAGGAGCGGAGTACGATCTCGATTCCCTGCTACGACAAGAAGGAGGGTCGATTCATTCAACTCAACCCTGGTGAACTGCTGAACGTAAAGGCCTATATCATTCCGCAGGACGTAAATAACACCGTTAGGGAGCAGACGCTTCAGATTACGGTTTCACTGCTGAACGGAGCTCCCTGCCGGAAGACGTTGGAGACGGCTGCTGTCACCCCGCACAAGATCAACCGAGTGATTCTGCCCAAGCTGGCGATTGGCGGTACGAACTACTGGATGTCGTCGCTCGATCCGGACATCTACGTATCGGAGCTCTCGATTCCGGGCAGCAAATTCTCGGTGTTGACGAAAGAAAATACTGCCGGACTCCGAAATCCTTATGTTTACCAAACTGCCTCCATCGAGCAGCAGTTTACGGATGGTGTCCGTGCCTTTATTCTGCAGACGGCTGTTAAAGGTGAAAATTCTGAAGGGTCATGGCGTCCTGAAAATAATACATTTACCCATGATGTGTATGTGGTAGCGGAGGATCAGAACCATCCTGTAATGACTTTGGAAAAGGCAATTCAAAATATTGCATCGTATCTTAAAACTTGTGAAGATGCCGGTAAACCGAATGAATTTGCCTTTGTAATGCTTACCTATACTACCGGTGATAGTTATTATGGAACGGGACATCGTGAACAAACAGGAAGTATTCTTGGAATACCGACTTATGAGTGGATATGGGATGAAAATGCCACTAATGCCGAACAAACCTGGATCCAGCGGTTGCGTGATAAGGTCAATGAGTTGGCAGGAAATACCGACAATCGTATTTATACCGGCGAGATTACGCCCAATACCACGATCGACGATGTCAAGGGCAAGATCATTCTGAAAGCGAACTACAATTCGCAGGACATGATCAGCGGATATACCGGTTCAGCTCCGATCATGTTTACCTATTGGATTTCAGCCTACGGCCCGGACGGCTATCAGGATGCCAATGGCGGTATGCCGATGGATTGGGGTGCTCCCGTATGGTATGAAAATTCGCCCGGTAAGTTACGGTGGTATTATCAGGAGGTGACGACGGTCGGAACTCGCCAGGAGGCAACTACGGCTGAGAAGAGACAGTATATCACGAAACTCTTCGAGGAGAGTGTTGATGCCTATAAGAACGATACCTCGCACAAGACCTGGTTCATGAATGACCTGGGTGGCCGCTATACGGACAGTGGAGATATCAATGGCCGCGACAATGGCATAGTAGCTCTGGCTGAGGATATGAACCAGATGGGTGTGGATGCCCTGCAGAATCGTACGGAAAATGCCGGCTTGGGCTTGGTTTACATGAACTTTGCCGACAAGCAGTCAGGGTCGGGAGCTCTGTACAAGAGCGACTGGCTGATCCAGACCCTGATCGACAACAACTTCAAGTTCGCCCTGCGCAAGGCTGGAGGAACCTCCGGAACGACTGCGGCTAACTACGATGCCGGTTACTCGAACGGCGGCAACGCCATCGGCTGGGACAAATAAGCACAGCCGTTCATGAGCAGATTCCCAAAAAACTGTGCTCTCCTGGCGTGCTGCATGCTGGGACTGGGCGCCTGTCAGGAAAACCCCATTGCCGAGCAGAACGTCACGGGTCACTCCGTGACGATTCTCGCCCGCATGGGCGGATCCATCGAGACCCGCACCTGCGTGGACGGCTCCTCGCCCGAGGGCGTGACGGGGATTCTCTGGTCGCCCGGTGACCGCATCGGCGTCTACGGCGACGGCTCCTCGCGAAATGCGCTTTTCGAGGCCGCCAATACGGAAAATGCAGCGGAAGCATCCTTCTCCGGTATGATGACCGGAGGGGATGCACCCGCTTTCGCCTACTATCCGTACGATGCCGCAAACGATGCCGCCGATCTTGCCGCCGTCCGGGGCAATCTCAAACTGGAACAGACGTTCGACATGTCCACCGGCCGGCTCGAGTCCGACTACAAGGTGGGTGTGCCCGCTTCGAAGAATACGGACGACCGCTGGACGTTCGACTTCGAACACCTCTTCTCGCTGCTGCGTTTCGACATCGACGCTTCGGGAACGGCCCTCGAGGGCGACAACCTTGAACAGATCATCCTGACGCTGCCCGACGGACGCCGTCTGGGCGGTGAGTTCACCTTCGACCTCGCTACCGCACTCACGACCAAGGACGTGACGTGGACCGGCGATGCCGCAGGGGCCAACCGCCTGACGATGACCTGGAGCGACTCGCCCGCGCTGAACGACGGTGCGCACTACACGGGTTACATGACCTGTGCGCCCGACATCCGCCAGGGCGACGAGATCCTCATCACGATCCTCACCCGGCAGCACAAGGCCGAGTTCCGCCGTACGGCACTCGTCGACTTCGCTCCGAATACCTGCTACACCTTCCCGCTCGTGCTGGAGAACTACACGGACGTGACGGTGACGGCGCGTCCCGTCATCACGTCGTTCTCGTTCACGGCGGCGGCCAACGCGGGCAAGATCCTCTCGACGAAGCTGGTCCATGCCTCCGGGCAGACGCGTCCCACGACCTCCGAGGCCGAGACGCTGACCATCGACGGCGGGCAGATCTCCGGCTGCATCCCCTACCTCCACGACTTCCGGCTGAAGCCCGCCTTCACGGTGGCTGACGGCCTGACGGTGACGGTCGACGGTGAGGAGCAGATCAGCGGCGAGAGCGAGCAGGACTTCAGTCAGCCGGTGGTCTACACGGTCTCGGACGGTGTAGAGAGCCGCGACTATACGGTGACGGTCACCAATTCGGGGCTTCCCGTCGTGGTGCTGACCCAGAGCGGTGACGGCTCCGTTGAGTGGGCTGAAGCCGGTCTGAAGGTTCGTGCGAAGGATTCCGACTGGGAAGAGACCGACCTCATGACGGTCTACAAGGCCGACGGTTCGGTGGATGTCGACGGCGCTCTTTGCGGAATCCGCCTGCGCGGCAACTCCACGCAGGGTTTCCCGAAGAAGCCCTTTGCCATCAAACTCGTGAGCAAGGCCTCGGTGCTGGGAATGCCCAAGCACAAGCGTTGGGTGCTGCTGGCCAGCTGGATGGACCGCACGCTGCTGCGGAACACCGTGGCGCTGGACATCGCCCACCGCACGGCCGATGCCCATACGGACGGAATCGGCTGGAGCCCCCGCGGTTATACCGTTGAGGTGGTGATGAACGGCCGTCACGTGGGCAACTACTTCCTCTGCGAGCAGATCAAGATCGACGGCGACCGTGTCGACATCAAGGATTGTTACGAGGATGTGCTGGAGAGCAATCCCAATCCGACGATGGCCGACTGCGGCTACCTGCTGGAGTTCGACGACAACTTCGACGAGGCGGACAAGTTCCGTACGGGACGCGGTCTGCCCTGCATGTTCAAGGACGAGGTGACGGACGACAACATCCTGAACCAGGTCCGGGCGCGGGTCGAGGCCGTTGAGGACAATCTCGAGAGCGGCAACTATGCGGCGGCCTACGCCGATCTGGATATCAACTCCGTGGTCGACTACTTCCTGATCCAGGAGCTGACCTTCAACGACGAGTACAAGCATCCGAAGAGTGTCTACATGC
Source organism: uncultured Alistipes sp. (assembly GCA_938014215.1). Classification (GTDB taxonomy): domain Bacteria; phylum Bacteroidota; class Bacteroidia; order Bacteroidales; family Rikenellaceae; genus Alistipes. The sequence continues at coordinate 3,317 of CALLRW010000029.1, read as the reverse complement.
TGATCGACGGCGAGGGTCCGCTGACGGCCGGTCCCGTGTGGGATTTCGACTGGCAGACCTTCGTTCTCCCCGACCAGGTGGCCTCCCTGAATGCGAAGTACGGCGGTGGTTACTCCTGCCGCCAGACCGACGAGTGGCTCTACGGCGCCTCGAAACTGGCCGAGTCCACCATCTGGCCCTGGAGTCCCGACTACGAGAACGACATGCCCTACATGTGGTATCCGCTGCTGTTCAAGGACGAGACGTTCCGTCAGCGGGTTCAGTCGCGGTGGCCGGCCATCTATGCGGCGCTGCTGGGCGTGGAGTCGGAGATCGACCGTCTGGCCGATCAGAACCGTGTGTCGGATCGCTTCAACCAGGCCATGTGGCCCATCGGCTCGTCGATCAAGGTAACGGCCGGAGCCGCCTACAACGGCGACGAGGATATGACCTTCGACGAGGCCATCGCTTCGCTCAAGCGGGCCTTCACCGAGCGTCTGACGTGGATGAATGCGAAGATTACGAGCGGAGATTTTGTGACGACCGCGGAATAATTTAATCTGTTAATAATTCAAACATCATGAAAAGAATATTTTTGGCAGCCCTGGCCGTGGCGGTGTCCGGCATGGCCTTCGCTCAGCCCGCACTGAAAGCCGATACCACGCAGACCGTGGAGTACAGTACGGACAAACACAAGGTGGAAACCAACCGTTTCTGGAGCAACTGGGTGGTCAGTGTCGGCGGTGGTGTGCAGGTCTTCTTCGGTGACCACGACAAGCAGCTGCCCTTCGGCCAGCGGATCTCTCCGGCGCTCGACATCAACATCGGCAAGTGGTTCTCGCCCGATGTCGGCGTGCGGTTCGGCTATTCGGGCTGGAAGCTCAACGGAGCCACCCGCTGGGGAGCTGCCCACTCGACCGGCGAACAGGTCGACGGCTGGGGCGAGGGTCTCTACAAGTCGAAGCTCAACTACTACAACTTCCACCTCGAGGCGATGTTCAACTTCTCGAACATCATCAGCGGATACAAGGAGACGCGCTTCTACAACTGCATTCCCTATGCCGGAGTGGGTCTGATGCGCGCCACGCAGGATCCCAAACGGACCGATGTGTCGGGCCAGATCGGTATCCTCAATACGTTCCGTCTGAGTGCCGGTTGGGATCTGAACCTCGATCTGCGCGGCACGTGGGTCGGCGATCAGTTTGACGGCGAGTCCGGCGGTCGTACGGGCGAGGGTCTGCTCGCTGCGACGATCGGTGTGACCTACAAGATCAAGCCCCGCGGCTGGAACCGCAGCAAGACCGTTACGCGTACGATCTACCCGACCGAGGCCATCAACGCCATGCGTGACCGCATCGATCAGCTGACCGACGACAACGAGCGTCTGCAGAAGGCGCTGGCCGAGAACGACAAGGCCAAGGCCCAGACGCTGACCAAGCAGATTGCTTCGGCCAATCTGGTGACCTTCCAGATCGGCAAGAGCAAGCTCTCGAACGAGGCCCGTGTCAACCTGGGCATGATGGCCGAGGTGATCAAGCAGGGCGACCCCTCGACGGTCTACACGATCGTCGGTTATGCCGATGCCGGAACGGGCAGCAAGAAGATCAACGAGCGGTTGAGCAAGGCACGTGCCGAGGCCGTTCGCGACTGCCTGGTCAAGGAGTTCGGTGTCAACGAGTCTCAGCTTGAGGTGGACTACAAGGGCGGTGTCGAGAACATGTTCTACGACGATCCGCGTCTGAGCCGCGCCGTCATCACGCGCAGCAAGTAAACCCTTCGGGGCGAGCCCATTGAAACGATCCGGACGGGGCTTCCGGCAGCGGTCTCGAATCGCTGCCGGGGCTCTTTGCTTCCGTGCTGTTTCGGGGCCGTCCGTCTATCCCCCTTCCCGTCCGACGGCGGGAAAGGGGATTTTTTCGCATGAATAAGACCCCTTTTCAACCCTTTTCGAAGCCGATGCCATCTCGGGAACTGCAGTTGAACAACGACCTCTTCTTTGCCGAGGTCATCCGCCTGCTGGACGACGGGACCACCGTCACGCTGCGGGCCTGCGGGAACAGCATGTTCCCGTTCATCGTCGACGGCCGCGACTGTGTCGAACTGAACCGCTGCCGGCAGGTCGCCGTGGGCGACATCGTGCTGGTGCACCTGCCCGACCGGGGCTTTGTGCTGCACCGCATCTATGCGGTTGACGGCGAGCGGCTGCTGCTCATGGGCGACGGGAATCTCCGTGCCACGGAGCAGTGCCGGCGTGACGACGTGCTGGCACGCGCCGTGCGGATCATCCGCAACGGACGTCGTGTCTCGTGTTCGTCGTGGGGCGAGCGGTGCCGGGCCTCGCTCTGGCGCCATCTGCTGCCGCTGCGCCGCGGGCTGCTCTTTGTCTGCCGGCGGATGATGCGGAGATAGGGGCGGAAACCGGAAAAACATTTCGTATGCTTACCTCTCTGCGGATCCACGACTGTGTGGCATGGCTGTGGCGGGCCTCACGGGGCTTCCGTCGTTCGGTGGCCGGGTGTGTGGTGACCGGGACGCTGCATGTCGGTGTCTCGCTCCTCTTCGTCTACGTCTCGAAACACCTGATCGACATCGCGACGGGTGTCTCGGACGACTCGCTGCCGCTCTATGTGGGGTGGCTGGTGGCGACGCTGGTGGCACAGCTGCTGCTGTCGGTGGCGCGGAGCCGCCTGTCGGCCCGCACCGAAATCCGCCTCCGCAACGAACTCCACCGCCGAATCTTCATCCACCTGATGGGGAGCCGCTGGCGCGGAAACGGCGACCTGCATACGGGAGACCTGCTCAACCGTCTGGAGGAGGATGTCGCCACGGTGACCGAGGCGCTGAGCCGGACCGTTCCGTCGGTAGCCGTGACCGTCATCCAGCTGATCGGGGCCTTTCTCTTCCTGTCGCAGCTGGATGCGCGGCTGGCCGGCACGCTGATCTTCATCATGCCCGTGGCGTTGCTCTTCAGCAAGGGCTACGTGCGGAAGATGCGCCGCATGTCGCGCGAGATCCGCCGGATGGACAGCACGATCCAGAGCCACCTGCAGGAGAATCTCCAGCACCGGATCCTGATCCGCACGCTGGAGTACACCCGGCAGGCGGTCGAACGGCTCGTCGGGCTGCAGCTGACGCTTCAGCGGCAGGTGCTGCAGCGCACCGACTTCGCCATCTTCTCGCGATCGATGGTGCAGCTGGGCTTCATGGCGGGCTACGCCCTGGCACTGTTGTGGGGTGTCTTCGGGCTGCGCGACGGGAGTGTGACCTTCGGCATGATGGCCGCCTTCCTGCAGGCTCCGGAGCGGGCGAAGGTCAAGGAGGATTACATCCGCGAGGCG
>CALLRW010000028.1 GCA_938014215.1 uncultured Alistipes sp. | reverse complement strand
ATAAGAAATCCTATCTGAGGCCGGTGCCGCGGATCGACCTGGATCGGGAATTATTCCCCGAGTGAAGACTATAACACAAAAATAAGATCCACACGCCGCGGCGTGTGGATCTGAAAACAAGAATTGTTATATTTGCATATCTGAAGAATCTGAAGGCTCCTTCCCAGACACACTTTTTGAAACACTACCCTCCGGTTGTTTACATATACTCTAACAAAAATAATCATTTCACCCCAATAAAAACAAAATCGAGAGGATTTATTCGCCCCTCGATTGTTGGATTTAACAGTTATTTTCTCTTTATGCTGCCAGAAAAAGAGATTGCTTGATGCTTATGACATTTCTACATGGAATGTATTATGCTTTGTGAGTTCTTGCAAATCAACCAGAGGCAATGGGTATTTTGCGAATACTGTACCTTTTGTCTTTTCAAACAAAACGCCACGCATGCCACCAATTGCAACATTAATAAATGTCGGAATAAGATCGGCATTAAATTTCAATTGCTTATTTTCTGTATCAATATTGACAAATCTCTCCATATTATCAATATTGAATACGAATAAAAGTTCAAGGTTTAGAATTGTTGTTTCTGCCAGATTGTATTTTGCTCCGACCTTTAATTTGACCAACTTTGCCTCTTTATTCAGAAATGTTTGTACCAAGAATTGAACTCCAAGATTATCTTGGTTGATTATCTCAGCAGAGTTTCCTGAGATACTATATGTTAGTTCCTCAATGCGATCCAATCTGAATTGTATGGCTCTGTTATCAGTATTCATGACGTTACTATATATATGCAAATTCCACTGGTATATTGGTTGTAGAGATGGATTTCCAATAGCTATCTTTAGAAGATATCCTGCTTGTAATAGCTTTATTTTTCAGCAGAATCCTTTTTGTTGCAATAGAGCCATAGTCTTCAGAAACTATGGGGACAGAACATAGCTCTTTTGTTCCGCTTGTTTCAATTAAATTGATATTAAGAACTTGAGATATTTCGAATAATGTATCATGTGTGAAATTATGAGTTCCACTCAGCCATTTGCTAATCTCCGACGGTTGCTTGCCTAATTTTGCTGCAAGTTCCTTTTTGGATATACCTGCAGACTCTATGGCATCAGCTATCTTGATTGCCAGCCTCATACGCGAAGCAACCTTTTCGTAATTCACCTTACTCCCTTTATTAAGTTGTTGTAAGATGTTCTCTTTTTTATTATTCATCATCATTATTATCATCAATTATCCTTAAATCTCCGGATAATCCCTTGTCTGTTACTTGAATCTCTTTATTATGTATGGCTTTTGTGATTCTTTGTGATATCCTTATCATTAATTCGGCATTCGCTTTTAGATTTGGATTATCTTGCCACGCTCTTACACCTTCGGGTTTAGGGCCTCCTCCACCTAAGATTATGGCTACGGTTCCAAAAACAATGCAATATAATCTTAATTTGTGGTCTGGGTTATCATATAATGCGCAAACTCCATCTCCCGGTTTTCCTTCATTCCGTTTAAAGAAGTCTCTTCGGGCTCCACCTTCTTTGCCAATGAATAATAGACGATCATATATATCTTGGACTTCATCCTGATATTCATCGTAAAATGTGGCAGAGAATTTTTCATATATTGTGTCGTCATCTTCATCAAATCGAATAGAGAAGATTTGACATTTCTCTCCAGACAACTCCGGTATTTCGACAATGGTAAAATTCATTTTCAAAAGTTGTTCTGCAAATATAATGCATTATTTGCAATTTATTTCACTTATAAGTAAATTTTATTAGCCATGCAGCTGTATGCTGCCTCTTCTCGTCCGTTTGTCTCATTACCTAAGCTCTTGCCGTAAAAAATCGGCGGACGTTGGCGGTTTTCCGATTTAATTTCCTATTTTTGTAAATGGTTCCGTGCCTCTGCGGACGGAGCCAGACATATTTACGAACGTTTCGTTACGTTTTCTTTCACACTCAAACTTCGCAAATTTGATCTCTTGAAAGAAATGTAACAGGACGCTCCGTGAACGTACGTATTGTGCGGCGGCTGTATGGCCTGCTTTGTGCAATACACGTTTCGCGTGGGCTGTCCGTGTTGCTTATTTCAAGAGGGGCAGCGAAGGCCTGAGTGTGGGGTAAGTCAATGCGGCAACCCACGTTTTTTATGGCTTTCGATTACGATTACACCGGAAACCTCGCCCTGCTCGACCGTCGGAAGGTCGCCTTCTTCGCCTCGTGCGTCGTCTCGCCGGCCGTCGAGGAACAGGCCTTGCGCTGGGCCGAAGCGTGTTGCGCAACCGATCGCGTCGTAATCAGCGGCTTCCAATCCCCACTCGAAAAATCCGTCTTTGAACTCCTGCTGAAAGCCCGTCACCCGGTGATCTGGGCTCTGGGGCGCGCCCTCTACCGCCGGTACCCGCCTGCTGTCGAAGAGGCCCTGGCCGAGCAGCGCATCCTGATCTTTGCCGTTCGCAACGCCCGCCGGACCGGTTGGCAGACCGCCCAGACCCGCAACTGCACCATCGCTTCGATGGCCGAGGAGAGTGTCTACGCCCTCCGCACAGACGGTTGCCCCAGTTCGCTCAGCGTCCTCTGCGAGTTGGAACTGGGGCGCAAGCCGGTGTGCTGTTTTTGATGGGGGCTGGTCGGCGATCGTCACTCCTCTTGGTTGATAGGCTGCGAATCGAAACAATATTTTTCAATCCGCCGGCCGCTCGCAGCGTTAGGAAATTCGCCAATCTGCGGAAAATTTGATGACATGGCAGTCCAATACGTTTCCTGCAAGAAAACGACCGTCATACCTTGCCGCAGGACCCTCGACGGGGTTTGCCTCAGATTCGTTCGGGAGTCCTCACGGTGAAATGTTCCTGTCTGGCGACCTGACTGTAAGTGCCTAATTTAACATTTCCTCCAGTTGAGCCTCCTCCGTCGGAGTGATCCGCTGCCAGCGGGCGGCAATACGGCTATCTCGATCGATCAGGATCAGACACGGAATCTGCGTTACTTGATACAAATCCGCCAAATCGGCCTGCTCGGGGAAATAGAGCGCGTCACTATTGACTGATTCGCAACTCAGCACCTGCGGACAATAGTCCAGACCGTGCTCCGTGAGGGCTTCCCGCCAGGCCTGCGGATCGTCATCCACCGAGAGCCCGATGACCTGCAGCCCTCTGTCGGCATATTTCCGGGCCGCCTCGCGGATCGCGGGGGCCGCCTTCAGACACGGCCCGCACCACGAGGCCCAGAAATCGAGCAGCACGACCGATTTTCCCTCATAATCGGAAAGGCGGACAAGGTTTCCGGATGCGTCGGTGCGGGTGAAATCATAGCCATGCATTCCGACCTCGAATCCACTGTCTCCCATGACGAAAGCAAGTTGAATTCCGGCCAGCTCCCGCATGATCCGGTTCTCGTCAGTCGTCGGAATCCGGTCATACAGGGCTTTGAGTTCTTGTGGCTCGTGCCGGTTTACCCGTGTTGAGAGATACAGCAGATGAGGGGCAATCGCATAATCCGGATGTCGCGCAACAAATGCCATACGAAGCGAATCCTCTACGGCCTGTTCCAATTTGAACTCTTGAACGGCCTGCAGAAATTGGCCCCACAGAGAATCCCGATCTTCAGAAGAAGCCTCTGCCCATTGCCCGTTTAGATCCACCGCCCGGCGATTTTTCTCATATTTCTGCCGAGGAACGGCTCCGAGTTGCGTCCGATAATCCCCGATCTCCTTCATCAGGGAGCCTTCCAAGCCGGTAAAATCATAGGGATGCGACCGGTTCATTCGCAGATGCATCTTGTCTGGAACAAGATATAACTCAACTTCATCCATATTTTCGAAGGAGAGATATGCGGGAGTAATTCCCGGGATTTCCCCTTCGAAGCGGATCTTTCCGTCGACCACGCGGACTGAATCCATATGTTTATACCAGGCACCTTCCCGATAGACCGGGTAGGTAAGCAAGACGAGTTCCGCAGGCCTAGCTTCAGCAATCTGGGCCTCCAATCGAAACTGGTTTTGATTCGGCGATGTGCAGGAAACCACCAGCATCAGGGTAACAATACCCCATAAATAATTCATCTTCATATCAGAAATGTTGTTATATCGGAAGATACCCCCCCCAAAAAAATCTCGTAGCTTGTAATCTTGTAATTTCACATGCAATTCTTGTCATTGTAAATCATGTGAGTTTATACAGAGGTTTTGCAATCAGAATGGTTTGATTATAATATCGTTCTCAGATTGTCTATCTTTCAAAAAATGTCATTATATCTGACGTGACTGGTGACCCTCATACAACGAATCCTCCGACGTAATTAAATTATTGTCTCGACCCAAAAATTGAAATAAGATAATTCCAAATGAGTCATAAGTCATTAACTCTTTATATCACATTTAATGATTTCCAGTAACTTGTCAAGCATTGCATCCCGTCCCGAGAGATAATCCCGCGCAACGTATGGGATGGCAATGTCCGGCATCAGCACCCCTTTGACTGCTCGGGTATGTTCATCGTATTCCATCGTCGAGACGGAAACCTCATATAACAAGGAGGAGAACCAGGCCTTTCCAGTCACAGTTTCTCCATAACGAAGGGCATTACGGCAAAGCGGTTCTCCAACCAATGATGCGGAACCGTTGTACTGCAATATATTACAAAGTGAGGCTGCGATGGATGCCGTATTTCTGTTTATTAAAATGTAGATATGCATATCGTCGCCTATATACCATGCAGGGTCTAGCTCAATCGTTTTTACTGTATATCTATCCGGTAACCTGACTGTTTGTCCCATCATCTCCTCCGTGACAAAGTCATAATCGGCTCGTGTCTCCGAAGAAATCCTCAGTTTCTGTGATTTCAAATAGGGAATCGTAGGACGATCGATAAACAGAGACAATAGTTTGTCGAACATATATCCGCTGCCGCCCGTGTTATATCTCAGATCGAGAATGATATTTTTACAGTTCTTGGCTTTAAATTCGGCAATCTTTGATCGCAGCACCTTAATTATTCTCGGATTGAAGAAACGAGAGAATTTAGGCAGCGCAATATAACCACTTTGAGCTGATTCGTATATGCGGATATTACGATCCATTGACTCCTCGATAGCCAGAGATGTGGTAACATTCTGGTATTTCATTCCAGCCGTTGTGATCGTCTGTAATTTATTTCCCCGGATCAGTTGAACTGTATAATCGTTTCGTAGATGTTGAAAATAGTAATTCTGCAGTAGAATTTCGGGCGTAGTATAGCGATCATCATAATTGAATTCGAGTAAGTCAGACGATTTGATGCCATTGATTGAAACAATCATATCGCCTTTCCGAAATAGCGGGTTGACAGAGGTATTTACAATCAAGGTATCTTTGACCTGCAACAGGTTAAAGCCAAGCCCCCGTCGTTTTTTCAGAAAGTTCCGTTCTGTTTTGTAGACGCGGCCGTCTATCGGTATTCTGGCAGCTATTCGATAGTGCGGATCGATCTCATGTAGCCAATCGATATAGGGTTTTAGAATATAAAACAGATCCGACGTTAACAGTGTATCTTTCCCCAATTGGGTGTGACGGGCATTGATCTGCTGCAGTAACTTCTCTTTTATGGTCGGTGTCAACAGCGAATCTACGGTAGGATGGATCGCACTGGTCGGCAACTCAGTCCACATGTCTGGATGAAGCGTCCAGACGTCCAAGATTGCCAAAGCACTGTTTTTTACAGGGATGGAACGCTGTTCAAAGCTCTCAACATTCGGACTCTTTTCGGGTGTTTGAGCCTGTGCAAGATGTATCCATAGCAGTAAGAAGCACAATAACCATTTCATATTACAAACGTTTGAGGGGTCCGCCCAAATTCTGTTTAACGATTCGGATTTGGACAGGCTCAATTAGACATTACTATTTCGGGCCGAAAATGATATATGTGCCCTCGTCATCGGACCCGGATCTTTACCTTTCGTTCTCTTTTCATGCAAGAGCTGCAAAAATCCCCGCCCTTTGCCGATTTTGTTTCGGCATGGGAAAGGCGCTCGACCTTTGAACTGTTGATTTCTTCAAAGCGTTTCATAATATGCGCTGTTAAGTTTGTTCCTACTCTTTTAAGGATTTTCGGTTTTCTTCTGTCAAATTGCGCAATTCACTATGTCGAGTATTATTTTGCTTTCGAATAATCTCCAATAACTTGTCAAGCATTGCATCCTGTCCCGAGAGGTAATCCCGCGCAACGTATGGAATGG
>CALLRW010000027.1 GCA_938014215.1 uncultured Alistipes sp. | reverse complement strand
CGGCGCTGGCCGAGCAGTTCGGCGGCACCTTCGCCACCGAGGATCAACTGACCACGGCCCTCTCGTTTATGCTCGGCACCCTGAGAGCTACCCGCGAGAAGGAGGCCCGGCATGAGTAACCTCTCCACCCTGTTCGACCGCTACAAGGCCCTCGTCGTGTTTGATACCGAGACCAGCGGCCTCGACTTCGACAACGACCAGATCATCGAGCTCGCCGCCCTGCGCGTGGAGCGCACGGCCACAGGCGGCCTGCGGATCGCCGGCAAGATGGACACCTTCATCAAGCTGCCGGAGGGCGAGACCCTCCCGGAGAACATCGTCAGCCTGACCGGCATCACCGACGAGCGGCTCCAGACCGAGGGCGTGCAGCCTGCCAAGGCGGCCAGCCAGATCGCCAAGCTCATGCAGAACGGCCCGACGCTGATGATCGCCCACAATGCACAGTTTGACGCCTGTTTTCTCCGTGGCCTGCTCCGCGGCCAGAAGGTCGGCCGGATCGACTGGCTGGACAGCCTGACGGTCTACAAAGACCGCAGGGCCTACCCGCACAAGCTCGCCAACGCGATCATCGCCTACGACCTCACCGGCAAGGTGCAGAACAGCCATCGCGCCATCGACGACGTGCTGGCCCTGTTCGAGGTGCTGAAGGCGATGGACGACGAGCGCGAGGATCTCGGCAGCTACGTCAACCTGTTCGGCTACAACCCCAAGTACGGCGTCAGCGGCCGCCGGATCGTGGGCGTCAGATATGAGCCGCAGAGCTTCAGCAAGGGCCTGACTCGCCCGGAGCAGACGCTCCCGGCCCGCGTGGCGCGGAGGTGACAGCATGAGCCCGGAGATCACGATCACGAGCGAGGAGCTGCGCGAGCGCGTCGAGGATCGCCTCGACCGCTGGATCCCTGACGACGTCTGGAACCGTGCCGAGCCCTACGCCCGCCACAAAAACGAAGTAAACCGGCAGCGGCACTCCGAGATCGACTACTACGACAACGACTACCTCGTGCTGCTGACCGCTGACACCGTCCGAGAGACCGAGTTCAGCGACCTCACTCACGCCCTCTGTGATCTGACCGTCGCACGGGCTCAGTGAAAGGAGAAACCAATGGAAACCACAAAAGAAAGGGCCGCCCGTTGCGACCGGGCGACCCATGCGAGAAGATCCAGCAGCCTGCCAGCATACGGATCCCGCACCGCAAGTATAACACGCCGGCGCCGCCGTGCCAAGAGGAAAGCCCTGAGAGCTGCCACGCTGGCCGCTGCCGTCCTTCTGCTGGGCGGCATCTCTGTGGCAATCTTCACCACCCCGGCCGGCAGCAAGCAGGAGACCGACATCCTGCCGCCGACCAACACCGTCGGCGCATACATCCCGGACACCCCTGCCCCGGCCACTGAGACCGTGGAGCCGACCGAGCCCGCCGCGCGCTACCCTCTGACCGACGCCGAGCGCGACGTCGTCGAGCGCGTGGTCATGGCCGAGGCCGGCGGGGAGTCCTTCGAGGGCCAGATGCTCGTCGCTCAGTGCATCCTCAACGCAGCCGAGAAGCGCGGCGTCGACCCCTCTGAGGCCGTCGTCCTTTACAGCTACACCAAGAGCCGGCCGGATCCCACACAGCGCGTCAAGGACGCCGTCGCGGCCGTGTTCGACCGAGGCGAGACCGTCGTGGACGAGCCGATCCTCTATTTCTACAACCCCGCCCTCGTGACCAGCGACTTCCACGAGAGCCAGATCTTCGTCATCGAGGAAGGCGGGCACCGTTTCTTCGCAGAAAGGAGCCCGGCCGAATAATGCAAACCAATAAAATTATTGTCGGCGACGCCGTCGACATCCTGAGAAACATGGAGACGGGCATCTGCGATATGTGCGTGACGAGCCCGCCGTATTACGGGCTGCGTGACTATGAAACTCCCGGACAGATCGGGCTCGAGACGTCACCAGAGGAGTACATCGAGCGCCTTGTCGAGGTATTCAGAGAAGTACATAGAGTTCTCAAGGATGACGGCACGCTCTGGATCAATATCGGCGACAGCTATGCCACAAGATCAGGGGCGCAGCCTCCGTCTAACACAAGAAACAGGTGTGGCCACACAGCTAAAGCTGTACCTGCCGGTTACAAAGCCAAAGACTTGATCGGCATCCCGTGGATGCTGGCCTTTGCTCTAAGGGCTGACGGCTGGTATCTTCGGCAGGACATCATCTGGCAAAAGACCAACTGTATGCCGGAAAGTGTGAGAGACCGATGCACAAAGTCCCACGAGTACCTGTTCCTGCTCTCTAAATCTTCGAGATACTACTTTGACGCCGAGGCTATCAGCGAGCCCATCGCCGAAAGCAGCGTCAGACGATACCGCCAGAACGTCGGGAGGCAAAACGGATCGGACAGGCAGCCCGGCAAAACCAACGGCAGCATGAAAGCAGCTCTCCCTCGTTTTGGTGGTAGTAAGTACGGGGATGACGCACGGACGGAAAGCAGGACAAAGAGCGGCGCCTTGTACAAACCGCAGCTGCGCAAAAATAAGAGAGACGTCTGGCCGATAAGCACCTCCGGCTTTAAGGGCGCCCATTTTGCTACATTCCCTCCGGCGCTCGTCCGCCCTTGCATCCGTGCAGGGAGCCGCGTAGGCGGTATTGTACTTGACCCGTTCATAGGATCCGGCACTACCGCGTCGGTCGCTATCGAGGAGGGGCGAAACTATATCGGCATCGACGTCAACCCGGACTATGTAGCACTCGCAAACAAACGCATTGAAACAGCTGCATCGGCAGCTGCTCAGAAAGGAGTTATGAAATGAGCGATAAAACCAACGCGGCCCTCGCTGCCGAGCAGGCAGACGCAGAGGCCACCACCACGCAGGAGGCCGAGCTGCTGCCTGCTGCCACGCTGGACGA
>CALLRW010000026.1 GCA_938014215.1 uncultured Alistipes sp. | reverse complement strand
CCGCCCCAGAAGGACGAGCTGATCGCCGACGCCGACAAGCAGGTCTCTCAGGTCAACAAGCTGTTCAACCGCGGCCTGATCTCCGAGAACGAGCGCTACACCCAGACCATCAACATCTGGCAGGCAACCACCGACAAGGTCTCCAAGGCTCTGGCAGCAAACCTGCCCAAGGACAACGAGATCTTCATGATGGCAGACTCCGGTGCGCGTGGTTCTATGAACCAGATCAAGCAGCTGGCCGGCATGCGTGGTCTGCTGGCAAACACCGCCGGTAAGACCATCGAGATGCCCATTCGTGCCAACTACCGTGAAGGTCTGAACATCTTGGAGTACTTCGTTTCTGCGCGTGGTGCTCGTAAGGGTCTGGCCGATACCGCTCTGCGTACCGCCGACTCCGGTTATCTGACCCGCCGCATGGTCGATGTCTCTCAGGAAGTCATCGTCCGTGAGATCGACTGCGGCACCACCGACGGCCTGTGGGTCTCCGAGATCCACGAGGGCAAAGAGAAGATCGAGAGCTTCCGTGAGCGTATCATTGGCCGTTATGCCGTGGGCGACGTGGTCAACCCCGTCACCGGCGACGTCATCGTGCCCGAAGGCAAGATGATCGACCTGTACGATGCCAACGACATTGAGGCTGCCGGCATCACCAAGCTGAAGATCCGCAGCCTGCTGACCTGCCGTGCAAAAGTCGGCGTCTGCGCACACTGCTACGGCAGCGATATGGCAAACGGTGAGCCCGTCCAGCTGGGCGAGTCCATCGGCGTCATCGCAGCAGAGTCCATCGGTGAGCCCGGTACTCAGCTGACCATGCGTACCTTCCATACCGGCGGTATCGCATCGGCAGAGGATATTACGCAGGGTCTTCCCCGTGTTGAGGAGCTGTTCGAGAGCCGCCGCCCCAAGAGCATGGCCATCATGAGCGAGATCTCCGGTGTCGTCTCTCAGGACGATACCAAGAAGAATGTCGTCATCAAGGTCACCGGCCACGATGAGAGCGGCGCCGAGGTCGTCAAGAGCTACTCCATCCCGTTCACCCAGCATGCACGGGTCATGCCCGGCGACCGTGTGGAGAAGGGCGACGTCATCACCCGCGAGGGTGTCCTGTATCCGCAGGATATTCTGGCCATCAAGGGCCTGAGCGATGTGCAGAACTACCTGATCAGCGAGGTCCAGAAGGTCTACCGTCTGCAGGGCGTTGAGATCAACGATAAGCATATCGAAGTCATCGTCCGCCAGATGTGCCGCAAGGTCCGCGTGACCGACTCCGGTTCTTCCGACCTGATCGGCGGCGCGCTGGCCAACCGCCTCGAAGTTGAGAACATCAATGCCGAGCTCCAGAAGCGTATCGACGCTGGCGAAGAGGGCATCAAGCTGGTCGAGTATCAGCAGGTGCTGCTGGGCATCACGAAGGCTGCTCTGGCAAACGAGTCCTTCCTGTCTGCCGCTTCCTTCCAAGAGACGACCCGCGTGCTGACCGAAGCCGCCATCAAGGGCAAGGTCGATCCGCTGGCTGGCCTGAAGGAGAACGTCATCATCGGTAAGCTGATCCCGGCCGGTACCGGTCTCCCGGAAGTCCGCGAGGATCTGAAGCGCCGTGAGGCTGAGCGCGACGAGGCTGTTGCTGCTGAGCTGGCTGCTGCAAACCAGCAGTAAGTGCTGACGGGCTGAAAATTCCATAAACGCAATGCCGCCCCGCGGGAGAATGCTCCTGCGGGGCGGTTTTTTGAATAATTGCAATTTTTTCTGGAAAAACTGTTGACATTCCGAATCAGAACGAGTATTATATAACTGTTGCGCGTCCCTGTAGGGGAAGTGTGGCAAAAAAGTCGGAAAGAATCCGATGTTCATCATTAAGAAAGGAGAAACAAAATGCCTACTTTTAACCAGCTTGTACGCAAGGGCCGTCAGGTTCTGGCTACCAAGAGCACCGCTCCCGCACTGCTGAAGAGCTACAATTCTCAGAAGAAACAGTATTCTGATCTGAACAGCCCCCAGAAGCGTGGTGTCTGCACCGCTGTTCGTACCATGACCCCGAAGAAGCCTAACTCTGCTCTGCGTAAGGTTGCTCGTGTCCGCCTCACGAATGGTATCGAGGTCACCTCTTACATTCCCGGTATCGGCCATAACCTGCAGGAGCACTCCGTCGTGCTGATCCGTGGCGGCCGTGTTAAGGACCTGCCCGGTGTGCGTTACCACATCATCCGTGGTACCCTGGATACTCAGGGTGTGGCAGGCCGTAATCAGGCCCGCTCCAAGTACGGCGCAAAGCGTCCTAAGGCCGGTGCTGCAAAGAAGTAATTGAGGAACGAACCGCCATAAACGGCTTTCCATTATATAAATAACAAGTCCGCTGTTCAAGAGCGGAGGGTAACGGTTTATGTAAGGTCAGCTCTTTGTGACACAACGGGAGTTTTATTACTTTCGAGTACCGATGATATCATTCTGTGAAGGAGGGAAGAAAGATGCCTAGAAGAGGTAACATTGCTAAGCGCGATGTCTTAGCTGATCCTATTTACAATTCCAAGATGGTCACCCGTCTGGTCAACAGCGTGATGCTGGATGGCAAGAAGGGCGTCGCTCAGAAGATCGTTTACGAGGCTTTCTCCATGATTCAGGAGAAGACCGGCAACGATCCTCTGGAAACTTTCGAGAAGGCAATGGAGAACATCATGCCCAGCCTCGAGTGCAAGACCCGCCGTGTCGGTGGTGCAAACTATCAGGTTCCTCTGGAAGTCAGCCCCGCCCGCCGCGAGACTCTGGGTCTGCGTTGGTTGACCGCTTACAGCCGCAGCCGTGGTGAGAAGACCATGGCTCAGCGTCTGGCTGCCGAGATCATGGATGCTGCCAACAACACTGGTAACGCCGTGAAGAAGCGCGAGGATACCCACAAGATGGCCGAGGCCAACAAGGCTTTCGCTCATTTCCGTTATTGATCTGTTCTGTAGGAGGTTAATTTCATGGCTACTCCCAGAGAAGTTTCTCTTCAGATGACGAGAAATATCGGCATTATGGCTCATATCGATGCCGGCAAGACGACCACTACCGAGCGTATCCTGTACTACACCGGTATCAACCATAAGATCGGTGAGGTCCACGATGGCGGCGCCACGATGGACTGGATGGTTCAGGAGCAGGAGCGTGGTATCACCATCACTTCCGCTGCTACCACCTGCTACTGGTCTCACTCCGAGACCCAGAAGGATCCGGTCGCGTTCAAGAAGAATCGTCACCGCATCAACATTATCGACACTCCGGGCCACGTTGACTTCACTGTTGAGGTTCAGCGTTCTCTGCGTGTTCTGGACGGTTCTGTGACCGTTCTGGCCGCAAAGGGTGGTGTCGAGCCTCAGTCTGAGACCGTTTGGCGTCAGGCTGATGAATACAAAGTCCCCCGTATGGTGTACGTCAACAAGATGGACACCATGGGTGCTGACTTCTTCCGCTGCATCAAGATGCTGCATGATCGTCTGCACGCCAACGGCGTGGCCATCCAGCTGCCGATCGGTCAGGAAGATACCTTCCGCGGTATCGTTGACCTCGTCGACATGAACGCTGAGGTCTACTACGACGACATGGGCAATGATATGCGCACTGAGCCCATCCCCGAAGATATGGTCGAGCAGGCTGAGGAGTATCGCAACATCCTCATTGAGGCTGTTGCCGAGAACGACGAAGTCCTGATGGAGAAGTATCTGGAGGGCGAGGAGATCACTCGCGAAGAGCTGAAGGCGGCCATCCGTAAGGAGACCATCGCCAACACTCTGGTGCCCGTGGTCTGTGGTTCTTCCTACAAGAACCGCGGCGTTCAGAAGCTGCTGGATGCGATCGTTGACTATATGCCCGCCCCGACCGACGTCGAGGACATCAAGGGCGTGAACCCGGAGACCGAAGAGCAGGAGACCCGTCCGTCTTCCGACGACGCTCCCTTCGCCGCTCTGGCCTTCAAGATCGCTACCGACCCGTTCGTTGGTAAGCTGGCATACTTCCGTGTTTACTCCGGTAAGGTTGAGGCTGGTACTACCGTCTACAACTCCGTGAAGGACAACAAGGAGCGTATGGGCCGCATCCTGCAGATGCACTCCAACCACCGCAAGGATATCGACTGCTGCTACGCAGGTGATATCGCTGCCGTTGTCGGTCTGAAGAACACCACCACTGGTGATACTCTGTGTGATGAGGATCATCCCATCATTCTGGAGTCCATGAAGTTCCCTGAGCCCGTTATCCGCGTCGCCATCGAGCCGAAGACCAAGGCTGGCAACGAGAAGATGGGCATCGCGCTGGCAAAGCTGGCCGAAGAGGATCCGACCTTCAAGACCTACACCGACGAAGAGACTGGCCAGACCATCATCGCAGGTATGGGCGAGCTCCATCTGGAGATCATCGTCGACCGTCTGCTGCGTGAGTTCAAGGTCGAGGCAAATGTCGGCGCACCTCAGGTCGCTTACCGTGAGACCATCCGCAAGGAGGCCAATCAGGAGACCAAGTACGCTCGTCAGTCCGGTGGTAAGGGCCAGTATGGTCACGTTAAGATCAAGATCGAGCCCAATGAGCCCGGTAAGGGTTACGAGTTCGTCAACGCCATCGTTGGCGGCGCGATCCCGAAGGAATACATCCCTGCTATCGACAACGGTATTCAGGGTGCTATGAAGTCCGGCGTTCTGGCTGGCTATCCTGTCGTTGACGTCAAGGTCACCCTGTGGGATGGTTCTTATCACGAGGTCGACTCCTCTGAAATGGCCTTCTCCATCGCTGGTTCTATGGCGTTCAAGGATGCTATGCGCAAGGCTGATCCTATCATCACCGAGCCTATCATGAAGGTTGCTGTTATCGTTCCCGATGAGTATCTGGGCGATGTCATCGGCGACCTGAATGCTCGCCGCGGCCAGATTCAGGGTATGGAAGCTATGGCTGGCACCCAGCGTGTCAACGCTTTCGTTCCTCTGGCTCAGATGTTCGGCTACGCAACCGACCTGCGTTCCAAGACGCAGGGCCGTGGTCAGTATGTCATGGAGCCGTCTCACTACGAGCCGGTGCCCAAGAATATTGCCGACCAGATCATTGCTGGCCGTACCAAGGCTTGATTGCCTTAAATTAAAAAAGAATTTTGCCGGGGTGGTGTAGCTCCGGCAAAATTTCCTGTAAAAACACTTGATTTTACAGGCTGAATCTAGTAGAATAGTTTTGCAATGCAATTCTGTGTTTGCAGGACTGTTGTAACCAAATTCAATCCGATTATAAAGGGAGGATATTCCAATGGCTGAAAAGGCAAAATTTGACCGTTCTAAGCCGCATGTTAACATCGGCACCATCGGTCACGTTGACCACGGCA
>CALLRW010000025.1 GCA_938014215.1 uncultured Alistipes sp. | reverse complement strand
GATCGGGCTGCCGTACAGGCTGCCGAACTTGACCTTCGACTTGTTTGCGAGGTTGCTCAGTTTTTGGGCCATGAGTTGTGTCTCCTTTCGGTGATGGTTTGAGCTCCGGGAAATAGCTGAAGAAATAGGCGTCCATGTTCTGCCGCAGGTGGTAGGTGTTGCCGTGTGAGATGTGGCCCGTCCAGCTCGCGTAGGATTGCACGACGCTGTCGAGTGTCATCTTGCCGGAGTCCACCAGCCCGCGGAACTTGCGGATCTTGCGCTTCATGTTGTCGATGCTCTTGGCTCGCACTTTTCTCACGACCTTGCTGGTCTGTGTGAGGTAGGTGTGAAAACCGAGGAAGTCGATGCCGTTCTTCAGCGGGAGGATCTGCGTCTTGCCGTTCAGCCGAAGGCCGAGCGGCTTGATGTACGCCTCGATCTCCTTGAGTATCTGCCGGAGCAGCAGCTTGTCGCTGTGGATGATGTAGAAGTCGTCCATGTACCTGCCATATACGAGGCCGCGGTCATCCCTCAGCCAGTGGTCGAAGGCGTCCAGATAGAGCAGCGCGAGCAGTTGGCTCGACTGGTTGCCGATCGGGATGCCGGGGTCTGGCGTGCTGTCGATTATGAGCCACAGCAGCCACTCAGCGAAGTCGATCAGCTCGGGATCCTTCAGCCACTTCAGGGCCCGGCGGGCCGTTTCGTAACAGTAGGAATGGAGCAGGGTGTAAAAGAACTTTGAAAAATCGCCCTTCAGTACCCAGCCGTCGGCGTAGTCCCACTCGTTCATCGGCCGGGGCGGCAGGCCGGCAGCCTTGCGGGCTGCTTCGTCTGCTGCCTTTCGGCTGAAGAAATAGTGGCGCATAGCCGCAGCCAGACGGTCGAGGCCGTCGTGGGTGCCTTTGCCAATCTGGCCGGCGTAGTTGTCCCGGATGAAGCGCCGGGAGAACGCCGGCTCGAGGACGTTGTCGCAGAGCGAGTGCTGGACGACTTTGCCCTCGAAGTCGATGGCGAGGACGAGCCGCTCCTTGGGCTCGTACACCTTGAAGGGGTAGTAGGGCCCGAAGGAATAGTCGCGCCGCTGGAGCCTCTCAGAGAGGGCGACGGTGCGCTCGATGGCCTCCATGCGGTAGCGCATGGCGGTCGGGTTGTCGCGCTTTCCGCAGCGGGTTTTGCGGTATGCTTTGTAGAGCGCGATGGTGCTGTTTACGATATTCTCCATTGAAAAGTCTCCCCGCCGTGTATAGCTCCGGCCACGCTTTGCGTGCGCCGCCGGGGGCATCGGCGGTCTTGTGTTTACCCATGACCGGGCCGGTCAGACGGCCGCGGCTGCGGGAGGGATATGCCTTCCTTGGATGATGGGGCACAGTGTTCGCCGTCCGTCTCCGGGCGGTTAATAAGTCGGGCGATCCATCGAAGCGGGGCGCAGGCCGTTGTTGCCGTTGTAGGCGTTGTTCCTGTTCAGAGTGCCATCGGTGTTGACGTTGCGGGCGTTGTTGGCCGAGCCGGCACGAAAAAACAAGGCATACCCCGAGGGCCGCCTCACTGGTGACGCTTCTGCGCGTCCAGCTTGGCGGCCCTCTCTTTATCGGTTTTGTACCATTTGGCGGTCTGGTTCTTCACGCCGGCCGCCATCTTCGCCCAGTATGCAAAGGCGTCATCGCTGAAGCCGCTGAGGATCTCATGCGCGAGCTCGATGTGGTGGATCAGCTTTCGGCAGTTGCGAAGCGCCGACCGCTGCGCACGATACCTGAGCTCACGCTCCTCGGGATCCGTCAGGAGCAGATCGTTGGCCTCCATCAGATCGGCGACGAGGTCGCTGGCCTCGTTCATCATCCTCTGTGCCAGACCGAGCCGCTCCTTCTTCGGGAAAACGGCCGGGTTTCTGGTCTTGATGTAGGTGTGTTTCTCGAGCTCCTTGGCGTCCGTGATGACCTGCATCTCTGGCAGTTTGTCACGGCCGAAGGGCGGGCGGCCTACATTGGCCCGCTCGTATGGCCGCGAGTGTCCGTTGCTTGCCGTAGTATCTCACCTCCTCGCCTTTGATTGTGACGCGGGCGCTGCTGCCGTCGTAGGTCTTGCCCTGAATGACGATGACGCCGTCCTCCCGCTTGCAGCAGGAGCAGGGCAGGGCCAGCTCGACGAACAGGTGCGCGATGATGCAGGAGGCTTCGGC
>CALLRW010000024.1 GCA_938014215.1 uncultured Alistipes sp. | reverse complement strand
CGAGCTGTTTAGCCGCTGAGTCCGGGCCGGATTGGCGGAAAGGGAGCCGGGGTGCTGAAAATTTTTTTGAAAAAAGAGGGCCGAAAAATTTGCAGTTACCGAATTTAGCTCTATCTTTGCACTCGCAATCCGAAACTGGTGCGTTAGTTCAGCTGGTTAGAATACGTGCCTGTCACGCACGGGGTCAGGGGTTCGAGTCCCCTACGCACCGCCAGCAAGGGTGTAAATCAAGCAACTGCGAGATTTACACCCTTTTTTTGCACCCAAAAGTGCAGAATGGAATGGAGCATCTCTTCTTCGAAATCCATGATCGCACAGTCTGAATGCGTGTCCGGCGTCCGATTCCGGATGGAAATCCAATAGCGCGGCTGAAGTTTGCCCGTATCTTCCCGCGTGTTGCCGGAGTATCCACGGAAGGATTGCGGTATGCATGCCGATCCGGGGAAATCGGATCACCTCAATGGCTTATTTTCGGTAGCGTGGGCGCGCGAAGTTGATTCGTTGGCGTCCGATCTGAGACCGGACAGGTCTCGATTGGGAGGCGCGGGCTCGGGCCTAGTTCTTTTTTGTTGCACTTTCCGGGCCCGGCATGCGGAAAATAGCTGCCGATTTTGTAACTTTGATCAAACCGAAACTCCTCCGTTTGGATCCGGATGACCGGGGCCCGTGATCACGCGCTCCGGATTGCGGATCCGCTCGAGGATCCGCAGCCGCTCCGCCGCCGGCCGGATGGGGCCCCTGCAGCAAGACTTACCAAACAACTGACATGGAACAGATCATTACCCATTTTACGGATGACGACCTCTACAAGTTTACGATGTGCTGTGCCGTCATCGATAATTTCCCGCGGGCCCGCGTGCGTTACGCCTTCACCGACCGTGACGGAACGGTCTATCCCGCGGGGTTTGCCGACCGGTTGATGGAACAGATCGCCCTGCTCGAAAACGTCGTCATGACGGACGAGGAGATCGCCTTCATGAAACACAGCTGTCCCTACATTCCCCACTGGTTCTACAACTATCTGAAGGGCTACCGTTTCAGCCGCCGGTGGGTCACCGCCCGGCAGGATGACGAGGGACACCTGCAGGTGGAGTTCGAAGGAAGCTGGGCCGATACGATCCTGCTCGAGGTGAAGGTGCTGGCCATCATCTCCGAACTCTACTACCGGATGACCGGACAGACCGACCGGCTGGACTACAAGGCCTACTACGACCGTTCGTACCGCAAGGCCGAGCGGCTGTTGCGGGCCGGATGCGTCTTCAGTGATTTCGGAACCCGCCGCCGGGCCTCGTTCGAGGCGGAGGAGACGGCGGTCCGTGCGCTGAAGGATTGCGATGCGGCCGGTCGCTGGGAGGGGCGTTTCGTCGGGACGAGCAACGTCTATCTGGCCATGAAGTACGGGCTGACACCCGTCGGAACGATGGCACACGAGTTCGTCTCGGCCATCGGCGGCATGTACGGCCCCCAGATGGCCAACCACATTGCGATGAACTCCTGGCGGCAGACCTTCCGCGGGGCGCTGGGCACCTACCTCTACGATACGTTCGGATGGGAGATCTTCAGTCTCAACTTTTCGGAGGACTTTGCCAACCTCTTCAAGGGGTTGCGCGTCGACAGCGGCGACAACCGCGAACAGCTGATGAAGATCGTGGCCAAATACCGTTCGCTGGGGATCGACCCGCAGTCCAAGCAGGTGATCTTCAGCAATGCGCTCGATACGGACCGGGCCATCGAGATCCAGCGCTTTGCCCGGGAGTATTGCCAGCCCTCGTTCGGGATCGGGACCCACTTTACGAACGATTTCGACGGGGTGAAGCCGCTGAATATCGTGATCAAGCTCACGGCGGCGAAGATCACCGAGACGTGGCCCTTCTACAACGAGACCTGCAAACTGAGCGAGGATGACGGCAAGCATACCGGAAAACCGGAGGTGATTGCCCGTTTCCAGGCGGCTCTGAACTGGAAGGAGACCTCCTGCAGCCGTTGAGTGGCGGAGCCCCGGAGGCTTCGTCGGATCCTGCACAAAGCCCCGGACACCAATCGGTGTCCGGGGCTTTTGAATGAAGGTCCGCCTGGTGAATCCCGATGCTTCGGGCAGGCCGAATCTCCGGAATCCCGGTCTTTGCGGGGGCGGAGCGTCCGGGAAGCGGCGGTTACTGCTGCTTGCCGGCCAGGGCCCGCCATACGCCGGCACTGAGCGTTGCCCCCACGAACGGAGCGACGATGAAGAGCCACAGCTGCGACAGGGCGACGCCTCCCTCGAAGAGGGCCGGACCGATCGAGCGGGCCGGATTGACCGACGTGCCCGTAATCGGGATGCAGACGATGTGGACCAGCACCAGCGTCAGACCGATGGCCAGTCCGGCCAGGTTGCCGGCGCCGTGCCGGGCATCGGTGGCGCCCAGGACAACCAGCACGAAGATAAAGGTGAAGACAGCCTCGGCGATGAAGGCCTGGAGCATCATGCCGTCGGCAAAACTGTTGGCGCCCGTACCGGTGGGACCGCCGTGGTGGCCGCTTGCGACCAGTGCGTAGAGGATCGCCGAGCCGATGATGGCGCCGACAACCTGGGAGATCATGTACCCGGCAGCCTCCTTGCCGCTCATGCGTCCCGAGAGGAAGACGCCCAGCGTGATGGCCGGATTGATGTGGCAGCCCGAGATGTTGCCGATGGTGTAGGCCATGGCTACGACCGAGAGTCCGAAGGCCAGGGCCACTCCGATTGTTCCGACGCCGGCGCCTACGGTTCCGGCCACACTCCCGGCGAATACGGCGCTGCCGCATCCCATCAGGACGAGAACCATCGTCCCGATCATTTCCGCTAAGTACTTTTTCATTGTTAGGAAGGTTTTAAGTGGTGCAATCAAGCATTTAAAGTTACGGAAAAAAGGGGACTTTGCAAAATCGATGCCGCGATATTTCGCTCTTGTGGGGGGCGTTTTGCCGCTGCCTTCCGGGCCGGAATTCTGGCCGCATCTTCCTGTAGGTGCGGGATCAGCTGCCCGCGAACCAGTTCTTGAAGTCGTTGACGCGCTGTTTGCTGACCAGGATCTTCTCGCCGGTCGGAATCCGCAGGTTGATCGACAGCCGGTTGTTGAACCACAGGTCGATGTCCTGTACGGCGTTGCGCGAGAGGAGATACTGGCGGTTGACCCGGAAGAAGCGGTCGGGATCGAGGCTGTCGGTCAGTTCGTCGAGCGTATTGGGGAGCACGTAGCTCTCGTCGCGACTGACGACGGCCCGCGTCACCCCGTCCGAGATGCAGAAGTACTGCACCTGGTCGACGGCCAGCGGCAGGAGTTTGTCCCCCTTGCTGGGGATCAGGAAGTGGCTCTTGTAGCGGTCGCGCCGCTGGAGGTTGCGGATCAGTTCGGCGAGCGACTCTTCGCGGTCCGGCGTGCGGTGCAGCGAGGCCAGCTTGTTGAGGGCCCGCCGCAGATCGGCCGCACCGATCGGTTTGAGCAGGTAGTCGATGCTGTTGACCTTGAAGGCGCGCAGGGCGTATTCGTCGTAGGCCGTGGTGAAGATGACGGGGCAGTCGATGCGCACGTGGTCGAAGATCTCGAACGACGACCCGTCGGCCAGATGGATGTCCAGAAAGACGACGTCCGGTGCCGGATTCGTCTCGAACCAGGCGACGCTGTCCGTCACGCTGTCCAGCGAGTCGATCACTTCCGTCTGAGGGGCCACCTCCTTCAGCAGCGCCTTCAGATTGCGCACGGCGGCCCGTTCGTCTTCAATGATGAGAGCTTTCATGGTTGTTGTCCGGTTCATGCAGCGGGAGCCCTACGCAGAACATGTCCGCTTCGGTCGAGATCCGGATCTCGGCCTGCCAGAGCAGGTGGTAGCGTTTGGCCAGGTTGTCGAGCCCGATGCCGGGGCCTCCGCCTGCCAGTCGTTTGGGTTGAATGGGGTTGCAGACGAGCAGCGTCCGCCCCTCCGTACGGATCGAGATCGTCAGCGGACGGCGGTTGCTGATTTCGTTGTGCTTGATGGCGTTTTCGATGAGCAGCTGCACCGATATCGGCGGAAGGAGCAGCCCTTCGACTCCCGGGTCGATCTCGATCCGGAACTGCAGATTCTCCTCGTAGCGCATCTTCATCAGGTAGATGTAGGCCTCGGCGAACTGCATCTCCTCGGCCAGCGTCACACTCGGGCGGTCGTCGCTCTGGAGCGTGTAGCGCAGCACCTGCGAGAGCTCCTGCGTGTAGTCGAGCGCCTTGGGCTGCGATTCGCGGATGAGCGACTGCAGCGTGTTGAGCGAGTTGAAGAGCATGTGGGGGTTCAGCTGGTTCTTGAGCGACTCGTACTGGTGTCGGAGGCTTTCGGTGCGGAGCTCCTCGTTTTCGAGGAGGATCCGCTGCTGGCGGAGGATCAGGTAGAAGATGTAGTTGCTGCCGGTGACGATGCTGGCGATGATCAGATCGCGCAGCGGGTGGAGATAGTGGTGCACCATGGCGTCGATGGCCGGGATGTCGAACCGGTGGTGCAGCCAGACGAAGAGCTGCCCGAGGAGGCTGCTGGCGGCCCATGTCAGCAGGAACGACAGCGCCATCCTGCGGCGGGTGATGCGGACGATCGGCGAGTTGAAGCGGAAGATGCGCGTCGAGAGCCGGAAGAGCAGCAGCAGCGAGAGGAAGGTGAAGAGGATCTCGTTGAAGACATCCATGGGCTCCATTCCCGTGAAGAGCTCCCGGCGTTCGAAGGCATCCGAAAGCGAGAGCACCTCGGGAAAGTGGATGAGGACGGCCACCACGGCCGAGACGATCAGCGTGGAGAGCCAGTATCTGTCCTTGAACGGCGGGATCTTCATGGCGGCTGGAGCGGTTTGTCCGGGCGTTGCGGCGGTTTATCGGCGATGGATCCGGGCCGTGGCGTACATGCCGGGGCGGAACTGTGGGTTCTGCTCCGCGATGCGGACGTAGATCTCGATCGAGCGGTTTTCGTTGTTGACCTGCTGGCCGATCATCGTCACCGTGCCGTGGAAGGTTTCGGTACCCATGCCGTTGACGCGGAACTCGACCCGGTCGCCCGTTGCCACATGGGCGAGATCCTTCTCGTAGGCCGTCAGCCGGAGCATCATGTTGCTCTTGTCGACGATTTCGCAGAGAGGTTCGCCCACGTCGAAGTGGCGGCCGACGTTCATCTTCACATCGGCGGCATATCCGCTGATCGGGGCCTTGATTTCGAGGAAGGGGGCGATTCCTTCGCGCAGCAGACGCGTCGTGTCGATACCCAGCAGGGCGAGCTGGGCCGCTGCGGCATCCATGCGGCTGCGCATCGAGAGGTACTCGGCGCGGCTCTGCTGGAAGCGCTTCTGCGAGGAGGCCTCCTCGCGCGAGAGGGTCAGCTGGCGCTGATACTCCGTGCGGAGGTATTCGTTCTGGGCGTGGCTGTCGAGGTAGGACTGCTGCAGGGCGATGAAGTCGGGATTCTCGAGCGTGGCCAGCACGTCACCCTGCTTCACGTAGGCGCCGGGTAGCAGCGACGTGGTGCGGATCGAGCCGCCCATCGTCAGCGTCACCGTGGCGTGGTTCTGAGGCGGGGTGACGAGCAGTCCGTTGAACGAGGTCTGGTTGGGGACCGACGTGGCGCCCGAGGCGGCATCGACCTCCGCCGTGGCGGTCGAGTCGGCGGTTGTGACGGCCGTAGCCTCGGCCGTCGTGTCGGGGGTTGCGGCGACGGGGGTTTCGTCGCTGGCTGCCGGTTTGTGCGAGCAGGCGCAGAGCAGCACGGCAAGTGAAATGAGTATCTTTTTCATAACGGTTCGGTATTATCGGTATAATTCGTATTCGAGGGCGGCGATGTTGTACTGGTTGAGCGTCTCGATGTAGCCGCGACGGATCTCGAGCGCCGTATTGAGGCTCATGATGTATTCGGCGATGCCCGTTTCGCTGTTGGCGAGCTGCAGACGGGCGGCGCGGACCAGGGCCTCGGCCTCCGGAAGGGCCGAGCCGACGTAGTAGCGCAGGCTCTCGTCGTAGCGGCGCAGCGAGGCTTCGAGTTCGGTGATGCGGTTGTTCACGCTGCGCAGGTTGATCTCGGCATCGTTGCGGGCGATGACGGCGCTGGCGCGGGCCTGGCGGATGCGGCTGCGGCGTGTGTTGAAGAAGATCGGGAACGACGCCCCGACGACATAGGCATTCAGCCCCTTGTCCGGCAGGATGTTCTGCCGCTGATAGCCCAGCGACAGCTCGGGGAAGAAGCGGCTCTTCTCCACGCGCACGCGGGCCTCGGCCTCACGCACCTGCGATTCGAAATAGCTGCGCTGTACGTCGGCCGAGATTTCTGTCGTGGCGGCGAAGCGGGTGAGCGTCGTGTCGGTCGGCATGAGCGGTCCGTCGGCGTAGCAGGCCCACTGCAGCCGGGCCGCGGCCACCTTGTGCTCCTCCCGGGCCTGGAAGAGCTTGTTGCGCATCTCGGCGGCCATCGTCACCGACATGTTGCGTTCGAGCTGCGTGATGTCGCCCTGCTCGTAGCGCAGTTCGCTCGTGCGCGAGAGTTCGGCGGCCAGATCGTTCTGATCGGCGTAGAGGCGGCAGAGATCCTGCGTGTAGAGGTAGTAGGACCAGGCGCGCTTGACCTCGGCGACGATCTCGCGCCGCACGAGTTCGAGGTAGTGGCCGCCGGTTTCGGTCTGACGACGGATGAGGGCATTCTGGTAGAAGGGGGTCAGCAGCGATCCGACCGACTGTGTGATGCTGATCTCGCGGTCGTTGCGCTCCGTGCCGTTGCGCTGTCCGAAGGAGTAGTCGACCGTCGTGGGGCCCAGCTCCCACGATTCGCCGCGCATGGCGCGGGTGCGTTCGATCGAGGCCTCGGCCGACTTGATCCGCGGATGGTTGTCGAGGGCCATGGCCACGGCCTCGTCGAGCGTCACGGGCTGCTGGCTGTGGCCGTCGAGCGGCAGCAGCAGGGCCAGCGGCAGCAGTACGACGGGGAGGAATCGCCGGAAGAGGGGCCGGCGGGTGAGCGTGGCGGCCATGCCGACCAGCTTGTAGAAGACCGGCACGACGAAGAGCGTCAGGAGCGTCGAGACGAAGAGTCCGCCGATGACGACGGTGGCCAGCGGGCGCTGGACCTCGGCGCCGGCCGACGTGGCGACGGCCATCGGGACGAATCCCAGCGAGGCGACCAGTCCGGTGAGGAAGACCGGACGCAGCAGGTGGTGCGTGCCGCAGGCGATGATGCGGCGCGTCGAGAGGGGATAGGGAGTCATGTCACGCAGGGCGTTGAAGTGGTTGATCATCAGGATACCGTTGAGGACCGCCACGCCGAACAGGGCGATGAACCCGACGCCGGCCGAGATGCTGAACGGCAGGCCGCGCAGCCAGAGGGCCAGGATGCCGCCGATGATCGACAGCGGCACGGTCGAGAAGACCACCAGCGTGTAGGTCACGCTCTTGAAGGCGAAGAAGAGCAGCAGCAGGATCAGCAGCAGGGCCACCGGGATCACGACGAGCAGCGTGCGGATGGCGTTCTGCAGGTTTTCGAACTGGCCGCCGTATTCGAAGTAGTAGCCGGGTTTGAGCGAGACGTTGCGGTCGAGCGTCTCGCGGATCCGGGCCACGACCTGCTGGATGTCGGCGTCGCGGACGTTCACGCCGATCACCACGCGGCGTTTCGTGGCGTCGCGGTTGATCTGCAGCGGGCCGTTGACCAGGTCGATCGTCGCCACCTCGCTCACCGGGATCTGAATCCCGTCGGAGGTGCGGATGAAGAGTCGGTCGAGGTTCAGGTCGGCCACCTTCCGCTGGTCGAGCCGCACGACCAGATCGAACCGGCGTTCGTTCTCGAAGACCGTACCGGCCGTCTCGCCGGCGTAGGCCGAGCGGATGATGCTGTTGAGCTCCTCGATGTTGATGCCGTAACGGGCGATCTTGGCGCGGTTGTAGTTGACGACCAGCTGCGGGAGGCCCATCGCCTGCTCGACCAGCACGTCCGAGGCGCCGGGCACCTGCTCGACGTAGCGGGCCGCCTCCTTGGCCTTGGCGTAGAGTTCGGCCATATCCTCGCCGTAGAGCTTGATGGCGATATCGGCCTTGGCGCCGGTCATCAGCTCGTTGAAGCGCAGCTGGATGGGCTGGCTGAAGTTGAACTCCGCGCCCGAAAGGGTATCGAGCGCCGCCTTCATCTTCTCGACCATCTCGGCGCGCGACGAGGCGCTGGTCCACTCCTCGAAGGGCTTCATGACGATCATCACGTCGGCATCCTCGACGGCCATCGGGTCGGTCGGCACCTCGGCCGTACCGATCTTCGCCACGACGTGTCGGATCTCGGGGAAGTTCTCCATCAGGATCTTTTCGGCCCGCTCCGAGATGGCGATGCTCTGCGTCAGGGAGCTGCCGGCCGGGAGGGTCATCTGCATGGCGAAGTCCCCTTCGTCGAGCGTCGGGATGAACTCGGCGCCGAGCCGTGTGAAGAGCATCAGGCTGCCCGCGAAGGCGGCCACGGCCACGGCAACCGTCGCCCAGCTGAAGCGCAGACAGACGGCCAGACAACGCTGGTAGATGCGGTTGAGCCACGTGAAGAAGCGGTCGGCAAAGGTGGGTTTGGCGCTGATGCGGCGGCTCAGGAAGAGCGACGACATCATCGGGACGTAGGTCAGCGAGAGGAGCAGTGCGCCGATGATGCAGAAGACGAGCGTCTTGGCCATCGGGGTGAAGTACTTGCCCTCGATGCCCGTGAGGGTGAGGATCGGGAAGAAGACGATCAGGATGATGATCACGGCGAAGGTGGCCGAGCGGACGACGTTGCCGGCTCCGGCGATGATCTGTTCGTCCATCTGCCGCCGCGAGAGGGTCTGTCCGAGGTTCTGGCGGCCGTAGAGGTGGGCGAGGATCCCCTCGAGGATGACGATCGAGCCGTCGACGACGATACCGAAGTCGATGGCGCCCAGACTCATCAGGTTGGCCGAGACGCCGAAGATCCGCATGAGGATGAAGGCGAAGAGCATCGCCAGCGGGATGACCGACGCCACGATCACGCCGGCGCGGACGTTGCCCAGGAAGAGAATCAGCACCACGAAGACGATCACGGCACCCTCGATCAGGTTGCGGATCACGGTCGAGATGTTGCGGTTGACGAGCTCCGAGCGGTTCAGATAGGGGCTGATCGAGACCCCTTCGGGGAGCATCTTCTGGATCTTCTCGACGCGGGCCTCCAGTTCGCGGGTCACCACGTTGGCGTTGGCCCCCTTGAGCATCATGGCGATACCGCCCACGCATTCGCCCTTGCCGTCGCGCGTCATGGCGCCGAAACGCTTGGCCGAGCCGAACTGGACCGTCCCCACGTCGCTGACGTGGATCGGGATGCCGCCGCGGTTGGCCACGACGATCTGCCGGATGTCGTCCAGCGACGAGATCATGCCTTCGGAGCGGATGTAGTAGGCGCGGTTGACCTTTTCGATGTAGCTGCCGCCGGTGTTCTGGTTGTTGCGGCTGAGGGCCTCGAAGACCTCGCCGATGGTGATGTTGAGCGAGTAGAGCGCATCGGGATCGACCGCCACCTCATACTGTTTGAGATAGCCGCCGAAGCTGTTGATCTCGACGATGCCCGGGATGCCCGACAGCTGCCGTTTGACGATCCAGTCCTGGATCGTGCGCAGCTCCATCGCATCGTAGCGATCCTCGTAGCCCGGGGCTACGTCGAGCGTGTACTGGTAGATCTCGCCCAGACCCGTCGTGATGGGCATCATTTCGGGCGATCCGAGTTCGGGGGGAATCTCGCCGGCGACGGTCTGGATCTGTTCGTTGATCAGCTGCCGGGCGTCGAGGATCGGCACGCTCTCCTTGAAGACGACCGTGACGACCGACAGCCCGAACCGCGAGACGGAACGGATCTCCTGGACGTTCATGATGTTGCTCATCGCCACCTCGATCGGGAAGGTGATCAGCTGCTCGACCTCCTGCGGAGCGAGCGTCGGGGAGACGGTGACGATCTGCACCTGGTTGTTGGTGATGTCCGGCACGGCGTCGACCGGAAGTGTCATCATCGAATAGATTCCTCCCGCGAGCAGAAAGAGGGTGGTCAATCCGATGAACAGTTTTTTCGTGACCGCAAAGCGGACTATTTGCTGAAACATGGTATCAGGGGAATATTGGTTCTCTTTACAAAGGTAGCGGTTCCGGTGAAAGATTGTTCGAAAATCGCAACGAAGTGTCCGTTTTGGGGGATGAACGTAACTTTTGCCGGGTTGAGGAGTCCCTTTCGGAGCGAAATCCCGATGGGGGGGAGCCCCCGATCCCGAAGAAATGCCGTGCGTCGGTGTGCGGATTCGTCGGGCGCCGGTCGGTTGTCCGCCGGTTATTGACCTATATATATGTATGGCCCGGCGAAGGCTCTCCCATGGGTGGCTTGTTTGCCGGATACGTGCCCGGATTCTCCGAAAATGGCCTCCGGATCGCTTCCGCACGGGCTTTTTTTTGTTCGAATCGTATGATTTTGTAGTTGCATGGAACAAATATTTTTTTAATTTTGTGAAAAATAATCCGGACAACACCTCCCCGGCGGAGATCCTTCTCGATCCCCGTATCAGTCATAAATGATATATGCTTATGAGATTTCTTTATCCTGTCTTGTTTTTGACCTTGCTCGGCATCTCCTGCTCGGAGAGCGATGAGGGGCAGAACCCGCTCAACAACAACGGGTTCAAAGAACCGGTTCCGGAAACCTTGACCTTTGACCAGGCTGTCGTGACCTACTACGGCGACGACTCCTTCTCGGGAGTCTCCGACCTCTGGACCCTCGAACTGTCGACCTCCATGTCCACCGACGAGGCGGGGGATCCCGTCGGCCCGGGCCAGCGCCTCACCGTCAGCCTCAATGCCGCAACAAACTCTTCGGCAACGCCCGATGTCCAGTTCCTGAGCGGCACCTATTACATGCCGGCCAATTCGGGAGACCTGTCGGCCGGGACGTTCAACCCCGGTTACATGACCGAACAGGATCGTCCGAACGGAGCGGTCCAGGTCCCGACCGGTAGCTTTTTCGGCGATCTGGCGGCGGGTTCCGCCCAGTTTGAGGCCGATCTGTTGCGCGAGGGAAACTGCAAGGTGACGGTCAACAGCGACGGCAGCCTCTCGGTCGAGGGCATGCTGGTCGGAACCGACTTCCTCAAGCGCATCTTTACCTACCGGGGAACTCCGCAACTGGTCGACTATTCGGCCGGAAAGGGCTCCGAGGTCCCCAACTCGAACCTCACGGACGATATCGAGCTCACCTCGCTGTCCGCCATCCGCATCGTCGACAAGGGCGACAGCTACTTCCTGGGCGACGAATCCTACCGCACCTTCGAGGTCTACCTGGCCGATGCGGGGATCGATCTCTCGCCGTCGTGGCCCTCGGGCAGCGGGGAGCTGCTGCGCATGGAGCTCTTCGTACCGTGGGATACGACCGTCGAGGCGGGGATTCCGAACGGGGTCTACTCGCTCCCCGAGGAGATTCCTCCCTATGGCGGCGTCTACCGGGAAGACATCGTCCCGTTCCGCATCATTCCGGGCTATCCCGACAAGTTCACCAACAATACCGGTACGTGGTACCAGTCGCTCGACGGGGGCAAATGGGTCGATTACGCCCGCATTACCGGCGGTTCGGTAACCGTCGAACGCCCCGACGGGCAGTACCGGATCACGGTGGATCTGACCGACTGCGATACGCCGGCCCACCACGTGCGGGCTACGTTCTCGAAGTAGCCGTCCGGCGGCCGTTCCGGAAGGTCTTCCCCTCGGGGGAGGACCCGTTCCGTCTATTCCATGCAATGACCAAACTCTCTTAAAAACTGTTCAATATGAAAAAGATTCTATTTGCTCTGCTGGCGGCAGCCGTTGCCCTGAGCTCCTGTCAGGACGATGACGGGAACGCAAACGGAAATGAACCCAAGCCTGGACCCGGCGAAGAGGTGGAAACTTCCCAGGCGCTGGACGATCTGAAGGCCAATACGCTCGTGATGAACGGCGAGGAGACGCCTTTCGCCAAGATCTTTGTCGATGAGTACAGCGGCTATATCATGGTTACGGCCACGACCAACGCCGAGGCCGAATC
This sequence comes from uncultured Alistipes sp., assembly GCA_938014215.1. GTDB lineage: Bacteria > Bacteroidota > Bacteroidia > Bacteroidales > Rikenellaceae > Alistipes. The sequence goes on along the minus strand of CALLRW010000024.1, from coordinate 106,227 downwards.
GTTCGACTGGCTCGTAGACCACAATGCGGAGTATGTGCAGCTGCTGGCCATGCCGAGCCTCTTCAACCGCGAGTTCGACGTGATGACCGAGAGCGACAGCTTCTCGCTGTTCAGCACCTATGAGGCGGCTCCGATCGTCGACGGTGTGGCTCCGGGTGTTACCGAGGCGCTCGAGTCGGGGCGTGCCCGCTTCGATTTCGACGGGACGAATGCCGAAATCTTCCTCGATCTGAAGCTGGCCGACGGCCATACGATCTCGGCACGTGCCGCCGGCACCTATGCGGGTGCAGCCGTCGGGGAGAACACCATCGAGTGCAACGGCGACAAGAAGCCCCTGCGCGCCTCGTTCTACGCGATTGAGGATGGTATGGGCATGTTCTACTTTACGCCGGCCGATGTCGAATATGCTGACGAGATGTTCAATTATGCAACCTATTACGTGACTCTGGTGGTCGACGAGTCGCTGATCAACGGCCAGACGGTCGATCTCTCCGAGCCGTCGTCGAAATACTACGAAATCTACTACATGGACAACATGACAGGTAACATGCTCTATTTTACGTCGGACGATACGGCCGGTGCTACGGGCAGCTTCTCGATCAAGCAGCTGGACACTCCCTCGTCGTTTGCCGCCGAGCTGTCGGTGAACTTCCCCGAGGGGTTCTCCGAGGAGTTCCCCGAGGCGGTCTCCGTTGCTCTGTCCTTCGAGGGTGAGAGCAAGGACATGTACGCCGAGCCCGAGAAGGCCAACGAATTCACCTATGAGGGCGAAACGATGCCGATCGAATCGGTTGTCGTCGATACCTCTTCCGAGATGTGGACCGTATGGCTCTCGACGCAGAGCGGTGTGGATACGGTCGAGGCGATGCAGTCGGCCGATGCCGTGAAGATCACGGCGCCGGAGGAGGCCTTCTCCGGTGAGGGCGTGGGCTTCTCGACCTACAAGACGATGTCCTTTGCCTACGACGGACAGGAGTGGAACTACGCCAGCGGAGCCCTGGGTACGCTGACCGCCACGCTCGACGGAACTACGCTGACGATCGACTTTACCAACTACGACAACCTGAAGGGATACTTCAACGGTGAGGCCGTTGTGGTCAAATAATGGCTGAACGATGATGAGACGATTGTTTATTCTGCTGGGAATGGGCCTTCTGCTGGGGGGCGCGCTGAGCTTTGCGGGCTGCAGTTCGGACGACGAAGCGTCGGAGCCGGCTCCTGCTCCGACGGTGCTGGGCACCTACGAGTTCGACGGCGTCGAGTACGAGATCCTCTCGGTGAAGTGCACCAACGACGGTTCCTATCTGATGTTTTCGTTCTCGCCGCTCGAAGCTTCGGCTCCGATGACGACCTACGCGGCCTTCGGAACCCGGCTCTACTGGCTGGGTGAGGAGATCGATATTCAGGAGGTGGACCACAACGACGACTATATCTTCATTTACGAGGATCCGGTTCGCTACTATTCGCAGTATCGACGGCCGTCGGAGGGTACCTACTTCGTGCAGGACAATGGCAACGGAAACTATACGGTTCGGATCGATTTCACGCTGCCCGACGGAAAGCCCTTCAAGATGGATTTCACGGGCGATTTCCAGTAGCGGGAGATCGTCCCGGAGTCTTTGACACTCTCCTCTGTCCGCCGGATGCGGGCAGAGGAGTTTTTTTGCGGGTTGGTTCGTGCGTGTGGAATGTCTTCCGGGTGTCGAGGTCTGCAGGTAGGGCTCCTCTGGGACCATTGGATACGAAAAAAGCGGAAAACCAAAGTTTTCCGCTTTGTACCCCCTCAGGGGCTCGAACCCTGGACCCCAACATTAAGAGTGTCGTGCTCTACCAACTGAGCTAAAGAGGCATCAATCATCAACTGATTGCGAGTGCAAAGATATATGAAATTTTTTTAATTTGCAAGAAAAATCGATAAACAAAAAATGGTAGGATAGCTATTATCCTCATTTTCTTTTGCTTGCCTGTTTGGAATGTTTCCCGGTCCGTAGCTTTTGTTCTGCAATTCTCTTCGATCCGTCTTCCCGGCGGCTGTTTCTGCCGACTCCGGACCGGCCATTGGATATGAAAAAAGCGGAAAACCGAAGTTTCCCGCTTTGTACCCCCTCAGGGGCTCGAACCCTGGACCCCAACATTAAGAGTGTCGTGCTCTACCAACTGAGCTAAAGAGGCATCAATCATTAACTGATTGCGAGTGCAAAGGTAAGCATAAATTCGAAATCTCCAAAGAAAATCGTGAAAAAAATGTGAATTTTCTTCGTTGCCCCCCTCTTTGTGCTTATTCCCGTTCCTGGGATTGCCCCTCCGTTTCCCCGCTTCGCCGGTGGGCATTTTCCGGCGGTCTCCTCCCGGCGGCTCCGCCTCGTTCCGGGAGACTCTCCTTTCGGCGGCCTATTCGAGGTTGAGCCGGTCGCTGTTCCACTCACCCCCGGCCTCGGGATAGAGGAAGGGGCGCTGGTCGTTCATCCGCTTCATCTGCAGGTAACTCTCGTAGAGGTTGATGCCGTTCGACGAATGCGTGGCCAGCAGGAAGGCCACCACCGAGGGGTGGCGTTTGGTCGTATGGTAGCTGTCGGCCGTCCGTTCGAGGTAGGCCTCCAGCCAGGCGGGATCGTTCGTCGGATTTCCGCCCTTCTGCCGCGAATCGCCGCTGCGTCGCGTATCGATCGGCGCCTGGGCAATCACACAGATGCCCTGTCCGTCGCAGAACTCCAGAAACGACTCGGGAACCGGTCCCGGCAGCAGCCGGAGCGTGTTGTAGCCCTCTTCGCGCAGGGCGGCGATTTCATTCTCGGAGATGGCCGAGGCGTCGACCTCGCGGATCTGGAGCGGGGTGGGCTGCCCGTTGAGGAGCAGCTGTCCGTCGCGGGTGGCCACCTCGCGGAACCCGACGCGCAGCTCCGCAAACTCCACGTAACGCCCTTCGTACTGCGTCTTCAGCCGCAGGGTGTACTGCGTCGGCAGCTCGGGGCTCCAGAGCATGTTGCCCGGAATCCGGGCCAGGAAGCGTACCGTATCCTCCCCGCGCATCTTCAGCGTGAGATCCTTGTATCCTGCTGCGGCGTTCTCGCCCGACGGTGCGACCAGTTCGTAGTGGATGCGTGAACTCCGCGGGTTGAGGGCGTCGCTCTTCACGACGACAGCCACTTCGGCCGTGGCGTTGCCGTCCTCGCTCATGCGGGTCTGCGTCAGCACGTCGCGGATGCGCATCGTCGGCTGGCTCAGAAGCCAGATGCCGCCGAGCATCGGTTCGGGATTCTCGCGCCAGCTCTCCAGCGAAGCCGTGGGCGAGGGCGTCGCCACGCGGATCTCCACCTCGTTGCGCCCCTCGTGCGTCAGTTTCGTGATGTTGAACTCCGCGGGGCAGTTGCCGTCGGCCACATAGGCAGCCTGCGTACCGTTGATCCAGAGTTCGTAGTCGCCCGTCGACTGCCCGACGTGGAGCAGCACCTGGCGGTTGGCCCAGGCGAAGGGTACCGTGAAGTTCGTCGTGAAGCAGTTGCCCTTTTCGTCGAGGCCCCACTCGGTCAGCCGGGTGAAGTATCGGTTGTTGCCGCCGTCGGCCGCTTCGGCCGCCTCGGCCGAGGGGTAGACGAGCAGTTCACCGCGCGGAAGCTCACGCCCGAAGGTGGGCTGATACTCCTGTGCGCAGAGCCCCGTGAGGGAAAAAAGCGCTATGGTTGCAAGGATCGTCCGCATAAGTTCGTATATTTGTGCTCGGTAAAGATAGGGATTTTTTTCGATACTGCGATGACCGAACTCCCCAAACTCAATTTTCCTGCCATCCGGCTTCGGGCCCGCCGTCGGGGCGAGGCTGTCGAGGTGTGGGACTCCCTGCGGGGGATCTATCTGGTACTGACCCCCGAGGAGTGGGTCCGTCAGCACCTGATCGGGTGTCTGGTGGCGCAGTGCGGGGTCCAGCCCACGCGCATCGTGCAGGAGTATGCCGTGGCGCTCAACGGGCAGCCCCAGCGGGCGGATGTCGTGGTGGTGGACGATGCGGCGCGGCCGCTGCTTGTGGCCGAATGCAAGGCGCCGCACGTGAAGATCGACCAGCGGACCTTTGCCCAGGCCGTGCGGTACAATTCGGTGCTCGGGGCGCGGTACGTCGTGCTGACCAACGGCCTGCAGCACTATTGCTGGGAGTTCCGCGACGGAGCCTACGAACGGATGACCCGTTTTCCGGATTTCGGCGGGCGGTAGCTGCGGTTCGCTTTCGTCCCTCTTTCGACTCTCTTTCTTCGCTCGTTTCCCGGCTCCCTTTCAAATCTTGCGTCCTGTCCGCTGCGTCCCCGCAATCGGTCCGCTGCGTCCCCGCAATCGGTCCGCTGCGTCTCCGTGACGTGCTCCCCCGGAGGTCAGAGGTTGCGGAAATTCCGTTTGATATAGTTCTGGAAGGCCTCCTTGTAGTTCTCGCCGATCGGGACGTAATCCGTGTCGTTCAGATAGATGCGCCCCTTGATGTAGGAGCGGATGGCCCGCAGGTTGACGATGTAGGAGCGGTGCACCCGCATGAACGAGTCGGAGGGCAGGGCCGCCTCCATGTTCTTCAGGCGGAAGAGCGTGGTGATGGTCGAACCGTCGGCCAGATGCATGCGGACATATTCGCCCTCGCTCTCGATGTAGACAATGTCGCTGATGCGCACCAGCGTGACCTTGTAGTCGGCCTTCACCGAGAGGTATTCCGTATCCTTGGGCAGCGCTTCGGTGGCAGGCTCCTGAGGCGGGCGCTGGTTGTGGCGCAGTTCGTAGAGCGAGTTGGCCTTGGCGGCCGAGCGGCTGAAGTCGGCGAAACTGAAGGGTTTGAGCAGGTAGTCCACCGCATCGAGCTTGAACCCCTCGACGGCATATTCGGAGTAGGCCGTCGTGAAGATCACCATCGGGCGGTCGATCAGTCCGCGGACGAACTCCACACCGCTCAGGTCGGGCATGTTGATGTCGACGAAGATCAGGTCGACCCGCTCCGAGGCGAGCCACTGCTGGGCCTCGAGGGCGTTGTTGAATCGGGCGGAGAGTTCCAGATAGGGGATTTTTCCGATATAGGCGGCGATCTGACGCAGGGCCAGCGGTTCGTCGTCGATGGCGATACATTTAAGCATGAAGCGTCGGTATTTCGAGTTTTACGGTGTAGGTGGTTTCGGCTTCGCGGATATCGAGCGAATAGCCCTTCTCTCCGTAGATCAGCGAGAGGCGTTTGCGGACGTTTTCCAGTCCGATGCCGACCGGGTGGCGGTTGTCGGGCGCGGTGTGGCGGCTGTTTTCGATCGTGGCGTAGACCTTGCCGTCGGCATATTCGACCCGGATGCGGATGAACGACGGGCGGTTGTAGCTGATGCCGTGCTTGAAGGCGTTCTCGACGAAGACGATCAGCAGCAGCGGCGGGATGGTGATCTGTTCGGGCAGGTCGCGCTGGCTTTCGAACCGGATATCGACATCGTCCGTGTAGCGGATGCGCATCAACTCGATGTAGTTCTTCAGGAACTGGATGTCGCGGTTGAGCGGGATGAGTTCGCGGCCCGACTCGTAGAGCACATAGCGCATCATCTTCGAGAGCTCGATCACGGCGCTTTTGGCCGACTCGGTGTCGATGTCGATCAGGGCGTGGATGTTGTTGAGCGTGTTCATGAAGAAGTGCGGGTTGATCTGGTACTTCAGGTAGTCCATTTCGGCCTGGAGGTTCTGCCGTTTGAGAGCCTCCATCTGCTGTTCGTCGCGCATCGATTGGTAGATGAGCTTGATGCCGGTGTTGGCGCCGGTCATGAAGAAGCCAAGGACGATGTTCCAGTAGATCTCCAGGTTCGAGAACGAGGCCTGGCGGTAGGCTTCCGAGACGTTGATGCTGGTCTGTTCGATGAGGTGGTCGGCCAGATGCTCCTCGTAGATCTGCACGAGCCAGAAGACGCCGATGATCAGGGCCAGATCGCTCAGCAGATACTTTCCGTACTTGTGGCGGAGCATGTAGCGCGGGGCGAGGAAGGTGTTGTGGATGACGAAGATGACCAGATAGGGGGCGATCTGGCGCCAGGCGATCAGCACGTTTTCCAGATTGACGTGCATCTCGGACATCATCTGCGAGTTGAGCACCGGCACCAGGATGATGGCCGACCAGACCATCACATAGAGCAGGTTTTCACCGATGGCTTGTTTTCTGGAGATTTTCATGGGGGTAAAGATACGAAAAAAGCCCGGTTTTCGAAAACCGGGCCTGTTCTTCCGTGCGGGAATTCTTTCCGCCCCTCCGGTGCGGGAATCTTCCTTGTTCTTCCGTGCGGGGATGCTTCTTGTTCTTTGACTGGGGGGGTAGGAATGGTTCTTCCTCTCTGTCTCTCTGTCTCTCTGTCTCCTTCCTCTTTTCCTCCCCCCTCTCATCTCTGCCCCCTTGCTTCTGATCTCTCGTTCTGGCCTCCTTTCCGCCCCCCCCCTTGCCGTTACCGGTTGAGCAGCGAGGGTTCGTAGAGGTAGCGCTTGATGCTGCGTTTGGGGGTCTTCTCGAACTCCGTAGGGTAGATCACGATATCGGCCACCCGCTCGTAGGCGGCCAGCTGTGCGTTGAGTTCCTGGAGGTTCTTCTGCATGACCTGCGGCAGATCGGCCTTGTCGATTCCCTCGGCATCGGCCTGTTCGTAGTCGGGAACGACCAGCGCCTTGAGTTTGCCGTTGCCCGAGTCGAGCACGAGCGACTCCAGTACCAGATACATGTTGTTGAGTTTGTCCTCGATCTCCTCGGGGTAGATGTTCTGGCCGTTTCCGGAGAGGATCATCGTCTTCGAGCGGCCGCGGATGTAGAGCGTGCCGTCGGGGTCCATCGTCCCCATGTCGCCCGTATGGAGCCAGCCGTCGGGATCGAGCACCTTGGCCGTAGCGGCGTCGTTCTTGTAGTAGCCCTTCATGACGTGCTCGCCGCGGACGATGATCTCGCCGGCGACGTGTTCCGGATCCGGCGAGTCGATCTTCACCTCGAGCAGCCCCTTCAGGTAACGGCCGCACGAGGATTGCTTGAATTCGTTGTCCGGGGCGAAGCTGATCAGCGGCGCGCACTCGGTCATGCCGTACCCGATGGTGATCGGGAAGTGGATCCTGCGCAGGAAGGATTCGGTCTCCTGGTTCATCGGGGCGCCGCCGACGATGAAGATCGAGACGTTGCCGCCGAAGGCATCCATGAGCTTCTTGCGGATAACCGAATAGATGGCCGTGTTGAGCAGCGGGATCTTCATGGCGATCGACATGGGGCCCTTTTCGAGCATCGGGAGGACCTGTTTGCGGTAGACCTTCTCGAGGATCATCGGCACGCAGCAGATGATCGTGGGCTTGACGACGGCCATCGCCTCGATGAGGATCTTCGGCGAGGGGATGCGGCCGAGCAGGGTGATGTGCCCGCCGACGGCCATCGGGGCCAGGAAGTCGAAAGCGCAGCCGTAGGCGTGGGCCAGCGGCAGGAACGACAGCGTGCGCCCGCCGCGCTGGAAGTAGAGCTGACCGGTCTGGGTGTTGAGGGCCGACATGGCGAAGATGACGTTTCCGGTGAGGTTGTTCACCGTGAGCATCACCCCTTTGGAGTAGCCGGTCGTGCCGGAGGTGTAGTTCAGGAGGATGACGCGGTCGTTCGGCACATCGGGGTACTTGATGTCGTTGACGCTGAAGCCGCGGGGGTATTTCGTGCGGTAGTTCTTCAGGATGTCGCGCTGGAACTTGGTGAGTGACTTTCCGTCGCGTTCGAAGATGACGTGGAAGTCGGTGAGCGAGAAGACGGCTTCGATCTGGCGGATGTGGTCTTCGTCAATGACGTCCCAGAAGTTATCGCCCAGGAAGAGCAGGCGGCTCTCCGAGTGGTTGATGATGTGGACGACGTCGGCCGGGGTGAAGTCCTGCAGGATCGGCACGATGACGGCGCCGTAGGTGATCGTGGCCAGATAGGTGATGCACCAGCGGGGGTTGTTGCGGCCGATCAGGGCGATCTTGTCACCCTGCTTGATGCCGGCCTTCTTGAAGAGCAGGTGGAGTTTGGCGATCTCCTTGGCCATTTCGTAATAGGAGAAGGTCTCGTTCTTGAAATAGTCGGTCAGTGCCGACATTTCGCGGTTCTCGCGGAAACTCTTCTCGTATATCTTCAGCAGATTTTCCTGTAACATGAAGTAGTATGTCGAGTGGTTTTAGGGACGGTGGTGACGGGGTGTTCCCCTGCAATTCATATGCCGCAGCGTCGGCCCCTTGCCCGGGGGGCGGTGGCTGTCGGTGCGGCCGGGGCTTATTGCCGGCCGGGTTCGCTGCCGCTCTTGTCGGCCGGGTCTTCGGGCCGTGCGGCGGATTGTCCGGCTGCATCGGGGCCCTTGGCCGCATCGGCCGGGCCGTTGTGGTGCTTCCAGATGTAGATCTTCGATTCGGTGCCGGCCTTCAGTCGTTCGATGTTCTTGCGGTGGGTGTAGATCAGCAGGATGGCGATGACGAACGAGAAGATGACGAACGGGGTCGATCCGTTGACTTTGGGCGAGATGAGCGTGAAGACGGGGAAGCAGCATCCGGCGACCATCGAGGCCAGCGAGACGTAGTGGAAGATCATCAGCACGACGAGCCACACGCCGAAGCACAACAGGGCCACGGGGGGGTAGATGCCCGTGACGGCGCCGACGAGCGTGGCGACGCCCTTTCCGCCGCGGAAACCGGCGAAGATCGGGAAGATGTGGCCCAGCACGGCGGCGAAGACGGCGCCGATCTTGAGGTTGATCAGGTCGTTGGCACCGATCAGGGCGTCGTACTGCATCAGTTCGATGATCGTCACGGCGACGAATCCTTTCAGGAAGTCGAGGGCGAAGACCGGGGCGGCGGCCCGTTTTCCGAGCACGCGGAGCATGTTGGTCGTACCGGCATTTTTCGAGCCGTGTTCGCGGATGTCGATGCCGTAGTATTTCTTGCCGATCCACACGGCGCTCGGAATCGAGCCCAGCAGATAGGCGATGATAATCATGGTCGTAGCGGTGTAAATAGTCAGAATCATGACGTTCGATGAAAATGGTTCCTAATGCAAATATAATGAAAAAATCCGTTTCCGTACATACCCGGCGAAAAAACCGTCCGGAAGGGTGGAAATCGGAAGATTTTCGTATCTTTGTGCACCAAACTACAATCCTTATGAATACAAAGACTTTACTCGAACCGATGGGATCCTGGGCCTGGTGGCGCTCGTGGTTCCTGATTTTTTTCGGCTGCTCGGTCATGGGCACGGGGTTTGTGCTCTTCATCAACCCTTATAACTTTGTACCGGGCGGTGTCTACGGTATGGGTATCGTTCTGCACAATATTTTTCCGTCGATACAGGTCGGAACGTTCGGCTACATGTTCGATATCCCGCTGATGCTCATTGCAATGCTGGTCTTCGGCGGCGGATTCGGCACCCGCACGGTGCTGGCGGCGCTCTACACGCCGGGCTTCATGAACATCCTCACGCGGCTGGTCTACCCGACGCCCGAGGCTGTCGAGGCGCTCGATCCGGCGCAGCTGCTGGGCGGACGGCTCGACCTGTCGAACGACCTGCTGCTGACGTGCGTCATCGGCGCCGTGGTGGTCGGCGTCGGACAGGGCATCGTCGTGCGGCAGCAGGCTACCACGGGTGGTACGGATATCGTGGGCATGTTGCTGCAGAAGTTCGCCGGGATCAAGTTCTCGACGGGCATCTTCCTGGCTGACGGTTTTGTCGTGCTGTCGGGACTGGCCGTGATCGGCTTCGGTCTGGGCACGGGCGAGGCGGCCTCGAACGGCTGGATGCTGACGCTCTACTCGCTCATTACGATCTACATCGCCTCGCGTGTGGTGGCCTACCTGCTCGACGGCGCCTCGTATGACAAGCTGCTGTTCATCATCAGCGACCATCACGAGGAGATCAAGCGCTTCATCATCCACGACATGGAGCGCGGTGCGACCTACCTCAAGGGCAAGGGCATGTTCACGGACAAGGATCGCGACGTGATCTTTCTGGTGATCAGCCGCAAGGAGGTCCGGATGGTCCAGAACCGCATCCGCGAGATTGATCCGCGGGCCTTTGTGGTGGTGACCGACGCCTACGAGACATTCGGCGAGGGCTTCAAGCAGTTCCCCGACAAGAACGAGATCCAGGCCGAATAGCCGGGGTCCGGAGGGCCCGGGGCGAAGGCGCGTGGGGCAATCCGAAGGGGCCGGGAAGGGGCCGGGAAGGAGCCGAGGAGGGACCGGAATGTGTCCGAGTAGGGCCTGGAGAGCCGAGGAGAAGCCGGGAAGGAGCCGTGATGTGTCCGAGGAGGGTCCGGAGAGGCGGAAAGAGGCCGAAGACGACGGATGCGGGTCAACGCGGACCGGAGAAGCCGGGGCGATCCCGGACGGAATGAGGGCCGGAGTCATTTCCGGTCGGAGAGACAACTTTTGAATGAGAATGGAACTGAATACGAATACACTGCGCCCCCTGCAGGGGGAGGGAAAGAGACTCTTTGTCGAGACCTACGGCTGCCAGATGAATGTCGGCGATACGGAGATTGTGGTCTCGCTGATGCAGGATGAGGGCTATGTCTACACGGAGCGGATCGACGAGGCGGACATCATCCTGATCAATACCTGTTCGATCCGCGACAATGCCGAACAGCGGATCTGGGGCCGACTGGCCGAGATGAAACGGCTGCGCCGCCAGCATCCGGGACTCATCGTGGGCATCATCGGCTGCATGGCCGAACGCCTGCGCGAGAAACTGCTCGAAGGTCCTTCGGGCGTCGACGTAGTGGCCGGTCCGGATGCCTACCGCGACCTGCCGCGCCTGGTGCGCGAGGCCGAGGCGGGCGGAAAAGGGGTCAACGTGCTCCTCTCCACGGAAGAGACCTACGCTGAGATTGCCCCCGTCAGGCTCGACCGCAACGGCGTGAGCGCCTTCGTGGCGATCATGCGCGGGTGCAACAACTTCTGCTCCTACTGCGTGGTCCCCTATACGCGGGGCCGCGAACGGAGCCGTGAGGCCTCGACGATCGTGGCCGAGGCGCAGAGCCTCTTCGACAACGGCTACCGCGAGGTGACGCTGCTCGGTCAGAACGTCAATTCCTACCGCACGGGCGATGTCGATTTCCCGGAGCTGCTGCGTCGGGTGGCGTCGATTTCGCCGCTGCTGCGCGTGCGTTTCGCTACGTCGCACCCCAAGGACATGAGCGACCGCCTGCTCGAGACGATGGCCTCGATGCCCAACATCTGCCGTTCGATCCACCTGCCGGCCCAGTCGGGCGCCACGTCGATGCTCGAACGCATGAACCGTAAATATACGCGCGAGTGGTACCTCGACCGCATTGCGGCCATCCGCCGCTGGATGCCCGACTGTTCGATCACGACGGACCTGATCGCCGGCTTCTCGGGTGAGACCGAGGAGGAGCACCAGCAGACGCTGTCGCTCATGCGCGAGGTGGGCTACGACTTTGCCTACATGTTCAAGTATTCGGAGCGTCCGGGAACCTTTGCCCAGAAACATCTGGGTGATGACGTTCCCGAGGAGGTGAAGTCGCGCCGCCTGCAGGAGATCATCGCGCTGCAGAACGAACTGGGGCTGGAGAGCTACCGCCGCGACGTGGGCCGCGAGTTCGAGGTGCTGGTCGAGGGGGCGTCGAAGCGCAACCCGAACCAGCTGTCGGGCCGTACGTCGCAGAACAAGGTGGTGGTCTTCGACCGGGGCAACCATCGTGTGGGTGAATACGTGCGGGTGCGCATCACGGGCTGTACGGCCGCCACGCTCTTCGGCGAGGCGCTCTAAGCGGCCAAAGCCGCACGGCGGTCGAATGACTGCCATGCAATAACCTGGGAAAACGGAGCGCCGCAGACGGCCCGGTCCGATTTGTCGGCGCGCAGATTGATTGACGAATTAAAGAGAGATACGAAATTATGCGATTTGATGAACTTGACCTCGAGGATGAGATTCTCGACGGTCTCGAAGATATGAATTTTCACGAGATGACCCCCGTACAGGAGCAGACCATTCCGCTGATCCTCGAGGGGCGTGACCTGATCGGCTGCGCACAGACCGGTACGGGCAAGACGGCGGCCTATACGCTGCCGCTGCTCAACCGGCTGCTGCTCGAGGGCAACGACGAAAACGTCGTGAAGTCGCTCATCATCGTGCCGACGCGCGAGCTGGCCCTGCAGATCGACCAGCAGTTCCAGGGCTTTTCGTACTATGCCCCGATCTCGACGACGGTGGTCTACGGCGGTGGCGACGGCAAGGGCTGGGACCTGCAGAAGAACGGCATGCTGAACGGTTCGGATGTGGTGATCGCCACCCCGGGCCGCATGATCTCCCACCTGCAGAACAGCCACGTCGACCTTTCGCACGTCGAGTACCTGATCCTCGACGAGGCCGACCGCATGCTCGACATGGGTTTCAGCGACGACATCATGAAGATCATCTCCTACCTGCCCGCAGACCGGCAGACGATCATGTTCTCGGCGACGCTGCCGCCCAAGATCCGCGAACTGGCCAAGACGATCCTGCGCAATCCGGCCGAGGTGAACATCGCCATCTCGAAACCCAACGAGGCGATCGACCAGTCGGCCTACATCTGCTACGAGAGCCAGAAACTGGGGCTGATCCGCGAGCTGTTCGCCGAGCCGCAGGAGTCGAAGACGATCATCTTCTCGTCGTCGAAGCTGAAGGTCAAGGAGCTGGCCCACACGCTCAAGCGGATGAAGCTCGACGTGGCGGCCATGCACTCCGATCTGGATCAGTCGCAGCGCGAGGAGGTGATGTTGAACTTCAAGAACAACAAGGTGAAGATCCTGGTGGCGACGGACATCGTGGCGCGCGGTATCGACATCGAGGATATCGGACTGGTGATCAACTACGATGTGCCGCACGATCCGGAGGATTACATCCACCGCATCGGCCGTACGGCGCGTGCCGCGGCCACGGGCAGCGCCATTACCTTTGTCAACGAGGAGGAGCAGGGCAAGTTCCACCAGATCGAGAAGTTCATCGAGCGGGATATCCGCAAGGCGGAACTTCCGGCCAGCGTGGGCGAGGGGCCGAAATACGAACCGGAAGAGGGCCGCAGGCGGAGCGGCCGCGGAGGCCGGAGCCGCAGCAAGGGCGGTGACGGACGCGGCCACGGACGCGGACGGCGGGACCGTCTGCGCGACAAACCGCGTACGAGCAGCTCGGCGCCGCGTGACGAACGCCCGGCCGAAGGGGCAGCCCCGACGGCTCCGGCAGCGGAGCCTGCGAATGACCCGAAACCGGCCGATCCGAACCGTACCCCGGCCCGGAATGAGGCTGCATCGGGCGCTGCCGAGGGCGAAAAGCCCCGCAAGCGCCGTCACCGCGGCGGACGCCGCCACCGTCGCGGCAAGGGTACGCCGGAGGGAGGCCAGCCGGCAGCCGGAGGTTCGGCCCCGGCCGCAGGCGGAAGCTCCTCGCAGAGCGGCGAATAGACTCTTTGAGTCTGTATCCCTTTTATCCGAGGAGGATCCGAATGACGAATATCATCCAAGGCATGAGATCTCTTTGTCCGATCTCCGATGCGACGATCCGCGCGCTCGGTGAGCGGGTTGGAGAGTGCTGTTTTCCGAAGCGTTCCCGGCTGATTTCGGCTGGTGGATGCGCAGGTGTGGCCTATTTCATCGAGCGGGGAATGACCCGCTCGTTCTGGCTGGTTGACGGCGAAGAGATCACCACCTCCTTTTCGACCGAAGGCGGCATTGTTTTCAGCATGGATGAACTCTATTACGGACTCCCAAGCGAGGAGTATGTCGAGACCATCGAGGAGGTCGAAGCCTACCGCATTCGTCTGGACGATCTACGTGAGCTCTTTGCAACGAACATCGAACTGGCCAACTGGGGCCGGATCATTCATCAGAACGAGTATCGGCGTCTGCACCGTTCGCACAAGGAGCGACTTACGCTTCCGGCCCGGGAGCGCTATGAGGCTTTTGCCCGTCAGTTTCCGGAGGTGTGCCGTCGGGCGCAGTTGGGATATGTCGCCTCCTATCTGGGAATCACCCTCCCGACGCTCAGCCGGATTCGGGCCGGAAAAAAGGAGGCAGGCCGTCGGATTTTGTCGCAGAACAAATGTCGTGATGCGTAAGTTTCCTAATTTTGAAGCATCAAAGAATCCAATCCGACATGAATAACGCTTCCGACCCCAAGAACTCTGCCATGTTTGCGGACTCGAAACCTCACTACGAACTGCTCGACGGACTGCGCGGCGTGGCGGCGCTGGTCGTCATCTGGTACCACCTCTTCGAGGGGTTTGCCACGAGCCCCGTCGACCAGCGCTTCAACCACGGCTATCTGGCCGTCGACTTCTTCTTCATCCTCTCGGGGTTTGTCGTCGGCTATGCCTACGATGACCGCTGGCGGAGGAGGAGCCTCTCGTTCGGAGGGTTCGTCAAACGTCGTCTGATCCGTCTCCACCCGATGGTGGTGCTCGGAGCGGTGCTCGGGGCGGTGAGCTTCTGCATCCAGGGGTGCGAACGCTGGGACGGGGGGCATGTCGCCCTCTCGGCGGTGATGCTCGCGCTGCTGTTGCACCTCTTTCTGATTCCGGCCCTGCCGGGATCGGCGCCTGAGGTGCGCGGAAACGGCGAGATGTACCCGCTCAACGGTCCGACGTGGTCGCTCTTCTTCGAATACATCGGCAATCTGTGCTATGCCCTCTTCCTGCGGCGTCTGCCGACCCGCTGGCTGGCGGGGTTCGTCGCCCTGACGGGGGCGGGACTCGCCGCCTTCGCCCTCGGAAACGGATCGGGGTACGGACACCTCGGGGTGGGGTGGTCGCTGGCCGACTACAACCTCCCGGGCGGGCTGCTGCGGCTGCTCTTCGCCTTCCCGATGGGGCTGTTGCTGTCGCGCCTCTTCCGTCCGCGGGCGGTGCGCGGGGCATTCTGGATCTGCAGCGCGGCGATCGTCGTGCTGTTGGCCTTCCCCTACATCGGCGACGGATCCTCGCCCTGGATGAACGGTCTCTACGACACGTTGTGCGTGGTGGTGATCTTCCCGATGCTGGTCTGGCTCGGCGCTTCGGGCCGCGCCACGGACCCCGCCACACGAGGCCTCTGTAACTTCCTGGGCAACATCTCCTATCCGGTCTATGTGGTCCACTACCCCTTCATGTACCTCTTTTTCGCCTGGCTGTGGAGCGGCGAACAGATCCCCTTCGGCGAGGCGTGGCCCGTGGCTGCGGGGCTCTTCGTCGGGATGGTGGTGCTGGCGTGGGTGGTGCTCAAGTGCTACGACGAACCGCTCCGAAGGTGGCTGACCCGTCGTTTTCTGAATCGTAAACCAACCAAAAACAATTTATGAAAAGAATCAACATCCTCTGGATTGCCGGATTGCTCTGCATCGGCAGTTGCGGAAGCCTCGCGGCGCAGGAGAACGGTTTCGACCTCTCGAGTCAGCGCTCCGAGTCGCAAAGCGTCCCGCCCGTCCCGGGCCACAAGGTGGATCACCGCGGACTGATCGTCAACCCGACGCCCCATCGCATGACGGTCGATGACTCGCAGTGCGTGGATCTCTCGCAGGGGTTCCGCCTGAAGGATCGCCGGCAGCGTTTTGCCGCTGACCTTGGCTTCGTCACGCTGGCGAAGAAGGGGCTGCAGCTCGATATCGACTTCGGGGAGAAGCCGGCCTCCCGTCTCGGTGTGAAGGCCCTCTCGGGAGCCTATTCGCTCCGCATCGACGGGCGCGGCATCACGATCGTGGGCTACGACGAGCGCGGCGCCTTCTACGGTCTGCAGACCCTTCGCCAACTGTGCGAAAGCCCCGCGGCAAAGGAGGGCCGACTGCCTTACGTCGAGATCGAGGACTGGCCCGATCTGCCGAACCGCGGCGTGGTCGAGGGCTTCTACGGAACCCCCTGGTCGCACGAGGTGCGCCTGTCGCTGATCGACTTCTACGGCCGCTTCAAGCTCAATACCTATCTCTACGGTCCGAAGGACGACCCCTATCACAGCTGTCCCAACTGGCGGCTGCCCTATCCCGAGAAGGAGGCGGCGCAGATCCGCGAACTGGTCGAGGCGTGCCGCCGCAACCGCGTCGACTTCGTCTGGGCCATCCACCCCGGGCAGGATATCCGCTGGAACGAGGAGGATTACGCAAAGCTGGTCGCGAAGTTCAACGCGATGTATGATCTGGGCGTCCGTTCGTTCGCCATCTTCTTCGACGACATCTCGGGCGAAGGGACCAATCCCCGCCGGCAGACCGAGCTGCTCAACCGTCTGACGCGCGAATTCGTCCGGGCAAAGGGCGACGTCGAGCCGCTGACGGTCTGCCCGACGGACTATTCGCGCCTGTGGGCCAACCCCACGCCGCAGGGCAGCCTGGCAATCTACGGCGAAACGCTCGATCCGTCGGTCAAGGTCTTCTGGACGGGGGATGTCGTCTGCAGCGACCTCACGCCCGAAACGCTCGAATGGGTCGACAGCCGCATCCGGCGCCCGGCCTACTTCTGGTGGAACTTCCCCGTGACGGACTACGTGCGGCATATCATCCTGCAGGGTCCCGTCTACGGGCTCGATACGACGCTGACCGCCGAGCAGACCTGCGGTGTGGCCAGCAACCCGATGGAGCATGGCGAGGCGTCGAAACTCGCCCTCTACGGTGTGGCGGACTATGCGTGGAACATCGCCGCCTACAACGCCCTCGACAACTGGGAGCGGGGACTCGGCGTGCTGGTTCCCGAGGCCCGCGAGGCCTACCGTACTTTCGCCATCCACTCGGCCGATACGGAGAACGGTTATCGCCGCGACGAGTCGTGGGAGACGCGCACCTTCCGCCTTGACGAGTGGACCGATGCGGCGGCTGCGGAGCTGCGTGCGGAGTTCGAACGCGTGGCCGCCGCCCCCGCCCGGCTGGAGGAGCGGTGTGCCAACCGGGCGCTGATCGGCGAACTGCGGCCGTGGCTCGAGGAGTTTGCCAAACTCGGCGAACGCGGCCTGCGGGCGCTCGATCTGATGGAGCGTTACCGTGCGGGGATGGACGATAAGGAGTTCTGGGAGGCCTATGTCGCCAACCGCATGACCCCCGAAGCGCGCCGCAGCTACGAGGCGCACCGCTCGGGCACGATGAAGCTGCAGCCCTTCTACGAGTATGCGATGGAGGATATGGGGCTCGGCTTCCTGACCCGCCTGCGGGGCGAGGCGCCGATGGCCTTCCGCGGAATCGGTTCGTTTGCCAGCGCCGCCACGACCCAGACGCGGCTGATGTTCGACAACGATTCGACGACCTTCTACACCTCGGGGATCGCCCAGAAGGAGGGTGACTGGATCGGGGTCGATCTGGGCGGTGTGCACCGCGTGACGGAGGTGTCGATCCTTCAGGGACGCAATTCGGTCGACGATGTCGACTATTTCGACCATGCCGTGCTGGAGTACTCCGCCGACGGACGGCAGTGGATGCCGCTCATCGGCGAACTGACCCGTCAGTATGTGATCCGCTGGACGGGTGATCCCGTTGCGGCTCAGTATGTCCGGCTGCGCCGGCTGGAGTCGGCGCGGACGAATTACGCTTCGGTGCGTTCGTTCGAGGTCAATCCGCTGCGGGTCGACCGGCTGGGGTTCCGGCTGGAGACCGCCGGTGCCGCATCCGCGGAGGCGCTGTTGGCCTTCGACGGCCGGCTCGACACGTCGTTCGCCGCTGATGGAAGCCTCACCTTTGGTGTCGCTCCCGGGGCGAAGAGCTGCACGCTGCTGATGGATTGTCTGCAGAAGCCGGTGACGGTCGTCCAGCTGGGGGCCGGCGATGTGGAGATCGCCCGTCAGGAGGTGACGGCGCCCTTCTTCCGCATGGAGCTGGCTGCGGGTGTCGCTGCGGTGCGGATCGAGGGGACGGTTGAATTGTTCGAAGTCGTCGTTCGCTGAGTCGCTCCGTATTTGAAACAATCGAGCCTCCGCCCTTCTGGACGGAGGCTCGTTCGTTTATCGCGAAGCGGTGGAATGCGGAAAGATCCCTCACGCACCCGGACCGGAGGCTGCAACGGGAACCTGTCTTGCCGCCGGCCGACCCGATCGGACCTGTCTCCCGGAGCAGCACCGCCGGATCCCGTCCGTCCCTGTCTCCCGGAATTTCGTCGTCTGCCCCCGCCCGAACCTGTCTCCCGGGACTTTGCCGCCGGCCGCACTATCCGAACTGGTTTCCCGAAACTTTGCCGTCAGCCGATCCGCCCGCATCCGTCTTTGCCGCCGGTCGTACCTCCCGCAGCTTTCGGTTTGCTTCGGACCCTCTACCTACGAAAAATCCCCGCCGGAGCGGGGATTTTAGAGTGAGTCGGATCCGCATCAGCCGCCAAGGGTGGGGCCGCGATCCGCATCTTTGAAAGCATCTGAAGAGTGTCCGAAGAGAGCGCCTGAAGAGCATCTGAAGAGCGTCCGAAGAGAGCGCCTGAAGAGCCTCTGAAAAGTGCCCGTTTGAACCGAGCCCCCGGCTTCTCGCCTCTTTCTGTCTCTTTCTGTCTCTTTCTGTCTCTTTCTGTCTCTTTCTGCCTTCTATCTTCTATTTTTGTCGGAAATAGATCTGCATCGGGACTCCCGAGAAATCCCAGTGGTCGCGGATGTTGTTTTCCAGGAAGCGGCGGTAGGGCTCCTTGATGTACTGCGGCAGGTTGACGAAGAAGGCAAACTGCGGCGTCGGCGTCGGCAGCTGCGTTACGTACTTGATCTTGATATACTTGCCCTTGGTCGAGGGGGGCGGATAGTTCTCGATCAGCGGCAGGAGGAACTCGTTGAGCTCCGAGGTGGCGATGCGGCGTTTGCGCGAGTGGTAGACACGGATGGCGGTCTGCAGCACGTCGAGGATACGCTGCTTGTTCAGCACCGAGGTGAAGATGATCGGAATGTCGTTGAACGGTGCGAGTTTCTTCTTGAGGAACTCCGTCCACTCCTTCATCGTGTTGCTCTCCTTTTCGATCAGGTCCCACTTGTTGACCACGATCACACACCCCTTGCGGTTGCGGACGATCAGGTTGTGGATGTTCAGATCCTGCGATTCGATCCCCTGTTGGGCGTCGAGCATCAGGATGCAGACGTCGGAGTTCTCGATGGCGCGGATCGACCGCATCACGGAGTAGAACTCCAGATCCTCCATCGTCTTGCCCTTCTTGCGCATGCCGGCCGTGTCGACCAGGTAGAAGTCCATGCCGTACTTGTTGTAGCGCGTGTGGATCGAGTCGCGGGTCGTGCCGGCGATGTTCGTGACGATGTTCCGCTCCTGGCCGAGCAGGGCGTTCGTGAGCGAGGACTTGCCGACGTTCGGACGGCCGACGATCGTGATGCGGGGCAGATCCTCCTCCTCTTCCGAGGTGGCGTCGGCGGGCAGGGCCGCGAGGATGGCATCCATCAGATCGCCCGTGCCGCTGCCCGACATCGAGCTGATGCAGTAGGGGTCGCCCAGACCGAGCGAATAGAATTCGTTCGAGCTGAAGATCAGGTCGTTCGTGTCGACCTTGTTGCAGACGAGGATCACCTTCTTCGACGAACGGCGCAGGATGTCGGCCATGAGCATGTCCAGATCGGTGATTCCCGTGCGCACCTCCACGAGGAAGAGGATGACGTCCGCTTCGTCGATGGCCAGCATGACCTGGCGGCGGATTTCGTCCTCGAAGATATCCTCCGAGTTGACGGTGTAACCTCCGGTGTCGATCACCGAGAATTCGCGGCCGTTCCAGTCGGTTTTGCCGTAATGACGGTCGCGGGTGGTTCCGGCCGTGGCGTCGACGATGGCCTTGCGTTCGCCGACGAGGCGGTTGAAGAGGGTACTTTTTCCGACGTTGGGACGTCCGACAATTGCTACGAGACTCATGACAGGGTCGTTACTTTTTTTCTTATTTACGCCTGCAAAGATAGCGCAAATCTTGCGAATTAAAAAATGAAACTACACCCGGATGTAGCGGCTCTCCGTATCGCCGGCCTGCACGGGGTAGAGCAGCACGGAGCTGTAACCGGCGAAATGGTGTTCGAGATAGGCCGGGATGCGGCTCATGGCCGGGTGGTAGGAGACGCGCTCGCGGCGGCTCATGACGAACCACAGGCAGTCGTCGTCGCGCATGTCGTGTTCGAGCGAGGGCAGGTCGTCCCACTGCGTGAAGGGAACGAAGTCGATGTTGGCCGGGCGTTTGCGGCCCTTCGGGCGCAGGTATTCGAGTGTCGTTTCGGGGGCCAGCAGCGAGATCCGTGCGCCGGAGTTCTCGGCCAGCAGCCGGATCCGCCGCATCCACAACTGGAAGCCGGCCTCCTGTTCGGCCTTTTCGGGGACGACGATCAGGTGGCGCTTGATGGTGTTGAGCGGCTGTACGGGGTGGTAGATGAAGGTCGTCACGTTGCTCTGCGTGAGGATGTCGGTGGCCATCTTGCCGATGCCGGGGCCCGACGTGCCGGGGATCGACGGAATGCCCGGGATGCCCGGGATGACGGGGATGCCCGTTGCTGACGGGGTCGCCTGGTGCATGCCCATGACGATATCGGTGATGTTCCGCTCGCGGCTCACGCTGACGATGGCGTTCGAGATGTTGACGTCGTAGCGCAGCAGCTCCTGCAGGTAGATGTCGCCTGCGGCGGCGGCCCGGGCGGCCGTATCGAGGAGTTTGTGGGCCCGTTTCTCGACGTTGGGATCCTCGATCTTGTTGTCGATGGCGTGCAGGGCGTAGAGGCCGTTGGGCTTCTTGGCCCGCTTGAGCATCGTGCTGAGCGAGACCAGCTCCTCGATCGTCTGTTCGTTCGACACCGGGATCAGGATGTGGTCTTCGATGCGCGGGGCCTTCTCGTCCGAATCGGGCTGCGTCTGGCGCACGGCGATGTTGTGGGCGCCGCGCTGCGTGGCGAAGGTCGAGATGGTGCACGTGGCCAGGATCATCAGGATCGTGCCGTTGAGCACGCTCTCGTTGAGCAGGCGGATCGGTTCGCCGTCGGGCGTGTGGCCGAGGATGACGTTGTAGCCGACCATCACGGCGGCCAGCGTGGCGGCCACGTGGGCCGAGCTCAGTCCGAAGATCACGGTCCGCTGGTCGCGCGAGAGGCGGAAGCTCTTCTGGGTGAGCCACGCGGCGATGAACTTGGCCGAGGTGATCAGCACGATCATGATGGCGGCCACCTCGAGGCTCTCCCAGTCGCGGAAGAAGGCGCGGTAGTCGATCAGCATGCCGACGCCGATCAGGAAGAAGGGGATGAAGATGGCGTTGCCGACGAATTCGATGCGGTTCATCAGGGGCGAGGTCCGGGGGATGAGCCGGTTGAGGGCGATACCCGAGAGGAAGGCGCCGATGATGGGTTCCAGGCCGGCGATCTGGGCGAGGAACGCTCCGAGGAAGACCATCGCCAGGACGAAGATATACTGCGAGATGTTGTCGCTGACGAGTTTGAAGAACCAGTGGGCGATGATCGGGAAGAGGATGACGATGATGGCGATGCACAGGGCCACGGAGCCCGACAGACGCCACCAGAACATTTCGTCGACGTTGCCGGTGGCCATGCCGACGATGACCGTCAGCAGCAGCAGGGCGAGCGTGTCGGTGATGACCGTGCCGCCGACGGCGATGGTGACGGCCTTGTCGCGGGCGATGCCGAGTTTGCTGACGATGGGGTATGCGATCAGCGTCTGCGAGGCGAAGAGTCCGGCGAGCAGGATCGACGAGTAGATCGAGAATCCGAGGATGTAGTATCCGGCCAGGATGCCGAGCAGGAGCGGGACGCAGAAGGTGTAGAGGCCGAAGACGAGGCTTCGCCAGCTGTTGCGGCGGAAGTCGGACATGTCCATGTCGAGACCCGAGAGGAACATGATGTAGAGCAGGCCGGCCGTACCGGAGAGGATGATGCTGCTGTCGCGCAGCACGAGATTCAGCCCGTGGGGGCCGATCACCGCACCGGCGATGATGAGCCCCAGCAGGTAGGGGATCTTGAGCTTGTTGAGCAGCAGCGGGGCCGCCAGGATGATGACCAGAATCAGCAGGAACTTCAGAATCGGGTCTTCGAGCGGCAGCGTCAGGTCTATATGTGCGAAAAGAAACATGCGGATGCAAATCAAGTATAATAGCAAATATAGCAAAACGGGACGGGAAAAACAAACGCCGGCGCGGGATTTGTCGTCTCGGCAGTGCGGTCGGAGCGGGGGCAGCGGGCCGCATCCGGCGGCTTTTGTCCTTTGGGTGAGGCGGTTTGCATGCGGCGGGACACTCCGCCGGCACCTGTTTGTCGCGGTCGGGAAATGTGTTTTTCGGGGGTTGGCGGAGGGGCCGGGTGCGCTGTCCGGCAGCTTCGCCGGTGAAAATATGCCTTCGGGCGGATTGAAATTACGGAAAAAAACGTAACTTTGAAAAATCGGAATACGTAAACTTGCGCGTGAAATGAATCGCAACCAGATCTCCGGCCGACTGCTCGGACCCGTCCTGGCGGGCTTCTTCATCATGGGTTTCTGCGACCTGGTGGCCCCCATCACCGGCCGCATCGCCGCCGACTTCCCACCCGAACAACAAGGGCTGGTGAGTTTCCTGCCGACGATGGTCTTCCTGTGGTTCCTGGTGCTCTCGACGCCCGTGGCGGCGCTGATGAACCGCTGGGGCCGCAAGACGACGGCGCTGGTCGGTTACGGATTCTCGTTTGCGGGGATGATGATCCCCTGGGCGGCCGGCGCCGGCTGCGGACTGGGGTGGTACTTCGCCGGATTCGGCCTGCTCGGCATCGGCAACACCTTCGTGCAGGTGGCCGTCAACCCGCTGCTGGCGACGATCGTCCCCGGCGAGCGGATGACCAGCTACCTGACCGTCGGGCAGATCTTCCGCAACACGTCGCTGCTGATGCTGGCTCCGCTCGTCACGCTGCTGACGGCCTGGACCGGTTCGTGGCGGATGCTGCTGCCGATCTACGCCGTGCTGACCGTTGCGGGGGGCCTCTGGCTGCAGCTGACGGCCATCCCTGAACCCGTGCGGCAGAACCGCACGGCCGGACTGGCCGACTGTTTCCGGCTGCTGAAGAACCGCCGCGTGCTGCTCTCGACGCTGGGCGTGGCCTGCTTCATCGCCGGCGACGTGGCGGTCGGCTACCTCTCGGTGCGGCTGATCGACAACCCCTCGTCGATCCTCACCACGACGGGATTCTACGCCTGCCGCATCGTCGGGACGCTGGTCGGGGCGTGGGCCCTGGTGCGGATCTGCGACGTGAAGTACCTCGCCTGGAACATGGCCGCCGGCGTGGTGCTGGCCGTGGCGCTGCTCTTCCTGCGCAGCGAGGCGGCGATCTATGCGGCCGTCGGGATGCTGGGATTCGTCCTGGCGTGCGTCTTCGCCACGTTCTACGCCGTGGCGACGAAGGCCGTGCCCGAACGGGCCAACGAGGTGGCCGGACTGATGATCCTGGCCATTGCGGCGGGTGCCGTCTCGGGACCCGTCTGCGGCGCGGTGATCCGCCTGACGGGCGACGCCCGCTGGGGTATGCTCTTTGTGGTGGCGTGTCTGGTCTACATGCTCTGGGCCGCCATCCGTTTGAAACGTAACGACTGACAACCATGAAAAAACTCTCGAAACTGCTCTTGATCCTGCTGCTGACGGCCTCCGCCGGGAGCGCCGCGGCACAACGACCCCGCACGATGGTGGAATGGGGCGTCATGGGGGGTATCAACGTCCCCGACTATACGACCAACATGGATGCAACGGACATCCGCAACAAACTGGGCTGGCAGGCCGGTATCGTCACGGCCGTCAAGTTCGGCGCCTTCGCCGTCGAACCGCAGATCCTCTACGTGCGGCAGGGGCTGCGCATCCGTCCCGAAGGGGGGCCGGAGCTGAACCTGAAGTCGAATTCGATCGACGTGCCGGTGCTGGCCTCGTTCCGCCTGCTCAGCCCGCTGCGCATCTATGCGGGTCCGGTCTTCACGGTGTTGAACAACTGCAAGCAGAAGTCGGGCAACGACCTGCTCGATTTCGGCCGCATCCGCCCGTCGGTCTCCTACACCGTGGGTGCCGGCGTGGTGCTGCTGCGCCACCTGCTGATCGACCTGCGCTACAACGGCCAGTTCCGCAGCAAGCATGACGTGGTGCTGCCCGACGATAAAACAAAACTGGACAAACTCCGTACCTACAACGTGGCGCTCAGCGTCGGTTATATCTTCTGAGCACCATGACGGAGACTGTCGGTAAGGAGATTCTCATCGAGGGGGTCGATCCCCGCGAACTCTACGGCCCGCAGGAGGCCTATCTCGATCAGATCCGGTCGCTGCACCCGACGCTGAAGATCGTGGCGCGCGGCTCGTCGCTCAAGGTGCTGGGACCCGAGGCCGAAACGCGGCGCTTTGCCAAACGCATCGACGCGCTGGTGGCCTACTACCTCAAGTACGGGCATATCTCGTCGCAGGTCATCGACCAGTGCTTCTCGGGGGTCGCGCTGCAGGAGGAGGGGCCCGTCGACAAGGATGTGATCGTCTACGGTAACAACGGCAACATCGTCCGCGCCCGGACGGTCAACCAGCAGCGGCTCGTCCGCCTCTACGACAAGGACGACCTGTTGTTTGCGGTGGGGCCGGCTGGCTCGGGCAAGACCTATACGGCCATTGCGCTGGCCGTCAGGGCGCTGAAGGAGCGCCAGGTGCGGCGCATCATCCTGACGCGTCCGGCCGTCGAGGCGGGCGAGAAGCTGGGCTTCCTGCCCGGCGACATGAAGGAGAAGCTGGACCCCTATCTGCAGCCGTTGTACGACGCGCTGAACGACATGATCCCGCCGGTGAAGCTGCAGAAGTACCTCGAGGAGGGGACCGTGCAGATCGCCCCGCTGGCCTACATGCGCGGCCGCACGCTCGACAACGCCTTCGTCATCCTGGACGAGGCGCAGAACACGACCCTTTCGCAGATCAAGATGTTCCTCACGCGCATGGGGCGCAACGCGCGCTTCATCGTCACGGGTGACGTGACGCAGGTCGACCTGCCGAAGAAGTCCGACAGCGGACTGGTGCGGGCGATGGAGATCCTGCGCGGCGTCGAGGGGATCGGGATGGTGGAGTTCGACAAGCGTGACATCGTGCGCCATCCGCTGGTGAAATACATCGTCGACGCCTTCGACCGTCAGTCGGCCGGGGAGTCGGCGGAAAAGGAATCGACCAATCACTCAAAATCCAAAAACGAATAATACTATGGATCGCAATCTGAAGGCCCTGAAGCCTGCTCTTGTCTGGAAACATTTTGCGGAGATCGTCCGCATCCCGCGCCCCTCGTCGCACGAGGAGCAGATCCGCCGTTACGTGCTGGAGGTGGCCCGTGGACTGGGTCTCGAAGCCCGTGAGGACGAGGCTCACAACGTCTACGTGCGCAAGCCGGCCACGCCCGGCTGGGAGAACCGCAAGGGAGTTGTCCTGCAGGCCCACCTCGACATGGTGCCGCAGAAGAACAACGACAAGCAGTTCGACTTTACGAAGGATCCGATCGACGCCTATATCGACGGCGAATGGGTGACGGCCGACGGCACGACGCTCGGCGCCGACAACGGAATCGGTGCGGCAGCCATCCTGGCCGTGCTCGAGGACAACACGCTGCAGCACGGTCCGCTGGAGGCGCTCTTCACCGCTACGGAGGAGACCGGCATGGACGGCGCCTTCGGCCTGAAGGGCGGCCTGCTGCAGGGCGATATCCTGCTGAACCTCGACTCCGAGACCGAGGGCGAACTCTACGTGGGTTGCGCCGGCGGTCTGGATGCCAACATGCTCTTCGACTACGCCGAGGTGCCCACCCCGACGGAGGGTTATTCGGCCGTGAAGGTCACCGTCAAGGGGCTCAAGGGCGGACACTCGGGCATTCAGATTGTCTGCCAGCGTGCCAATGCCAACAAGCTGCTGTTCCGCTTCCTGAACGAGGCGCCGTGCGAGGTGCTGCTGGCGTCGGTCGACGGCGGCGGACTGCGCAACGCCATTCCGCGTGAGGCGGAGGCCGTGGTGCTGGTTCCGACCGAGGAGCTGGGTACCTTCACCGAGGCGCTGGCCGCCTACAAGGAGGTGGTTGCGGCCGAATATGCCGGTATCGAGGATTCGATCGAGATGTTCACCGAGGCGTGCGGACGTCCGGAGGGAATGATGCCCGCGGAGATGGCCGGACGTCTGATCCGTGCCGTGGTGGCCTGCCCCGACGGCGTGCAGAAGATGTCGAAGGCCATGGAGGGGCTGGTGCAGACCTCGACGAACCTGGCCCGTGTCGTTTCGGACGGCCGTACGGTGAAGCTGCAGTGCCTGCTGCGCAGTTCGGTGCGCAGCGAGAAGCATGCGCTGGGCGAGGCGATCGAGGCCCTCTTCGCACTGGCCGGTGCCCAGACCGAACTGACGGGCGACTACGACGGCTGGAACCCCAACATGGAGTCGCCGATCCTGAAGGCGATGACCGCTTCGTACGAACACCTCTTCGGACGGAAACCGGCCGTGACGGCCATTCACGCCGGTCTCGAGTGCGGCATCATTGGCAGCAACTATCCCGGTCTGGACATGATCTCGTTCGGCCCGACGATCTGCTACCCCCACTCGCCCGACGAGAAGGTGGAGATCGCCTCGGTGGTGAAGTTCTACGACTTCCTGACCGATACGCTGCGCAACATCCCCGTAAAAGAGTAGCGTCAAGGTGACAGAACATGCCGACAAATGGTTTGTGATCGTGAATCCCGTGGCCGGCGGCGGCCGCGGGCTCGATCACTTTCCGCGGATCTCGAAACTTCTGCGCGATGCGCACATCCTCTGCGAACCGGTCTTCACGGAGCACAAGTTCCACGCCACGGAGCTGACCGTCACGGCCGTACGCGAGGGATACCGGCGGATTATCGTCGTCGGCGGCGACGGCACGCTGCACGAGGTGGTCAACGGCCTCTTCATCCAGCAGACGGTGCGTCCCGACGAGGTGCTGCTGGCCGTGGTGGCCGTCGGTACGGGCAACGACTGGGTGCGGACGTTCGGCATCTCGAGCCGCTATCAGGATGCCGTGAAGGCGATCAGTGCCGGTTGTTCGTTCCTGCAGGATGTCGGGGTGGTCTCCTACGAGGAGGCTCACTACCGCCAGAGCCGCTACATGGCCAATGTGGCGGGCGTGGGGTTCGACGCCCATGTCGTGCGCAAGCTCTCGCACCTGAAGAAAAAGGGCCACAAGAGCCGCTGGCGCTATACGTGGTGCGTGGTGAAGAACTTCTTCCGCTACAAGTCGACGGGTATCAAGGTGTGGGTCGACGACCGGCTGGTCTACAACAACCTGCTGCTGTCGGCGGCCGTGGGCATCTGCAAGTTCAACGGCGGCGGCATGCAGCCCCTGCCGGCGGCCATCGCCGACGACGGGATTCTGGATCTTTCGCTGATCCGTCCGGTCCACTTCTGGCACCTGCTGTTTCGTTTCCACTACCTCTTCAACGGCGGCATCTACCGCATCCGCCACATCCTTCAGGAACGGGGCAGCCGGATCCGGATCGAGTCGTCGCCCGAGGTCTCGGTGGAGATCGACGGCGAACCGCTGGGCCATACGCCGCTGGAGTTCTCGATTCTTCACCGGGCGATTCGCATCGTGGTGTCGCCCGACTTCCCGGGGCTGAAACGTCCGGCATAGCCGGGGGGGGAGAAAAGTCTGGGGCCGAGGAACCAGGAGCCGGGTAGTCAGGGGTCTGGAGAACCGGGGGACCAGGTACCCGAGAAGCCGGAGCCGAGGAATCAAGGTGGCTGGGCCGCGGAGCCGGAAGCCGTGGAACCAGGGACCGGGAAGCCAGGTAACCGAGAAGCCAGGAACCGAGGAGTCAAGGTGGCTGGGCCGCGGAGCCGGAAGCCGTGGAACCAGGGACCGGGAAGCCAGGTAACCGAGAAGCCGGGAGTCGGGGAATCAGGGTGGCCGGGCCGCGGAGCTGGGGAAGCCGGAAGCCGCGGAGTCGTGTGCTGTGGAACTGAGGGCCCGGAGGCTGCATGTGCGAACCATTCCCGACAGCATGAGGTTACAGGGCCCTCTCCCTATTTTATTGCTGTCCAAAACAGGATCCGACCTTCGGGTCGGATCTTTTTTTATCGGAAAATCGCAAGTGTGTGCGCACACACTTGCGATTTTGGAAAAAACTACCTACCTTTGCGTCAGCTATTCGAAAATCGGGAAAAGATGCAGCACGATACGCACGAAACGCCGGAAGAGCAGGCGATGTCCATCCGCATCGTCGATATCGCCCGCATGGCGGGGGTCTCGACGGCAACGGTCGACCGCGTGATCCACAACCGGGGCAAGGTCTCGGCCGAAAATCTCGCACGGATCAACGCCGTACTCGAACAGGTCAACTACCGTCCCAATCTGATCGCCCGTTCGCTGGCCTCGGGCCGTCGCTACGTCGTGGCGGTGGTGACGCCGCACTTCGCCGCCGGGGAGTATTGGGCCGATTTCGATGCCGGCATCGCCCGGGCCGAGGTCGAGGCCCGGCGCTTCAACGTTACGGTGCGGCGCTACGACTTCGACCAGTATGACCGTGCCTCGTTCGACGTCTTGATCAGCCGCTTGCACGACGAGACGTTCGATGCGCTGGTCATCCCGACGCTCTTCGCCGAGCGTGTTCTCCCCTTCACCCGCGAGCTCGATGCACGGGGGATTCCCTACGTCTTCGTCGATTCGGACCTCGCGGCGTGCAACCGGCTCGCCTATTTCGGCACCTCGTCGTTCGATGCCGGGGTGGTGGCCGCGCGGCTGCTTTGCGAACGGCTCGATCCGCAGGCCGACCTCGTTGTCGGGAAGATTCGCCACCGCGGCGAAGGGGGTTCGAACCAGTGTCGCGAACGCGAGCGCGGATTCCGGGATTACCTTGCCCGACACGACTTCCGGGGAACGTTGCACGACGTTGAGCTGCGTCTCGACGACGAGGCCGGCAATGCCCGCCGGCTCGACGAACTCTTTGCCCGCCATCTGTCGATCGGCGGCGCCGTGACCTTCAATTCGACCTGCTACATCCTGGCGGGCTACCTCGCCGCACGTCCGCAACGGCGGGTGCGGCTGGTGGGCTACGACGTGATTGCGCGCAACCGCCGCATGCTGGCCGAAGGGGTTGTGACGGCTCTCGTGGCCCAGCGCCCCGAGGTGCAGGGCTATCGCGGTGTGATGTCGCTGTGCGGCTGGCTGGTCGAGGGGCGCCGTCCCGAATCGGTCAACAACCTGCCGATCGATATTCTGCTGAAGGAGAATCTGACGTATTATACCAACAATATTATTTGAACCTGCTATGAAAAATCTGTTTGACATTCGCGACCGCGTCGTCGTCGTGACGGGCGGCGCCGGCATTCTGGGACGCTCGATCTGCAGCTATCTGGCTGAACAGGGGGCCAAGGTCGTGGTGCTGGACCGCGACGAGAAGGCCGGCGAGGAGCTCGTCGGTTCGATCCGCGCCAAGGGTGGCGAAGCGCTCTTCCTGATGACCGACGTGCTGAAGCGCGAGGCCCTCGAGGCCAATCGCGAGGCCATTCTCAAGGCCTATGACCACATCGACGTGCTGCTGAACGCCGCCGGCGGCAACATGGGCGGGGCGACGATCGCCCCCGACAAGTCGTTCCTCGACCTTCAGGTGGATGCCTTCCGGAAGGTGGTCGATCTGAACCTCTTCGGCACGGTGCTGCCGACGACGGTCTTCGGCGAGGCGATGACGGCCCGCAAGAAGGGTGTGATCGTCAACTTCTGTTCGGAGTCGGCCCTTCGTCCGCTGACCCGCGTGGTGGGCTACGGCGCTGCCAAGGCCGCCATCGCCAACTACACGAAGTACATGGCGGCCGAACTGGCCATGAAGTTCAGCCCCGAGATGCGGGTGAACGCCATCGTCCCGGGCTTCCTGCTGACGAACCAGAACCGCACGCTGCTGACCAACCCCGACGGTTCCTATACCGACCGTGCCCGCACGATCATCGCCCACACGCCGGCCGGCCGTTTCGCCGAACCCGAGGAGCTGCTGGGTACGATCCACTACCTGATCAGCGACGCCTCGTCGTTCGTGACGGGGGCGCTGGCCGTTGTCGACGGCGGTTTCGACGCCTTCTCGATCTGATGGGTTTCATCGCGCGGAGGGGCCCTGCGGACGGTGCCGGTACGGCGCCGCGGTCGGTGACCCTCCCCGCAAAAAAAATTGAAAATCATGTATCTTTGCAAACAGTCGTGGCGCTGGTACGGGCCGAATGATCCCGTCAGCCTGGCCGATATCCGCCAGGCCGGAGCCACCGATATCGTCACCGCCCTGCACCACATCCCCAACGGCGAGGTATGGCCCGTTGAGGAGATCCGTCGCCGGCAGCAGCTGGTGGCCGATGCCGGCCTGGTGTGGTCCGTGGTGGAGAGCATCCCGGTCCACGAACACATCAAGACCCGCACGGGCAACTTCCAGCCCTACATCGAAAACTACAAGCAGTCGATCCGCAACCTGGCTACGTGCGGCATCCGCGTCATTACGTACAACTTCATGCCCGTTCTGGACTGGACGCGCACGAATCTGGCCTACGAACTCCCCGACGGATCGCGGGCCCTGCGCTTCGAGCGGGCGGCCTACGTGGCCTTCGACCTCTTCATCCTGAAGCGGCCCGGGGCCGAACGGGACTATACCCCCGAGGAGCGTGCCGCAGCACGGGCCCGTTTCGAGCGGATGGATGCCGCCGAGATCGAGCTCATCACGCGCAACATGATCGCCGGACTCCCCGGCTCGGAGGAGAGCTTCACCCTCGAGCAGTTCCAGAAGGAGCTGGATCGTTACAAGGGGGTGACGGCCGAGACGCTGCGTGAGAATCTGATCGCCTTCCTGCGCGAGGTGACCCCCGTTGCCGACGAGGTGGGGGCGGTGCTGGCCATCCATCCGGACGATCCCCCGTTCCCGATCCTCGGTCTGCCGCGCATCCTCTCGACGGAGGAGGATTTTCGCAAGTTGGTCGAGGCGGTGCCCAATGCCTCGAATGGACTCTGCCTCTGCACGGGTTCGCTGGGCGTCTCGCCGCAGAACGACCTGCCGGGGATGATGCGCCGCTGGGGCGACCGCGTGAACTTCGTCCATCTGCGCTCGACACAGCGCGATGCCGAGGGCAACTTCTATGAGGCGAACCACCTCGAGGGCGACGTGCCGATGTACGAGGTGATGAAGGCCCTGCTCGAAGTCGAACAGCGCCGCCGGATCTCGATCCCGATGCGTCCGGACCACGGCCACCAGATGATCGACGACCTCCACAAGCGGACCAATCCCGGCTATTCGTGTCTGGGACGTCTGCGTGGTCTGGCCGAGCTGCGCGGTCTGGAGATGGGCATCGCCCGGTCGCTCTTCGCCGACAAGTAGCGACAGACGGCCGTTATGAACGAAAACGAGGGTCTCCCGGATGTCCGGGAGACCCTCGCCGCTTATGGAAGGGACTTTTTACTGGTTGGAAGCGGTCGTATTCTGCGGAGCCGGGGTGACGGTCTCGGTGATGTCGATCTCGGTCACCTCCCAGTTGAAGAGGTCGTTGGCGCACTGGCTCTCCATCTGGCTGATCTGCGAGAGGTCGGTCGTGTCGGCCAGAATGGCGTTGAAGAACTGATCCATCGTCGAGTAGGCGGCGTTGACCTTCGAGGCGAAGCAGTTGTAGAAGGCCTTCAGCTGGTCGTGGTCGAGCCCCTCGGGGAGGACGCCCTGCGCCACGAGAACGTTGTAGGGGAAGATATGGCGCATGTTGCGGGCATCGGCGTTGAGTTCGTCGACGATCTGCGTGACGACGACCATGTCGACCGTATCGTCAACGCCCTCCATCTGTATGAACTCCACGTAGACGGGGTATTCGTTTTCGAGCGTGCCGGCCACCTGGTCGGAGAAGAGGCCGAACTCGGCATCCGTCAGATCGTCGAGGTAGACCATCTGGCGGTACGAACGCAGGGCTTCACGCATGGCCTTGCGCTGATCGTGGTTCCATTGGCGCTGCTGGGAGCAGCCCGTAAATCCTGCGGCGAGCAGGGCCAGCAGGGGCAGACAGAGAAGAAATTTTTTCATGTTCGTTCCGATTAAGGTTTGATTTACCGCCAGAGGAGCAATCCGTGTGCCAAAAAAATCGTATCTTGCCGGCCGATGGACTTCAATCGCTACATAACGGCTGCGGAGTTTGCTCCGCTGGCCGAACTCTTCCGGACGGAGGGGCACAGCCGGATCTATCTTCCCGGGGAGGCTTTTGCCCGGCAGGACGAGCGCAACCCCTGTTGCGGACTGGTCACGGGCGGCGCCTTCCGCTACGTGCATCTGACGGCGGAGGGAAACGCTTCGGTGGTGGGGTATGCCTTTTCGGGGGAGTTCGTCGGCGACTATATCTCGATGAGCAACGGCCTGCGGTCGTGGGTCGGAATCGAGGCGATGTGCCGGAGCAGCGTGTCGTGTCTCGACTACGGACGCCTGGACGCCTTTTACGCGGCGGATGCGGCTCACGAACGGCTCGGACGCCGGCTGGCCGAACATCTGTCGGCCGAGGTCTACGAACGGTTGTTGCAGTGCTATGTCTCCACGCCGCAGGAGCGTTACGAAACCCTGCTGCGACGCTGTCCCGATCTGTTGAATCTTGTTTCACTCAAGGAGCTGGCCTCCTATCTGCGCGTGCGGCCCGAGACATTGAGCCGTATCCGCCGCCGTATCCGCTGACCGTCCGCATTTCTTGATTCCGATCAACGCCTGTCCCGGCGGTCTCCTTTATCTTTGTCGGCATGAAACAGGCTGTCATTATCGGGGCTACGTCCGGGATCGGGCGGGGCCTTGCCGAGCGGCTCGCTGCTGCCGGATGGCGGGTGGGGGCTGTCGGGCGTCGCGAGGCGTTGCTTCGCAAACTGGCGGAGAATGCTCCCGCAAATATCTTGTATGTCGTGGCCGATGTCACGCATCCGGCGGCGTGTCTGGAGGCGCTGTCGGAACTCGTCGGACGAATGGGCGGCATGGATCTCTGTGTGGTATGCTCCGGAGCGGGCGAACTGAATCCGTCGCTGGATTTTGCCCTCGAGGAGCCGGCCATCGAGACCAACGTGCACGGCTGGACGGCCGTGGTCGACTGGGCCTATCGTCGGTTTGAGAGTTGCGGCGGAGGCCGTTTGGTGCTCGTTACGTCGGTGGGCGGATTGCGTGGCAGCTGCGCGGCTCCGGCCTACAACGCTTCGAAAGCCTATCAGATCAACTATGCCGAGGGGTTGCGACAACGGGCCGTGAAGTCCGCTTCGGGAGTCCGCGTGACGGAGATCCGCCCGGGACTGGTCGATACGGCGATGGCCAAGGGCGAGGGGCTCTTTTGGGTGATGCCCGTCGATCGGGTCGTGGATCAGACATTGCGGGCCGTGTTTCGGGGACGCCGGATTGCGGTTGTCACCCGTCGCTGGCGGCTGGTGGCCTGGCTCCTGCGCTGGCTGCCCGAGTCGTTGTATCTTAGGTTGTAGACGATATGAACGGATGGTTTTTTGCAGCAGGAGTTTTGCTCCTCATTGCTTTTTTCGTGCATTCCTTTGCGGGAAATCGGCTCTATTCCGCCGCACGGCCCGATCGGAGCGGACGGGCGTATGATGCTTGGCTGATGGGGCGCTGCGGCATGCAGATGATCGGTGCCGATCTGTTGCTGGCGGCAGGATTCCTCCTGGCGGCGGGGAGCGGGTTGTTGCCTCGTTCCCGGACTCTGGAGCTGTTTCTCGGATTGACCTATGGCGGATGGACGGCCGGATGGCTTCTCTCTCTGGCCGTCGAAAGGTCGTCGGCGTATCATTACCGGCGATTGCGTCAGTGGCTGCTTTTTCTTGTGGTGGCGCTCCTGATCGGAATCGGGATCCTGGCCGGATAAAACAAAAACGGACGGAAATTTTCCGTCCGTTTTCGCTTTCATCTCCCCCCCCCTCAGCAGGTGCCGAAGCGGAAGACGATCTTCTGACAGTAGAATTCGCCCGGGTGGAGCAGCGGTGAGGGGAATTCCGGATGGTTCACCGCATCGGGGTAGTTCTGGCACTCGATCGCCACACCGGCGTAATCCTCGTAACGCCCTCCCGATTTGGTCTCCGGACATCCGCCCGAGAGCCAGTTGCCCGTATAGATCATCACGCTGGGCTGCGACGAGAGGACCGTCACCGTGCGTCCCGATTTCGTCTCGCGCAGCGTGCCCACCTCACCCAGAATATCGCGCTTCCAGCCGTCGATGACGAACGGATGGTCGTAGCCGCGGAAGTCGCGGATGTGGTTGAACTCCGAGTCGATTCCCGGGCGGAATGCACGGAACGTCCGGAAGTCCTGCGGCGTGCCCTCGACGTCGAGCAGCCGGCCCGTCGGGATCTGCCGCTCGTTCATTTCGAGCACCTTCGAACTGTTGAGCTGCAGTTCGTGATCCAGCACCGATCCGCTGTTTTCGCCCGCCAGATTGAAGTAGACGTGGTTCGTCAGGTTGACGACCGTCGTCTGCGTGGTCTTGGCCATGTAGGTGATCTCCAGTGCGTTGTCGTCGTCGAAATCGAAGGCTGCCTCGACGTACAGCTCTCCGGGATAGCCCTGGTCGCCATCCTCCGACGTGAGGGCCATCACCACGCGGTTGGTCTCCACGCGGCTCTCCCACACGCGGTTGGCAAAGTTCTTCGTCCCGCCGTGAAGGTGGTTCACCCCGTTGTTGACCTCGAGGCGGTACTCCTTGCCCTCGACCGTCATGCGCCCGTAGGCGATGCGGTTGGCACAGCGGCCGACACTCTTGCCCGCGGCCGCTCCGTCGAAGAAGTAGCCGTCGGGATGCTTGTAGCCCAGCACGACGTCGGCCATGCGCCCCTCGCGGTCGGGCATCTTCACGGAGACGATCGCCGCTCCGTAGTTCGAGAGCTGCACTTCGGCACCCTTGTCGTTGCGCAGCGTATAGAGGATGATGGCCTCACCCTCGGGGGTGGCCCCCCATACGTTCTGTTCGATACTGACCATATATGCGTAGTTTTCAGGTTCGTTTGCTTATCGGTCGGCTCCGGCCGGTTATTCGACCGGGGGCAGCACCTCGAGGATGCGGTCGATGCGGCGCAGGCACTCCTCCTTGCCGATGAACGACGTGACGTCGTACATCCCCGGGCCCTTGCCGGCACCCACGAGTGCCAGACGCAGCGTGTTCATCACCTGGCCCATGGCATAGCCCTTCTCCTCGATCCAGGCGTGGACGATGCGCTCGGTGTTCTCGAGCGAGAAGTCGTCGATCGAGGCCAGCACCTCGCGCACCTCGCGCAGGATCGTCGGGTTCTGCCCCTTCCAGTACTTTCGGGTCTGCTTCTCCTCGTACTGGGTCGGCGCCACGAAGAAGAACGACGTCAGATCCCACAGATCGGTGATGAACGTGGCGCGCTCCTTCATGATTCCGGCCGCCTTGCCGGCCACCTCGTCCGACACCTCGATGCCGTGTTCGCGCAGGATCGGCTGGTAGAGTACGGCCAGTTCGGCGTCGCTCTTGTGGTGCATGTACTGGGCGTTGAACCACTTGGCCTTGTCGGGCTGGAAGCGGGCGCCCGATTTCGAGACGCGTTCGAGCGAGAAGCTGTCGATCAGCTCCTGCATCGAGAAGATCTCCTGTTCGGTGCCGGGGTTCCAGCCGAGCAGCGCCAGCATGTTGATGAACGCCTCGGGGAAGTATCCGTCCTCGCGGTATCCGCGGGCCGTTTCGCCCGTCTTGGGCGACTTCCAGAAGAGCGGGAAGACGGGGAATCCCATCTTGTCGCCGTCGCGCTTCGAGAGCTTGCCGCCGCCCGTGGGCTTGAGCAGCAGCGGCAGGTGGGCGAAGGCCGGTTGCGTAGCCTCCCAGCCGAAGGCCTTGTAGAGCAGATAGTGCAGCGGCAGCGAAGGCAGCCACTCCTCGCCACGGATGACGTGCGAGACCTCCATCAGGTGGTCGTCGACGATATTGGCCAGGTGGTAGGTCGGCAGCGCATCGGCCGACTTGTAGAGCACCTTGTCGTCGAGCGTCGAGGTGTTGACCTCGACATGGCCGCGGATCAGGTCGTCCATCTCGACCAGCTGGTTTTCGGGCATCTTGAAGCGGATGACCCACTGGTCGCCGCGGTCGATGCGTTTGCGGACCTCCTCGGCGGGCAGGGCCAGCGACGTGGCGAGCTTCTCGCGGACCGTGTAGTTGTAGGCGAAGGCTTCGCCGCGGGCCTCGGCCTCGTGGCGCAGCGTGTCGAGCTCCTCGGCCGTATCGAAGGCGTAGTAGGCCCAGCCCGCCTCGACGAGCTGCAGGGCGTACTTGAGGTAGATTTCGCGGCGTTCGCTCTGGCGGTAGGGGGCGTGGGGGCCGCCGACACCGACACCCTCGTCGATCTCGATGCCGCACCACTTGAGCGACTCCAGAATATACTCCTCGGCGCCGGGGACGAACCGCTGCGAATCGGTATCCTCGATGCGGAGAATCATCGTGCCCTTGTGCTGACGGGCGAAGAGGTAGTTGTAGAGTGCCGTCCGGACGCCGCCGATGTGGAGCGGTCCGGTGGGGCTGGGTGCGAAGCGCACCCGAACGGGTCTTTCCATAGAAATCGTTATGCTGTTATGTCGTTTATTTCACGCGGTATTCGATGCGCATCGTGATGCGGGCCTTCTTCTGGCGGCTCGAGGTGTTGAACGATCCGCCGGCCGAGAACTCCTCGTTGGTGTTGGCGCCTGTGATCTGGAAGACGCCCATGCGGGCCGAAGCCACGCGGCCGATCTTCGTGCCGGCATTTTCGGCGATCTTCCGGGCACGCATCCGGGCGTCGGCCGAGGCGGTCTCGATCAGCCCCATCTTCACGTCGTCGAGCTGCGTATAGTAGTAGTCCGGGGCGTAGGCCTCGATCGAAACCCCCTGGGCGATGAGCGAGGAGATTTCGCGCGAGATCGTCTCGACGCGGTCCACGTCGTGCGACTCGACCGTGAAGCGCTGCCGCAGCTGGTAGCACTTGAAGCGTTGGCCGGCCCAGTTGCCGTTGGCGTTGTAGACCGGGTCGAACTGCTTGTCGACGTTGACAAACTCGAAGACCACGGCATCGGCCGGCAGCCCCTGAGCTTCGAGATACTGCTGGACCTTGGCCTTGCTCTGTTCGATCTGGGCGTATCCGGCGGCGACCTGCTGGGCTTCGGCCGTGATCGCGGCCGACCAGACGATCAGGTCCGACGTGAACTCCGTCTCGCCCAGACCCGTGACGACGATCGTATCCTGCGAACGGTACTTGTAGGTGTAGGCGCGTGCGAGCACGACGGCGCAGACAATGGCTGCGAGGGCCAGGAGAAGGTACTTCGGGTTTTTCATGGTCGTAGGTTTTTAGTGGAACGGTCGTTGGTGGAGTCCTCTGGAGAGGATCAGACGTTGAAGAGGAAGTGCATGATGTCGCCGTCCTGCACGACGTAGTCCTTGCCCTCGATGCCGATCTTTCCGGCGTCGCGGCAGGCCTTCTCCGAGCCGAGCGTGACGTAGTCGTCATACTTGATCACCTCGGCGCGGATGAATCCCTTTTCGAAGTCTGTGTGGATGATGCCGGCCGTCTGCGGGGCCTTCATGCCGCGCGAGTAGGTCCAGGCGCGGGTTTCGTCGGCTCCGGTGGTGAAGAACGTCTCGAGGTTGAGCAGCTTGTAGGCCGCTTTGATCAGCCGTGCCACGCCCGACTCCTCGAGTCCGAGATCCTCGAGGAACATCTGCCGCTCCTCGTAGCTCTCCAGTTCGGCGATGTCGGCCTCGGTGGCGGCGGCGATGACGAGCATCTCGGCCTTTTCGTCGGCGATGGCCTCACGCACGGCCTCGGTGTAGGCGTTGCCCGTGGCGGCGCTCTTCTCGTCGACGTTGCAGACGTAGAGTACCGGTTTGTCGGTCAGCAGGTTGAGATCGGCGACCAGTTTGCGGTCCTCCTTGTCGAGCTCCACGGTGCGGGCCGAGCGTCCCTGTTCGAGCACCGACTTGTACTGCAGCAGCAGTTCGACGGCGCGTTTTGCATTCTTGTCGCCGCCCGAGGTGGCCTGTTTCTGGGTCTTGGCCAGGCGGTTCTCGACCGTCTCGAGGTCCTTCAGCTGGAGCTCCGTATCGATGATCCCCTTGTCGCGCACGGGGTCGATCGAACCGTCGACGTGGGTGATGTTTCCGTTGTCGAAGCAGCGCAGCACGTGGATGATTGCGTTCGTGTTGCGGATGTTGCCCAGGAACTTGTTTCCGAGACCCTCGCCCTTGGAGGCGCCCTTGACCAGACCGGCGATGTCGACGATCTCGATCGTGGTGGGGATCACCCGCTTGGGGTTGTCTATCTCGGCGAGGCGGATCAGCCGCTGGTCGGGCACGGTGATGACGCCGACGTTGGGTTCGATGGTGCAGAAGGGGAAGTTGGCTGCCTGGGCCTTTGCGTTGGACAGGCAGTTGAAAAGCGTCGATTTGCCCACGTTCGGCAGACCGACGATGCCGCATTGTAATGCCATGTATTTCGAGTTTTGTTATTCGCAGGGCAAAGATAGCGATTTTATTTGAGTTGAGTCGCTTTGCAGGTGCGAAAATCGCTCGCCGGGGCCGTTGTGGAAAATTATCGACGGGATTGTTTTGCCGTACGGAGGTTTATGCGTATCTTTGAAGGTCTAAACTGTTCGGACGATGGATTGGAATACGTTACGCGACGAACTGCGCAAGGTGTCGACCCTGCTCGACGAGTGGGCGCAGCGCGATGAAATACCGGCCGTGGAGCGCGACCTGGCCCTGGAGAAACTGCGCAAACTGTACGAGGCGATCCGTTTCGCCGGTGTGGTGTCGGCGTCGGCTGACGAAGCGTCGGCCAACGGGGCGGAGGAGCAGCCCGAATCGATCGATCTGGGCCAGGTGCTCTCACTGGATGGCTTCCCCGGGCTGGATGAGCCTGCGGGCCCGATCTTCGTGGAGCCGGCCGGCCGGGTCGAACCGGCAGCCGAGGCAACGGCCGGGCCGATGGATGGAACGGTGAGCGGAGCGACTCATGCGGCCGCCTCCGAGGCTTCGGATGCCTCCCGTGCGGAGGCGGCCCGGCCGACGGACGAGGCGACGGCTGAATCCGAATCCCGGGTGTCGGAACCTGCCGGGCCGGTCGAGACTCTCGATGTGGAGCCGGCCGTGACGCTGGATCCCCTTCCCGAACCGACGGAGCGATCGCGCCGCGGGGCGCCGACCCTCTTCGGGCTGGAGGATGACGAGGTGCTGCGTCACCGCCACAAGCAGCGGGTGATCATGTCGCTGTACGATCCTTCGCCGGAGGTCGAGCGGGTTTCGAGCCCGTCGCGGCGTACCGGAGCGAAGCAGGCGGTCGATCAGCAGCTGCGCCCGATCGAGCGCACCCCGATTGATATCGAAGAGCCGGCAACGGCCCGTCCGGAATCCGCCGCTGCGGAGCAGCCGGCCGCGGAATGCGCAGTCGAGGAGCCGGAGGTGAAGCCCGCCGGCGAGTCCATAGAGTCGATGCCTGTCGGATCGGAGACCGTTGCGGAGAAACCGGTCGGCGATACGCCGGCTGTCGCGATAGATTCGATTGAAAATCAAGAAAACATTTTACCGGAAGATCCGGCCCGGGATTCGGCCGGGACGGAATCGCCCGTGGATGCGGAGTCCGAGCTCGAAAAGAGGGAAACTCCGGCCGTAGAGGTTGGGGAACAGGCCGTTGACGGGGCGGAGGTCGACGTGGCGGAGGTTGCGAAAGCCGAAAATCCGCAGGCAGCCTCCCCGGCTGAATCCGCACCGGTCTCCGAGGTCGGATCCGAAGAGGGCGCCGAACCCGAAACGGAGGATGCCGTTGTTGCCGGGGACCGAGAGAGGGCTTCGGCGGCTGTTGCAGAGGCGGCGGCCGACTCCGAAACCGAAAAGACCAATATCAGGATCGAGAAAACGGATATCGAAGCCGGAAAGGCCGAGGTAGAGACCGAGCCGTCGGACTCCGAAACGGAAGAGACGGAGTCGCTCGAGGAGCGGGACGAGACACCGATCGACGTGGATTCGGCCTTCGAGGAGTTGACCGTCGAATCGCTTTCCGAAGGGGATGATGCGGCCGAGGATGCCGATTCCCGGAGGGGCTCGGAGCCGACGCGATTCTCGGAGCCGGTTCGTCGTCCGAATCACCCGCAGGCCGGGGCGGAGAGTCCGGTCGGAGGGGAGACCCTCTCGGAAAAGTTCGCCGAGATGCAGGGCAGCGCCGTGCTGGGCGAGGTGATCAACCACGACGTGCAGACGCTGGCCGATACGATCACTCCGCCGCGGAACATGGCGTCGGAGCTGCGCCGCAGCGAACCGGTCACCGACCTGCGGCAGGCTATCGGTCTGAACGACCGCTTCCTGCTGATCCGCGACCTCTTCGGGGGTGATGCGGCAGCCTGCGACCGGACCCTCGACCGGCTCAACCGCTTCGAGGATCTCGACGACTGCATGATCTTCATCGCCGAACACTTCGCCTGGAATCCCAACTCCGACGGCGCCAAACTGATGATGGATCTTCTCGAACGCAAATTCGCTTGACGGCATGGCCAAACTCTATATCGTACCCACCCCGATCGGTAATCTGGACGACATCACGCTGCGTGCGGTGAAGGTCCTGCGCGAGGTGGACTTCGTGCTGGCTGAGGATACGCGCACGACCTCCTTCCTGCTCAAACACCTCGGTATCGAGCAGAAACTCCGTTCCCACCACAAGTTCAACGAACACGCCACGGTGCAGATGGTTGCTGAGACGATCGCCGCGGGGCACGACGCCGCGCTGGTCTCGGATGCCGGAACGCCGGGCATCTCCGATCCGGGCTTCCTGCTCGTGCGCACGTGCGTCGAGGCCGGGATCGAGGTCGAGACGCTGCCCGGTGCCACGGCGCTGATCCCGGCGCTGGTGCAGAGCGGATTCCCGTGCGACCGCTTCTGCTTCGAGGGCTTCCTCCCGCAGAAGAAGGGACGGACCAAACATCTCCAGTCGCTGGTTGACGAGGAGCGCACGATGATCTTCTACGAATCGCCCTATCGCGTGGTGAAGTGTCTCGAACAGTTTGCCGAGACGTTCGGGGCGGACCGCCCGGTTTCGGTGTCGCGCGAGCTGACCAAGAAGTTCGAGCAGACGGTGCGCGGCAGCGTGGCCGAGGTGCTCGACTACTTCCGTGCGCACGAACCCAAGGGCGAATTCGTGATCGTGGTGGCCGGCAAGCCGCGCCGCCGCCCCGTGGTGGAGAACTCCGATGATGCGGAGGAGGTGCCGGGGGCTGACAATCAGGAATACAACAAATGATGAAAGAACAGAAAAACGATACGGCGGAGAATCCGACGGCCGCCCCGCGCAGCTTTGCGGCGTGGGTGAGCGAATTGCGCGAATTCCTCCGCGGACGGTTCAATCTGGAGGACGACAAGGCCCAGCGCGACGAAGTGGTGGCCAACATCTCGAAAGGGGTGGAGTTCCGCGGGGTGAACCTCTGGGTGCTGATCTTCGCCACGATGATCGCCTCGCTCGGTCTGAATGTCAATTCGGCCGCCGTGATCATCGGCGCCATGCTCATCTCGCCGATCATGGGCCCGATCATGGGTGTGGGGCTCTCGCTGGGAATCAACGACTTCGAACTGCTGAAGCGCTCGTTGCGCAACCTGGCGCTGATGTTCATCGTCGCCATCGTCACCTCGACGGTCTACTTCTTCATCTCGCCCCTCTCGTCGAACAGCAGTGAGCTGCTGGCCCGCACCGTCCCGACGACCTACGACGTGCTGATCGCCCTGTTCGGCGGTCTGGCGGGCATCGTCGCCCAGACGCGTCAGGACCGTACGTCGACCGTCATCCCGGGCGTGGCGATCGCCACGGCACTCATACCGCCCCTCTGCACGGCCGGTTTCGGTCTGGCTACCGGACAGTTCCGCTTCTTCTTCGGTGCGTTTTACCTTTTCTTTATCAACTCGGTCTTCATCGCCCTGGCCACCTACGTGATGGTCCGTTTCCTGGGCTACGAAAAGAAGGTCTTCATCGACAAGGCGCGTGAACGCAAGGTCAAACGGCTGATGATGGCCATCACTCTGGTGACCTTCATCCCGAGCGTGGTGATCGGCTTCCACATGGTGCAGGTTTCGCTCTTCGAGGCGGCGGCGGACAAATACGTGGCGCAGGTCTTCAACTTCCCGCAGACGCGCGTCATCGAGTGCAACAAGCACTACGCCCACAAGGAATCGCGGATCGAGCTGCTGCTCATCGGCGAACCGCTGAGCGACCAGGTGATCGAGAATGCGCGGGCGCAGCTTGCCGGCCACGGACTCGACCATACGGAACTCATCGTGCGCCAGGCCAATACGGAGGACCGGATCGATGTGGCGTCGCTGCAGCAGAGCTACCAGGAGCTGCTCGAGGAGAAGAACCGCCGCATCGACGAGATGAGCGCCCAGCTCAGGCGCTACCGCGTGTCGGATGTCGAGGTAAACGACGTCTCGCGCGAGATCGGCTCGCTGATGGAGAACGTGCAGGCGGTATCGTTGACCAAGGGTATCACGTTCGATGTTGCAGGTACACCGCGAGACACGATGCTGGTGTGCGTGGTGACGCGCAAGGACCCCTCCCGGCCGCTCGACGAGACGACGCTCCGCAACTGGCTGCGGATCCGCACCAAGGTCGACAATGTGAAACTCTTCGTGGAACCCTGATATCGGGCGGATGATGAAACGGACGGACTTGAATTTCATGCAGCGTGTGGCGCTCGAGGCCCTGTGGATCTCGGCCTATCTCTTCTCGCTGATGCCCCGCTGGTTCAAGTATCATGTCGTGGAGAATCTGCTCTACGTGCTGCTCTATTACGTGGTCCGCTACCGGATGGCGGTGGTGCGGACCAACCTGCGCAACTCGTTCCCGGAGAAGGACGAACGTGAACTGGCCCGAATCCGGCGCCGCTTCTACCGCACGCTGGCCGAGATCTTCGTCGATACGCTCGATCTGGCCCACCTCACCCCCGAGAAGGGGCGTGCGGCATTGACGATACGGGGGCTGGAGGAGCATCTGCGCAAGGTCGAGGGACGCGACTGGATCGCCATGACGGCCCATTACGGATGCTGGGAGTACTGCTCGTTCTGGGGGCTCTACGTGCCGTCGCAGATCGTCGTGGCGGTCTACCATCCGCTGCGGAGCCCGATCATGGAGGCGCTCTATCAGCGGCTGCGTAACGGCAACCACGCCACGACGGTGGCCATGAAGGAGTGCCTGCGCTTCTACCTGCGCAACCGCGGCCAGGGATTCCGTGGCAAGAATCTTGTGATGGGACTTATTGCCGACCAGAACCCGCCGCGACGCCCCGACAGCCACTGGTTCCACTTCCTCAATCAGGATACGATCTTCTTCGACGGCGGCGAGAAACTGGCCGTACGGTGCCATCTGCCGGTCTACTTCGTGCGGATGGAGCGCCTGGCGCGCGGCCGTTACGAGATGTCGTTCGAGCCGATCTACGACGGCGAGGAGGAGGTCGCCGAGAATGAAATTACGGAACGCTATGTCCGCCTGCTCGAGGCGGAGATCCGCCGGCAGCCCGAACTGTGGATCTGGTCGCACCGGCGTTGGAAACACAAACGAAATGTCAGTCGTTAAGATCGTCATACTGAACTGGAACGGCGTAGCTCATCTGCGTCGTTTTTTGCCGTCGGTCGTTGCGGCGGCCCCGGCCGGAGTCGAGGTCATCGTGGCCGACAACGGCTCGACGGATGACTCCGTCGGGGTGTTGGAGCGCGAATTTGCGTCGGTGAGGGTGCTCCGCATGGATCGCAACTACGGATTTGCCGGCGGTTACAACCGCGCTCTCGAGCGGATCGAGGCCGATTACTACGTCCTGCTGAACTCCGATGTGGAGACGCCGGCGGGGTGGCTCGAACCGCTGGTGGCGTGTCTCGACCGCCATCCCGATGTGGCGGTCGTCTCGCCGAAGCTCATCTCGTCGGAGGTGCGCACGATGTTCGAATACGCCGGGGCCTCGGGCGGCTATATCGACTACCTGGGCTACCCCTTCTGCCGGGGGCGGATCCTGCGTACGGTGGAGGAGGACCGCGGCCAGTACGACGATGCGCGCGATCTGTTCTGGGTGAGCGGGGCGGCCTTCTGCTGCCGGGCCGAACTCTTCCACCGGTTGGGGGGCTTCGACGACGACTTCTTCGCCCACATGGAGGAGATCGACCTCTGCTGGCGGATGCAGCTGGCGGGCTACCGCGTGCGGGTGGTCCCCGAGAGCCGGGTCTACCACCTCGGCGGCGGGACGCTGCAGACCGATTCTCCGTCGAAGGTCTTCTACAATCACCGCAACAACCTGGCGATGCTCTACAAGTGTTCGACTCCCGTGCAACGGCTGCTGGTGGCCGTGGTGCGGCCGGTGCTCGACCTGCTGGCAGCGCTGTCGTATCTGGCGCAGGGGCGGGCCGAC
Organism: uncultured Alistipes sp.; assembly: GCA_938014215.1. GTDB lineage: Bacteria > Bacteroidota > Bacteroidia > Bacteroidales > Rikenellaceae > Alistipes. The sequence goes on along the minus strand of CALLRW010000024.1, from coordinate 61,953 downwards.
AACTTCCGGGCGGTTTTCCGGGCGTGGCGTGATTTCCTCCGCTGGCACGGTGCACTGGCTGAAAAGCGGCGGGCGATCCGCTCCGCACGCAAGGCCGAGGCACAGCACATCTATCGCGGTTCGATCGTGCTGCGCTACCTGTTGGGCAGCCGCACGTTCGGGCGGATGATGTGACCTTGCAGACCGAAACGGCGGATTTTATCGATATGCGGGTGAGGATCCGGGATGGGCTTCACCCGCACATTTTTTGTGGAAGGGATTGACTGCCCGGTGAAAAAAAACGTATCTTTATTCCGGCCAAACCATCCTGAAGAGTCATGAAACGGATCCTTTTCCTGCTGGCGGCATTGTGGATCACGGTGCCGTCGTTTGCCACGATACAGTTTCCCGAACGATTGATTGTGGGGAACGATACGCTGTCGATGTTTGCCTACCCGCTTGAGTATGCCGACAGTACGATGCGGATGCGTCTTGACGCGCGCCTGGAAGAGGCCGATGTCCCCATCAGTACGGCCTGCTGGCGCGGCTATGTGGGCTGTTGGCGGCTGGAGGAGGGGCAGCTGTGGCTCGAACAGTTGGTCTCTATTGATGATGAACCTCTTTTTACGGCCGCGGAACTCTTCCCGAAACGGGCCGAAGGGGGACGGGTCCGTGCATCGTGGTTCAGCGGCGAGATCTGTTACGGCCGGGGCGAGGTGATCTGTTACGAGCGTCGAGCCATTTTTGAAGAGGAGTGGACAGCCTCCGTTGAAGCGGGTAAGGTTGGCCCGGCCCGTCATTTCCGCAACCGGGCGTATAAGCGGGGTGTCGATTTGCAGGAGAATCAACGCCGGTTGTCCGAGGCGTTCGACCGGCTCGGGCCGACGGATTCGCTGCCGCCGTTTTTGGCCTTTTCCGTGCATTTTGCCGCGGATTCCACGGGACACCCGGTCCGGATTCTGAGATCTACGCTTTTCTTGTCGGGAGACACTATTCTTACAGATTCCTCCGACCCGCTGGTGCAACGGGCTCGCAGGGCATTCATGGAGTCTACGCGCTGGGATGCCTGCTGGATCCACGGAGCGTGGCAGGAGTTCTACTACGCTCTTCCGTTGCGGCGGAACGGAGCTCCCTGGAAGTCCCGGGAAAATACGCGCTAACCGATTTCCGGTATGACGTAAAAGAGGCGGAGATTTTCTGAAAATCTCCGCCTCTTTTCGGTTGAGTGACCGTCCCGGCCGATCCTACTTGTTGATCTTGGCCCAGGAGTCCTTGAGCGTCACGGTGCGGTTGAACACCAGGTGCTCGGGCGTCGAGTCCGTATCGGGGCAGAAGTAGCCCACGCGCTCGAACTGTACGGCCTGACCCACGGGAATCTCGCGCAGCGACGGCTCCAGATAGCCCTTGATCTTGACCATCGACTCCGGGTTGAGGTTGTCCTCCCAGGTCTGACCCTCCTCGACGTCGTCGGGGTTTTCCTTCGTGAAGAGCGGGTTGAAGAGGCGGATCTCCGCCTCGACCGCATCCTGGGCCGATACCCAGTGGATGACGCCCTTCACGCGGCGGCCGTCGCTCGACGAGCCGTTGCCCGACATCGGGTCGTAGGTGCACAGCAGCTCCGTGATGTTGCCCTCGGCATCCTTGACGACCTCCTCGCACTTGATCAGGTACGAATAGCGCAGGCGCACCTCGCCGCCGGGCTGCAGGCGGAAGAACTTCTTCGGGGGATTCTCCATGAAGTCGTCGCGCTCGATGTAGAGCACGCGCGAGAAGGGAACCTGACGCGTGCCGGCCGCCTCGTTCTCGGGGTTGTTCACCGCCGTGAACGTCTCGGTCTTGCCTTCGGGGTAGTTCGTGATGGTCACCTTCAGGGGGTTCAGCACCGCCATGCGGCGTTCGGCCACCTTGTTCAGATCCTCGCGCACGCAGTATTCGAGTTTTCCGAGGTCGATGACGTTGTCACGCTTGGCCACGCCGACCATCTCGGCGAAGTTGCGCACCGAAGCCGGCGTATAGCCCTTGCGTCGCAGGGCGCAGATCGTCGGCATGCGGGGGTCGTCCCACCCCATGACGGCACCCTCCTGGACGAGTTTCAGCAGGCGGCGTTTCGACATGAGCGTGTAGGTGAGGTTCAGCCGTGCGAATTCGTACTGGTGCGACGGGAAGATGCCCAGTGCCTGGATGAACCAGTCGTAGAGCGGACGGTGAACGTCGAACTCGAGGGTGCAGATCGAGTGGGTGATGTGCTCGATCGAGTCGCTCTGGCCGTGGGCGTAGTCGTACATCGGGTAGATGCACCATTTGTTGCCCGTGCGGTGGTGTTCGGCGTGGATGATGCGGTACATGATCGGGTCGCGGAAGAGCATGTTGGGGTGAGCCATGTCGATCTTCGCGCGGAGGACCTTCGAGCCGTCGGGGAATTCGCCGGCCTTCATGCGCTGGAACAGGTCGAGGTTCTCCTCCACCGAGCGGTCACGCCACGGCGAGGGAGTACCCGGAACGGAGACCGTACCGCGGTTTTCGCGGATCTGCTCCTGGGTCTGGTCGTCGACATAGGCCAGCCCCTTCTTGATCAGGACGATGGCCCATTCGTAAAGCTGGTCGAAGTAGTCCGACGCATAGCGCTCCAGCGCCCAGTCGAAGCCAAGCCAGTGGATATCGCGCTTGATCGAGTCGACATACTCGACATCCTCCTTGACGGGGTTCGTATCGTCGAAGCGCAGGTTGCACTTGCCGCCGTATTTCTTGGCCAGACCGAAGTTGATGCAGATGCTCTTCGCGTGACCGATATGGAGGTATCCGTTGGGTTCGGGCGGGAATCGGGTCTGGATCTCCTTGACGCCGTTGGCGATGGACTCTTCGATGATCTCTTCGAGGAAGTTCAGCGACTTCTCCCGGGTTTCGTTGGTTTCGCTTGCCATATTGTTTGTTCTTACTGATTTTGTATCGTTATCGTAGTGCAAAAGTACGTTTTTTCTCGGAGGTTTGTGCGGTCGGGCGGAAGAACTTTGCATCGGCCCCCGAAAAAATCTTCAGCCGCACCCCGAACATCGGTTTGCCGGGGCCGTACGGGCGCGTCGTCGCTGCCGCCGGACGTTTCCGGTTGCGGCCCGGTGGAGGGGAGTTCAATCAATAGCGTTTCTTGATGTGGGTGTGGCGCGGAGCTACTTCGTCACAGATCGGGCAGTAGATGTATTCGTCCTTGCCGGTGTAGCTGGGCGAGTACTGGATGATGTCGATGTAGTCATTGCCGCTGTCGCGCGACGGAGTCGAACTCTCGGAGCGCTCCTCCGATTCGGAATTGCCGCCGCCCGCACCCAGGTGTGTATGTCCGTTGCTGTCGTAACCGATCCCGACCCCGTTCTGTATCCTGCCGACCATCGTCGTGAAACCCTGACCGTTGCAGTTGCGGCAATTCTTCGAGCCGCCGCACGCCGCGCAGGGATACCAGATGCCGCCGTAACCCATGACGCCGCCCGTACCGTGGCAGACCGAGCAGATTTTCGTACCGTGGCACCACGTGCAGGGAATGACGGTCAGCGTCGAGTACGATCCGTCGGCATTCCGCGTGTAGTCGCAGTAGCCGCCGTTGGGCAGCTGCTGACGCCACGAATTGCCCGTATTGACCGGATTCGACGTCGTGTTGTTTGCGGCTGGACTTGCCGGCTGGCTGCCCGAATCCTCATACCCGCCGCCGACATAGGCGATATCCTGGCTGTTGTCCCACTGTTGGGCGATGAACTCCTTGGGCTGCGAGGGGTTGATGATGTAGGTTTGGGCGTCGTGGCTGTTGTCCTTGAAGGTCGACGAGACGACGAAGTACTCGCCGTCACCGAACTCCAGCAGGGTGATGGAGTATCCATCGTCCCACTGTTTGCGGATCTTCGGGTCGATCTCGTCGAAGGACGAGCCCCAGAAGTATCTCTGGCGGTCGTAGCCGGAGTTCTGGCTCATGACGATGAACCAGTTGCTGCCGGTATAGGTGGCCTGGGTGATGCAGTAGCCCTCGTCCCACAGGTTGCGGATCCGGTCGGCATTCTCCGACCAGTCGTCGTAGCCGAACGAGCGTTGGGCGGTGTAACCCGTCCCTTTCGAGAGGACGATGAACCACTTGGTGCGGTTCGAGGCGATGGTGGTGATGTAGCAGCCTTCGTTGCGTTTCTGTTTGATCCAGTCGCCGGGCCACTCCTTGCCGTAGTGATAGGTCTGGTAGGTCAGTCCGGTATTTTTGGCCATGGTGACAAACCATCCCTTCGTCGTATGGGCAGCCGAGGTGATGTAGCGTCCTTCGTCCCAGTTGGACTGGATCTGGTCCTCCTGCAGTTCGTTGCCCGAACCGCTGTAGAACCACGTCTGGGCGGTGTATCCCAGATTGCTCTGCGTCAGCAGAAGGAGTTTGTCCTGAGCTGTGGCAGTCGTCCCGATGGCGAGCATCACCAGCGGAACCACGATTTTTCGAAGTAATTCCTTCATGATGAACCCTGTTTGTTTATTGATCGCCTGCGGGTCGGCCGGCACTCCTGTCGGAACGGCCGGCGGCAGTTTTGGCTGAGCGTTCGTTTAGCGCCCGGAGCGGGTGCGCGGGTGCTTCATCGGGTCGTAGAGCGTCTCTCCGAAGCGGACGCTGAGCTGCACGACCTGCTGCGTACCAAGGCCGGTGCCGTCGTAGTGGAAGACCATGCCGGCCTCGACGCGCAGCGTGTCGTTGAAGAACGTGCGGTCGTAGCCGACCCACGTGCGGTTGTAGATATGTTCGGTCGTTGCGTAGAAGGGCTCGCCGGCATAGAGGCCGTCCTGGCCGTAGGTGATGCCTGTCGTGGGGTTGGCGATCGCGTTGCGCAGCGGCTGGAGGTTCTTGCCCACGTAGAGGTTGTTCTCGATCTTGACACCCCATTTCGAGATCGTGACGTCGAGCTGTCCGCCGTAGGGCTTGCGCCAGGTGTGGTCGACGCTGCGGCCGCGCTGCGGGGCGAAGAGCAGTCCGCCCTGGATGTCGAAGTCGAGGAAAGCGTTGAACTCCCACCCTACGTAGGGGTTCAGGAGCAGGTTGTCGGTGACGTTTTCGTTGAGCTTCGATCCGGCGAAGTGGAACATCGAGAAGGCGTATCCGAAGTAGAATCCGCACGAGGTCGTGTAGCGGCCGGCGGAGAGGATGCGGAACATCTCGCGCGAGGCCTCGGAGTACATGCCCTCCCAGTCGATGGCCATCTCGACGTAGGTTTTTTCGCGCTGGGTGGAGACGTAGCGGCCGAGGAATCCCGACAGACGGTTGTGGTAGAAGCGGGTCGAGTCGCTGAAGAAGGCCGACGAGTAGTCGCCCATGAGCTCCTTGCGGTTGAAGATACCGGCATTGGCCTGGACGTTGGCCGTCTTGAAGCGGTAGTACATCAGGGGTTTGACGTCGCTCAGGAAGCGGTCGCCCTGGGGGTTGTACTGGCCGAAGTTCTGGAGCATCTCGACGCCGAGGACGAGTCGGTTCTTCTGCTGCCATTCGACGCCGATCTGCGGTGTGAGGCGGGCGCTGAAGAGCGTCTGCGATTCGTTGAAGTCGTTGTTGGCGTATTCGCGGTTGTCGAACCGGGTTTCGAAATCGGCCCCGACGAGCAGTTTCTGGGCCTTCAGTCCGCCGCCCGAGATCAGCAGGGCGAGGGTGGCAAAGAGCACTTTTCTGAGTGACATGGTAACTACGGAATTGAGGCTCCAAAAATAGATAAAATATTTTTTATTTGATTACTTTTGCGGCCGAAATCACTCATTACGACCCATTATGCGTAAAATTACGAACGAAGAGTTGAATCGTCCGACGCCCGAGGAGTTTGCCCGCCGCGAGAAGATGCCGGTGACGGTGGTGCTGGACAACGTGCGCTCGGCGCAGAACGTCGGGGCCTTTTTCCGTACGGGCGATGCCTTTGCCGTGGAGCGGATCGTGCTGTGCGGCATTACGGCCGTGCCCCCTTCGCGTGAGATCCACAAGACGGCGCTCGGCGCCGAACAGACCGTGGCGTGGGAGTATGCCGAGCGGACCCTGTCGTGTGTCGAGTCGCTGCATGCCGCGGGCTATCGCGTGCTGGCCGTTGAGCAGGTCGAGGGGGCCTGCCGGCTTGATGATTTCGTGCCGCAGCCGGGGGTGCGCTACGCACTGGTCTTCGGCAACGAGGTCGACGGCGTCGATCAAGAGGTGGTCGATGCCTGCGACGGAGCGATCGAGATTCCGCAGGCCGGAACCAAGCATTCGATCAACGTGTCGGTCTCGGGCGGGGTCGTTTTGTGGCAATTTTTTTGCCAAATCTATGCAAAGCGTTATCTTTGCCGCACTGAATAATTAAAAAATCTGAAAAAATGTCCGTAGAAAGCACAGTTCGGGCGGTGACGACCTACCGCCTTACGGAGATGAAGCAGCGCGGCGAGAAGATCGCCATGCTGACCTCGTACGACTATTCGATGGCGAAGATCGTTGATGCCGCCGGTATCGACGTGATTCTGGTGGGCGACTCGGCGGCCAACGTCATGGCCGGCTACGAGACGACGGTGCCCATTACGCTCGATATGATGATCTATCACGCCCGTTCGGTAGTTCGGGCCGTGGAGCGGGCGCTGGTAGTGGTCGACCTGCCGTTCGGCACCTACCAGGGCAACTCGAAGGTGGCGCTCGATTCGGCCATCCGCATCATGAAGGAGACCGAGGCCGATGCCGTGAAGATGGAGGGCGGCGAGGAGATCCTCGAGTCGGTGCAGCGCATCCTGTCGGCCGGCATTCCGGTGATGGGGCACCTCGGACTGACGCCGCAGTCGATCCACAAGTTCGGCACCTATGCCGTGCGCGCCAAGGAGGAGGCCGAGGCCGAGAAGCTGGTGCATGACGCCCATCTGCTGAGCGAGGCGGGCTGCTTCGCCATCGTGCTGGAGAAGATCCCCGCGGCGCTGGCCACGCGCGTGACGAACGAGATCCCGACGCCGACGATCGGCATCGGTGCCGGTCCGGGCTGCGACGGCCAGGTGCTGGTGATCCACGACATGCTGGGCATCAACAAGGGCTTCTCGCCGCGTTTCCTGCGCCGCTATGCCGATCTGCACACGGTGATGACCGAGGCGGTCGGGCAGTACGTGCAGGATGTCAAGTCGTGCGACTTCCCCAACGAGAAGGAGCAGTACTGATCCCGTCGGAATACACAACGGCGAGGGGCGGATGTCGATCGACATCCGCCCCTCGCTCTTATCGGCTGTACGGTTTGCCGGCTATTCGATCCGCCGCATCGACCGGATCTCCTCTACCTCGTAGACCCCTTCGTACTGGGCGGCGAACCCCTCGTCGTCACGGCCCGCATAGCGGAGCCTGAGTTCGGCCTCGACCGGGCGTCCGTCGTGCGCACCGCCGCTCACGCGGTCGTATTCGCGTTCGAGGGCTCCGCTGCGGTCGCGGAGCCAGTATTCGGTCGTATCGCCTTCGGGAACGAACGAGCGTACCTCGTGGGCCACGACGACCCGTCCCCGCAGGATCTGCGACCGGCCCTCTTCGGCTGACGGGCTGCCCGTCGAGTCGCAGCACGTTTTCGAGGCGGAGGCTCCCCGGGTCTCGGCGGAGCGGGAGGTCGACACCCCCGCCCGGCAGCCTCCCAGCAGGAGCAGGGTGAGGGAGAAAAGGGCGATTTTCATGCCTTGGTTTGCCATCTTCACATGTGGATTTGGTTCGACTTCTCGGGGAGGGGTTTCCGCACGGCGGCACCTCCCTCGGGGGTAAAAATAGGGAAAAAATCGAAACCAACCAATTTCCGGTCGATTCGATGCATCGCCGTTCATCCGCAAAAAAGACCCGGAGGGGTGTCGTGCCTTTCGGCCTTCCCTCCGGGTTCTTGTTTACGGGTCCGGTTTCGGGGCATCAGCCCCCGGCGTACCGGCATCCCTGCGTGCGGCTATTCGTACTCCAGCGTGACGGCGCTGGTCAGCGACGTGGTCGCAACGGCATTGGTAACCGTGTAGTTCTTGCCGTCGGCCGTCGTGACGAAGAGCAGCAGGCGGCAGTTCTCCTCGGCCCATCCTGAATCGATCGGGATCACGAAGAGGTAGTCGGCCATCTCGCCGGCCTGGATGTAGCCCAGGTCGTGTCCGGCGTAGCTGCTCGAATGGGAATCCTTGCTGTCGGCGTAGCGGATGACGGCGTCGTGCGTGTCGAATTCACCCTCCATGCCGTAGTTGGACTGGTGTCCCGAGAGACCGTCCTCGAGCACCCAGGCACCGACCCGGTAGTTGTTCGTCTCGTTGACCTTGATCGTCATGCGTACGACGAGCGTGCTGCCGTCCTTGACCATGCGGGCCGAGATGCCGGCCTTGGCCGGCGTCTGCAGCGAGTTGTCGATGGCGGTCTTCAGATTCGTGATATTCGTATTGTAGTTGTAGTTCATGATCCGGTTCGAGAAATCGGCAATCACCGTCGGGTAGCTCGTTACACCGAATGCTCCGGCCAGGTCGGCATTCGGGGCATAGGGGTCGCCGCTGTAGGTGTGGGCGGCGCCCAGCACGGCCTTCGAACCGTATTCCGAATCGCTCAGCACGCTTTTGAGGGCGGCGATCATGAAGGGGCAGTAGCCGCATCCCAGACCCGTGAACTGCATGAACATCGTGCGGTGTTTGAACGTCGTGTTCTCGGGCTGCGGGTCGATCGGACGGATCGGCACCTCGCGGTCGATGGCCGTCACGTTGATCGGCTGGTTGATCGTGTTCGAGGTCTTGTAGGCGATCCAGAAGCTGCGCGTTTCGCTCTGCGAGGCCTCGTAGTAGGGCAGGTTGTAGGTGACGCCCGATGACGAGGACTTCTGGAGCGTGGGCAGCGTGATCTTCCGGTTCGTATCGCCGTCGTAGATGTCGTATCCGGCATCGCTGTCGAGCACCTCACCGTCGTAGCGGATGACGAAGACGGCGCGGTCCTTGCCCGTCTGGACGACGGTCGACGAGAGCGATGCGGTCAGCCCCTTCTGATCCGTCGGTTCGAGGTTGATATCCTCGTTCATGGCCGTGATGACGAGCCGCTCCGACTTGTATTCGGACTCTTCGCCCTCCTGCGGAGCCGCATTGACGTAGGTCACGTAGAAGGCGTATTCGCCCGGCTGGGTGGTGGTGAACTTCATGTCGGGCATCTCGACCACCGAGTTGTTGTCGGCGTTGTAGAAGGTGACGTCATTGGCCGTCAGACGCTCACCGCGGAAGCGGACGTCGAACAGGGCGGCATCCGTACCGTCGGCATAGATGGCCGTGGGTGAAACCGTGGCGCTGAATACTGCCGACGGTCCGTCCGGAGTCGGCGTGTCGTCATCCTGACCCGAAAGGCAGGAACCTGCGCTCAGCGCGATGGCGGCCAGCAGCAGGAATTTTCCGATCATTCGTGTTTTCATGCAGTGGATATTTTTTAGAACGATGATGTAATGGCAAGATTACAGCCCGTGTAGGCGGGCGAGTAGCGGCACACGCCGCCCGAGCAGATGTATCCGGCGCGGTTGCGGCCGTAGCTGAGCTGGATGCGGGTGCGTTTTTTCGTGTAGCTGAAGCCGCCGTTGTAGTAATTGATCTTGGTCGAGCCCTGGTTGTACATGTCGCTGACGAAGATGCTCCAGTGGGGGGCGAGTCCCAGCTCGACGAGTCCGGCCACCCAGTCGCCCTCGTAGTCGTTCGAGAGCAGGTACTGCACCTCGGCGCGGAGCGACTTCTTGCGGTTGAACTTGTAGGTCACGTCGGCCACGATGATGTTCGAGACGTAGGTCCGGTGGCTGTAGCCGTGGTCGGGGTTCCACTCCTGGTAGGAGAAGAGCAGCGACGTCTTGAGCTTGCGGTTCCACTGCCGCTCGACGTCGAAGTTCATGTCGAGCCACAGCAGTTCGCGGTTGCCGCTCTTGGCCTGTTCGCCGCGCAGCGTGTAGAAGTTCGAGAGGTTGCCGTGAAAGTTCCAGTAGCGGTAGCGGTCGCGCTTGTTGCGCAGCGAGTAGTTGATGTCGATCTGCCCGCCGATTTCGCCCTCGACGTTGACCTGATAGGGGTTCAGGTTGGCCAGCATGTAGGTGTACTGGCGGGTCAGCGCCGGCAGGTAGTTGAGCATGTTGCCCGTTCCGGTGCCGTAAAGCGAGATCAGCGTGCCCATGTTGTCCAGCGTGCGGAACGTTCCGGCCACGCTGAAGGTCTTGTAGTTGTAGCCGATTTCGCCCAGGATGGCCCTTCCTTCGACGGCCCGATCGGCCACGGCCGTCGGGAGATCCTTGCCCTTGGAGGCGTATTCACCGCGCAGCGAGAGCCCTTTCCAGTTGAAGTTCACGCGTCCCGAGTAGATGTTCAGGTCGGGCGAGGTCATGCCCACCGAGGCGAAGTAGTCCGTCTTGTCGGCCTCCTTGTCGAGGGCTTCGTGGCGGTTCATGTAGCTTCCTTCGAGCGAGAGGAGCACGTTGTTGAATCCGAAGATGTCGCCCAGCGAGACGCTCAGGTCGGCGCCGCGGGCCCAGGCATCGGCATAGCGGGTGTAGAGGCGGGGCCGGCCGTAGAGGCCCTTCACCGTCACGTAGTTCCCGAAGCGGTAGATGCCGCGGATACCCTCGAGCGAGGTGTTGATGCCCAGCTGCCGATCCTCGAAAGATCGGAATACCAGACCGTTTCCGAACTGGTCGAAGATGTCGCCGACGAGCACCTCGAAATTGTCATCCACCCACTGGATGTACTTCGACGAGACGTAGAAGTTGTACGATCCGGGTTGTTGGCCGAGTTCGTAACCCTGCAGAGCGGGGAGGTAGGCATCGGCCTGGATGCCGGCCGAGAAGTGCTTGTAGGAGTAGTCGACCTTCAGGTAGTTGTTCGATCCGAAGTGGTCGTCGAGTTTCGAACCGATGGCCGAGTCGTCGACGTAGTAGATCGTGTTGGTCTCGAAACTTCCGGAGAGCTGTCCCTCTCCGAGTTTGATCTGAGCGTTGGCTGCGGCGATGCAGCACGTGCCGGCAAGCAACAGTGCGGTGTGCTTCTTCATGCGCATGGGCTATTTTTTGTGGCTGATTTCGATGATCTTGTCCAGGAGCAGCTGTTCGCTTCCGGGGGTGTATCCCGTGTGGGAGAAGACGATGTTGCCCTGGGCGTCGACGACGAAGCTCTGCGGCGTGAGGTTGACGTTCATGGCGCGCTTGAGCGTCTGGTTGTCGTCGAACAGACAGATGAAGTCCCATCCGAAGGCGGCGGCACGGGCCTTGGCCGTGGATTTCAGCCGCACGTCGTCGACCGATACGGCGATGACGTCGAAGTCGGCCTCTTCACGCCACTCCTCGAGCTGATCGTTGATGGCATTGAGCTCCTGCAGGCAGGGTTTGCAGGCGATCGACCAGTAGGAGATGATCAGCGGTTTCTTTCCCGTGAGCGAAGCGGTCGAGATCATCTCGCCCTCCGCATTCTCAATCTTCACATCGGGCAGCTTCTGAGCCGAGACTCCGGCGACAGTCAGCAGTGCGCAGACAAGTCCGAACAGTTTCTTCATGTTGTTATTGTTTAAAGAGTTAAAATGGTTACTATAAAAAAACCGTACAGAAACTCCCCCTTGTAAGGGGAGTCTCTGTTCGGTTCATGCGTTGCGCTATTTTTCTGTTAGCGTTTTCCATGCAGTTTTTCCATGAAGGCGTCCATGTTGGCCTTGGCCTCCTTCTGCGTGAGTACGTGGTTGATCTTGACCTGCTTGCGCTCGACGGCGGGCTTGACGGCAACCGGCGTTCTGCTCTTGTAGCGGGTGACGGGATTGATCTGGTAGCGCGACTTGAGCTGGAACGGTTCGTAGCGTTTGCGGACGTTGTCCAGCGACGAGCTCGAGGCGGCGTCGTCTTCGCCGCTCCAGCCGCGGGTCAGCGTGATGGGCGAGACAACGTTCGACTGGAACATGTAGTAGCCGTTGGAGTAGCTGCCCGGGTTCATGTAGTAGTCCTTGCCGTTGTAGTTGAGCGGGTTGATCGTAATCGTATTCTTGTCGGCCGAGATCTCGACGGGGAAGTATCCGTTTTCGGATGCCGTACCGTTCTGGATGTAGGGCAGTACGTCGCCCTCTTCGCCCGTGCTGGCGCCCAACAGGTAGTAGATGCTGCTGCCCCAGCCCGAAAGCGGCGTGAAGCGGTTCATGTTGAACGGAACGCTAACCTGGTCGTTTTCGTCGATCTGCAGATACCACTTCGGTCCGAAGTCGAAGACGGGCGACTCGACGTCATAGCCGTTGTAGGTCTCCGAGGAGAAGAGGTCGTAGGGGGATGCATACCGCAGGTTGTCCTCGTAGATCACCACCTCGAGCGACAGACCCTGGCAGAGCAGGCGGTTCTGGTTGCGCGTCTTCTGGTTGAACTGGTCGACCGACGCCTTGAACTGTGCGTAGACGGCATCCACCTCCTCTTTGGTCTTGTAGGAGGTCATGTTGAAGAAGAGCTCGTAGATCTCGTCGGGCAGCACCTCCGGATAGGTCGTGTCGCCGATGGTCACTTTCGACTGCTTCTGGGCCTGTTTCGTCACGAAGGTGAAGGTCTCGTAGTCGTATTCGTCATACTGGATGGTGGCCGTAGCGGTCCAGTCGCCGAGCAGGTCGGTGAAGAGCGACGACGAAACGCGCTCGGCATCGGGTTCTTCGATCGTCGTATTCTGGGCGACGACAACCTCGCTCGACGTCCCCTCGTCGTTGGCCACGGAGACGGCGATGTAGGTGGTGCTGTTGGCCAGCGACGTGAAGCAGATATTCAGACCCTCCGAGGAGTTGATCTGGCCGATCTCCGTGCTGGAGAGTTCCACGCCGTAATTGCTCAGCAGGTCCTCAGCCGTATAGCCGAGGTCGATCATGCTCATCCAGTCGCGCTCGTAGTTGGCAACGTACGAACCCGTGAGCACGTCGCTGGACTTGACGTTGAACCATACCTCGTAGGGCGAATCTTCGCCGTTGGGGTTCTTGATCGGGGTGACGGTCAGCTCCGGAGCGGGTTTTGTCGGCTCGGGCAGCGTGAAGGTCTGGTGTTCGAAGCACTGGGTCGTACCCTCTTCGTTACCCATGCCGACGGCCAGGATGTGGTAGGTGGCGGTGCGGTCCTCCTCGTAGTAGAAGTCCTCGATGACCAGATCGACCGGTTCGGTAGCCGACGTGACGCTGTAGCTCATCATGGCCAGCGTCGTGGTGAGGAACCACTGCACGTTGCTCTCGTCGTTGTCGAGGAGCATGCTCAGCATCATCTGGTAGTTGGCATCGTCCATGATCGTGTAGACATACTGCGTGATGTTCTCATCCGGGGTGAAGGAGATCACGCCGCCGCTGGGACGCAGGTTGGTGGTGATGTTGAGCGAGGCGTCCAGCTTCTCGGGGGCGGTCAGCTGGGTGTCGAGCCGGGCGTAGAAGCCGGTCCAGTAGTCTTTTTCATCGGAGGACTGACCCGTATTGGAGGCATTCAGATAGCCTTCGTAGTCGAACAGCGGGCCATAATAGCCGAGGCCCCAGCCCGTCTGGTCCTCGGCGAGGGCATATTCGCCGAAGGTGGTGATGTACTTGCCGCCCGGCACGATGGGCTCATAATAATATTTGTACTCGCCGGTCCACGGATCGGGTTCGATCTCGCCGTTCTCATCCACGACGCAGATATCCTGCAGGTCGTTGCTGAACGAGAACTCCTTGTCTTCGGTGAAGAAGTTGTGGTAGTACTCGTCGTTGAGGTTCATCATGTCGGCGTTCGTATAGCCGTACATCTTCGTATTCATGTTGTCCATGGCGATGTCGGAGAGGCCCCATTTGATCACGTTGCCCGACGTTGCGAGGTTTTCGGGCACACGCACGCGAACCTTGAAGCTCGTGGGGGTGATGCCGTATGCGGCGACATCCTCGCTGAAGTCGGTCGTGGTGACCGAAACCGAGACGACATCGGTGTAGGCCTCTTCGTCGGTGATTCCGGCGAAGTAGACGTTATACGCCGTCAGCGGGTCGAGGCCGCGGACCGTAGTGACGAAATCGCCCTCCTGGCAGTCGATGCCGCGGGTACCCGTAGCGAAGATCACGGCGGCATCGGGGGCCTCCTCACCTTCGGGGGCGGCCAGATAGGCGGCTTCGGTGATCTTGTGCGTAGTCAGGTGGACGTCGGCGCTGGTCGAGCTGACGGTGACCACCTCGGCTGCGAGCGAGGCGACATCCGGCATGGCGGGATCCTCCGTGGTGTCGTCCTTACAGCCCGTTGTGAGATATCCCGCTGCGGCAATGAGCAGCGAGACCTTCAAAACGTGAAGAAAATTTTTCATAAGACAGAATGGTTTATTGGTTTTCACGATAAAGGTAAGAAAAAATACGGCATTTTGTACACCCTGGGCGTCGAATTTGTTAACATTTTTTAATAAATCGAAACGATTCATTTCGGAAATATCGCCGTAAATAATTGTTATATAGCGATTTAATTTGAGTATGATATATGATTCGCAAAGTGCTGTTTTTTTTATAACAATCTGATAATCCCCGAGATTCAGGCATGTGTCAAGTTGTAACCCGGGCGGATGGCGGCCTGGAAAACATCCGGCGGTGGATGGTGGAGCGGCCGCCCGGGCGGACGAAACCGATGTTGCTTTTCTGATAAAATGTTGATAAAAAAGTCATCGAACGGACGCTTATTTTAGGACGTTTCGAAAAAAATGATTACTTTTGCGAGCAACAAAAATCCACGTTCATTATGTCTTTTATCAATGAAAGGGTTCAGCCCGAAGGACTTACGTTCGACGATGTGCTGCTCGTACCCGCCTATTCGGAAGTGTTGCCGCGAGAGGTCAGCGTTCAGACCCTGTTCTCGCGTAATATCAAGCTCAACATCCCCATCGTCTCCGCCGCGATGGATACCGTGACGGAGGCTCCGTTGGCCATTGCGCTGGCGCGTGAAGGAGGTATCGGCGTGATCCACAAGAACATGTCGATTGCCGCACAGGCTGCCCAGGTGCGTCGCGTGAAGCGTGCCGAGAACGGCATGATCTACGATCCGATCACCATTTCGAAAGACAATACCGTGGGCGACGCCCTGAACCTGATGAAGGAGAACAAGATCGGCGGTATTCCGGTCGTGGACGGAGGGTGCCACCTGATCGGCATCGTGACGAACCGCGACCTGCGTTTCCAGCCCGACATGTCGCGCCGCATCGAGGAGGTGATGACCCCGGGCGACCGCCTCATCACCACCCACCGCACCGATCTGGCCCACGCCTCGGAGGTGCTGCTCAACAACAAGATCGAAAAGCTCCCGGTCGTCGACAGCGAAGGCCGTCTGGTGGGACTTATTACCTATAAGGATATTACAAAGGTGCAGGATCACCCGAATGCCTGCAAGGACGAGAAGGGTCGTCTGCGCGTAGCGGCCGGCGTGGGCATCACCAGCGACGCCATGGAACGTGTGTCGGCGCTTGTCGAGGAGGATGTCGATGCCGTGGTGCTCGACTCGGCGCACGGCCATTCGTACAACATCGTCCGCACGCTCAAGGAGATCAAGGCCGCCTATCCGACGCTGGATGTCGTCGTGGGCAACATCGCCACGGGTGAGGCCGCGAAGTTCCTCATCGACGCCGGTGCCGACGGCATCAAGGTCGGTATCGGTCCGGGTTCGATCTGCACGACGCGTATCATCGCCGGTGTGGGCGTACCGCAGCTGTCGGCCATCTATGCCGCCGCCTCGGCCGCCAAGGGCTCGGGCGTTCCGGTCATTGCCGACGGCGGTCTGCGCTATTCGGGCGACATTGTCAAGGCGCTGGCTGCGGGCGGCGACTGCGTGATGATCGGTTCGATGTTCGCCGGTACGGAGGAGGCTCCGGGCGAGACGATCATCTACAACGGCCGTAAGTTCAAGGCCTACCGCGGCATGGGCTCGATCGACGCCATGCGCGCCGGTTCGGCCGACCGCTACTTCCAGAAGGGCTGCGAGGGCAACATCAGCAAGCTCGTTCCGGAGGGCATCGTGGCCCGCGTGCCGTTCAAGGGTTCGTTGAGCGAGACGGTCTACCAGCTGATCGGCGGTTTGCGTTCGGGCATGGGCTACTGCGGTGCGAAGGATATCCCGGCGCTGCAGAAGGCGCAGTTCATCCGCATCACCGCCTCGGGCATGCACGAGAGCCACCCGCACGACGTGACGATCACGAGCGAGGCCCCCAACTACTCGAGCGAGCACTAAATCAATCTGGACGACGATGGATCCGGAGGTAGCGGCCTGCGGCCTGTTTTGCGGAGGATGCCGAAAATTCAGTAAGGGCGCTTGCCCGGGATGCCATGCCAATGAAAAGGCAACCTGGTGTGGAATTCGGGCATGTTGCCGCGAACACGGATGGCAGAGTTGCGCCGATTGCACGTTGATGCCGTTGGACGAGTGCCGCAAATTCAACGCTTTTATCGGTAAGGTCTTCGGCTTCATCTTTCGTTCCGACCGGCGCGGCTGTATTGAACGCATTCGGGAAGTGGGCAGTTCCGCATTTGCCGAAGAGATGCGTCTGGCGGGATCCTTCAATCGTCCGGTAAAAAACAAAGCATAAACCTACTATCATGCAGGAAAAAATACTGATTCTCGACTTTGGATCGCAGTACACGCAGCTCATTGCGCGGCGTGTGCGCGAGCTGAACGTCTATTGCGAGATTCACCCCTTCAACAAGATTCCGGCGCTGGACGAATCGGTGCGGGGCGTGATTCTCTCGGGCAGCCCCTACTCGGTGCGCGATGCCCAGGCCCCGAATCCCGATCTGACGGGAATCAAGGGGCGTCTGCCGCTGCTGGGCGTCTGCTACGGCGCACAGTTCCTGGCCCACGCCTTCGGGGGTGAGGTCAAGCCGGCGCCGAGCCGCGAATACGGCCGGGCGATGCTCACGGTGAGCGACCGGGAGGATGCCCTGATGCAGGGACTCCCCTCGCCGACGCAGGTCTGGATGTCGCACGGAGATACCATCACGCGCGTCCCCGACAACTACCGAATCGTCGCCAGCACGGAGGATGTCCGCGTGGCCGCCTTCCACATCGAGGGCGAACAGACGTGGGGCATCCAGTTCCACCCGGAGGTCTACCACTCGACCGACGGCACGCAGCTGCTGAAGAACTTCGTCGTCGGCATCTGCGGCTGCTCGCAGTCGTGGACCTCGGAGAGCTTCGTCGAGTCGACGGTGCGCGAACTGCGCGAGAAGCTGGGCAACGACAAGGTGGTGCTCGGCCTGTCGGGCGGTGTGGATTCGTCGGTGGCCGCCGTGCTGCTGCACAAGGCCATCGGGCAGAACCTCTACTGCATCTTCGTCGATTCGGGACTGCTGCGCAAGAACGAGTTCGACGAGGTGCTGGCCTCGTACGAGAACATGGGTCTGAACGTCAAGGGCGTGAAGGCCGGTGCGAAGTTCCTGGGCGACCTGGCCGGAGTCACCGAACCCGAAAAGAAGCGCAAGATCATCGGCCGTGACTTTGTGGAGGTCTTCAACGAGGAGGCCATGCAGATCAAGGACGTACGTTGGCTGGCACAGGGAACGATCTATCCCGACGTGATCGAGTCGTGCTCCGTGAACGGACCCTCGGCCACGATCAAGTCGCACCACAACGTGGGCGGACTCCCCGAGAAGATGAACCTGCGGATCGTCGAGCCGCTGCGTCTGCTCTTCAAGGACGAAGTGCGCCGCGTGGGTCGTTCGCTGGGGATCTCCGAGCACCTGATCGGACGCCATCCCTTCCCGGGGCCGGGCCTTGCGATCCGCATCCTGGGCGACATCACCCCCGAGAAGGTCGAAATCCTGCAGAACGTCGACAAGATCTATATCGATGCCCTGCACGCCGCCGGTCTCTACGACAAGGTATGGCAGGCGGGAGCGATCCTGCTGCCGGTGAAGAGCGTCGGCGTGATGGGCGACGAGCGCACCTACGAGAGTTGTGTGGCGCTGCGTGCCGTGACCTCGACCGACGGTATGACGGCCGACTGGGTACACCTTCCCTACGAGTTCCTGGCCGATGTCTCGAACGAGATCATCAACAAGGTCAAGGGGGTTAACCGCGTAGTCTACGACATCTCCTCGAAACCACCCGCAACGATCGAGTGGGAGTAGCCCGGCTAAGAGCCGGGTTCTGCGGGCGGCCGGGCCTCATCCGGTTTCCGGGCCGGTTCTGCGCCTCCCTCGGCTAAGAGCCGGGTTTTGCGGGCAGCCGAGCCTCATCCGGGTCCTGATCCGGTTCTGCGCCTCCCTCGGCTAAGAGCCGGGTTCTGCGGGCGGCCGGGCCTCATCCGGTTTCCGATCCAGTTCTGCGCCTTTCCTGGCTAAGAGCCGGGTTTTGCGGGCGGCCGGGTCTCATCCGGTTTCCGATTCGGTTCTGCGGGCGGCCGGGCCTCTCCGGGTTTCCGGGCCGGTTCCGCGGGCAACGGATAAAACCGCTTGGATCGCCCGAAAAGTCTGAATATCACGAAAACCGCATTCCACAACGGAATGCGGTTTTTTTGTGCCCGACGGTGCCCGACGGTGCCCGACGGCCGCTGCGGTGGCCGTACCATGTAATGACTTTGCAACGGATCGTTCGCGGGGTTGTCACAGAGGCGTATCGAGGGTGTAACAGCCGTGGGGTAGTTTTGCAGCGTGAAATCAAGAGAGAGAAAAAACGACTGCATGAACAGAATCCTACGCATTTGTGCTGCTACGGCGGCCCTGCTTGTTCTTTCCATTCAAACCCTGCTGGCCCAGGGATCCATTTCCGGCGTGGTGACCGATGCCGCCACCGGTGAACCGGTCCTCGGCGCCACGGTCCTCCTGGCGGGAACGACCCGCGGTACGGCTACCGATGTGGACGGCTCGTTCCGTCTGGGCGGCATCGAGGCCGGCGCTCACACCATCGAGGTGAGCATGCTGACCTACGCCACGGCCCGTCTGACGGGTGTCGAGGTCCGCGACGGCGCGGATACCCGCCTCGATGTGAAGCTGACCGAAACCTCGGAACAGGTCGGCGAGGTGGTCGTCACGGCCGTGCGCCGTTCGAACACCGAATCGGCTGTCAATATCGACGTCAAGAATTCGCTGCAGGTCGTCAGCGGCGTCTCGAGCCAGACGATCGCCAAGACCCAGGATAGCGATGCCGGCGAGGTCGTGCGGCGTATCCCGGGCATCTCGCTCATCGACGACAAGTTCATCATCGCGCGCGGCCTGTCGCAGCGCTACAACAACGTCTGGATCAACAACGCCGCCGTGCCGAGTTCCGAGGCCGATTCGCGGGCCTTCTCCTTCGACGTGATCCCCGCCGGGCAGATCGAGAATATCCTGATCCTGAAATCCCCCTCGCCCGAGGTTCCGGCCGACTTCACGGGCGGATTCATCAAGATCCAGACCAAGGACCAGCCCGACGATAACACCTTTGCCGCTCAGTATTCGATCGGTCTGAACACCTCGACCCACTTCCGCGACTTCCTCTTCAACAAGGGCTTCGCATCGGAGGTGTTCGGTTTCGGCAGCTCGCGGCGCATGGTTGCCGGGGGGATCGACGGCCGTTACGACAATGCCGATGCCGACTTTGTGACGCGTATGACACGCTTCGGCTTCAACAACGACTGGAGGGTCCGCACGTGCCGTCCCGTCCCGGACCAGAAGTTCTCGTTCTCGTTCGGGCGGTCGTGGAACCTCGCCGAGGGGCGGCGCCTGGCGATGAACGGCGCGCTGAACTACAGCTACGTCCAGCGGACGATCACCGACATGGAGAATTCGCGCTACGGCATCTACAACAAACGCGACGACCAACCCGAATACCTCTATAAATATACCGACGACCAGTACCGTACGGACGTCCACCTCGGGGCGATGCTCAACCTTTCGTACCTGCGTCCCCACAGCTGCTACTCGCTGCGCAACCTCTTCAACCAGATCGGGCAGGACAAATATACCTTCCGCGACGGCTGGCAGAACATCTCCTCGCACTACGACCAGCAAAAGGCCGAGTACTACCACTCGAGCCGCACGACCTACAACGGCCAGATCGCCGGTGTCCACACCCCCGACGGCCACCGCATCGACTGGAACGTGGGCTACTCCTATGCCGACCGCCATCTGCCCGACCGACGGATCATCAACCTGCTGCAGAACGACATCTACGGCGACGAGCACTACGGCGAGATGCGTCTGGACCAGAACGAGATCCAGCGCGACTTCACCAAGCTGGTCGAGCACATCATCTCGGCCTCGGCCAACTACGAACACACCTTCCGCGAGGGCGAACGCTTCGCGCCGATGCTGCGGGCCGGTCTCTACGGCGAGTACCGCACGCGTGACTACCGCGCCCGAGCCTTCTACTACCGCTACAATGCGCAGAACCTCCCGGCGGACTTCCCCTACGGCGACGTGGTCGACGACATCCTCCAGGATGCCAACTACGGGGCCGACCGCCTCTACGTCTACGACGATACGGACAACCGCAACAGCTACCGGGGCAAGAACCTGCTGGCGGCGGCCTATGCGGCCGTGCAGCTGCCGCTGGGGCCGGTGAGCATCTACGCCGGCGTGCGGTTCGAACACAGCGGCATGGATCTGACCAGCTACACCCGCATCTCGGAGTGGCGCTCGAAGGTGACCTCCTACGTCTACGACGACCTCTTCCCGTCGGTGAACGCCACGTGGCGCATCTCCGACCGTCACCAGCTGCGGGCGGCCTACGGCATGTCGACCAACCGTCCCGAATTCCGCGAGGTGTCGTCGTCGGTCTACTACGACTTCGACCTCTTCAGCAGCGTGATGGGTAATCCCGATCTGACGGCGGCCTACGTCCAGAATGCCGACCTGCGTTACGAATGGTATCCCTCGGCGGGTGAGACAATCTCCGTGTCGCTCTTCTACAAGCACTTCCGCGATCCGATCGAGACGGCGATCCTCGATGCCGGCGGCAGCTACACCTATACCTTCGAGAATGCCGACCGGGCCAACGTCTACGGCTTGGAGTTCGACATCCGCAAGGATCTGGCCTTCATCGGGCTGAAGAACTTCTCGCTCTCGTTCAACGCGTCGCTCATCGAGAGCGAGGTGAACTTCTCCGAGGAGTCGATGGAGCACGACCGCCCGATGCAGGGGCAGTCGCCCTACCTGGTCAACGGCGGCATCTTCTACCAGTCCGAACGGCTGGGGCTCTCGGTCGGGGTGCTCTACAACCGCATCGGCAAGCGCATCGTCGGCATCGGCCGGACGGACCTTTCGTCGGGCGGATCGGTCGACAACGACATCCCGGACATGTACGAAATGCCGCGCAACGCCCTCGACGTGGTGGTAAGCAAGCGGTTGGGGCGGATCTGGGAGCTGAAATTCAGCGCCCGTGACCTGCTCAACGAGGAGATCCGCTTCTGCCAGTTCCCGGAGTTCACCGACGATGCCGGACGGACCCACCACCGCGAGCAGACGACCAAACGCTACCGTCCGGGACAGAGCTTCACGCTGGGCATCTCGGCCCGCTTCTGAACCCGGAGGAAAAGGATCAAACAAGCGAAATATTCACACTCACAGTTAAAAAAGTATGTTGAAAAAGGTAATTCTGGCAGCCACGGCTGCCCTGGCACTCGCAGCAGCGGGTTGCAACGATGACAACGGCGACAACGGCGGATCGAACCCGACGGGCACGCTGAGCGACATCCTCTTCGAGAACGGCACGCAGATCGGCAACGGCGATCAGGAGTTCACCATCCCGGTCGGCAACTATACGCTTCCCAAAGGCACCTACGAACTCTGCGGCTGGGTCTACATCCCGGCCGGGGCCGAACTGACGATCGAACCGGGAACGGTGATCAAGGGCGTTTCGGGGACGAAGGCTTCGCTGATCGTCGAGCGCGGCGGCAAGCTCCACGCCGTCGGCACGAAGAACGCACCGATCGTCTTCACGTCGGACCGTCCGGCCGGATCGCGCCGTCCGGGCGACTGGGGCGGTCTGATCCTGCTGGGCCGTGCCGTCAACAACATGGGCGAGATGACCATCGAGGGCGGCCCGCGCGCCAACCACGGCGGTCAGGACAATGCCGACAACTCGGGCGAACTGTGCTACGTGCGGGTCGAGTTTGCCGGCTACCCTTACCGCGAGGACGAGGAGATCAACGGCGTCACCTTCGGGTCGGTCGGTTCTGGTACGAAGGTCAGCCACGTGCAGGTCTCCTATTCGAACGATGACTCCTACGAGTGGTTCGGCGGTGCGGTGAACTGCGACCACCTGGTAGCCTACCACGGCTGGGACGACGATTTCGATACGGACAACGGCTTCTCGGGCAAGGTGCAGTTCTGCCTCGGAGTGCGCAACCCGCGTCTGGCCGACACCTCCGTATCGAACGGCTTCGAGAGCGACAACAATGCCGACGGCTCGGCCGCTACGCCCCGCACGTCGTGCGTCTTCTCGAACGTGACCTTCGTGGGTCCGATCGGGCAGGCCGCCGACTTCACGAACACCTCCGACTACATCAACGGCGGCAACATGAAGCCCGACAACGGCTCGAAACTGGGCCAGTTCCAGGCTGCCATGCAGATCCGCCGCAACTCGAACCTCTCGTGCTTCAACTCCGTGGCCATGGGCTTCCCCGTCGGGCTGATCGTCGAGAACGACAAGGGCTCCGACACGCAGGGTGACGCCACCGACGGCAAGTTCAAGATCTCGAACGTCGTCTTCGCCGGCATGACGCAGCTGGCAAGCGACGCCAACAAGAAGTTCGGCGAGGATCTGGGTGCCTTCTCGGCCGCCTACTTCCAGACCGCAGCCCTCAACAACCGCATCTACGACAACCTTTCGGATCTGAAGCTCACGCAGCCCAACAGCCTCGAGGCGGGTTTCGACTGCCGTCCCGCAGCGGGCAGCCCGCTGCTGACGGGGGCCTCGTTCACCGACGCCCTGGTGGCCGACGGTTTCGAGAAGGTCAGCTACATCGGCGCCTTCTCGTCGTCGGACGACTGGCTCGACGGCTGGACCGAGTTCGACCCCCAGAATGCCGTCTATTAATCGCTCTCTCTTCAAACCATTCCACGTCATTCACCGGTCCCGTCCTCGTCGCGAGGGCGGGGCTTTTTTGTGAATGGCCGGTCGCGGAGACGGCTATGAAGTTGGCCGTGGAGTCGGTCGAAGAGGGCGCGGGGGTGGTGCCTGTCGGTGCGGCCGAGGGGTGGCAAAGGGGGCGAGGGGAGTGAGTGGACGGCGGATTCCCGATTTTGTGCGGGCGTGTACAACTATCCGACGAAATCCGTATCTTTGTCGGTCGAAAAAATTGCGAAGATGAGAGATTTTGCCGCCATCGATTTCGAAACCGCCAACAGCCAGCGGACGAGTGTCTGCTCGGTGGGTGTCGTGGTGGTGCGTGACGGGGTGATTGCTGATTCGATCTACCGGCTGATCCGTCCGCGCCCGAACTTCTACAGCCGCTTCACGACGGCCATCCACGGCCTGACCCGCGAGGATACGGATTCGGCTCCGGCCTTCGACGAGGTGTGGCGGGAGATCGCTCCCCGCATCGAGGGGCTTCCGCTCGTGGCCCACAATTCGCCCTTCGACGAAGGGTGTCTGCGGGCCGCCTTCGACCTCTATGGCATGCCCTATCCCGGCTATACGTTCTACTGCACGTGCCGGGCTTCACGGCAGGTCTTCGGACGGCAGCTCCCCAACCATCAGTTGCATACCGTCGCCGCGGCCTGCGGCTACGACCTGCAGAACCACCACCATGCCCTGGCCGACGCCGAGGCCTGTGCCCGCATCGCCCTCAGGATCCTATAACCCCAGTTCAAGCTGGAAACGAAGCTCCCAGCCGTCGCGCAGCGCCCCGCCGACCGCATTTGCAAACCGGTCGTAGGTGTTGTACGAGAGGTCGGCCTGCACCTTGAGCGAGTGGCCGATGATGTAGCGCGTCACACCGAGCGTCGTCTGGTTGTGGGTGCGGTATCCGGTCCGGGACTGGATGGCCGACGCGGGGAAGAGCGTCGAGTTGCGCAGGGCAACCTCCCATTTGCGGTCGAAGAGACGGCTGGCCTGGACGTTGAGCCCCTGGCCGGTGTAGACGAATGCCGCCGGATCGGATGCACCGAAGGTCGGTTGCGCACAGCTGCGTCCCATGAAGTCGGTGCAGAGGGCCCAGCCGCGGTATTTGAAGACCAGGTCGACGAAGTAGGAGCCGATATCGCGGGTCGCACCATCGGGCATGATGGCTCCGCGCTGTCCGTCGAGGCGCGAGGCCTTGTGGTTGAACGAGTAGGCTCCGGCCACGAGCAGGCGGGGCTGCTCCTCTCCGGCGAAGTCGCCCTCGACGAGGTCGCCCTTGGCGGCGAAATGGCCCAGCGGATAGAGCTCCAGACGCCCCGTGTAGGCGAGTCCGCCGTTGTCGGAGGAGCCCCAGTTACGCCCCTCGCCAAGCGTCACGGAGCCCTTGAAGCCCAGGTCGAATCCGGCGGGACGGTCGAGATGGTATTCGCCGAAGAGGCCGAAGTCGCGGTCGAGGTGGAACTGGCTGTTGACGATGCTGCGGTCGACGAACTGCAGGGCACTCGACGAGTTGATCCGGGCGCGGTTGGCCTTGATTTTGGTCTGGCCGAAGCCGATGTTCCACTTCGGGCTCGGGACGTAGTAGACGATGGCGTCGCGGACGATGTTCATCTTGCCGTCCGGCAGCACTTCGGCGTCGTAGGCCGTGAATCCCAGCTGAATGGAGTAGACCAGTTTCGGAGAGTAGATGTATCCGTCGAAACGCAGGCGGAGCCGTTTGACACGGGCTTCGGTCTCGGTGAGCGAGAGCGCGTCGTCGAACGAGAGGGCCAGCAGGTTCTGCATCCGGAAGCGCATCGTCACCTCGAAACGGTCGTTGCGCGGGCGGAAGGTGATTCCCTTCCCGACCTCGATGTTGGGCAGGTTGCGCAGGCGGGCAAGGAGTTCGCCCGAGGAGTCGGGGCGGATGATCTCGGAGATCCGGCTGCTGCCGGTTTCGCTTTTCGGCGAGCGGAGTTCGCGGGTATCGCGGGTCTCGCCGAGGTTGCGGGCCGAGGCGGTTGGGACGGCGGAGAGGAGGACAAGCGTGAGGATCAGAAGCTGCAGGGCGTGTTTTTGCATGGGCGTTTCGGGTTTTCGATGGATGTTTGTTGGGGTGTGCAGGGCGTCCGGCGGCGGTCGGGCTGCTCTGACGGGAAGTCGTCGGTCTGTATGCGAAGGAGGCGTTTCTGCTTCCGGTTTCGCGCAAAAGGTTCTCGATTCCTGATGCAAAGATAGCTTCCGAATCTGAAATGAATTTGAAATTTTCGCTCTTCCTGGAATTTTTTTCTTTGCAAAGTTGGGCAGACTTTACTTCTTGCGTTGTATCTTATGTTGTAAATCAATATGTTGCTGGTTGTTGGCCTTTGTGAAATTCTCTTGGCGGCAGGTGTTGTGCTGTCGTCGATCTGCAGTGTATCGGATCGGGCCCGGTTCCGACTTGAGGCCAAACCATGGGAGCTGGGTTGGAGAAGTTGATCCGGCATGGCTCTCCCGTCTGCCATCGGAAGCCTGGTACGGATGACGGGGCCTGCCCGTGTCGAGAACGAACCTCGTCGATCCCTTACGACCGGATGCCGAAAGCGTCAGAAATCCGGATGCTGTGTGAATGGGCCGGCATCCAACGCTCTTTTGCCCCCGGAGAGGCTGGATCTGGGGTGGGGGAGCTGACCTGCGGTTTCGAACGGCACGAGATGACGGGTGGTTCGGTCCGGTTGTCGGACTACGCGGGATCGGTCGTGCTGCTCGATTTCCGGGCCTCGTGGTGCGGACTGTCTCCTTGCCGCGGCATCTTCTTGTGACCGTGCCGCCGCTCCCTTGCCGCCGCGTATGACATCCTCTCCCCGGCATTCCGTGGGGCTTTGGCTGTTCGTTTCGAAATAATCGGGTTTCGATTTGCTCTCATCCCCCGATTCAGATCCTCTTCCGGATGCCTTAATCCCTGACTTCGTGGTTCAATGTCTGATTCGCGGTCGGACCCTCTCTCTACACATATGTAGTATTGCCGCATTTTTTATATCCAATTTTTCTTCTGGATTTTTATAAAAATCCGGCATAATTTTGTTTTTTGAGGAAAAAGATTTAATTTTGAAATATATTCGAAACACATTCGAAACAAGGTCACTGTATTTTTGAAACACTTTAGTGAACGAAGACTGATCCTTTTCTGATTGTAATGCTATTATAATCAACACGATAGCGTTCATTGCTGCGAAAATCTGCTGCCGAAGATACCCGTTGTTCGATAACTCCGACTCCATGACGAGCGGTTTGTTGAATGGCTGGTTGCCTCGGAAATTTGGGATTTTCCGTCGTGTTTATTAAAAATAGGTATTTGAAAGTGAGGACGGGCTTTTAAAAAAATTAAAAAATGAGAAAGTCTACATCTCTTCTGCTGACCGTCTTGGGAGTAGTGGTGCTGTTGCTTGCCTGCAGTTCGAGCAGCAAGAGTACATCTGGGCCCGATGACGCTTTTGACGTGTCGTTTACCCTGCCTGCCTCGGTGGATGTGACGCTGGGCGGAACCTGCGTCTTTGAGGTGAAAGACGGCAAGGCTCCGTTGACCTCCGACTCTTTTGTCCTGGAATCGGAGTCCGGTGTCTCCTATCTCTGCCCCATCATCGCAAGCTCCTCGCAGGAGTTCTCCGTCCAACTGTCGACAGAGTGCGTGGCGGGCTTCTACAACGTCTTCATCAAGCGCGATCAGCGGCGGAAATCCTTCGGACGCCTCTATCTGAATATTGTCGAGGAGCTGCCCGACGACTTCACGCCCGATGCCGGAACGACCGTCTACGGCCGGATCACGGCCGGTGAGGAGGGTGTGCCGGGCGTCGTGGTCTCCGACGGCGTCGAGGTGACCACCACCAACGAAGAGGGTATCTATCAGTTGAAGTCCGCCAAGAAGTGGGGCTATGTCTTCATGTCGGTGCCCAGCGGCTACGAAGCCCAGTCGCAGGGGGTGCTGCCGGTGCTGCACAAGCTCCTGAAGAATGATGCCCAGACCCTCGAGCGGATTGACTTCTCGCTCACGAAGATCAACGGGCAGGATCGTTGCAAGATCTTCTTCCTGGGCGACATGCACCTGGCCAACCGTACGGGCGACAAGCGTCAGTTCGAAGAGTTCACGGCTGATCTGACCGACTACATGTCGGCGCACAGCGGCGAGCTGATGTACGGTGTGACGCTCGGCGACATGACCTGGGATCTCTACTGGTATTCGAACAACTTCTACTTCCCGGAGTACCTGGGGCTGGTCAACACGCAGCTCAAGGGACTGCAGATCTTCCACACGATGGGCAACCACGACAACGACATGAATACGACGTCGGACTACGACGCAGCGGTGAAGTACGTCAACGACATCGCGCCGACGTACTATTCGTTCAACATCGGAAAGCTGCACTTTATCGTGCTCGACGACATCGACTGCAGCGGCTACGACGGCACCAGCTCGCGCAACTACAAGAAGAACCTCACGGCCGAACAGCTGGCCTGGCTGAAGAAGGATCTCCAGTATGTGGACAAGTCGACGCCGCTGGTCGTAACCCTCCACGCCCAGCTCTTCTACCCCTCGTCGAATGCCTTCAAGATCGACCACGACGCCACCAGCACCGAGCAGCTCTTCCGGCAGCTCGAGGGGTACGAGGTGCACTTCGTCACGGGTCATACGCACATGATGTTCAACGTGACGCCGCAGGACGAGATCGTCTCCGGGCGCAATTTCTACGAGCATAACTCGGGATCGATCTGCGGTTCGTGGTGGTGGTCGGGCTACCTGACTCCGGGCGTGCACCTGGGTCAGGACGGTACGCCCGGCGGATACGCCATCTGGGACATCGACGGAACCGACATCTCGTATCGCTACAAGGCTACCGGCTGGCCCGAGGATTACCAGTTCCGCAGCTACGACCTGAACCGCGTGTCGTTCTCGGCGGCCGACATCGCCAAATGCCCGTCGTCGGTGGCCTCGAAGTTCGACAAGTATATCAAGGCCTACTCCGGAGGCGCCAAGAACGAGGTGCTGATCAACATCTGGAACTGGAACCGCAACTGGACGCTCTCGGTAGTCGATGAACGCGGAAAACAGCTCGACTATACCCCCGTCTGGGCCTACGACCCGCTCCACATCGCCGGAATGACCGTGCCGCGGTTCAACGATTCGGGTCTCACGTCGGCACCGAACTTCATCACCGAGAACTTCTCGCACTTCTTCAAGGTTACGGCCGACGATGCGGATGTCGATCTGACGATCACCGTCCGCGACGAGTTCGGAAACTCCTGGACCGAACAGATGAAGCGCCCGAAGGAGTTCACCATCGATGCCTACCGCAATCAGCAATGAGACGGACGGCCCGGTTTGCGAAGTCCGTCAACCGCTCGAACCCACACAATTACTAACCTAATAACACAGCATTTATGAGAGTATTTAAACCCTTGGTTTTATCGCTGTTTCTGGCGATCGGAGGGGGTATTCTGACCCTTCTGGCACAGAGCAGAACGATATCCGGGAAAGTCCTCGATGCTCAGCAGCAACCTCTTGTGGGCGTGGCTGTTCTGATCGACGGAACCTCCAAAGGCGTCACGACCTCCGTAGACGGAGAGTTTACGATTGACGCCCCATCCTCTTCCCCCGTGACGCTGCATGTGACCTCGCTGGGCTACATCGACCAGAAGGTGAACGTTCCGGCCAGTCAGTCGATCGTCACCGTCTACATGCAGGAAGATGCCATCATGCTCGACGAAGCCGTCGTCATCGGTTACGGTACGCAGAAGCGTGTCAACCTGACGGGTGCCGTGTCGACGGTCGGCAGCAAGGATCTCCAGAACCGTGTCTCGCACTCGCTGTCCAACATGCTGCAGGGTTCGGTGGCCGGTCTGAACGTTACCACCTCGTCGGGCGGTCCCGGCTCCACGGCCTCGATCAACATCCGTGGCGTGACGTCGATCAACGACGCCGACCCGCTCGTGCTGATCGACGGTGCGGTGGGCGACCTGAACCGCATCAATCCCAACGACGTGGAGTCGATTTCGGTGATCAAGGATGCCTCGGCAGCCGCCGTCTACGGAGCCCGCGCCGCCTTCGGTGTGATTCTGGTGACGACCAAGTCGGGCTCGGCCAAGGACGGAAAGGCCACGGTGCGTTACAGCGGCCGCTTCGGTTGGGAGGAGCCTACGACCTCGACCAACTACGAGAACCGCGGTTACTGGTCGGTCTACACGGTCAACAAGTTCTGGCAGGCCGATTCGGGTACGAACTACGTCGACTACACGGCCTACGACATGCAGCAGCTGCTGGCCCGTGTGAACGACAAGACGGAAAATCCCGACCGTCCGTGGGTGGTCGAGGATACGCGCAACGGCCGTAAGCAGTGGGTCTATTACGGCAACTACGACTGGTGGGACATGCTCTTCCGCCAGCGCCGTCCGGTGCAGCAGCACGACATCTCGATCAGCGGCGGCACGAAGGACATCACCTACCTGGTATCGGGCGCCTATGACCGTCAGGAGGGTATGCAGCGTGCCATTCCCGACGTCTACAACAAGTACAACCTGCGTTCGAAGATCGACTTCAAGATCAATCGCTGGGCCAAGCTGTCGAACAACACGTCGTTCTACAGCTCGCAGTACAAGTCGATCGGCGACGGCGACGTGCAGAACACCATCGCCTACAGTGCCCGTCACGCCCTGGCCTGCTTCCCGATGCAGAATCCCGACGGATCGTGGCTCTACAGCACGCCCTATCTGAACTACAAGGTGGCCAACGGCCGTCACATCATGCTCAACGAGGGCACGCACCGCAACGTGGAGCGCCACAGCGACTTCGCCAACACGACGCGCCTGGTGATCACTCCGTTCAAGACGCTGAGCATCACCGGTGACTTCACCTACCGCCTCTATCAGGACCGCAACACGAGCCGCAGCTCGGCCATGTGGTACCGCGAGTATCCCGACGGCGAACTGCTCTCCTACGCCACGGGCGCCGGTCAGGACCAGCTCGACGAGGCCGTGAAG
Source organism: uncultured Alistipes sp. (assembly GCA_938014215.1). Classification (GTDB taxonomy): domain Bacteria; phylum Bacteroidota; class Bacteroidia; order Bacteroidales; family Rikenellaceae; genus Alistipes. The sequence goes on along the minus strand of CALLRW010000024.1, from coordinate 32,014 downwards.
ACCTACAACTACTACTCGACGAATGTCTACGCCAACTACGACGAGACCTTCGGCAACCACCACGTCTCGGCAACCGCCGGTTTCAACTACGAGAAGTGGGACAACAAGAATGTTTCGGCCTGGGGCCAGAATCTCCTTTCGGTGGACCTCGATGACCTGGATCTCGTCGGCCAGAACTCCGACGGCGAGACGCTGACGGGTGTCGGCGGTGGTCAGAACGACTACGCACTGGCCGGCTTCTTCGGCCGTGTCAACTACGACTACAAGGGCAAGTACCTCGTCGAGGTCAGCGCCCGTTACGACGGAACGTCGCGTTTCCTCGGCGGCGCCCGTTGGGGATGGTTCCCCTCGGCTTCGGTCGGATGGCGTATCTCGGAGGAGTCGTTCTTCGAGCCCGCCCGCGACGTGGTTGACAACCTGAAGCTGCGTGCCTCGTTCGGTAGCCTGGGCAACCAGGTCGTCAAGGACGGCAGCACCCAGCTCTATTATACCTATCTGCGTCTGGTGTCGGTCAACGAATTTGCCGGCTATACCTTCGGCGAGGGCAGCACGATGGGCCGCTACTCGTCGCTGGGCGCCCCGGTGGCCTCCGACCTGACGTGGGAGACCGCCGAGCAGTGGGACCTGGGTCTCGACCTGTCGATGTTCAACAACCGACTCAGCTTTACGGGCGACGTCTACATCCGCGACACGAAGGACATGCTTACCGACGGCAAGGCCCTGCCGGCCGTCTACGGTGCCGATTCGCCCAAGATGAACGCCGCAAACCTCCGCACGAAGGGTTACGAGTTGACCGTCAACTGGCGCGATCAGTTCCAGCTGGCCGGCAAGCCCTTCAGCTACAACGTGGGCTTCAACCTGAGCGACTACAAGAGTATCATCACCAAGTATGACAACCCGGAGAAGTCGCTCTCGATGGACTACTACGAGGGCATGGAGATCGGCGAGATCTGGGGCTTCAAGACCGACGGCTTCTTCAAGACCACCGAAGAGGCGCAGGCCTATGCCAAGGAGGTCGACCTGAGCTACAGCTCGTCGCGTCTGACGGGCGGCTGGCAGGCCGGTGACCTGAAGTTCCTCGATACCAACGGCGACGGTGTCTGGGGCATCGGCAGCAACACGGTGGACGATCCGGGTGACCGTTCGATCCTGGGCAACTCGCTGCCGTCGCTCTCCTACGGTTTCAACGCCGGCTTCCAGTGGTACGGATTCGACGTGTCGGTCTTCTTCCAGGGCACGGGCAACCACTACTGGTATCCCCACGGACAGTCGATGCCGTTCTGGGGCTGCTACTCCTATCCTTATCTGAGCTACCTGCCGATGAACTTCATCGACAAGGTCTGGTCGGAGGACAACCCCGATGCCTACTTCCCGCGCGCCCGCGCCTACTCGGCCTCGGGCGGCTACCTGAGCAAGGTCAACGACCGTTACCTGCAGAATCTCCGCTACCTGCGTCTGAAGAACCTTACGGTGGGCTACACGATCCCCACGACGCTGACCAGCAAGATCGGTATCGATCAGATCCGCGTCTACTTCTCGGGTGAGAACCTCTGCTACTGGTCCCCGTTGAAGAAGAATACGCTCTATGTCGATCCGGAGGCCGCCTTCAGCCGCGACTCCGACGTTGACAACAACGCCTTCTACCCGTGGGCCCGGACGTTCATGTTCGGTATTGACATCACTTTTTAACCTTCAACGTTACGATCATTCATGAAACGAATTATCATATTGGCCGTGGCCTTGACAGCGGGACTGTCGAGTTGTGATCTGCTCGACACGAAGCCGATGAGTCAAATGACTCAGACGGACTATTTCAAGACCGAGACCGATCTCCAGCTGTTCACCAACCCGCTGTACAACAACATGCTGGACAAGGATCCCTATGACGACCAGAGCGATCTGATGGTCTGTCAGACCCTCTCCGACGAGATTCTCGGCGGCAACAAGCGCACCGTTCCCAACTCGGGCGGCGGTTGGACGTGGACCGACCTGCGGCGCATCAACACGCTGCTCGAGTATGCCGATCAGTGTGACGACAAGGATGCCGTCACGCACTATACGGCGCTGGCCCGCTTCTTCCGTGCCTACTTCTACTTCGAGAAGGTGAAACGTTTCGGCGACGTGCCCTGGTACGACGTACAGCTGGGTTCGGCCGACGAGGCACTCTACAATCCGCGTGATTCGCGCGAACTGATCATGACGAAGATGATCGAGGATATCGATTTCGCGATTAACGAGCTTCCGGCCGAGGTGAGCACCTACCGCGTCAACCGCTGGGCGGCGCTGGCTCTCAAGGCGCAGTTCTGCCTCTACGAAGGTACCTACCGCAAGTACCACGACGTGCAGATCGACGGCGCCAACGACTACACCTACTACCTGGATCTGGCTGCCAAGGCTGCCGGCGAGGTGATCAACCAGGGCCCCTACAAGCTCTATTCGACGGGCAACCCCGATTCGGACTACATGATGCTCTTCGCTCAGGAGAACGCCAGCCCCGACGAGTACATCCTGGCCATCAAGTTCGACTACGGTCTGGCCATTCACCACAACGCCACGGCCTTCACGCTGGTTCCGACCCAGGGACGCCCGGGCTACACGCGCAAGATGGTGAACATGTACCTGATGAAGGATGGTTTGCGCTTCACCGACCGGACGGGCTGGCAGGAGGAGTCCTTCGTCGAGGAGACGAAGGATCGGGATCCGCGTCTGGCCCAGTCGATCCGCACGCCGGGCTACACGCGCATCGGCAAGACCGAGGTGCTGGCTCCCGACTTCGGATGCTCGGTGACGGGCTACCAGCCGATCAAGTTCGTGCAGAACCCCGACGATTCGGGCGGCAACGTCGACCGCAACGACCGTTCGACGTGCGACATTCCGGTCTACCGTCTGGCAGAGGTGATGCTCAACTACGCCGAGGCGAAGGCCGAACTCGGTACGCTGACGCAGGATGACCTCGACATCTCGATCAACAAGATCCGCGACCGTGTGGACATGCCTGACCTGAAACTGGCCGAGGCCAATGCCAACCCCGACTGGTACCTCCTGTCGAGCGAATACGGCTTCTCGAACGTCTCGGGCGCCAACCAGGGTGTGATCCTCGAGATCCGCCGCGAGCGCGCCATCGAGATGATCCAGGAGGGTACGCGCTACGAGGATCTGGTCCGCTGGAAGGCCGGACCGTGCCTCGACCAGGCCCTGACGGGCATGTACTTCCCGGGTGCCGGTCAGTATGACCTGACGGGCGACGGCAAGACCGACCTGATCCTTTACAACGAGGGTTCGGCCAAACCGGAGGCCGGTGACGGCGTGTATGTTTACCAGATCGGTACGGAGATTCTGCTTTCGGGCGGCACGCGCGGTTACGTCTCCTATCACAAGAACATCGAGCGCACCCCCTACAACGAGGAGCGCGACTACCTCTACCCGATTCCCATCAACGAGCGTTCGCTGAACCCGAACCTCACGCAGAATCCGGGCTGGAACGACGGACTTTCATTCTAAGACGGACACAGAAAAAAGAGAAGATTATGAAACTGGCAAAACAGATAACGGCTTCGGTTCTCGCAGCTTTGGCCCTGTGCGGCTTTTCGGGCTGCAGCGAAGAGGAGGACCAGCTTTCGAAGGCGGTGCTGGCGAGTGCCACGACGCTGACCTTCGAGGCACAGAACGCCTCGCAGAAGCTGATCACCGTGTATTCCGATGCAAACTGGATCTCGGAGGTTCCCGACTGGGTGACGATTTCGCCCACGCAGGGTGGCGCCGGAACAACGGAGGTGACGGTTTCGGTGACGGACAACATGCGCGATGGCGCCGAGGACAACCCCCGCAAGGCAACCCTCGTATTCAAGGGCAGCACGCTGGCCAGCCGGGCCGAGGTGCTGATCTCGCAGAACGGCGACAAGTACCGTGACGTGAAGGATTACGCACCGTCGGAGATTGCGGCGCTGGCCGACGAGACCGTGGTGTCGCTTCCCAATGTGATTGTCATGACGCTGACCACCGACGGATTCGTGGTCAGCGATACCGAGAATTCGGGCAATGTCTACGTCATCAACTCCACGGCGGTGAATATCGGCGACAACCTCTCGCTGCGCGGTACGAAGGGTTCCGACACGCAGTCGCTCGCCATTGTGGAGTGCGACCAGGTGGAGGTTCTCTCGACGGGCGGCAAGGTGACCTACCCGGCGGCCGAGGACATCACCTCGAAGATCGACACGTATGACCCCAAGGACCGCACCTATGTTTCGGTGGATGGCGTGCTGAGCGGCACGAACATCGTGGTCGAGGGTGCGCAGTATTCGGTTGCCGTGACCAACGCTCCCGAGAGCATGAACCTTGCGGCGCTCAACGGCCACAAGGTGACGGCGCGGGGATACTTTGCCGGCGTGGCGGCTCCCGTGATCCGCATCACGCTGTCGGAGATCGAGGACAAGGGTATCTTCAAGGAGATCTACTATGCCGAGGATTTCGAGTGGCTTGATCCGTGGTCGTTGGCCGGAGACAACAACGGAAAACCGGCCGGCCGTACGGTCGAGGATGACAATCTCGACGCCTACTGCCCGCAGCTGCCGACCCCGAAGGTCGACGGTGTCTCGGCACTCGATGCGCTGGAGGCCAAGGGCTATGAGTTCCTGCGTGTGACGACGAAGACCGAGGGCGAGTGCATCTACCTGCAGCAGAACTACCTCAAGTTCGGCAAGACCTCCTATCAGGCCGGTATCGTCCTCCCGTCGATGGATAACGTCCCGGCCGGTACGAAGCTGACGCTGTCGTTCGACTGGTGCCCGATGCGCCAGGGCTCGGGCAAGGTCGATCCGGTCAACCTGCTCGTCGTTGTCTCGAACGGGGACAAGGAGCTCGCCTCCTATGATGTTCCCGAGGCTGGATGGGCCGAAGGTCACAAGCTGGAGTGGATTCGTGCCGAGGTGGCCATCGAAGGTGTGGACATCACGCCCGAGACGCGCATCACGATCCGTCAGACACAGTGGCCCGAGGCTACGGCCAACCGCTGGTTCCTCGACAACATCGAGCTGTCGAAATCGCTCTGATAACCTCAAACTGATCCCGTGACGGGTCTGAACCGTCTGGGGAGCATGCTGAAAGACACGGAATTCCGGATGGAGTTCCGTGCCTTTTTTGTGTGTGCGGTTTCGAGGGTATGGGGGCTTTCTCGGGGCAGGAGACCGGCGGTCGGAATGCTGATGCGGTTCCCGATCCGACAGGGGAGATCCGGCAGGGGAGATCCGACAGGGGAGATCCGACAGGGAAGAGTCGGCAGCCGGGAGCCGTCATCGGTCCCGCCGTCGGCAATGGATCGGTTTGTCAAGGTGTCTGGATTTGAAACCAGGTACACCGAATAGTCCACAGCTCGGCTGTTTCTCGATGCCTTTTTGCAGGATGACTAAAAACAAAAAATCCTGTAAATCGATAATTTACAGGATTTCGGAAGGTTGTCCTATCATCTGCCTCCCCCTCTTGACGGAGAGAATACCTCCGAGTCGGCGATCAATGCCACGCTGACAGTCAAGCTGATGAAGTCCGGTTCGGCTGTCGTGACCCGCACCGTGGCGCTGACGCAGAGTGGCGTTTCGTCGGGTAACGATACGAAGGGTACATACACCTTGATGGACATCTTCACCGGCACGAAGGACGACTCTCCGTCGGCCTCCTATACGCTGGGCAACTCGACCACCTTTAACGGTATGGAGGCTTCGGGCATGAAGCTCGGAACCAGCAGCAAGAGCGGCTACTTCACCTCGCAGGCCGTAGGTGTCACGGGATCGAAGAGTCTCTCGTTCTACGCCGAGGCCTGGAAGGGCAAGTCCGCCACGCTCTACGTTCACGTGAACCACGTGAACGTAGGCGGTTCGGTAACGTCGGACGGTACGGCGTTGACGGCCAATGACGGCGCTACGGACAATCCTCCCTTCACTATCACGGTGCCGGATTCGGATTACTACGCGCTCGGCGTGACGGGTCAGACAGCTTCGTCGACGATCACGTTCTCGACGAGCCCCAACTTTGCAAACGAATCGAGCTCGGCTCCCCGTGCCGTTGTTGCCGGTATCCAGCTCTATTGATTAACCGTTAATCCAGAATCAACCCTCGACGGGGTACCTGTCTCGTCGGGGGTTGATTTTTTCTCTCCATTTTTTGCAGATGACATTGAAGATCCGAATGCTGAACCCCGCCTCGTGCTGACCGGAAAGACCGGAGCAGTCTATACGGTGACTTGTTTCTCTCAAAGGACCGCGGCACGGGCCTTTACGGCTATCTGAACGACCAAGAGGCGAGGGCCATCCCGCTCCAGTAAGAGACGGGCTACGACTTCTACGACGGCTACGCCATTGTCTCGCCGGGTCGGTGCCGCTGGGGGACATCGACCGCATGAACCGCTTTGTCATCCAGTCCAACTTCGGTTCCTTGGGTGAGGCGCGCAGTGCGCTCAACCGCCTGAAGGGACATTGACCGGTGGCGGAGATTCCGGATCGTAGTTGCAGGATGATATGTCGGGCGGATTTTCCGTTCCGACGGAGAGTGAATCCTTAAACGAAGTTACGATCATGTCCAAGACGAAATTTCAGGGTGCGCCCGTGCAGCTCGAGGGCGAGTTCATCCGGCTGGGAGCTCCGGCTCCCGATTTCGAGTTGGTCAAGGGCGACCTCTCACCGCTCCGCATTTTGTTTGTTGCTTGTTTTTTGTAACTTTATCCAAAGTTTCATTTCAATCCTGCGACACCATGTTTTCGAGAACCATCAAACCCTGCGTATTAGCCGCCGTTGTGCTGTTGTGTCTTACCGGGGCACTTTCGTCCTGCTCGGATACGACCGACGACCCGGAATCGAATCCGGTTCGGGAACAGACGCTCCGGGAGTATGCAAGTCTGGTCTACACCTGTGCGGAGGATCTGGTCTACGGACTCGACAACCTATTCCAGGCAAATAGGTACGCAAAGGCTTCGGGCGATCCGGCGCTGCAGCAGGAGATCAGGAGAAAGTATTTTTCAGTGGCCGAATTGGAGTATGACGAGTCGGCCGGTACGATCTACGTGAACAAGTGGCGGGGCAACTCGTTCCGCATAACAACCGGCGGGGCGGCGCTCGACGCCGTGGGGGCCGTATGGCATGTCGAGGGGACGCAATCCCGGCCCTGGCCCGATTATACGCCCGAGTCTTTCCTCTTTACCGTGACCTGCCTTGCGGAAAACAGCTACCGCATCACCGGCAACTTCATTTCAAACAGACTGTTTGAGGAAAAGTTCATCTATTCGGAACTGGAGGCCGACTTCGGTACGGGGACGGCCTATACCGGATTTTACGATACGACGGCTGATCTGGAGTCGGCAGGAAGGGAGGAACGCGCCATGGTGACCTACTGTTTCGACGGCAGGCTGGATTCGTACATGGGTGTATCCGGCATACGTGACGAAGCGTCGCCGGTGTTTGCCAGTACCCTGAAATCGCTGTACGGATACGACAACCTGGAATACATCGGTTCGGACCCGATCTATGACGGCCGCAAGTTCTTCGGGTTAGGGGAAATCTCGGGCTCGTTCACCGCGGCCGACGGCACCTCCACCCGCATGGAGGTCCGCGTGCGGCCAAATACCCGCTGGTTCGTCACAAGCGACAACCTTGGGACGCTGGAGGAGTATTGAGTGCCCCCCTGTTCAGGTGCACCGGATCGCGCATGGGGCCTGGGGCAGGATCTCCGCCGCACATACGAATGCGAACAAGCCGAATCCTTTGCGGATTCGGCTTGTTCGCTTCCTGGCGGAGAGGTTACGGTGTTGTGGTCTGCTACTGTTTGACGATTTATGATTTGTGTGAGCACTTTGCGGGTGAGGTTGCACGTTGGTGACAACGGCGATGGCTATTCTCCGTCAAAGGAGTAGTCATTACCCGCTATAATTTAAGGCTTCTTTGAGGCAGCCTTGCTCCACTGTTTTTGTCGCTGTAACCCCTCTGTCCATGCATTCCCTTGCGGGGATTACGACTTGCTTTGCTTGCCGATTTTGGCTGTCAAAGATCCCTGTGTTTGCCTGCTAAGGTTAGTACTTCATTATTTGATTAATCCATGTTATGAAGACGTTTGTCGCTGCAGAGTAGTCATATTCAACGGAAAAGTACGCTGAACGGACAAACGATCAAACAGTTGGATGTGCAACTAAAAAAATGAGGATGTTGCTCGTTAGCAACATCCTCATCCTCTTGGCGGAGAGAACGATAACTGAACCTATGTCGTAATCGCCAATATGTCAACGTATTAAGATTGTGAAAAAATTTAGATACACCGAATAGGCCACAACCTTTTTTCGCTGTTTTCCCTTGTATTCACTTGGTTGTTACAAAATTACGAAAAATTCCCGGATTTTGCAACCGAATTGGAAACGAACCTGCGGATTTTTTTATCGTTTCTGTGAGTGTTATGATGTGTCTAAATGTCAATAAATCAATATTCTAGTTGTGATGTTTGGACCTGATGTCCAATCTGATATTTCCAGCCCCTATAACGTCCCTGGAAGGTGATCCGGCGTTTCAGTAGGGGATTCGGAAGTAGTCGAGCTGGGCCTTGTAGTTGTCCTGTGCTGTGAGGCAGGTGTCGCGCAGATATTCGCGTATGGCTGGCCACTGTTGCAGACCTCGGTAGTAAAACATCTTGAGTTCGTCGGTAATGATGAAGGGAACGATGCCGGCCGCCAGACACTCCTTGAACATCACAAGGCGTCCGATACGGCCGTTGCCATCCTGAAATGGGTGGATGCATTCGAAACGCTGGTGCAGGTCGAGGATGTCGTCGAGCGTCTTGTGCCGTCGGGCGTTATACTCCGCAAGAAGACGCTTCATTTCGCGGTGGACGTCCTCGGGAGGTGTAGTCTCCATGCCGCCGACCTCGTTGGGCAGACGCTTGTAGTCGCCCACGGCGAACCACTCTTTACGGCTGTCCGATGTACCGGACTTGAGTTGTGCGTGCAGTTCCTTGATGAAGGCTTCGGTGAGCGGCTCCGTGGCCCGGTCGATGATTGTGTCGATGCAGCGGAAGTGGTTCGTGGTTTCGAGAATATCGTCCACCCGCAGCGTCTCGCCTTCGACGCCCACCGTGTCAGTCTCGAAGATGTAGCGGGTCTGGTCGTGGGTCAGCCGGCTGCCCTCGATGTGATTTGAGTTGTAGGTAAGGTCGATCTGCGTGTGGTGGTAGATGCCGCCCTTGAGACGCATGGCCTTCTGCTCGCGCAGTACCTCCAACAGCGGCATGATATATCCCGTGCGGGGTTTACGTCGTGGCAATGTGGCATCCGCCGGAATGTTCCAGGTCTTGCCCGTCAAGAAGGCTCCCTCGATCTTTCCCGAGGCGCAGTAGTTGCGGGCGGTACGCTCCGCGATGCCGTGCTTTGCGGCAAATGCCGCGACTGAAATGTACTCCATAACCGAACGTCGTATCGGCAAGTTAAACGGCCGATCTCCGATCCAAATATAGTGATTTTTGCCGATACCGGCAAGTTCTGGAGTCTTGGTCCTGTTATCTGATGGTCTGCCTGGAACAAGAAATCTCCGGGTTTCGGATCTGGGAAAACATATAATTGATTCAAACACTGATAAACGAGTTTCGGGGTTATCCCATTTTTGCCGTGGAAACCAAACCCGACAAAGATGGAAAATCAACACACAGATGACCTGTCCCGCATTCTGCGGACGGTCGAAGAGATCCTCGAGATTGTACACTTCATGAAGGATCATCGGAGCCAGCTCGAAGGCGATCCGATTCTCGATTTTGCGGAGGTCTGCCAGTTGCTCCGCCAGAGCGAACGCCAGGTGCGCCGCTTCCGCGAACAGGGGCTGCTTGTCGGCTTCAACATCGGAGCCCGGCGCATGTACCTGCTCTCCGAGGTGCAGGAGTTCATCCGCAAGATGCGCCGCCGCGGAAAACTCGAATCGTTGAATCAATAAATCTGTTACCCATGGAAAACAAACAAAATCCCCGCATCTATCGGCTTGTCCCCTCCGAACAGCTCGAACGTCTCATCAAGACGAACTTTCTTTTGAGCAAAAGTTTGTTGCTTTTTGAATACTTGTGCAGTCAAAGCGACGAGCCGTTATTCCTGACGGCCGATGCGGCCTGCGAAGTTCTCGACATTCGCCCCGAAACGCTGACCCGTTACCGTCAGAAACGGCTGATTCGCCCCAAGATCTATCGGCGGCAATTCCTGTACAGCGCCTATGATCTGCTGATGCTCGTTTACCGGATCAACCAGCGCAATCTGCAAAATGCACTGCGACGTACACCTAGGATTGTGATTGGTGGGAACGAGCATAACGGATGACGGAGAAACTGAAGAAGAATCCACAAGTGCCGACCTCGGGCCAAGATAGCAGCGTGCCTGCACCTTGAAGCCCTTTCCCGCACGATCTCTACCCGTCCGGGTTTATCGTCCGGAAAAAGACTTTCGGTTGGTCCCGCCGCTGTGTATCGGCCCGTGGCCGGCACCTTCCATTTCTGGATGGGCCGGTTCTAAAACCGTATGTCAAACTTCAAAATGGATTTGGTATGATTGACCTTCAGAAGCACATCTGGGAAGGCTGGACCGTTGGAGACTTTGTCGAGCGCTTGGCTCCCGAGTTGGATCGTATTATGTCGGGACGCAGCTGGCATCGTCCCTTTGCCACGAAGCAGGAACTTGCCATGTGGTGCCGGGAGAATCAGCCCTATTACAAAAAGCACATTCCGGGAGTTGTTGCCTATTTTGCCCGGAGGTATCGTTTACGTTGACAGCAGCAGGAGATGATTTACTACCATCGCTTTTACGTCGAGAGCCTGTATCCTGAGAACCGGCGGAGGATTCTCCGCTGGTTGTTTCGTACTTTTAGTATCTACTTGTGTGAAGCGACGCCAGCTGGTTATAAGGGCCGGTTTTACACGCACAATGTCCGCTTCCCGAAAGCAGCTTTCCGTGTTTTGACATTCAGTCTTCGAGGTGACCGCTCGTTATGTCTGTGGGTCATCTCGTATGACCTGCACACGCTTTATCTTGAGCGGAATATCTACATCTATGGGAAATGGATAAAATCTTGTTGATAGCACGAAATGTAAGTAAATTATCTTTTGAGGATAATATGGTGATAAATATCGTATTATCTTTGTTATAAAGAAATCCGTTAATTATGGACAGGAATGCTTTAGACTGGCTGTTCTCTACAGCTCCACAGGCGATTGCTGCATTAGTCGGTTTAATCTTTGCGGGAGTATCATTTATAAATGGGAAAATAGATGATAGAGTCGATAATGATGAGACTTTATCTGATATTGCAAAAGAAGCAAAGAGACAAGTCTATAATGGACTCAAGATACTTATAACGCTGACTATTTTGGGTATTATAATAGACCTATTATGCGTATTTCTCAATCCTATTGAAACAAGAAAATTAACATTTTCATTATCATTATCTGAATTAGAATTTAGCTGGTATTTTACTTTTGCCATTTTTGTTTTTATATTAAACATAGGCATCATATGCTATGCTCTTATATATGTTATAAAAATAATGAATCCTGATTTTTTTGATAATATCATCAAAGAAATAGCCAATACTTACCACGAGGGAGTCGTTGATATTGCTGAGTTTATAAAGCACTTTATTGAGTTTGAGAAAGTATTAAGAGAACTCATCAAACGAGATTATCAACAAGAAGAAGGATCTAATAAATGGAGCATTCCTCTAATGACAAGAATTCTTGTAAATAATAAAATAATAACGTATGAAGAGCGAGGCCAGATAATAAATATAAATAGATTAAGAAATATTGTGATACATGGAGGAGACGTTGAAAAAGTAGATAAGAAAATAGATGATGAATTACAAAAAATAACTCATAAATTAGAAGAAGAACTTAGTTAAAAAACATCTCCACACTGTAGCTATTGCAATTTTATTGTCAGTAGTTCATCCCAATTAGTCGTATAACGAGGTGAAAGGTGCTCTCGGTTCATGCGGAAATGGTCGGTCCCCTGGGCAGCCACGACAATCGTGCCTTTACCGTGGGTTTTATTCACCGAATCGAGAACATCCATCAGGCGAGTATGCTTTTCACGATCCAATGGCGAGAACAATGAGCCTTGTTGTTCGGATGCGGGAGTAATCTGCGAAAGAATTACCCCCGCTTTTTTATATCCGTATCCAGGCTGAAAGACCTGTCGCAGGGCAATGCGGGCCTGTCGCACAATTTCAAGTGTACTGTCGGTTGACTCCGGCAACAATTGAAGGCTCGTCTCATAGCGCTGCGGCTGATCCTCACGATGCCGATTCGTCAACAGATAGCTCTGCACTTCACAGCAGACCGAACCTTCACCACGAAGTTTCTCGGCGCACATTGACGCAAATTCGGAAATAATGGGATCCAGCTCCTCCTGCGTATAAATCTCTTTAGGGAAGGTCCTCGAAATAGTGATCTGCTGTTTGCGGGGCGGCATCTGCTCGAAAGTGATACACTCAATACCCTGAAGTTCGCTCCAGGTGCGCAATCCGACAACCCCCATGCGGGCACGAACCCACTCCTGCGGCAGATCGACAAACTGCTGCGCTGTACAGAGCCCCATACGATCGAACATCTTTCCATAGCGACGGCCTATGCCCCAGACATCCTGCAAAGGAAATTTTCGCAAAACCTTGGCTATATCCTCCGGACGATGCATGTAACAGCAGCCGTTCAGTTTGGGATATTGTTTAGCCAACTTCGAGGCTATCTTGGCGAGGGTCTTTGTCGGGGCAATGCCGATGCTGACCGGAATTCCAACGTTGCGGCGGATGGTGCGGCTGATCGAACGGCCGAACTCGTCGAGTGGCTCGGCCATACCCCGCAGGTCGAAAAAGGCCTCGTCGATCGAGTAAACCTCAATGCCGGGAACCAGCGAGCGAAGTGTTGCCATCACACGACGCGACAAATCTCCGTACAAAGCAAAGTTTGCCGAAAACACAGTCACCTGACCGCGCTCTATCAGCGGACGCACCTGATAAAACGGCTGGCCCATGCCAATACCGAGGGCCTTGGCTTCGTTCGAACGAGCAATGATGCAGCCGTCGTTGCTCGAGAGCACCACGACCGGTCGCCCCACGAGATCGGGTCGGAAAAGCCGCTCACAGGAAGCATAAAAGTTATTGCAGTCGCAGAGCCCGTACATGGTCGTCTATTTGAAAGTTTTGATAACATGACGGACGACACCCCAGACAAGAAATTCATTGTCTGCATCAACCCGGATCGGCTGATATTTCGGGTTTGAGGGCATAAGCCATGCACAGCCTTTTTCAAGCCGAACTCGCTTAACGGTGAACTCGCCGTCGACATAGCAGACAGCAATACAACCATCATAAGGGGGCACCGAGCGATCGACAACCAGCAGGTCCCCGTCGCCAATCCTGTCACCGGCCATGCTGTCGCCCGAAACCCGCACAAAAAAGGTCGAGGCCGGATTGTGGACGAACTCCCGATTCAAATCAAGCGGTGCATCGAGAAAGTCATCCGCAGGTGAAGGAAAACCAGCCTTCACCTCTCCGCCGGCAACAGGAAACTCCTGATGCGTCGAAAGATCTGGGGTATAAAACGTTAATATATCTCTCTTCTTATCCATGCTCCAATAACGGAAATCCGACATCGAAAGTACGGAGAATTTCCGTTATTGTTTCGAGTTTTTTGTATTTTTGTTGCGGCTCCGTGTAATTCGTGGAGTCGACATATTGATAGACGTTTAATTACGATCTTCTTTCATACTCAAACTTCGCAACTTTGACTATCTGAGAGAGATGTAACTGGACGCCTCGTGAATGCATGTATTGTGCCTGCAGGCCATTGGCTTGCTATGTGCATAATGCACGTTTCGCGTGGGCTGTCCGTGTTGCTTATTTCGGATAGGGGCAGCGAAGGCCTGAGTATGAGGTAAGTCAATACGGCAACCCACGTTTTTTATGGCTTTCAATTACGACTACACGGGCAATCCAGCCCTGCTCGACCGCAGAAAGGTCGCCTTCTTTGCCTCGCGCGTCGTCTCGCCAGCCGTCGAGGAGCAGGCCCTCCGCTGGGCCAAAACGTGTTGCACGACCGATTATGTGGTAATCAGCGGCTTCCAATCACCACTCGAAAAATCCGTCTTTGAACTTCTGCTGAAAGCCCGCCACCCGGTGATCTGGGCGCTCGGGCGAAAGTTATATCGCCACTACTCGCCGGAGGTCATGGAGGCTCTTGCGGAGCAGCGCATCCTGATCTTCGCTGTACGCAATGCCTGCCGGACCGGTTGGCAGACGGCCCAGACTCGCAACTTCCTGATCGCCTCGATGTCCGACGAAAGCGTTTATGCCATGAATATCGAAGGTCGCAGCAGTTCGCTCGATATTCTGTATGATCTGGAGAGAAAGACAAAGACAGTGCTTCTCTTCTAAAAAGTCTTTGAATAATTTCTTTCCCGGTTGCCGTCGGGGAAGATAGTCATGCGGAAGGCCGCGGGCGGCCCGCCGTCCTCGGACGAAAAATCATCCTCGCCGGGGCTGCGGTATTTTTCGCCGCTCCGACGTCGCCGCATGACTGTGTCTCTTCCCGAGGCAACCGACCGCGTCGGGAATAAGTCCTCATAACATAATTTTTTCATTGACTATGCAGTCCGTTTGGATTGTATGGTCCCAAAAACGTGAGACACACGGTAAAAACTGTTTGATGTTATGCAGACTTCCAAGGAAGAACCGAAAACGAAGAAGAGCCGGGCCAAAGTATCGAAAGCCGCCACTTCAAATCCGAATCCCGACGTGCAGGAATCGTCGCAGGCTGTCTCCAATTCCGAGACTGCGGAACAACAACCCGCCCCAGCCGTTCAACTGTTGGATCTGAACAAGATCGTCAATAGCACCTATAACCCCCGCAAGGATTTCCGCTCGGAGACCTTGCAGGAACTCGCCGACAGCATCCGCCAGGTCGGGGTTCTGCAACCGATCTGCGTCCGACCCAAAGAGGATGGTTTCGAGATTGTCTATGGCGAACGGCGTTATTGGGCCGCTGCAATGGCGGGGCTGAAATTCATTCCGGCCCTTGTCCGTGAGTTGTCGGATGCCGAAGCCGAGGATGCCGCCATTACGGAGAACCTCCAACGCGAGGACGTGACACCCCGCGAGGAGGCTGCGGCCTACAAACGGGCGCTGGAATCGGGCCGTCATACGATCGAGAGCCTGGTTGGGAAGTTCGGGAAATCCGAGGCCTACATCCGCTCCCGACTGAAACTCTGTGATCTGATCGACGCCCTCGCCGAGCAGCTCGACCGGGAGGAGATTTCGGTTGGTGTCGCCACCGAGATCGCGAAATACGATGCGGCGGTCCAGCAGGAGGTCTACGAGGAGCATTTCTCGGACGGATGCCGCCTGTCGTGGAAGAATGCCCGGATCCGGGAGATTGCCCGGCGGCTCTACGACCGTTACATGACCCGCCTGGACACCTATCGCTTCGACAAGACCGAATGCCACACCTGCCACCACAATACGGCCAACCAGATCCTCTTCAAGGATGAATGTGCGGAGGGTTGCGCGGGCTGCCAGAACCGGAGCTGCATGATGCGCAAGAACGACGAATACCTCGTGCAGCAGGCCCTGCAACTGCTGAAGGCGGACCCGCGGACGGTCCTTGCCACGGTGGGCGATACGCCCGATTCGGTGATTGAGCATCTTGAAGAGGATGGCTACCGGATTCAGGAACTGGATTACTACCTCGATTACTACGATACGGCCCCCGAAATGCCCGAAGCTCCCCAGGCGGAGTGCTACTCGTCGGAAGAAAACTATGCGGAAGCCGTGAAGCGCTACGAAGCAGCGTTGGCCCGGTTTACGGAGCAGACCCGGCAACTCGAATTCGACGTTACGGAAGGACGAGTCCGCAAATATGCCATCATCGGAATGTTCGATGTGGAGATCCGCTATGAGGACATCCCGGAGGAGGAGCAGGTGGTCGCAGTCGAGGATGCCGCAGGGGAACGGACGGTCTACGTCGCGATGGTTCCCGCCTCTCCGATGGAGAGTCTGCTGCGACAGGATCACCGAAACCGGCAGCTTTGCTACGAGCATATCACTGCCGACATGAAGACGCTGTTCCGTGAATCGAAAGTCTCGGACAGCCCGCTGACCGAAGAGGAGCATCAGATGTTCTACTACGCCGTAATCCGACACATGGCGGACGACCGGCTCCGACAGTGTGGCATCGAGCCTCAAAATCAGTGGCGCGTTACCGAGGAGGAGCGCTTCGCGGCCGCAGGACAACTGACACCCGAGCAGCGGGCGGCAATGATCCGCATCTTCCTGCTCGACTTCTTCCGCACGACGGCCCGGGATTACAACTGTACGGATGAAGAGGTGGACACGCGCCTGATGTGCCGGTTCGCCGATTTGAATTTTGAGGCCCAAAGCCGGATCCTGCAGGAGAAGTACCTGGCCACCTACGAGAGACGCCGGACGAAGCTGCAGGAGCAGATCGACGACCTGAAGGCGCAGGAGGAGGCCCGGGCTTTGGCCGAATCCCGGGAGTCGGATGCAGAATCCATTCCCGAAGAACTCCCCGAGGAGCCGGAGGCAACGCCCGACACGGAGATTCCGGTACCGCCTGCCGAGCCGCTGATTATTCCGGCCGATCCGGAGCTCGGCCCGAACGAGACGACAGAATCGCTGGCCGCCTGAACCAAGTAAAACCGACGGAGCAATCAAACGATTGCTCCGTCTTTCATTTCCGACCTGTTTTCAATCTTTCCAATCCCATCCAGCCATGAAAAACCAGAATCTGATAGATGCCATAGCACCCCGACTGACGGAGCTGATGATCCAGCGTATCGAACACCTCGAAACCGACTGGCAGAAACCGTGGATCACGGACCTCGCACACGGTCTTCCCCGCAACCTGCGCGGCACGCCCTACCGGGCCGGGAACATCCTGATGCTGCTCTTTCTCTCGGGGATAGCCGGCTACCAAACGCCGATCTTTATGACCTTCCGGCAGGCCAAGGAGGAGGGGCTGAATATCCTCAAGGGCTCCCTGTCGTTCCCGGTCTACTTCTGGAAGATCTGCATCCGCCACAAGGAGACCCGCCGCAAGATCGACCTCGAGGAGTATCGCCAGCTTCCGAAGGAGGCCCGCAAACAATACGAGGTCATTCCCATCATTCGCTACTATTCGGTCTTCAACCTCGACCAGACGGATATGCAAGAGAAGCAACCGGAACGCTATACGGCGCTGACGGCCCGCGCCGAGCGGAAGGATTACTCCGACGGAATGGTCTGCGAGCCGATTGACCGGATGGTCGAGCAGCAGTCGTGGCTCTGCCCGATTGAACTCCGTTACGGCGACCGGGCCTATTACACGCGCCTGCACGATCGGGTCGTCTGCCCGCTCAAGGAGCAGTTTCCGAAGGGTGAGGCCTTCTACGGGACCCTGTTGCACGAGATTGCTCACAGCACGGGCCATGCCGAGCGTCTGAACCGCACGATGGGAACCTGCTTTGGCGACGAACAGTATGCCCGCGAAGAGCTGGTTGCGGAGCTGACCTCGGCGTTGTGCGGTGCCATGACTGGCTTTGCCACGACGCCTCGCGAGGAGAATGCCGCCTATCTCAAAGGGTGGCTTTCAGAGTTGCATCGGAAGCCCTCCTACCTTTTCGATATTCTGGTCGACGTCAACCGGGCCACCCGGATGATCTTCGATCATCTGGAAACCGGAACCGACGAAATTGCAGAAGAGGAGACTGAAGCTCCGGCTGCATAGATTTTTGTTGCCGATTATTGAACCATGCCGCAGTCTTCGGGCTGCGGCTTAACTTTTTCAAGCCATGAAAACCATCCATCCAATCTATGACGTCTACTTCCGCATCGAGGCGGGCTATAACGACGGCCGTATGTCGCACGAACAACACGACCGGTTCTACACGGAGATCCGCGCGCTCTTCTCCCGTGTCGGTTTTACGATTCTGGAGAATCCGCCGGGATGTCCCTCCTTCCAGTTGGGAACGACCTGTCTCTACTGCCATCCGACGGAACTCTCCGGCCCGGTCGAGGAACCGCATATCGCCCTTGTTGAAAGAATCCTGCGACAGGGAACCTCGTTTCAATATCAGACAACGGACCGCTACGACCGACTCTATGACTTTACCGTCGAGGAGGAGTTGGCCTACTACCGGCAACACTATTCCGAACAGCTTTTTCTTGAGGCTTTCCGTACCTCTGCCCCTTCGAAATACCACCTTCGGGACGAGGTTCTCGAGGAGCTGGTGCGGCAACTGATGGTGCACACCGTCCGTGCACCACTGGGCTGTTCTTTCGATTCGCCGTGCGTGCACTTCGTCCGGGAGATCTACGCCTTGCTGGTCCAAAGAGGTCTGCTGATCGAGATCCAACGCCGGAAACCTTATGGAACCATGACTTATTGTCGAACCAGATAATAAATCACGCTATGGAAATTATGTGTGAGGAGTATTTTGATGATATTGTTCCACAAGTGTGTCTGGGGGATAAATAAAAAAGTCTACAGATTTTTTAGATTTGTAGACTAGTAACTTTTAGAAATTAATCCGTTGCAAAAACGTTTATTCTGAATTATTGTGTTACAAATACTCTCCAGCTTCCTTCCTTCTCGCCTCGCTCCACATACTTTTTTGAAATCAATTGATCCAGCAGTTTCTGTATAGCCGTCACACTAATACCTGTTTCCTCTTTCATGTCTGCCAGTGTTAATGTTGGTTGTGTTCGCATGGCGTTCAGAATTTTCGTATAATTGGGGGTTCGGAAGGCAATCCGTTCCCCATCATACCACCATACATTCTCATTCCTTTCACTTACGAACAGCACATCATTATACACTTCCGTAGCCACCAAGGCATTGAAATATTTCAAAAAAGGACGAATCTCCTTGATCCCTGCATGGGCTCCATCACTGGGGACAGGGCCAACTTCGAGATCCGTTTGATGCAAGGCCTCCAAATATTCACTCTTTCTGCGGCTTCGGACGACAATCATCGGATAATCATGGCGAGTCAGAATGTAGTTTACCATCAGTCGTGCAATACGACCGTTGCCGTCCTCGAATGGATGAATGCGTATATAACGATAGTGAAACAACGCGGCCAACTCTACTGGAGATAGTTTTCCCTCTTTCTCCGCGGCATTATACCAATCCACCAGATCTCCCATTAATCCAGGAGTCTCCTCGGGTGAAGCATATTCGAATCTGTCCCCATACCGCGTAATAACACTGTTCGGCCGTGTTTTATACTGGCCGGCATGAATTACATAACTTGTTTGCATGCCGCCAGGCAAATTTCGATAAACAGTATAATCTTCTCGTAATATGGTTTTATGTAATGTCCGGATAAAATTCTGTGTCAATGGCACTCCCTTCACCATAGCCTCTTCCGTCATCATTCGCAGGCCTACGTTACTTGCGGTCATTTCTTGTACGTCACGCACGTCTGCCTCCCCAATCACTTTGCCGAAAAGCAGCAGAATTTCTGTCTGTCCATAAGTTAACGTGTTACCCTCAATGTGGTTGCTGTTGTAATTGAAATCCACTGTAAAACGTCGGCTAAGCCGTTCTTTATCCTTTTCTGACAGTGGTTGCAAATTCTGCCATGCAGCAAGAGCCTTTTTTATGTTAAGATATTTCATACGGACATCTATTTTCCATCAATATTACAAAGATAACATAATTTCCAGAAAAGGTTGTATGTATATAACCTTTTTGCTTGTTTTTAGAATGTATTTTGAAAGTTTTGTCCATCTAAATTTGGTTCACACGATGTTTGTGAGTAGGAATAAGTTGTTCCATATTTGTTGAGTGGATATAAAAATAGCAAGTAAGTCGCTAATTCCCTTAACGGCTTACTTGCTACAAGGTTTATTATTTCTTGCAATCCTTACAGAGCCTTCGCTCCGAGTAGCTCCTTGCTTGAAATTTCGAGGTATTGGTGTCGGGCTCCGTCCTTCTCGGCGATCTCCAGCAGGAGAATTTTGTCCTCCTCAAGAGTCAGTTTCGGGAGGGCGAAGACGATGCGCTGGCGCTGGTGTCCGCGCACAATCAAGGGGTCGTTGCAGACCCGCAGCGGTTCGATAATGCGCTGCTGTTGAGCCGTGCGTTTGGCCGCCTTGCGGTCCGCGACGACAAAGCGGCGATAGTCCACCTCGAAGGAGATGTTCGTGTTGTTGGCAATCTGCACATGGAGGTAGATCACGTCATTGTGGACGTAGATACCCCGCACCTCGACCTCCACGCCGTATTTCCGGGTGTGGATACCCTTTACATCCGCGCGGTTCTGGCGGTAGATGTCGCTCAACACGCGCTTTATCGTGGCAGGGCGTTCCCGTCCCACCTCACGGAGCAGCACGTGCCCCTCGTCCGCACGGGCAGGCTCCGAGGCTGACGCGGGCTGTGCTACCGGACTCTCCGTGGCCGCAATCTCGATGGTCGATGTAGTGGGGTTCTCGGCATACCGGGCATCGAAGGTGTAGAACCCGCCATCCTCGGTAATCACCGTGAGGTTGGTCTCCTCCGCAAAGTCGCGCACGGCGGCCTTCACCCGCACGACATTCTCCGCGCCGTCGGCCTTCCCGGCGATGATGGACATCGAGCCGATGTCGATGTAGGTTACGGGCGCCGGGAAGAGGATATGTACGGTCTTCGTGAATCCCACCTCGATGGTGCGAGGCGTGAGCTCCTGCCGGGACGTGGTCCCGTCGTTTTGAGCCATGACTTTGGCCGCGGCAAAAAGAGCGGCCAGAAGAGTCAGATAAATGAGGTCTCGTTTCATGGTGTTGTTGTTTAGTTTTCTTTGGAGATTAACAGAATCTGGTGGTTGGCCTTGAGGGTGATGCGTACCTCGCGGAGCTTCTCGGAGAGGTAGCGGGAGGATGCCTGAATTCCTCCTCGTGCAAACTCGGCGAGGACCTGTTGCCCGGCCGAATGGGTGATGTTCACACTCGTCCCGGCCGTCTGCCCCACGGATGCCAGCGCCTCCTTGAGGGCTGTCCGTTCACGGGAGTTGGGGACGTTAATTCCCGGCTGCCCGTCGAGATCATACGCCTCGGCCTGCACCTGGAAGATGTGTCCCCGGTATTCGATGGAGGTTACCGTCACCCGCAGCCGGTCGGTCGTTACGGAGACGGCGCCGTAGAGCGGCGTGTTGCGGGGGATTACCTCGCCGTCGATGCGTACCGGTTCCAGCAGTCGGAGGGCGATTGTCGAACCAACGCGCACGACCTGTGTCTGCACAACGCAGGCTCGGATGGTCGGAGTTGTATCCACCGGAAGAACGCCCGCGGTCGTCAAAAACCCGATGTTGCGCTCCCGCGCGGAGTCGATCCGCGGATTGAGGGTCGAAGCCCGGACGTCGCCCTCGCGGACAGGTCGCATGACGCTGAAACGTCCCGAGGACTTCACGCCGTCGGCCTCGCCTGAAACCCCGGTCCCGCCTCCGAGGTAGCGCTGTGCGATGCGGTACTGCTCCTCGGCCACCTCCATCGGGTCGGGCTGCTGCCGCTCGATGGCGAGTTGCTGCTGCAGAGAGGCGACTTGCTCGCGGAGCTCTTCGACCTCGGAATTGCGCGGCGGCGCGGCGTAGAATTGCCGGGCCTGCTGCTGCATGGCGCGGTTTGCCTCGGCAGCCCGGCGCACGGGATCATCGGTCGGAGACTGCGGCTCCGTGTTGCGAAGCTCTTCATCGAGCAATGAGAAGGAGTTGTCCCCGAGGGTCATCATCCGGTTGCGGGACTGCTCCTCGCTGGCCACGCGCTCCGCGGCCTTGCGCTTGTCGCCCTCGATCTTTGGGGCCTTGCCGTCGGGCAGCGTCGTGTTGATCCCTGCCTGCCCCTCGCCGATCGTGGGCGCGGGTTTGAAGAGGAACCAGATGAACCCGATGACCAGACAACTCCCGACCGCGGCTACCAGAACGACTTTTCTTTTTCGCTGACGCTCGAATGCCGCAGAATCGGGCGTCGGTGTGTTTTTTTGTCTCTCTTCCATGGTTATCGAAGTTTCAGATTTTCCAAAGAGGGAGGCGCCATCCTCCCGAAGTCGAAGCGCGGTGCCGGGCTGAAGAGCAGCAACCCGTAGAGCCCGACCAGCAGCAGAAACATCCCCAGGAGGATGCACCGCCGGGTTCGGAGCGAGAGCCGGTCGTGCCAGCGCCGGATACGACGGCGCAGCCAGCGCACGCGGCTTTGGATAAGTGCTTTAACGGTCATAGGTCTGCAGGTCCTTATTTTCGACAATCATCAGATCCTCGACCAGAAACCCCTGCGGGTTGTTGTCCGAGCGGGAGACGTTGACCAGCCGGCAGGTCGTGACGAGCGACCGCTCGGTGATCGTGTTCTCGCGCATGATGCGCTGCCGGGCGTAGGTCGTGGCTTCGTAGGGATAGCGGTCGAAGTTGCAGCGGATGCTGTCCACATGGACCATCTGCGAGACGTTGGCGGCAATCAGCCGGTTGAAGAACCCCTTTTCCTGCAGGAGCTTGTAGTATGACAGAGCGCTCTTGTCGGCCATCTGCAGGGCCCGTTCCATGTTCGACTCGATGGCTGCCTTGTCGGGCGAGAGCGAGAAGAAGAGTTCGTGGAAGCGGCGCACATGCTCGCGGGCCTCGACGGGACGGTTCTGGGCCAGGTCCTGCGAGAGGGCGACCATGAGCGAGCGGCCGTTGTCCAGAACGTAGATCTTCTCGCGCTGCCGTTCGGCAAAGGCATACGAGAGGCTGACGGCCGTGATGGTCACCACGGCGCAGATTCCGGCGAAGACGAGCGCGTAGAGGCGCAGCTGCCGGAAGGAGGTTTCGATGTTCAACAATGATTTGAATTCCATAATGCGATTATTTTTTGAGGATCAGGCGAGCTGCGGTTGCCAGCCCCTTTCCGGCGGCTCCGACCGTGCTTTTGGTCCCGGCCCAGACCTTCCCGGTAATCCAGCCGGCACCGCCGCTCACGAGCGACGTAGCGCGCGAAATGGTCCGGTTGTAGGAGGAGAAGCCGTTGGCCTGCACGACCCACGAGGCAATCGAAGGGATGCAGAGATAGCCGCAGATGGCCACGAGGATGAAAATCAGGTTGATGCTGTTCGACATGTCAAAATACCAGTTGTAGTCCTGCGCCATCATCTCGGCATCGTGCTGCAACGAGAGGGTTTGCAGCCGGGCGATGATGGCCGAGAAGAGGTCCGAGATGGGAAGCCACAGGTAGATGGAGATATACTTGGAGAACCATTGCACCAGGGTATTCTGAAATCCGTCGAAGATTGAGATGGCAAAGGCGATGGGCCCGAGCAGCGAGAGGACAATCAGGTAGAAGGTCCGCAGTACGTCGAGGATCACGCCCGCCGCGGCGAAGAAGAGCTCCATGATTGCGGTAAGGGCCTTCAGAATCATCCCCTTGATGCTCCACGACTTCCGCTCGCTCTGCATTCGGTCGAGGGCCTGCTGCGACTGCTCGTCGATGCCCAGGGCCTGCAGCTCGCGCTCCTTCTCCTCGTCCTCGGTGTAGTAACTCTCTGCCGGAAGCCGCTCGCGGCTCTCCTGTTCGAGGCGTGCACACTCCTGCCGCCACTCCTGCATATTGAAGGTCTGGCCGACCATCAGCGAGTGGGTGGCCTGCACCAGCGGGGAGAGGATTCCGTTGAGCGATCCGAGCACAAGGGTCGGGAAGAACATGATGCAGATTCCGATCGCCATAGGTCGCAGCAGCGGGAAGAGGTCGATGGGTTCGGCCCGGGCCATCGCCTGCCAGATGCGGTAGGCGATGTAGATCAGGGCCCCGATTCCGGCTATGGCCGTGGCAACTTTGGCCATCGGATAGCAGAGAACCATCATGTCGTCGTAGAGAACGCGGAGAATCGTGTGGATGTTCTCCGAGATAGAGAGTGCCTGTACCATCGCTACCAGTATCGTTGTTCGTCGGTTCCGTAAAGAGCCATCACGCGGTCGAGGTCGTTGCGTCGGGCGCCGCGCAGCAGCGAGATGGAGATATTCTTGCGCGTGTAGTAGCGGGCTAGATCCCGATGGTGCCGCAGCACGCAGTAGACCCGTTCCACCACGTCGATACGGTCCTTGTCCGTCAGCGACATGTCCGTGGGGTTGACAATATCCTGCAGCTCCTTGAGCTCCCCGGCCGACTCCTCGATAATCCGGGCATATCCCGTGGCGATGGCCGCCAGTTCCGCGGCCGAGAAGTTGTCATCGACCACCATGCGCTGATAGCCGTTGACGTAGATGTCGGAGATCTCCCCGACGAGCAGCATGCACTGCTGGACCTTGCGAGCCGAGCGGACGAGGTTGTTGACCGCCTTCAGCGCGTCGTAATATTTCTTCCCTTGCTCGTAAATCTTTACGGTCTCTTGAAAACTTTGCAGGAGGGTCGATCCGTTGCGGGCCGCTTCGACGATCTGTTTGGTGGAGTTGATGATTCCCTGTGCGAGGTTCGTAGGGTCCGTGACGACCCATTGTGCCTGCGCGGCCCGGGCTGTCAGGAGCAGCCCGAGGCAGAGCAGAATGATGCGTGGTTTCATGATTCGGTCGTTTTGAGGGTGGTTCAATGTCTCAATTTGCGGGGCATAGCTTCGGAGGGCTGCATCACCGTGGGGTACTCCCGGCGAAAGGAGGTGCGCCCCGGCTCCCGTTCCGGTTGTGCGACGCGGAGGTCGAGTTCGTGCGTCCGGGCTTCGCGGCCCGTCAGTCGGACAAGCCGTGCGTCGAGTTCCCGGAATGCCGTCTCCGCCTCGGCACGCTGTGCCTCCGGGGGCAGACCCGGGTGGATCTCGTATTTGTCGAGAAACTGCCGGCTTGTGTGCGGATCGTCGATGCGCTCCGGAGCGCGGGCCAGCCAGCCCAGCGTGTTCAGTTCGCTCTCGAGGCGCTCGACATAACTCCGCGGAACGGGCATCTCGAGCATTCCTTCGATGGTGCGCTCGGCGCCGCGGACCAGGTGGTTCTCCGTGCGGAAGATCTCCTCCCGGAGCTGCTGCATCCGCCGCGGATCGGCTCCGGGCGTCGCCGTATCTCGCTCGTGCCGCATGGCCTGCAGAATCTCGCAGTCGACATCCCAGCCGTAGAGCCGGGCCACATAAAAGGGCGGTTGCATCCGGGTCGGGGCCTCCGTCATGCGGCACAACTCGCGGAAGATTCCCGTGCGGAAGAGCCGGTCGACAAGACGCATGGCCGCCTGCACCTCCCCGGTTGTTGGCTGCCGCATCCGGCTCTCGGGGTGCCGTTCGGGATAGGCATCCACGAGAAGCGTGTGGAGGGCCAGCACGCCGTGAATTGGATGGGAGCTATACCCGGACAGGTTGGCCAGTTTCCGGCCCGTGTGCTTCATGGCGGGCGTCCTGCGCAGGGCATCCATCAGTTGCAGCACCTCGTGGCGGGCCGCCTCGTCGGGCAAGGTGAGAATTTGCGGAAGACGCGCCATCATCTCCAGCCCGATCCCCCGTGTCAGCAGCTCCGAGTGTCGATGCTCCCGTACCAGATCGGTCAGTGTCCGGAAATCCCGGGCCTCCAATAGCTGCCTTGTTCGCTGCAGGGTTGGTTCCCATTGTTGGAATTCATCCCCGGTTGCAGGGCGAAAGAGCCCTTCGAATACTTCACGCCACTTCATGCCTCGGGCTCATGATCCGTGAAACACTCCTCGGAAATGCTCTCCTGCTCCGCACGCCGACAGGCCCGCTCCTCCGCGACAAAGCGTCCGTAGCAGCCCAGCAGCAGCGTGTCGCTCTCGGGGTCGAGTTCGATGGGGTTCATATCGCGCGGGTCGTCGCGGCTGCCGAAGAGCAGCGAGCGTCGCTCGGCCGTGATGACGGTATCCTGCACCAGCCGTCGGTAGCAGAGCGTGTTGTCGAAGATCAGCATCCGGTAGGTCCGGGTGCAGATGCGGCGGATCGAGGCCGAGAGGTTGTTCTCCGTCGAGAGCCACGATCCGCAGATGCGGTCGTAGGCGATCTCCTCCTGCAGCGAGGTGATAAGTCGCATAAGCTGGGTGCGCTGTCGGATTTCGGCCCGCAGCGACGCGAGTGCCTCCGCGGGGGTGATGTTTGGGGTACTACTCATGGTAAGTTGTTTTGAAGGTTGGACAAATCGCGTTTGAAAATACCTCCCGGAATGACCAGCAGCAGGTCGGAGCCAGGGGTGTGGAAGAGATCGACACGCGCACCGCCATAGGTTGTGTAATGGATGCACGAGGCATACTTCAGCGGGTGCCTCTCAAAGAATTCACGCCCGGTCCGCGGGTCGTAGCGATGGATGCGAATCCAGAAACCATCGTCCTGATGGTCGATTTCGAGCCGGGTATCATTCCGCGTTGAACGCCACTCGCCGCACAGCGGGCGGATCTTGTGGTATTCGAAATCGTAGAAGAGCCGGAATCCGCCGAGCAGGGCCAGCAACGCCAGCAGCAGCCCGGCACAGCTCCAAAGGATCTGTTTCATGGCTGGGAATTTTTAATGAGATTTTGGCCTTCCCGCTCGCGGGCCAGTGCGCGGATGGCTGCCTGGATGTCGCCGCCGAGCTTCTCGGCCCGGGCCATCACCTCCATCTTCTCCCGCTCCTCGGTGGTGTAGCAGAGGTACTCCTCGGTCGAGACCTCCGTAGCGTAGACCGCCGACTGCACGCCTCCGAGCCCGATCCAAACCTCCTTGTAGGTGCGGCGGGGATCGTTCGCCTGGTTGATCGAGAGGATCTGCGCCCGCTCCTTCTCCGATAGGCCAAGCAGCGTCTGGATCTGGTCGAACTTGTTCATGTACTTGCGCTGGTCGAGGAGGATCTTGCAGTCGGCATTGTTGATGATCGACTCCTTGACGATCGGCGAGGAGATGATGTCGTCGACCTCCTGCGTAACGACGACCGCCTCGCCGAAATACTTGCGCACCGTCTTGTAGAGGTAGCGGATGTAGGTCGACATGTTGGCCGAGGTGAGGGCCTTCCAGCACTCTTCGATAAGGATCATCTTGCGGATGCCCTTCAGCCGCCGCATCTTGTTGATGAAGACCTCCATGATGATGATCGTCACCACGGGAAGTAGCGTTTTGTTCGAAGAAATGTTATCCAGCTCGAAGACGATGAATCGCTTCGAGAGCAGGTCCAACTGCCGGTCGGAATTGAGCAGGTAGTCGTACTCGCCGCCCCGGTAGTAGGGCTCCAGCACATTGAGCAGGTTCGCCAGGTCGAAATCCTTCTCGCGGACGTGCTTCTGCTCCAGCAGCCGCCGGTAGTCCGAGGTGAGAAACTCGTAGAAGGTGTTGAACGAGGGCCGGATCGAATCGTCCGTCTTGAGCTTCGAGAGGTAGAGGTTCACGGCGTTCGACAGGGCCACCTCCTCCGCGCGCGTCGGCTCCTCGGATTCGCGTTTCCAGAGCGTCAGCAGCAGGGTCTTGATCGACTCGCGCTTCTCAATGTCGTAGACCCCGTCCTCGACGTAGAAGGGGTTGAAGGCGATGGGCTCCTGTTCGGTGTAGGTGAAGTAGATGCCGTCGCGTCCCCGCGTCGTGCGGTGGATCAGCGAGCAGAGCCCCTCGTAGGAGTTTCCCGTATCGACGAGCAGGATATGCGCCCCCTGTTCGTAATACTGGCGGACCATGTGGTTCGTGAAGAAGGACTTCCCGCTGCCCGAGGGCCCCAGGATGAACTTGTTGCGGTTGGTGGTGATGCCGCGCTTCATCGGAAGATCCGAGATGTCCAGATGGAGCGGAACCCCCGTGAGCCGGTCGGCCATCTTGATGCCGAAGGGCGAGAGCGACGAGCGGTAATTTGTCTCGCCGTTGAAGAGGCAGACACCCTGTTCGAGGAAGGTCAGAAAGCTCTCCTCGGCGGGGAAGTCGGCTTCGTTGCCGGGAATCGCTGCCCAGAACAGCACCGGGACGTCCACCGTGTTGTGGTGGGGTGTGCAGCCCATCGTGGCGAGCTGCGACCCTACGTCGTTGCGCAGCCGCTTGAGCTCCGCCTCGCTCTCGGCCCAGACCACGACGTTGCAGTGGCATCTTACGGAGCACAGCCCCTGCGAATGGGCTTCGTTCAGGTAGAGGTCGATCCACTCTTTGTTCAGGGCGTTGCCGCGCGAGTAGTTTGCCAGCGAGTTCATGTTGCGAGCCCGGGCTTCGAGCCGCTTGAGGGTCTCGTCGTGGTTGTCCAGAAAGAGATACTGGTTGTAGATGTGCGAGCATCCGAGCAGCAGCCCCGCGGGGGCCGCGAACGAAAGCCGGCACTCCGAGCGGTCGGTCGAGAGGCGCTCGTAGCGGAAGTCCGTCGCAACGCTCTGCGGCAGGAGATCCAGATCGGAGAGCGTGTGCATTGAGAGCAGTTTGTCGCCGATGCGCATCATGCCCGGATCGAGGCGAATGTCCTCGTTGACCGCAGCCTGCCGCTCGTCCGAGAGCGCGAAGTAACGGGCCAGCAGCCCCGCATCGGAATCCGTGCCGACGATCTCCGCCTCCGTGAGGCGGTCGACCCGCAGCAGCCCCGAATCGTTCAGGATGCGCTCCATCTGGGCGACGCTCTCCAGAAAACGGGTCACGGCCTCCCCGTCGCGAATCTCCTGCGGGATGATGAAGCCCCGGCACAGCACGGACGCGGCACTCGTCTGCCGCAGCCGTTCGGGGGTGCTCTTCGTGATGAAGAGGTGGCAGGTGTGGCGCAGAAAGGGGCGTTCGTTGAAGTGACGCTCATAGGCCCGGGAGAGAAATGTGCGTTCGGCCTCGGGATCGGGTGTTTCGTAACGCTCCTCGATGAAGAGGTCCTGCTTGTGGACGACGGTGTGGTCCGGGAGGACCTTCAGCGCCTTGACCCAGGTGGCGTGCAGCGCCTCGTACTCCTCGGCCGTCAGGGTGAAGAGCTCCGGGAGCGTCACGCGGAAGGCGGCCGTCACGTCGGCGAACTTCGAGAGGATGCAGTTGCCCTCGACGGCCAGCAGCGGGAATTTCGACTCGAGGGTCGAAGTTTTCAGGGTTCCTCGCATGGCATCAGCGTTTGGGTAGGGTTCGACGTTCGAGCAGGCGGCGCACACTCCGGCGGTGGATGATGCGGCGTGGATGCTGCCGCAGGGCGAGGAGTTTCATCAGACCGTGGGGTCCGAAGCGGCGGTTCAGATAAAAGGTTGCCCAGGTGAGGCCGCTGCCGCCCGCGACGGCGAAGAGTATGCAGATGCCCTGCGGAACCCCTCCGGCGTAGAGGATGACAAAGAGCAGGAAGATGCCCAGCAGCCCGGCAACAAAGAGGATCAGATAGTGCGAGGTCAGCCCCTGGAATTCGACCTGTCGGTCGACGCCCTTGTGGATGGTGTACTGTGCCATGTCAGAGGAAGAAGGAGCGTAAGACGGTACCGACGATAACCAGAAAGACGCACGAGAGGAAGAGCGCCGTGGCGGACTTCGAGGCGTCGGGATCGCCGCTGTTGAACTTCGAGTAGACGCGGACACCGCCCACCAGCCCCAGCACGGCAGCCACGGCGAAGATCAGTTTGGTGAGCGGGTCGAAATAGGAGGTGACCATGTTGGTCGCTTCGCTGATTCCGGCCATGCCGTTGCCCTGTGCGAAGGAGGCAAGCGATGCGGGGAGCATCAGAATCAAGAAGATTGCGCTTTTTTTCATCGGTTTTGCAGTTTGGTAATGGGTGTGAAAAAGGCCGCAGCCCGCCTTTCGAGGCAGTCTGCGACCGAGACGGAAGCAAATAGTTGCTTCCCGCAGCCAATCATCCGGGTGTTAGCCGTAATTTCGATTCCAATTCATTGTGCATCTGTTTTTTTGAGGGTCAGACATAGTTTCGCAGGTCAAAATTCTCAATCTCGCGGCGCTCCTCCTCCGTAACATCCGGCGCAAGGACACGCTCGCCCGCTTCGGCACTCCGGAGCAGCGCCTGTACCTCCGGATCGTGTAGCTCGCCGTTGTTCGGCAGGGACGGAGGCCGCAGCGCTGGCCGGGGCTCCCGCGGCTCTACGGTCTCGCCGTTCTCGCGGATCGGACCCTGGAGGACCAGCTCGCCCCAGCCCTGCATCGAGGCCGGCTTTTCGGCCGGGGGCGGAACAAATGTAGCAGCATCTTCGGGCTTTGATTCCGCAGGTGGCGGAATGGCCTTCCGAGGCCGCAGATGGCCGGTAACCGCGTAGTGTTTCGGGATAATCAGCAGCGGTGTCTCTTCCCGGCGGGGCTCGGAGGCCTGCTCTGAATCGACCTTGCTGCCCGGCCCGTCGGCCCGGGATTCTGCGGACCTGCGCCACCGCTGCGAAAGCCACTGAGTAATTCGTTTGAGAAGTGAACTCGGGAAGCTCATCTTTACACCAGATCCTTGAAATTCCGGGTCCGGTTGATGCGGTTGATGTCGTCCCGATAGAGATCAAGATGATGTCTCATGATGTTCTCGACATAATCCGTAACGGTCAGATTCCCTTCGCCAATCCGTTGGACGACACTGTGAATCCGTCGCTTGGTCTCCATGCTGAGATAGACGCTGCCTCGTCGTTGGAAGGGTGTAGGATGCAGAAAGGTTTTCCGGAAATCGGGTTTGACAGCGCCTCGTTTTATGGAGACAGGAGGCAAAGGTATTATCTCCTCCACTTGGGCGACCTTCTCGGTGAGAATGTTTTGAACAGGTTTCTCGTCCGGAATCTTCTCGCTCTGTTCGATGGGATCCTGGTCTTCTTCTTGATCCCTAACGACTGATTCCGACACGGAATTTACCTTCGGCTGGGTCTTCTCCCGTTTTCGTCTAACGAAGAAGAGAATGAAACACAGGATAAGAAGAAGGATACTTGCAAGGATGAGCAGAGATGTTGCCCAATCGGTTGAAAAATGAAATGTGTTCATGGCTATAAAAGATCTTTGGTACTTCGTTCCTTGTAGATGCGGTTGATCTCCTCCTTGTAGAGGTCGAGATGCTGCCGCAGAATTTGTTCAACATAGGAGGTGGCGGTCATACGCTCGCCTCCGATCTTTTTGACGACCTCGAGAATCTTACGCTTCGTCTCGAGACTGACATAGAGGGCTCCCCGAATATGTATATCCAACAGCGACATGAAGGTCGGCTCGAATTCGGGGACGACCACCGTTCTCCGTCGACGCGATTCGGTCGCATGCCCCGTAGTGCGCTCTTCGGAGGTGGGTGGCGAGGTTTCCGCTGGCGGTTCATCCGGAGGTTGTTTCGGTTGCACCACATCCACGGTTTGCGGAACCAGCCCCGCGATCATTCGGCGCATGGCCTCTTCGTCGACCTCGATTTTGTTCTTGCGGACCATATTCAGGAAATTTGAAGAATCGAAAGAATCTCGGCCGCAAGGTTCTCGATCTGCGCTTCGCGGGCAAAGATCCGTTCCGGAGCCAGCAGGGTCGAGCGTCCGATTCCCGATCCGTCGGCCAAAAGTTCCTTGTTGAATTTGGACCGGTAGGGAATCTGTGTCTTCAGAACAGGCAGATGAAGCTGACGGATGATCGCCTCGTAGCGTTCATAGAGAGGGGTTCGCTCGCGGCGATCAACCATCGTCCAAAAGAGGTGGAGGCTGCGCAGGCGGAGATGGTCATTACAAACCATGCCGTTATAAAGACTACGGGCAAAGGAGAGCGAACTCTCCAGCACGACCTTGTCTGCCTTGATCGGGATGAAAAGGGCATCCAGCGAGGAGAGGATCTGCAGCACCCCTTCGGTATTGACTGTTCCGGGCAAATCGTAGAGGATAATCTGCGGATGATAATCGCTTTGCAGTTGTCGCGCCGTCTTCTCAAGGGCCTCGGAAGGCGTGCTGCTGACGATAGGCCAGAATTTCCGATCGGTTCCCTTGAACTGACGGGCGACCATCAGTTTGTGATAATCGCTCAAATTGAGGATCTCCAACTCGCGGGAGCGTTGATTGTAGATCGACCATTGGGGATAGTCGCAGTCGACCACCAGCACGTCCCGCTGCAAGGTATAGTGGAGATGACTGGCAAGCAGAACGGTGAAGGTTGATTTTCCGACGCCGCCTTTTTGATTGCATACGGCAATGCTTACAGGTGTGTTTTCCA
>CALLRW010000023.1 GCA_938014215.1 uncultured Alistipes sp. | reverse complement strand
AGGCCTGCCGCTAGCGTTCATCCTGAGCCAGGATCAAACTCTCCATTGTATAAAATTATAATGTTTCGTTAGAGTCCTGACTATTCGTTTCCTTTAAAGGAAATTGACAGATAAATACTACAATTTTGCTCTCAAAATATAACCAGTAATTCAAAGAACCACTCTAAAAAGACTTCGCATTTAGTGTGCGAAAGGGATTGCAAAGATAAGTACTATTTTTGAATCCTGCAAATCTTTTTTCAAGATTTTTTTTTCAGCCAAACCCGAAGGTTTATTCCGAAAGGGATTGCAAAGATAAGTACTAATTTTGAAACTCGCAAATCTTTTTCAAGATTTCTTTCCGAAGCAACCTTGGCGGCAGATTCGGGCGAGGATTCCAAAATCCAATCGATCTTTTCAAACCTCTAACAGCCTTTTCAAGAACCTCGCATCTGATTGAAATTCAATCCTTAAAACAGCCTCAAGCTCCTTTATTGTAAACTCTCGACTTATTTGTAAGAACCATTATTTCTCAAACGCGGATGCAAAGGTAGCGACTTTTTCGGAATCTGCAAACTTTTGCGACTCTTTTTTTTCAAAAAACTTAATTTTTCAGTCAAAACAGGGCCGATACAATATATATAAAATAAACGATGCCTCAAACACCCCCCCCCAAAGGTGACCGCCGAAGGGATACCGCCGACCAGGTCCCGCGAAGCGAACCGAACCGGGAAGCTGACCGCCGAACCATCGAGAGCCGGTCCGAACGCACAATCCGACGGAAGGCCCGGATAAAAAAAACGGCAAGCACACGGGGAAAATGGCGCCGGAGACCCGAAGAACGAGATTTTTTCGTATTTTTGCCCAGCCAAACAACCAAGAACGTATGAATCTGAAAAAGATATCCCTGCTTGTCGTCCTCCTGCTCGTGGTGGACCAGGCCCTGAAGATCTGGATCAAGACCCACATGTGCCTCGACGAATCGATCATCGTCTTCCCCGACTGGTTCCAGCTGCGGTTCATCGAGAACAACGGAGCCGCATTCGGCATGCACATCTACACCGGCAGCGGATTCGACTGGGGCAAGCTGATGCTCGGCGTGCTGCGACTGGCCATGGTCGGATTTCTCGGATGGCTGATCTACCACCTGACCCACAAACGCGAGGGAACGCCCAAAGGAGTCATCGTCGGGCTGGCGCTGATCATCGCCGGAGCCCTGGGCAACATCCTTGACAGCGCCTTCTACGGGCTGATCTTCTCGGAGTCGACCCCCTACACGGTGGCGGAGTTCGGCGGTCACTATGCCGGATTCATGATGGGCAAGGTCGTCGACATGTTCTACTTCCCGCTTTTCCAGTGGAACAACTGCCCGGGGGCGCTGCGTTTCCTGGTCGACAGCAACAACTATTTCTTCGGCGCGATCTTCAATCTGGCCGATGCATACATTTCGGTCGCTGTAGTCTATCTGCTTCTGTTTCAGTACAGATTCTTCAGCAAGTAAAATTTTATTGAAAAAAGTTGCGCAAAAGTATTGCAGATTCGGAAAAAAGCGTTACTTTTGCACACCGCAATTCCGGAAAAGCACCGGTCCAAATGCCCAGGTGGCGGAATAGGTAGACGCGCACGTTTCAGGTGCGTGTGCCGCAAGGCGTGCAGGTTCGATTCCTGTCCTGGGCACTGGAAACCCCGTTGAACGCAAGTTCAGCGGGGTTTTGCTTTTTCCGTGTCCGCACCGTGTCCGCGACCGTGTCACCCCGTATATCCCCGCTCCAAGGAGGGGGCACGACTGCGAACAGGCCCCATCCGACCGGGAATCCTTTTCTTCACGACAATCCGCCGAACCGGGCGCAGACTCCCCTACTTCAGGAAACGACCACATGTGCCTGCCAAGGCCCGTTTTCTTCGATCCACGGCCTTATCTGCCCCGTGGCCACACCGAAATCCGGCCGCAAAGCACGGCATCATACAAGGGGCGGGAAAAGGCGAGAACATAACACGAACAAAGCGCGATACAGGGGGGGGGTACAAGGGACGGAACAAGGAACGGGACAAGGCGCGATACAAAGCGCGATACAAGGCGCGATACAGGGCACGGAACAGGGCACGGAACAGGGCACGGAACAGGGCACGGAACAGGGCACGGAACAGGGAGCAATACAAAGGCAATACAAGGTGCGGAAAAACGAAGCGGCGACAACTCCCCATCGGGAAGTCGTCGCCGCCGTTCCAAACCCGGCCGGAACCGAGCGGCTCCGGACCGGGACTCAACTAACCAACCTTAGTTTTTGCCGTAGATATTGAACTCGGCCAGATAGCACGACCAGTTCACCTCGATCACATCAAATCGCACGTAGCGGGCCTTGACCTCGCGGATCAGAGCGACATAATGGGTCTCCGTCGGAGCCTCGCTGCTGGTCAGCTCGCCCTGCGAGGCCCATACCTCGCCGTCACTCGAGGTCGAGATCGAATAGACACTCGGCAGATAGAAGCTGTAGCCGTAATAGGCCCTTACGCGGAAACCGGCAATCGATTTCTCCTCCTTCATGTCGATAACGATCGACCGGTCGGTGGAGAAGGTGACGTCGTTGTCGTCGAAAAGCTGATCACCGATCGACGCGGGATCCGTCGTCCAGCCCGTCGTATCGAAGCGAACCCACGAAGGATCCAGTGCATCGAGGAAAATCAGACGGTCGAAGGTCTTGGTGATCGTCACCAGACAGGAGGAGGCCTCCTCGGAGAAGATCACCGACGAATCGGCAGCCTCGGACTCGGCGGTCAGGGCAATCGTATAGGTGGCCGGATCGTCGTTACCCTCCAGGAAATCATCCTCGGCCCGCCACGTAGCAGGCTCCGACTCGAGTTCACCGGCCGCGATGGTCACCGTCTGGGCCGAGAAGGACTCATACGACTTGTAATCCTCGGGGGTTCCCGACGAAACCATTCGGAACGTAAGATCGGTCAGCGCCGGTTTGTCGAGAACCACCTTGTAGGCATACTCGATCGGCTCCTCGGTCACGATCTCCCCGTCGAGACACGAGCGCTCGAAGAGCGCCGCACGGCTGCCGTCCGTACCGACGACCGAAGCGGTCATCGTATAGGCCTCCTTCTCGATGTGGAGTTTGGCCTCGGTCTGCGACAGCACCAGCTGCGAGCCCTCGGCGCCCGTAAGGCGGACACCCAACGTATAGTTCTGCGCATCGTAGACCCCCTCCATAAAACTGTGGTCATCATCGACCAGCCCGACGGTCACCGACGCCGAGATGCCGCCGGCCGGGATAAAGAGCTCCGTCTCGCTGATCGAGACCCGATCCTCGGGAATATTCTCGATGATGGGCTCAATCTGGAAGGTCACATCCTCGGGGCTGGGCGTTGCCAGCGAGAAGACATAGGTACGGGTCAGCGCCCCGTCGAGGAGCAAGGCTCCGGTTCCAGCCTCGTAGGTTCCCTTGACGGTCACCTCCGCAGCATTTTCGGCATCAGCGATCGTGATACCGACCGGATTCTCGGGATATCCGGGCAGATTCAGTTCCTCGTCCTCGCGGCAGGACGTCAGCACGCCGACACCCAGCACCAGCACGGAAAGAAGCGTTTGTTTCCAAATATTTTTCATGGTCAGAATCGTTTTAAGGGGTTAATCGAGTTCATCGGGGAAGACATACGGCTTCGGATCGTTCTTCTTGTAGAAGGTCGTCGGATAGGCCACCGGCGAACCGTAGAGGGTTTCGCAGCCGCTCAGTCTCGAATAGGAGGCGCTGAAGTTCTCGGGAGCCAGCGCAAAGCCCATGAACCAGCCAAATCCCGATTCGAGCATCCGCTGAGCCGCATTCTCATACAGGCCGCTGATGCCGAGGTTGAACTCGATCGAGCAGCCCGAGCACTTTGCGTAGCTCATGTCGCCGATCGGCCACGAGGAACCGCCATAGTTGGCCACAACGACGTCGATCCACTCGTCGGCATCCACCCCGTCGACCTCATCCACGCCGTACATGGCGCCATAGTCGAAGACCGTCACCAGTTTGTCGGGCATCAACTTCTTCGTCTCGTAGCAGAGCCGTGCGGCGGCAGCGGTCGAGTGAGAGGTGAAGTAGGGATTCGTCAGATCGGGCGATGTGGAGTACTCGTCGTCGTAGTTGATACCGTCGAGGTTGTAGGCATAGACATACTGAGCCACCTCGGCAGCGAAGTCGCGGGCTCCGGCATCGGAGAGCTGGGCCAGACCGGCCTGGTCGTGGTTGCCCAGAATACCCAGCAGCACCTTGATACCGCGCTTGCGCAGCGGCTGCAGATAGGTTTCGTTGTTGTCGAGCAGATACTGCACGTTCGGGTTGCAGTTGACATAGGCGCGTCCGGCCGAGGCATCCCAGTTGATGTTGGCGGCGAAGAGCACCACGGCATCCCAGAGCAGCTTGCCGTTTTCGAGTTTGAACGACAGGGCGTTGAGCGGGTTCACACCGTTGACCTCGAAGAAGAGGAAAGCCTTGGGCTTGTCCTCGCCCTTGTTGCAGTCGGAGAAGTTCTCGGCAATCTCCGTGTCACCGCTGATCAGGTAGAGGCAGTGCGAGGCCTGCTCCTTGAGCGTGACACCGTCGGCCGAGACCTTGACCGGCACGGCATAGGTCACCCCGGCACGCAGCGTGTCGCAGGGCGAGATCGTCATGTTGAGCGTCGCGCGCTTCGGGTTCTCCGGATCGACGGTGAACGTACCGCCGTCGGCAAACGCCACCAGCGCCTCGGGATAGAGCACATACCGGCTCTCGTTGGAGGTGTTGTAGGAGTCGAGCCAGGCCTTGTCGATGGAGGCCGAGGCGGAGATCGATCCCGAGAGTTCGCGCGTGAGGCCGAAGGCCAGCGTGGCGGTGTATTCGCGGCCGGTCGGGGCGATGGTCACCACCGAGAGGTTGCTCTGCTGATCGAGCAGATAGCCGTTCGTCTCGTAGATAGTCTGATAGGGGGTCTCGTCGACGGGATCTCCGGCCGTAATCTCCTCGGAGCAGGCGGCTCCCAGGGTTGCGCAGCTCATCAGGGCCGCCGCAGCCAGAAGATGGAATTTGAAATATCGGATATTCATGACAGATTCATTCAATTGCGGTTAGACATCATGTTATTCGGGGAGTTCGACATTCACCCACTCGGGCGTACCCGAACCGGTCAGATTCGTACCGTTTCCGGTGGCGTCCATGATCTGGTTGCCGCTGCCCTCGTTGAATTTCCAGTAGGCCAGCAGCCCCGGGGTTGCCGGATCGACGGTATACATGCTCGAAGCGATCTGCTCCTGCGTACGCTGCACGTTCCAGACGCGCAGTTCGGAGATCTCGCCCGGCAGCCAGCGCGTATTGTCGTACGAATAGCCCACGTAGCAGTTGTAGCCCAGCGAGACGCTGCCGCTGGCGCCGTTGTCCGAGGCTACGACCTCACCGTTCTGATAGTAGATGCGGTCGCCCGTCGTGGCATCCCAAACCACGGCGATGTGCACCCACTCGTTGACCGGCAGACCCGGAGCGGCATTGGGCGAAGGCCAGTTGCCGTTGGGGTTGACCAGCTGGAGCTGGTTGCGCGGACGGTCGGCATCGCCGATACGGATCAGGAATGACCCCTCGATGCCGAAGACCGAGCTCAGGGCGTTGCCACGGCCGGCCTCCCAGTCGCGCGAACGGACCAGCGCCTCGACGGTGATCGTCTTCAGCCCCGAGACGTTGACCGCACTCGACCAGTTGACCGGGAAGGCCACCTCGGCGATGTTGGCGACGACGTTGATCAGCGCCGCGCCCTTGAAGACGAAGTAGACCGTCCGCGAGCTCTCGAGCAGATCGACGCCCTGGACGCTGGCGATCGTCACCGGCAGCACGTAGCGCAGGTCGCCGTCGAGCTGATTGGTATTGAGGAAGTTGACCACCACGTCATTGCCCGTCACGTTGCCCTGGCCGATGGTGATGACCTTTTCGGGCATCTCGAAGTTGGCCTCCGGCAGACCGACGGCATTGTCGCCGTAGATCATGTTGTACTGGGCGGCCATGTTCGGGCGGCACTCGAAGGTTACGGTGACCTGCTCGGCGGCCGGCAGGGCCAGACGGGCCGAGATCGTCCGCGAATCGCCGGTGATGTCGTCCCGGATGAGCAGATCGTCGGAGACGGGAGCCGACGAGATATAGAGTTTGTTACCGAAATGGTGCTCTTCGGTATCCTCGTTCTCGCAGCCCGCGAAGGCAAGGCCGGCAAGCAGGAAGAGCATCAGTTTTGTCTTATCGAATTTCATGGCGCAGATTAGTTTTTAGGTGAAGGATTCATGATGTCGATAGCCTCGCGCAGGTGGCAGTAGACCGGCGTGTTGTCGTAGTAGTCGTACTGGGCATTGAGGATCAGCATGCCGGCACGGGTGAAGAGCTCCGAGGGCTGCCCCACCCAGACGGCACCGCCCTGGATCGAACGCTGGGCTTCGCCCGATGCATCGATCGAACCGAAGTATCCGTAGATACCGTCCTCGTCGTCGTAGCGCGTGGTCTCGGTGGTGATGATGAAGCGGTCGGCCGGGACATTGCCGCAGCCGACGGCCGCTTCGGCCGCGATGGTCAGGTCGGAGATGTTGTTGGCCGACGTGGTTTCGAGAATGATGTAGTCACACTCGGCCAGCAGCGTCTTGCTCGCCTCGACCAGATACTGTGCACGGCCCTTGTAGGCGAAGAAGGCGGCGGGGTGAGCCGTACGCCAGGCTGCCAGGGCGTCGAAGAAGGCGGCCTGACGGGCCGTATACTGCGCCAGAGCCTCCTCGGTCATGCTCGCCATCGAGCGGCCGTTGAAGGTGAAGATCACACCGTCGTAGCCGTAGCGGTCGTTCAGGGCCAGCATGGCCTCGGTCCGCTCGGTGATGTAGGCCGGAGCCTGCTCCTCGGTGAGCGAGGCATCCTCCTTGGCCATGGCCGACCACTCCGTGTCGAAGGTGGCGTAATCGATCACGTATCCCACGCGGGTACCCTTCCGGCGGACCTCGTCGATCTCGTCGAGATAGCCGGCATGGAGGTTGTCGGGGTTGTTCAGGGCGATGAAGTCGAGGCTGTCGGGCAGCACCGTGAGGCGCTCGGCCTGACGCGTCGGGCCGCCGGCGGCATTTTCGAAGGTCGTCATCACGATCTTGTGCTTGCCGGCCTTGTAGGCCTTCAGGTTGGCCTCATAGTCGGCACGAAGCCCCTCGTCCATCGTCGGGGTCTTTATTTCGAGGCTCTCATAGTCGGTCCAGTCGCTGCAGGCCGTCGTCAGCAGGGCCGAAGCCGCCAGCAGAGTCGGGAGGAAGAGGCCTTTCTTGATGCTATTTTTCATAATCAGTCCGTTTTTCCAAGGTTAGTTTTTCCGGGCCCACCACAGGTCGGTCGACATCAGATCGGGACCGCCCAGCAGCGTGGATACCGCATTCTGTACATTCTGAGCATTGCCGACATATTCATCGAGCGGATAGCGCATGCGTCGTGCCCCGCGGTTGGAGTCCACCTCGCCGTTGCTCATGTTGCCGGCCGCGGTGGCGGGGATCAGGTGCGGGAAGCCCGTGCGGCGGTAGTCGGCCCAGGCCTCGTTGCCCAGCGGATAGTTGGCAATCCACTTCTGGATCAGGATCCGCTCCTGCATCTGCTCGACGCTGCCCTCTTCCCACTTCACCGAGAGGTTCGACAGCTGGACGTTGTAGTCGTTCGAGCCCGAGGGATCGTCGTACGTCTCGGGAAGGGCATCCTCCTGGGCCAGGTAGCTCTCGGCCCCCTCGACACCCCACTGTTCGAACGAGAGGCGCACGCCCTGCTCGTAGAACTCCTGGGCCGTGCCGCCCATGTTGAAACCGTAGACGGCCACACCCTCGGCGCGCAGGAAGGCCACCTCGGCGGCATTCATCCACTGCAGCGCATCATCGGCCTTGAAGTTCGGGCCCGAATACTTGTGGCCCACCGAGGCGTGCTCCGGGATGACGATACCGTGGCGCAGACCCACGTAACCGTATCCGGGCCACTCGCTGGGGGTGAAGTACTTCTCGCGGCGCGGGTCGTTGTAACCGTTCATGTAGCAGACCAGGTCGGCGGCGGCGTGGGTATCACCCGTCGAGGTGCAGGCCGTGCCGTCGTCGTGCGTCGAGACGCGGTTGTAGTTGACGGCCACGTAGAGCGGATTCTGCACGCTGCCGAAGTAGTGCCAGGCGGCGTTGTCGGCATTCGACGTAATCAGGCCGCCGGGATCGTTCACCGCCTCTTCGGCCTTTTCACGCGCCACGTCGGGGCTGACGCCGGCGATGCGGATGGCCAGACGCAGCTTGAGCGAATTGGCGTAGCGGATCCACTTCTTGATGTCGCCGTAGTAGACGTAGTCGGCCGTCGCAACGAGCTTGTACTCCGCGTTTTCGTTCAGTGTGGCGATCGCCTCGTCCAGCTCGTCGAAGAACTGCATGTAGATGCTCTCGACCGAATCGTAGGGGGTGTTGATGCTTCCGTCGGCGCCGATCTGCGAATAGGGAATCGGGCCGTAGGTATCCGTGATGCGGTGCATGGCGGCCACCTTGATGATGTTGGCGATGGCCAGGGGCACGGGCGAACCGGTCTGCTCGGAGACGGTACGGATGATGCCCAGGTTGGTGTAGATGACCGGGATCACCTTGTCGGACTTCAACAGGACGTTGGTCCAGTCATCCGTGGGGTTGTAGTTCGAGACGGTGTTCTTCCACCCGGCATTGGCCGGAGCGAAGTAGCCGGCCAGCGGGCCGCCCATCAGCGCCTCGGTGAACTGCGCCGTATTGACATCCGACGAGATCACGCCGCTCGCCAGCGAGTTCATCGCCGACCCGAGCGCATAGTCGTCGGCACTCAGATCCCCCGGCTGATAGGGATTCGAGTTGATATCCTGATAATTCGTCGTGCAGGATACCGCACCGAGCAGCAGTGCGCCGACGAATAACTTGCTGATAGTATATTTCATGGTCGTAAGTCTTTAGAATTTGAGTCGCACGTTGAAACCGATGTTGCGCAGCGAGGGCATCATGAAGTAGTCGATACCCTGGTAGAAGTTGCCCGTCGTGGCGATCGACTCGGGATCGAACGGGGCCTTGTTGTAGATCATCCAGAGGTTGCGACCTACGAGCGAGACGGTGATCTCGCAGACGCCGCGCAGCGCCTTGCGCGGGATGGTGTAACCGAGCGAAGCCTCCTGCAGACGGACGTTCGTAGCCGAATAGGTGTAGTACTGCGGGATGGAGTTGCCGCCACCGACCGTATTGTACCACTCCTGGGGCGGCACCTGGTCCTTGCCGTTGATCAGGACATAGCCCAGATCGCGGGCAGCGGCCGAGGCCTCCGACACGCCGTAGTCGTCGAGCATGGCCTGCGTACGCGAGAAGACCACGCCGCCCAGACGGGCCGAGAGCATGAATCCGAAGTTGAAGTTGCCCCAGCGGAAGTCGTTGCGCCAGGCCATGTTGGCATCCGGGAGCACCGAACCGAGCTTGATGTACTTGTCGGACGAGAGTTTCTGGGTGGCCAGTTCGCCGTTCTGATCGATGTAGATGTTGTTGTTGCTGTCACGCTTGAGGTCGACCAGCGAGTAGAGGTCGCCCATCGTGCCGCCCTCCTTGAGCAGGAAACGCGTATCGCCCAGACCGCCCATGTTGAGCAGCGAGAGGTTCAGCGTCTCGCCGGTGACGGGGTTGACGGCGTTATCCGACAGCGAGAGGATCCTGTTCTGGTTGGCCGAGAAGGTGTAGTTCGACGACCACGAGAACTTGTTCCACGTGTTGCGGTATCCGAGCGCCAGTTCGACACCCTGGTTGCGGACCGAACCGGTCTGCAGATAGATCTTCGACCAACCCGAGACGGGGAGCTGCGGGTCGAAGGTCTGGTTGGCGGTTTTGGCGTTGTAGTAGGTCACGTCGAGTTCGAAGTGCTTGAGGAAGCGCATGTTCAGACCCACCTCGAAGGATTTCGTCCGTTCGGGCTTGAGGTTTTCGATCGGGTACTGCGTGGTGTTGGCCCACTGCTGCAGGCTGCTGGTCCACTCGTAGCGGGGGTTGGCCAGGTAGCGCTCGAAGGCGACACCCACCGAGGCGTACGAACCGCGGATCTTGACGTACGACAGGTTCTCGGGCATGTTCGGGATGATCTGCGACAGCACGACCGAGGCGCCGACCGAGGGATAGAAGTAGGACGACGTGTGCGAACGCGGGCCGGCCAGCTGCGAGGGCCAGTCGTTACGTCCGGTCAGCGTCAGGAAGTAGGTGTTCTTGTAGCCGACCTCGGCCGAGAGGAAGACCGACTGGGTCTGCTCGCGCCAACCCTCCTGCATGCGCTCCGTACGGCTGGGCGAGAGGTTCTGCACGGCGAAGAAGTTGGCCAGACCAACCTTTTCGTCCCCGAAGGTCTCCGAGCCGTCGGCAATCGGGCCGCGGACCTTCAGTCCGTCGGACTTCATGTCCGAGATCGAGGCACCGAGGTTGGCCTGCAGCGACCAGTCGTCGCCGAACGTCTTGTTGATGTTGACCATCACGTCGCCGTAGGTCTGACGGTCGCGCGTACGGGTGATGCCGAAGAGGCCGTTGTTCGAGTTTTCGGTCAGCTGCGTGTTGGTCGTGGCGTAGAACTTTTCGGTGTAGTCGTTCACCGAGTTGTCGATACGCAGACGGCCCGAGACGTTGAGCCAGTCGAGGATGTCGTACGAGAGCTGGGCGCTCAGCATGTAACGGTCCTTGTCGTTCTCACGCAGGTTACGGTAGTTGATCCAATAGGGGTTCTGCATCGTCATGCCGGCATCACCCACGGGCCAGTACTGCGTATAGAGCTTGCGGGCGGGGTCGTAACGCTCGAACATCTCGATATCCGACCAGTCGTTTCCGCGCGGGAAGAGGTAGGCGCCGACGAGCGGGTTGTTGTAGGTACCCTGGTTGGTCATGTTGCGGTCCTTCTGCTTGACATACGAGGCGCTCACATCCAGCGTGATGCGGTCATTGAGGAACGACGTCGTGTTGCGGAACGTGAAGTTGTAGCGGTCGTAGCTGTTGTTGGGCACGATGCCGCGCGAGTTGACCGTTGCGGCCGAGAAGTAGGTCTGGTTGCGGTCCGTACCGGTCGAGAGCGAGACGCTCTCCGTACCGGTGACACCGGTCTGGAAGTAGTCGTCGGCGGGATCGTAGCCGCGGTAGTTGAACTGATTGAGGTGGCTGCCCCAGCTGCGCGAAACGGAGCCCTCGCTCGAGGAGAGGTCACCCGTTCCGTAGCGGGTCTGGAACTGCGGCATGACGAACGGCATCGAGACTTCGGTGTTGCTCGATACGGTGACGTTCAGCGTACCGGCCTTGCCCTTCTTCGTGGTGATGATGATGGCGCCGTTGGCGGCATCCGAACCGTAAAGGGCGGCGGCAGCGGCACCGTTCAGCACCGACATCGACTCGATATCCTCGGGGTTGATATCGGCAATGGGCTCCGACGTACCCTGCGAGTTGAACTCCGTACCGGCCGACGAGGTGGGGGCGTACATCGGCACGCCGTCGATCACATAGAGTGCGTTCGACGACTGGAGGATCGACTTTTCACCACGCATGACCACCTTCGAGGCGCCGCCGACACCTGCCGACGAGGCGTTGATCGTCACACCGGCGACCTTTCCCGAGAGCGAGTTGATGAAGTTGACATCCTTGTTCGAGACGATATCCTCGGACGATACCTGCTGTACGTTGTACGACAGGGCCTTCTCCGAACGCTTGATACCGAGGGCCGTGACGACGACGGCATCGACCTGCTGCGACTCCTCCTGGAGCGTGAAGTCGATCGACGTGCGGCTGCCGACCGGCGCCTCGACGCTCTGATAGCCCAGGTAGTTGACCGTCAGCACGGCCGAGGCGGCCGGGGCGGGCACCTGCAGCGAGTAGGCGCCGTCGATGTCGGTGCTCGTACCGACGGTCGTCCCCTTGACCAGCACGGCGGCGCCGATCACCGGCTGCCCCTTGCCGTCACGGACGACACCCTGAACGGTCACCGGACCGTTATCGGCCTTCTGCGCGGCCTGACGCGTCGTGAGGATGATGTTCGTTCCGTTGACCGAGTAGTTGACCGGCGTATTGCGGAAGAGCGAGGTCAGGAGTTCGCCCAGGGGCTGCTCCTTGGCATCGACGCTGACCGTCCGTTTCAGATCGAGCCCCTCGTCGTAGATGAACAGATAATTGGTTTGCTTTTCGATTTCATGCATGGTCTGCTCGAGCGACACCTGCTTGAGGTTGACGGTCACGCGTGTGGTTTGAGCCAGCGTCGTCCCCGGGAGGGCCAGGAGTCCGATGGCAAAGAACGCGGTAATCAGCAGTTTGATTTGCTGAATACTTTTTTTATTCATAATTTTGTTGATTAAGGATCAATAGGTTATGTTACTGATGCTTACAGGTGCAGACCGCGATCCGTACAAGCAGCCGACATTCCCGTGCCGGTTGCCGCTTTTGGTTGGGTCACGACTGCCGCGGAAAAAGGGAGAGCGAGAGGGGTTATGTCATAGAAGATCGTTTTAGGTTAATAATTCAGGTTCTTTACAATCATCGAATATGGATTTCGTTGCGGTTGTAGTCGTGTTCATAGGTGAAGTCGGCATCCATGCGGAGGATGTCCAACGCGTGGTCAATCCCCTCCGAGACGTGGATCTTGCCCCGGCATCGGATCCGCGGCAGCTCCTTGCGTTCGATGATGATGCGGATGCCGTAGGCGCGTTCGAACTTCTCG
Organism: uncultured Alistipes sp.; assembly: GCA_938014215.1. GTDB lineage: Bacteria > Bacteroidota > Bacteroidia > Bacteroidales > Rikenellaceae > Alistipes. The sequence continues at coordinate 106,088 of CALLRW010000023.1, read as the reverse complement.
ATCAGCTCCTCGAACGAGGCGCTGTGGAGGTTGATGATCCCCTCGGGCCAGAGGTATTCGGCCGGATCCTCGATATGGCCCAGCGTCAGATGGCCGTCGACCAGTTCGACGCAGTCGTCGGGATTCATGTAGATCGACTCGCCGGACCCCGACGAGAGGCGGTTCGAGACCTTGACGCGTCCGCGCATGAGGGCCGTCGAGAAGATATTCTCGGACTCCTCGGCCCGGACGTTGAACTTCGTGCCGAGCACCTCGACGTCGCAGGCATAGGTTTCGACGATGAAGGGGTGCTCCGCATCGGGCGCCACGTCGAACATCGCCTCGCCCGAGACCTCGACACGGCGGTCGCGGTGTGAGAAGACGGCCGGATAGGTCAGCGTCGTTCCGGAGTTGAGCCACACCTTCGTACCGTCCTGGAGCGTCATGCTGATGCGCTGACCGGCAGGGACCTCGATCGAGTTCATCCGTTCGGAGAAGGTGCGGACCTGCCGCGAAGCGAACAACCAGCCGCCGCCGACCATCAGGATCAGAGCGGCCGCCACGGCCCCGGCATAGCGCAGCAGGCGCCGCGGGCGCAGCCTCAGGCCTCCGAACAGACGCTGACGGCGGAGAGCCGCACCATCCGGAGCATGCAGGACAACGGCACTGAAGGCGGCATCGAGCCGGTTGAGTTCATCGCGGTGTTCGGGCGAGGCCTCGAGCCACTCCAATACGGCGTTTTCCTCTTCTGCGGAGGTTTCGCACTTCAGGAATCTAAGTAAAATCTCTTTTTCCATACATAAATAATAACAATCAAGCGCACCGACCTTACAGGTTGAAATGCGCTTTTGCTCAAAATAAATATTTTTAAGAATTTCCCGGCCGGCTTCAGAGCCGTGCAGTGCTGAGATAAAGCAGGATCAGGGCAAAGGGGAGATAGTCCTGCAACTCCTTGCGCAGCAGACTCAGTGCCCGCTGCATCTCGGAGGTCACCTTCCGCTGGGAGAGGCCCAGCTCGGCGGCGATTTCGGCATAGGTCTTGTCGCAGAAACGGTTTGCCTCGAAGATCTGCCGCGTCAGGGAGGGCATCTTTTCCAGGGCCCGGTGCACGATGCGGACCACCTCCTCGGCAAAGAGTCCCTCCGGATTGCAGGCCTCGAGCGAGCGGATACTGGCCGTAATCATCCGGTCCTGCCGGCTGTGGAGCTGTTTTTCGAGGCGCAGATGCAGCTGCTGGGCATGGAGCCAGTTCAGACATTTGTTCTTGACGATCGTAAGCAGATAGGCCGCATGGTTGGCATTTTCGCCGAGACGTTCACGGCTCTCCCAGAAGGAGACGAAGCTGTCGGTGACCAAATCCTCGGCCACCATCGCATCGCGGACATAACGCCGGGCAATGACCACAAAACGGGGATGATATTGAGCATAAAGACGCTCAAATTCGGATCGGCTTATGACCTGCGTACTCATCCCTGCGGTTAGTTTTTGCGAACGGCCGGATCCCCCGGGGACAAAGTCATCGACCGGTCCGGGCCCGACTCATCTTGCAAATATAACGGATTTCGCGTGTTATTTCTTAAAATTTTGGGATAAAAATAGCATTTCGGTCTCCGCCCCACCCCGCCGGCTGCAGCAGGGAGATCCGACCGGCCAATGTTTACGAACCGGATCCGCAAAAAAAGGAGGATCCGACCAAGGTCGGATCCTCCACCACATACGGACCGGTCCTGCGACCGACCGATACTTATATTATATTACTGCTTGATCACGAAGCCGGCCGTTGCTGTACCGGTCAGGGCAATCTGGTACTCCTGTTCAGCCGAGATGTAGATCGTCGTCAGCTGGTCGCGGCCGCGGGCGTTGATCAGCGACAGGTTCGGACATCCGGAAACATCCATCGTCTTGAGCTGGTCACCCGAGATGTAGTAGGCCGTCAGGTTGATCGAGGTGACGCCGCCCGTGATGGTGACATCCGACACGCCGATCCGTTCACCCCAGTTGATCTTGCAGGCATTCTCGCCGCAGATGATCTCCGACAGCATGGCATCGCCCGAAACGTCGATCGTAGCCACCTTGGTCAGAGCCGAGATGTCGACCTTCTCCAGTTCGCTGTTGCCGTTCAGGTTGCACTGCGTTACCCAGGTGAAGTGTTCGATACCCTCGAGCGACTTGATACCGGCGTTGTCCACACGCAGAATATCGGGATACCAGTCGTTCTTCTTGATCGTCTCGTAGTCGTAGAGAATTACCTCAGGCGAGTTCTCATCGAGCATAGCGATCCAGCCGTTTCCGCTCAGTTTCTTGCGGAATCCGGCATCGGGGATGGAGATGATCTGCGCACCCGGAGCGAACTGGCGTACCGAGAATTTGAACTCGTACTGCTTTTCGGCGTCGGCAATCACGACATCGGCCAGACGCGTCGAGGTACCCTCGGCGACGTTGAACTGCAGCACGTCGGTGGTCAGTGCCCGCGTCTCGATCTTCTCGTAGGTGATCCAGTCGGGCACCGAAACCGTATAGTCGATGTTGTGCTCGACCTCGACCGTGAACGAAGCGGCGCTCATGTCCTCGAACTCGTAGATCTTCTCACACTTGACATTCAGATAGTCGAGCGCCGCCTGCGAGACGGCCACCTCGATCGAGAGGTCGTGACCCGAGATGGTCAGCCGGCTCGAGCGGTCCGAATAACCGGCATTCTCGGCCATCGTGAACTGCATGACCAGATCGCCGAAGACATCCATCGACTCATCCGACGAGATCCAGTCGCCGCCCTCGTCGGTAAAGTGACAGGTCAGCTCGTCGGCGGGGATGTTGGTGTTGAGCCGTACGGCAAATTCACCGCCGTCGCGGCTCATCGCGACGGCCTCATCGGAATCCAGCGAGAGGACATACCCCTCGCCGCAGGTCACCGTCAGCCGGGCCACGGCGCTGCCCGTGAAGATCTTGAACTCCGACTGCAGGTTTCGGTCCGTGACGTTGGGGTCGACGGTGAAGAGGATGGCGTCGCCCGAGCGTCCCTCCGTCACCGAGGGGTGGGCCCACGTCGAGGAGCCAGCCAGCCGCCAGTCGCCCGTACTCGTGACGACGATCTCGTCCGTACCGCCCTCAAAGCCGAGTGCAATCAAATCCTTCGAAAGCTCGATGCTGTCGGTCGGCTGCAGGTTTTCGGTCTCACTCTCCGAACACCCCCACAGGCACGACGCCATGCATGCAATTGCCAATATGATCTTTTTCATTGCTTAGTTCGTTTTAACGGTTAATTACTGGGGACGGCTCAGTTCAAGGCGTTCCGTGCTGCCCTTTTCGTAATAGTGGGTCACCTGATCGAGCGTCTCGTCGTAGAGTCCGGCCGCCACGCTGCGGAGGATACCGACCTGCGACTTCGAGGAGTAGAGGTTCGGGGAGAGGGCGAAGAACATGTAGTAACCGTAACCGGCCTCCTTCTGTTTGCGGGCAAAGGCCGTCGAGTATTCGCCCTTCAACAGGTTGAGCTCGACCGACGCACCCGAGCAGTTCTTCAGCGGCATACCCTTCATGGGAGTTGCGGCGGGCGTGATCGTACTGTAGTCGGCCACGGCGATGTCGACGAAGTAGCCCGGATCGAGCCCCTCGACCGAGGGGATGCTCGGCGTGATGTTGCCCAGGTAGTAGACCATGACCGTCTTCTCGGGCATCGCCTTCTTGGTCTCGTAGAGCAGGCGGGAGGCGGCGGCCATCGAGGGACGCGTGAAGAGCGGGTTGCTCGTATCGGGGTTTGCGTTCGAGTACTCGTCGTCGAAGCAGACGCCGTCGAGGTCATAGGTCTCGCAGTAGGCGGCCAGTTCAGCGGCGAAGTCCCGTGCGGCGGGATCCGAGAGCTGGGCCAGACCCGAATCGTCGTGGTTGCCCAGCACGCCCATGATCACCTTGATGCCGCTTTCGCGCAGCGGCTGGAGATACTCCTCGTTGTTGTCGAGCAGGAACTGCACCTCCTTGTTGCGCGAGAAGTAGACGCAGTGCTTGGCGGGATCGTAGTTGATGTTTCCGGCGAAGAGCACCACGTAGTCGAAGAAGAGCTTGCCGCTCTCCTGGAGGCGGAACTCGAGGGCGTTGAGCGGGTTGGCCTCGCCCAGCTCGAAGAAGACGATGTTCTTCACGGCATCGGGGCCCTTGTCGGCGCTCAGGTTGAGCCGGCCGTCGCGGACGCGGTAGACCACGCGGCTCGAGGCCTCGGGCAGTGCAATTCCCTCGGTCTGGATCTCGACCCGCAGCGGCAGCAGATACTCCTTTCCGGCGGTGAAGCCTTCGAAGGCCTCGAGCGACACCTTCACGGCCTGCGAGCGGTTCTCGTCGGGAGCCAGCAGCAGACGGCCCTCGCCGTCGATCGTGACGGCACTCTCGGGGAAGAGTTCGCACGAGGTGCCGTGCTCGAGGTTGTAGGTTTCGAGATATTCGCCGTCGTACTTGACGACGGCATCCACCCCCTTCTGGGGGGTACGCGTGAGCGACAGGCGGACGGCCGTCTCGAGGCGGTCGTTGGTCAGCGTGAGCTGACGCTCGCCGCGGGCGGAGTAGTCGTCGATCAACAGGCCCTCGACGTGGGCCAGACCGTCGAAACGGCTCTCGTCGAACTTCATGCTCGACTCGATCTCTTCGGTACAGGAGGCGAACGCGAGTCCCATGCAGCCGAGGGCCGAGAGGAGGATCCGGTTCACATATTTACTGGTATTCATAGCTCGTTGTCTTTACGATTGGTTGGGTTATTCGGGAAGGTTCACCTGGGTCCACGAGGGTTCGGACTCGATCGTCAGGTTGTTGCCGTAGGGCGAGTAGTCCTTGGCCACGGTACCGGCGCCGTCGTTGAGTTTCCAGTAGGCCACGAGCCCCTCCGAAGCGGGATCGACGCGGTAGAAGTGGTTCTCGGCCGTGATCTCCTCCCCGGTCAGCACGCGGTTCCAGAGGCGCAGTTCGGAGAGCTTGCCCTCGAAGCGGCGCTCGTCATCGAACGAGTAGCCCACCCAGAAGCAGCGCTTGAACGACGACCCCGACTCGTTGTTGTGCGGGATGGCGAAGTTCACGTATCCGGAGTAGAACGAACCGGTCTGACGGAGTTCGCCGTTGATGTAGAGCTGCACCTCGCCCATGTAGTTCGACGTGCTGCGGAAGGTGACGGCGATGTGTGTCCAGACGCCGGTCGGGATCTTCAGGCTCTCGTCGGTGAGCTTCGCGCCGCCCGAGCCGACCACCTGCAGCTGCGAGGGGTCGATGCCCGTATCACCCAGACGGATCAGGAACGAATCCTCGATACCCATGATCGTGGAGATCGTCTTGTTGAGCTTCGTGGGGTTGATCAGCGCCTCCATCGTGAAGTTGCGCATGTCGCGCACCTGTTCGAAGTTGCCCCACTCGGGCCAGGCGCGGTTTTCGGTCAGATCGAGGACGATGTTGATCAGCGAGGCGCCGCGGAAGAGGAAGTAGCAGGTGCGGGCGCTGTTGATCACGCCGCCGATCCCCTCGACCGATTCGATCGTCACCGGCATGACATACTTCTGCTTGCGCTCGAGCGAGGTCACGTTGTCGAAGCGGACCGTCACGGCCGTACTCTGCACGCTGCCGGCCAGGATGACGGCCGTCGGTTCGTCAATCGAGCAGATCCCCTCGGGCAGGGCCACAACCTCCGTATCGTAGTAGGCCGTCTTGTAGTCCTCGACCAGGTCGGGGGCCACGCGGAAGGTCACCCGCACGTCCTGAGCTTCGGGTTTTGCGATCTCGGCCGAGATCTGGCGCGTATAGCTGTCGACCTCGTCGATGACCATCTCGTTATCGCTCTTTGAGGCGGCCGAGATATAAAGTTTGTTGTCGTAGTGCTGCCGGTTGACATCCTCGTGTTCGCAGGCGGCGAGCGAAAGGAGTCCCACCAGGGCGGCAGCCAGACGTATCTGTTTCACTTTCATGGGTTGCATTAGTTTTTAGGAGTGGGATTCATGATGTTGACAGCCTCCCGGATGTTGGCATAGGCCAGATCGAGGTTGTAGTAGTCGTTCCAGGCGCGGGCCACGGCCACACCCCGGATCTCGTACTCGAAGGGGGCGACCACCCATGCGGCGGCGCCGACCATGGCCGAGAGGGGTTTTCCGGCGGCATCGGTCTGCGAGAAGTAGCCGTACTCGTCCGCACCGTCGAGGGCGGGGGCCGTCACGCCGATCAGCATCCGGTCGGTCGGCATGCCCTCCACGCGGCACGAGCGGAGCATCTCGATCGAGAGCTCTTCGCCGCTTGCGGCGGCTTCGGCCATGACGATGACGTAGGAGCATTCGGCCAGGAACGAACCGTCGGGCAGATTGGCGGGCGTACCGCGGAAGAAGAGGAGTTTGTCGGCATGCGCGGCGCGCCACTCCGACAGGGTTGCGAAGAGGGCCGAGAGACGGGTCGTCAGGGTCTCGATCTCGCTCTGCGTCATTCCCGAGAGGGCGCGGCCTTCGTACGAGAAGCAGATGCCGTCGAACCCGTAGGCGTCGCAGCACGCAAGCAGCGACTCGAGACGTCCGGCACAGAAGCGCTCGAAGGTCATCGGTTCGTCGGGCGTTCCGACCTCCTCGCCGGTCCCTTCACCGGCTCCTTCGCCGGTCTCATCCCCCTCGGCGAGGGTCTGCACCGTGCCGGCGTCCTCACCGGTCCCCTCTTCGGGGGTCTCTTCGGGCTGCTGGGCGGCCTGGAAGGCCTCCCACTCGCTCTCGAAGCGGGCATAGTCGATGTCGTAAACGACGCGCGTACCCTTTTCGCGCACCTTCTCCATATCCTCGGCATAGGTTGCGGCGAGGTTCTCGGGGTTGGTCATGCAGATGAAGTCGACGCTGTCGGGATAGGAGGCCAGCCGCTGGTTCTGCGACTCGGGGGCCAGTCCGGCGCGGTTCTCCATCATGACGAAGGTCACCTTGTGGTCACTCGCCTTGTAGGTGCGCAGTGCCTCGAGATACTGGGCATAGAGGTCGGGGTTCTGCGCCTCGAGCGACGGACGGCGAATATCCACGCTCTCGGTCTCCGTCCAGTCGCCGCACGAACCGAGGCTCAGCGCCGCGGCCGCAACGACGGGCAGAAAATAGATCTTGATATGGCGTTTCATAATGCAAACTTTCGAGGTTGGATGAATCAGTTGATGGCCGGGTTACAGTCCCACCACATGCGCGTAGCCATGTTGTCGGGGCCCTGGAGCAGGTCGTTGATGGCCGTCTGGTAGTTGGTGGCGTTTGCCGTGCGCTCGTCGGCGGGATAGGGCATGCGACGGGCGCCGAGGTTCGAATCGACGATGCCGTTGCTCTTGTTACCGGCCTCGGTGGCGGGGATCAGGTGCGGGAATCCCGTACGGCGGTAGTCGACCCACGACTCGTTGCCGAGCAGCCAGTTGGCGATCCACTTCTGGATGATGATCTGCTCCTGGATCTGGGCCGTCGAGCCGCCCTGCCAGGCCACGGGAGCCGTCGAGAGGACGCTCGAATAGGTATCCTTACCGCCGTTGGGATCGATGTAGAGGATCTGCGAAACCGTTCCCTGGGCGATGTAGTTGTCATAGCCCGAGACACCCCACTGCTCGAATGAGAGGCGGATACCCTCCTTGTAGAACTCCTCGGCCGAACCGGCACCCATGTTGAATCCGAAGACGCCGGCCGCCTCGGCCTTGAGGAAGGCCACCTCGGCGGCATTCATCCAGCAGAGGGGCGAGGTCGTGGTGAGCTTCACGCCCGAGTACTTGTGTCCGATCGAGTTCAGGTCGGGGATCTCGATGCCGCGGCGCATGCCGACGTAGGTCTGGCCCGGCCACTCCGATTCGACGAAGTAGGCTGCCCGGCGCGGATCGTTGTAGGCGTTCATGTAGCAGATGATGTCGGCCGCAGCGTGCGAGTCACCGCCGGTCTGACACGAGGTGTGGTCGGTGTGGGTCGGCTTGTTGTAGTTGACGGCCACGTAGAGCGGGTTGCCGTCGGCGCCGAAGAGGGTCATCATGGCGTTGTCGGCATTCGAGGTGATGACTCCGACCTCGTGGGCCACGGCGCTTTCGGCCATCTGGCGGGCCTTTTCGGGGTCGGCGTAGACGATGTGCATCGCCAGACGCAGCTTGAGCGAGTTGGCCAGCCGGCACCACTTCTCGGCGCTGCCGCCGTAGATGTTATCGGCCGAGGCGGCGATCATCGCCGTACGGTGAGCCGTGAGCGTGGCGATCGCCTCGTCCAACTCCTCGAAGAACTTGTCGTAGACGGCCTTCTGCGAATCGTAGGGCACCTGCACCTGGCCGTCGGCACCGATCTGCGAATAGGGAATCGGGCCGTAGGTATCGGTCACGCGGTGCATGGCGGCCACCTTGATCACCTGGGCGATGGCCAGCACGACGGGATCGTCGGTCATCGACTGCAGTTCGCGCAGGTTAGAGTAGAGCGTCGGGATGACGCGGTCGCTGGCCATGAAGACGCGCGTCCAGTCATCCGTGGCGTTGTAATTGGAGATCGTATTGCGGAGCTCGGGGTTCGAGTCGGCGAAATAGCCGCCCTGGGTGCCGCCCAGCAGGCAGTCGGTGAACTGCGCCGTATTGACGTCGGTCGAGATCACGGCGCTCATCATCCCCGTCAGCGTCGCTCCCAGCATGTACCCGTCGGCCTGCATCTGATCCTTGTTCGGCTGGAAGGGATTGCTGTTGAACTCCAGGTAGTTGGCCGTACAGGCGCTACCGGCGAGCAGTACCGAGAGAAGGAGCGGTTTCCATATGTTTTTCATAGCGATTCAGTTTAGAATTTGAGTCTGAGGTTGAAGCCGATGTTGCGCAGCGAGGGCATCATGAAGTAGTCGATACCCTGGTAGAAGTTGCCCGTCGTGGCGATCGACTCGGGATCGAACGGGGCCTTGTTGTAGATCATCCAGAGGTTGCGGCCCACGAGTGAGAGGGTGATTTCGCACAGGTTGTCCAGCTTCTTGCGGGGGATCGTGTAGCCGATCGAAGCCTCCTGCAGCCGCACGTTCGTGGCCGAGTAGGTGTAGTACTGCGGGACGGTGTTTCCGCCGCTAACGGCCGAATACCATTTGTTGGCATCGACCACGTCGCCGCCGTTGATCACCACGCCGCCGGCGTCACGCGCCGCAGCCGAGGCCTCCGACACGCCGTAGTAGTCGAGCATGGCCTGCGTACGCGAGAAGACGATGCCGCCCAAGCGGGCCGAGAGGGCAAAACCGAAGTTGAAGTTGCCCCAGCGGAAGTCGTTTCGCCAGGCCATGTTGGCATCCGGCAGCACCGAACCGAGCTTGACGTAGTTGTTCACGTCGGAGATGGCCTCGGTCATGACGTTTCCGTTCTCATCCTTGTAGATGGCGCCGTTGGCGTCGTACTTCATGTCGCGCAGCGAGTAGAGGTCGCCGAGCGTACCGCCCTCCTTGAGGATGAAGTGCGCCTCGCCCAGACCCTTCATGTCGAGCAGGTCGACCGAGAAGTGCTGACCGGTTTCGGGGTTTACGATGTTGTTTGCCAGCGAGAGGATCTCGTTGTGGTTGGTCGAGAGGGTGTAGTTCGAGTCCCACGAGAAGCGGCCCCAGGTGTTGCTGTAGCCGAGGGCGAACTCGAAACCGCGGTTGAGCACCTTACCCGACTGGATGGTGAGCACCGAGGAGCCCGAACCGGTCGAGATCGTCGTGTCGAAGGTCTGGTCCTGGGTCTTGGTGTTGTAGTAGGTCAGGTCGAGGTTGAAGTGCTTGAGGAAGCGCATCGTCAGACCGATCTCATAGGACTTCGTCCGTTCGGGCTTGAGGTTGTAGATCGGGTATTTGGTATTGGTGTTCCAGGTCAGACCGCTTTCGTTCCACTCGTAGAGGGGGTTTGCGATGAATCGCTCGAAGGCGACACCCACCGAGGCCCACGAACCGCGGATCTTGACATACGACAGATTCTCGGGCATGTTCGGGATGATCTGCGACAGGACGACCGAACCGCCGATCGACGGATAGAAGAACGAGGTCTTTTCGGAGTGGGGACCGGCCAGCTGCGAGGGCCAGTCGTTACGCCCAGTCAGCGTCAGGAAGTAGGTGTTCTTGAAGCCGACCTCGGCCGAGAAGAAGACCGACTGGGTCTGTTCGCGCCAACCCTCCTGCAGACGCTTCGTCTTCGAGGAGTTGCTCAGGTTCTGGATGTTGAAGACGTTGGCCAGACCCGGGGCCTCACCGGCAAAGGCGTCGGAATCGTCGGCGATCGGGCCGCGGACCTTCATGGCGTTGTAGCGCATGTCGGAGATCGAGGCACCGGCGTTGGCCTGCAGCGACCAGTCCTCGCCGAAGGTCTTGTTGATGTTGACCAGCACGTCGCCGTAGACCTGCTTGTCGGTCATCTTCGTGATGCCGTACATACCGCGGTCCGAATACTCGGAGAGCTGTTCGTAGGTCGAGGCGTACATCTTCTCGGTGTACTCCGTGTGGGAGTTGTCGACGCTGATGCGGCCCGAGACGTTGAGCCAGTCGAGAATGTCGTACGAGAGCGAGGCGTTGAGCATGTAACGGTCCTTGTCGTTCTCGCGCAGGTTGCGGTAGTTGATCCAGTAGGGGTTCTGCATCGTCAGACCGGCGTCACCCACGGGCCAGTACTGCGTGTAGAGCTGCCGCGAGGGGTCGTAACGCTCGTAGAGCTGGATGTCCGACCAGTCGTTTCCGCGGGGGAAGAGGTAGGCGCCGACGAGCGGGTTGTTGTAGGTACCCTGGTTGGTCATGTTGCGGTCCTTCTGCATGACGTACGAGGCGCCGACGTCGAACTTCATGCGATCCTTGAAGAAGTAGGTCGTGTTGCGGAAGGTGAAGTTGTAGCGGTCGTAGCTGTTGTTGGGCACGATACCGCGCGAGTTGATCGCGGCGGCCGAGGCATAGACCTGATTCTTGTCGTTGCCCGTCGAGAAGGAGACGCTCTCCGTACCGGTGACACCGGTCTGGAAGTAGTCGTCGGCCGGGTCGTAACCCATGTAGTTCTTGTCGTTGAGCCGGTGGCCCCAGCTGCGGACGATCGAACCGGTGCTCGACGAGAGGTCACCCGTGCCGTAGCGGTTCTGGAACTCGGGCAGGATGAAGGGGGTCATCACCTCGGTGTTGCTCGACACGACGATCGACGTATGGCCGGCCTTTCCGCGCTTGGTCGTCACGACGATGGCGCCGTTGGCGGCATCCGAACCGTAAAGGGCCGCAGCGGCGGCACCATTCAGGACGGAGATCGACTCGATGTCCTCGGGGTTGATATCGGCGATGGGGTCGGTCGTACCCTGCGAACCGAACTCCGTACCGCCGTCACGCGCCGTGGTGAACATCGGCACGCCGTCGATCACATAGAGCGCGTTGGACGACTGCATGATCGACTTCTGACCACGCATGACCACCTTCGAGGCGCCGCCGACACCCGACGACGAGGCGTTGATCGTCACACCGGCGACCTTTCCCGAGAGCGAGTTGATGAAGTTGACATCCTTGTTCGAGACGATATCCTCGGACGATACCTGCTGTACGTTGTACGACAGGGCCTTCTCCGAACGCTTGATACCGAGGGCCGTGACGACGACGGCATCGACCTGCTGCGACTCCTCCTGGAGCGTGAAGTCGATCGACGTGCGGCTGCCGACCGGCGCCTCGACGCTCTGATAGCCCAGGTAGTTGACCGTCAGCACGGCCGAGGCGGCCGGGGCGGGCACCTGCAGCGTGTAGGCGCCGTCGACGTCGGTGCTCGTACCGATGGTCGTACCCTTGACCAGCACGGCGGCGCCGATCACCGGCATGCCCTTGCTGTCGACGACCTTTCCGGATACCTGCAGCGCCCGGGCTTCGGGGCTCTTGACCGAAAGGATGATGTTCTGGCCGACGATGCTGTAGGCGAGCTGCGTGCCGCTGACCAGCTGATCGAGCACCTGCTCGACGGTCTGGTTTTCAGCCTGCACCGAGACGATCTGACGGTTGGCGTCGATGCCGTCACCGAGCATGAAGAGGTAACGCGATTCGCCTTCGATTCGGGAGATAGCCTGCGTCAGAGGGACCTTGTCCAGACGGATTGTCAGCTTGTTGTCCTGTGCGAAGGCCGCCGTAGCCAGCAGGCAGAGACAGGCACAGGCAAATGCAGGCATAAAGTGGATTAGTTTCCCGATTTTGCGGAAACTTGCTTTTTTATTCATACATTTGTAGAGTGTTTAGGTAATAGGTTTTTGTTCTCATTCTCATTCCTGGAGACAGGGCCCTTTACCGTTTGCCTGCGGGTCTGCACACCCGCAGGTTTTTTTGGGCCATCCGCTCCTGCATGCAGGTTTCAACTCATGAACGGTCGTTTTTTAGGGGTTAGTCAATCAGTTATTTTCGGTTTCAGTCTTTACGGGATCAATAAATCGTAATGCAGTTGTTCTTCACGTCGTGCCGGAAGCTGAAGTCGGAGTTGTACTGCAGCACCTGCAGGGCGTGGTCGACGCCGTCGGCCACACGGATCTTTCCGCTCTTGAATCCGATGACGGGCATCGTCTTGCGGCGGATCTCGATGCGGACGTTGTAGGCACGTTCGAACTTGCGCATCAGCTCCTCGAACGAGAGTCCACGGACGCTGATCAGCCCTTCGGTCCAGCAGGTGACGTCGGGATCGGAGATCCGTCCGACGTGGAGCCGGCCGCCGCTGAGGCGGGCTTCGTCGTTGGGTTCGAGGATGACCGCCTTGCGGGTCGCGGGGTCGATCAGCCGCACGCGCCCCTCGAGCAGCGTCGTGGCAAAACGGTTCTCGTCGGCATCGGCCTCAACGTTGAACTTCGTACCGAGCACCTCGACATCCGAGGCGAAGGTGTGCACCACGAAGGGGTGATCGGCATCGTGCTCGACCTCGAACATCGCCTCACCGGAGAGCTTCACCTCGCGGCGATGGCGGCCGAAGAGGGTCGGATACTCGAGCCGGGCACCGGCGTTGAGCCAGACGTGCGAACCGTCCGGGAGGGTCATCTCGATGCGCTGGCCGTCGGGGATCTCCATGGCGAGCGTCCGGGCGGCCATCCGGTCGTAGGTATAGATATAGGTGGAGTACCCCACCCCGAGCAGCACGACAACGGCCGCAGCAATCCGCATCACGCGACGCATCAGCGGGTGCATTCCGCGACGGCTGCGGGCAGCCTCTGCCGCCGCCGGTTTTTCGGACTGCGTCGCGGCGAGCGGCATTTCCTGAGCCGGGAGCTCCTCCTGGCGGTGTTCCGTCCGCTCCTCCAGGCCGTGCGACGAGGCCCAGGCCTTCAACTCGGGTTCGTAGAGTTTGGTGGCTTCGAACAGGAAGCGGATCTCGTTGAACTCGCGCACGTTTTCGGGCGAAGCGTCGAGCCAATCGGCCATTGCGCGCTTCTCCTGCTCCGAGCACCCGCCCTCGAGATATTTCAATACATCGGTCGACTTCATCGTGTACACATCGTTTACGTTTTTCCGCCCTTCGGGGCGGCTCTCCGGAACATGCCGGAGATGATTCGTTGGTCTCTTTTCGTCTGTTTTCATCTATATATTGCACGAACGGAACATTCGGACAACGAAGCGCGCAAAATTCTGCAAATAAATATTTTTAGTAAATTCGTAAAATTTCTAACAAACGAAAAAAACGCGGTTGTAATGACACCAGAGGGCTGTTTTATCCTTACCCGGGGAAAGGGCCGTACAACGAGGAAAAAATTTTGTATATTTGATCCCCCAAAATGCTCCACCATGCCGATACCGGAAAAGAGAGACTCGTCCCTCGAACAATTCAACGAGCTCTATTTTACATATCGGAGAAACTTCATCTCCATAGCCCGCTCGTACGTCGACGAACAGGCGGTGGCCGAAGACATCGTGACGGACAGCTTCATGGTCTACTGGACGCGGCGTCACGAACTGGCTCCGGAGACCGACCCGCGGCGTTACGTGGTGGGGACGATCAAGAAACAGTGCCTGGAGTACCTCCGCAACCGGCAGATCCACCAGCGTGTGGAGAAGAACCTGCAGGATGCCAACGACCGGCTGCTGAGCTACAACCTGCAGAGTCTGGAGAGCTGCACCCCCGAACAGCTCTACGCCGACGAGGTGCTGCAGATTCTGGAGCGGAAACTGGAGGAGATGCCCTCGCTGACGCGCGCCGTCTTCATCGCCAACCGGACCGAGGAGCTGAGTTACAACGACATCGCCGAACGCTTCCGGATCCCGTCCCACAAGGTGAAGTATGAGTTGCAGAAGGCGGTGAGCCTGCTGCGCGATTCGCTGAAGGATTATCTGCCGAGCTGTCTGGTGCTGGCGGCCGTCGACCTGCTGCTGCGCCACTGCGACCGGTTCTGACACCGCTCGCCACCATTTCCACCCACCAACCCCGGCCCCCTCAAAGGGGAGACTCCCCCACCCTCCTATTATAAATAAAGAAACCGCCCCGTTTCCGGGGCGGCAAAGCGACCGACAAGGGACAGTCATTCCTCGATGCGGGGAGTCTGCATCTGTTCGCGGGAGACGCCGAAACGCCGCCCGTATTCGGTCCAGTAGAGGGTCGAGGCGATGCGGAACAGCCACTTGGGCAGCGGCATCGTGGTGTGGAGCTCAAGATTGAGTCCGCGGGCCACCGACCGGGCCAGACGGCGGATCTTCCGCTTGACCAGAAAACGGAACGGCGACTCGAGAATCGCCTCGCCGCTGCCGATCATCAGCACCGACCCGAACCGGAACCCGTTCCGCCGGCAGAAGAGCCGCATCATCTCCACGGCCACCTCGTTCTGAGCCACCTCCTGGAACCCGCAGTTGATCAACACCGAGACAACGGGCCGCCGTTCGGGCAGATGCTCTTCGAGCGAGCGGAGGAACTCGAGCAGCCCCACGGGCAGGGCATCGGCATAGAGCGGAAAGACGAACAGGAGGTCCGAACAATCGGCCATGCGTTTGCAGAGTTCGGCATGGTTGCGCCGGGTGATGATCTGCGTGTCGCAGGGTGCCGGGCAGTATTTCGTGAAGAGGGCCGCGTAGTGTTTCGAATTGGATTTGGGCGCCCGCGGGCTGCCGTTCAGGATCAGGATTTTTCCCATTTTCGGAGGAGTTTGCGTACGGTCGGCTCGATCTCCTCCTCACGGACGAAGAGGATGCGATAGTCGACAAAATTCATATTGAGGGCATTGCGGGCCACGAGGCGCTCAAAGAGCGAGCATTCGGCCTCGTCTACGGCGCCGTAGGCGACGATCGTGGCCCGCTTGGGTGCGACGTCGCGCTGCAGGTGGTGGGTTTCCCCCCGGTAGATGCGGATGAAGGCCTGCTGAACGGGGATGGCCCGCTCGAGCATGCGTTTCATGACGGTGTCGTAGCCGCCGTAACGGATCCGGCTGACGTAGATCACCTCGTCGCTGCGGGCGATGAGCGGATAGACGCGTGTGGCATCGTCGCGGATGACACACCGCCCGGGGGTCCGGGTCCAGCATCCGAAACAGCCGACACAATTGGCAATCTTCAGGGCCGAGAGGTCGATGCAGGCGATCCGATCGGGATCCATCGCCCCGACATCCAACGGCCGGTCACTGAGTATCAGTTTCATGGTTTGTCGATTTCGTGGTCCAATACACATTGCGGAAGAGACAAAAAACCGTTCTCGGTCCGCACCGACAGCCGAGTTTTCGGATGCCGGCAGGTATAGAACGGTTTTTCGGGCAAAATCGTGCCCGGCGGCACCAATTCCGCACGAACGGGCGACAAACGTGCCCGTTTCGGGGATGACCCGACCCGCCGCCCGGGCGGAAGACGTCAGCGACGGCGGGAGCTCTTCTTTTTGCGCACCGACCATCCGAAATGGCCCAGCGCGTCGCCCAGCGCAAAGTACTCGCCGTGGGAATAGACGATCGGATCGGCCTGTTCGAGGCGGAAGCGCCCGGTCGCTGGGTCGAGATAGGCCTCGTCGACCTGCACCCCGACCACCTCCGCGAGGAACATGTCGTGGCTGCCAAGCGGGAGGATCTGCCGGACGCGGCACTCGATGTTGACGGGCGACTCGGCGACGATCGGTGCGGCGACATGCTCCGCGGCAAGGGGCGTGAGCCCCGTCTCGCGGAACTTGTCGAAATCGCGTCCCGACCGCACGCCGCACCAGTCCGTGGCGCGGGCCAGCGAACGCGTCGTGAGGTTGATGACGAACTCTCCCGTGCGGCGGATGATGCCGTACGAATGACGCTCGGGGCGCACCGAAATGTAGCACATCGGCGGATTGGTGCAGACCGTACCGGTCCAGGCAACGGTCAGCAGGTTGTACTCCTCGGGGCTCTCCCCGCAGCTGACCAGCACCGCCGGAAGGGGATAGATCACCGTTCCGGGCTTCCAACTCTGTTTCATAATCGCAGGTTTTCGGACAAAGGTACGTCTTTTTTGGTATCTTTGCCTTATGCTGCTGAACGAATTTATCCGCTACCTCGAGGCCGAACGGCGCTACTCGCCGCTCACGATCCGCAACTACCGCCACGACGTGGCGCAGCTGCTGGCGTGGCTCGACATCGACGACACGGCCGAGAGCCTGCGCCGCGTCTCGACGGACGACATCCGCGAATGGATCCTCCACCGCACCGAGGAGGCCCATCTCGGAGCGGCGTCGATGAACCGCGAGGTCTCGTCGCTGCGCTCGTTCTTCCGGTGGCTGCTCTCGCGGGGCATCGTCGAACGCAACGTCGTCCAGCCCGTCGCGGCGCTGCGCACCTCGCGCCGGCTGCCGGTCTTCATTCCCGAGAGCCGCATGGGCGGCATCGTCCGCGACTGCGAATTCGACACCGACCGTTTTCTCGGCGAACGCAATTCGCTCATCCTCCTGATGCTCTATGGCTGCGGGCTGCGGCTTGCCGAACTCGTGGGCATCAACCGCGACGACTTTTCGGACAATTACACCACGCTTCGCGTACGCGGAAAGGGCGACAAGGAGCGTCAGGTGCCGATTCTCGAATTTCTGCGGGAGAAAATTTTATACTATCTCGACTTAATTGAGCGGCAAAATATTTGCAAATCTTCGGAAAAAGCGCTATTTTTAACTCAGAAAGGAAAACGCATCTCCCGGATCACCGTGTACCGCATCGTGAAAGAGGAACTCGGCCGAGGCGGCGTTCAGGGCAAGAAGAGCCCCCACGTCCTTCGCCATACGTTTGCCACCCACCTGCTCAACGGGGGAGCCGACATGCGCGAAATCCAGGAACTTCTGGGTCACGCCTCGCTCCAGGCCACGCAGGTCTACACGCACAACAGCATCGCACGCCTCCGGGAGGCGTATGCGAAGGCCCATCCTCGCGAAAAGGAGGGCAAGTGATAACTTTTTATAAACTGTAAGGCTATGAACGTACAGATTCAATCCGTGAAATTCGATGCCGACAAACGGCTCATCGAATTCGTGAATGCCAAAATGGCGAAGTTGGACCGCTTTGCGGACCGTTCAACGGGCGCCGACGTCATTCTCAAGCTCGATAAAGACCATGAAAAAGGGAACAAGATAGCTACCATTACGCTCCACATGCCGGGCGAGGATCTGGTTGCCTGCCATCAGTCGAAAGCCTTCGAGGAGTCGGTCGACGAGGCCATCGATGCGCTGAAGCGCCAGCTGGACAAATTCAAGTCGAAACTCGAAAAATAAACTCCCGCCAACCTAACAAACCCTTAACTAACCAACAGCGCGACGGCCACCCTTCCAGGTGGCTGTCGTATTTTTTGACGGCTACGGCGCGCGGCGGCAAGGCAAAGCAAAGCAAAGCAAAGCAAAGCAAAGCAAGGCAAGGCAAGACAAAGCAAGACAAGGCAAAGTTCCCGGGGTCGACTCAGATCCCCCCAAGGCAGGCTCCGCCCCCACAAAGAGAGACGCCGACAATACGAAGAGAGACGCCGACCACCGGGAGACGAGCTCAGCCACACAGAAGCTAACTTGAATCACACACAGACAACGCCGGCAACTCGAGACAGTCCCCAGCCACGCAAAGGCAGACACAACCACATGGGAGACGACTCCGGCCACCCGAAGAATACCTCCGGTCATGCGAAGAGGCGCAAAAGAGCCCTCCACCCCGAACAAGGCGGAAAAGCCGCAGCCGGAAAACAAAAAAAGCGATCGAATGATCGATCGCTTTCTGGTAGTGGATAGGGGATTCGAACCCCTATGTCATGCGTGAGAGGCATGTATCCTAACCCTTAGATGAATCCACCTCGTTTATTTTCGTGGTGCAAAGATAGAGCCATTTTTTGAATCTCCAAAATATTCTGCGATTTTTTTCAAATTTTTTTCACTTTTCTTGCCGAATCACCCTTTTTACCTAACTTTAACCCCGAACAAAACCTCATTCAACCATGAATATACGTCCAGCCCTGGTCCTTGCGGCCGCACTCGGCATCGTCGCCTGCACCCACCGGCCGGCCCGGCCCGAATTCGAACCGCTCACGGTCGACACGCTGCTGAGCCGAAACGGCAACAGCTGCCAGGTCGACTACCGCTTCCTCACGATCGGCAACGCATCGAAGTCCCCGGCCCTGCAGAGTATCGAGCAGGCCAACGTCGCCTACTTCTTCCAGATCGAGGAGTTCAAGGGGTCGGCCAGCGAGGGAATCAGCGCATCGCTGAACGACATCTTCGTCAACTACCTTCCGGAGACGACCGCCCCGCAGGGGGGAGCGTATGAGATTTCGGCCGAAGCCGACGCCTCGGTTGTCGACTCACTGCTCTGCTACGTCATCACCCGCGCCGGCTACACGGGCGGAGCCCACGGCATGTACGGCACCGAATGCCACACCTACTCGCTCAACGACGGATTCGAGCTGTCGCTGGCCGATCTCTTCGACGAAAGCGAGCTGCAGCGCCTCGACGAACTCATTCACGAAAAGATCGCGTCGCAATACAACGCCCCGACCGACGAAGCGCTGACCGAGGCGGGATTCTTCCCCGAATACATTGCGCCGACGGAGAATTTCCTGCTGCGGCCCGACGGGATCACCTTCTACTACAATCCCTACGACATCGGGTGCTACGCGCTCGGAGCGGTCGAGGTGAATGTCACCTGGGACGAACTGAAAGCCCGCTGACGCCCGGCCCGGGGCACCCCGGGCTGTTCCGGCGGCCTCGGCTACTTCGGCTGTTTCAGCTGTTTCGGCAGCTCAGAGCCGACAAACGGGTCGGTTCCCGTCTCCCGACCGGAGACGAGCCTTGATCCAAAATAAAAAATGTCATGTGGTGTATGATTGCTGTGAAGACGAAGGGGCATAAAAAGAAAAAAGGGTCCGAGTCATCACGACGGGGAACCTTTTTTTTGGCGGGGAACCACCCCCTCCAAAAATGAGGGTTAATCGGAGGTATTCGACTTTCCGGACGAGCACCGTCCTTGAGTCTTAGCACCGGATTGCCCGGGGCAACCTGCCGATCTCCTCAACCAACCTAAAACTACTAACCTAAATGAACCTTAAAACTTCACTGCAAAGATAAGGGCGATTTTCGAATTATGCAAATATTTTACGAATATATTAAATATATTTAACAATTTGGTAACATTGGTAAACCAAAAACAACCCGATCATACAAGCCGACAGAACTGGATAACAGGCTGTATGACAATATTTTAAATGTAAAACAATCGAACTGATCGCACCCGACGCGGTTCGAAGCAAAAAATAGACACAAGACAGGGAGCGAATCCGGGAAAGATAGGAAGTGAAGCAAGAAACGGTATCGGAAACCCTCGCAGCGAGAGCCGCCGGGTGTTTCAGAAAAGGGGAACAGGGGCGGGAGACGGAGAACGGGAAACCGAATCCAGCGCCATTTGATCGTCGAAGGAGGGGCCCCACGCCAGAAGGCAAAAAAAAGGAAACTCGGAATCCGGAACACGTCCGTATTTCCTTAGTTTCCTCACCAACCTAAAACTACTAACCTAAATGAACCTTAAAACTTCGCTGCAAAGATAAGCCGAAAAACAATTCCGTGCAAGCTTTTATTAAAAAAATTTTCAAATTTTTTCATATTTTTTAATATAAAATACCCTTACCGGAAGTTAACAAGCTGACAGACAACGATATCCGCAGACAAGCCGTATTCTGCCGGATTTTTCCTTCGAACAGGATGCAGTAAACGGAAAAACGGCCGTTACTATAGATAGACACAGACAACACCATGCGGGTATCGGATAAATTACTACTTTTGTACCATTAACCAGCAGCACGATGACAGTATCGCTGATCATTTCCACCTATAACTGGCCCCGAGCCCTCTGCCTGTGTCTCGAGAGCGTCATGCAGCAGAGCGTCCTGCCGACCGAGATTCTCATTGCCGACGACGGCTCGGGCATAAGCACCCGCGACGTTGTCCGCCACTTCGAGGAGATCTCGCCCGTTCCCGTACGCCACATCTGGCACGAGGACCGGGGATTCCGGCTCGCCACCATCCGCAACAAGGCCATCGCTGCCAGCCGCTGCGACTACATCATCCAGATCGACGGCGATCTGATCCTTCACCGCGACTTTGTTCGCGACCATATCGCCTTTGCCCGCAAGGGGTACTTCGTCACCGGATCGCGGGGAATCGTCACCGAGATGCTGACCCGGAAGATCCTCTCGGGAGAGATCACCTCGCTTTCGCCGCTGATGCGGGGCGTCCGCAACAGCAACAACGTCATGCGAATTCCCTTCATGGCGATGCTCTACCGCACCCTCGGACCGACCCGTTTTGTCAAGGGGTGCAACATGGCCTTCTGGCGCGAGGACCTGATCCGCGTCAACGGCTACGACGAAGGGTTCACGGGTTGGGGGCGCGAAGATACGGAGCTGGCCGTCCGGCTGAACAACAGCGGAGTCCGGCAGCAATGCATGAAGTTCCGGGGCGTGGTGTTCCACCTCTACCACGGCAAACAGGACCGTTCGACCCTGCAGTCGAACGACGACCTCTACCGGCAGAGCATCCGCGAACACCGCACACGCTGCGAGAAGGGGCTCAATCTCTATCTTGGCGAGCGCGACGACGCATACGAATTCTCCCACGCGGAGGGCTGCCACCCGGAGGCGGCGCCGACCGCTCCCCCCGCCGCGACTCCCCGGACGGCCACACAGGAAAACAGGGCCGAATAGGGCGAACGCAGCCGGAAGGCGGAAACACACAACTACGCAGCCATCCACAAACGACATGCTCATATCGGTCATCATACCAGTCTACAACGCGGAACGCTACCTGCCGACCTGCATCGAGAGTCTGCAGGCGCAAAGCATGGGCGACTTCGAGCTGCTGCTCGTCAACGACGGGAGTACGGACTCGAGCAAGGCGATCTGCGACCGTTACGCGGCGCAGGATCGGCGGATTCGGGTCTTCGACTGCCCGAACCGCGGCGTGAGTTCGGCGCGGAATCTGGGGCTGGATCAGGCCCGGGGGGAGTTCGTGGTCTTCATGGACTCGGACGACTGGGTGGTACCCGAACACCTGCAGCAGTTCATCGACAGCGGGATCGGGGAGGACGGCATCGTCTTCACGAACCTCTTCGAGGAGCGCCCCGGCGCGAGCGATCCCCCGCGCATACGGATCTACACCATGCGTGACCGCCGCGTCAATGAGGGACATGCGGCCTGCATGCCCGTGGTTGCCGAACTGCTTCGCAACCGCTGCTTCGGGTGGACGTGGAACAAGATGTTTTCGCGGGCGACGATCGAGCACTACGGCATCCGTTTCGACGAATCGCTGCAGTATGCCGAGGACGAGGTCTTCACGATCCAGTACTGCACCCATATCACCCACATCGCCACCTGCAGCCGTCCGACCTACCACTACCGCTTTGTGGCGGGGAGCCTGCTCCACCGGCGGATCGACCCGCTGACGCTGATCCGCACGCGGCTGAAGATCATCCGGCTCTTCGAGATGAACAACTACGGCAACGAGGTGCTCTATCTGGCCAACCGGACCTTCTTTTCGCGACTGCGCCGCGAGATGCGCCGCTGCCGGGGGTGGAATTCCGACACGGCGAACATCCTTGCATTCAACATCCTGTGCAACTGGGAGGTACTGCGCAAATACTACCGGCCGGAGTTCCGGCGGAGCTTCTACGACCGGAAGATTCTCTTTCTCGGGCGGCTAATCTGCCTCTTCAAGTCCCCCTTCTGGGTCAAGCTGATGATCAAGGGGTTCCACCAGTAGAACGCCCCTGCTCCGCCCCACTCTGCCCGCAATAGAGGGGATCCCGTCCGAACACGGCTTCGGAAACGGCCGGAGCCCCGCCACCCCTCAAGACAACGGCCGGAGAGAGCCTTTCGAAGAGCTCTCTCCGGCCGATATGTTGTCCGCGGACGAGGCGCAAGGGGATTTCGCCCGGCACGCTCCATTCCGGCGGCCCGGCCATCCGCCCGATCATCCGGCTATCATCCTCCCGGCCGACGACCAATCATCCGGCAGCCCGGTCAACGGCCAATCATCCGGCGGCCATCCACCCGGCAACAGTCCGAATCAACGGCCGCGCAGCTTCTCCCAGAAGGGCCAGTAGTGCATCTGCCGACGGAGCTTCCACTTGCGGATGAGGTTCATTGGTTTGGGTTTCAACCCGATGCGACCCCGCTCGAGGAAGTCGTCGACGGCATCCAGCACCCGAGCCGAGCAATGACAGTCGCGGTGGGGTTCGTGATGCATCGTATAGGCACGAATCTCCCGCATCAACGCCTCGGGGCGCGTCAGGGCGCGTTCGATGGCGGGACCGACCTCTTCGGGACGCTGCACGTCGATCAGATGCGGCCCGGGGTGCGAATTGCGGAAGGTGACGACCGGCTTGTCGAGGAACATGAACTCGAGAATGATCGACGAACTGTCGCACAGCATCACGTCGGCCCGCTGCAGCAGCGGCATCTTGTCCGAACCCTCGTAGAAGGTGACGTTGTCGTGACGGGCGGCAATGCCCTTGTAACCCGAGACGATCTCCGGGTCGGTCAGTTTGGGGTGGAAGGTGATAATCCACTCCCAGGGGCGCGTCGCGGCCAGACGGTCAATCTCCTCCATCAGATGGGGCGCCGAGCAGACATTGCGCGTGAAGGTGGGCGGATAGAGGATCACCGGCCGCTCGTTGTGGGGTTTTCGCTGCGTTTCGGGAGCGAAATAGGTGTCGGCCTTGGGCCATCCGGTCTCGTAGACACGGAAGAATCCGTACTTCTTTTCAAGCTGCTTGAAATAGGGGGTGCTGCTGGGTCCCTGCGTGCAGTAGATGTCGAACCATCCGCGGATGGTGAAGTGGTCGTCGATCGCCTCGATGCGCTTCTGGATGGCATACCCGTGGAAGAGCGCCACCTTCACCCCGGGGAAGAAGTCCGGGATGTAGTTACCCGGCGCGAAGACCGCCACGGGGTTGAACTCCATCACCTCGCGGACGCTCCGCAGACGGATTTCGTCCTTTTCAAGGGCATCGGGACACCCCTGCTCAATGAACCAGGCGGCATTGTCTCCGCGGCGGCGGATCTCGGCCTCGAGCGGCCGCATGATCGAATAGGCGTAAGGCAGGGTGACAAACAACAGATAATTCTTCTTCATATCGGTCATTCGGGGTTGGTTGTGGTTGTCGGAACGGGGATGAAGCGGCGCCAGAAATTGATCCGGGCGGGCTTCAGCCAGCCATGGCATCCGAAGGGCAGACGTCCTCCGGTGACGGCCAGACAGCGTTGCGGATGGGTATCGAACGAGAAGTCGATCGCCTCGCGCATCGACGGATACCGGAATTCGCGGGGTTCGAGGGCCCAGAAGACATCCTCGTAGTAGATGTGCCGCGACTGGTTGAGATAGTAGTCGATCCGGTCGGCATAGCGGACGCAGCCGCGGCGGAAGGCTTCGACCCGCCGCAGCGAGAGACCTCCGTTGCCGACCTTTCCGTAGAGGCGTCGGTTGCGGGGGAAGAGGTGGCGGATCACGGGCCACGACCAGAGGCCGGCCCGCCACCAGGCGCCGCCGATGTAGTCGTAACCGCGCTGGCACCAGAACTCGAGTTCGTCGCGGAAGATCCAGGCGTCGGTCTGACAGACGAGGATGTATTCGCAGTCGGAGAAGAGTTCGTAGAACTCCGCCGAGAGCATCATGCGGTTGTATCCCAACACACCGGCCTTGCCCAGATATCCGTCCGAGACGCGGATGATCTCGTACGAACGGACGGCGGGGAACTTGCGGGCGACGGCCTCGATCGAGAGGCTGCGCGGCAGCAGCAGCACGATCGGATAGCGGCGCAGCACCGAGGTGTTGTGCTCGAGCGAAAGCCAGTCGTTGTCCGAGAGCTTGTCCGAATAGACCGGTATGACTACCTTGACACGTTTCATGGCTCAGACCTTACGGGCAACATACGAATCGACATACCGGCGGACGGCATCGGCAATACGCTCGCCGTCGAGCGCCGCGGAGATGATTCCGCCGGCATAACCGGCCCCTTCACCGGCCGGGAAGAGCCCCTCGACCCCGGCATGCATGAGCGTCTCTGCATCGCGCGGGATACGCACGGGGGTTGACGTCCGCGACTCGACGCCGACGACGACGGCCTCGTTGGTGACGTAACCCCGCATGCGGCGTCCGAAGGTCACGAGCCCCTGACGCAGCTCGCTGGCGATGAACCGGGGCATCCACCGGTCGAGGCGCGACGGGATGATGCCGGGAATGTAGGAGCACCTGGGGAGCGAATCGCTGGCCCGTCCGGCCACGAAGTCGGCCACGCGCTGTGCGGGTGCAATCTGGTGATCGCCCCCCTCGCGGCGGGCCAGCTCCTCGAACTGCTCCTGGAACTTCAGACCGGCCAGTTCGCCCCACTCGGCGCGCAGGTGTTCGAAATCCGAGAGACGGATCTCCGTCACGAATCCCGAATTGGCATAGGGCGACGTCCGGCCGCTGGGCGACATGCCGTTGACGACGGACTGCGCGGCGTCGGTCATCGCCGGGACGATGAATCCGCCGGGACACATGCAGAACGAATAGACGCCGCGGCCGTTCTCCTGGCTGACCAGCGAATAGGAGGCCGCCGGGAGGTACTCGCCGCGGGATTCGCAGTGGTATTGGATCGAGTCGATGAGCGCCTGCGGGTGTTCGATGCGCACCCCCATGGCAAAGGGTTTGGCCTCGAGGCGCACGCCGCGACGGTGGAGCAGTTCGTAGATGTCGCGTGCCGAGTGGCCCGTAGCCAGCACAACGGCGGCCCCTTCGATCAGTTCGTCACCGCACCAGACGCCGCCGATCCGGCCGTGCTCGATCTTCAGATCGGTGACGCGGCTCTCGAAGCGGAAGATGCCGCCGGCCTCGATAATCGTCTGCCGGATGTTCTGCATGATGCGCGGCAGCTTGTCGGTACCGATATGGGGATGTGCCTCGAAGAGAATTTCGGGGGTAGCGCCGTGGAAGACCAACGTCCGGAGCGCCTTGTTGTAGTCCCCGCGCTTCTTGCTGCGGGTGAAGAGCTTGCCGTCGGAGAAGGTGCCGGCACCGCCCTCGCCGAAGCAGTAGTTCGAATCGGGGTTGACGGCCCCGTTTCGGTTGATCTGTGCGATATCGCGCTTGCGGGCCGAGACGTCACGGCCGCGTTCGAGGATGACGGGCCGCAGGCCGAGTTCGATCAGATGCAGGGCGGCGAACAGTCCGGCGGGACCCGAACCGACAACCACCACTTCGGTGCGCCCCTCGACGCAGGGGTAATCGAAATGGACGGGCTCGGGCTGCGGTTCGCGATCGACATAGACCTCGAGCGAGAGGTTGACCCTGATCTGGCGCTGTCGGGCATCGATCGAACGCTTGACGACACGCAGCAGGGCGATTTCGTCCTCGCGAATACCCAGACGGCGGGCGGCCTGCGAGGTGTAGCACTTCGCATCGGCGGCCTGCTGGGGCGAGAGGACGAGCGTAACGAGTTGGGGCATGATGAAAAAATTACCCACAAAAGTAACCAAAAAAGCCGGATAAAACGGAAAACGGGATTGTGAATTGTAAAAATTTATCTACCTTTGTGTGAGATAAGCGGATATGGTGTAATTGGTAGCCACGTCAGACTTAGGATCTGATGCCTTACGGCGTGGGGGTTCGAGTCCCTTTATCCGCACCCCGGGAGCCTCCTTCTTCGTCGAGGCTCCTTTTTTGTGTCGGTCCCAACGCGGGCAAAAGCCGGGCGATACGGCTCACCCCGCTGCCCGCAACACGACGGATCCGCCCCGCAACACGACGGATTCACCCCGCCCCCGCAAAGCCACGGATCCACCCCGTACCACTCCGCAGGACATCCTCCCGAGGGGTATCGGGCCGGGAGGTGCAACCTTCGGGAGCGGATTTTCCCGCTTCTTCCTCCCCTACTTTTCGAGCCACTTGAGGAAATCCTCCGTCCGCGAACGGCTGACGATCATCTCGAAGGCCGATTCGGGCCGGGCGACGATGCGCAGCCGCCCGCCCAACTTCTTGACGATGCTCACGATGGCCGGGACCGAGATGATGCAGCTGCGCGAGATGCGGAAAAAGCGCTCCGGATCCAGTTCGTCCGAGATCTGATCCAGCGACGAATCGATCACATAGCGGTTCTGCGAGAAGGTCACCAGGAAGTTCATCTTCTCCTCCGAATAGAAATAGGCGACCTCGGAGATCAGCACCGGGATGATCCGGTCGTTGAAGCGGACGACAAAGCGTTCGCGATACTCCTTCCGCTCGGGCTTGAGCAGGTTGAGCAGCATCTCGGCATCGAACCGCGAGGTTGTCGTGCGACACCGCGCAACGGCCCGCTTCAGGGCGCTCAGCTCGACGGGTTTGAGCAGATAGTCGACACTCCCTGCCTCGAAGGCCTTGATGGCATAGCTGTCGTAGGCCGTCGTCATGATCACCTTCGACCGCACCTCCACCTGGCTGAAGATCGAGAAGCAGTCGCCGTCCGAGAGTTCGACATCCATGAAGATCACGTCGGCCCTATTGTGCGGATCCGTGAGCCAGGCCACGGTCTCCTTGACCGAGCCGGTGGTTCCGACGATCCTCACATCAGGGAAGTTCTGTACCAGGGTACGGGCAAGATTGGCTTGCGCCATGATTTCATCTTCAACAATCAGGACTTTCATATTGGTTACAATAAAGGAAGTGTCACACTGAATTGGTTCTCGTCCTTGACGATTTCGATCTGCCGGCCCGAGAGATCCGCATAGAGCCGCCGGACGTAGTTGAGCCCCAGACCGGTCGAGGCGGCCTTGGAGATCTTCGGGGCCAGCGTATTGGCCACCGTCACCCGTCCGTCGCGGGCGCGGATGAGGATCTGCAGCGTGTGGTCGCGATTGAACTCGTTGTGCTTGATGGCATTCTCGATGAGGAGCTGCAGCGAGCAGGGCAGGATGAAACGCGACAGCATCTCCTCCTCGATCTCCTCCCGGACCGTGAACCCGTCCTGGAAACGCACCTTCAGCAGATCGACATAGAGGCGGACGAAGGCCAGTTCGTCGCGCAGACAGACGAACGTTTCGTCCTCGTTTCGGATCATGTAGCGGTACAGATCGGCCAGCTTGTGGATAAAAACGCTCGCCTGCTCGGTCTTCTGCTCACAGACGAGGCAATCGAGAATGTTGAGCGAATTGAACAGGAAGTGGGGATTGACCTGCTGTTTGAGCTTGAGGTAGCGGAACTGGGCGAGATGGGCGTTGCTGCGGGCGGCGTACATCTCCGAACGCACCATGAAGGCGTAGTTGATCATCAGCACGAGGCAGTAGACCGTGATCTCTACCAGCAGCGAGATGAAAAACAGCTGGAGGCTCTCCTCACCGAAGTTGCGGTTCAGCGAGAAGGGGAGCCCCAACCCCACCATGGCCATCTCCAGCCCCGATGCGAGGAGGATGAATGCCACCAGCCACACCACGCGCAGCCACGGAGCGCGGAAGCGGGCATTCAGCCACCGGACGTTCCTTATATAAATAATGTTGAGACAGACGAGGATGATGATGGCCGCCGAATTCGAGAAGACGCGTCGGACCACGTCGACGAAGTCCCAGCTGCTGAACAGCCGCGTCGAGAAGAGGAGTCCGAACCCGAGCCGGAAGCAGAAGATGACGATGAAGATGAGGATCAGCCCCCGCAGGCGGGGATAGTGCAGGATGCGGACCTGGGCCTCGGAGGCGGCTTCTGAACGGAGGAGTTTGGTCGATCCGACGATTCCCCAGCCGAGAATCTCGGTAGTGAGCAGCGTTGCCAGCGAATGGACGATACAGGGGTTGTGGATTACCAGACCGAACGCTTCGCCTCCGATCGTTCCGAGCAGATATCCCGCCACATTGACAACAATTACCGTAGCCGCAATGAGTTCGACCTTCAGGGCCAGCCTCGTACAGAGGATCACGGCCATCGACATCGTCAGGATGGTCAGCAGCAGCGAATCCTCGTACCCGGTCATACGGCAGATCAGCGTAACGACCGCGTGGAGCAGGGCGAACAGGTGGATAATTCCCTGAATACTCAACGGTTTCATACTCGGACAGAGGGCTTTGTTTACCCGAAGATACAAAATATTCGCGAAAAAACGCCATTTGTATTATTTTCGTCATACAAAAACGACAATTCATCCGATCGATCCGGCCATTCATCCCCGAACGCTTTCGGGTAAGATTTATTTATGGTAATTTAGTATTACCAATCGAAAACAACCTAAAACCTGAAATGAAAAAACCGGAACTCTCCTTCTGGCAGATCTGGAATCTCAGCTTCGGCTTCCTGGGCGTACAGATCGGCTATTCGCTGCAGAACTCCAACACGTCGAGCATTCTGCAGTCGATGGGGGCCGACCTGAGTCACCTGA
This sequence comes from uncultured Alistipes sp., assembly GCA_938014215.1. Classification (GTDB taxonomy): domain Bacteria; phylum Bacteroidota; class Bacteroidia; order Bacteroidales; family Rikenellaceae; genus Alistipes. The sequence goes on along the minus strand of CALLRW010000023.1, from coordinate 77,382 downwards.
GCTACTTCTGGCTGGCGGCGCCCCTTGCCGGATTGATCGTTCAACCCATCGTGGGTCTCTTTTCCGACCGGACATGGACGCGTCTGGGACGTCGGATCCCCTACATTCTCGGCGGTGCCGTCATCTCGACGATCGCCCTTCTGCTGATGCCCAACTGCCCGACGCTGCTGGCCTTCGCCCCGCTGGTGATGGGGGCACTGATCCTGCTGTTCATGGACCTCTCGTTCAACATCACGATGCAGCCCTTCCGGGCACTGGTCACCGACATGCTCGACGATTCGCAGAAGACCGAGGGGTTCGTCATCCAGACCTTTCTGATCAACCTCGGGGCCGTCATCGGGGCTCTTCTTCCGCTTATCATGACCTGGTGCGGCGTCTCCGACTCGCCGGTCGAGGGGGGCGTCTCGCGCCATATCGCCTACTCCTACTACGCCGGAGGGGCCATCCTGCTGCTGACAGTGCTCGTCACCTCCTTCAAGGTCAGGGAGTATCCCCCCAGGAAGTTCGCTCGCTACAACACGGAGGAGAAGAGCACGGACGAACCGCAACCCGCCCGGGGGCTCTTGACGCTGCTGCGCCACATTCCCCGCACGATGTGGCAGCTTGGCGTGACGCAGTTCTTCAGCTGGGCGGCCCTCTTCCTGATGTGGAACTACCTGAAGCCGCTGATCACCTCGGCCTTCATCGACGAGGCGGCCGGGACGGTCGACATCGGTGCGGCCGAGACGTGGACCGGAGTCCTCAACGCCGTCTACCCCGTGCCGGCCTGCCTGATGGCCCTCTTCATGACGCGCCTGGCCAACCGCTACGGCAACAAGGCCATCTATGCACTGTGTCTGCTGAGCGGCGCCGCGGGCTACCTGGGGCTGACGCTCATCGAGGACCGCTACCTGCTGATGGTGCCGATGATCTTCGTCGGGATCGCCTGGGCGGGCATTCTGGCCATGCCCTACGCCATCCTCTCGCGGGCGATCGACGCCCGGAACTCGGGGGCCTACATGGGGATCTTCAACTTCACGATCACCATTCCCCAGATCTGCATGGGACTGCTCGGCGGCGGGATCATCCACCTGGTCAAGCCGCTGGTCCTCGCGGGGCGCGACTATGCACTCATGGGCCAGGTCGAACAAGTGCGCATCGACAGCGCAAGTGCCGGCTGGATGATGACCCTTGCCGCCCTCTTCATGCTTCTGGCCGCCCTCAGCGTGCACTTCATCCGGGAGAAACACCCCGGCCACTCCACCGCAAACAAACAATAACCCATAACCTAACAACTATGAGCTTATGAATCGAATCTTTACACTATGTGTGGGATTCCTGCTGGCGTGCAGCAGTATCTCACCGCTATTCGCCCAGAAGGGATACGAGGTCAAAGGCGTAGTCGTCGACCCGGCCGGTCCCGTTATCGGAGCGACGGTCCTCGAAAAGGGGACCAGCAACGGCGTCTCGTCCGGCGTGGACGGAAGCTTCGTGCTCGAGGTCTCGAGCCCGGAGTCGGTCGTCGACATCAGCTGCATCGGCTACAAGACCGTCTCGTTCGTGGCGCGGGATCAGCAGCCCGTCGTCGAGATGGCCGAGGATGCCATGTCCCTCGAAGATGTGGTGGTCATCGGTTACGGTTCGCTGAGCAAGAAGGAGCTCTCGAGCTCGATCGTGCAGGTGAACAAGGATCAGTTCTTCAAGGGCAGCATGAACAACCCGATGGAGATGCTGACGGGCAAGGTGGCCGGTCTGACGGTCAACACCACGGCCGGAGCCAACCCCAACTCGAGTTCCGATCTGCAGATCCGCGGCGCCACGTCGCTGTCGGCCTCGAACAGCCCGCTGATCGTCATCGACGGCGTGCCGGGCGGTGACATCCGCAACATCGCGGCGCAGGACATCGAGTCGATGACCGTGCTGAAGGATGCCGCCTCGGCAGCCATCTACGGAACGCGCGGTGCCAACGGCGTGATCCTGATCACGACGCGCCGGGGTTCGTCCGACGCGGCCGGCACGGCACACGTCACCTACGACAGCTGGTTCGGCATCAACATCGCCAAACCGCACGCCGAGGTGCTCAGCGCCGACGAGTTCCGCCGTTCGCTGCGCGGCACCGACTACGGCTACGACACCGACTGGTACGGTCTGCTGATGCGCGACTTCTCCTACGACGTGAACCAGTACGTGGCCATCGACGGCAACTCGAAGAACGGCTCCTACAACGCGTCGGTCAACTACAAGAATGCGACGGGTCTCGACCTGCGCGCCGGGCGTGAGGAGTTCGGCGGCCGCATCGCCGTGCAGCAGAACGCCTTCAAGAACCGCCTCCAGCTGAACATGTCGCTCAACGCCCGCCGCGTCAACGAGGAGTGGGGCAACGACAGCATGTTCGACACGGCGCTGGGCATGAACCCGACGATGCCGGTCTACAACGAGGACGGCTCGTTCTACCAGCCCACCTCGCCCACCGGAGCCAAGAACCCGGTATCCGAGCTGCTGGTCAACGACAACAACGGTCAGCGTCTCTACCTGCTGGGGACCGTCGAGGCCAAACTCAACCTCATCCAGACGGGCAAGCACAACCTCAGCACCACGCTCAACTACTCGCTGCACTACAACGATCTGAAATCGAACTACTACACGCCGTCGACCTCGTCCGAGTCGTACTGGGGCGGCTACAAGGGCCGCGCCACGATCCAGTACCAGAAATGGTGGACCAACCACATGGAGTGGCTCTTCAACTACTCGTTCTACCACGAGGACCACAGCCTGCAGGTAGTCGGCGGCTACACCTACGAGGAGTCGTGGTGGGAGACGTTCCAGGCCCAGAACAACGACTTCACCTTCGACAACATCAGCTACAACGACATCGGCAGCGGCTCCTACCTGAACGAGGGCAAGGCCTCGATGTACTCGGGCAAATCGCTCTCGAAGCTCATCGGCGTCTTCGCCCGCGCCAACTACAACTGGAAGGATCTGATCATGGCTTCGGCCTCGATCCGCTAGGAGGGTTCGACCAAATTCGGCGCCAACCACAAGTGGGGCTACTTCCCGGCCGCCTCGGTGGCATGGGAGATCGCCAACATGCCCTTCATGAAGGATCACCAGGATATCGTCCAGAGTCTCAAGCCGCGTGTTTCGTACGGCGTGACGGGCCGTTCGGACTTCGACGCCTACCAGTCGCTGTCGACCTACAGCGCCAGCGGCAGCTACTTCATCGACGGCAACTGGGTGACGGGGTACGCCCCGTCGGTGAACGCCAACCCCAACCTGGGCTGGGAGAAGCTCGTCAGCGTGAATGCCGGTGTCGACTTCGGCTTCCTGAAGGGCCGTCTGCGCGGATCGATCGACTGGTTCACCCGTCAGTCGCGTGACCTGCTCTACAACTACACCGCCCCGCAGCCGCCGTTCGTCTATTCGAACATCCTGGTCAACGTCGGCACGACGACCAACTCGGGTATCGAGGTGAGCCTCGACGGCGACATCTTCAAGAGCGAGGACTTCGGCTGGACGATGGGTGCCAACTACTCCTGGGGCAAGACGAAGCTGACGAAGCTCTCGAACGACGTCTACCACGCCTCCTACGTGGACATGTATCTGAAGCCCGGCGTGGGATCGTCGGAGTACTTCTTCCGCATCCAGGAGGGGAGCGAAGTGGGCCAGTTCTACGGCTATGAGTATGCCGGCGTCTCCGAAGCGGGCGACATGCTCGTCTACAACAAGGATGGCGAGAAGATCCCCACCTCAGCCGCCGCACCCGAAGACAAACGCTACATCGGCAACGGTACGCCGCAGCACTTCCTCTCGTGGAGCAACACGTTCCGCTACAAGAACTTCGATCTGAATATCTTCTTCCGCGGCGCCTTCGGCTTCGAGATCTTCAACATGCGCAAGTACGGCATGGGACTTCAGGGCTGCGGTACGGACAACGTGCTGCGGAGCGCCTACCTGGAGGATGCCAACGTCATCACCGGCGGCGGCGTGATCTCCTCCTACTTCCTCGAGAACGGCAACTTCTTCAAGCTCGAGAACATCACGCTGGGCTACAACTTCCGTCCGAAGCGTCCTTCGGTGCTGAGCAACCTGCGTGCCTACATTTCGGCCAAGAACCTCTTCACGCTGACGAAGTACTCGGGCAACGATCCGTCGATCGTCTCGATCACGGGCCTCACACCGAGCGTGGACGTATCGAGCGCCTATCCGCTTGCCACGCAGATCACCATCGGTCTGACCATGCGATTCTAACCTCAAACAACCGACAAGCAAGATGAAACAGATCATATTGAAAGCCATCGTGGCAATAACCGTTGCCCTGTCGTCCGTATCGTGTTTCGACCTCGAGGAGGAGGTCTTCGACCGGGTGGATGCATCGATCTACTATTCGGACGAGAACAGCGTCAAGGGGGCGGTAGCCGCCATCTACGAGAAGGCGGTGAAGAGTTACATCGAATATTTCTGGTACCTGCAGGAGTTCTCGGCCGACCAGATCGCCTGGCGTTCGTGGAACGGCGGACTGTGGGGCTACGACGAGGCCGAGAAGTTCGTCCTCTCGTCGCAGACGTGGACGGCGGATTCGAAGATCATCCGTCAGACGTGGGAGACGGCCTGGACCACCATCGGACTGTGCAACAACGTCATCTACGACCTGGGGCGGATCGACGCCGGCTCGATCGGCATGACCTCCGAGGAGCTCCAGTCCTACATCTCCGAGGTCCGCACGCTGCGCGCCTGGGCCTACTACAACATCTTCGAGATCTGGGGCGGCGCGCTGCCGCTGAACATCTCGGTCAGCTCGGAGGTTCCCCCCTCGGCCGACCCCGACTTCGACAAGGGCTGCAAGAAGATCTACGACTTCATCGTCACGGAGCTTGACGAGAGCGTGGCCTACCTGAAGAAGAACGAGGTGAACCGCATGAACCAGGCCGCCAACCGCATGATCAAGGCGCGCATGCTGCTCAACGCCGAGGTCTTCATCAAGGAGGACCACTACGACGAGTGCGCCCAACTGTGCGAGGAGATCATCGGCGGACAGTACGGCACCTACGAACTGGCCGACGACTACCGTGACATCTACTCGATCAACAACACCACGTGCCCCGAGGTGATTCTGGCCTTCGCCTATGAGGACGGCAAGATGGAGGGTGCCTGGATGCGAGACATGCCCTTCCTGCCCTACAACATCTGGGAGTACACCGGCGAGCCGATCTCGAAGCAGGACGGCTGGAACTGCTGCTGCCTGGCACCGTCGTACGACAACTCGGGCAACGTGCTGCCGACGGGCGGTACGGACGGCGGGGTCTGCTTCCTCGACGCGCCCTACAACGACAAGCTGGGCGCCGTCTACGAGCGCTTCAGCGATAAGGATATCCGCAAGTCGAACTTCGTCTGCGACGATGCGGGCAACTACAGCGGCATGTTCCTCAAGGGCGAGGTGAAGACCAACTTCGGAACGGGTGAGGCGCTGAAGGCCGATGCCGACCGCGACGGACAGTCGCTGGTCTACGTCGATCAGGTCGGGACGTTCCTCAACTCGGGCCGCACGCTGGAGACGGTGATGTCGCCGCGCTGGGGCGAGACCAACTCGGGAGTCCGGCTGATCAAGTACCCGCTCTACCCGGCCTCGACGGGCTACAACTTCAAGGATATCGACGAGGTGGAGTTCCGGCTTTCGGAGGCGGTCTTCATGCTGGCCGAGTGCAAGATGCGCCGGGGCGATGCCGACGGGGCCAAGGATCTGGTCAACTCGGTCCGCCAGCGCTACTTCTCGAGCAGCGACTGGAGCGTCGAGAAGGACAACCCGGGCCGCGGCTTCACGGCCTTCGACATGGACTGGATGCTCAACCAGTGGGGCCAGGAGTTCCTCTGCGAGGGACGCCGCCGCCGTACGGACCTGCGCCGTTTCGACAAGTTCACCCAGGGGCAGTGGTGGTTCTTCGGCCGGGCCACGGAGAGTGCCTTCGATCTTCCGGCCAAGAGAGACCGCAAATACGAATGGTTCCCGCTGCCGTCGTCGGCGCTGCTGGTCAACCCCGGTCTTGTACAGAATCCGAACTATTAACAGCCATTAGGTCATGAAAAAGTTTATCACCAACATCATACTGCTGCTGACGGCCACCCTCGCACTGGGGGCCTGCGATCGGGACGAGATCGTATTCGATCACGAACAGCCGGCATTCGAGGTCAAGGACGGGAACATCCTGCTCGAGGTGATCGTCCCCCGGGAGACGGTCGACAATGACATCATCTACATCGCCGGCGCCTTCAACGGCGGCGACGAAGCCGCAGCCGGAGATCTGCGGTGGCAACTGGAGAAATCGACGACCGTCGACAGCAAATGGGGCATCTACCTCGATCCGTCGACCTTCGTCAACGGCAAGACGCTGGCCGACGGCTACCACTTCGTCTCGACGAACGACGGCGAGGAGCGTTCGGCCCTCAACGAGCCGGTGCTGCGCACGGAGAACCCCGCCCCGGATCGCGTACGAACATCTACGTGAACAAGTGGGCCTCGTTCTTCGACACCTCGTCCGACGACGAGGAGGAGTCCGAACACGACGGTTATGTGGTCTACGTCGAGGACAACTCGGGCTGGGACGACCTCTACCTCTACGCATGGGGCGACAGCGAGATCTTCGGAGCCTGGCCGGGCATTCCGGCCGACGGCGAGGTGACCATCGGCAAGACGACGCTGAAGTACTTCGACATGGGTGAGGCCAACGAGGGTCAGAACATCAACCTGATCTTCCACAACAACGCCGGCACGCAGTTCGACGGCCAGAGCGGCATCACGGTCGACAAGGACTACTACTACTCGATCACGGCCGATTCGTGGACGGCCATCGAGCGCCCGAGCGAATATGCGGGCTACACCCTCTACGCCGAGGATCTGACCTCGTGGGGAATCACCCACGTCTACGGCTGGTTCGATACGGGCGACGTCACGGCCGCCTGGCCGGGCATTCCCGTCACGGGCGAGAAGACCATCAACGGCTATACGTACAAGTACATCGAGATGGGCACGGAGCTCACCGGCGCCGAGATGAACGCCATCTTCAACTGCTCCTCGTCGCAGGCCCCGGACTTCCACCTGACGCTCGACCGCGACTACTACGTGACGGTCACCAATTCGGGTGTCACGGAGGTGGATCCCTACGACCGTGCCGGCGTCAGCGACACATTCGAGCTGAGCATCAACAGCTGCACGTTCGATTCGAAGGGTACGTCGACGGTCTTCACCCTCTCGTCGGCCCAGTGGGACTGGACGATCAGTTCGCCCGACACGTGGGTCTATGTCACCGACATGTCGAACAACATCCTCACGGGCGGCAGCCAGAGCGACAAGATCCAGACGCTGCGCATCTGCGCGGATCCGAACCTTTCGTCGATGACGCGTTCGACGACGCTGACCTTCACCTCGACCGACGGTTCGCAGACGGCCACGATCGCCGTCTCGCAGAGCCCCTCGGGGGCAGCCTTCCTGAGCCAGTGGGTCTTCCAGGACAGCAGCCTGGCCTCGTATGAGACGCTGTGGCCGACGCGGCAGCTGATTCCGGCGACGAACGGCGCGGCCGGCTGCATCTCGGTCGTGCGCGGCGATGCCCACGCGGACGTCCCCTTCACCTGCACGGTCAAGGGCAAGAACCCCAACGTCAGCACGATGGTCGAGGGCGACTACTGGCTCTTCACCTTCAACGCCCAAGATCTGACGGCCGGCTCGACGATCGAGTTCGACGCCACGATGGCCGGTGATGCCAAGTCGCCGAAATACTTCATCGTCGAATACCTCGACGGCGGCGTCTGGAAGAGTGTCGAGGAGGATCTGCGCACGGCCGAGGAGGATCCGTCGATCCGCTACACCTACAAGTGTTCGGGCGACGTCTCGACGGGCTCCGGGGCGGCCGACTCCTACCAGTACACGACCGTTCTGCAGTCGATGACCTTCGACAGCCCGCTCACCGACGGACTGGTCAAGATCCGTTGCCGCGCCGTGGGATCGATGACCTGCGACGGCAGCACCCAGAACATCAACGAGACCTCGCGCAGCGCCTGCAGCATGCCCGACTTCGGCTTCACGGCCGTCAACGTGCAGAACTTCGGCACGCAGAAGCCGACCCAGACCCGGAAGCTCCTCGTGCTGGGCAACTCCTTCTCGTACTACTTCAATCCGGTCTTCATGCTCAAGGAGATCGCCTGGAGCCAGGGCTACGACCTGAAGATCAAGGCCCATCTGAAGGGCTCGCAGGATTTTGCCGACCACCTGAGCCTGTCGATGTCGAGCGACGCCATCGAGCAGGGCGGCTACGACTACGCCATCATCCAGGACCAGAGCACCAACCCGGCCAAATACGCCTCGAACCCGACGGCCTACGCCTCGGTGGTTGACAACTGCGTGGAGCTGGCGCGGAAGATCCGCCAGTACTCGCCCGACTGCAAGATCATCCTCGATCTGACGTGGGCCTACCCGGCCAGCAGCTACGGCAGCTACCAGAGCTACGAGGAGTTCGACCGCCTGCTCAAGGAGGGTACGATGGCCATGGCCGAAGCCGCCGACACGTGGGTAGCCCCCGTCGGACCGGCCTTCGCCCAGTCGCGGACCGACCACTCGGGCTGGAGCCTCTACTACTCGGGCGATTCGAAACACCCGACCCGTTCGAGCGCCTACCTGAAGGCGTGCGTGGAGTTCGTGACGCTCTTCGGCGAGGAGTTCACGGGCGAGGTGCCGAACTGCAACGTGGCTTCGGACCGCGGCGAATACTTCCGTTCGCTGGCCGAGAGTCTGGTCATCGGCCACGAATCGGAGTACGGAATCGAGCGATAAGCTATCACACCAAGACTATAAGAGGAGATGTTCAGAAAACTCACACACATCATGATGGTCGTTTCGTTGCTGCATCTGTACGGATGCGGCGACGAAACGTCCGCTGAAAAGGGGCCGGAGCTTCCGGCCTCCGGACAAGCCAATTCGAGCGTCATCTACGAGGCCAACCCCAAGCTGTTTGCCGAGCGGGAGTCGCTCAAGGCCATCGAAGGCCGCCTGGACGACATTCGCGAACTGGGGGCCGACATACTCTGGCTGATGCCCATCTACGAACCGGGCAGTCTCAACGCCATCGGTTCGCCCTACTGCGTGCGCGACTACGAGGCGGTCAACCCCGACTACGGAACGCTCGCGGATCTGCAGTCGCTGGTAGCGACGGCCCACGGCATGGGGATGAAGGTCATTCTGGACTGGGTGGCCAACCACACCTCGTGGGACAACGCCTGGATCACAGACCACAAGGAGTGGTACACCCAGGATGCCGGCGGCAACATCATCTCGCCCGAAGGGATGGGCTGGAGCGACGTAGCCGACCTGAATTTCGACAATGCGGAGATGCGCCGGGCGATGATCGAGGCCATGAGCTACTGGATCCGCGAGGCGGATGTCGACGGTTTCCGCTGCGACTATGCCGAGGGGGTGCCCCTCGACTTCTGGAAGGAGGCCATCGACGCGCTGCACGGCGAGAAGAGCGATCTGCTCATGCTGGCCGAAGGGGGTGAATCGCAGCTCTACGGGGCGGGCTTCGACCTGGTCTACGGCTGGAGCTTCGCCTCGGAGCTGGAGCAGCTCTTCAAGGGGTCGGCCACGGCGGCCGAGCTCTTCGAGACCCATCTGGAGGAGTACCGGGATATTCCCGACGGCAAATGGCGGATGCGCTACTCGACGAACCACGACCTGGCGTCGACCGCCTCGCCGATCACGACCTACGGCGGACGGGATGCCGCCCTGTCGGCCTTCGTCATCGCGACGATGCTGCCGGGCGTGCCGATGGTCTACAGCTCGCAGGAGATCGGCTATTCGCAAGCGCTGTCGTTCTTCAACAACCGCGTGCTGGACTGGGATTCGGAACCCGAATACCGGGCCCGTTACCAAGCGATCCTCTCGGCCTACCGGCAGACCGCGCAGGTGCGTGGCGGCACGCTGAAGAGCTACAGCATGACGGGCGCCATGGCCTTCAGCTACCAGACTTCGGACGGATCGCTGCTGCTCGTCATCGCCAGCCTCTCCGACCAGCCGCAGACGGTCAAGACCCCCATGGAGCGCGTCGGCGACACGCTGACCGACCTGATCGACGGAGGGAGCGTCACCCTGTCGTCGGTTCTGGAGCTCGATCCCTATCAATACCTGATTCTGAAAAAGTAGCCATACGCCATGAAATACAACCTTATTTCGACCATTCTGCTGAGCCTCACGCTGCTGTTCGGCTCGTGCGGCCGCCCGGCGCAGCCGACCCATACGGTCCCGGCCCCGGAGGATGTGATGATGTATCAGATCAATCCGCGGGTTTTCGCCCCCAGTTCGTCGTTCAACGCCATTGCGCAGCAGCTGGATTCGATCCACGCGCTGGGCGCCAACGTCGTCTGGTTCATGCCAATCTACGAGGTAGGGCGCGAACGCTCGGTCAACTCGCCCTACTGCATCCGCAACTACAAGGCGCTCAACCCCGAATTCGGCACGATGGAGGAGTTCACGCGGCTCGTATCGCTGTGCCACGAGAAGGGGATGTCGGTCATTCTGGACTGGGTGGCCAACCACACCTCGTGGGACAACCCGTGGGTGAGCGAACACGCCGACTGGTACACCCGTGACGAGCAGGGGGAGATCATCAGCCCCGAAGGGACCGGATGGCTCGACGTGGCGGACCTCGACTTCGACAATGCGGAGATGCGCCTGGCGATGATCGACGCCATGAAGTTCTGGGTCCGCGAGGCGGGCATCGACGGTTTCCGCTGCGATGCGGCGGATTTCGTGCCGTACGACTTCTGGAAGCAGGCCATCGATTCGCTGCGGGCGATCCCCGACCGCACGCTGCTGATGCTGGCCGAGGGCAAACGCAAGGACCACTTCCGGGCCGGTTTCGAGATGAACTACGCCTGGGATTTCCTCGGAGGGCTGCGTGATGTCTTCATCCACGAGGCACCGGCCTCGCGGCTCTGCCACATCGACAGTCTGGAGTACGATTCGATTCCGCAGGGGTGCGTGAAGCTCCGTTTCACGACCAACCACGACGAGGCGACCAAACTCTCGCCGATCGTCGAGTACCGGAGCGAACGCGGGTCGATGTCGGCCTTCGTCATTGCCGCCTTCCTCCACGGCGGAGCCCTGATCTACGGATCGCAGGAGGTGGGTTATCCCGAACCGATCAACTTCTTCAACTACGTCGCGGTCGACTGGACGGGCAACGCACCGTTGCGCCGCGAGTATGCGAAGCTGATGCACCTCTACAACACGATTCCGGCCCTGCGCAAGGGGCAGACGACCTCCCATCCGGCCGATGACTGGATGCTCTTCACCAAGCGACTCGGCGACGAGGAGGTGCTCGTAGCGGCCAATGTCCGCGACCGGACGGTCACGGCCGAACTGCCGGCCGAATGGCAGAACCGAACGGTGACCGATCTGATGACGGGCGAGCAGACGACCCTCTCGACCCAGCTTCCGCTCGACGGTTTTGCCTACCGCATCTACCGCTAAAAACCCCGAGGCGTCCACCTGCGGCTGATTCGGCCGGAGGAGGGACGCCTCTTTTTCACGAACCTTCAAACTGCCAACACATGATCAAACGAACCCTACTGATGCTGCTTGCCGCGGCGACGATGGCCTGCTCGCAACCTGCGGCCTTCGATCCGTCGTCGGTAGCGGATGCCACGCCGGAGCAGCTGACCCGGGTGGAGCCCCTGTCGTGGTGGACCGGCATGCAGACGCCGCTCCAGCTGCTCATCGCCGGCGAACGGATCTCCGACTGCGAGGTCCGCATCGAGGGCGGGCAGGGCGTCCGCATCACGGAGCTCCACCGGGCCGAGAGTCCGAACTACCTCTTTGCCGACGTGGCGATCGACCCCGATGCCATGCCCGGCACCTACTACCTGGTCTTCCGACAGGGTGACCGCACCTTCAAGCTGCCCTACGAAATCGCCGCCCGCCGCGACGGTTCGGCCGCCCGTCAGAGCTTCACGACGGCTGATCTGATCTACCTGCTCATGCCCGACCGCTTCGCCGACGGCAACCCCGCCAACGACTCGACGGACGACACCTGCGAGAAGGCCGACCGCGAAGCCTTTTTCGGACGGCACGGCGGTGACATCCAGGGCATTACCGACCATCTTGACTACATCGCCGATCTTGGCGCCACGGTCATCTGGCCCACCCCGCTGCTGCTCGACGACGACCGCCGGGGCTCCTACCACGGCTACGCCTGCGCCGACTACTACCGCATCGATCCGCGCTTCGGCACGAACGAGGAGTACCGCGACATGGTCGCCGCGGCCCACGCCAAGGGGTTGAAGGTGATCATGGACCTGGTTCCCAACCACTGCGGGGCAGCCCACTGGTGGATGCGGGACCTCCCCTTCGCCGACTGGATCCACCAGTTCCCGGAGTACACCGGGACGAACCACTGCTTTGCTCCGGTCATGGATCCCAATGCTTCGCAATACGACCGTGAACAACTCGTGAGCGGATGGTTCGTGCCGTCGATGCCGGACATGAACCTCGACAACCCCTACGTGCTGCGCTACTTCCAGCAGTGGGCCGTCTGGTGGGCGGAGTACGCCAATCTCGATGGCTTCCGGGTCGACACCTACCCCTACAACGAGAAGGGCCCGATGAGCGAATGGTGCGCCGCCGTGCGTAAGGAGTACCCCCACCTCAACATCGTGGGCGAGTGCTGGACCTCGTCGATTCCGCAGCTGGCCTACTGGCAGGGCGGGAATGAGAACAAGGACGGTTTCGATTCGCACCTTCCCTCGATCATGGACTTCCCGCTGCAGGAGGCGATCTGCCGGGCGCTGCCGACCGATTCGCTGCGCTGGGGCGAGGGTATGACGCGCGTCTACGACTGCCTGTCGCACGACTTTGTCTACCACGACCTCTCGAAGATGATGATCTTTCTGGGCAACCACGACACCGACCGCATCGGCGACGTACTGCGCAAGAACCCCCAGCGCATGAAGCTGGCGCTGACGCTGCTGGCGACGCTGCGCGGCATTCCGCAAATCTTTGCCGGCGACGAGATGATGTTCACCTCGAAGGACCTCTCGCAGGGCCACGGCGGTCTGCGCGTCGACTTCCCCGGCGGCTGGGAGGGCGATGAAAAGGACCTCTTCACGGCCGAAGGACGTACGGGCACCGAAAAGGAGCTGTTCGACTACGCCCAGCGGCTCTTCCGCTGGCGGCAGTCGAAACCCGTCATCCACAATGGCCGCACGATGCACTTCCTCTCGCGCGACAACACCTATGCCTACTTCCGCTACGATGCGACGGACGCCGTCTTTGTCTTCATCAACAACTCGCGCGGCAAAAAGCAGATTCCCTGGTCGCACTACGCCGAGATCACCGTAGGGTTGCACGACGGCCGCAATGTCCTGACGGGCGAGGCGCTGATGCCCGATGCGTCGACGACGGTCGGCCCGCGCCAGGCGCTCGTCGTCGAATTCAAACGAACCCAAACCTCCGAAAATGAATAGATTGAGAATGATGGCTGCCGTTGCACTTGCGGCAGGAACCATGGCGTGGCAAACGACCTCGGCCACGGAACAGGTGCTCGAATCGCCCGACGGCAATCTGCGCATGACCTTCAGCCTCGCGGCCGACGGCACCCCGCAGTATGCGCTCAGCTACAAGAACCGGGCGGTCATCCTGCCCAGCCCGCTGGGCTTCGAACTGCGCGGAGACATCAAGGCTACGCGGCTTGTCTTCGGTCAGGAGACGATCTCCAAGGTGGACGAACACCCCGCGGAATCGCTCCACGACGGGTTTACGATCGAAAACGTCGAACGCGACACGTGCGACACGACGTGGAATCCGGTCTGGGGAGAGGAGTCCGAGATCCGCTGCCACTACAACGAACTGAAGGTCGACCTGTTCCGGGAGGCCTCGGACAAACGGATGAGCATCCGCTTCCGCCTCTTCGACGACGGACTGGGCTTCCGCTACGAGTTTCCCGAACAGAAAAACCTGACCTACTTTGTCATCAAGGAGGAGCTCACGGGCTTCGCCATGACGGGCGACCACACGGCATGGTGGATCCCGGGCGACTACGACACGCAGGAGTATGAATACGTCGAATCGCGTCTGAGCGAGATTCCGCAGCGGATGCAGTCGGCCATCTGCGGGAACTCGTCGCAGACCCCCTTCTCGATGACCGGCGTGCAGACCTCCCTGCAGATGAAGACCGACGAGGGGCTCTACATCAACATCCACGAGGCGGCCCTGGTCGACTACGCCTGCATGCACCTGGACTACAACCCCGCGACGCGCACCTTCCTGTCGCATCTTACGCCCGATGCCCAGGGGTGGAAGGGCCACATGCAGACGCCGTGCCATACGCCGTGGCGGACGATCCAGGTTTCGGACCGCGCCACGGATCTGCTGGCCTCGCGTCTGATCCTCAACCTGAACGATCCGTGCGCCTATGACGACGTATCGTGGATCAAGCCGGTGAAGTACATCGGCGTGTGGTGGGAGATGATCACCGGCAAGGGAAGCTGGGCCTACACCGACGACCACACCTCGGTCAAACTCGGCCAGACCGACTACCTCACGAGCAAACCCAACGGCAGACACTCGGCCAACAACGCGAAGGTCCGCCGCTACATCGACTTTGCCGCCGCGAACGGTTTCGACCAGGTGCTGGTCGAGGGGTGGAACATCGGCTGGGAGGACTGGTCGAACTGCAGCAAGGACTACGTCTTTGACTTCGTGACGCCCTACCCCGACTTCGACATCGCGGCGCTGAACGACTACGCCCACAAAAAGGGCGTCCGTCTGATGATGCACCACGAGACTTCGTCGTCGGTGCGCAACTACGAACGCCACATGGAGGAGGCCTACCGGCTGATGGACCGCTACGGCTACAATGCCGTCAAGAGCGGCTACGTGGGTGACATTCTCCCGCGCGGCGAGTACCACTACGGACAGTGGATGGTGAACCACTACCTCTACGCCGTCAAGCAGGCGGCCCGCCACCACATCATGGTCAATGCCCACGAGGCGGTGCGCCCGACCGGACTGTGCCGCACCTACCCCAACCTGATCGGCAACGAGTCGGCGCGCGGCACCGAGTACCAGGCCTTCGGCGGGACGAAACCCCACCACGTGACCATTCTCCCGTTCACGCGTCTGAACGGCGGTCCGATGGACTACACGCCGGGCATCTTCGTGATGGACATCTCGAGCTTCGCCCCGGGCAACCACTCGCACGTCAATGCGACCATTGCCAACCAGCTGGCGCTCTACGTGACGATGTACTCGCCGCTGCAGATGGCCGCCGACCTGCCCGAACACTACGAGCAGTACATGGATGCCTTCCAGTTCATCAAGGATGTGGCCGTTGACTGGCGCCGGAGCGAGTACCTGCTGGCCGAGCCGGGCGACTACATCGTGGTAGCGCGCCAGGCCAAGGAGTCGGGACAGTGGTTCGTCGGCGGGGTCACGGACGAGAACAGCCGTACGCTCGAGGTGCCGCTGCACTTCCTCGAGAAGGGCAAACGCTACGAAGCCACGATCTACGCCGATGCGCCGGATGCCGACTACGCGACCAACCCCGAAGCCTACCGCATCACCCGCCGCAAGGTCCAGGCATCCGACGTGCTGAAGATGCAGCTGGCGGCCGGCGGCGGCTTTGCCATCTCGTTCCGGCAGCTGAACTGACCGGCCCGCAAACCGGCTACAACTCCACACCGGACGGTTCAAACCGTTCCCTGACAAAACCCGGAGAAAGACCGGCGGCGGCTCCGTCCGGAGTCGCCGCCCTCTTTTCAGCCGGGAGGACAGGTTGGAAATCAGCCCTGATTGACACGGGCATGGTCGGCCAGGAACTGCTTCAGGCCACTCTCCGTGAGCGGATGCTTCAGCAGGCCAAGGATGGCCGACAGCGGGCAGGTCACCACGTCGGCACCGGCATCCATGCACTGGATGATGTGGTGCGTGTGGCGGATCGAGGCGGCCAGCACCTGGGTCTTGAACCCGTAGGTGCGGTAGACGCGCACGATGTGGGCCACGAGCTCAACGCCGTCCTCCGAGATGTCGTCTAACCGTCCGACGAAGGGCGAGACATAGGTGGCTCCGGCCTTGGCGGCCAGCAGGGCCTGCCCGACGGAGAAGACCAGCGTGCAGTTCGTGCGGATGCCGCGGGCCGAGAAGTAGGTCACGGTGCGGATACCCTCGGCCGTGCAGGGGATCTTCACGACGATGTGGGGATCGAGCGCAGCCAGAGCCTCGCCTTCGCGCACCATGCCCTCGAAGTCGGTGGCGATAACCTCGGCGCTGACATCCCCGCCGACAATGCGGCAGATCTCCACATAGTGGCGGTTGCAGGCCTCCTGGCCGCGGATGTTCTCCTTGGCCATGAGCGACGGGTTGGTCGTAACGCCGTCGAGGACACCCAGTTTGTTGGCTTCGCGAATCTGATCGAGATTCGCCGTGTCGATAAAGAATTTCATAGGTTCGTGGTTTTGGTTTGGTCGGTAGAATAAAGGTACGCATTTTCCGACAACCTTGCACCACTTTGCCGAAAAAAACCCGCACGGACGCATGAAATGCGTGTAAAAGTTTTAATTTTGTAAGTACTGAATCCAAAGCTATCATCGATCCATACACCATCATGAAACTCTACTTCGAGATCGAATACCGCACCCAGTGGGGCGAACAGCTCGTGATGCTGTTCGAGAAGCGGAAAATCACCATGCAGCACCTCGGCAACGGCATCTGGCAGGGTGTTGCCGAGTGCCGCGACCCGCGCATGCCGCTCAGCTACCGCTATACGGTCGAGCGCGACGGCGTCTGCATCCGTACCGAATGGCACGGCCACCGGTTGTTCCTGCCGGAACTGGCGCCGCACCAGGCCCTCCGCCTGCGCGACCGCTGGCAGGAGATGCCCGCCGAATCGGCCTTCTGCTCGGCGGCTTACACGCGGGGAATCTTCGCCCGGGCCAACGGGCCGCTCGAGGAGCCTCGCCCGACGCGGAAGAAGAGCTCCCGTCAGGGCGATCCGCAGCAGGAGGTGCTGCTGCAGGTCGTGGCCCCGAGTCTGCGTCCCGACGAGACGCTGGCCCTGGCCGCCGCGGCACTCGACAACTGGCAGCGCATCGTGCCGTTCGACGATGCCCTCTTCCCGACGTGGCGGCTGCGGATCGCCCTGCCCCAGGGGTGCGAATACAAGTTCCTGATCGTCAACCGCACGACACTCACCCCGATCGAATGGGAGGAGGGTTCGAACCGCACGTGGGAGGAGCCCCGCACAACGGGCGAACAGCTGCTCGACGCCACCCTGCTGCCCCGCTTCGGCGAGCGTCGCTGGCGGAGTGCCGGAACAGCCGTCCCGGTCTTCTCGCTCCGCTCGAAGGAGAGCTTCGGCGTGGGTGAATTCCTTGACCTGAAGCTGCTGGTTGACTGGGCCGCCGCCACCCGCCAGCGAGTGATCCAGGTGCTTCCGATCAACGACACGACGATGACCGGCACGTGGGAGGACTCCTACCCCTACAACGCCAACTCGATCTTCGCCCTCCACCCGCAGTTTCTGCGACTGACCGAGGCGGGGGTCCCCGACGACGAGGAGTACCGCCGCCTGCGCGACGAGCTGAACGCCCTGCCCGAGGTGGATTACGAACGGGTCAATCAGACCAAGGAGCGGCTTCTGCGCGCGGCCTTCGCCCGCAACGGAGCCCGCACTGCCGCCCGCCGCGACTACAAGGCCTTCCTCGAGGCCAACCGCGAATGGCTGCTCCCCTACGCCGCCTACCGCACGCTGCGCGACGAATACGGCACGGCCGACTTCCGGCAATGGGGCGACTATGCGCGCTACGACCGCCGGAAGATCGAGGCCTACTGCCTGCGCCACCGCAGCGACATCGGCTACCACTGCTACGTGCAGTACCACCTCCACCTGCAGCTGACCGAGGTGTGCCGCTATGCCCACAGTCAGGGGGTGATCCTGAAGGGCGACCTGCCGATCGGCGTAAGCCGCACGAGTGTCGACGCCTGGCAGACGCCGCGCCTCTTCCACCTCGATTCGCAGGCCGGCGCCCCGCCCGACGCCTTCTCGGCCCTGGGCCAGAACTGGGGCTTCCCGACCTACGACTGGGAGCGCATGGCGCGTGACAACTACGCCTGGTGGCAGCAGCGGCTGCACAAGATGTCGGACTATTTCGACGCCTTCCGCATCGACCACATCCTGGGCTTCTTCCGCATCTGGGAGATCCCCGTCGATGCGGTCCACGGGCTGCTGGGCCACTTCAACCCGGCCCTCCCCTACTCGGCCGACGAGCTGCGCAGCTTCGGATTCGACCTCTCGACGGGCCGCTACACGACTCCGCCGCTCGAGGAGTGGATCCTCGACCGGCTGTTCGGCGACCTGGCCAACGAGGTGCGCACGCGCTGCCTGCGCCAGGGGCGCCTGCGGAACGAATACGCCTCGCAGCGCCGCGTGGCCGAGGCCTTCCGGGGCGATGACGAACGCACGGTGCGGCTGCGCGAAGGGCTGCTGCGGCTGCTCGACGACGTGCTCTTCGTCGAGGATCCCTACCGCAAGGGGTACTACCACCCGCGCATTGCCGCCCAGTCGACCTTCACCTACCAGCAGCTGGCCGGCTGGCAGCAAGAGTCGTTCAACCGCCTGCACGACGACTTCTTCTACCGGCGTCACGACCGCTTCTGGCACGAATCGGCCCTTCGCAAACTGCCGGCGCTGCTGACGGCCACCGACATGCTGGCCTGCGGCGAGGATCTGGGGATGATCCCCGACTGCGTGCCGGAGACGATGCGGATGCTGCAGATCCTCTCGCTCGAGATCCAGCGCATGCCCAAGACGATGAACGAATCCTTTGCCGATCCGGGGCGCTACCCCTACCTGAGCGTCTGCACCACCTCGACCCACGACATGAATCCGCTGCGGGCCTGGTGGGAGGAGGACCGCGGCGTGACGGAGCGTTTCTACCGCGAGGTGCTCCACGGCGAGGGGCCTGTTCCCGAACACTGCGAGGCGTGGATCTGCCGCCGTATTGTCGAGATGCACCTCTCGTCGCCGGCGATGTTCACGATCCTTCCGCTGCAGGACTGGCTGTCGATGGACGAGACGCTGCGGGCGCCGGATCCGTCGCGGGAACGGATCAACGTTCCGGCCATCCCGCGCTACTACTGGCGCTACCGGATGCACCTGACGCTCGAAGAGCTGCTGGCGGCCGAGGACTACAACACGACACTCTGCGACATGATCGCCGTCAGCGGGCGCCGCTGACACACCGATCCGCCGCCAATGACAAGCCCCGGCCCTTCCCGCAGGAGGGACCGGGGTCTGTTCCACCGGAGCGTCCGATTCGGAGGGTCGATTCCACCGGAGAGATTATCCTGGCAAATGATTCTAAAACGCAAAATATGATGAAAACCGCAGGCTGCAACCTACAACCGGCCTTCGATCCGTCGTCAGTGGCGGATGCCACGCCGGAGCAGCTGACCCGGGTGGAACCCCTTTCGTGGTGGACCGGCATGCAGACTCCGCTCCAGCTACTCATCGCCGGCAAGGGGATCTCCGACTGCGAGGTCCGCATCGAGGGCGGACGGGGTGTCCGCGTCGCGGAGGTCCACCGGGCCGACAGTCCGAACTACCTCTTCGTCGACGTGGCGATCGATCCCGATGCCGCACCCGGCACCTGTTATCTGGTCTTCCGTCAGGGCGACCGCACCTTCAAACGCCCCTATGAGATTGCTGCCCGTCGCGACGGTTCGGCCGACCGGCAGAGCTTCACGACGGCCGATCTGATCTACCTGCTCATGCCCGACCGCTTTGCCAACGGCAACCCCGACAACGACTCGACGGACGACACCCGCGAGAAGGCCGACCGCGAAGCTCTCTTCGGACGTCACGGCGGCGACATCCAAGGCATTACCGACCATCTGGATTACATTGCCGACCTCGGCGCCACGGTCATCTGGCCCACCCCGCTGCTGCTCGACGACGACCGTCGGGGCTCCTACCACGGCTACGCCTGCGCCGACCACTACCGCATCGACCCGCGCTTCGGCACGAACGAGGAGTACCGCAACATGGTCGCCGCGGCCCACGCCAGGGGGCTGAAGGTGATCATGGACATCGTGACCAACCATTGCGGCACGGCCCACTGGTGGATGCACGACCTTCCCTTCGCCGACTGGATCCACCAGTTCCCGGAGTACACCGCCACGAACAACTGCTTCTCGACGAACATGGACCCCAACGCCTCGAGATACGACCTCAACCTGCAGGAGAGCGGATGGTTCGTGCCGTCGATGCCGGACATGAACCTCGACAACCCCTACGTGCTGCGCTACTTCCAGCAGTGGGCCGTCTGGTGGGCGGAGTACGCCAATCTCGATGGCTTCCGGGTCGACACCTACCCCTACAACGAGAAGGGCCCGATGAGCGAATGGTGCGCCGCCGTGCGTAAGGAGTACCCCCACCTCAACATCGTGGGCGAGTGCTGGACCTCGTCGATTCCGCAGCTGGCCTACTGGCAGGGCGGGAATGAGAACAAGGACGGTTTCGATTCGCACCTTCCCTCGATCATGGACTTCCCGCTGCAGGAGGCGATCTGCCGGGCGCTGCCGACCGATTCGCTGCGCTGGGGCGAGGGTATGACGCGCGTCTACGACTGCCTGTCGCACGACTTTGTCTACCACGACCTCTCGAAGATGATGATCTTTCTGGGCAACCACGACACCGACCGCATCGGCGACGTACTGCGCAAGAACCCCCAGCGCATGAAGCTGGCGCTGACGCTGCTGGCGACGCTGCGCGGCATTCCGCAAATCTTTGCCGGCGACGAGATGATGTTCACCTCGAAGGACCTCTCGCAGGGCCACGGCGGTCTGCGCGTCGACTTCCCCGGCGGCTGGGAGGGCGATGAAAAGGACCTCTTCACGGCCGAAGGACGTACGGGCACCGAAAAGGAGCTGTTCGACTACGCCCAGCGGCTCTTCCGCTGGCGGCAGTCGAAACCCGTCATCCACAATGGCCGCACGATGCACTTCCTCTCGCGCGACAACACCTATGCCTACTTCCGCTACGATGCGACGGACGCCGTCTTTGTCTTCATCAACAACTCGCGCGGCAAAAAGCAGATTCCCTGGTCGCACTACGCCGAGATCACCGCAGGGTTGCACGACGGCCGCAATGTCCTGACGGGCGAGGCGCTGATGCCCGACGCGTCGACGACGGTCGGCCCGCGCCAGGCGCTCGTCGTCGAATTCAAACGCTAAGCCTCAGCCCGCCGGGAACCAACGAGCCCCGTCCTTCGCAAAGGACGGGGCTCGTTTTCATGAGCGGCGACAGCGGCCGGCGACCGGCATCCGGCGAATCGGCGAATCGGCAACCGGCAACCGGCAACCGGCAACCGGCAACCGGCTGCCTGCCGGTTACATCCGGTTGGTAAGATCCTGCACCAGTTCGCCGTCGAAGAGGTGCAGCACACGGTGGGCGAAGGTCGAGTCGTACTGCGAGTGGGTCACCATGATGACGGTCGTTCCCTCGCGGTTCAGCTCCGAGAGGAGATCCATCACCTCGCGGCCGTTCTTCGAGTCGAGGTTACCGGTGGGCTCATCGGCGAGGATCAGCTTCGGGTTCGACACCACGGCGCGGGCGATGGCCACACGCTGCTGCTGACCGCCGGAGAGCTGCTGCGGGAAGTGCTCGGCGCGGTGGGAGATGTTCATGCGGGCCAGGATCTCGTTGACACGGCGCTTGCGCTCCGAGGCCTTCACACGCAGGTAGATCAACGGCAGCTCGACATTCTCGAAGACGTTCAGCTCGTCGATCAGGTTGAACGACTGGAAGACGAAACCGATGTTGCCCTTTCGGAAGGCCGTGCGCTCCTTTTCGCGCAACGTGGCCACCTCGCGCCCCAGCAGCTGGTAGCTTCCCGAGGTGGGGTTGTCCAGCAGACCCAGGATGTTGAGCAGCGTTGACTTGCCGCAGCCCGAGGGGCCCATGATGGCGACGAATTCGCCCTCGTTGACTTCAAACGACACGCCGTTCAGGGCGATGGTTTCGATCTCTTCGGTTCGGAAAATCTTGTGGAGATTCTCCACTTTCAACATAGCCATATCAGAATGTTTTTATAGTTTGAAAATTCACATTATTCGGATTTTACGGAGTCGGCCGGGTTTTCGTTGGCCGTACGCCACGAGCAGAAGGTGACCGTTGCGGCCGTGACGAGGAGCACCGCGGCGAGTGCCGCCACGGGGATCCACACCGTGAAGGGGGCGCGGTAGGCGAACGAGGCCATCCAGCGGTGGACGATCCAGAGGCTCAGCGGCGCGGCGATGACGAAGCAGATGACGACCATCCACAGGTAGCGGCGGTTGAACAGACGGAGCACCTCGGCGGTGGTGGCGCCCATGACCTTGCGCACAGCCACCTCGCGGCGGCGGTACTGCGTCTCGAAGAGGACGATGCCGAAGACACCCATCAGGGCAATGACGACGGCCAGCACCGTGAAGAGCCCGACGACCGTGGCCAGCCGCCGCTCCTTCGTATACTCGGCGCCCAGTTCCGCCTCGAAGGTGTGGACCTGGATCTCACCCGGTGTCAGGTGCGGATCCGTCTCGGCGATGCACTGCCGCAGATAGTCGGCCACCTCCGTGACATCGGCCTCGGGACGGTAGCGCAGGTAGAGCAGCTGTGAGGCGCGGCCGCCCGATTGTTGCGACCACTCTTCGGGAACGACATAGAAGACAAAGGGAACGACGTCGTACTGCATCGGGCGGAAGTTGAAGTCGGGGCAAACACCCACGAGCGGATCGAGACCGAAGAATCCGCCGATTTCGTCGCCTAGTTCAAAACCGTATTCGCGGCGGGCGGCCTCATTGCAGATCAGCATGCCGGTCTCCTTGTGCTCGTCCGATTCGAGGAAGTCGCGGCCGTCGGTAACGGGGATACCCATCATCCGAAGGAAATTCCACCGTACGATATAGGCCTGCAGGGAGACGCGCCGTTCCTTGTAGGTGCGGCCCCAGCTCATGCGGTTGACGCTGACCAGACGGCCCTCAGCCCCCGTGACGTCGACCACGCGCGGATCGGTCATCAGCCGGTCGCGCAGGGCATCGTATCCCAGCGCAGCCTTTTCGGAGAGCTGCACGGCCATCAGGTTTCGGCGATCGAAGCCCATCTCCTGCCGCAGCATGAAGTTGTGCTGGCGGAGGATGAATCCCGTGGCGATGATGAGCCCCATCGAGATGGTGAACTGGAATCCGAGCAGCAGCGTACGCAGCAGCCGACCGCCGGCCGTCCCGGAGAAGGACCCCTTGACCACCATGGCGGGCGGGAACGAGGTGATGTACCACGCCGGATAGAGACTGGCCACGAGGGCCATGACCACCGCCACGGCAAGCAGGATGCCGATGACCGGGAGGTTCTGCGCCACGCTCAGCGATGCGGAGATATAGCTGGCCAGTTCGGTGCTCTGGATGGCGAAGGCCAGGTACCAGGCCAGCAGCAGGGCGACGACGACCAGCCCCACGGCCTCGAAGACAAAGCCGAAGCGCAGCGAGGCGTTCGGCGCACCGAAGACCTTGAAGGTGTTGACCGTGCGGATGCGGACGGGCACCAGCGCAAAGAAGAAGTTGACGAAGTTGATGAATGCCAGCACGATGACCAGCATGGCGATACCCAACAGCGTGTAGGTCGTCACGAGCGACCCCTGGGCGCACGGCACACGGCCATCGGTTTCGAAATAGAGGTCGCGGATGCACGACAGGCGGATCGGATCCGTTTCGAGCTGCCCCTCCTCGTTCGCCTCACCGGGATACATCTCCACGAAGAGCCGTTTCCACTCCTCGATGACCGTTCGGGGATCGGTTCCGGGCTGGAGCCGGACAAAGTAATTATAGCTCCACTCCGAGGGGTCGTCGAGACTCTGGTCGCCCAGATCCATGGCCATCTGACAATCGGCGAGCAGTGAGTTTTTGGGAAAATCCTCGAAGACGGCCACCACCTCGCGAGCATTCTCGGCCGAGGGCTGGTCGGTGTCGCACCAGATCATGTCGCCGACACCGACGCCGAGCTGTTCGGCCGTCGAGCGCGAGACGATGACGCTCTGCGCACGTTTGAGGTCATGGACATCGCCCGCCACGCTCCGGAAGTCGAAGACGTCGAGCAGCGACAGCGAAATGGAGCCTGCATAGATGTTGTTGAAGCGGTCGTAACCCATCTTCGAGGTATTCTCGCGCAGTATGACCGAGGGGCCGAATCCACTCCAGGTGCAGCCGCCGGCCTCGACGGCCGAGGTCGAGGAGAGGAACCGCTCGACCATGGGCCGGCAGAGCCACGACTGCCAGGTGCCGGGTTCGTACCAGTCGGTGGACTCGACCAGGTAGATGCGCTCCGAATCGGGGAGCGTTCGGTTGTAGGTCATCTCCCAGCGCACCTGCACCAGGATGATGTAGCAGGCCGTGAAGGCGAGCGTCAGCCCGACGATGTTGAGCAGCGACGAGACCTTGTAGCGTCGCAGCGTGGTGAGGAAGTTTCGCAGTGCGATTTTCATATGCAGCAGTATTTTGATTATTCGGATTTCACGCAGTCGGCGGGGTTTTCATTGGCCGTGCGCCACGAGCAGAAGGTAACCGTGGCGACCGTGACGAGGAGCACCACGGCGAAGGCCGCCACGAAGATCCACCAGCGGATCGGCACGCGGTAGGCAAATGCGCCCAGCCAGCGGTCGACGGCCCAGTATCCGGCCGGCGCGGCAAGGAGGAAGCAGACCGTAACGAGCAGGACGTAGCGACGGTTGAAGAGGCGGAGCACCTCCCGGGTTGTGGCGCCCATGACCTTGCGGATGGCCACCTCGCGGCGGCGGTGTTGCGTTTCGAAGAGCACGATGCCGAAGACCCCCATCAGGGCGATGACGACGGCCAGCACCGTGAAGAGGCCGACGATGGTCGTGATGCGCCGCTCGCGGGCGTATTGGGCATTGATATCCTCGTCCAGGAAACGGATCTCGACCGGTTCGCAGTCGGGGTCGAGGCGTTCGACGGTTCTCCGGATATGGTTGCAGACCGCCTCGAAATCGGCTCCGGCGGCCATGCGCACGAAGAAATACTCCATGCTGCCCGGGATGGTCACGAAGGCGAACGGTGCGAGGGGATACTGCAGCGGCCGGAAGTGGAAGTCGGGACAGATGCCGACCACATTGCCGTCGTCCAGCCGGAAACCGAGTCCGGCTCCCTTTCGGGCGAGCAGGTCGTTGACGATGTAGTGCAGCGTCGTATCGCGGTCGTATCCGGGCTTGAAGTCTTCGCCGGCGATGACCGGAATACCCAGCACGTCGAGAAAGTTGCTGCGCACCGGACGCACATGGATCATCACCTCCTCGTCGGCGACCTTCCGACCCCAGATCGAGAATTTTCCGGCGACGAGCGGGCCCTGGCCCGCGGTAACGCCGACGATCTGCGGATCCTGCTCGAGGGCCGAGGCGAACTCAGCGAACCGGTCGGCACGGGAGATCCGCTGCGAAGCGGTCCGGAAGGTCAACACCCGTTCGTGGCTGAAGCCCAGGTCGTAGCGGCGGACATAGCGCTGTTGCAGCAGCGAGCAGATCGAGAAGACGATCAGTCCGATCGAGATGACGAACTGCACGCCGAGCAGCACCACGCGGAAGCGGCGGCCGGCCGTCGACCCGACGAACGACCCCTTGGCGGCCATCGCCGGGTTGAACGAGGTGATGTACCATGCCGGGAAACTTCCGGCGACGAGCGCCGCGACGAGCGAGACGCCGAGCGAAATGCCCAGCACGGGGAGGTTGTCACCCAGTGCGAGCGAGCTGCTGACATACGATGCGAATTCGGAGCCCTTCAGCGCAATGGCGACATACCAGGCGCAGAGCTGAGCGATGAGGACGAATCCGAGAGCCTCGAACAGGAAGCTGAAGCGCAGCGAGGCGTTCGGGGCGCCGAAGACCTTGAGGATGTTGACGGCCCGCAGCCGCACGGGCAGCAGTGCGAAGAAGAAGTTGACGAAGTTGATCAGGGCGATGAGGATGACAAGCACCGCGACGCTCAGCAGCGCGTAGGTCAACGTCGTGGAGCCGCTGGAGAAGGCGCCCATGCTGTCGGCGACCCGACGGTCGAAATAGATCCCGTCGAGCGGTACAAGCAGACAGTCGCACGGGTCCTCCATCTCCTCCTCGGTCAGCTCCTCGCCCCAGATGGGGGCCATTCGCTCCATGTAGGCGCGGTAGTTCTCCGCGTGAATCTGCTCCCAGCGCCGGGCCAGCACCTCGGGGTCGGCCCCGGCGCGCAGACGGACGAAATAGCAGTCGTTCCAGTAGGAGGGGGTCATGTCCCGGTCGCCGACGTCGGTCACGGCGACGATGTGTGCAAAGGAGCTGTTCGCGGGGAAATCCTCGTAGATGGCCACCACCACGTGCTGCGTATCGACACGTTTCTCCTCCTGGTCGCCGAGCCAGAGGATGTCGCCGGCATGCACGCCGAGCCGCGCAGCCTGCGAGCGTGAGAGGGCGATGCTGTTGGGCTGCCCGAGCGCTGCGAGATCCCCCTCGACGGTGCGCAGCCCCACGGTCTCGAGAAAACCCTTCGAGACGGTGTTGAGCGACATCCGGAAACGGAGGAACTCGCCGTGACGCTTCACCCACACGGGCTGTTCCCAGCGCCAGGGGCGGATGCAGCCGCCGGCCTCGATCTCGGGCGATCGGGCGATGAGCTGTTCGCCGTCGGGCCGCGTCGAGCAGATCGAGTATCCCGTTTCGTCGAACGGCGAGAGAGGCGCCACCAGATAGATGCGTTCAGCATCGGGGATGGCGCGGTTGAAGGTCATCTCCCAGCGCACCTGCACCAGAATGACGTAGAAGGCCGTGAAGGCCATCGTCAGCCCGACGATGTTGAGCAGCGACGAGACCTTGTAGCGCCGCAGCGTGGTGAGGAAGTTATGGAAAGCTATCTTCATGACAAACGGATTTAATCAGTTCTTGAGCGATTCGACCGGATCGGCATCGGCTGCGCGGCGGCTCTGCCATCCGACCGAAAGCAGCGCCACAACCGCGGCAAAAAGGCCGGCGGCGAGAAAGATCCACGGCGAGAGGGCGATGCGCACGCTGTACTCCTCCAGCCAGCGCCGGAGCCCCCAGACGGCAATCGGCACGGCGATGACGAATGCCACGCCCACGAGTGCCATGAAGTTGCGCACCAGACGCGTGAGCATCTCGCGGCGCGAGGCCCCAAAGACCCGGCGCACGGCGATCTCCTGCCGTTTCTGCTGGATGTAGTAGGCCGCCATGGCGAAGAGCCCCAGCGAGGAGATCAGGAGCGCCACGAGGGTGAAGATTCCGACGATGTGCAGCAGGCGCCGCTGTGCCGCGAAGTCGTCGGCGATCTCATCGGTGATGTAACGCCCGGTGAAGGAGGCGCCGTCGGTCGTCCGGTGGAAGAGCTCCTCGACGGCCCGGTAGGCTGCGGCGTGGTCCCGGCCGGTCTTCACGAGGATGTTCCAGGGATAGAATCCGTCGGGATTGTTCACCTCGCGCAGCAGCACCGCGCTCGGGGCGTCGAGCGCCGTGCCGACCTGGAAGTCGCGGTAGATACCCGCAACGACAATCGCTTGGGAGAGATCCTTGCCCACCTTGAATTCGGGGGCATCCTCCGCAATGCCCAGTTCGCGCAGGGCATACTGGTTGATGTACCAGACATTCGAGGACCAGAAGTTTCGGAATACGACACTCTCGTCGGCATCGGCCACGTGGTTGTCGCGCAGCCGTTCGAGACCCAGAATCCGGAAATAGGCCGAGTCGCCGATAAAGATCTGAAACGAGACCATCCGGTCGGGTCCATACTGGAAGGTATTGTTGTTGCCGCGGTCGTGGGGCGTTCCGCATCCGAGTCCGACCGCCTCGACCTCGGGCAGCGAACGCAGCGCGTCGCAGAAGTGGCGCATCGCACTCCGGTCGGGGAAGATACTGGTTTCGATATTGAGGATGTCGTGCGTCTCGTATCCCATCGGGGCGTTCACCAGATGGCGGATCTGGAGTCCGATGGTGATCGAGGTGGCGAGCAGGACGATCGTAATGACGTTCTGCAGGGCGATGAGCACCCGTCCGTAAAGCGTCTTGGCGTGACGGCGGAAGGTGCCGCGTACGATGTCGATAGGCTGATAGCGCGCCACGAGCAGTGCCGGTACCAGCCCCGAGATCACGCCCAGCACGACAACGGCCAGCAGGCACCAGCCCGCCACCGGCCACGAGAAGTCGTCCCAGACGGCGACCTTCGTACCGAGGAGTTGCGAGGCCCACGGCACGAGCAGCTCCGCGATGCTCGAGGCGAAGAGCAGCGCCGCGGCGCAGAAGAGCGTCGATTCGAGGATCCACTTGAGGAAGATGTCTCCGCGCGAGGCGCCGAGCAGCCGTCGGGCCGCCATCTCGCGGGCCCGGAATCCGGCCTGCGCCACCGTGAGGTTGATGTAGTTCATCACGGCGAAGACGAGCACCACGAGTCCCACGCCCAGCAGGATGAAGAGGAACGACCGGCTGCCGTGGGCCAGTTTGAAGGAGTTGTTGACCGGTTCGAAATAGAGTTCGCGCAACGGGATGAGCCGCACCTGCTGGACGACATTGCCTATATAGGGCCAATAAATCTCCTTGAAGAAGGCGAGCATGTCGGGGACCTTGGCCTGCAGGTCGGCCCCCTTGCGGGCGAGCAGGAACGTAACGCCGGCGCCGCTGTTGGACATGCGTTCGTCGTTGGCCGCGTTGGTCTCGGTGATGCGCTCGGCCCGCATGACGATGTCGGCCGCAGGAATCGCCGAGCGTTCGATGTCGCGCATGACGCCGCTGACGACATAGACGCGCTCGTCGTTGTCCACGCGGAGCGTCTGCCCCAGCGGGTTAAAGGTCCCGAAGACCTTGCGGGCGAACGACTCCGAGAGGACGACATTCTCGCGGGCGGCCAGCGCCTCTTCGCGCGAACCTTCGAGCAGCGTGAAGTCGAACATCCGGAAGAAGGTCGTGTCGGCGTAGAGCACCGAGGCGAGGAACTTCTGCCGGCCGATCTCCACGGGGGTCGTACCCGCATCCGCATCCTCGAAGATGGCCACGGCACAGGTCGATTCGATCTCGGGATAGCGGTCGCGCAGATACTTCTGAAGATAGTAGCCGCTGGCGACCGTCTCCTCGGAGCAGACGGCATAGATGCGGTTGGCCTTGGTCTGATAGCTGTCGACCGTGAGCTGGCGGACCGTGTAGTCGGCCACGAGCAGCACGAAGGCCAGCGCCAGCGCCAGTCCGACGAAGTTGACGGCCGTATAGAGGCGGTTGCGGCTCAGGAAGGTGAGCCACGAGCGGAAATCGAGTTGGCGGAACATGCGACGGCGAGGTTTACTTGTTGAGAATCAGCACGTCGTTAGCGCCGTAGTTCTCGTATCCCGAGACGATGACTCGCTCGCCCGGCTCCAGCCCCTCGAGCACCTCGTAGTACTGCGGGTTCTGGCGTCCGATGCGGATCTGGCGCTTGTAGGCGCGGTCACCCTCGGGCGCGAGGACGTAGATCCACGCGCCGCCCGTCGACTGGTAGAACGACCCGCGGGGGATGATCACCGCATCGGTCGGCTGCCCCAGTTCGAGATGGAGGTAGTAGGTCTGGCCGCTGCGGATGTTGCGCGGATGGGCCCCGACGAAGGTGAAGTCGGCCCGGAACTGGCCGTTGCGCACCTCGGGGTAGACCTTCCTCAGACGCATCGTGTAGGCGGTGTCCTGCCGCTCGAAGGTGGCGTCGAGCCCCGCACGCACACGGTCGATGTAGCTCTCGTCGATCTGCGCCTCAACCTTGTAGTCCGACAGGTCGTTCACCTGGCCGATCTTCTGTCCCGACGAGACCGATTGTCCCAGCACGACGTCCAGCAGCCCCACTTCGCCGTCGATCGGCGACTTGACCTGCAGGTTGCCGATGCGCTGGCGGATGAGCTCCATGTTGCGCTTCATGTTGGCGAGGTTGTCCTCCATCTGCTCGATCTGCACCGTGCGGTAGAGCGAATCCTGCACCTGCCGCTCGATGTTCAGCTCACGCTTCTTGGCGGCCAGTTCGTAATCCTCCTTCGACTGGAGCCAATCCTCGCGGGCGATGAGGTTGTTGCGGTACAACTCCTCGTTCTGCTGCCAGGTGCGGTGCTTGCGCTCGACATCGAGGTCCAGCTGCACCTTGTCGAGCCGCAGGTCGAGCTTCTGCTGCTCCATCGAAATGAGCGTGTTGCGCAGGATGTTCTGCTTCTCGGCCAGCTCGGCCTCGCTGTTCAGGATCTCGAGCGTGAGCGACGTGTTGCTCAGCTCCACGAGCACGTCGCCCTTGTGGACCGAGGCCCCCTCCTCGACGACGAGCCGCTCGACGACGCCTGCCTCCAACGGACTCAGCTGCACGGTCGTGATGGGCTGTACCTGCCCCGTGACGCGGATGTAGTCGTTGAATTCGCCGCGGGCGACTGTCCCGACGGAGATCGTGCGGGCATCGACACGCAGCGTCGAGGAGTTGCCGCGCACGAGCAGCCACACAATGAAGACAAGGAGTACGGCTCCTGCGAGATAGGGAATCCCCCGTTTGGTGAAGAGGGCGCGCAGCCCCTTTTTCTTTTCAATGCGAATATCCATGGTTGTGTTGTTTTTTCCGGGTTTAACGAATCAGCGGTTCGCCGTTGTAGTAGGCCACCAACCGCACCTTGATGATATATTGCAGCCGGGCTCGCAGCCGTTCGGAACGGGCCTGGAGCAGCTTGTCGGCAGCCGTCTGCAGATCGATGGCCGAGACCATGCCGCGCTCGTACTTGCCCGCGACGGCCTCGTAGGCCAGCCGCGCGGCGTCGCTCTTCTTCGAGGCCTGGACGAACTCCTTGCCGTAGCCCAGCATCTGCTGATAGGCCTGTGCCACCTCGCTCTGGAGCGTACGGAGGGTCTCCGTGCGGGTCTGCTCGGCGATGCGCCAGTTGTTGCGGGCGCGGTTCATCGAGGTGCGGCGCGCGAGCCCTCCGAAGATCGGGATGTTCAGCTGCGCCGAGACGTAGAAACCGCGGTTGTCACGGAACTGGTTGGGGAACGAGGCGTAGAGCGCGCGGTTGTCGAGGCTCATGAAGAAGTTGGTCGAGTAGCCGCCCCCGACGTAGAGCGACGGATAGAGATTACCCTTGGCGATGGAGAACTGCAGCTTCGAATGGCGCACGTCGTGCTGCGCGGCCACCGCCTTGGGGTTGTTCTCCAGGGCGTTGCCGAGCACCTCGTCGAAGGGGGCGACACCGGCCGGAGTCTCGATCTCCACCGCCGTGTCGATGCGCAGCGGCCGGTCGGCCGGATAGTTCATCGCCTCGGAGAGGGCGATCTCGGCCAGCGCGAGGTTGTTCTCCTGCTGCGTGAGGAGGTAGTCGTCCGAAGCCTGCTGCGACTCGACCTCCGCCACGTCAGCGGCGCTCTTCAACCCCAGCTCGAAGAGCTTGCGGCTCTTCTCGAGTTCGGCCGTGCTGGTCTCCAGCTGCTCGCGGGCCAGCCGCACGCTCTCGGTGTAGTAGACCACATCGAAATAGGCCTGCATGGTCTTCAGGGCGATCTCGTCGCGGGCCAGCTGCAGCTCCTCGACCCCCTGCAGGCGCATGACGCGGGCGGCGCGCACCGTGTTGATGCCGGTCAGCCCGGCAAACAGGGGCAGCTGCCCCGACAGGGAGTAGGAGTTGTCGAAGTTCGAGACGTCGGTGTAGGTGTTCGTCTCGGGGTCGACCGAACGGCCGAAGCTGGTCGAAGCGCCGACCGTGCCGCTCACCGAGGGGACGAGCGAGGCGACGGATTCGATATAATCCTGACGATAGTTGCGATTGGTGTAGGCCTGGCGCCGCACGGCGGGGCTGTGCTCGACGGCATAGCGCATGCACGCCTCGAGCGACATCGGCTCGCCCTCCGAAGCGGACCCCTCCCCGGAGGCAACCGCAGCGGAGTCGGCCGACGACATGGCAGCGGAGTCGAGCCCCGAGGCCTTCGCAACGGGAGCCGGCGTTGTTGCTGCGGAGGCAGCCGACGCGGACGCAGGGAGAGCCACCGAATCGGCCGCCGCACCGGTCGACGTCGCAGTCGCCCGAGCGGAAGCCGGAGTGGCCAGCGAAAGTGTCCAGAAAATAGACACTCCCCAAAGAAGAAACATTCGTTTCATGCTGATTTTGGACTTTTTATCTTGGCACCCTCTCCTTGTGCCAATGCCGTGCCAAAGCATATAACCAACTAAATATCAGCAAGAAAACATTTACACCCGACAGCCAATCTGTAAAATATTTTTACACTCGCGTAAAAAATCTGGACAGAGCCACCCGTTTTCCCGCCAAAACCGCTAATTTTATCGCACCGAAACCCGGGAGACGCCCCCGGGAGAGCCACACCACTCCCCCACGGCCGTCCCCGAAAACTTCCGAAAGAGATGGCCAAAGAGAAAGAGGGAACCCTGCTCGTCGTCGACGACAACCGCAGCATCCTGTCGGCAGTCCAGCTGCTCATGAACAACTACTTCGCGCGTGTGCTGACGCTTCCGTCGCCCAACCAACTGCTGACGACGCTGCGCCGCGAACCCATCGACGTCATCCTGCTCGACATGAACTTCTCGGCCGGCATCAACACCGGCAACGAGGGCTTCTACTGGCTGCAGGAGATCCACCGCACGCGTCCCGACATCCAGGTGGTGCTCTTCACGGCCTATGCCGACATCGACCTTGCGGTGAGGGCCATGCGCGACGGAGCGGTCGATTTCGTGGTCAAGCCGTGGGACAACGAGCGTCTGGTGGCCGCCCTGCGCAACGCCTACAACCTGGCCCGTTCGCAGCGCGAGGTAAAGCAGTTGAAGGAGATCAAGCGCGAACTGACCCAGGAGGAGCCGATGTTCTGGGGGACGAGCCCGGCGATGGAGCGTATCCGCGAGCTGGTCGAGAAGGTAGCGGCGACCGATGCCAACATCCTCATCACGGGCGAGAACGGCACGGGCAAGGAGATGCTCGCGCGCGAGATCCACCGCCGTTCGGCCCGCCGCCGCGAGCTGATGGTTCCGGTCGACATGGGAGCCCTGCCCGAGACGCTCTTCGAGAGCGAGCTCTTCGGCCACGTCAAGGGGGCCTTCACCGATGCCCGGACGGACCGTGCCGGCAAGTTCGAGGTGGCGGACCACGGCACGCTCTTCCTCGACGAGATCGGCAACCTCCCGCCCCACCTGCAGTCGAAACTGCTCACGGCACTCCAGAGCGGCCGCATCTTCCGCGTGGGGAGCAACACCCCCGTCGTGGTCGACATCCGCCTGATTTCGGCCACGAACCGCGACCTCTACAAGATGGTCGAACGGGGCGAATTCCGCGAAGACCTTCTCTACCGCATCAACACGATCCACATCGACCTGCCGCCGCTTCGCCAGCGCCGCGAGGACATTCGCCCGCTGGCCGAAGGTTTCCTGCGCCGCTATGCGGCCAAATACGGCAAGGCGATCGAGGGGTTCGATGCGGAGGCCGTGCGTGCGATGAAGGAGTACCCCTGGGCGGGCAACATCCGCGAGTTGCAGCACACCATCGAGAAGGCGGTGATTCTCAGCGACGGACCGACGGTCACCCCCTCGACCCTGCTGCTGCGGCCCGCCCCCGCACCGGCACCGGCAGACGACGGTTCGGGCTTCACGACCCTCGACGAGATGGAGCGCACGATGATCGCCCGGGCCATGGAGCGCTGCGGCGGCAACATGACCGAGGTGGCCCGCCAACTGGGTATCACCCGCCAGAC
The DNA here is from genome assembly GCA_938014215.1 of uncultured Alistipes sp. Lineage (GTDB taxonomy): Bacteria > Bacteroidota > Bacteroidia > Bacteroidales > Rikenellaceae > Alistipes. The sequence goes on along the minus strand of CALLRW010000023.1, from coordinate 43,614 downwards.
GCTCTACAACAAGATCAAACGCTACGGCTTATGAAACTCCCGAGAGGCATTGCATACGGCCCCGTCATCGCCTGGTCGACGGTCCTGGGGGTCTCCTCGCTGGTCTTCGGGTGGATCCTCGCACGGGGGCTCTACCCGCTGACACTCATCTGTGTTCCGGTCATGGGTTTGGCCTTTCTGCGGATTCTCCACTGCTACGGGGATTCGGTGCGGCGCGTGACCTTCATGTTCAACGCCATCGACAGCGACGACCTGACCTTCCGCTTCAACGAGGACCCCTCGACGGTCGACAACACGATGCTCAACACGGCGCTGAACCGCATCCGGGAGATCCTCACGCGGACCAAACTGCGGGCCGAGGAGCGCGAACGCTACTACCAGCTCATCATGGAGAGCGCCCAGACCGGCCTGATCACGGTCAACGACACGGGCAGCGTCTACCAGGCCAACGGCGAGGCGCTGCGCATCTTCGGGCTGCCGCGTCTGAACCACATCCGCCAGCTCGAGGAGTCGGCTCCCGAGGTGGCACGGGCGCTGGCGGCGATCCGCCCCGGGGAGAAGCTCCGCGTCACGTGTTCGACCGAGACGGGCGAGATGGCCCTGACGCTGGGGTGTTCGGAGATCACGCTCGAAGACCGTCACCGGCGGGTCATCTCCGTGAGCGACATCAACAGCGAGGTGAGCGAGATCCAGATCGAGTCGTGGAGCAAGCTCTCGCGCATCCTGACCCACGAAATCATGAACTCGCTGGCGCCGGTCACCTCGCTCAGCGACACGCTGCTCCACATCGACCGCCCGCTGGATCCCGACGTCCGGCAGGGTCTGGAGACCATCTCGGCGACGAGCCGGCGGCTGGTGACCTTCGTCGAGGGGTACCGGCGCTTCACGCGGATTCCGGCGCCGCAGCGCGAACCCTTCGAGGTGCGCGAACTCATCCGGCAGGCCGTGGCGCTGACGGCGGCCGCGGGTGACGGGCCGCAGATCCACGTCGACATCGAACCGGCCGACACGATGATCTACGCCGACAAGGCCCAGCTGGGCCAGGTGGCGGTCAACCTGCTGAAGAACGCGCGCGAAGCGACGGCCTGCCGGACGGACGGTGAGATCTGGATCCGCTCGCGCATCGACGCGGCCGAACACGTCATCATCGAGTTCAGCAACAACGGCGGGGCCATCCCGACCGAAGTTGCCGAGAATATCTTCACCCCCTTCTACACGACCAAACCCGACGGTTCGGGCATCGGGCTGAGCCTCTCGCGGCGGATCATGCAGCTCCACGGCGGGTCGCTGCGCCTGACGAGCAATACCGAACGGAGGGTGACCTTCACCCTGCAGATCGGATAAAGGCCACCCTCCGTCGCATCGTCCCGCGAGGGATCAATACCCGGGGGTCTGCACCATGCCGGGATTGGGGTTCGACTCGAACTCCTTCGTGGGGATCGGCATGGCGTAATTCTTCTTGTCCCAGACGATTGCGGTCTTGGCAGCACCCGGGCCGGAGATCGTTCCGTAGTAATCCTTCTCGCGTTCGCCCAGGTCGAGCAGCCGCACATACTCCCACCAGCGCATCTCGCCGAACAGCTCGGCCCAGAGCTCGTAGAGGAGCGGATCGTGGGCCAGATGGTCCGCCGGATCGACCGTACGGGTCTGGTCTCCGAGCGACTTGTAGTCGACGGGCGAGGCGGCATCGACCGGATAGTTGTAGGCCCGGCGGTGGACCTTGTTGACATACTCGAGGGCCGTGGCAGGCTCCGCGTCCTTCATCACGAGGGCATACATCAGGTAGATCTCCGGCAGGCGGATGAAGTAGATGTTGTACCCGGCGACGTTGCGCGTGGCGTCGAGCAGATGGCCCTCGAGGAAGTTATACTTGCGCACGGGCCAGCCGTAGAAGGTCTCGGGGTCGTTTCCGGTCGTCGCGGAGGTATCCTCCCACCACTTTCCGAAGTCGACCTGGGCCACCTTGCGCGTGTCGTTCACGCCGTCGATGGTCATCTGCACCTCGTCGATGAAGGGCTGCAGCGCACAGACGAACAGCCGCGGATCGGGCCCGTTCTCCTCGCGTCCCAACTCGTCGCGATGCTTCCGCTGGAGGGCCAGATAGGCCTCGTCGAGGTAGTATTCGGTCTCGCCCGAGGCCGTCTGGCGCGACTTCATCACCGCCTTCGACTGCGGCGCGGGGTCCGTATAGCCGAAACGGCCCAGATTGCGGTCGTGCATGTACTGGTTGCCGTAGGACATGGCCGTGCGGGTACCGTCGGGGGCGATGCAGAAGGGCGGATAGTAGAGCGACAGGGTCGAACCCGTATTGGGGCTTCCGTAGGCCGAACCGCTCGTCGGATCGGCGCGGTTGCCCACCTCGTAGAACGATTCGCTGTTGTACTCATACTCGTCGTATCCGTTGAACATCATGCGGTAACGCTCGAACGGTTCGAGGCTCTTGCCGCTGTTGTCGATACAATCCTTCAGATAGGAGCGCGCCAGATCGGTCTCTCCGGCGAAGAGGCAGACCTTGGCCCGGAAGGCCTTGGCGGCCCACCCCGTCACGCGGTGGGGATCGGTCTGTGTCAGCAGGCCGACGGCCCGGTCGAGATCCTCGATCATCGCCCGGTAGCAGTCGCCGGTCTTCTCGCGGGCGACGTACATCTCCTCCAGCGTCCGGGGGACCTTGCGCACGATCGGGATGCCGACCCCCTCCGGATCGGGCTCACCGTAGAGCGAAAGCATGTGCCACCAGTAGTAGGCCCGGAAGAAGAGGCATTCGCCCTCGTAGTTGTCGAGCGCCACGGCTTCGCTTTCGGGAGCCGTCGTGCGGTAGGCGGCGATCTCCTCGAGGGCCGTATTGGCGTAGTAGGCCCCCAGACTCAGGGCCGTCCAGGGGTCGGTGACCTTGTTGTTTCCGACCTTGACCTGCCCGGTGCTGATATCGATCCAGCTCTGATCCTCGTGCCAGAGCATGTCGATCGTATGGTCGAGGCAGTACATCACGTAGCCGGCCCAGTAGTTGCCGAGGAAGTACCAGTGGTGCTGGGCGCCGTAGACCGAGTTGACCAGCAGATCAACGTGTTCGATCTTCGTGGGGAAGTTGCCGGGCGACAGCGAGTTGGGGTCGTTCAGTTCAAGCCAGTCGCTGCCGCAGGCTGCGGTGCAGGCAGCCGCCGCGAGGGCCGCTGCCGAAATGCGTATGTCATGCAGGATTCGTTTCATGGTTCGCGGGGATTTAGAAGCTCAGATCCAGTCCGCAGGAGAACAGGCGGGTCTGCGGATAGGTCGAGCCGTAATAGATGCCGTAGGCGGTTTTCGTGGTGTTCGAGAATTCGGGATCGAGGCCCGAGAAGCCGGTGATGGTCCAGAGATTCGAGGCCGAGACGTAGATCCGCAGGCGCTCGATGCCGGCCCGGCGGGTCCAGCGCCGCGGAAGGGTGTAACCCAGCGTGATGTTCCGCAGCCGCAGGTAGGAGCCGTCCTCGACGAAGTAGTCCGAATAGCGCCGGTAGTTGAGATTGGGATCCTTGACCGGCGCGTTGCCGTTCGCCGCGTCGAGCCCCATGACACGCGGGCGGTTCGTGAGTCCGTTGCCCATGAAACAGGAGGCGCCGAAGACCGCCGAGGTGGTGTTCGAACTCTCCTGCACACTCTCGGTGTAGGAGCGGGCGAGGTTCATCACGTCGTTGCCGGCGATGCCCGCAAAGTCGGCCACGAAATCGATGCCGCGCCACTCGAGCGAGATGTTGAAGCCGTACTGCACCTTGGGCCAGGGATTTCCGATGAAGGTGCAGTCGTCGTCGTTGATCGTGCCGTCGCCGTTCAGATCGACGTAGCGCAGGTCGCCCACACCGGTAAGACGCTGGTGGTAATAGTCGTAGCCGTTGGCCTTGGCCTTGGCGTTCAGGGCGTCGATCTCCTCCTGGGAGGTGATCAGGCCGTCGGTCTTCAGCCCCCAGAAGCAGCTGATCGGACGTCCGTTGACCGTCTTGCAGGGGCTCGGGCCCGTATTGGGATGGCCGCCTCCGCCGTAGATGTAGGCCGTCGGGAGACCCAGATCGACCACGCGGTTGCGGTTCTGCGAGACGTTGGCACTGACGGCATAGTTGAAGTAACCGACGTTATTACGGTAGCTGACAAGGAGTTCCCAGCCGCGGTTGTCGATCCGCCCGAGGTTCACCGGCATCGTGCTCATCGTCCCGAGCGACGAGGGGGCGGTGATGCCCGACGAGTTGGGCACCGAAAGGGCGTAGATCATGTCGCGTGTGATGCGCTGATACCAGTCGAACGAGATCGAGAGGCGGTTGCGGAAGAAATCCACGTCGAGACCCACATCCGTCGTGTAGATCGACTCCCACTTGATATCCTCGTTGACCACCTTGATGTTGCTGTAGCCGCCGACGGCCGACGATCCGTCGAACGAATGGCTCGTGACGTTCTGGTAGGCCGCCATGTAGGCAAACTGGTTCAGCGCCTGGTCATTGCCGAGGATTCCCCAGCTGAAGCGCGGTTTGATCATCGAGACCCAGGCCGGATTCCACGCCTTGAAGAAGGGCTCCTCGGAGATCTTCCACCCGACCGACACCGAAGGGAAGATGCCCCAGCGGTTCTTCGGGCCGAACTTCGGCGAACCGTCGCGGCGGACGTTCATCGTCAGCAGGTAGCGGTTGTCGTAGGTGTAGTTCAGGCGGGCGAACTGCGAGAGGAAGCGATCCTCGGTCAGCGCGCCCGAGGCCTTCTTGGTGGGGTTGGTCGAGAGGGCGAACGACTCGAGATTGTTGATCGGAAAGTCGGAGGCCGTCGCCGAGAGGTCGGCCAGCTGTGCACTCCGGGCCTCGTAGCCAACCATCACCCGCAGGTCGTGTTTCCCGGCAAAGAGCTTCTCGTAGGTGAGCGTCGCCGTGAAGGTGTACTGCTCGGCATAGTCGAGCGTCTTGGTGTAGCTGTCCTTCGAGGGCGAACGGCCCAGCGTGTTGGCCTCGGAGAAGTTGTCGACCAGTCCGCCGCCCAGCTGTGCCGAGCCCGTCACATTGAGTTTCAGACCCTTGACGATCTCCCAGTCGACGAACAGGTCGCCGTTGGCCACCAGATCCGACTGTTTCTGGTGGTGATAGGCGATGTCGGCCACGGGGTTGGCTCCCGAAAAGTCGATGCCCGAGGGGATCGAGGCGTAGCCGCCGTCCTCGTCGTAGATGCTCATGTAGGGGATCGAAACCCACGGGAAAGACTCCGTATAAGGGTTGCCGCGCAGCCGCGCCAGGTAGATCCGCGTGCCGACGGTCAACGAAGGCGCCACCCGGTAGTCGACGTTCAGACGCGCCGAGATCCGCTCCCAGTAGTTGTTCATCTGGATGCCGTTCTCGCGCTCGTATCCCCCCGAAAGGTAGTAGCGGAAGCGGTCGCTACCGCCCGTGAGCGAGAGGTTGTAACTCTGTTCGAGACCGGGCTGGTAGATCTCCCCGACCCAGTCCGTGTCGGGCAGCGACGAGGGGTCGCTCCAGATCGGATAGTTCACCCCAAGCTCCTGCATGACGCGGATGTAGTCCTCGGTGCCGAGCATGCGGTACATGTCGGTATACTGCCGAACGCCGACGTGGCTCGTGAACGACAGCTGCGGCCGGGCGTTATAGGAGCCTTTCCGCGTGGTGATGAGCACCACGCCGCCCGCCGCCCGCGATCCGTAGATCGCCGCCGCACTCGCATCCTTGATCACCTCGATCGAGGCGATGTCGTTGAGATTGTAGCTGGTGCTGTTCTCGCTGGCGACACCGTCGATGACGAAGAGCGGATTCAGGCCGTTGATCGACCCCACGCCGCGGATGACGATGTCGGACGAGGCGCCGGGTTTGCCGCTGGTCTTGGTCACCATCACGCCGGCCACCTTGCCCTGCAGCGCCTCGGCTACCGACCGCACCGGAAGATTCTTGATGTCCGAGGCCTTGATCGAGGCGATGGAGCCCGTCAGGTCGGACTTCTCCTGCGTGCCGTAGCCGACCACGACGACGTTGTCGAGCCGCTCGGCATCCTCCTCGAGCGTGATCTCCAGATGCGTGCGGTTCAGCACCGGAAGGCGCAGGCTCTTGTAGCCCACATAGGTAATGAGCAGCGTCGAACGCGCCGGGACCGTCAGCGAAAAGGTGCCGTCGGGACCCGTGATCGTGCCGCTCACGGTCGGGGCATCCTTGACGACGATCGTGGCGCCGATCAGCGGATGCCCCTCCGCATCGGTCACCGTTCCCGTGACGGTGCGCTCCGCAGCCTGGCCGGCAGCGGCCGGAGACGGATCCTCCGGCACCTCGTCGGCCCTCGCCGGAACCGACAGGCAACACAACAGCAGCAAAACCAACGAAAGATGGCTGCTCACCCGGGTGAAGTCAAAATTTTTCATACGGTAATTCAGGTTGATCACCTCCGAAGGCCCAATCCGGATGCCAGGACCGCGACACGAACAGATACGGCTGACACTCCGCAACTTGCGCACAAAAGAGCTGACGACCGATGTGGAATTTCGCCACAGCGGGTGTGGATTTTCTCCACATCCGGGGGCATTCCAGCGGAGCATCGGCCCGTTTTTCGCCGCACGGCATGCACACGGACGGCACGCGAATTGCTCCTTCGTGTCGAAAACGCCTACGTCATGAAAAACTGGAATGCATGGATTGAAGATTCGAAGCAGGCTGTCCACTACTGGTGGTTGCTGCTGCTGGTCGGCGCCGGACTGCTGCTGGTCGGCATATTGACCCTCCTCTTCCCGGTCCGGAGCTATCTGGGACTGTCGATGCTCTTCGGATGGGTGATTCTTCTGGCCGGGGCCCTCGAGGTGGTCCTCTCGACCTCGAACCGGCACCTCATCACCGGCCGCGGATGGATGCTCGCCGGCGGCATCATCGAGATCATCCTCGGCGTAATCCTCGTCCTCAACCTCGGTCTCTCGGCCTCGACGCTGCCCCTCTTCCTGGGATTCTGGCTCCTGATGCGCGCCTTCGCCACCATCGGCCCCGGCGGCGACATGCGCGCCCTGCAGATCGGCGGCTCGGGATGGACCCTGCTGACGGGGATTCTGCTGCTCGTCTGCTCGCTCTGGATCCTCATCCAACCCTCCGTCGGGACCGCCGCCGTCGTCCTCTGGGTCGGCATCTCGCTCCTCTTCGCCGGGGCCGGAGCCTGTTCGCTGGCCCTCCAGCTGCGCCGGGCCCACCACTGCTTCGGTGAGAGGCACTGATCCCGGAGAGAAGCACTGACCCCGGAGAAAAGCACTGACCTCGGAGAGAAGCACTGACCTCGGAGCACCCTTCCCCGTCAAAAAACGGATCACCCCCGCCGCACGACTGCGACAGGGGTGATCTTTTCATTTCCGGCATCGCGGAGCCCCGCTCCGGCTCACTCGAAATCCTCGCGGAAGAGTCCGTAGGTGCGGATCAGACGCGAGATCTCGGGGTCGAGGTTGCCGCGGAACTTCAGATTCTCACGCAGCTCGACCGCATGGAGGAAGTAACGCACGGCCTGTTCGTCGTCGCCCAGACGCGCCGCCACGATGGCCAGCATGTACTGCGTGTCGGCCGTCGTCGAGGCGTCGGGAAGCCCCTTCAGGATGCGGTAGGCCGCCGCGTCGTAACCCAGCGAAAGGTAGGCCAGCGCCGTATTGCGGTCCTCGTAGGGGCGCAGGATCGTCAGCGCCTCCTCGTAGCGGCGCTTGCGCAGCAGATCGACGGCGTGCATGTAGTTCGAATCGACCTCCGTCGTGTAGACCGTATCCTGCTTCATTCCCCGGCGGTGGAGGTTGAAGCGGAAGTCCACGGCCCGCATCTGCGGGTAGATCTCGCTCCGGATCCGATTGTAGTCCTTCGGATATTTCAGCCGGATGCGCCATTCGCGCGTATCGGGATTCCCCTCCCAGCGGATCATCTCCAGGATCTCGTCCCGATGCGTCAGCGCCGTATCGGCGGCTACCAGCCGGTAGAGTTCGTCCCAATCCTCGGCCAGCCACGTCGAACGCAGCAGGTTCGGAAGGTCGGGCAGGCGGTCGTCGTCATCGGCCAGCACCTGCCGGCCCTGTTCGTCCAGCGTATAGCTGCCCGAAACCTTGAGCGAATCGTACAGCACGCGGAACTCCCCGACCAGCACCCGTCGCAGGGCCTCGGCCCGTTCGCGGGCCAGCCGCTCGTTGAGCGCCCAGGCCCCCTCGGGCGACGAGGTGGCCCGCAGCGTGATGCTGTCGATGATGTAGACCGGGTCGGTCATCAGCCCGCGCGTCAGCGACCGTACGGCCGCTATCTGACGGCGGTTCTCCGTCAGCGTGTCGACCAGCGAGGCCTTCCCGACCGGGAAGGTGAAGAAGAAGCGGGCGTTGGCCTCGGCATCGCGCAGCACGATCCGCTGCATGTAGCGCGTCCGCTCGTCGAGGAACGAGGTCATCGACGCCACGTTGTAGATCAGCGTGTCGGAACGCGTCAGGCGGTAGCTCCGGCCCCCGCGGTCCTCGACCCCGCCGGTCAGATAGAGCAGCAGTTTCGAGGTATTCTCGTCGGCCTGCACCTGCTCGGTATAGTAGTAGTCGATCCGGCCGTCGGGGCGGTAGATCACCGTATCGAGCCGGGCGTCCGTCAGGTAGGGATGGCGCACCAGACGCTCGAAGGCCGCCGGCTTCCCCTCCTCGAGGCGCCGGTTGCGGTCGACCCGTCCCTGACGCAGCACGCTGTTGCGCACGGCCGCCGTATCCAGATCGTTGAGCTCCGCCAGCCGCTCCCCGGTCAGCGTGCGGCGGATGCGGTAGTTCTCCCGGGCGGCGCTGTCGCTCGTGGCGGCCAGCAGCCCTCGGATCGCGGCCCGCCGGCGTCCGGTATAGGCCAGCCGTTCGCCCGCCAGCTCGCGCAGGCGCTTGCCGTCGGCCACGTAGACCTCACCGTAGACCCGGCCCGGATGTTCGCTCAGCGATTGGATATAGGCCTCGCGCGCACGGCCCCCGTCGACGGGATACTCACCGTCGACCCGCGTGTAGATCTCCCCGCCGGGGAGCACCTCCACCCCGTCGTAACGGTAACGCGGTGCAAAATAGTCGTTCAGGTGGTCGAACTTGTCACCCGCATCGGGCGTATAGGTCGTATGGGCCTTCACGACGCGGTCCGTCGTCTGGACGTAGCGCCGCAGCGCCTCCTCCTGACGCCGCCGCTTGCGCGGCGTCGACCACCCCACCGTGGGATCGTACATCGCCTCGCCGGGCGTCATCCGATCCAGACGCGCCGCGGCATCGCCATATTTCGCCCGCTCGTCGGCCACGTGGTTCATGTAGCGGCGGTAGGCCCCCTTGTCGGCAAAACGGTCGAAATAGTCGGCACTGTCGACAATCCGACCCAGGTAGTCGTCATAACGCCCGTACTCGCGCTGCTGCATCGTGCGGAACCGTTCGCCGCTGTAGACCAGCGGATCGAAACGCAGCGTATCGCTCCCCTTCAGCATCTCGGGCGACACGACCAGCTGCCAGTTGCGGTCCTGCAGCGCCGGCGGCACCGATACGATGAAGTCGACGTTGATCCGCCCGTTGCGCTCGACCAGGTTGCGGCGGTTGGCCGCCGAGATGACCACCTCGTCGATGGCCACCGACATCATCCGCTCGCCCGACACCGAATCGACGGCCACGGGGGTCAGAAAGAGCTCCGTCCCGTCCTGCTTGCGGAAGGTGATGATCTTCGGCGCCTGCACCGTATCCTTCATCCGGACGGCCAGCTCCTGCCGGCTCCGGGCCGGAAGGTGGACCTCCACCTCCGGATCGCTCTTGGCTAGGGAGCGGATATTCCCGCACCCGGCCAGCACGGCCCCGGCCGCCAGGGCCGTTACCGCATATTCCATCCATTCTCGCTGTCTCATCTCACACGGAATTCATTTACCGGCGTTCGCTGTCGACCGCCCCGTTGACATCCACCGTGAAGACCCGACGCTTTCCGCCCGGCGAGGTCTGAATTTGCCGCAGCACCAGCGTGGCGTCGGCCATCCAGCTCTCGTAGGGAACCTTCATCTCGTAGAGGACCCGCTGATCCGTCCGCCCGTCGACGTTGATCGTCAGGTAGGGCTGGCGCTCGGCCCAGTAGGAGCCCGACAACTTGCGACGGCGCTCCATCATGTGCTGCTGGTAGCGGCCGTTGATCAGAATGTGCGGGAAGAGTTTCACCGAACGGCGGTCCGGTGTGCTCAGCTCGGGGAGAATCGTCCAGCTCTGCGAACGCGTCACGGCGTTGCGCGAAACCGAAATCTCCAGCACCATGTGCAGTTCTCCCCCCTCTTCGGCCAGCACCTTGCGCGTCACGGCCACATCGCCCACGATCTGGGCCCGCAAAGTCGCACCGGCCAGCAGACACAGCATCAACAAAATATATCTTTTCATGGTATGTTTCGCTTATTTTTTCGAGTTGAACAGATAGACGAACGATACGCCGAGTTCGGTCGGAATCGGCAGGATCCGGCTCCGGTTGGTGTACGAAGCGGCCTTCGGACCACGGACCGGTTCGGCATGGTAGCTCAGCCGCGCCAGACCGGCTCCGGCCGACAGCTCGATGTTCCAGTGCGGGCTGACGTAGAACTGGTAGCCGATGCTCACACCCGCCCCGACGAACGAACCCTTGTAGTAGTTTGTCGCCAGACCCGTCAGGATCCGGTCGCCGATGAAGGGAAGCTTGAATCCTCCCACCTCGAACTTGCCCCCGATGGCATGGACCCCGAAATAGAGGCGCGTGAACTTCTCGGTGACCCAGTAGCGATACTCCGGACGCACGAACCAGTGGCGGATCCGGTTGTCGGAACCGATCGTCCAGGGGTTGTAGTTGGCCGTCATGCCGATCGTCGAGTGTTTGCTCACGGCAAACTCAACACCGACATTCGGCGTCGTCGCCGCCCAATAAAGGAGGTTTGTCTTCACGGCCACCTGTTGAGCCGAAGCCCCGAGCCAGCAACAGCCGGCCAACAGAAGCGACAAAAGAATCTTCTTGTTCATCAATTTCTGGATTTTGTTTCCGTTTGCTGGCCCCCGATCGGGGAAATCATGCACCGCCCTTCTCTTCAGCCAATTCCGGCGCAAAAATGGAAATAAACGGCAGAAATAACGGTATCATTTGAGATACAGAAGAGTCCACATACACAACTGTTTATCGAAAACGGGGCGAGAGCGTTGCGGCGGCGCGAAGCGGTCGACTGAAAAAAATGCAGAGAAATGCGCTCTTTGATCGAAACTCTCGCCCGAAAGTGAAAATTTCGGGACGAAACAAAGCTCTGCCAAAAGCAATTACGGAATAAAACAAAAGGCTGGATGGACAACTGACGACTGCCGGACGGGGTATGGCCATTCATTCCCCGGATAGCCGGGCGGCGGGAGGTGCAGCCCGTCGTCGGTTCGACACGCAAAAGCGGCAGGACGGAGAGGCGCATGAAGGAAGTGCGCACAAAGACAGGAAATGGAGGGGTGCACGGAGACAGGAGACAGCGAGGCGCACGGAAACAGGAGACGAAGGGGTGCACGGCCGGGAATTCGGCCACGAAGCAGGTCCGCACGCCTCCGGCAGAGGCCCGACAGACCCGATGGTAAGGAGAAGAAAAAGGCCCGAACTGCGGTTGGGCCCGGGGACAAAAATGAAGGACGCCTCACGGCGCCCTTCCCCATCAAAAATTAACCCTTAAAAATTATCCCCGTTTCGGAAGACTTCCGAGAGGTAATGGTGTAGATAGTATAAATCCGCATCCCCCTGAATTACCTCCCGCATCAACAAATCCTCGTCTTCGGAGATGCCGTTGTTTTCAGAAACTTCATTTTTGTCAAGATCCTCCATAGGCGTTGTCGTTATCTTGGTTGCTTCGGTAATATAACGCGCCCCGGAAGGGAATATTGTGTACCGCGTCAGCAGAGAATCAGATTTTTTTCCTTGATCATCCGCCGCAGGTTGATCAGCGCATAACGCATCCGCCCCAGCGCCGTATTGATGCTGACGTTCGTCTGCTCGGCGATATCCTTGAAACTCAGCCCCGAAAAATAGCGCATCATCACCACTTCGCGCTGCTCCTCGGGCAGTTGATCAACCAATGCGCGCACATCACGCTCGATCTGATCGCTGACCATCGAATCCTCGACCGTCCGCTCGGCAAACTTCAGCGTCCCGAGCATGTCGAAACCCGCATCGGACTCGCTCACGGCCTTGTCCTGACGCTGCGCCCGGAAATGGTCGATCACCTGATTGTGAGCAATACGGAGAATCCACGACAGAAACTTGCCGTTATCCGTATAACGGCCCTCGTCGATCACGCGGACGGCTTTGATAAATGTCTCCTGGAAAATATCATCGGCCACGTCGCGGTCCTTGACCATCATGTTGATATAGTCGCGAACCCGCCGGCTGTGACGTTCGATGAGTTGGGACATAGCGCTCCGGTCCCCGGAAAGGTAGCGATTAAGCAATGCCTGATCACTTAATACTTGCACGTTCATACTCTTCTCTCCCAATTAGTTACAAAGAGTAGACTTTTTCCGATAGGCAATCTTTTTTTAAGCGTTATGGTATAATATCACAATATGCAAGCCCCGCTCATCGTTTCTTGGAAAGGGTCTTTACGCCCGCAAGGTAAACATTTTCTCCCAAAAAAACAAATTTTTCTACTCTTTCGCACAATTTCGGCTCTTTGCGGAGAAAAAACAGCAAATATCATGCCCCGAATGTCCGGCCGCTCACTTGAGCGGCTCGACGTGGATGGCAATCATCGTCCCCTCGCCGAAACGCTCCCGAAGACGACGCTCGATCTCCACCGTCAGCGCATGCGAATGTTCGACGGTCATCCGCCCGTCCATACGAACGTGCACCTCGATGGCTATCGAGGCTCCGATCCGGCGCGTACGCAGGTTGTGCGGCTCACGGATCTCGGGATTCGACGTGACGATCTGCAGGATCTCCTGCTCGGTCTGGGCCGGCAGCGACTGTTCGAGCAGTTCGCCCAGCCCCGTACGGACCAGGTCGAAGGCCACCTTCAGGATAAAGATACCCACGATGAGCGCCGCAACGGGATCCGCAATCCGCCACTTTTCGCCCAGAAAATAGGCACATCCGATACCGACGAGGGTTCCCAGCGACGAGAAGGCGTCGCTGCGGTGGTGCCAGGCATTGGCGATGACGCTCGGGCTGTTGATGGCCCGGCCCACACGCGCCGTATAACGATACAACAGCTCCTTGACCACGATCGAGACGACGGCCGCCACGAGGGCGATGCCGCCGGGGCGCTCCAGCACCCCGCCTCCGAGTACGTGGCGGATATCTTCGAAGCTCTTGATCCAGATGCCGATACCGACGATACCGAGGGCCAGGCTGATCAGGATCGTGGCCAGGGTTTCATACTTGCCGTGGCCGTAGTCGTGGTTGTCATCCTGGGGCTTCGACGAGATGCGTGCGAAGACGATCACCACCACGTCGGTCGCCAGATCGGAGAACGAGTGGACGGCATCGGCCACCATGGCACCGCTTCGGCCAATCACGCCGGCGGCCAGTTTGAGCAGCGAAAGAACCAGGTTGACCACGAAACCGACAAAGGTGACGTGGTAGATTTTCCGTTTTCTGATTTCAACTTCGTTCGACATACGCAAAACCATTTAGCTGTTTGGACAGCGGCCAAAAGTACGAAAAATTTCGGATCGTCGAATCGCAATTTTTCCATTATCTTCCGCACACGGCCAAAAAATTCGGACCCGGGGCTCCTCCCCGGGTCCGACGATTCACGTTACCAGGCAGGGGTGACGCATGGCCGCCCCGGCCGGGCTGCATGCTACCTCTTCACCTCGACGGGCAGTTCGAAGGCCACGTCGGCCGACGACGTTCCCAGCGAAAGCACGTATTCACCCGGATCGACCCGCCAGTCATGCGCCTTGTCGTCCCAGTAGGCCAGGCAGTCGCGGTCGAGATCGAACGTGATCTCGCGGCTCTCGCCCGCCGCCAGCTCGACCCGGCGGAAGGCCTTCAGCTCCTTCACCGGACGCAGCACCGAGGGATTCCGCTGCGAAACGTAGAGCTGGACCACCTCGGCGCCGTCCCGCTTGCCCGTATTGGACAGCGTGACACGCACCTTGAGCGGCTCCTTCCCGGGGAAGCTTCTGGCAGCACGCGGCTTCGAAAGCGAGAAGGTCGTATAGGAGAGTCCGAACCCGAAGGGGTACAGCGGACGGATGCCGCGGGTCTCGTACCAGCGGTAACCGACCAGCACCGACTCGGCGTAGTCGACGTCGTAGAGGCGGATCATCTGCTCGTTGTAGGCGCGGGGAGCCTTGTTGTAGAACTCCGCACCGGCGGGCATGGTCCCCGCGGCGGGCGAATCGCTGAATTCGCGCTCGATCGTCAGCGGGAGTTTGCCCGAGGGGTTGATCCGTCCGGAGAGGATGCCGGCCAGGGCCGTCATGCCATTCTGGCCGGGATACCAGCCGTAGAGAATGGCGGCGGCTCGGTCGTTCCAGCCGCTCATGCGGATGCCCGAACCCGTGTTGACCAACACCACCGTACGCGGATTCGCCTCGACGGCCATGCGGATGAAGCGCTCCTCGGCCGAAGGAAGAGCGAAGGGCCGCTCGAAGGATTCGACGTCGATCGTGCCGGCCGAAACCACCACCACGTCGGCGGCGGCCAGCTCCTCGCGGGTCGGGTGCTCGACCACCTGCACGCGGTCGCCGAACTCGGCGCGCAGCGCCTCGCGCAGCGAGACGTTGTCATAACCGATCACCTCGGCCGATGCCGACGAGCTGCCGCCCGTACGCGGGATCTGATCGATGAAGCGCCCCGTCAGCAGGATCTTCCGTCCGGGAGCCAGCGGCAGGATGCCGTCGTTCTTCAGCAGGACGGCGCCGCGGGCCGCCACGTCGCAGGCCAGTTGGGCGTGGGCCGGGAAACGGTCGAGCAGCTCGGGGACATACTTCTCCCGTTTGTAGAGGCCGAATGCGAGGGCCGTGGCCAGGTTGGGGCGGATCATCCGCTCGATATCCTGCTCCGTAATACGCCCCTCGTTGAGCAGTTTGCGCACCTCATCGAAGAGCTCGTCGCGGCCCGGCATCTCAACGTTCTGTCCGCTCCGGATGATCTTCTCCGTGTCGTAGACCGAACGCCAGTCACTCATCACACATCCCCGGAAACCCAGTTCGCCGCGCAGAAGCCCTTCGATGACGCGCGTATCCTGTCCCGTCCACTCGCCGTTGAGCCGGTTGTAGGAGGTCATCACGTAGGCGGCACCTGCCTCGATGCCGGCCCGGAAGGCAGGCATGTAGATCTCATGCAGCGCCCGCTCGTCGATCAGCGAATTCGAACGCCGGCGGTAGAACTCCGTCTCGTTGCCGATGAAGTGCTTCAGGCAGGCGGCCGTTCCCGTCGACTGCATGCCCCGCACGTAGGCGGCCGTCAGCGCCGAAGCCAGGCAGGGATCCTCGCCGAGGTATTCGAAGTTGCGGCCGCACTGGGCATTGCGCGTGATGTTCACTCCAGGGCCCAGCAGCACCTCGATGCCCCCGGCCCGGCACTCCTCCCCCACGGCCTCGGCATAGCGGTAGGCCAGTTCGGGATCGAACGTCGAGGCCAGCATGATCGGCGACGGAAAGGCCGTCGACCGCTCGAGCTGACGGACCATCGTCCGGTCGGGCAGGTTGTTGCGCAGATGGACACCCTGCGTGGCATCCGAAAGATAGAGGTAGGGAATCCCCTTCCCGGGAACCCCATAGAAGAAGAACGAGGAGTAACCCCGCATGAAGTGGATCTTCTCGTCGAGCGTGAGCCCCGAGATCAGCGAATCGGCCTGGCGATAGGCCTCGTCCCAACCGACTGCGGGTTGTGCGGCGGCGGTCAGGCCCAGGCAACCCACCGCGCAGGATAACAGAATGTTTCGAATCATAGGTTCTGAAATCGGGAGGAAGAGCCCGCACTGTTCCGGTCGGGCCCCTCCTCCGCATGAAAATGAATTATCGGGTTACACAAATATCATCGATGAACCAGCGCGAGAAGTCGTCGGCCGCCGCATCGCTCGTGAAGCGCAGCTGCGTGGAGGCCGTCGCCTGGTCGATCGTCAGCGAGTAGGTGTCGAACTGCGTCGTCGACAGGCCGTCGATCACCTTGCGCGTCGCTCCGTCGATCGTACCGCCGCCGATCACCTCGACAACGATCGAGGTCAGGTCGCCCTTCTTGTCCTTGGGCTCGCCGGCCTTGGCCTTGGGACGGTCCGCGCAGGTCTTGTAGGCCATCGCCCGGAACGAGAGCTTCAGCGTCCCTTCGGCTCCCAGGGCCGGCGTCAGCAGCGCTCCGACCTGGTTGACATAGTTGGCACGCGCAACGGCCTGCGACTCGACGTAGCCGATCTGAGCATAGCCCGGACGCTGACGGACGTTGGTGCCCGACAGACCGTTCCGCAACGACGAGTCCCAATCCGCGATGTCGCTGCCGCAGTCGTTGAGCATGGCGGCCAGCTTGTCGCCGTAGAGGTAGTCCAGACCCTCGGTCAGACCGTCGAAGGGCTCGAAGTAGATCGCTCCGGCGGGCACCGCCGTCTCGAACGACGGCATGGCTTCGATCACCAGACACGAGTGCAGACGCGAATCGGAGTTGTAGCCCGCCGTGCCGCCGTTGCAGCTGACGTTGTCCGTCGGGTAGAGCTTCAGCAGCAGCGTCTGACCCTTCGTCACCGGCATCTCAGGGGTCAGCGGCACCGTAAAGTAGTAGTAGAAACCACTGACGCTGATGCCCGACGGAATCGAGATCGCCGTCGACTTGTCGGCCGGCGTGACAAAGCGCTCGCCGTCGGTCGAATAGGCCAGCGCCCAGTTCTTCGGCGCACCGCCCGTACCGGAGAGTCCGAACGAGATGCGGAGCGTCGACGGAAGATCCTCCGCCACGGGAATCGTGAAGAGGAAGTAGGAGTCCTGTCCGTAGACCATCGACTTGGCGGGGATGTTGTCGTGAGCCGCCTCATCGGCCCAGTGCGTCAGTCGGAACTGCGAGCTGGTGGAGTTCGCCGCCACCTGGGCCGTCAGAACAACGCCCATGTCGGCATTCTTGTCCACAACCTTGAAGTCGGCGCCCAGCTTGCTGAACGTTCCGTCGGTCACGGTGACGTACTTGCAGTCCTTGTTGCTCTGCGAGGCGGCGTAGAACGAGAAGATATACGGCAGACGGATGCCGACCGATGCGCCGAAACGCAACCCCGACAGCTCCTTGTCCGCGGCCGTGCAGGGACGGACGGCCCAGTTGCCGCCGTCGGGAACGGCGATGCCGCACAGCACGCCGCTGCCATCCGGCACGGGATCGATGCCGAACGAGGCACCCTGCGACGAAAGCATCCGGAACTGGTTGTTGTCGGGATCCTGCATCGTCGGGTTGTCCATCATCGTCAGGTCGCTCAGCGTCCCCTCCTCCGGGGTGCGGACCTGCGAATAGATGCCGACGTACATCGACTCGTAGAGCCCCGAACGGAGCTCCTCGTAGGTGACCTCCAGCGCCTCGGCCGTCACCTGCGTGGTCTCGGAGCGGGTGATGCAGTCGTCCGACGCCGGCTTGAGCTCCATCACGCCGGTCTGCGGGTTCCGCGAAACGACGGCCCCCTTCAATGCGATCTCAAGCTCCTCGCCCATGTTGTAGAAGAGCTTTTCGTCGCAGCGCAGCGTGATGCCGCAACCGGGCTCGGGCGCCCCCTGGAGCGCCAGGCAATCCTCGAAGTAGTTGTCGTCCTGAACGCTCGAGACAACAACGCCCCGCAGCTTCACATCCTCCGGAACCACATACTCACCCTCGGCGGCCAGCGCCTTCAGGTCGGGAATGCCCATATAACCCTCCGCTGCGGCAGCCGCCTGGACGAAACGCAGCTCCTCGGCCACGGAGGCATCGCGGCGGGCGGCAACCCGCAGCGTCAGGGTGCGGCTCGCAGCGGTCTCGTTGTCGAGCAGCGTCGCCGTGACGGAGGCCAGTCCCGTGTCGGAGGTCGTCGAGAGGCTGAGCCACGAAGGATCGTCGCCCGTCACCGTGATCTCCCAGTCGCAGTTGGCCTCGACGTCGAAGGTGAACGACGTGGCAAACGACGGAGCCAAAATGTTATGCGTACTCAACGCGATCGATTTCCGCGGCAGCGCGACCTCCTCCTTGCAGGCTCCGGCAAGGAGCATCACCGCCAGAAAAGCCGTCCAGCGGATGAGACGATTCATCAGATTCCGTTTCATAACCGGCTACTTTTTGAGATCCACCAATACGGGAAGGTGATCGGAAACGGTCGACACGTTGATCTGCTCGTACGAGGGGACGGCCGTCCCCAGCACCTCGAACGTCGGATGGTTCTTCGTGTAGACCAGAATGTAGTCGATCCGCGAAGGCGACGCCGTGTTGACGAACGTATTGGCCGAGGTGCTGATGACCTGCCACGATTCGAGCGCCGCTTCGGGCAGCTTCGACGTATTGAGGTCGCCCGCCAGATAGATCGGCTTGGTCCACGAGGCGTAGTTGTCGGCAATGTACTTCGTAATGATCTCGAACGACTGCGCGCGGTTCTCGTCGGAAACATGGCAGAAGTGGGTGGCGATGAAGATGAAATCGTCGAACTCCACCAGGAAGAACTTGCGCGGCTCCTGGCCCGGAAGATCCCCCGAATGGGTCTGCCGCGGCTCGAGCTTCGTGAGGATGCCGATACCGTAGTCACCACCGCGATAGTCGATAGTCTTGCAGTAGTAGGGCTTCAGACCCGTCCGGTCGGCCAGCTCCTGCAGCTGGTCGGTCGCATGCCAGGTGGTGTTCTTGTCCAGCTCCTGAAGCGCTATCACGTCGGGATCCATCAGCGAGATGACCTTGGCCGTGTTGTCGTAATTGGCCCGGTCGGTACCCGAATTCTGCGTCCACCCTTCGCAACGGTGCGTGTTGTAGGTCGCCAGCCGGACGGAGTTGGGCAGACGCCCGTAGCCCTGCTCCTCGTAGGGATCGGCCGGAAGTTCGGAGGTCGTATCGCCGAAATCGTAGTCGGAATTGTCCCCTTTCAGTTCGGAACAGGCCGCGGCCGACAGGCACAGGCTGCAGCTGCAGAGGGTCGATAATATGAACTTGGAAAATTTCATGTCTATGCGTTTTAAGGTTTACCACTAAAAGTTCAATCCGTCGTTCCACCCCGGATTCTGGGTGATGGCGCCCTGCGTGAGGACACGGTCATCGGTCGGAATCGGATAGAGATAGTCCCGATCCTCGTTCCACGTACGCTCGTAGCTCGTATGGATGATGATGTTGCCGTGATCGCCCTCCGTCAGGAAGATATCCTTGCCCAACTCGTAGACGGTCGCCGCCGAGGTCTCGGGTTTGGTACCCGACCAGATGCAGACGTCGTCCACGCCGTCCTCGTTCAGATCGTAGCTGCCCGGACCGGGGAAATAGATCCCCGTGAAGGGATGCTCGAAGCGTTTGCCCTCCTTCCAGCGCATGATGTCCCAGTAGCGCAGGTTCTCCATCAGCAGCTCGACCGTGCGCTCGCGGCGGATCTCGAGGATCACACCCTGGTTCGCACCCGTGACGTTGGCATAGCCCGTCTCGGCCGAGGCCAGGTAGGGATCAGGATGGGCGTTGGCCTGCTCCAGCGAGAGGTTGGTCACCCCGGCACGATCGCGCAGCGGCTTGATCGTCAGATCGATGTCCGCCTGGGTCAGCGTCCCCAGTTCGGCCTTCGCCTCGGCGTAGTTGAGGTAGACCTCCGCCGTGCGGAAGAGCGGCAGGTCGTTCATCGACGCATTGTAGGAGTCGTACTTGGCCGACTGCAGGTACTTGATCAGCTGGTATCCGGTCATCGTCGCCGCCAGATTGGGGGCCGATTCGGCCGTGTCGTCGATCCGCCTGTAGCCGGGCGTACGCAGCGTCTGGGCAAAGCGGCCGTCGCGGTTGCGGCACTCCTCGACGAAGGGCATCGTCTCCCAGCCGGCCTGCGAGGTGAACGGCGTGCCGTCCTTCATCAGGTACATGTTGACGATGTTCTTCAGCAGTCCGGGCTGACCCATCGTCACACCGGTCAGATAACCGTTCACGTCGTGCTTCAGGCCGATGGCCGAGTTGTACGAACGGGCCAGGATGATCTCCGAATCCTTGGCCTTGAGCGACGAGAAGAGATCCAGATAGGGGGTCGTGCCGCCCGTGTAGATCGTGTAGCCGCTCTCGCGGATGAACCGCTCCGAGGCATCGACACACTCCCGGAGGCACTCCTCGTAGTCGCCCAGATCGTGGTACTTGCGGAAGGTCCCCTCGAAGAGGCAGGCCCGGCTCTTCAGCGCCAGGGCCGTCCAGCGGGTCACGCGGTAGATCTGCTTCTCGGCCGGGAGGTGGAGGATCGCAAAGTCAAGATCCTCGATGATCTTCTCCATGACCAGCTTGCGGGAGTCGCGCCCCTTCTCGAAGAGCAGCGGGTCGCTGGCATCGAGCGGACGGTCGACCCAGGGCACGTCGCCGTAGTACTTCACCTTCTCGAAGTAGAAGTAGGCCCGGAAGAAGCGCGCAACCCCCTCGTATTCGAGCCGCACGTCCTCGTCGTCGCAGTTCGACGCGTACTCGAGGAAGAAGTTGATGTCGCGCAGCTTGGTCCACGTCCAGGTGCTGGCCGTGGCGGGAACCGTACGGTTGCCCAGCACCTCGTTCGTCAGGGTCTTCTTGGCGATGATGTCGGCCGTCTCGCCGTAGATGCCCGATCCGTCGGGGAACATCGTGTAGAAATCGTTGGTGTAGAGCTGGCACTCGTCCTCGTTGTGAAAGAAGTTCTCGGGCGAAAGCCGGTCCTTGGGATAGCGGTCGAGTTGGTCTTCGCAGCTGCAAAGCCCGCCCAGCACGGCGCCGGCCATCAGGTATAAAAGGTATTTTTTCATAGCGGCTGTCTCTTTAGAAGGTTAAGTTCAGACCCACGGAGAAGGTCTTGCACCAGGGGTAGACGTTCGACTTCTTGTCCGAATCGGCCGCGGCCTGCTCCGGATCGAGGAAATCGCTCTTCAGGGCCGTCCACGTCACGAGGTTCTCCCCGCTGAAGTAGATACGGCACTCCTTGATGCCGACCTTGGAGGTCAGCTGGCGCGGAATCGTATAACCGATCGTGAGGTTCTTCAGTCGGCAATAGGCCAGATTCTGCAGGTAACGGTCATTGGTGTAGTAGGCCGTACCCTGCGTGGCGCTGAGCGACGTGTAGGCTCGTGCTCGCGGGAAATAGGCATCCGGGTTATCCTCGCTCCAGACCCGGCTCATGAAGTTGCGCGGAATGAAGGTGGCGTAGGGACGGCTGTAGGGACCCCAGAAGCGCAGGTTGTCGGCGCCCGGATACCAGTCCATGTGGCCCAGACCCTGGAAGAAGATCGAGAAGTCGAAGCCGTACCACGAGAAGTTGAACGTCGCACCGTACTGGTAGCGGGGCGTCGAGTTGCCGATCACGCGCCGGTCGCCCGAATCCTCGAGCGTCCCCTTGCCGCCGTTGACGATGTGGTTGCCGTCCAGGTCGAGGTACTTGATATCACCGGCCCGGACCCCCTTGCCGTAGGTACCCGTGGACGAATAGCAGCCGGCCATCACCGTCGAGAGGTCGATCTGCGAGGCGTAGGCGGCCGCCTCCTCGTCGGTGCGGAACAACCCGTCGACCTTGTAGCCCCAGATCTCGCCGTAGCGCTTGCCCTCGTAGGGGTCGCCGATCAGCCCCGAGGGGTTGTCGCACGAGGTGTAGCGGGCCGTGTAGTCGGACAGCGTGCCGACGATGCCGTAGCTGAACGTGCTGCCGGCCAACTTGAACGAATCGCGCCACCCGAGCGAGAGTTCGTAACCCTTCGTGCGCAGGTCGTTGGCATTGACCTGCGGCTCGGAGGCGCCGTAGATCGACGGCAGCGAACGCCCCTTGCCCAGAATGCCCTTCGTGTCGCGGATGTAGAAATCGGCCGTCAGCGAGAGGCGGTTCGAGAAGAGGTTGAGATCCACGCCGAGGTTCTTCGAGATGACCTTCTCCCAGGTCTGGTTGACCGAGACGGGGTCGCTCACCGTGGCGTGCTGGCCCAGCGTGACGCCGTCGAACGAGTAGCCGCTCATCGAACCCTTCGTGGTGATGGTCTGGATGAAATCGTAGTAGCCGATCTGTTGGTTGCCCAGCGAACCGTACGAGAAACGGATCTTGAGGTTGTCGATCGTCTTGCGAAGCGGCTCGAAGAAGGGCTCCTCGCTGATGCGGTAGGCCAACGAGAAGGAGGGGAAGAAGCCGTAGCGCTTGCCCCGCGGGAAACGCGACGTTCCGTCGTAACGACCGTTCACCTCGGCCAGGTACTTCCCTTCGTAGTCGTAGGCCACGCGGTAGAACCAGCCCATGATGGCATACTCGTTGCGGCCGCCGTTGAGCGTGAAGTTGGTCGTGCCCTTGGCCAGGTTGAAGTCCGAAAGATCCTCCGAAAGCAGTCCGTCGTTCGAGGCCGTCAGATCGCGGTAGTATTTCGCCTCGTAGTTGTATCCGGCGATGGCCGTGAAGTTGTGCTTCCCGCCGAACGACTTGTTATACGTTCCGTAGACGTCGGCCACATAGTAGTTCTGGTCCCAGACCACCTCCTTGTAGCGGTTCGGGAAGTTGCCCTCGGGCTCGGTCTGGATCTCGCCCGGATACTGCGAATACTCGACGTTGACGCTGCGGTAGTCGTTGTGCAGATAGCCCTGCGTGTAGCTGAAGTCGGCCTTGACGTTGAAGTTCTTGTGGAGCTTGAACGTCGCCTCGAAGGTGGTCGTGATCTCCTGCGTCTTCTTGTTGCCGAAGCTCTTGCCCTTCTGCATCATGGCGTTGTAGCCGTCCATGACGTAGTGCGACGAGGAGTTGGTCATCGACGTGTGCGACACGGCCGTGCCGTCGGGGTTCACCGGAACGAACGACGCCAGGGCGTGAAGCGTCGGCTTGCGGAAGTTGTTGTACTCGTCCTCGTAGCCGTAGTAGCGGTAGTTCGACTGGAAGAACTTCGTATTGCTCGAGATCGTGAGCCACGGCCGGATCTCGGCCTGCAGCTTCACGCGGAAGTTGTAGGACTTGAACATGTCGGGGGCCAGCCGGTTGATACCCTTCTGCTGGTAGTAGCGGCCGCTGACCATGTAGGACAACGACTTGGTACCGCCGCGGATGTTGATGTTGTGGTCCCACGTCGGGCGGCTGTCGTCGTAGAGGTAGTTGTACCAGTCGAAGTTGGCCAGATAGACATACTGCTTGCGGCCGTTGCGCGTGTCGGTGATCACCCACGGACGGGCCGGATTCTCGGTCCGGTCGTTGCGGCGCTCCCACAGGGCGCGGTAGTCACTCTCCGTGTAGGAGGTGTAGGGGGTGTTCTGCGACGACATCATGAAGAAGTCGGCGATCTTGGCCGAGTAGTAACCGCGCGTCTCGTAATCGGTCGAGGTCGTCGGGCTCGAAACCGAGAAGTAACCGTTGTAGGAGACCTCGGCCTTTTCGTTGTACTGGCCGCTCTTGGTCGTGATCAGGATCACACCGAAGGCGCCGCGCGCTCCGTAGATGGCCGCCGACGAGGCATCCTTGAGGACCGTGATCGATTCGATATCGTTCGAGTTGATACGCTCGGGGTAGGTCTCCACACCGTCGATCAGGATCAGCGGCGAACCGCCGTTGGGCGAGGTCGTACCACGGATGTTGTACGAGGCGCCGGCACCGGGTTCGCCCGAGGAGAGCGTCACGTTCAGGTTCGGAATCACACCCTGCAGGGCCCGGCCGACATTGGCCACGGGACGGTCCTTGAGCTCCTTCTGCGAGACGGTGGCCACGGCTCCGGTCAGGTTGGCCTTCTTCTGCACGCCGTAACCGACCACCACCACTTCGTCGATGCTCTGCTGCGAGGTGGCCAGCTTCACGTCGAAAAAGGTCCGCGATCCGACCGGCATCCGGTAGGTGTCGTAACCGATGAACGACACCTCGAGGGTCGCCTGGGCGGAGGGCGTCAGCCCCTCGAAGGCAAATTCACCGTCGACGCTCGAGGTCGTACCCTTGACCGTGCTGCCGTCCCGGTAGAGGACCGTGGCCCCGACGACCGGGGTGCCGTTCGTTTCGACCACCTTGCCGGAGATTTTGCGCGGCTGCTGCGTACCGGCGCTCCGCACCGGAGTCAGAATGACCTTGTTCCGCTCGACGAGCACCTCCACGTTGGGAATGCACGTCGTGATGACCCGCTCGACGGGCCACGCTTCGGCATCGATCGAAACAACCCGCTCCAGATCGATATCGGCATTGTTATAGGCAAAGGTATACTGCCCCTGGCTCTCGATTTGACGGAGCAACTCCGCCACGGTGACGCCCTTCAGATGCACGGTGACGGGCGGATTGGCCGCCAGGACCTGGCCGGCCACAAGGAGCCAGACCAGCAAAGAGACAAATTTTACGAGCAAACATCGCCCCTTCGGGACAATCTCGTCGGTTTGTCCAGAAAATTTCATAATTTTGTAACGATTTAAAGTTCATCATTCGTAGAAGATCTACGACCAGGTTTGATTTTAAGTCGCAGGGCGGATGGTGGGACATCCGCCCGACTTTTTGCGGATAGTTCAGGCTAGCGTTCAGTTCATCATAGGCATTCGGTCTTTTTTTGAATATTCAGTACATGGAATCGGATTATTTCGGCTCGAGGCTGACCTTCCGCCCGTGCAGCTCGTAACGCACGGGGGCGATCCGCTCGATCAGCCGCAACGTCTCCTCGAGCGACTCATACTCGATCTGGAAGGAGAGTTTGGCCGACAGGTCGATGGTGGAATCATACGTGAAGCGGACGTTGTACCAACGTTCGAGATTGACGAGAATCGACGAGAGGGATTTGTTGATGAAGACCAGCCGGCTGGAGGTCCAGCTGCTGTAATCCGTCGCCGCAACGGGAGATACGCTGACCCGGCCCGTCTGCCCGTCGAGCAGCAGCCGTTCGTCGGGCTTCAGAAATAGCGGATCGCGAAGCCCCGGGATGTGAACCCGGACCCGGCCCGACTGCAGAATCGTCTCGGCATAGCGGCCCCCGCTGTGGTGCCGGGCATCGAACTCCGTACCGAGCACCTCGACCTGCATCGTCTCCATATCGACCCGGAAGGGGTGTTGCGGATCGTGCTTCACCCGGAAGAAGGCCTCGCCGTCGAGACGCACCCGGCGGTGCTCCGCGTCGAAACTCTCGGGATAGGTCAGACGGCTGTTGCCGTTGAGCCACACGCGGCTGCCGTCGGGGAGTTCGAACTCGCCCTTGCTGTTGGAGGCGGTGACCAGACAGACCGAATCGGTGTGGCGGCCGAAGCGGTTCTCCAGCACCACATACTCGACCCCGGCCACCAGCACCACCAGCGCCGCCACGGCCGCCGCCAGCCGCCAGCCCCCCAACCGCACCTTTCGGGCGGCGGGACGCTCCAGGGCATCGATCCGCCGATTGGCCTCGGCAAGTTTGGCCCGGTAATCGCCCGTTGCGGGACTCTCCAGCAGTTCGTTCCAGGCATCGAGCAGTGCCTGATCCTTCGCCTTGCGATCGGTCGGCTCCACCATCCAACGCCGGAAGTGTCGCTGAATCTCCTTCGGCAGATCTCCGTGCAGGAAATCCTCGATCAGCGTATGGATTTTTTCACTCTTCATCGTTTGGGTTCCGTTACGTAAATAGAACGCCCAAGCGGGCCCTACCCCCCAGTCCGATGAGCCGTTTTTTCAGAAAAAAAGGGAGACGACCGCCAAAAGCCGTCGTAACTGGCTGAGTGCAGCCGTGATATGATTTTCGACCGTTTTGACGCTGATACCCAGTTTTTCGGCGATCTCCCGATTGGCAAGCCCCTCGTAGCGGCTCATCTGGAAGATCCGCCGGCGCTGATCGGGCATCTTCGCTACCGCCACGGCAATCAGCAGGGCCAGATCGTCGCTCTCGACCTGCTTGTCGAGCGAATCGTCGCGGAAATAGCTCACCGAAGCCAGGCGCGAAATCTTATACTTTTCGTGAATCAGCGTATGCTTGTAGATGTCGAAGATGGCATTCTTCGTCATCGTGAAGAGGTAATTCGAGAAGCGTTCCATCTGGGCGATCTCAACCCGCCGCTCCCACACCCGAAGCAGAACGGACTGCATGACATCCTCCGCTTCGGCCCGGTTCTTCAACATCCAGAAAGCCAGCTCCTCAACCTTGGGGGCATAATGCAGGTAGAGGGCATCGAAGGCCGCTCGGTCACCCTGCGCCAGGCGTTCCAGTATGTCACGTTCCTGCTCCACGAGAAATGTTTTTCGGATACAAAAATAGGAAAAATCAGAGAGATTTCGGGGTATTGGACAGTTAAATAGCGGTTAAGAAAGGAGATTCGGAAAAGCTGACACCCGATGTACAGGTCTCCGTGCAAGTGTCTCACCCTCGGCGGTATGGGCTCCGGAGGGGCGGACGGAACCGGCAGCTCCGTCTGCAGGGGTGGGTTGCGGCGGGATACCTCCGGCGGGCAGCTCCGTCTGCAGGGGTGTGCTGTGGCGGGATGCCTCCGGCGGGAAAAAGAGAGCAAAAAGAGACGGGGCAATGATCCGCTGATCATCACCCCGTCCCGGTTCGTTCCATCCGGCAATCGGCTCTTTCGGCTTCGTTCTCTCGTCTCTTCTTCTCTTCCGCGTCCGTGCTTCTCTCCCTCTTCCGCGAGCTTCTCTCCCACTTCCGCCTTCGTCTCTCTCGTTTCTCTCTCGCCTTCTCGCCCCTTCGCCTCCTGCCGGATTGATGCGTTCCGCCTCTGCGGGCCGGCGGCTAATAGCTGCGGGCGAAGAGAACGCGGCGATGCGACGGCTTGCCGGAGTAGATGCAGGTGCCCTCCTCCTCCGGAGCGTCGAACGGAATGCAGCGGATCGTCGCCTTCGTGGCATCCTTGATCGCCACCTCCGTCTCGACCGTGCCGTCCCAGTGGGCCGAAATGAAGCCCCCCTTCGTATCGAGCACCTCCTTGAACTCCTCCCACGTGTCGACCTTCGTGATCATCGAGTCGCGGAACGTCAGCGCCTTGCGGTAGATGTTCTCCTGGATATCGGTCATCAGCGTCTCGATCCGCTCGACGAGCCCCTCCTGCGGAACGGTCGTCTTCTCCAGCGTATCGCGGCGCACGAGTTCGATCGTGCCGTTCTCCATGTCGCGCGGACCCATGGCCAGGCGGACCGGAACACCCTTCAGCTCGTACTCGGCAAACTTGAAGCCCGAACGGACGTTATCGCGGTCGTCGATCTTCACCGAGACGCCCTTCTCACGCAGCTGCGCGGCGAGGGCCTCGAAGCGGTTGCGGATCTCGACCAGCTGATCCTCACCCTTGTAGATGGGGATCATCACCACCTGGATCGGCGCCAGACGCGGCGGCAGAACCAGACCGTTGTTGTCCGAGTGGGCCATGATCAGGGCGCCCATCAGACGCGTCGACACGCCCCACGACGTCGCCCAAACGTACTCGAGCTTGCCCTCCTTGGTGACGTACTGCACGTCGAAGGCCTTGGCGAAGTTCTGCCCCAGGAAGTGCGACGTACCGCTCTGCAGCGCCTTGCCGTCCTGCATCAGCGCCTCGATCGTCAGCGTATCCTCCGCACCGGCAAAGCGCTCGTTGGGCGACTTGTGGCCCATGATCACCGGCAGCGACATCCACTCGCGGGCAAACTTCTCGTAGACGTGGATCATCTTCGTGGCCTCCTCGATGGCCTCCTCACGCGTGGCGTGAGCCGTGTGGCCCTCCTGCCAGAGGAATTCGGCCGTACGCAGGAACAGACGCGTACGCATCTCCCAACGCACGACGTTGGCCCACTGGTTGCACAGGATCGGCAGGTCGCGGTACGACTGGATCCAGTTCTTGTAGGTGTTCCAGATGATCGTCTCCGAGGTCGGACGCACGATCAGCTCCTCCTCGAGTTTGGCATCGGGATCGACCACGACACCCTTCCCTTCGGGATCGTTCTTCAGGCGGTAGTGCGTCACCACGGCGCACTCCTTGGCGAAGCCCTCGACGTGATGGGCCTCCTTCGAGAAGAAGGATTTCGGAATGAAGAGCGGGAAATAGGCATTCTGGTGTCCCGTCTCCTTGAACATCTTGTCCAGTGCGTCGTGCATCTTCTCCCAGATGGCGTAGCCGTAGGGTTTGATGACCATACATCCGCGCACGGCCGAGTTCTCGGCCAGCCCGGCCTTGACCACCAGGTCGTTGTACCACTGCGAGTAGTTATCCTCCGACTTGGTGAGGTCTTTGAGTTCCTTTGCCATTGTCTATTCTGTTTTGATTCTAATTTACATTCGTTTCAGCCTGCAAATATAAAAAAACGCGCGGGCACAAGCAAATGAAAACAAGCTTTTCGGTCCGATTCCCTCGGACCGGCGCCCCTCACGGCATAAAAAAACGGGACCCGCCGTCGTGGCGAGCCCCGCATGCGTGTCGGCCGGAGCCGGAACTCAGAACCGGAAATTCAGCGTCATCGAAATATAGTGCTGCGTGATCGACGTATCATAGGCGCCCGTCCAGGTCTGCATGTCTCCCGTGTTGTAATCCCGGCTGAAGAAGAGGCGGTAGCTGCTCAGTTTGTCGGCCACGTTCTGGTAGGCGATGTCGAGCGACACGCTCCGCGAGAAGATCAGCCCCACACCCGCCGAGACGTAGCGGCTCTCACAGGTTACCGGCATGCCGCCGTTCACCTGGTTGGCATACCGCGTGCGGTCCTTGAGCATCGAGCCCGTGTAGCCCCCGCCCAGCCGAACGGCCAGGAACGGAAGCGGCTTGACCTCGACTCCAGCCCGCAGTGTATTCGTCGCCTGGAAGCAGTCGCGGATCTCGCTCTTGTAGTCCTCCGACGAGAGGCTGTTGTAGCGAGGAACACCCTTGACGCGGATGCTGTTGTACCAGTCGCGCTCGTAGTCCACCGAGACGATGGCGAAGTTGCCGAACGTATAGGAGGCTCCCAGCATCAGCCGTGCCGGCGAGGTGTAGTTCCAGCTGTCGGGACCCTCGTTGCTGGCCGTCGGCGAGTCGTTGCCCGCCTGCACGCCCTGAACCGGCGATTTGCCGCTGGCGATATCCTCGGTCTTGAGGATGTTGGTCGTGATGCCGGCCCGGTAGGAGTAGTCGAGCGAGTAGTAGGTCGGCGTATGGAACGCCACGCCCACGCGCAGCCCCTTCACCGGACGGACCACCACGCCCAGTTTGAAGTTCACGCCGCTGCCGTCGATCGTCATCCGCTGGTAGAGGTTCATCATCTCCAGCTGTTCGGTCAGATTCTGCCACGTGCCGTCCGTACGGTTGAGCGACTGCGCCACGCCGTTCGTGTTGAAGTAGCCGTACTCCTCCTGATAGGTCATCGCCGTACGCTTGTAGACGCTCTGGATGCCGACCGTGGCGCCGAAGTAGACGATGTTGCTGATGTTGCCGCCCAGCGAGATATCGAACTCGTTGATCGATCCGCTGTTGACCACATCCATCGAGTGGAGCACCGAGGCGTTGCCGCCGATGCGCGCCACACCCCACGGGTTGGCCCCTCCGTCGGAGAAGTAGTCGACCATGTAGCCGTCATAGCCCAGCGCCGCCGGCCAGACACTCGGGTGCAGGTCGGGCATCAGCAGCTGGTTCGAACTGTTGGGACGCACGCCCCACGAGTTGAGCTGCTGCGTGAAGATGTCGCCGATGGTCGGCATGTAGGCCCCCGACGCCGGGTCGAAGAGCGACTCCGACGAGAAGGAGTAGCGGTTGTTGAAGTCGGCCACGCGGTTGAGCCCCAGGCCGAGCGTCAGACTGGTCAGCTTGCGCGAACCGCTCTCGTAGATGTTCAGCGCCACGCCGACGTTGGCAAAGGCGAAGCGCACGCGGTTGTTGCTCTGCCACGACGAGGTGCCGTCGGTCGAGGCGTGTGCCACGGTCACCAGCGGCGTCAGCGAGAATTCGCCGCCGCGGTACATGCCCAGTCCCGCCGGGTTGAGCGCCATCGACGTCAGGTCGGCACCCAGCGAGGTGAAGGCCCCGCCCATACCCATCGCACGGGCCGTGCCGAAGAGGTGCGTGCGGCTCAGCTGGGCGAAATCCGAAGCCCAGAGCATGTCGCGGTTAAGTACCGATCCGCCGAATCCGAAATTGATCTTCGGTTTGTCCGTCTGTGCATGCAGCGGCATCAGCGGCATCAGGACCGCCAACGCTGCGCACAGAAAACCTGTCTTTATGATGCGTGTTTTCATATCCGAAATCTTTCCTGGTCAGAAACCGCCGCGTCAACGACTGCCGCGCGATCCGCCGCCACCGACCGATCCGCCCCGCGAACCGCCGCCGCCACCGAAGCTGCCTCCGCCGCCGAAACCGCCCGAACCGCCGCGCGAGCCGCCGAAGCTGCTGCCGCTGTTGTAGTTGCCCCGCGAACCGCTGTTGCCGTTGTTGTAGTTCGGGAAACGGTTGTCGTTGTTACGGTTGTTGTAACCGTTGTTGTAATTATTGTTGTAGTTGTTGTTGTAGCTGCCCCGGTTGCCGCGCGAACCGTTGTCGAAGGGGCTGTTGCCGCTGCGGCTGCCGTAGCGCGAATCGTAGGTGACGGTGCGACGGCCGTTCGTACCGCGCGAGCCGTAGCTCGACCCCGTGCCGTAGACGCGTCCCGAGGTGGTGCGGCCGGGGGTATAGCTCCGGTAGGGACGTCCGCCCGGATTGGCGTAATAGTTCTTGTAGGGGCGGTGACTGCCGTGCCAGCCGGGTCCCCAGTAGGGATGTCCGTACCAGCCTCCCCAACCGTAGCCCCACCAGGGGTCATACCAGGAGTTGTACCACGGACCCCACGGGCCGTACCACGACGAATAGTACCAGGGGTTGTACCAGCCGAAGCTCCAGCCCCAGTTGCCGAACGTGAAGCTCGGTCCCCACGGCCAGTCCCAGCCGTAGTACCACGGAGCCGTGATGACCGTTCCGCCCCACGTGCCGAACATCGAGGTGACATACTTGGGCTCGACCCAGACCTGATCACCCGAAATGACGATGTTGTAGAAGGCCGGATCGTAGGCCGAAGCGTAGGTGAAGGCCGAACTGTAGCGGGCGTCGAGGTAGCTCGACGGCATCTTGTAGCTCGGCGACTCGAAGCCCCGCAGCCGGCGCGCATAGGCGCTCTCGTAGTCGTCGGCCAGGATGCTCTCGTAGGGGTTGGCGTCGGGCGACGTGTACTCGTAGTACCGGTTCTCGGCCGCGGCGGCTTCGGCCTCCGCGATCCGCGCCTCCCACTGGGCCTTGCGGGCCTCGGCGGCGGCTCGCTGCGCTTCGGCTTCGGCCTGCTGCTTGCGGGCGATCTCGGCCCGGTCGTGAACGGCATAGAGATCGTCGGAGCCATAGCCTGCCGAGGCCTGATAGAGCGACGTACAGCCACTCGTGCCGGCCGCCAGCAGGAGAATTCCGATGAAAATCCTTATCTGTTTCATGGCGCTCTTGAGTTTGCGTTAGTCCCTTTTTCAGGGGTTTTCTTTCCTAAAAAACGAAAATCGTACCGGTTTTAGTATCGGTTTCCATCCTATAAACGGGATTTGCCGGCGGATACTGCACGAAAAGCACGTCCCGCCTCCCCTACAAAGATAGGTATTTTCCCAGAAAAAAGCCGTACGGAGGGTCTCCGAGGGCATTTTTTCAGAAAATTTGCATTTTTTTTGCCAAAAAGTGTACAATCAAAAAAATTATGTCTATATTTGCAGTCCCAAAACGAAAGTTTCCGGGGTGAGCAAGGCGGCAACAAGCGCCGAACTCAACGACCAAAAATGGAGAGATGCCGGAGTGGTCGATCGGGCCGCACTCGAAATGCGGTGTACGGGTAACTGTACCGGGGGTTCGAATCCCTCTCTCTCCGCTAAGGGGGTTTGACAAAAAACCCATGATCCCTGTAAGTAGCTCACTTACAGGGATTTTTGTTTTTCGGGGTCGGACAAGTACACCCCCTTGCGGAAGCTCTTCGGCAGGCAATTCGGTGGCATCGCCATCAGCCCCGGATTCTGCCACCGACCGAAGGTTCTTATTCGCTGATTCTCTGCATTTTGCATGCTCCTATTTTGCACACGGTGGCGTAACTTTACAACCCGTTAACACATGGAGCATATGAATCGACAAAAAAGTACTTTTCGGATCTCGTTCTACGTGCGTCGGACGAGACCCAACAAGCACGGGGAGGTCCCCGTGTGCGTCCGCATCACGGTCAACGGCCAGCGCGCCGACACCACCATCCGCAAGAGCATCCTCCCCGAGCAGTGGGACGCCATCCGCGGTCAGGCATCGCCCCGCACCACACTCGGCAAGGCCATCAACCTCTACATCGACACCGTGCGGGCCCGCATCATCCGCATCCACCGCGATCTGGAGATGGACGAGCAGCCCTTCACCGCCCAGCAGGTCCTCGACCTCTACCTCGGCCGCAAGACCTCGAACCGCCACACGCTCTTCGAGCTCTTCCGCGAACACAACGACAAATGCCACCAACTGGTGGGCATCGATCTGGCCGCTGCCACCGCCGAGCGCTACGAAACCTGCATGAAGCTCACGCAGGAGTTCATGCAACACACCTACCACCGCGACGACCTCTATCTGGACGAGGTCGACCGCCGCTTCGTCGAGGAGTTCGAGTTCTACCTGAAGACCCACCGCGGCTGCTGTCACAACACGGCGACGAAGTACCTCAAGAACTTCAAGAAGATCACCCGCATCGCGCTGGCCCGCGAGTGGATGCAGCGCGACCCCTTCGCCGAGATCCGCTTCTCGCTGCAGCCCGTCAAGCGCGAGATGCCCGAAAAGGCGGAGGTCGAACGGCTGATGCACAAGGAGATCGACATCCCGCGGCTGGCCCAGACCCGCGACCTCTTCATCTTCTGCTGCTTCACGGGGCTGGCCTTTTCGGACATCAAGCAGCTCGCACCCGAGCACATCGTCACCGACATGCAGGGCCACCGCTGGATCCGCAAGCCGCGTCAGAAGACCGGCAACATGTGCAACATCCCGCTGCTGGAGATCCCCGAGCGGATTCTGCAG
This sequence comes from uncultured Alistipes sp., assembly GCA_938014215.1. GTDB lineage: Bacteria > Bacteroidota > Bacteroidia > Bacteroidales > Rikenellaceae > Alistipes. Next base: position 10,654 of record CALLRW010000023.1, on the reverse strand, counting down.
CGCTACCGCACCGATCCCGAATGCCGGAGACACAACGTGCTGCTGCCCGTATCGAGCAACCAGAAGATGAACGCCTACCTGAAGGAGTTGGCCGACATCTGCGGCATCCGCAAGCAGCTGACGACCCATTGCGCCCGCCACTTCTTCGCCACCTACACGCTGGCCAACGGCGTCTCGATCGAGAGTGTCGCCAAGATGCTCGGACACTCCGATACGAAGATGACGCGCCACTATGCCAAGGTGCTCGACCAGACCATTCTGCGCGAGATGAGCAAGTTGCCCAACAACCTCTGACACCGGCCGCGATGGAAGGCTTTTTCACGGGGTCGATTACGATCGACGACGGGCGGGTCGTGATCCGCCGCACGGCCGGGGGCGAGGTATGGCTCACGCAAGGGGAGATCGCCCGGCTGTTCGGAGTCTTCGAAGCAGCCGTGCGGGCCAACATCCGGGCCATCTACCGTTCGGAGGCGCTGCGCAGAGGGGCCACGCAGCGGATCGTCCAAGGGGTGGAGCTCTACAACCTGGAGATGATCGCGGCGTTGTCCTTCCGGCTGCGGAGCCTCGAGTGCGAGGCCTTCCGCCGCTGGCTGCTCCGCCCTGCCGGGCCCGGGATCCGGCTTGTGGCGATCGTCGGCGAGGAGCCGCTCTGCTGATCGTCCAGCATCGACAGAACAAACTCCCCATGGGAGGTAATTCTCATCAGCCGACAAGGTATTCGTTTGCAAAAAGGACGGAGCAGTATTCTTTATAAAGAATACTGCTCCGTCCTTGCTATAGGCCAAATACCTCGAATCTGACCAATTTTATTCCTCAAAACGAATCATATCCGCCAACTGGACAAAATAGTCGTTCGACCAAATCTCCAACTCCCTGGGGTTTCGGACAAAAGGAAGAACATCAGCCTTAACCTGCCTCATATCAGCCGAAGCCAACTTCTCCTTCAAACGAACAATAAATGTTTCTCGATCCAACTCCTCACTATTGAATTGAAGAGCCCGTTCAGTCAGATGAGCAAAGCCAAGCGGTACTCCATTTCGAACATACCACTCAAAATCATACCAATCCCGGCCTTTCACCCGATTCTTCCAAGCCCGATAGATCAATGCATGCATCTTTCCCGCAAACAAATCCGAAAGTACGAAACAGCGCGTCATAAAAGAATGCGGCAGTAAAAGCGGCCGTTGCTCCGTTCTGAACTTCAAAGGCGGCCGGGTATCAACCTCAATCTTGATCTTAACAGATTTATCGGTTCGGAATGAGACATCATATACGTCCGTATTATCCTTCAAAAAAGCAGATTCAACCTTACTGAAACTCTTTTTATCCTTTTTACTGATCTCGACATCCCGCCCTACGATGGCAAACTCATCAATGATCGGTTGAAAATATCGAGAAAAATCAAACCGGTCATCAGGAGCAAGAAGCGAAAAATCCATGTCCTCACTAAAGCGTTGAAGTCCATGAAAGATACGCAGGCAGGTACCTCCATAAAAAGCGGCCGTATCAAAAAAACCTCCGTTATACAGTCCGGCAAGTATCACCTGCTGATTGACTTCAAAAATCGCATTCCGCCTCTGTTGCTCCGTAGACAAGTCATATGCGGAAAGCATCCGATCATAAACAGAATTGTTCATCGCTTCAACAATTTCAACAAAATTCGTATCGAATCGGCCTTTTTACCAATCGCCGCATATTCCTCAAAAATTTTCGGATCCAGCTGCCGGAAATCCTCCATCTCCATCCGGATATCCTCCTCCAGATAGATCTCAACATCCTTCACATAACGGAGATTGACCTTGGCCGAGTTTGCAATCAAATCACATAGTGCCTTCTCCGGAGTAGCCATCACAAATGCGAACCCCTCTTTTCGGATACTAGTCAGCCCCACCGAAAAGGCCTCTTTGGAGATATATCTGTATTCGAATCGACCCAACGGCGTATCAAAACTTCTGGCATGTTTCAAGGTCATCGACTGCATGGTGTACACCGCTTCGGGGATCAAACCATAATAACGCAAGGCCGATGACATGGAGACATACGATGGCGCACAAAGATGATTGGCGATCAATTCCGTCGACAGGATCTTACCCGTTACCTCCGGATTGCAGACGTAAAGTCCCTTCTTCAGACGGAAGATCTGCTTATCGCGCACCAGCAATCGGATTTTCTGGTTTCCTCTCTTGATACGCGGGAAGAATGTCTCCAGGACGGAAGCCGTAACAGGAATATTTCCCAATTGTTGCAATGGATTCTCCATAGTCCAAAGATAGTAATTTTTTGAATAGAAAAATGCTTCTTATATGTTTTTCCATTCAAAATATTACTTTTTCTTGCAAAAAATCAGCTGTCTCCCCGATTGGCAAGGGCCAATAAAACATAACATACCCGCTCAAATCTATCCTTCCCAACGTAATGCCAATCAATCTCATGAACACAAAGGTAAATTCGTGCTCACCGGCCCGACTTTCGTTTGTAAGAGACTCTGTCAACAAGGCTAACCGCACCAAATATCCCGACAGACGCTGTCTTCTTGTCAGAAGGCGGCGTCCGCGCGTTTTGCAAGGCCGGTTTGCGGCCGGTTTCAAAATTGCCTAAACAACAAAAAATTGCCTAAACGACAATTTTCCACTTGCCTAAACGACAAAAACGGAATTTTCCGGCAAATTCGCCCCTACGGACCGCTCAACAGTGTCGGAATTCCGATTTTTTTACCTATCTTTAGGAAGTCAATGCCCGCTTCGGGCTCCCCGCTTCCGGCAAAAAACACCCCATATATACTCCCTTCATTCTTCGCTCCCTCTAAATTCCGGCCCCGCCGACAAACGGCCCCGGCATCAGACAACGTTTACCCCATAAAAAAACAGGCATATGAAACATCTCTATCTCCTGACCCTCTTTGCCGCCCTGGCCTTCGCCGGCTGCAAGAAGGATGACTCCATTCCGGTGCAAATTGTTACTTCCGACTTCGATCCCGTATTCGCCCGGGTTTTGCAGGAAAAAGGCTACATCCCCGATGCGAATCATATCTCGACGGCCGACCTGGCCGCAATCACCGAACTCGATGTTTGGGGCGAAGGTGACACTCCGGGCCCGCTTACCTCCCTGCGGGGAATTGAGCATTTCACGTCACTGACGACGTTGGGCTGCGGGTACAATCAGCTGACGGAACTGGACCTAAGTCAGAACAAGGCTCTGACGGAGCTGGACTGCAGCGCCAATCCACTGACGAAGCTGGATGTGAGTCAGAACCCGGCGCTGACTGAGTTGAGCTGCAGCGAAAATTATTTGACGAAACTGGATGTCAGCCAGAACACGGCTCTGACGGTATTGAACTGCGGCTTGAATCAGTTGACGGAACTGGATCTGTCCCAAAACACGAAACTGGAGGGCTTGACATGCTACAGAAATGAGTTGACGGAGCTGGATGTGAGTCAACTCGCGGAACTGGAAGGACTGGAATGCGGCAACAATAAATTGACATCGCTCGACTTGAGTAAAAATACGGAACTGGCCTCGTTGTGGTGCGAGAACAATCAGTTGACGGAACTGGATATCAGCCAGAACACGGCACTGACGTATTTGGTCTGCAGCGCCAATCAGTTGACGGAGCTGGATCTGACTCAAAACACAAAACTGGAAATGTTGTACTGTGACTCCAATCAGTTGACGGAACTGGACCTAAGTCAAAATACCGGGTTGGATTGGATGAATTGCGGCTCTAATCAGTTAACGGAACTGAATGTGACTCAAAACACGATTCTGACCGAGTTGAATTGCTCCTCCAATCAGTTGACGGAGCTGGATCTGAGCAAGAATACCCAATTGGATCAGTTATTTTGCAACAACAATCTGTTGACGGAGTTGAGTCTGACACAGAACCCGGCGCTGGTCTGGTTGGTGTGCTCCTCCAACAAGCTGACAAAGCTGGATCTGAGCAAAATCTCCGAGCTGGATTGGTTGGAATGCAACGACAATCAGTTGACAGAGCTGGATCTGAGCCACAACGCGAAACTGAAGTCGTTGTACTGCAACGACAATCTGTTAACGTCACTGAACGGGAACAGCAATCCCGAGATGGATTGGATAGAATGCAACAACAATCAGCTGACGACACTGGACGTGAGTACCCAGGCGGAGCTGTGGCATCTGGAATGCTCCGGCAACAAGCTGATAACACTGGACGTGAGCAAAAATACGGAATTGGCAACATTGTTCTGCGACTACAATGAGCTGACGACGCTGGATATCAGCCGGAACACGGCATTGAACAACCTGAATTGCAGCTACAATCCCGGAGACGGCGTTTCGATCTTCCCGGTAACGGCCTGGTTTGACAACGCTTCAATCCCGAACGACATAAGTCTTTACATAAGCGAATGGTGGTACGACGGCTCGCACATCTTCCTCGACTTCCGAAAGGCGGAGTAATTCCACCCCCACGTTGACGCGCGGAAGGCAAACCGTGCTAATCGGTCGAGGAGTTCTCAAGCTTGACCGGCTCGACACACGAGGCCATGATATCCATCAACTTGCTCAAACCTTCGGTCGGAGCCTGCTGGCGGGCCGAGACATGTACCTGATACTTCGCCGTCTGGTTCGTCGAACGGGTGTTTTCGCGCGAGGAGGAGACCTTGCCGTTGACGCTCACCGAGCCCTTGGCGAAGCATCCGAACTTGAAGCTCGAATTGACGTTGGTCGAAACCTCGCTGTCCGAGGTCTCCTTCGAGGTCTCGGTCGTCGTCACCTCCATCTGGAAGTCCACCTGCACGTCGTCGATCAGCAGTGTCGGCAGCGGCACCAGCCCCAGGAACGGCGCATTGACCTGTACGGTCTGCGTGTCGGTCGCCCCCTCGACGGGCCGTTCGAGCTGGAAGCTCAACAGACGCGGCGTCTGCTTCTCCACGTCGCTGTAACCGATCTCGGTCATGAATTCGAAGGCCGACTGCGCCAGCCGCTTCTGCGAGTCGCACGCCGCCGTGAGCGGGGCGGCAATGAGTTCCGCAATGGGAAGTCCCGAGAACTTGCTCGAGACATTGTCATCGTTTGCCATATTCGTGAAAATTAAAACGGATTATTGTTCTTGCTGCCGGTTGAAGGGCATGATCGTCTTGTCGTACTCATCGATCACGCGCGACAACCCCTCGGGAATGGGTTTTGCCTCGAACTTGATGTGCACCTGCATCCGCGAAAGGTCTTTCTGGCCGTCGAAGCTGATCTCAAGGCTCGTGCGTTTCAGGCGATTGTCGAACTCGGCATGTTCGTCGCCGGCCTGAAACCCCTTCTGAGGCTGTTTGCAGCGCAGGTCCGAGGCATTGATCTGCACCGAAAAGTCCATCTCAACCTCCTTGATGTTGATCGTCGAAGGGTTGACGATCGAGATCAGCGGCACGTCGACGGCCGTCTGTCCGTCCACGTTGAGCCGCTTGGTCAGCGGGTCGCCTTCGGGCGAAAAGTAACGTCCGAGCAGTTCGACGTTGCGTGTCTCGACCATCTCCATGGCCGCATTGACCGAGTGCTGCAGCCCGCGGATCAGATCCGACAGAGTCTGCGTGCCGTTCTTTTCTCTGCTCCAGAATCCTCCCATAACTGATAAATGGATGATAGTTCCGAATAATAGCCCAGATCTTGCTTGTCGCACAGCAAGTACGGAGGACATTGCTGAATATAATTGCCTTCAACCTGAGCCAACATATAATTATACACCAACGTATAACAAATATCGTATTCGTCAATCAAACCGGTCAAAGTTACTTGCTTTTTTTCATAATAGCGCAATTTGATAAATGTATCAAATAACTCCTTACGCATTGTCGGCTTGAACATGACAAGCGCCGAAATGTCGCTTTTGTAGCGCGAAAGAAAATCTTTCCATTGCAATTTGCAGTCGTAACTCTGAGTCTCGCTGGTCGAGATGTGAAATGCAAACCATACACCCCGGAAGCAGAGTTTGGCCATCCAACAGCCTGAGAACTCAAAACTGATAACCGGATAATGTCTGTAAGGCAATAACACATAGGTGATCTTTCCCTCTATGTACTTCACGCCGGAAATGAAACAATCATAGTCCATACCATACGGCATAAACGTCTTTTGGAAATCTGGATCCGAAAGCTCGATATTATCCTGTTGCATAAAGACAAAAGGCCAGGAGTTGCACTCTCGTCGAGACTGCACACGAGCGATATATTGCCCATAATTTTGGTAAAAGGTATTTGCGTTCATCGTCATCCGACAATAAAGGTTCGTTTAATTTCACAATCGGTCCAAATAGCGCAGTTCAGCACGTTTTTCCTTGGAAAACAGCCCGGAAAGTCCTATTTTCGCAAATGGATTTTCAAATCCTTTTACAAGCCATTAAACGAACGTTTTTCCTCCTGAACGAGCTTTCGAGCCCGTTTTTTGTTTTCCTTCGCGGCATAATTACGACTAAAATCCCGATTATGACCGTAGCCTATTTACGCATCCGCACCGAGAAGCAGCATCTGAGAAATCAACAGGAGGAGATCCTCCGTTTCGCCGCCCGGCACAACCTGCACGTCGACCGCTGGCTGACGGAGATCGTGAGCGGCCGAAAGAGCGGCCGCGAGCGCAAACTGGGTCCCCTGCTCCGCCGCATGAAACAGGGCGATACACTGATCGTCACCGAATTGTCGCGTCTGAGCCGTACGCTTACCGAGATCATGTCGATCATGGGGCTCTGTCTCGAACGGGGCATCCTCCTCTACAGCACCAAAGACGGATATGCCTTCGACAACTCGATCAACAGCAAGGTCTTATGCTTCGCCTTCGGGCTGGTAGCCGAGATCGAGCGCAATCTCATCTCGATGCGCACGCGCGAGGCACTGGCCGTGCGACGGGCCGACGGCGTGGTGCTCGGGCGGCGCAAAGGGTCGTGCGTCAAGCAGCAAATGCTGCTGGAGCGGCGTGACGAGGTGGTGGAGATGCTGCGCGGGGATTGCACCCTGACAGCTCTGTGCCAGCGATTCGACGTCTCGCCGAAGACCTTTCACCGGATACGCCAGACGGATCCAGAGATTGACAATCTGTATCGGCACCGGGGATAAACCGCACATTCGGGGCGATCGCGTCCGCACGCAGCAGGCGGCCCGGAGTATTCCGGGCCGCCTTTCGCGTGTAGAGGACAGGGTCCAACAGTGCCCGGCCAGCATCAACGAGGCCGTCGGGACCAACCGAGACAGTCTGCATCATCTGGGCTGCCGGAATCAACAGGGAGGGCCGGGGTCAATCGGGCAGGCCAGGACCAATCGGGTCGCTCCGAATCAATCAGGTCTCGCACCGAACCAATCGGGTCGTACCGGATCAACCGGGCAGGCCGAAATAGTGCTCCTCCAGTACCCGCTCGATGTCCGACTCACGATAGAGCACCTTGCCGCAGATGCTGTAATAGGGAATCTCGCCCGAGGAGCGGTACTCCTGCAGCGTGCGGCGGCTGATCTTCAGCCGTTCCGACAGCTCGCGGTCCGTCAGGTAGCGTTCACCGCCCAGCGTAGGGCGGTTCAACTCCACACAGCGGTCCAGATCCTGTTCCAACTGCTCCAGCGTACGGAGCAGCGCCTCCGGACGTTCATCCGTCCGAAAAATCGATTGCTTGTCCATAACCGCTCCGTTTTACGACCGGCGCCGGCAGCGATGGGCCGCCGAAGCCAGCAGTCGTTCGACATCCGCAGTTTTGTAGTAGACCTTGTGGCGGATCTGCGTGCAGGGCAGCAGTCCCCGTTCGCGGTAGCGCTGAAGGGTCCGTTTCTGGATGTTCAGCAACAGGCACACCTCCTCGTTGTCGAGCCAGTGCTGCAGCGTCTTGTCCTGCCGGCGGCACAGCTCCGCAACCCGCCGTGCCAGCGCCTCGATGCGTGCGACCAGGCGGTCGTAGCTCCGTTTTTCAACCATCATGTACTCCATAATTTTAGCGTTTAGGGTTCTGGAGGCGAAGATAGGCCATCCGGGGCCGATTGCTCCGCCCGCGGCGGAAGATGGCAGTGGTTGGCGTCGGTGTGGCACCGGTTGGCGTCGGTTGCGGGGATGCGACGCCTCCGGAAGAGCAGATTTCGGACGACCGTTCAGGGACCGGACGGGCACGTCGGGGTATCGGCATTCGGGCGGAAAGCAGGTAGAGCGATTTCGGTATGCCGCGGTGCTCCCGGAGCTCCTCACACGAGCGGATGGCATCCGCTTCGGCCGCAAAGATACCGCCGGGCCGTCGGGCCGGGCCGCATCGAGCCGCCAACGGTTTTGACACCGATCTTCCTCGAGGCGCCGGGGCAATTCGGGGATTCAGCGGCGGACGAGCGTATCGGCGTCAAAAATCCGTCCCGGGCCGGGCTCCGCGGGGAAGAAGACGTCCGAACCCGGATACCATCCGCACCGGCTCCGTTACGGCACCGAGATCCCGCTCCCGAGGCACCTTCTTCGCGCTTCTCCGCAGCACGGGCAGCCCTACCCTACCCGACGATCCCGCCAACCGGCCTCGGAGGTGTACGCTCCTCGGAGAGGCGTCCCGCTTCGCCTCCACCGTCCCGGAAAACCTCCGACCTTCCACCCGGCATCGGAATCTCCATCGGCCCACCCATACTGATATCAACAAAACAGCAAGCCAGCAAAACTACACAACAACACAACAGCACAACAAGACAACAAAACGGTAAAACAGTAAGGCCATGACTTCAGTCAGTACTGAATTCAGTCAGTCAATCAGTACTGAAGTCAGTCAGTACTGACGTCAATCAGTCAGTCGGCCTTTTTGAATAAGACACCCTGCGGGCCTTCCTTTTTTGATCGGTTTTGTTCCCGATGTCGGCTTCGGGAACGGGTGGTTCGCCTCTTCAGATTGGCCGGCGAACAAGCGGGAACGGGACGTGATATTCGACCCGTTTTTGGGGGTCAGAAACATTATATGTTTTGCCCCCGGCAAGCTGTGTTTTCCGTTACGCGAAATAGATTTCGTAACAGAAAACAGCTTGCCCGCAAGGGGGTGGAAAACTCCTCCGAAGTCGTCGTTTTTTACCGGGGCCACGGTGGCCCGACCCGAATTCCCGACAGCCGGCGAATTCTCGCCAACTTCACTCAAGACCCGTTCGAAATTTGATCCGCCAGCACTCGAAAACGGGTCTTAACAAGCACAAAAAAGGGGGACGATTCTGTAGAATCATCCCCTCAAACAGGCCCCATTCGGCACGCTTTTCTGCCGAAAAAAATTCTCAAACCGGAACGATATCCGGGCGTTCGGAAACGTTTTTCAACCCGGGTTCACAGCAATCCGAATTTGAATTCCGACAAAAAAGACAAAGGGTTCGGGTACAGAAAGGGGCGATTCCCTACCGGGAAATCGCCCCTTTTTGAACTCCAGCTCTCCGAATTCTCAACCTTTCGGAACGGGCCAACGGCTTTCAGAATCTACTTGAAATCTTATGAGAAAACCGCTTTGATCGCAGCTGAAAGAGTGTAAAGGTTCTTGTTGTTATGCCCCCTCGACTATACGGGAAACCCGACTTTATCCTTATCCGTGATTTTCCTTAATACCCGGCAAGGGTTTCCGGCGGCCAGGACACCCGAAGGAATATCGTGGGTTACAACACTTCCTGCCCCAATAACCGTATCATCACCGATGGTCACACCGCTGAGGATGGTGCATCCACCACCAATCCAAACCCGGTTTCCGATAGTAATAGGTTTGGGAATTAAGGCTCCGGCGATACGTTCTGCCGAATCGAGGGAATGATTGCCCGAATATGCACTTACGTTAGGTCCGAGCAACGTATTATCCCCGATTGTTATCTGTCCGCAATCAAGAAGCGTACATCCAAAATTAATATAGACATCATTCCCGATCGTAATGTTTTTGCCGAATTCACAGGTAAAATTCGGCTCCAGCCAAACGCGTTCTCCTACTTTCTTGAAGAGTTGGCGCATGATTTCCTGACGCCGATCAGTCTCTTCGTCTTCCGTACGGTTAAAGTCCTTGAATAGCTTTTTGGCTTGAACTCGCAGGTCGAACAGATCACCATCAAAATCATTATAGATCTGATGTTTCTGCATTTTATCCCATTCTGTCATATTTCGTTATCTTTGAAGTGATCGAGTCGATTCTCAGTAGCAAAATTAAATCATGTGAAGGTCGGATATTTGGTCAATCAATCATTCCTGATGTTTCTGCTTGATTCTCATTAGCGTCATCCACAAGTTGCGAACAAAAAGAAAAGATTCAGCCTCGTATGTTCCAGCCGAAGAATCTCTTGCTCATTTTCAGCCCGACATAACTGGGAGCTGAGCGTCGTTTGGGCCATACAGCAGATTTATCCGGGAATGCAGCTTTTTCGATGCTGTTAAAATTCAACCTTCCCTTCCATTATCTTCAAAACAATCGTTTTGCCATTGCAAATATAATGTTTTTCAGTAAACAATGATCCGGTCGATTTCAGAAGATCACAGACACCGCTTAACCGGACAAGTTGCGGGTACATTCACGAAGTGCATGGGAACCGAATCTTTTGCGAAATATTTTCACGATACTGTTCCAAATAGTGTGTCTAGGGTGGGATAAATAAAAAAGTCTACAGATTTTTTAGATTTGTAGAGGCAAACCAACAAAAACTAAAAAAGAGTAGACTTATGGTGTTGACAAAGGAACAACTTT
>CALLRW010000022.1 GCA_938014215.1 uncultured Alistipes sp. | reverse complement strand
GCACTTTTTCCTTTCCCTTCCAAATATTTTTACAACTTTTTTCATCACTTCGTAATACCTTCCAAACAATCTCTCTTACTTTCAACAAGTTAGTTATGAAAAAATTTTACTAACTTTGCCGGGACAAAAAACGAACCTGCCATGAGAAGAATACTTATATATATAGCATCCGTCCTGAGCGCCGCTGCCTGCTCGGCAGAGGGGCCTGCAATCCAAACCGGAGACCTGCTTTTCCAGGTAGGAGCCGAATCGGCAATGAGCGGAGCGATTGCAGCCGCAACGGTACGCGACAGTACACTGACATTCTCCCATGTAGCCATTGCACTGGCCGATCCGGCAGGCTGTCCCGGGCGGGATTCGGTGCTGGAGGCCTCCGACGGAGGCGTCCGCATCACCACGCTGAAGGAGTTCCTCGACCGTTCGGACCGGATCGACGGCCGACCAGCCGTCATCGCAATGCGGTTGCGCGATACGACGGGGATAACCGCCTCTGTGACAAGGGCCCGGCACTTCGTTGGACTCCCCTACGACTACTCCTACCGCCCGGACAACGCGAAGATGTATTGCAGCGAACTGGTCTGGGAGAGCTATCGCGACACGCTCGGACGGCGGATCTTTCCGGCGCGGCCGATGAACTTCCGCGCCCCGGACGGAACGATGCCCGCCTTCTGGGTCGAACTGTTTGAAAAGTTGGGAGAAGCCATTCCCGAAGGGGTTCCGGGGACGAATCCGAACGACATGGCCCGGGATCCGCACCTCGTCGAGGTCGGAAGCTGGTTCTGAGAGGCGCCGGTCCGGAAGAGGACGGCTACAGGCAGTGAGCCCCAGCGAAAGAGGCCGCTGCCGGTCGCCGAAACGAGCGGTCCGGACTTCGGATCCGGAAATACAACAAACCACTGAACGCCATACTTTTACAACAGCATGTCGGAGCGTTCGGAAAGCGTCTGCAAAATCCCGTTCAGACGATCTTTTCGACCGTGATGTCGGGATCGGCCCGCAGCAGGTCGATAAAGCCCTCTTCGCTGGCCGAACCCTTGGCCCGAATGACCAGCGTAGCGCGGTGCACCACCCCGTCTGGCGTACGCGCGACCTCCACCTCGTAGGAGATCACCGCGTAGTCGCGGCTCTCCAGCCGGTTGAACATCGCATCGATCGACGCCCGGTTCGGAGCCGAGAAGACGATCATCGTGCGCCGACGCCCCAATCCGCCGAAAAAGAGCGACAGCACCTCCAACCCAAAGAGAGTCAGTACAGTAGCCGCAGCAGCCACAATATACATGCGCCCGCCGGCCGCCAGACCGATCCCGGCCGTGGCCCAGAGGCTGGCCGCCGTGGTCAGACCGCGTACGAGCTGGCGATGGATGATAATCGTGCCGGCACCGATGAATCCGATGCCGCTGACCACCTGGGCGGCGATACGGCTCGGATCGAGCCGCAGACCGTCGTGCGTGGCGAGAAAGTCTTCGAAGCCATACTGCGAAACAATCATCATCAGGGCGCTGCCGAGCGCCACGAGAAAGTGCGTGCGGAACCCGGCATCCTTGACCCGGTATTCGCGATCGAGTCCGATCACCGTTCCGCAAAGTCCGGCCACACACAGCCGGATCAGAAAATCCCACTCCATATTCATATCAAACACACAACTTTACAACCGACGAAGCGAGGTATCGCGCCCCGCTTCCGAGGGGAACATCCACGCATCACTCCGCCTCGAGCAGTTCGAGGGCCCGTTCCAGTGCGGCGTCGCGGCCGGCCAGCAGATCGTCGATCGACGCTTCGACCGTCACATCGGGGGCAATTCCCCGTCCGACAAACTCCTTGCCGTCCGAAAAACGGACCTCCCGCGTGCAGATGCCGCACCACAGGCCGGGCAGCAACTCGTAACGGGCAACCGTTCCGGCACCCCCCGACGTCGTGGTACCGACGGTCGACATGTGGGGCTGCGAGGCGGCGATGGCCAGGAAGCACTCCGCCGCCGAACCCGTGGCATCGTTGATCAGGATGACGGTCGGCACCTCGAGGATCTCGCGGCTGCGCGGGAAGCGGTATTCGCTGCGCTCGGGGTCCGAAAAGGCGGCATCGTTGTAGTGCTCGTAGGCCACCTTCACGCGGGCGTTGCCGACCGTATCGGCCGGCGTGGCGTCGCTGCCCCACGAGGCGAGTGCCGCATCGTAAATACGGGTGCGCCAGATGGCTCCGCGCAGCACCGTGTCGCGCGTCAGATGCGAGAGGAATTCAGCCGCCATGTGGCTGCTGCCGTGTTCGTTCCAGCGCAGATCGATCACCAGTTTCCGAGCCCGGGCCTTGACCTCGGGGAAGGCGTCGTGGAAGGCGCGGAAGACCCGCCCCGGACGGAACGAACCGATCTTCAGACAGGCCACCTCTCCCGGATACCACGTGAGGCGGAAATCCTCGTGAAGCTCCCGCCAGCCGTAACCGGGCAACGCCACCGTTTCGGGCTCGTCGGCCGGGTTGTGACGGCCGTTGACCAGCCGCACGGTGGTCTGCGTACCGTCGGGGCGCCGGAAGAGCACCTCGTGGGGGGTTCCGATCAGGTCAAGCAGCAGCTCCTCGACAGCCAGACGCCGCCGCACCCGCTCGGTCGAGGCCGCAACTCGCTCCATCACTTCGACCAACCGCGCCTCGACCGGCTGTCCGTCAACCGAGACAACCTCCGATCCGGGCGGAACGAGCGCAGCCTTGCCGCGGCTCACCTCCGAGACCGTGACACGCCCGCCGACATCCGTCAGACGAAGCGTCCACCCCTCCTCGAACTCGACGGCCGTCTGCGGGAAGTTGCGGCTGTGGCGGATGAAGGTCTGCTCGTTGTCGAGCCGGGCGCAGAGGCGCTGCAGCAGGCGGTAGAACTCGATATCGTCGCGCGTCTGCTGTGCGGGAAGGATCGCCGCACGGTAGAGCGAATCCCAGCGTGCGACGCCGAAACGGTCCATGTAGGCGAAGTTGCGGCGCACCTCCATCCAGAGTTTCGACAGGGCAAAGAGCTTCTGTTCGGGGGTCCAGGGGGTATGGGTGTATTCGGCCCAGGCGCGGCCGCGGGGATGACGCCCGGGAACGGTGATCGAACGGTAGACCATCGTATCGCCGCGAAGTTCGACGCCGACGGTCTGCATGGCGGGCTGCTGGGCCCGGACCTGCGGCATCGCACCGAAAAGGGCAATCGCCGCACAGCAAGTGAAGAATTTCCTCATGGCCGGGAGTTTTAGTGACAACAAATTACGAAAAAAGGACGAGTCTGCAAAGTTTTTCCGCAAAAAGATTGCGCGAAGCAAAAAAATTCGTACTTTTGCAGGCTAAGTTTAACTAATTAACTGTTTACGAAAATGCCGAAAATGAAAACCAATGCCGCTGCGAAGAAGCGTTTTACCTTCACCGGCACAGGAAAGATCAAGCGCAAACACGCTTATCACAGTCACATCCTGACCAAAAAGACGACGAAGCAGAAGCGGAACCTCTGCTATTCGGGTACCGTATCTGCGGCCGACGAGGCCAAGATCAAGAACCTGCTGGTGAAGTAATCCACCCGCCGATTCGGATAGCCGCCCGCAAGGGCACAAACATTCACAAACCGGGACAAACCAGCCCCGAAGAACACGGGAGAACCGTGTCGCTGGCAGTCCTCCAAAAAACTTTACATTATGCCACGTTCAGTAAACGCTGTTGCGTCTCGCGCACGTCGAAAGAAAGTTTTGAAACTTGCCAAGGGTAACTTTGGTTCAAGGGGAAACGTATGGACCGTTGCGAAAAACACGGTCGAGAAGGGATTGTGCTTTGCCTATGCACACCGTCAGCTCAAGAAGCGGACATTCCGTTCGCTGTGGATCATGCGTATCAACGCTGCCGTCCGCGCCCAGGGAATGACCTATTCGCAATTCATCGGCAAACTCAACGCTAAGGGCATCGTCCTGAACCGCAAGGTGCTGGCCGATCTGGCGATGAACGAGCCGAAGGCATTCGAGGCAATAGTTAACGCAGTTAAATAACCCTTTTCACGAGGGTTCAGCACGGCGGACACCCTCTCGGGGTGCCCGCCGTTTTTTATACGACTCCCCCCGAAACCGCCCCGTCCCAATTCCCGTCAACAGACCCGTCCACCGGCCGCCAATACCCCGCCATCGACCGTTCACCCGACAGACTATTCACCCACAGACCGTTCACCAACCGACCATTCGCCCACAGACCATTCATCCATAGACCATGCAGAGCTGGAAACATACCTTCGCCGTCATCTGGAGCGGCCAGCTGGTCTCGATCCTCAGCAGTTCGATCGTCGCCTACGCCATCATCTTCTGGATGAGCGTCGAGACGCGTTCGGCCGAGGTGCTGGCCCTGTCGGCCATCGCCGGGATGCTGCCGCAGGCGGTGCTGGGGCTCTTCGTCGGGGTCTACATCGACCGCTGGGACCGCAAACGCACGATGATCCTCGCCGACAGCTTCATCGCCCTCTGCACGCTGGGGCTGGCCGTGCTCTTCTGGTCGGGGCGGGCCGAACTGTGGCACGTCTATCTGCTGCTGGCCTGCCGGTCGGTCGGCTCAGCCTTCCACGTCCCGGCCATGCAGGCCTCCGTGCCGCTGCTGGCCCCGCAGTCGCAGCTCACCCGCATCGCCGGGGTCAATCAGGTGATCTCGTCGCTGTCGGATATCGCCGGTCCGGCACTGGGCGCCCTGCTGCTGGGGCTCACCTCGATCGGCAACATCCTGCTGCTCGATGTCCTCGGGGCGGCATTCGCCTGCACGACGCTGCTCTTCGTCCGCATCCCGAACCCCGAACGCCCCGAACGCCGGCCCGATCTGTGGCGGGAGTTCCGCGAAGGTTTTGCGGCCATGCACTCCCAACCGGGACTCGGCTGGTTCTTTGCGCTGGCCATTGCCGTGTGGTTCCTGATCATGCCCGTCGGGGTGCTCTTCCCGCTGATGACGCTCAACCACTTCGGCGGCGGCACGTGGGAGATGAGCTTCGTGGAGATCATCTGGGGGGCCGGGGCTCTGGCCGGCGGCGCCATCATGGGGGCCCACAACTACCCGATCAACCGCATCGTGCTGATCAATCTGATGTACATCGTCGTCGGGCTGTCGTTTCTCCTCTCGGGCGTGCTGCCGCCGTCGGCCTTCGGCTGGTTTGCGGCGCTGACGACCGCCGCCGGCGTCTCAAGCAGCGTCTTCAACGCCTCGTTCGTCGCCGTGCTCCAGACCCGCATCGAGGCGGGAATGCTCGGACGCGTGCTCTCGCTCTACCGCAGTTTCGGACTGTTGCCCTCGGCGCTCGGGCTGCTCAGCACGGGATTCCTGGCCGAACGCGTCGGGCTGACGACAACCTTCGTCCTCTCCGGATCGCTCATCTGCCTGCTCGGCGGCATCGGATTCTGCCTGCCGTCGGTGCTGCGCCTCGACCGACGCGAAAAGGCACCGAAACGGTGATTCCAGGATCTCCGCAGGAGGGGGGGGGAAAAAAAATAAGGGCTCACGAGGGTCCGCAAACCGGCAGGGAGGCCTCCGAAGCAGGAGATCACCGGCCCGGCAAACCGGCAGGGAGGCCACCAAAGCAGGAGATCACCAGCCCGGCAAACCGGCAGGGAGGCCACCAAAGCAGGAGGTCACCGGGCCGGCAAACCGACAAAGCGGAGGGCCGGGAGCGGCGCCGCAATCTTAAAATAATTTCAAAAATCGAATCCCGATATTGGATCTTTTTTCAAAAGGCGTTACCTTTGTAGAGGTTAGTCAGTGAGGTAATCCTATGAAAAAAACGTATGCCATGCCGGACGGTGGACTCTACCGCCCGGAGCACGAGCATGACGCCTGCGGGGTCGGACTCGTCGTCAACATCAACGGAAACAAATACCATTCGGTCGTCGACCAGGGACTCTGCGTGCTGGAGCACATGGCCCACCGCGGAGCCGAGGGTTCGGACAACAAGAGCGGAGACGGTGCCGGCATTCTGGTGCAGATCCCGCACGAATTCATCCTGCTGAACGGCATTCCCGTCCCCGAGAAGGGGCGCTACGGCGTGGGGATGGTCTTCCTGCCGCGCGACGAGGAGGATCAGCGGCAGTTCATGCGGCTGGCCACGGAGTCGATCGAGGAGCAGGGGCTGCAGCTGATGGCCACGCGCCGCGTCCCGGTCGACAGCTCGATCCTCGGGGAGGATGCCGCCGCAACCGAACCCGACATCCGCCAGCTCTTCATCGTGGGCTGCGACGACCGCCAGCGCCTCGAGGAGCTGCTCTACGTCGTACGCAAACGCCTCGAGCGGCGGATCGCCGAGTCCACGATCCGCGACAAGCGGAGCTGCTACATCGTGAGCCTCTCGACGCGCACGATCGTCTACAAGGGTATGCTCTCCTCGCGGCAGTTGCGCCACTACTTCACCGATCTGCAGAGCCCCTACTTTTCGAGCGCCATCGCGCTGGTCCACTCGCGCTTCTCGACCAACACCTTCCCGACGTGGAGCCTGGCCCAGCCCTTCCGGCTGATCGGCCACAACGGCGAGATCAACACCATCCGCGGCAACCGTCTCTGGATGGGGACGCGCGAGGCGGTGCTCCACCCCGAGTTCGCCGGCCACACCGAAGGGGGACTCGGCCCGATCATCCAGCCCGGGATGAGCGACAGCGCCTCGTTCGACAACGCGCTGGAGTTCTTCCTGCGGGGCGGGATGTCGCTGCCGCACGCCCTGGCGATGCTCGTTCCGGAGAGCTTCAACGAGAAGAACCCCCTCTCGAAAAAGCTCAAGAGCTTCTACGAATACCACTCGATCTTCATGGCGCCGTGGGACGGCCCGGCGGCGATCATCTTCTCCGACGGCCGCTATGCCGGCGGCATGCTCGACCGCAACGGCCTGCGTCCGGCCCGCTATCTGGTCACGCGCGACGGACTGATGGTCATCGCCTCGGAGACCGGCGCGCTGGAGCTCCCGGCCGAGGAGATCGAATCGAAGGGACGGCTCGAACCGGGCAAGATCGTCATGGTCGACACCGAGCGGGGCGAGATCCTCTTCGACGAGGAGATCAAGCGCCAGCTGGCCGCCGAACACCCCTACGACGAGTGGCTGCACGACAACCGCATCATCCTGCAACATATCACCAGCGGTCGCCGCGTGACCCACGAGGTGCCCCACTACGAGGAGTCGCTGCGGGCCTTCGGCTACGACCGCGAGGAGATCGACCGCATCCTGAAGCCAATGGCCCTGCAGTCGGCGGGCCCGACCGTCTCGATGGGCGACGACACGCCGCTGGCGGTCCTCTCCGAGAAGCCGCAGCGCTTCTTCAACTACTTCCGGCAGCAGTTCGCCCAGGTGACCAACCCGCCGATGGACTCGATCCGCGAGGAGCTGGTCATGTCGCTGACGAGCTACATCGGCGCCGTGCGCAAGAACATTCTGAAGCCCTCGCCCGAACTGTGCAAGGTGGTGATGATGGCCTCACCGATCATCTCGGACCGCGATCTGGACATCCTGCGCAACCTCGAATACAAGGGTTTCCGGACCATCACGCTGCGGATGCTCTTTCCCGTCGGGGGTGACGGCCGGGCGCTCGAAGAGGTGCTCGACGCCCTGTGCCAGGCGGCCGAACGGGCCGTCGACGAGGGCTACAACTACGTGATCCTGAGCGACCGCGGCGTCGACGAACGCCAGGCGGCCATCCCCTCGCTGCTGGCCATGTCGGCCGTGCACCACTACCTGATCGGGCGCCGCAAGCGGTCGCAGATCGCCGTGATCGTCGAGAGCGGCGAGGTGTGCGAAACGATGCACGTGGCGCTGCTGATGGGTTACGGCGCCAGCGGCGTCAACCCCTACATGGCCTTCGCAATCCTCAAGCAGCTCACCGCGGCGGGCCAGCTCCAGCTCGATTACGAGGGGGCCGAACGCCACTACATCCGGGCCGTGGACAAGGGGATGCTGAAGATCATGTCGAAGATGGGCATCTCGACGATCCGCAGCTACCGCGGTGCGGCGCTCTTCGAACCGCTGGGCATCGGCGAGGAGCTGCTCACACGCTACATGGGGGGCGGCATCTCGACGATCGGCGGCATCGGCATCGACGAGGTGGCGCGTCAGGCCACGGCGATGCACGACCGGGGCTTTGCTCCGGGGGCCGCCACGGCGCCGCTCGAGAATCTGGGACGCTACGCCTACCGCCGCGACGGCGAGTTCCACGGCTGGAACCCCGCGACGGTGCTCTCGCTGCAGCAGGCGGCCCGCACGGGCTCGGCATCGGATTTCGAGGCCTTCACGCGCCAGGCCGAACACCGCGAGCGGCCGCGTTTCCTGCGCGACCTGCTGGAGATCGTCAGCGACCGCCGGCCAATCCCGCTCGAGGAGGTCGAACCGGCCGAGGAGATCATGCACCGCTTCGTGGTCGAGGCGATGTCGTTCGGCGCCATCAGCAAGGAGGTCCACGAGACGATCGCCGCGGCGATGAACCGCATCGGCGGCCAGAGCAATACGGGCGAAGGGGGCGAGGATCCGGCCCGCAACACGCCGCTGGCGGACGGCACGTCGCTGCGCAGTGCGGTGAAGCAGGTGGCTTCGGGCCGCTTCGGCGTCGATGCCGAATACCTGGTCCACGCCGACGAGATCCAGATCAAGGTGGCACAAGGGGCCAAGCCCGGTGAGGGCGGACAGCTCCCCGGCTTCAAGGTCGACGAGATGATCGCCCGCACGCGCCACTCGATCCCGGGCATCACGCTGATCTCTCCCCCGCCCCACCACGACATCTACTCGATCGAGGATCTGGCCCAGCTGATCTTCGACCTGAAGAACATCAACCCCGAGGCGTTGATCAGCGTGAAGCTCGTAGCCGAGAGCGGCGTGGGGACCATCGCGGCGGGCGTCACGAAGGCCAAGGCCGACAAGATCCTCATCAGCGGTGCTGACGGCGGTACGGGTGCCAGCCCGGCCGACTCGATGAAGTATGCCGGCGTGCCGGTGGAGATCGGGCTGGCCGAAATCCAGCAGACACTCGTGGGCAACCGTCTGCGGGGTCGTGTGCGGCTGCAGGCCGACGGGCAGCTGAAGTGTGCCCACGACGTGCTGGTGAGCGCCCTGCTCGGCGCCGAGGAGTATGGATTCGGCACGGCGGCCCTCGTGGTGCTGGGGTGCCGGATGATCCGCAAGTGCCACACGAATACCTGCCCGATGGGGGTTGCCACGCAGGATCCGGCCCTGCGTGAACGCTTCACCGGAAAGCCCGAACACCTGATCACCTACTTCCGGCTGCTGGCCGAAGACCTCCGGCAGCGGATGGCCTCGATGGGCTACGCCCGGCTCGACGAGCTGATCGGGCGCTGCGACCTGCTGCGCCAACGGCCGGTCGAGGCCGGCGCGCCGGGTGAAGGGATCGATCTGCGGCGGCTGCTCTTCCGGCCGGAAGGCGAGGCGGAGATCCGCCACGTCCGCGAGCAGGAGCATGCCCTGGCCAAAGTGATCGACCACCGGCTGCTGCCGCTGGCCGACCGGGCGGCCGAAGAGTGGATCACCCTCTCCGAGATCCTGCCCATCGCCAATACGGACCGCAGCGTCGGGGCGATGCTCAGCGGGCACATCACGCGCCGCTGCGGCAGCCGCGGGCTGACGGCCGGTTCGCTCACGGTGACCTTCCGCGGCAGTGCGGGGCAGAGTTTCGGGGCCTTCCTCTGTCCGGGTGTCACGTTCCGCCTCGAGGGCGACGCCAACGACTATCTGGGCAAGGGGCTTTCGGGCGGCCGGCTGGTGGTGGTACCGCCCGCCGGGAGCCGTTTCCCGGCCGAGGGGAACGTCATTGCGGGCAACACGCTGCTCTACGGCGCCACCGGAGGCGAAGCCTACATCAACGGCCGCGTGGGCGAACGCTTCTGCGTGCGCAACAGCGGTGCGACGGCCGTCGTCGAGGGGGTCGGCGACCACGGTTGCGAATACATGACCGGCGGGCGCGTCGTGATCCTCGGACGCACGGGCCGCAACTTTGCCGCGGGCATGAGCGGCGGCATCGCCTACGTCTGGAACCCGCGCGGCGACTTCGACTACTACTGCAACATGGAGATGATCGAACTGACGCTGCTGGAGCGTACGGCCGACCGCGACGAACTGCGCGAGTTGATCTCCACCCACGTCCGCCACACGGGCAGCGCCCTGGGACGGCGGCTGCTCGAGTCGTGGGAGAGCAGCGTGCGGCAGTTCATCAAGGTGACGCCGGTCGAGTACAAGCGCTATCTCGAACAGCAGCACAAGCACTGATTCCGACGTTTCGCCACATCTCCGACCGGCAAAAAAAATGCTGCAACCCGCAAAGGTTGCAGCATTTTTTTGTGATGGGCCTCCGGTTTGTCCTTCGGGGATCGGTTTTCAGGGATCACCCCTCTCCGTTTTCAGAGATCGTCCCTTTCCGTTCTCAGAGATTTCTCAGGGATCACCCCCTTTCCGTTCTCAGGGATCCCTCCTTTCCCCGGAAAATGACGCTCATTCGCCCCCCCGGGCTCCCTTCGGACCTTCCGGCTGCTATCCCCTACTCCCGCGGATAGACGTAACCGTTGTAGTAGATCTTGTAGGAGTAGCGGCGGCTGGAGGAGTCGAACGAATAGACCACCCGCACGTCCGGAGCGGGATAGGCCGAAGTGTCGTAATCGAGCGGCGAGGTGAATTTGCATACCTGAGTGCCGCTGACGATTTGGGCACCGATATAGAGGCCGTCGGTCACGTTGTAGGACATCCGCAGCGGAGCCGTGCCGTTGATGTTGCCGTAGATCGAGGTGCCCGAAGCCGAACCTTCCACCTTGAAGGCCTTTCCCGTGCAGGAGGAGTAGGCCAGCGTGACATTCTCGTCATCGGGACGCACCGTGAAGCCCTCGGCTGACGACGACCAGTCGGAGGCACCCCACTCGTTGCCCTCGACCGACGAGGCGATGTTCGAGATGCGGATGGTGTACGAACCGTCGGCATTGCCCGTCAGGGTGGTCGTTCCGCCGAGCATGTTCACCTGCGACTCGGCACCTCCGTAGGAGGAGTAGCTGTAGAGCTTGAAGTCGGGCTGCATTTCGACCTGCCACGTCACGCCGTCGAGCAGTTCGGGCGAACCGTTGGTGCGCACCAGCACCGAACCCGCGGCATAGAAGTAGTCGGGCATCTGGTAATTCTTGTCAAAGGTCAGCTTGTAGCCCTCCTCAACCTCCTCGATCTTGGCACCGGCGTTGAAGAGCCGCCCGAGGATCTTCTGGCTGTAGTAGGTGACGTTCGAGACATTGACGTCCTGATCGCCGTCGGCGCGCTGCTTGGCGACCTCGGCGGCCAGCACGGCCACCCGCATGCCGACATTGGCGGCCTGCATGGCGACACGGTCCTGCGTCGTTACGTACGTATAGATATACTGACCGGGCTGAACGGGCAGCAGATCCTTGTAGGAGTCATCCTCCTTGATACAGCTCGAAAGCGCAAGGGCCGCGAGCATCAGCGTAGCTAAAATTTTATTCATGCGATGTTTGTTCGGTTAATTTTTCCTGTAAACGGTGCCGGGCGGGAATTACTGCACGGCGGAGTCGGAAAAAATCGTTCTCCGCTTCAAAGGTACAATTTTTTTTACGAACGATCGGATAATTTGGACAATTCGTCCCAAAATCGTATCTTTATTCCATCAAGCGACCTCTCAAAATGCGAAGACACCTGATAATCGAGATCATACTTATGTCATTGCTTACATTCTTCGGTTGCGGCCGGACGAAGGCCGTCGAATACCCGTCGGATACGATCACGGCCCGCGACGGGAGCGAATTTACAATCACCTTTTTCAAACATGCCTCACTGGCTATCGGCGTCGGCGGAAAGTGGATCTACGTGGATCCCGTCAGCGAATATGCCGAATACGCCTCGCTGCCGAAGGCCGACGTGGTGCTGATCACCCACTCGCACCACGACCATCTGGATGTGGCGGCCGTCGAGCGGCTGCTGACCCCCGATACGGAGATCGTCTGCGACCGCACCTCGGCCGAGGCCTTCGAGATGAACTGCTACACGATGCGTCCCGGGAGCGTCGCCACGCCGCGCGACTATGTGAAGATCGAGGCGACGCCGGCCTACAACGTCACACCGGGCCACCTGCAGTTCCACCCGCGCGAGCGTGAGGACTGCGGCTACGTGCTGACCATCGGCGGCACGCGCATCTACATCGCGGGCGATACGGAGCTGAATCCGGACGTCAAGCGGCTCAAGGATATCGACATCACCTTCCTGCCGGTGAACCAGCCCTATACGATGACGGTGGATCAGGCCGTCGAGACGGTGAAGATCCTCCAGCCGGTGATCCTCTACCCCTACCACTACGGTGAAGTGGAGGAAAAGACCGATCTGGATCGTCTGGTCCGCGAGGTGGGCGACCTCACGGAGGTCCGCATCCGCCCCATGGAGTAGTCCGCAGCGGCGGTTGAAGAGGCAGAACCGGTCGTAAATTCCACCCCGGCCCGGCAGAAACGGCACTCTGCCCCCGTAGAAGCAGCACTCCGTCCCGGCAATGGTAACGGAACCAACCGCAGCCCCGGCCCGGCAGAAGCAACCCCCGCTCCGGCAAAGGTAACGGAACCAACCGCTACCCTGCCCCGGCAAAAGCACCCCGACAGCGAGTCTTGCCACCCCGGCCGGTATCATGTGAAGCCGACCACAAAGTCCCGGCCGACCGACTGAAGAGGCAGAGCCGGTCATAAATTCCGGCCCGGCATCATGGAGAAGCCGACCGCGGAACCGAGTCCGGCTGATGACTCCGGATGGTTGAAAGCCCCATGCAACAAGGCGGGGAGATCTCGAAAGGAGATCTCCCCGCCTTGTTCATATGCGGATTCCGCAAAGGCTATTTGCCCGAAACGGTCCCGGCATCCGTCTTCTTGACCTGCGCATCGACCTTGAGCGAAGCGAGTCCCTCGACGATCTTCTCGTCGCTGTTCTTTGAGCCGTCGTAAACGACCGTAATCTCCTTCTTCTCGAGGCTGACCTGCACATCCTTGATCCCCTTGCCGAGCGAGGGGACATTGTCCATGATCTTCTTCACGCAGTGTTCGCAATCGACATCGGCCGAGAAGACCGTTGTCACCATCTTTTTGGGAGCGTCCTTCGTGGCGGCATCCACCGTCATGCCTGCGCCCATTACGAGAGCCAGACACAGCATCAGTACTTTTTTCATCGTTAGAGGGTTTATCGGGTTGTTATGTTTTTTATTTTAAAGGCATATCGGCATCGGCCACCTCAACCGGTCAATTAATAAATGTTCAGTCGCACGCCGATCATCGCAACCATTGCTTCCTTGCTGAAGCCTCCCTTCTCAAAGGGAGGTTTGGAGGGATTGTCTGAACGGTTCTATATCGGCATCGGCCACTCAACCGGTCAATTAATAAATGTTCAGCCGCACGCCGATCATCGCAACCATTGCTTCCCTGCTGAAGCCTCCCTTCTCAAAGGGAGGTTTGGAGGGATTGTCTGAACAGTTCTATATCGGCCACCTCAACCGGTCAATTAATAAATGTTCAGTCGCACGCCGATATAGAACTTGCGGCCCATGAGCGGTCCCCAGACATTCATCGAGTTGAAGGCCGTTGAGTAGGGGTTCTCGGCATTCATGATCGGATCCTTCTGCATGTAGTCGGCGATATTTTCACAGCCGACATAGAGGTCGAACTTGCCCAGCTTGCGGCTCACCTGCGCGTAGAACATCGGATAACGCGGCGAATAGTAGCTGTTGGCCAGATCGGCATCCTGAGTCGGGATACGGGCCGGACCGTTCAGCTGCGCCGTCGCATCGAAGACCCAGCGGCGGAACTTCGTGGCATACTGGATGTTGAGCAGCGTCTTGTAGCGGCTCACCAGCGGCCGCTCGACGCGTGCCGACGAACCGTCCGCCCGGCGGATCGTCATCTCGCTGTCCGTGTAGCGGAACGTGGCGAAGATATCCAGCCGCTCGACGGGCGACCACGAGAAGTCGACCTGATAGGTGTCCGTGTAGGAACGTCCGTCGGTATTGTAGAAGACGATCTGGTCGGCATACATCTCCTGATCGGCCACCACCGAGTTGTAGAACTGCGTGCGGAAGTAGTCGACGCTGAGCGTTGCATCGCCCGACTCGACAAGTCCGAAGGTCTGCGTCAGGCTGCCGCCCACCGTGAGGGCCTTCTCCATGCGATCGATGTCGTGGAAGCTCCCGGCGACGGGCCGACCGTCGCGGAAGGTCACCGGACGGATCGCACGGCCCGTGGCCAGCACGCCGATGTTGTCCGTAATGAGGTTCGTCGAACGGTAACCCAGACCGGCCGAGGCGCGGAAGGTGGTCGACGGGGTGATGTTCCACTTCAGGTGGCCGCGGGGCGTCACGAAGAAGCGGTCGTAATAATGGTTGTAGTCGCCGCGCAGACCCGCCACGATCGAGAATTTGTCCTTGATGGCGTAGGTGTACTCGGCATAGACGCCGGCCTCACGTTCGTTGCGGTCGAGATCGAAATCGGCCTCCGAGAGCTGTTCGATCCAGGGGGTTCGGTTGAGCAGCCCCTCGCGGTAGTAGTCCAGATGGAGCTGGCCGCCGACGATCAGCGACGAACGGTAGGTGAAGTAGTGGTTGTACATCAGATTCAGGGCCAGCGAATTCTGATTTCCATCGTAATTGTTCAGTCCGAAATAGGCCGCCTCGTTGAAGTGGTCGAAGTCGGCCACAAAGGCGATGTTCGAACGCATCTCGTCCTGCTCGTCGGCATCGTAGACCGACGGGCCCACCGGCATGCCGAGCTTGAAGTAACCGTTGGCGTTGCGGTTGCGGATGTGCGAGCCGTAGAGGGGCATGGGCTTGCCTTCGGCCTGCCAGTCCCAGTCGGTGAGCATCGCCTGGCGCATGGCGGAGGTGTTCTTGAAGTCCATCATGCCGCCCAGGCGGTTCTCCTGCACGAACTTCCATCCCCAGCGGATCTGCATACCGTTGTCGGCCGCATAAAGCCACTTGTTGGCCACGTTGATCTGGTTGGCGATGGGCAGATCGTGGAATCCGTCGTCGTTGTGGTCCATCCGGCGCACATCGGTATCGCCCGAACCGTGGAGCAGGATGACGCTCGAGAGCTTCTTGTCCCGCGTGACGGGGAAGGCCGTCGAGAGGTTGACCTCGGGACGCAGCTCGTCGTCGAGATAGAGGTTCAGGAAGAGACGCTCCTCGTCGGTGGGCTTGCGGTGTTCGAGGTTGATCTGGCCGGTGATGGCCTCATGCCCGGCGGTCACCGAGGCGACACCCTTCGAGACCTGGATCGAGTTGAGCCACATGCCGGGCGTATAGCTCAGGCCGTAGGGGGCGCTCAGGCCGTGCATGATCGGGCGGTTTTCGTCGAGAATCTGGGTGTAGGTGCCGGCCAGACCGAGCATCTTGATCTGCCGGGCACCGGAGATGGCGTCGCTGTAGCCGACGGTCACCGAGGCGGAATTCTCGAACGATTCGGCGAGGTTGCAGCAGGCCATCTTGCAGAGGCCGGCGAACGAGATCATCTCGCCCTTCATGATTCCGTCGCGTTTGACGAAGTTGCCGCTGAGGTTTCCCTCGACGACGACATCCTCGAGCGAGACGCCCTCGGCACGCAGCGTGAAGTCGAGGGGTTCGGTCCCGTTCTCGACGCGGATCGTATCGTTGACATAGCCCAGATACGAGGCGACCAGGCGGTCGTATCCCCGCACACGGTGGAGCAGGAAGGCACCCTGGGCATCGGTGCTGGCCCCGACGGTGGTTCCGGCCCAGTAGACCGAAGCACCGATGAGGGGCTGATTGTCGGCATCGCGCACGACACCCCGCAGATCCTGGGCATCGGCAGCTCCAAAGCCGAACAGAATGGCGGAACCCGCCAGAATAACAGAGCTGTATTTCATGGATTCATCGTTTTTAACACCGGCAAAGATAGCGGTCCGAATCTGCAACCGGATTGCAAATCCGTCCGGCGGAACCCGCAGGCTCCGCCCTATCTTTTCGACCGGCAGGCGGGACAGCGTCCCTTGATGAGGTAATTGATCTCCCGGACCTCGAAACCCTCGGGATAGCGGATCACGGGGATGTGGGTATGGTCCAGGCAGTAGGTCTTCCCGCAGACTTCGCAATGGAAGTGGCAGTGCAGCTCCTCGACGCGGCAGGCGTGGTCGTTGTGGCAGAGGCAATACTTCGTGGCGCCGCTGCCATCCTCGACGACATGGATCAGATGGTGTTCGGCGAAGAGGGTCAGCGACCGGAAGATCGAGGATTTGTCGAGCGTGTCGGCCTCGGTTTCGAGGTCGGCCAGGCTGAACGTATGCTCGAAATGTTCCATGGCCTCGAGGACGAGGATACGGACCGCCGTCGGGCGGATTCCGTGCCGCAGAAGCATCTCTTCCGAAGGATTGCTGCTCATGATTGATTTTCGGGTGGGCCCGGCGGCCGACGGCCGGCGGGGTGTTGCACAGAACAAGAGGGAAGAGGTCTCCGAAGGCATTCACGCTCTTCGGAACGGCAGCCGGAGAATTCCCGGCCGCCCGGCGTCACGCCCGGAATGGCGGGGCACGCCGGCCGACGACCGCCACCACCCCTTCGAGCGGTAGCGGATCGGAAACGATGAATGATATACCTTGATGAATGGTCAACGATACGCCGTGGCCGAACTCGGCTGCCAGCGAGGGCGGGAGTTCCGCAACGATGCATCGGACCGCTTTTTCATTGTCGTCGGAGTGAGACGACGTGTAGAGTTCGATTTCGGTGGAGTGGCGGTCGCAGTCGCAGCCGGTGCCGAGCCGGCAGTCGCACCCGCCGGACAGTAGGCCGTTGCCGGCATCCTCTCCCGCATCCGGAGTCTCTCCGCTCCGGGCGTACAGCCGGGTATCAACCCCGCCGGCCGCACAGCCGCAATCCGCCGCCGGGAGGCCGCCGGCCATTTCGCAACGACAGGCCAAACAGAGATGCTCGACCGTTCCGCTCCGCATGGCGAGACACTTGCAGGTCAGCGACGCCAGAGCCATCCCGGCCGTAGCCGCGATGTAGAGCGTGCAGAGCACGAAGGCTATGTAGCGTTTGAGTTTCATGGCTCGACAATACCGCACTCCGTCAGACGCTCGATCCAGCTGCGGGCATCGCGGCGGGCCCTCTCCGCATCGACCTCATAGTGTTCGACCAGCGCCTCGGCCAGCTCTTCGGCCGAGAATTCGCGTCCCTCGAAGCGTTCCCAGAGATAGCGGGCCGACTCGTTGAGCGAGACCAGCCGTGTCAGGTCGGCCGAGCCCCCGTTTCCGGGGACCACGACAACCGGTTCACCGGCCAGTTCGCGGAGTCTGTATTCGGATCGAATCTTCATCATTGCGTCTGTTCCAACGGACAAAAATAGGAAAATTTCCGTAATTTCCCTAATTTTTTCCCATTTTGGGGAATCCGCGTGAATCGTTCCGCCGGCGGGGCTCCGCTCCCCGATCCCGCCCGCCGGCAGCCGTCAGCCGGAGAAAGCCGCAGCGAAAACAGCCTTGAGATTTGCCGCTGCGCGCCGCTTTTCGTATCTTTGTCGGGATGGAACCTGTCACGGATGAGATACACGAGATCCTGAAACGCTACTGGGGCTTCACGGAGTTCCGCACGGTGCAGGAGCAGATCATCCGCTCGGTGATGGCCGGGCGGGATACACTGGCGCTGATGCCGACCGGCGGGGGCAAGTCGCTGACCTATCAGGTTCCGACGATGGCCCGCCCGGGGGTCTGCATCGTCGTCACGCCGCTCATCGCCCTGATGAAGGACCAGGTCGACCGGCTCCGGCGGCTGGGCATCCCGGCCGTGGCCATCCATGCGGGGCTCTCGCCGCGGCAGATCGACATCGCCCTCGACAACTGCGTCTACGGCGACATGAAGTTCCTCTACGTGGCCCCCGAACGCCTCGCCACGGAGATCTTCCGCCTGCGGGTCGTGCGGATGAACGTCTCGCTGCTGGCCGTCGACGAGGCCCACTGCATCTCGCAGTGGGGCTACGACTTCCGGCCGTCGTACCTGCGGATCGCCGAGCTCCGCGAACGGCTGCCGGGGGTCCCGGTGCTGGCACTGACGGCCTCGGCCACGCAGCCCGTTGCCGAGGACATCATGCACCATCTGAAGTTCGCCGAGCCGTGCATCATCCGCAGCAGCTTCGCGCGGCCGAACCTCTCCTACAGCGTCCGCCATACGGACGACAAGCAGGGTCAGCTGCTGCGCCTGCTGCACAACGTGCCGGGCTCGGGCATCGTCTACGCCCGCACCCGCGAGGGGACCGAACAGCTGGCCGAACAGCTCCGCACGGAGGGGATTGCGGCGGCAGCCTACCACGGCGGACTGGGCCATGCGGAGCGTGCACAACGGCAGGAGGAGTGGCTGCAGGGGAAGGTGCGGGTGATGGTGGCGACCAACGCCTTCGGCATGGGGATCGACAAGCCCGACGTGCGCTTCGTGGTCCACTACGCGATGTGCGACTCGCTGGAGAGCTACTACCAGGAGGCGGGCCGTGCGGGCCGTGACGGAAAGCGGGCCTATGCGCTGCTGCTCGTGGCGTCGGACGATGCCGACCGTATCGCGCGCCGCTTCGACCAGGAGTTCCCGCCGCTCGAGAAGGTCAAGGAGATCTACGAACGGATCTGCTCCTACCTGCAGATCGGCATCGGCGAGGGGGGCGAGACGAGCCACCTGTTCAACCTCTACGACTTCTGCGCCCGCGAACGGCTCTACGTCGGGATGGTGACCAGCGCCCTGAAGCTCCTCCAGCAGAACGGCTACATGACGCTGACCGACGCGCAGGACAACCCGGCGCGGGTGATGTTCTGCGTGAGCCGCGACGAACTCTACAAACTGCGCGTGCAGCGCGAGAAGCTCGATCCCCTGATCCGCACGATGCTGCGGCTCTACAACGGCATCTTCAACGAATTCCGCCCGATCGACGAGGGCGAGCTGGCCACGTGGAGCGGCTATTCGGTCGATCGGGTCAAGGAGCTGCTGCGGCAGTTGTGGCAGATGCGGGTGATCCGCTACATCCCGTCGAACCGCTCGCCGATCCTCTTTCTGAACGAGGAGCGCCTCCCGCGGGCGGATCTCTACATCGCCCCGGAGACCTACCGCCGGCGTCAGGAGCTGATGCACGAACGGTTCGAACGGATGCTCGCCTATGCGGCCAACGAGGAGGAGTGCCGGAGCGAGGTGCTCGAACGCTACTTCGGAGCGGAATCGCCCGAGCCGTGCGGCATCTGCGACATCTGCCTGGCCCGCAAACGGGCGGCCAAAGCGGCCCGAACAGCCCTGGAAGCCGGAGGAGCCAGAGGAGCCAGAGGAGCCAGAGGAGCCGAAGGAGTTCAAGCCGCCACCTCGGCTGCAATCGCCCCTGCGACCGCGCCATCCTCCGCCGGCATCGGGCCTCAAGCCACCGCCCCGGCCGGAACACCTCCGACCGACGTCTCCACGGTCCAAGCCTCCGCCGAGCCGGCCCCTACAGACACCGGCCCCCAAGCCTCCACCAAACCGGCCCTAACAGGCACCGGACACCAAGCTTCCGACCCGGCCGGTGCATCCCCTGCGAAGGGTCCCTCCGGGCCGAGCGAAACACACCGTCCGACCGGAACTGCGACTCCCGCTGCCAACACCGCCGGACCGACCGCCGGACCGACCGGGACGCACCTTGCAGCCGGCCCGAACCGCCCGAACCGCACCGACCCAACAACGGCTGCGACAACCGGGACCGCCACTCCCCTGTCAGACGACGAGGCTCTCCGCCAACGGCTTCTCGCCCGCCTGGCCGAAGCCCCGGCCGACCCGCAACAGCTGGCTGCCGCATGCGCCTGCCCGCCCCAACGGGTGGCCTCCGTACTGCGCGAAATGCTCAAGGAGGGCAAAATCGTCGTCGGTGACGGCGGGATATTGAAAATTATTGCGTAATTTTGCGGGAACATTCACCTCGGGATGACCACAGTCAACAACTTTACGGATAAAATCAGCAACGAAGAGGCGGCCCAACTCCCGGCCATCGAGTTCGGGGGCCAGATCCGCATCATCGATCAGGAACGCGATATCGTCGAGGCCTGCAAGGTCCTCGCCGCCGAACCCGTCATCGGGTTCGACACCGAAACACGCCCCTCGTTCCGCCCGGGAGTCACCTTCCGCGTCTCGCTGCTGCAGCTCTCGACCCCGAAGGTCTGCTACCTCTTCCGGCTGAACCGGATCCCGCTGGCCAAACCGATCCTGCAGCTGCTCGAAAACCGGGAGGTGCTCAAGATCGGAGCCGATGTGGCCGGCGATCTGCGCTCGCTGCGCCAGATCCGCCACTTCCGCGACGGCGGCTTCGTCGACCTGCAGGCCATCGCCCCCCGGTGGGGCATCGGCGAAAAGAGCCTGCGCAAACTCTCGGCCATCGTCCTCGGCCAACGCGTGTCGAAGGCCCAGCGGCTAAGCAACTGGGAGGCTACGACACTGACCGACAAGCAGCTGATCTATGCGGCAACGGACGCCTGGGTCTGCATCCGCATCTACGAACAACTGCTCCGCACCCCGCAAAAACCGCTACGTCCATGATACCACAAATCATTCTGCGCAAAGGAAAGGAGGAGTCGCTCCTCCGCCGCCACCCGTGGATATTCTCGGGGGCCATCGACCACATCCGGGCCGAAGAGGAGGAGGACTTCGCAGAGGGCTCGCTGGTCGAGGTCTACACCCGTTCGGGCGAGTTCATCGCCCAGGGGCACTATCAGGTCGGTTCGATCGCCGTGCGGGTCCTCTCGTTCGACCGCGAACCGATCGACCAGGCGTGGTGGAACCGCCGCGTGGCCGTGGCCCACGACGTGCGCCGCACCCTCGGCCTGACGGACAACCCCGAGACGACCTGCTACCGGCTGATCCACGGCGAAGGCGATTCGCTGCCGGGTCTTGTGGTCGACATCTACGGCTCGACGGCCGTCATCCAGTGCCACTCGGTGGGAATGTACCGCTCGCGGATGGAGATTGCCGAGGCGCTGCGCGCAACCTACGGCGAACGGCTGACGGCCATCTACGACAAGTCGTCGCAGACGCTCCCCTTCAAGGCCAACCTCGGTGCCGTCGACGGATATCTGTGGGGGCATGCCGACCACGCCTCGCAAGTGGTGGTGGAGCACGGCGAACAGTTCCTCGTCAACTGGGAGGAGGGGCAGAAGACGGGCTTCTTCCTCGATCAGCGCGAAAACCGCGAACTCGTGAAACGCTACGCCCGGGGGCGCACCGTCCTCAATACGTTCTGCTATACGGGCGGCTTCTCGGTCTACGCCCTCTCGGGAGGGGCCCGCGAGGTGGTTTCGGTCGATTCGTCGGAGCGGGCCGTGGAGCTGGCCTCCGAAAACATGAAGCTCAACTTCGGGGAGACGGCCAACCACTCGGAGATTGCGGCTGATGCCGTGGAGTATCTCAAGGAGATCGGAGAACGCTATGATCTGATCATCCTCGACCCGCCGGCCTTCGCCAAACACCACAAGGTGTTGAGCAACGCCATGCAGGGCTACAAGCGGCTCAATGCGCGGGCGCTGTCGCAGATCCGCCCCGGAGGCATCCTCTTCACCTTCTCCTGCTCGCAGGCCGTCTCGAAGGAGCTTTTCCGCACGACGGTCTTCTCGGCGGCGGCCATCGCCGGACGCAAGGTGCGGATCCTCCACCAGCTCTCCCAGCCGGCCGACCACCCGATCAACATCTACCACCCCGAGGGCGAATACCTCAAGGGGCTGGTCCTCTACGTCGAGTAGTCGCACGCCGGATACGGAACGGAGACAAAACCAGGAATCGATCCCAAAACATACGAACCATGAAACAGTTGCTGATGGTTGCGGCGGCGCTCTGCCTGTCCGCACCGCTGGCGGCACAAAGCCGTCTGGAAACCTTTACGCTGCACAGCGCGATTCTCAACACGGAGAAGACCTGCACGGTCTATCTGCCCGACGGCTACGACAGCGACACGACGCGCCGCTATCCGGTCCTCTACCTGTTGCACGGTGCCGCCGGCTGCCACACCGACTGGAGCGTGAAGGGCAACATGCGTCAGATTGCCGACGAAGCCTTTGCCTCGGGAGCCGCCCTGCCGATGGTGGTCGTCATGCCCGATGCCGCCGGCGAGGGTGAGAACTACACCGGCCGCCACATGGGTTACTTCAACGTCCCCGGCTGGGAGTACGAACGCTTCTTCTTCGAGGAGTTCCTGCCCGGCGTCGAGGAGCACTACCGCATCCTCGCCGACAAGGAGCACCGCGCCATCTCGGGCCTCTCGATGGGCGGCGGCGGTACGGCGGCCTATGCCCTCCACCACCCCGAACTCTTCAGCTCGGCCTGCCCGATGAGCGGCCTGCTCGACGGATATGCCACGCCGAATGACCGCGGCGAGGTCTTCCGGCAGTCGATTGCCGACA
Organism: uncultured Alistipes sp.; assembly: GCA_938014215.1. Classification (GTDB taxonomy): domain Bacteria; phylum Bacteroidota; class Bacteroidia; order Bacteroidales; family Rikenellaceae; genus Alistipes. The sequence continues at coordinate 95,727 of CALLRW010000022.1, read as the reverse complement.
ACTCGCCGGTGAAGATCCTCCGCGAGATGAGCGACGAGGAGCTCGACACGGTACGGACCATCCGCTGGTGGGTCGACTGCGGCGACGATGACTTCCTCTGGCGCTACAACATCGACTTCTACGCCCTGATGCGCGAACGGAACGTGCCGCTGCAGTACCGCATGCGCGACGGCGGCCACACGTGGCGCTACTGGCAGACCGTCCTGCCCGACGTGCTGATGTTCGTCTCGAACGGATTCGCCCGATAGCCCCCGAGCGTCGGCCTCGTCAGCGGATAACCGTTCCGGGGCCGGTAACAGCCTCCGCCCCTTTTAACGTTAACGACGCTACCGCCTGCCGGTCGGACAGGCAACCCGCCTCCGGCAGACCCATTCGAACCGGCAAATCCACCCCCAAACGGCCGGCCGGATCCACCCGGATCCCCTGCTCCCACAAAAAGGCCCCTTCCGAATTCGGAAGGGGCCTTTTTCAATCTCCGGCCTCAACGGGAAACTCCGTCCCAGCCGGATGACATTCCGGCTCGACACTACTTGCGCTTGGCGCGCTGCTGAGCCTCCTGCTGACGCATCAGCTCCTCGTAGCGCTGCTGGAACTTCGACTTCTTGCCATTGGACTTGCGGGCGGCATTGGCCTGCATGATGGCGTGAATCTTGTCGTCATCGACCATGCGGCGGATGATGAGCGTCTGGCCGATGGTGATCAGGTTCGAAAGGAGGTAGTAGTAGCACAGACCGCTCGAGTAGCTGTTGAACCACAGGAGCATCATGATCGGCATCAGATAGAGCATCATGAACTTCATGCCGGCCATCTGAGGCTGCGACGAGGCGGTCTGCTGGTAGTTGTACCACGAGTAGCCGAAGAGCGAGACGGCCATCAGCAGGGCAAAGAGCGAGACATGATCGCCGTAGAAGGGGATCGAGAAGGGCAGGTTGAGCACGCTGTCGTACGACGAGAGGTCATCGGCCCAGAGGAACGACTGTCCGCGCAGCTCGATCGACGCCGGGAAGAAGCGGAACAGGGCGATCAGGATCGGCAGCTGGATCAACATCGGGATACATCCGCCCATGGGGTTGATACCCGCCTTTTTGTAGAGTTCCATCGTAGCCTGCTGCCGCTTCATGGCATCCTCCTGCTTGGGGTACTTCTTGGCCAGTTCGTCGACCTGGGGCTTGATCAGCCGCATCTTGGCCATCGAGACATAGCTCTTGTAGGTGAGCGGGAAGATCACCAGCTTGACCAGCACCACCAGGATCAGGATGATGACGCCGAAGTTCGAGATGTAGTTGCGCAGGAAGTCGAAGACCGGGATGACGCACCAGCGGTTGACCCAGCCGAAGATACCCCACCCCAGCGGCACGAGACGCTCGAGGTGGATGTCGTCACCCGCGGGGAACTCGACCTTCTTGAGGATCGAGTACTTGTTGGGGCCGAAGTAGAAGGCGAAGTCGTAGGCTTCGGTCTGGGGCGTATAGGGGACGGCCATCTGCGCCGAGAAGTTCTTCAGCAGCGTCGATTCGGGGGCATCGGTCGTGAACGACATGTTGGCGTAGGTGACATTCTCCGGGGCGATGAAGACCGACGAGAAGTACTGCTGCTTGAAGGCGACCCAGTTGACCTGCGAGGAGACCTCCTTGGATTTCGACTTTTCGCTCATGCCCAGCTCCTCGATCGAGCTCTCGCCCGGGAAGCGGTAGGAGATCGTCGTGTACATGTTCTCGTTCTGGAAACCGCGCTCGTTCTGGTACGAAGAGTTCGACCAGTCGATCTGGATCTGGGTCTGGTTGGCCATGGCCTGCGCCATGCCGACCAGCCGGACGTCGAAGTCTACGAGATAGTCGCGCTGCGGGCTCTTCGTGTCGTAGATCACGTAGCGGTACTCCAGGGCGGCGCTCTCCGAGACGGGCAGCCGCATGACGACCTCTTTGCCGCCGTCGGCGAGCGTCTCGACCGGCTGCGGCGTGAAGACGTAGTCCAGCGTGTTGACCGGGACGTTGCGCAGTCCGTTCTTGACGTAGAACGAGAGGCCGAAGCGGGCTGTTTCGGGATCCATCAGCTGGACGGGTTCGTTGCGCTCTTCACGCGGGGCATACTTGGTGTAGTCCTTCAGCGTGACGTCCTTGACCTGACCGCCGAGCGTCGAGAAGCGGATCGACATCACGTCGTTTTCGACGGTGAACTCTTCGGGAGTGGCCTCGCGGGCGCGGGTGAGCGCCTCGCCGAGGGTCTCGACCTGGCGCAGCCGGGCCGCGGCGGCCAGCGAGTCGGCATCGGCCGGGTCGGCGATCACCGCACCGCCCTCCGCCAGCGAATCGACCGCCGGCACGGGTTGCGAAGCGCGGGCCACCGAATCCACATAGGCATCGTAGACGGCCTTCTGTTCCTGATATTTCTGTTGTTCCTTACTGCTGAAGTAGGCGAACCCGATAAAGAGGATCGCCACGACGGCAATACCGATAAACGATTTCTTATCCATTCAAACGTGTTGCTTGTTTCGAGTGAGTAATCAGACGGGGAAGCGTTCAACAACGGGCGGGGCGGATTACTTTTTGGCCGACTCGCCCTTGTGAGCCTCGGCGTACTCCATGGCGGCCTTGACGAAGGCCACGAAGAGCGGCGAGGGGCTCAGCACGGTGCTCTTGTACTCGGGGTGGTACTGCGTACCGACGAACCAGGGATGGTCCTCGATCTCGACCACCTCGACCAGATTCGTATCGGGGTTCACGCCGACGGCCTTCATGCCGGCCGCCTCGAAACGCTCGAGGTAGTCGTTGTTGAACTCGTAACGGTGACGGTGGCGCTCCGAGATGTTGAGCTTGCCGTAGGCTGCGGCAGCCTTCGAGCCCTTCTTCAGCACGCAGGGGTAGGCACCCAGACGCATCGTACCGCCCTTGGCCGTGACACCCTTCTGCTCCTCCATCAGGTCGATGACCGGATGGGCCGTCTGCTCCATCTCGCTGGAGTTGGCATCGGCGATTCCGAGGACGTTGCGGGCGAACTCGATCACGGCGCACTGCATGCCCAGGCAGATGCCCAGGAACGGGATGCGGCTCTCACGGGCGAAACGCACGGCCTCGATCTTGCCCTCGATACCGCGGTTGCCGAATCCGGGGGCCACGAGGATACCGGCCATCTTGCCCAGCTGGGCGGCGACATTCTCCGGCGTGATCTTCTCCGAGTTGACGTAGTGGAGTTTGACGTGGCAGTCGTTGACGGCGCCGGCGTGGATGAACGACTCGCTGATCGACTTGTAGGCGTCGTGGAGTTCGGTGTACTTGCCGACCAGGGCGATATCGATCTTCTTGGCCGGATGCTTGACCTTCTCGACGAAGGCCTTCCAGGCCTCCATGTCGGGCTCCTTATCGGCCGGGAGGTTCAGCTTGTCGAGCACCACCTCGTCGAGGTGCTGGGCGTGCATCATCAGGGGCACCTCGTAGATCGAGGGGACGTCGATCGACTCCATGACGGCATTGGCGTCAACGTTGCAGAAGAGGGCGACCTTGCGCTTGAGGGCCGTGGTCAGGGGACGCTCGGCGCGCAGCACGAGGATATCGGGCTGCAGACCGTTCTCGAGCAGCGCCTTGACCGAATGCTGCGTCGGTTTGGTCTTCATCTCGCCCGAAGCGGCCATGTAGGGGATCAGCGTCAGGTGGACCAGCGCCGTGTTCTTGTATCCGAGCGAGTAGCGGAGCTGGCGCACCGACTCGATGAAGGGCTGCGACTCGATGTCGCCGACCGTACCGCCGATCTCGGTGATGATGATGTCGTACTTCTTGGTCTGGCCCAGCAGCTGGATGCGGCGTTTTATTTCGTCGGTGATGTGGGGAATGACCTGCACGGTTTTACCCAGATATTCGCCCTTGCGCTCCTTTTCGATGACGCTCTTGTAGATGCGGCCGGTGGTGACGTTGTTGGCCTTCGAGGTGGGCTGGTTCGTGAAACGCTCGTAGTGGCCCAGGTCGAGGTCGGTTTCGGCGCCGTCCTCCGTGACGTAGCACTCGCCGTGCTCGTAGGGGTTGAGCGTACCGGGGTCGACGTTGATGTAGGGGTCGAGTTTCTGAATGGTCACCGAATAGCCGCGGGCCTGAAGCAGCCGCGCAATCGAAGCGGAGATAATACCCTTTCCGAGCGACGAAGCGACACCGCCCGTAACGAATATGTACTTGGGTTTGGTAAGTTTCATTCCTTTTATACTATTTGTATTCTGTGTGTTCAGTTTATTGTTGTCTCTTCCAGTTTCGGGGTTTGTAACGAACCGGGGGCCGGATCATCGGATCCGACCCCGGGCCCGGTCTCAGTCATTCGACTTCGGCTCGGACTTCTGTTCGGGCTTCGGCTCGGACTCCTGGCGGTCGATCAGGCGGACCTTTTCGATCGTAGCGGCCATCTCTTCGCGGGCGCGATCGATCTTTGCGCGGACCTCGGCCACGAGCGCCTCGGCGTTCTTCGACTTGGTGAAGAAGCCGATGTTGTTCTCCAGCAGGGCGATCTCCTGTTCGAGCTGGCGCACCTTGTTGTAGAGCCGTTCGCGTTCCGAACGCAGACGGCGGTCGCCGGCCCCCTTCATCGAGGAGATCTTCTCGCGGAAGCGGCCCATCGAGCGGTCGCGCTCCGAGCCGCGCAGCACGTTGAACAGCTCGTCGACAGCCGCCTTGTAACGCTTCTGGATGGCATCCTTCTGCTTGATGGGCACGAAGCCGATCTCGCTCCAGCGGCGCTGGAAGTCGCGGATCACCTCGTAGCCGCCCGTCCTGACGTCGGCCGCGGCCATCTCGTCCAACAGGGCCTGCTTGCGGCGCAGGTTCTCCTCATATTCGCTGTCGACCGAGGCGAAGTGGGCCGCCTTGCGCTCGAAGAACTTGTCGCACGCTGCACGGAAACGCTTCCAGACAGCCTCGGAATGGCGGCGCGACACGGCGCCGATCTGCTTCCAGCGAGCCTGCAGGGCGATCAGTTCGTCGGTCGTCTTCTTCCACTCCTCGCTGCCCGCGAGCGATTCGGCGGCGGCGCAGATCTCGTTTTTCAGCTGCAGGTTATGCTCCATCTCGGCCTTCAGCCCGGCATAGAACTGCCGCTTGGCCTCGAAGAACTTGTCGCAGGCCGTGCGGAAACGTTCGTAGATGCGGTTGTTGTCCTTCTTGGGGGCGAAGCCGATGGTCTTCCACGTCTTCTGGATCTCGAGGAGCTTGTCGCTGGCGCGGTTCCACTCCTTGCGCGTGGTCAGGGGCTGGGAGGCCAGCTCCTCGGTCGCCTCGCACAGACCGCTCTTCAGATCGAGGTTCTTCAGCTGTTCGGCCTTCAGCCCCTCGAAATACTCCTGATGCTGCTTGTTGATGCGGCTCGAGGCGGCCTTGAACCGCTCCCAGAGCGCCTCCTTGTACTCGTTGGCCACAGGACCCGTCTCGCGCCACTCGTCGTGGAGCTTCTGCAGCTTGTGGAAGGCCTCGATCACCGAGGGTTCGAGCAGCAGAGCCTCGGCCTGTTCGCAGAGGGCCACCTTCTGCTCGTAGTTCTTCTTCAGGTCGAGATCGCGCAGCTCCTTGTTGATCTTGATGAAGTTGTAGAAGTTCTCGACATGGAGGTTATAGGTCTCCCAGAGATCCTTGACATACTGCTGCGGCACGGGGCCCGTATCGCGCCAGCGCTGCTGCAGTTCGCGGAACTTGGTGAAGGTATGGTTGAGCGTCTCGTCGGAGTTGACCAGCTCCTTGAGCTCCTCGATGATCTGCTGCTTGACCTTGAGATTGGCCTCCTTTTCGGCCTCGAGGTTGGCGATGAACTCGTCGCGGCGGCGGCGGTACTCCTTGAAGAGCTCCTTGAGCTGCACCTCGGCACCGTCAACCGCCGGGGTGAAGTTCTCCTCCGCGCCGCCCTCCTCGAGGAAGCGGCGGCGGGCACTCTCGACCTCGGCGCGGCGCAGCCGGTAGAAGGCGATCTTCAGCGCCTCGACATCGCGGCGGATCGACTGTACGGGCTGCTCCTCGAGCATCCGTGCGAACATGGCGAGCAGCTCCTCCTTGCTCTTACCGACGAACTTCTCCTCGGGGGTGCTCTTCTCCTCTACGGCCAGCTGTTCGGCTTCGGCCTCTTCGGGGGTTTCGCCCTCGATCTCGAGTCCGGCATCGTGGGCGGCCAGGGCGGCCTCCTCGTCGGTGAAATCGACCTGCACGTCGGCCGGAGCCTGCTCCTCCTCGTCGAAATCGGCGACCTGTTCGGCCGCAGGCTTGATGCGGGCCCGTTTCGGACGGGGCGACTGCGCAGCGGCGGCCTCCGCAGGGGTGGCATCCGATCCAGCATCGGGCACGCCGGCTTGCGTTGCGGCAGCTGTCGCGGCGGGCGAGGTCACAGGCGCCTCGGCAGCCGTTTCAACCCGGGGTTCGGCCGGAGCCGTCTCGGCGGCAGGGATTTCGGTTTCAGAGGTTTCGGGAGTCACCGAAGGACTCACATGCGCATCTTCAGCCAGGGGGCTGACTTGCTCCGCAGGAGCAGAAAGTGTCGATTTTTCAGTAGCCATCTCTGTAGAGGTTTTTGATTCCCGGCCATGCGGGAGTACATAAATCTCGCAAATATAACCATTTTATGCGGAACCGGAAAGAGAAATCGACAAAACCTGCAACTTGCGCCCCGGCAAGAGGAATCTTCGGACTGACACCCCCGCCGGAAGCTCCCCGGACGGAAAAAGACGCTGGGATTTGCAAAATTTTTCGTAACTTCGCAAAGTTAACCACACCGGACGGTGCGCCGCCGGGCGCCCTTCCCAGAAACAGCCATCCATGAGCCATCGCATCCTGCTGGTGGACGACGAGGTGGACATCCTCGAGTTCGTCCGATACAACCTTCTCCGCGAGGGTTACGAAGTCTACACGGCGCAGAACGGCGCCGAGGCGCTGAAGATCGCCGCCGAGTGCCATCCGCACCTGATTCTGCTCGACATGATGATGCCCGTCATGGACGGGGCGCAGACCTGCCGCGCCATCCGCGCCAACCCCGAACTGAAGGATACGATGGTCGTCTTCCTTTCGGCGCTGGGCGAGGAGGATCAGCAGCTGGCGGGATTCGGCGTGGGGGCCGACGACTACATCACCAAGCCGATCAAGATGAAGTTGCTGATGAGCCGCGTGCAGGCCATTCTGAAGCGTATCGATGCGGGCTCCGCATCCGAAGAGGCGAAACCGGCCGGCAACGAGACAACGGCCGGGAGCGGGAAATCCGCGATCACGGTCGACCGCGAACGCTACCGCGTGATCCGCGACGGAAAGGAGATCACGCTGCCGCGCAAGGAGTTTGCCCTGCTCGATCTGCTCTACTCCTCGCCGGGGAAACTGATCCCGCGGGAGGAGATCTACGCGAAGATCTGGGGAACGGAGGTGGTGGTCGGCGACCGCACGATCGACGTCCACATCCGCAAGTTGCGCCAGAAGATCGGCGACGAACGGATCGTGACGGTCAAGGGGGTCGGCTACAAATACGTCCCCTGACCTCCAACCGGACGGTCATTCGGAGACGGATCCTCTCTCCGCGGCACGCCCGGCCGGCACGGAACCGGAAAAGGCGGCCGCCGGCGGAGCGCATCCGGGAGAATCGCCCGCACGGCTTCACCCGGGAAACGGGAAGCGAAAGCGACTGCGCAGCCTTTGCCCGGGAAACGGGAAACGAAAAGCGACGGCACGTTCTTTCTTTTTTGTCCGGGAACCGGGAGACGAAAACCGACTGCACGGCTTTGCCCGGGAAGTGGGAGGCAAAAACCGGCTGCACGGCTTTGCCCGGGAAGCGAAAACCGACTGCGCGGCCTTCGCCCGGCACCCGGGAAAACGGGCATGCCGACCGCCGCTCCCCCAACATCCACCCCACTTCCCGCCCCCTCCCAATACCCGTTCCGCCCTCCCCGACCATTCAGAACGGATAAAAAATCCTTCATTTCGGGCAAAAAATGAAACGATCCGTAATCATTTTTTCGTTAAATTTGCAAGTCTGTAAAATAATACCTACATTTACTTATGATTCGTGAACTCTTCTGCGTAGGGCTCGGAGGCGCCGCCGGCAGCATGGTCCGCTACCTGCTGTCAACGTGGATGCTGGGCGGGCACCTGCTGCTGGGTTTCCCCGCCGGGACCTTCGCGGTCAACGCCGCCGGATCGCTGCTGATCGGCTTCCTGATGCAGACCCTCTCGTCGTCAACGCTCAGCTGGCTGCTCGTGACGGGTTTCTGCGGAGGCTTCACGACCTTCTCCACCTTCTCGGCCGATACGGTACGCCTGCTGCGGGCCGGCGACTACGGACCTGCCGCGGGTTATGTGATTCTGAGCGTCTGCGTCTGCGTCTTCTTCACGATGATCGGAATGTACATCGCCTCGCAGACCAGAAGCTAGGAAGAGAACAGAACTGAAAAAACTTAAACAATAAACGCTTTATGGTAATTCTCGTATTGAACTGCGGCTCATCGTCGATCAAGTACCAGGTGATCGACATGACCGACGCCGCGGGCAAACTGCTCGCCAAAGGACTCGTGGAACGTATCGGACTCCCCGAAGGAATCCTCACCCACAAACCCGTGGGCAAGACTCCGTTCGAACTCCACCAGCCGATCCCCGACCATACGACCGGTATCAAACTGGTGCTCGATGCCCTGACCAACCCCACGCACGGCGTCATCGCCTCGCTCGACGAGGTGAAGGCCGTCGGCCACCGCGTGGCTCACGGCGGCGAGTACTTCCCGGCCAGCTGCATCGTCACCGAAGATGTCAAGGCCAAGATCCGCTCGCTGTGCCAGATCGCCCCGCTGCACAACCCGGCCAGCCTCGAGGGTATCGCTGCCGCCGAGACGGTGCTCCCCAACACGCCTCAGGTGACGGTCTTCGACACGTCGTTCCACCAGACCATCCCGGCCGTGAACTACATGTATGCCCTGCCCTACGAGTACTATGAGAAGTACCGCGTGCGCAAGTACGGCTTCCACGGAACGAGCCACAAGTATGTGGCCCGCGTCGGCGCCGAACTGGCCGGTCTGAACTTCGAACACGCGAAGATCATCACCTGCCACATTGGCAACGGTGCCTCGGTGACGGCCGTGCTCAACGGCAAGTCCTACGATACGTCGATGGGCTTCTCGCCGCTCGACGGTCTGGTGATGGGCACGCGCTGCGGCCAGGTTGACGCCAGCGCCGTGACCTTCATCGGAGAAAAGGAGGGCATGAGCTACGCCGAACTCGACACGATGATGAACAAGAAGTCGGGTGTGATGGGTCTGACGGGCCTCTCGAGCGACATGCGCGACATCGACCGCGCCTACGACGAGGGCAACGAACGGGCCATCCTGGCGCGCGACATGTACTACGGCCGCATCAAGAAGTTCGTGGGACAGTACGCTGCCGAGATGGGCGGCGTGGATCTGATCGTCTTCACGGGCGGCGTGGGCGAGAACTCGAGCGAGATGCGAGAAACGGTCTGCTCGGGTCTGGAGTTCATGGGCGTGCACTTCGACGCTGCGGCCAACAAGGGGGCCCGCGGCGTGAACAAGATCCTCTCGACGGCGGATTCGAAGGTCAAGGTGGCCATGATCGCCACGGACGAGGAGCTGATGATCGCCACGGACACCTACAACCTGGTCAAATAACAACGCAAAACAACGTACAACGTACCATAACGTACCATAAAAATTCAAAACCATGATTCAGCATCTTACCGAGATCGTCGAAGAGGCGAGAAAACGGGGTAAAAAACGTCTTGCAGTAGCCTACGGCCAGGATTCGCACACGCTGGCCGCCGTCTACGAAGCGTACAAGGAGGGACTTGTCGAGCCGACACTCTACGGCGACAAGGCGGTGATCGAACAGGTATGCGCCGAAAACAACATCGACATCAATGTCTTCAATATCGTCAACGAGCCGAACGACGTGAAGTGTGTCCAGCAGGCCGTCGCAGCCGTCGTTGCGGGCAACGCCGACGTGCTGATGAAGGGTCTGGTCTCGACGGACAAGTATATGCGCGGCATTCTGAACAAGGATGCGGGTCTCTTCCCGCCGAAGGGCGTGCTGAGCCACGTCTCGATCGTCGAGATGCCCTGCTACCACAAGCTGCTCATCATCTCGGACGTGGCGGTGATTCCGCTGCCCGACTTCAAGCAGAAGACCAAACAGATCGGCTATCTGGCCCAGACGGCCAAGCTGCTCGGCATCAAGACGCCGAAGATCGCCTGCATCGCCCCGTCGGAGCAGGTGCTGCCCAACGTCATCTCGTCGACCGAAGGCGCCATTCTGGCCAAGATGGGCGACCGCGGCCAGCTGGGCGACGTGATCGTCGACGGACCGCTGTCGCTCGACGTGGCCCTCTACAAGGATGTCGCCGAGCACAAGAAGGTCAAGGGTTCGTCGGTAGCGGGCGATCCGGACTGCCTGCTCTTCCCGAACCTGGAGTCGGCCAATGTCTTCTTCAAGAGCACCACGCACCTGTGCAACGGCGAACTGGCCGCCATGGTGATGGGTACGAACGTACCGTGCGTGCTGACCTCGCGCGGCGATACGAGCCGTACGAAACTCTTCTCGATAGCACTGGCCTGCCTGGCAGTCAAGAAATGACCTTTGCGGCGCACGGCGCCGACCACTAACCTTATTGAACCGAGAACTTTATGAGCTACAAGATTCTGGCGATAAATCCCGGCTCAACATCCACAAAGGTCGCTCTCTATGAGGATGAGCGGCCTTTGTTGGATTTGACCCTTCGCCATTCGACCGAAGAACTGCAACAGTTCACCAACGTCATCGACCAGCTGGACTGGCGGCGCGGACTGATTCTTTCGGCACTGCGGGATGCCAACTTCCCGCTTCAGGAACTCTCAGCCGTCATCGGCCGCGGAGGTCTGATTCACCCGATTCCGGCCGGAGTCTACGAGGTGAACTCGCGCATGCGCTACGACCTGCGCAATGCCGTGATGAAACACGCCTGCAACCTGGGCGGTCTGCTGGCGGCACAAATCGCCCACATGGCCAAGGTGAAGGCCTACATTGCCGATCCGCCGGTGGTGGACGAGATGGACGACACGGCACGCATCACCGGCATGCCGATGTGCCCGCGCAAGTCGGTCTTCCACGCCCTGAACCAGAAGGCCATCGCCCGGCTTCACTGCTCGAAGACGGGACGCATCTACGAGGAGTCGAACCTGATCGTAGCCCACATGGGAGGCGGCATTTCGGTTGCCGCGCACCGTCAGGGGCGGATCGTCGACGTGAACAACGCCCTCGACGGCGACGGACCCTTTGCTCCGGACCGTGCGGGAAGCATCCCGTCGAGCGACCTGATCAAGGTCTGCTTCTCGGGGCAGTACACCAAGGAGGAGCTGCTGAAGTACGTCTCGAGCAAAGGCGGACTGGTGGCCTACCTCGGGACGAACTCCGTGATCCAGGTGATGGAGCGCATCGCCCAGGGCGACGAACGCGCCCGCAAGGTGCTCGACGCCATGTGCTACAACATCTCGAAGCAGATCGGCGCCATGGCGGCCGTCCTTGAGGGCAAGGTCGAAGGGATCCTGCTGACGGGCGGTATCGCCTACAACGAACCGGTCGTGGAATACATCCGCAACCACTGTTCGTTCATCGCCCCGGTGACGGTCTATCCGGGAGAGAACGAGCTGGAGGCCCTCGTGCAGAACGCACTGGTGGTCCTGCGAGGGATCATCACCCCGAAGGTCTACAAATAGCCGGAGGGTTAGAGAGGAGGCAAAAACAGAGCGGCTGAGAACGAAGGACAAGCGAGGAGCGAGCAAGGACAAGCGAAGAGCCGGAGCGTTAACGGAGCATTGACAACGGACCGGGCTGCTACGAAGGTCCGAATCCGGAAGATGAATTCCGAGACCCGGTGCCGGAGACGGCCATCCGACTGGCTTCCGGACAAGGAAGAGGCTCTCCGCCACCGCAACGGCTTCCCACCAGGTCTCACACCCTCGCCGACCTCACGACGGCCCACTGGCCCGCACCCTTCGAACCGCCTGCTGCCCCACCGGCAATGAAAAGGCCCGCACCTTGCAGTGCGGGCCTTTTTTAGAAACCTGCGAGAGCCGGATCATCGCTCCCCTATCGGTGAGAGATCTGCTGTTTGACCAGTTCGCAAACCTCGCGGAAGGCCTCAAGACGGAAGAGGGCCGAAAGTCCGACGAAGACCGCGACACCGACCGCCAGTTCGGCCACCAGACGCACCAGATCGCCACCCCCGACGAGCAGCGCCACACCGCGCACGGCGAGATACATGGCCCCGGTGACGAGGACAATCGGGAGGAGCGTCCGCAGGAACCGGCGTGTGGTGTACTCCGTAAAGCGGCGCGTCGCCCAGAAGTTGATTCCCATCTCGCACAGCGAGATGACGACCAGCCCCCATACGACAGCCATGACGCTGCGGGGGATCGTGACGGCGAAGACGACGGTCATCAGCACCTTCTTGAGGATCTCCAGCCGCACGATCAGCGGGCCGCGCGACTCGACCTTCAGGACGTTGTAGGCGACCTGCCCGACGGGATAGAAGAGCCCCGAGAGGCAGATGACCTCGAAATAGGGCACCGTGGGCATCCACTCCTGACCGAGGAACACGGCGAACATGTCGTGAGCCACGGCCGCCATGCCGACCATGACGGGAAACATGACGTAGGCGACGATCATGACTACCTGACGGTAGCTCTCGGCGAATTTCGGCGCATCGTCGCGGATCTTCGCCAGAGCCGGGAAGGTGACGCTCTGAATGGCCTGCATGCCGGTCGTGGCGGGCATGTCCTTGATCTTGACCGCCTGGTCGAACGACCCGAGCACGGGGGCCGGATAGAGTTTGCCGAGAATCAGCTGCGGGATCTTGTTGTAGAAGGTCGAGATCAGATCCGTGGCCATCAGGCTGCAGCTGAAGGGGGCCATCTCGCGGATGGGACGCCAGCCGCAGCCTCCGCGCGGCCGCCAGTCGCTCAGCCCCCACAGCAGGGCGGCCCGGACCGCCGCCGCAAGCACTCGTTCGGCCACCAGCGCCCAGATCCCCCACCCGGCCAGAGCCAGCCCGATGGCCGCCAGCCCGCCGACGAGCGACGAGAAGAAGGTGACCTTCGAGAGCAGTGCGAAACGGAACTGCCGGGTGAAGATCGAGTTCTGCACCGTGCACAGGGCGTTGATCGGCAGCAGCAGGAAGAAGACCGGAGCGATCCGCTCGATGTCGGGCATTCCGTACCACTCGGCCGTCAGCGGCGCCAGCGCCACGAGGGCGACATAGAGCACCGCGGCGACGATGATGTTAAACAAGAAAACCGACTTGTAGTCGTAGTCGCCGGGGTTGCGGTGGCGGATGAGGCTCTGCGAAAACCCTCCGTCGACCATGACGAGCAGGACCGTGACCACGGCCGAGGGGATCGACATGTAGCCGAGGATATCGCGGGTCAGCAGCCGGAGGATGACCAGCCGCACGGCCAGAGCCAGGAGCATCGAGCCGATCTTTTCGGCCATGCTCCAGGCGACGCCGCGGGCGACCTTCTCTTTGAGTTCACCGGCCAAGGCAGTCTACTCCCGGTTGAGTCCGGCCGCGATCTCGGCGTTGCGGCGCCGGATGTTGCGGACGTTGGCGATTTCGACATACGAGGCGCCGCCGTCGGGGCCGAAGCTGCCGCCGACGATGGCCAGCAGATCCTCGTCATCGAGTTTGCGGTACTGGTCGATGAACTCCAGCGCATCGACCAGGAAGTGGTACTTGTCGGAGAGCTCCTGGTTGCGCAGGATGGGCACGACGCCGTACGAAAGGGCCAGAATACGCTGAGCATGAAGCGAGTAGCAGACGGCCATCACGGTTTTCCGACCGCGGAAGGCGGCCAGATAACGACCCGTGCGGCCGGTCTTGGTATCGAGGACGACGTACTTGATCGGCAGGTTCGTCGAGGCGCGCACGGCCGAACGGGCCAGCTGTGCCGTGATTTCGTGGTTGACCGAGACCATGTTCATGTCGATCATCGGCTGGAAGTGCTCCTCGTCGCGTTCGATGGCGCGGGCCACGCGGGCCATCGTCTCGACCGACTCGACGGGATAGTCGCCCATGGCGGTTTCGTCGCTGAGCATGACGGCATCGACGCGTTCGTAGATGGCGCTGGCCACATCGCTGACCTCGGCCCGGGTCGGGCGGGGCGACTTGACCATCGAATAGAGCATCTGCGTGGCGATGATCACGGGACGCTTGGCGCAGATGCACTTCTCGACGATGCGGCGCTGGGCGTTGGGGATGGCCTCGGCCGGGAGTTCGACACCCAGGTCGCCGCGAGCCACCATGATGCCGTACGACGCCTCGATGATCTCGTCGATGTTGTCCAATCCCTCCTGGTTTTCGATCTTGGAGATGATCTTGATCTTGCTGTTGTGGGCATCGAGGATCTCCTGCACGGCCCGTACGTCGCGGGCCGAGCGGACGAACGAATGGGCGATGAAGTCGACATCGTTGCGCACGGCCCACTCGATGAAGCGGCGGTCCTTTTCGGTCACCGACGGCAGGTCGATCGAGACACCGGGGACGTTGACGCTCTTGCGCGAGCGCATGGCGCCTCCGACCACGAATTCACACTGGAGCTCCTCGTCGGACTTGTCCAGGACGCGGATCTCGAGTTCGCCGTCGGCGATGAGCATGCGGGCCCCGACGGGGATGTCGCGCACGATCGTGGGGACGTTCATGTAGACGATCTTTCGGGTCGTGAGGTCCGAGCCGTCCGAACCGCGCACGGCGACGCGGTCACCGATGCGGAAGTTGATGCAGTTGCCGTATTCGTTGGCGATCGTCGTCACGCGGATCTCGGGGCCCTTCGTGTCGATCATGATCGGGATGGCGGGATTGACACGGTGGACGGTCTCGACGATCTTCGTGGCACCCTCCTCGGAGACGTGGGCCGAATTGACACGGACGACGTCCATTCCGGCATCGAAGAGTTTTTGAACGAACTCGTCGGTGCAGCGGAAGTCCGACATGGTGGCGACGATCTTGGTTTTTTTCATGCGATACATAACAGAAATGCGTTTTTTGGTGCGTATTGATTGGAACGGGATTCTCCGTCGGTCAGCAAATCGGGTCGAGCAGCGCCTCGACCCCCAGGCGATAGGAGTCGAGCCCGAACCCCATGATCGACCCGCGGACGACGGGGGCGAGCAGCGAGGTGTGGCGGAACTCCTCGCGGGCGAGGATCGACGAGATGTGGACCTCGACGACGGGGACCCGCACGGCAGAGACGGCATCACGCAGCGCCACCGAAGTGTGGGTATAGCCGCCGGCATTAAGCACGACGCCGTCATAGACGCCGTCGGCCTGCTGGATGGCATCGATGAGCGTCCCTTCGTGGTTCGACTGCAGGTAGTCGAACTCGACACCGGGATAACGGCGTCCGAGCGCAGCGAAGAGTTCGTCGAAAGTCGCCGTACCGTAGACGTCCGTATCGCGCCGTCCCTGCAGGTTGAGATTCGGACCGTTGAGAATCAGTATTTTCATCCGTTTTCAGGTTAAAAAAACCGGGCTGTGCGGAGCGCAGCTCGTATTTCGGAAACAAAGGTAGTTATTTTCGCCGAAAAATTGCCTATCTTTGTCCGACAGCCACATCAAAATCATGACCGAGTTCGGATTCATCGAACAAATACGCCGACTTTTCGCCCCGCTTCCGACCAACGGTTTCGAGGGGATCGGCGACGACTGCGCCGTGCTGCCGATCGGCGGCGGCGAGGCGCTGGTCTTCACGGCGGACCTGCTCACCGAGGGGGTCCACTTCCTGCGTCACGCCACTTCGTCCCGCGAGTTGGGTCGCAAAAGTCTTGCCGTCAATCTGAGCGACGTGGCCTCGATGGGGGTCCGCCCCGTCGGGACGCTGCTCTCGATCGCCCTGCCGGCGGATGCGGCCAACGACTGGGCCCTGGAGTTCATCGCCGGATACCGCGACCTTTCGGCCCGCTACGGCACGCCGCTCATCGGCGGGGACACGACCCGTTCCGAATCGGGCATCACGATCAACGTCACGGCCATCGGACGCGGGCCGGCGGCGCATCTCAAGCGGCGTCGCGACGCCCGGCCCGGAGACCGGATCTTCGTGGCGGGCGAGTTGGGGGCCTCGGGGACGGGGCTGCAGGATCTGCTGGCGGGACGGCTCGACACCGTGCTGGCGGCCGTGCACCGCAATCCGGAGCCGCAGGTCGACGAGGGGGCGTGGTTCGGCAGCCGCTGTGAAGTCCATGCGATGATGGATCTTTCGGACGGACTGGCCTCGGATCTGAGGCACATCCTCGAGTTGTCGCACGTCGGAGCGGAGATCGATCTGGAACGGATCCCGGTGGCCGAGGGTTCGGATCTGCGGACGGCGGCCTGCGGCGGCGAGGATTACAAACTGCTGCTGACGGCGGCCAGCGATCAAGCCGAAGCGTTGGCCGCGGAGTTTGAGCGCCGTTTCGGACGGCCGCTCTACGCGATTGGCCGCATCACGCCGGGCAGCGATCTGACATGGCTGCGCAACGGACGTCCCGAACCGCTCGACTGGCGGGGGTTCGAACACTATTGAGCAAGCGGCATCGGCCCTCAAGCGGCGTTCAAGCCCGGGAACGCAGGTCTGCCCGCCCCGGCAGAAGATCTGTCTGCACCTCCGAGCCGCAAGTCCTGTCGGCCTCGCCCCGACATCTGTCTGACCCCGGAGCCGTAAGTCTTGCCGACCTCGCCCAGCCAGAGGATCTGTTTGACCCCGGAGCCGCAAGTTCTGCCGGCCTTGCCCCATGTTTCCGACCGCCGCAATCCGCGACATCCAGCCCGCAACATCCAGCCCGCAACATCCAGCCCGCGACATCCACCCGCAGCCTCCAGCCGCATTAACAGCTCCGCCCCACCCTACCGCCTCGCCCCGGCGGGCCTTATTACATCCCCATTACATCCCCTCTGTACGGAATCCATCTACCGCCGTTTCTCCCCCCCCCACCATCACGAAAAAGCCCCCTCTCCGCCGGGGAGAAGGGGCTCGTTCCATTCATCATATTGCTCAGTCTTCCAGAATATAGACATGCTCGTTGCGCCGCTGCATGTGGTAATGCTCCCGCGCATACTCCTCGAGGTAATCGTCATAACGCAGCCGATCGAGCAGCATGCTGTCCTGCATAATCTTGTCGACATAGAACTCGCGTTCGCGCTCCATGGCATTGATCTGCCGCTTGATCTTGACGGCATGCAGGGCGTTGCGCCCGATGACGAAGACCGAGAAGACGACGATGACCGCCGTCAGGACGATCCAGAATCGACGACCCAACTGAATTTTCATTACGGAATGTGCATGTATTTATGCGTCTGGATGGAGATGTTCCACCGCGGATGGGCCTTGGCATACTCGACCAGCATCGGCATCACCTGCTCCGCGACGCTCCATTCGGGCTGCAGGTAGAGCAGACAGCGCCGGCGGACCCGGGCGGCATTCTGCTCGGCCCACTCCAGATCGGCCTCCGATTCGATGATCACCTTCAGCTCGTCGGCCCGACCGTAGGCCTCCTCCAGGGGCGGCTGCTGCCGCTTGGGCGAGAGGCAGACCCAGTCGAACACCCCGCTGAAGGGGTGCGAACCCGACGTCTCGAGGAAAATTTCGAGCCCCTTCTGGCGCAGCGTCTCGGTCAGCACACCCAGCGGATAGAGCAGCGGTTCGCCTCCGGTGATGACGATGGCCTGTGCCGGACAGGCCGTAGCGCGGTCGACGACCGTCTGCACGTCGGTCGGGGGATAGAGCCGGGGATTCCACGTGTACTTGGCGTCGCACCACCGGCAGCCGACGTCGCATCCGCCCAGGCGGATGAAATAGGCGGGCTTCCCGGCATGGAAGCCCTCGCCCTGAATAGTATAGAAATCCTCGACGAGGGGCAGTTTCCGCCCGCCGTCGAACAACGCGGGATCGATCCTCTGAGCCATCACTCCGTTACGACATAAATATCCTTCAGGCTGCGGCCCAACTGATTGTAGTCCAGACCGTAACCGACGATGAATTCGTTGCCGATCTCCATGGCGCGATACTTGATGGGACGCTGTTTGCGGTAGGAGCCGGGCTTGAAGAAGAGCGTGCAGACCTCGATCGAGGCGGGGTGGTGCTTCTCCAGATCGTGGATCATGTGGTCGATCGACTCGCCCGTGTCGACGATATCCTCGACGATGATCACGTGGCGGCCCTCGATCGGGGTATTCAGGCCGATCAGGTTGCGGATCTTGCCCGTGGACTCGGTTCCCTCATAGGAGGCGAGTTTGACGAACGAAAGCTCGTTCTGGAATTCGATTTTCTTGATCAGGTCGCTCATGAACATGAACGAACCGTTGAGAATGCCGAGGAAGATCGGGGTCTCCTTGTCGGCATAATCGTGGTTGATCTGCCGCGCCACGGCCTCGACGGCCTGATCGATCTGGGCGGCAGGAATCATGACCTTGAACTTCCTGTCATGAAGTTGTATCGTATCCTCCATTGTGATTCGGGTTTTTGTGTTATTTTTGCAAAAGTAACGAATCTCGTGCAGATATGGAACGCTTCCCACCAAATAAAATCACAAGAAAGATGAAAAACACGCTTCTCACGGGCCTGATGGTCCTGCTCGGATGGGGCACAGCCCCGCTGCTGCATGCCGCGGAACCGGTCCCGGCGGAACCGATCGTTCTGTTCCGTTCGGGCGATGCGGGATCGAAGTACTACCGGATCCCGGCACTGGTCACCACCACACAAGGAACCCTGCTGGCCGTTGCCGACCGCCGCAACGACCACCACAGCGATCTGCCGAACCGGATCGACCTGGTGGTGCGCCGCAGTACGGACAACGGGCGGAGCTGGGGGCCGCAGATCGTCATCGCCCGCCACACCGAACAGACCGGCTACGGCGATGCGGCGATGGTGGTCGACCGCTCGACGGGAGACATTCTCTGTATCTACGCCTCGGGATGCGGGCTGTGGGATTCGACGGCCGAGCACCCGCTCGATATCAACCTTTCGCGCAGCAGCGACGACGGCCTGACGTGGAGCGCTCCCGAACGGATCACGCCGCAGATCTACGGCCCCGGCTGCGACAACCCGGCTTCGGCCGTGATATCGGGGGCCTTTGCCGCCTCGGGACGCGCGCTGCAGCTGCGTGACGGCACGCTGCTGTTTGCCGTAGCGGCCCACCACACGGGCAAGAAATGGCCGCCGCTCTACAACTACGTCTGCCAGTCGGACGACGGCGGACGGAGCTGGCGGCTGCTGCCGACCCCGGCCTCGGCGTGCGGCGACGAGTCGAAACTGGCCGAACTGGCCGACGGAAGCTGGCTGATCAGCATCCGCAATCCGGACCAGGGTTTCCGACGGTATGCCGTTTCGAAGGATCGGGGACGCACGTGGAGTGACGTTGCCGAGTGGCGTGACCTGCCCGATCCGGCCTGCAACGGCGATCTGCTCCGCTATTCGCTGCGCAGCGAGGGGGCCTCACGCGACCGGTTGCTGCACTCGATCCCGGCCGACACGGCACGCCGCCGCAACGTATCAGTGGCACTGAGCTACGACGAGGGCTGCACGTGGCCCGTCCGGAAGAGCATCTGGCCCGACGACTCCTCCTACTCGGCGCTTACGCGGCTGGCCGACGGCTCCATCGGGATTCTCTGGGAGGCGGCCGACGGCGACAACGGGCAGAAGATCTGCTTCACGCGGCTGACGATCGACTGGCTGACCGACGGGGCCGACGACGGCCGGTAGACTCCCGAGAGGTCAACTGCCGTTAACGACGACCAACCGTAACAACCGGACCGGGAATACCCGGCAATGCGTAGGGCCTTAACGGCCGGCAGCGATCTGCAACGGCAATCGATCGGCCAGGATAATCCTCCGTGAGAGCGCCTCCGCCACCCTGCCGCATCGCAAGCGACTCTCAGTCCTCCCATCCGCGAACCAGCCATCGTCCGCAACCGACCTCAGACCGCAAACCTGTCACCGGCCGCGACACACATCTCCCCTTCTGCAACAAAAACCCCGGAAGCCGCAGCTTCCGGGGTTTTCTGTCGGAGAGACGCTCCGCCTAAACCAGGCCGGAGAATCCCATGAAGGCCATGGCCAGAATACCGGCCGTGATCAGGGCGATGGGAATGCCCTTGAAGGCCTTGGGGACATCCTCGAAATCGAGACGCTCGCGGATACCGGCGAAGAGCACCAGTGCCAGGGCGAAACCCAGGGCCGTCGAGACCGAATAGGCGACGCTCTGCAGCAGATTGAACTCCTTCTGGATCATGAGGATTGCCACACCCAGTACGGCGCAGTTCGTCGTGATCAGCGGCAGGAAGATACCCAGCGCCTGATAGAGCGACGGCGAGACCTTCTTGAGGATGATCTCGACCATCTGCACCAGGGCCGCGATGACCAGGATGAAGACGATGGTCTGCATGTACTCGATGTGCAGCGGGACGAGGATATAGGTCTGAATCGGCCATGCGACGAGGGCCGTCAGCGCCATGACGAACGTCACGGCGGCACCCATGCCCATCGAGGTTTCGACCTTCGACGATACGCCCAGGAAGGGGCAGATGCCGAGGAACTGGGCCAGGACGACGTTGTTGACGAAGATGGCGCCGATGATGATTGCGAAATAGGAGATCTCCATGACTACTTCTTGGCTAATTTGTTAAACAGAACCATCAGATAGCCCAGCACGAAGAAGGCACCGGGAGCGAGGACGAAGATCAGCGGCGTGTAGTCCGAGAATCCGAGGTTGACGCCGAAGATGGCGCCGCTGCCGAGGATCTCGCGCACGGAGCCGATGACCGTCAGCGAGAGGGTGAAGCCCAGACCGATGCCCACGCCGTCCAACATCGAGTCGAAGGGCGAGTTCTTCGAGGCGAAGGCCTCGGCGCGGCCCAGGATGATGCAGTTGACGACGATCAGCGGGATGAAGACGCCCAGCGAGGCGTACAATGCCGGCACGAAGGCCTGCATCAGCATCTGGATGATCGTAACGAACGAGGCGATCACCACGATGAAGGCCGGGATGCGGACCTTGTCGGGGATCAGGTTCTTGATGAGCGAGATGACGAGGTTCGACAGGATCAGCACGGCGGTCGTCGCCAGCCCCATACCCATGCCGTTTTCGGCCGAGGTCGTGGTACCCAGCGTGGGGCACATGCCGAGCACCAGCACGAACGTCGGGTTGTTCTTGATGATGCCGCTCAAAGCGATTTTCAGTTTATTCATTTTGCCCTCCTTCCTGAGCTGCAGGCTCACTGGTTTGTGCATCGACGGGGTTCGAGGCGCCCGAGGCCGTATCCGAGACCGCGGCACCCGTGGCTACATTCTTGTAGGCCATCCAGGCGCGGTTGACGGCATCGACATAGGCCCGCGACGAGATCGTGGCGGCGGTCAGCGCATCGACGTCGCCGCCATCCTTCGTCACGGCGAGTTTTCCGTCGACGAGTTTCTTGTTTTCGAGTTTCTGGCCCTGGATGCTTCCCAGCAGCGGGTTGCCCGCATCGGCCATCTTGGTGCCCAGACCGGGGGTCTCGGACTGTTCGAGGACGTTGACGTTGACCACCTCGCCGTCGGGCGTGAAGCCCACCATCAGCCGTACGACGCCGTTGAAGCCCTGTTTGGTCATCGTCTGCACGGCATAACCGGCCACCTGGCCGCCGCTCCTGGCCGTATAGACCGTAATGGGCAGCTCGTCGATGGTGAGGGTCTGCTCCTCGGTCGAGTCGAATGCCGGGAGCACCTCCGTCAGGGCGGCCTTCGTGGCGGCCTCCTTGGCCAGCGCGATCGGCTCCTCGGTGATCATGTTCACCACGCCGACTCCGGCCGAGGCGATGAGCGTGATGCCGAAGAGGACGGCGGTCATGTTGACAAGTGTACTTTTCATGCTTTCCACCTCCTATTTTACGCCGAAGCGTTTGGGTTTGACATACTTGTTGATCAGGGGCACGCAGGCGTTCATCAGCAGGATGGCGAACGACATGCCCTCGGGATAGGCGCCCCACAGACGGATGAGCATCGTGATCACGCCGATACCGATGCCGAAGATCACGCCGCCGCGGACGGTCATCGGCGAGGTCGAGTAGTCGGTAGCCATGAAGACTGCGCCGAGGATGGCGCCGCCGGCCAGCACGTGGAACAGCGGCAGCTGCCACAGCAGGGCGCCCGACTCACCCGAGAAGAGGGCCACGACGAAGGCGAACAGAGCCATCGTCACGAGGATCGTCACCGGGATGTGCCACGTGATGACGCGGCGCCACAGCAGGTAGACGAATCCCACGAGCAGGGCCAGGGCAGCCACTTCGCCCAGCGAACCGGGCATGTTGCCCAGCAGCAGATCGCCCGCGCCGAGCGCGTCGGGCGAGGCCAGGCCGTGCTTGACGGCAGCCAGGGGCGTAGCACCCGACAGGGCGTCGAACGAGCCGTGGACGGGCAGGGGCCACGTGGTCATCTGCACGGGATAGGCGATCAGCAGGAAGACACGTCCGGCCAGAGCCGGGTTGAAGGGGTTCTTGCCCAGGCCGCCGAAGGTCATCTTGGCGATGCCGATGGCGACGAAGGCGCCGATGACGACGATCCACCACGGAATCGACGCCGGGAGGTTGAAGGCCAGCAGGACGCCCGTCACGACGGCCGACCAGTTGGAGAGGGTCAGCGGGCCGCGGACCAGGAATTTCTGGATCAGGAATTCGAACACCACGCAGGCAGCGACCGAGATGGCCGTCACGCGGAGCACGTCGAAGCCGAAGACGATGGTCGAGACGACCAGGGCGGGCAACAGGGCGATCACCACGTCGCGCATGATGCGGGCCGTCGACTGCGCGGTCTGGACGTGCGGTGCGGGAGCGACAATAAGTTTGTTTGCCATAAGTGTTATCGTAAGATTTTGATTTTCGACATTACGTGCAACCGGGTTATTTCTTGGGGGCGGCGGCAGCGGCACGGGCGCGGATGCGGCCCATGGTGGTCTGCTTGCCCAGGCGGATCCAGTCGAGCAGCGGCAGGTAGGCCGGGCAGGTCGACTGGCAGCAGCCGCACTCGATGCAGGAGGTGATCATGCGGGCCTCGACCTCGTCCCAGTTCTTCTTCTGGGTCATTTTCGAGAGGTAGTAGGGCTCCAGACCCATCGGGCAGGCGGCGACACACTTGGCGCACTTGATGCACTGCGTGGCCGTCTGACGGCGGGCATCGCGCTCCGACATCACCGTGATGCCCGAGCAGCCCTTCGTGACGGGCGAATCGAGGTTGACCATCGCGCGACCCATCATCGGGCCGCCGTTGATCACCTTGCCCGTATCCTCGGGCAGGCCTCCGGCAGCGGCGATCAGTGCCGAGACGGGGGTACCCATGCGGGTCAGCAGGTTCTTGGGTTCGCGGATGCTCTTGCCGGTGATCGTGACGACGCGCTGGATGAGCGGCATGCCCTTCTGCACGGCCTGGTAGACGGCATAGGTGGTCGAGGCGTTGCAGACCACGGCGCCGACATCGATCGGCAGTGCGGGCGGGGGCGGCACCTGACGTCCCGTGACGGCGGCGATCAGCTGTTTCTCACCGCCCTGCGGGTAGCGGACCTTGAGCGGTACGACCTCGATGCCCTTGTAGGCGGCGGCTAGCTTCGTCAGATGGGCGATGGCATCGGGCTTGTTGTTCTCGATGCCGATGTAGGCGCGGCCGACGCTGATGGCCTTCATCAGGATCGTGACGCCCACGAGGAGCTCCTCGCCGTGTTCGAGCATCGTGCGGTGGTCCGACGTGAGGTAGGGTTCGCACTCGACGCCGTTGATGATCAGACACTCGGCCTTCTTGCCGGCCGGGATCGAGAGTTTGACGTGCGTGGGGAAGGTGGCGCCGCCCATACCGACGATACCGGCGGCCTTGATGCGGGCGATGATCTCCGGTGCGGAGAGCGTGCACTCGCGGACGAGCTTCTCCGAGCGGTCGATCCCTTCGATCCACTCGTCGCCCTCACGCTTGATGGTGATCATCATCTGACGCAGCCCCTGGCCGTTGGGCACCATGTCGACGGCCGTCACGGTACCCGAGATCGGCGAGTGGATGTTTGCCGACATGAAGCTGCCGGCCTCGGCGATGAGCTGGCCGGTGAGGACCTTGTCGCCCTTGGCGACCTTGGCCACGGCCGGGGCACCGATGTGCTGCGCCAGGGGGATATAGACCACCTCGGGCAGCGGGAGCACCTCGATGGCCTTGGCGCTGCTCAGTTTGTTTTCCGACGGATGGACTCCGCCCATTGGAAATGTCTTCATATCTCTGCTAACTTTTTACGATTCATGATTGGGCTCCTTCGCAGCGGCCGGGGCAGCCTTTTCAGCGGCGGGAGCAGCCTTCGGGGCAGCCTTTGCAGCCTCAGGGGCAGCCTTTTCAGCGGCGGGAGCGGCCTTCGGGGCAGCCTTTGCAGCCTCGGGAGCGGCCTTCGCAGCGGCGGGAGCAGCCTTCGGGGCAGCCGGGGTCTTGGGCTCCTTGGGCAGCGGATCCATGCCGACGAGGCGGATGGCGCCGGTCGGACACTCGTTGACGCACTTGCGGCAGAGCTTGCACTTCTGGGGATCGATGTAGGCGAGGTTGTTCGCCACGGTGATGGCACCGAAAGCGCAGACCTTCTCGCACTTTCCGCAGCCGATACACCCGGCCTTGCAGGCCTTCATCACCACGGCGCCCTTCTCCTTCGAGACGCACGAGACATAGACGGCGCGGTTCTTGGGCCACTTCTTGCGCAGCTCGATCACCATCTTGGGGCAGGCCTTGACGCAGGCGCCGCAGGCCGTACACTTCTCCGGGTCGACCTCGGGCAGGCCGGTTTGGGGGTTCATGTGAATGGCGTCGAAGGCGCAGGCGGCCACGCAGTCGCCGAAGCCCAGACAGCCGAATGCACACCCCGTCTCGCCCACATAGAGCGACGAAGCCACGGCGCACGACCGGGCACCGTTGTACTCATTGGTCCGGGGACGTTTTTCGCAGGTACCGCCGCAGCGGACCGTAGCGACCTCGGGTTGCTTCTCGGCCGCGGCCTTTCCCAGATAGGAGGCAATGGCCTTCATGCAGTCGCCGCCGCCCACCGGGCAGAAGAGATCGGAGATGTCGTCGTGCTTGACCAGCGCGTCGGCCATGCCTCGACATCCGGCGAAACCGCAACCGCCGCAGTTGGCTCCGGGCAGCATCTTCTCCACCTCGTCGATACGCGGATCCTCCTCGACGCGGAACTTCTGGGCCACGAAGTAGAGAATCACGGCAGCGAGCACACCCAACACGCACAGTGTCAGGATCGTGTAAAGTAATACTTCCATCAGATTTTAGTTATTGTAAATTGAATTGTGTGTTCAATTCTGCGGCGGAAGACCCACAGCAGCAGGTAGTAAATCACCACGCTGCCCAACGCTGCCACCAACCCCACACCGTCACTGGCTCCGCAGACGACGATCGCCACCACCAGGGCCGCCAACAAAACGACGAGCGCACCGCCATACGCCAGAAGGACAGCGATGCGCCCGGCCTTTTTCCGGACTCCGACCAGGACGGCCTCCCCGGGAAGATACTCCTGCGCGCGGTCGGTCACCACGACGACGATCTTCTCCTGACTTTCGGCCATGCCGCATGCCTGCCGGGCCTTACAGGCTCCGCAGGCACTGCGCGAAGTGATCCGCACGCGAACGGCGCCCCGTTCAACGCACTCGACGATCCCTTCGTGTTCGATGATTTCGGGATCCACGCCTCAATCTCCGTATTTGTTGGTCAGGGGCATCAGCCGTTCGTGGCCGAACGAGCAGGACGACAGGCGCAGCACGGGCGGGAACTGGAAACGTTTCTTCTCGTTGTGCATGATCATCGAGTGGATCTTCTCGACCACGTCGGAGTCGAATCCGGCATTGATGATCTCCTCGCGGTGCTGTCCCTCCTCGATCATGCGGAAGAGGATGGCGTCGACCACCTCGTACGGAGGCAGGATATCGCTGTCCTTCTGACCGGGGTGCAGTTCGGCCGAGGGCTCCTTGGTCAGGATCTGTTCGGGGATGACGTCGTTCTGGATGCGGTTGATGTAGCGGGCCACGTCGTACATTTCGCTCTTGTAGAGGTCGCCCGTGGGGCTGAAGGCGCCGGCCGTATCGCCGTAGAGGGTACAGAGGCCGAGGGCGTTTTCGCTCTTGTTCGAGGAGTTGAGCAGCACGTAGCCCGTCTTGTTCTGCAGGGCCATGAGCAGCACCGTACGGATACGGCTCTGGATGTTCTCCTCAGTGGAGTCGAAGGCCATGCCGCCGATAACGGGCTTGAGCGTATTGACGACGCTCGTATAGATCTCCGAGATGGGGATGACGTTGTATTCGATACCGAGGTTGCGGGCCAGCTCCTTGGCATCCTCGACCGAGTCGTTCGACGAGAAGGGCGAGGGCATGAGCAGTGCCCGGACGTTTTTCGGGCCGAGGGCGTCGACGGCCAGACAGGCCACCACGGCGGAGTCGATACCGCCCGAGAGGCCGACGGCGGCCTTTTCGTAGTTGTTCTTGCGGAAGAAATCGCGCAGACCGCAACGGGCAGCCTCGTAGACAAGCCGGTTGCGGTCGTTGTAGGTCGAGGGGATGACGACGGGAGTTGCCTTGGCGGCGGTCCGGGTGTCGAAGATCTGGAAATCCTCTTCGAAGTTTTTCATCATCAGCACGGGGAGTCCCTGTTTGTTCAGGGCGCCGGAGGTACCGTCGTAGACGATCTCCGTCGAGCCGCCGACCTGATTGACCATCACGAGGTTCTTGCCCTCGACGAAGGCCAGGTTGTGCATCATTTCGTAACGATAGAGCATCGTTCCCTTGCCGTAACGGCGGGCGTTGATGGAGATGATGGTTTCGACGGACTTGTCGTAATCGTGTTCGCGGCTGAGGTCGTCGCCGATAATGATGGCGCACTTGTGGCCCTTGATGGTGGCGTATTCGTAGCCTTTGGAGGGGACGAGGAATCCCATTTCGCGGCGGGCCGAGATATATTTCTTGCCGACATAGCGGAGGACCTTGCGGTCCTGGATGAGCGCTGCGGCGCTGATGGTACCCTGCGAGGTCAGGAGCGGCAGACCGACGATGGCGGCGATACCGTCGCAACAGGAGGCGATTTCGACCAGCGCGTCCTCGCACATTTCGAGGAAGGTAGTTTTCCGGAGGAGGTCGAATGCCGGAGTTCCGCTCACGGCCTGTTCGGCGAAAATGACCAGATCGGCATGTTGGGCCTTTGCTTTGTTAATGGAGTCGATGATTTTCGAAGTATTGCCATCGATGTCACCAACCGTGTAGTTCAACTGGGCTATGGCTATTTTCATGGTAGTAATTTAAGTCGGAAAAATCCATCGCGGCAAATTTAAGGATTATTTATAAAAGTCGAAAATCTTTTCTGTGTTAATAAATTAACATCGTGTATTCCGAAAAAAAATTAAAAACAACAACGGGATACCGGTCGGACCGGTATCCCGTTTAGGAATTCAATTTTTCAATTTCGGAAGCGATCCCTCACCCCGGGGCTACTCTTGAGCGGCCTCGGGATCGGCTACGAGGATGCGGCCGCAATACTCGCAGACGATGATCTTCTTGCCTTGGCGGATATCGACCTGACGCTGGGGCGGGATGCGGTTGAAGCAGCCGCCGCAGGCATCACGCTTGACGGTCACGACAGCCAGGCCGTTGCGGACGTTGCGACGGATGCGGTCGTAGGCGGCCAGCAGACGTTCGTCGATCTTGGCCTGCACCTGTTCGCGCTGGGCCTGGAACTCGGCGACCTGGGGAGCGGTTTCGGCCTCGATACCCTCGAGTTCGCTCTTCTTGGCGGCGAGGTCGGCAGCGCGGTCCTTCGAGAGGTTTTCAGCCTCTTCGAGCTGGAGTTTCTTGGACTTGATGCCGGCAGCATACTCCTTCAGACGCTTTTCGGCCAGTTCGATTTCGAGCTCCTGATACTCGATCTCCTTGGAGATGGCATCGAATTCGCGGTTGTTGCGGACGTTGTTCTGCTGCTCCTTGTAGTTGCCGATCATGATCTTGGCCTGATCGATCTCACGCTTGCGCTGTTTGGTCAGGGCATTGAACTCCTCGATCTCGGAGTTGATATGGTCGATCCGGGTCTTCATGCCCGCCATTTCGTCCTCGAGATCCTGCACCTCGAGGGGCAGTTCGCCCTTCACACGATTGATAGCGTCGATCTTGCTGTCGATCTTCTGCAACTCGTAGAGAGCCAGAATCTTCTCCTGCATCGAGTAATCGACGTCGGCGTTTTTCTTTTGCGTTGCCATATAATGATATGTATAGTTTTAGACTTACACGAGATAATTCACCGGATTGCGCGAGCGTTCACTCTTGCGAACCGCAAAGGTACGTAAATTTTTCGACAAAACATCAAATAATAGCTGAATTGCGCAATATTCGCTCTCAAAATGACCCACATCGGCCACCGTGAGGGCTCCGTCGGGGGTCATGAAGTCGTTATACTTGAGGTCGGCGGTGATGTAGAGGTCGGCGCCGGCGCGGCGGGCGTCGCCGATCATCGAGGCGCCGGCTCCGGTGCAGAGGGCTATGCGGCGCACCTTTTCCGAGGCCACGTCGCTGTAACGAATCGCCCCCACATGCAGCAGTTCGCGCACCCGGCGCAGATACTCAAGGGTATCGACCGCTTCGGGGAGTTCGCCGACGACGCCGAATCCCACCCCTTCGGCCTCGCCCGAGGGTTGCAACAGTTCGAGACTGGAGATCCCGAGCAGTTCGGCCAGGCGCCAGCTCATGCCGCCCGGAGCGCTGTCGAGATTTGTGTGACAGGCATAGAGGGCCGTACGGCTGCGGATGGCCCGCTCGACGCAGCGCTGCACCATGTCGGCCGAATTGAACCGCTTCAGCGGATGGAAGACGATCGGATGGTGGGTGATGACCAGATCGCACCCTTCGGCCTCGGCCTCGTCGAGGACCTCATCGGTTACGTCGACCGCCAGCAGCGCCTTGTGCACTTCGTCGTCGCTGCGGCCGACGATGAGGCCGGCATTGTCGTAGGACTCCTGCCAGCCAAGCGGTGCAAAGCTTTCGATTACGTCGGTTATTTCCTTGATTTTCATATCTGTATTCATTTATAATCAGAAGAGCGACTGTTCGTAGAAGGCGAAGAGCTCCTTATCCTCCACCTCCTCCTTCCGGCGGCGGGGGCGACGTCCCGTGCGACCGACCGGCTGTCCCGGAACGGTCTCCGACACCTCACCCGCGGCCCATTCGTTCCGGCCGGCCTGTGCGGTGAAATCATTCTCCTCGGGATCGACGGCCTCCAGGGTCCGGGCATCCAGCAGCACGAAATCGGGTTCGTCATCATCGGCATCATCGGCACCACCGACCTCACCGCCTTGGTCCCCGGAGTCATCCCGATGGTCGCCGTCATCGGAATCATCCCGGTCATCATCCTCCCGATCCTCCACCTCTTCAGGCGCATTAGCGGCATCCACCCCATCGGCTGCGGTCATCTTCTTGCCCATCTCTACGCCCTCCGAAAGGCCGTCGACCGTCGTCTCGACCACCTTGCCGGCACTCCCGGTCGATTCATCCGCCGTCTCCTCTCCGACACGTCCGGCCTTCGCAGCTTGCTCAGCCCGTTCGGCCCGAAGGGTAAGCAGATCAATCTCGACAAAATCGGGTTCATCGAGTTCGCCTGCTTCATCGGATTCTTCTGCCTCATTGGATTCATTGGATTCATCGGCCTCTCCGACTTCACCGGTCTCCTCGAAATCGCCTGTGTCTTCAAGGTCGGCGAGTTTTCCGGCATCCTCGGATTTTCCAGTCTCATCGGTTTCATCGACATCCCCGGTACGCTCAGCCACCTCGGCTTTTCCGGTTTCATCAAGGTCCTCAGTACTCTCTGCCTCCCCGGCTTCTCCAGGTTCATCGGTCTCTTCGGTTTCCTCGGACGCTCCGGCATCTCCGGCGCTCCTGGCTTCCTCAGTCTCCCCGGCTTCTCCGGCTTCATCGGCCTCTACAGCATTCTCGGCCTCTTCGGTCTCTTCGACCCCGGTCTCATCCGGATCAACGGATCCGACCTCCAGACCGGAAGCAACCCCGGATACCGCCACGGATTCGGGCTCCGCATCAAATGCCTCCGCAGATGCGGATTCATCCTCCTCTCCGGATGCCACACCGAAGTCCTCTTCGGAGGTCCTATCCAGTTCGGAGGCCGAATCAAATGCCGCATCAGGATTCGCCGCCATTGCGGCCTCGAATTCGGGAGCGGTCTTCTCTACAGACTCCGATTCGAAAACCTCCTCTTCAGGCTCCGACTCCGACTCAAAAACCACCCCTTCGCCCTCGGGTTCGCACTCCGATTCAGCCTTCGCAACGGACACTGCGGGCGCTCCGGCCTCTCCGGCAGCCGCAACAGCCTCCGGCCCGGCCTCCACCTCCGGCATTGCTTCAGACACCGCAACAGCTTCCGCCGCGGAGAAGGCCTCCGGTTCGGGATCGAACATCGACCGCATGCCGCATGTCTCCCGACCGGCCTCCGCACGGGCCGCCTCCGACGGGAACACCTCTCCGTCGTCGACCACCCCTTCGTCCGATTTCAGATCCTCGCGGACCTCGACCAGCAGCGCCCGAATCCGTTGCAGACGCTCCATGAGCTCCGCGTCGCGCTCGACGGAACTGGCCGCACCCCCCTTCCGGAGGGCCTTTTTGGCCCCTTCGAGCGTCATGCCGCACTCCTTGACCAGATGGTAGATCATCTTCAGGTGTTCGACATCCTGCGGCGTGAAGAGCCGGTTCCCCTTTTTGTTGCGTTTCGGACGCAGCAGCGGGAACTGGGACTCCCAGTGGCGGATGAGCGACGTATTGACATCGAACATCTCGGCCACCTCGCCCATCGTATAAAACAGTTTTTCGGCCATATCTATTGTTTCATAATTCGTAAGGAATTGGGGTACAGGTTGTTCACCCGATTACCGATCCGCTTGGCAAATCCCAGCCCGCGTCCCCGCACACAGAGGAGGTTCATCCCCTCGGCAAGCCCCCCGACGGCGGGATCCAGCCGCCGCAAATAGCGCACCGCCTCTTCGTCCGTCACCTCGGCCACGGCCACCGCCCCGCGGTTCAGCCCCGTAAAGAAGGCCAACGCCGGATCGGGTTTCAGCACCCCCTTGAACAGCTGCCCCATGGCCACCCCGGAGTAGATCACCGGCAGCGTTTCGGAGAGCGTGCGCACCGCCTCGGCCTGCGCCGCCGGCCATGCATAGCAGCAATCGCCCACCGCCGTAAACATCCACCGCTCCGGTTCGCGCAACCAGCGGGTCAGCTCCGCTGCCGTCCGACGGTCGACGGCAGCCGTCACCGTCCGGCGCGACTTCGGGAGGCGCCACCGCGTATCGACATCCGCCGACTTGGCAGCCACGGCCGCAAAGAAACCCTCGCCGCAGGCTCTGTGGGGATAGAAGCGGTAGGTCCGGAAGGCCCCGACCCGTCCGCAACGGATGCCCCACGTCTCGTCGACCGCCACTTCATCCGTTTCGACCACCTCCTCACCGGCCCAGGCCAGCATCCGCTCGAGCGACCCTTCGTCCTCGTCGCGGTTGAAGGTGCAGGTGCTGTAGAGGAGCACGCCGCCGGGTTTGAGCGCCCGCCACGCCTCGCGCAGGATCTCGTCCTGACGCGCCGCGCAGAGGCGCACGTTCGCCTCGCTCCACTCCTCGCGGGCCGCAGGGTCCTTGCGGAACATCCCCTCGCCCGAACACGGAGCATCGACCGTCACCACGTCGAACCACCCCTCCAGACAACCCGCCCGGGCGGCATCGCCGCAGGTCACCACGACGTTTCCCGTGCCCCACTTGCGGACGTTGTCGGCCAGCACCGCCGCACGGCGCCGGTCGATCTCGTTGGCCACGACCAGCCCGTCGTCGCCGACGAGCGAGGCATAGAGGGTCGTCTTTCCGCCCGGCGCGGCGCAAAGGTCCAGCAGCCGCGCCCCGGCCGGGAGATTCCTCCGCAGCAGGTGGCCGACGAACTGCGACGAGGCCTCCTGCACGTAGTAGGCCCCGGCATGGAAATCGGGATCGAACGTAAACGACGGCCGCACGGCCAGATACCACCCCTCGTCGCACCATGGCACGCGGCGCAGCGGTTCGAGATGGGGCAGCGTCTGCAGCGCCTCCGCGCCGCACTTCGCAGGGTTGATCCGCACCGAGGTCGGGGCCTCCGATTCGAGCGCCTCACACAGGGCGCGTCCCTCCTCCGGACCGAGATCCCGCAGGACCCGGCCGACAAACGCTTCGGGCAGACTCATCGCGACTCGCCGGCTTTGAGTGCATCCAGACGGGCGCAGATCCGTTCGAAGACCGCCGGATCCGAGACGAAATCCTCGTGGTCCTTGTCCACGACGAAGACTTCGCCCTCGTAGATCGTGTCGATCCAGTGGTTATACTTGTCGTTCAGCCGCTTCAGATAGAGTTCGTCGATATTCATCTCGTATTCGCGGCCGCGTTTGCGGATCTGCGAGATGAGCGTCGGGACACTCGCCCGGAGGTAGATCAGCAGATCGGGCTTCGGGATGAGCGACGTCACCAGCCGGAAGATCTTCATATAGGTCTCGATGTCGCGCGTCGACATCAGCCCCATTTCGTGGAGGTTTTCGGCGAAGATGTGGGCATCCTCGTAGATCGTGCGATCCTGGAAGATATCGCCCGACTTGCAGTCGGCGAGCATGTCCATGGTCTGCTGGATCCGGCTCCCGAGGAACGAGATCTGCAGATGGAACGCCCAGCGGTTCATATCCTCGTAGAAATCGCCGATGTAGGGGTTGTCGCACTCCTCCAGGTAGCATTTGGCGGCGTATCGTTCCGTCAGCATCCGGGTCAGCGTCGTCTTGCCGCTCCCGATATTTCCTGCAATGGCTATGTACATGGCCGTATATATGATATATAAATGTATAATCCGTTGTTTTTTGTTTCTGCGTGCCGCGTCGGAACTCGGCCGAAATCCGGGCAACTCTTTCGCGGCCGCCTGCCGGGAACCTCTTTCGCGTCGGGCCACTTGCCGGGAACCACGAGCCAGGCGACTCCTTCCCAACCGACCGTCTGCCGGAACCCTCTTTTGCGTCGGGCCACTCCCCTGCCGCTCCCCTGCTTTGCGGGCCGCCTTCTTCGGCCCCGTTCATTGCTCGCCCCCGGAGGGACGGTCCTCAATGCACGGCGGCGTCGAGCCCCGCAAAGGCCTTCACGTCGTCGGCCACCCGGCGGTCGTTCATCAGCCGCGGCACCTTGTTCTTGCCCCGGGCCCGCATCCACGCCAGGAAGCCGCCCCGCGGCATGACGAGCAGATGCTGCCGTTCGAGCGTCGTGCGGCGCTTGGCGTCGTAATCCGAATTGACCGCCCGCAGCGCCTCGTCCAGCACCCCGGCGAAGTGCTCCTGCGAATCGGGCTCGCGGTCGAACTCCACGATCCACTCGTGAGCCCCCCGCTCGCGCAGCGACATGTAGCACGGCGAGACCGTGTATTCACTCACCACAGCCCCCGTCTGCCGGCACGCCTCGGCAAGGGCCCGTTCGGCGTTATCGACGATCAGCTCCTCGCCGAAGACGTTGATATACTGCCGTGTGCGCCCGGCAAAGCGGATCCGGTAGGGATTCGTCGAGGTGAACTCCACCGTATCGCCGATCTCGTAGCGCCACAGTCCGTTGTTCGACGAGATGAGCAGGGCATAAACCTTGCCGCACTCCACCCCTTCGAGCGGCACGATCTCCTCCCCGCAGCGGAACTCGTAGAAGGTGCCGTAGTCGAGCATCAGCAGCATGTCGTCGCGCGACGGGTCGTCGGCCAGCGCAAAGAAGCCCTCCGAGGCGTTGTAGGTCTCCATGTAGTGCATCCCCTTCGAGGGGATCAGCTCCTCGAACGAACGCCGGTAGGGGGAGAACTCCACCCCGCCGTGGGCGAACAGCTCCAGATCGGGCCACACCTCGAGCAGATTCTGCCGCCCGGTGTACTCCAGCACGCGGCGCATCAGTGCCAGATTCCACGACGGAACCCCGGCAAAGGCCGTGATGTGTTCGCCCGTGCACTGGCGGCAGATCGCCTCGCACTTGGCATCGAAATCGGCCAGGATCGCCGTCTCGATGCGCGGAGCGCGGAACCAGCCGCTCCAGAACGTCGTCTCGTGGATCAGCAGCGCCGAGAGGTCGCCCACCAGGTTGCGCCCCTCCGCCACGCACGAACCGCCCAGCGTGAGCGTCTTGCCCTCAAGGACGCGGCTTAGGGGGTAGTTGGCGGCATAGACCGTCGCCACGTCGCGCATGCCGAGCGTATGGTTGCACCACAGCGACTCGCGCGTCACGGGGATATACTTGCTGCGGTCGGAGGTCGTCCCCGACGAGCGGGCGAACAACGACACCCGTCCGGGCCACGTC
The DNA here is from genome assembly GCA_938014215.1 of uncultured Alistipes sp. Classification (GTDB taxonomy): domain Bacteria; phylum Bacteroidota; class Bacteroidia; order Bacteroidales; family Rikenellaceae; genus Alistipes. Next base: position 61,375 of record CALLRW010000022.1, on the reverse strand, counting down.
ACGTTCCACACCCCTTGCCGCATCTGCTCGATGTAGGGCTTGAAGTTCTCGTAGTCGGACGTGGCGACCAGCGTCTGGAACTGCTCCACCGAACGGATATGTCGCAGGTTGTAGCGTTCGCCGAACTCCGTGATGCTGCCCCGCCGCAGCAGTCGGCGGAACATCCGCATCTGGGTCTCGACCGGATGACGGCGGAAGCGGTCGATCGACCGTTCCCGCTGCGAGAACCACGCCCGGAGTATGAAGTTTCGAAAAGACATTTTTTCCACGCGTTAGGCCCGGATGCCGCCGCTCCGGTCGCCCGGGCGGGATGCAGCCCCGGACTCGGTCAGTTAAAGTAATACCCCACCTTGCCCACCGAGGCCGGCATGGCGAAGACCACCACGCGGTCGTAGGGGTTGATCTCCATGTTGTCCACGGCGATGAAGACCTTGTCGCCGCGCACGATGCCGCCGATGATCGTATCCTCGGGAAGTCCCAGATCCTTGATCCGCGCCTTGGTGGCCGGCGAGTTGGGTTTGACGATGAACTCCAGCACCTCGGCGTCGCTGCCCGTCAGACACTTGATCGCCTGCACGTCGGTCGACATCGTGAAGCGGAAGATGTTCGACGCCGTCACCAGCTTCTTGTTGATGATCGTGTCGATGCCGATCGACTCGGCCAGGTTGATGTAGTTCAGGTTCTCGACCTCGGCGATCACCTTCTTCACCCCCATGCGCTTGGCCAGCATCGCCGCCAGGATGTTCGTCTCGCTGCGGCCCGTGACGGCCACGAAGGCGTCCATGTTCGACAGCCCCTCCTCCATCATGGCGTCCGTATTGCGGCCGTCCTCGTTGATGATCAGCGTCTTGTCCAGCATCTCGGCCAGCCTATAGGCCTTTTCGGCGTTGTAGTCGATGAGCTTGATGTTCACCTCGTCCTGCAGCTCCGTGGCCACGCGGATGCCGATTCGCGAACCGCCCAGGATCATCATGTTGCGGATCTCGATGTTCGACTGTCCGGAGAACTCCATCACCTCGTGCACGGCGTCCTGCCGGGCAATGACGTAGATCATGTCGCCGGCCATGAACTCCTCGCCCTCGCGGGGGATGATCGTCTGCCCGCCGCGCGTGATGGCCACCGTACGGTAGCTCAGCGGCGTCTCGACCTCGTCGAAACCCGAGAGGACCTGCCCCACCAGCGGCGAGGCCGGCTCGAGGCGGAAGACCACCAGCGAGAGCTTGCCGCTCGAGAAGTCGACGTATTCAGTCGTCGAGGTGTGGCCCAGGAGGTTGATCACCTCGCGGGCGGCCACCTTCTCCGGATAGAAGAGGTAGTCGATGCCCATGTCGATGAACATCTCCTTGTTGTTGGGTTCGAGGTATTCGTTGTTGTCGATGCGCGCGATGGATTTCCGGGCGCCGAGCTTCTTGGCCAGCATGGCCGCGACGATGTTGTCGTTCTCCTCGTGGTTGACGGCGATGAACAGATCGCACTTGCGGACCGCCGCCTTGCGCAGCACCGCAAACGTCGTCGAGTCGCCCTCGACGGTGATCACATCGGCCAGTGACCCGACCTCGGCCAGCAGTTTCTGATCGCTGTCGACCACCGTGATGTCGTGTCCGTTACCGCTGAGCATCCGGGCCAGATGGCTGCCCATCTCCCCGGCTCCGGCTATTACGATTCTCATATCAGTCAGATTGCCTATTCAGCCCCGGGAATGCCTTGGAAACCCGCAGGCAACATTTTTGCAATTTATCCTACAAATATATACATTTGTAGCCGAAAGCCAAAATTTCAACTTACAAAAACTCGCCATCCATGCCTACGTGGTTAATCGTTCTGTTGTGCGCCATTGCGGCCGTAGCCTTTTTTGTCGTGGGGATGTCCCTGACGCTGATGATCAAGGGTCACCACATCGATTCGGAGATCTCCACCAACAAGGAGATGCAGCGCCGGGGGATCAAGTGTGCCGTGCAGGAGACGCGCGAGGCGGACGGTTCGGCCGAGTGCTCCGACACCCACACGGCCGTGGGCTGTTCGGGCAACTGCGGCGCCTGCGACATCGAGCACAAGCCGGCCCGATAACGCACCGACGACCCCGGCAGACACAAGCCGACCCGATAAGCAAGACTCCCGGCAGACACAAGCCGCCCGGACGAAAAAGCCCCGGTTCCGAAACGGAAACCGGGACTTCATTTTGTGTGGTGCCATGCGGCCGGGCCCAGCGGAAGAGATCATCCGGAGAGGTCTGCGGAGGGGAGGGACGCGGCAGCTGAAAAGGTCAGAAGGGGCAGAATTTCGACCGGCAGTGGAACCAGGGGTTGTGCAGATCCTCCTCGTTGTAGCGCAGCGCGCGATCCTCGGGCAGCGCGCGGGTGGAACCGCCCGCCTCCGAGAGAATCAGTTCGCCGGCCGCCGTATCCCATTCATAGGTGTGAGTCGTGCGCACGTAGTAGTCGACCCGCCCCTCGGCCAGCAGACAGAACTTGTAGGAACTTCCCTGCTCGACGATCTCCAGATCGGGATAACGTTCACGCAGCCGCTCCACGTACTGCTGCGTCTCGCGGGTCTGGTGCGAACGCGAAAGGGCCACCCGCAGATGGTCGTGGTGCGATTCGGCTTCGAGCGGCAGCCGCGTCCAGCCGTGCACGATCTGCTCGTAGCTCCAGGCAGCCGCGGCATCCGGCGCCACATGCTCCTTGAGGTATGCCCCCGAATCGCGCCCGGCAATGTACATCTTCTCGAAATAGGGGACATAGATCACCGCCCCGATGCAGACGTTGTTCTCCATCAGAGCGATATTGACCGTAAATTCGTTGTTCCCCTTGATGAACTCGACCGTACCGTCGAGCGGGTCGACCAGCCAGTAGAGCTCCCAGTTGCGGCGTTCGTCGTAAAGCATCTCGCGCCCCTCCTCCGAGAGGATCGGGATGCGCGTCGGACCGAGGTATTCGCGGATGGTCCTGTGGGCCAGGCGGTCGGCCAGCGTGATGGGGGTGCAGTCGGCCTTGAGGCCGATATCGTAATCGTCGAAATTCTTATAGACTTGCATGATCGAGGCTCCGGCTCTGACTGCCGCATTGAAGAGCGGCGGCAGCAGATACATGCGCACCTTGTCGTTAATCATCGTCACTCGTAGTTTTGGGTCGGACAGATCTGTTATTGTCATGGTAAAGGTAACAAGAATTTATGAGACCGGAAAATTTTTCGGCCGTTGCATCCGAGCTTCGCGACAAAGCGTACAGCATCCGTCCGAAAAACACCACTTTCACCGCCAAAACCGTGCCCGAGGGAACAACGCGAAAAAAATTCAACCGGAGTGCTTGTTTATAAGATAAATATCCGTATATTTGCATCCCGAATTTATACAAATACATTTCGACAGAATGTACGTAATCGTAGAGATCGCAGGTCAGCAGTTCAAGGCTGAAAAAGGTCGGAAACTTTATGTTCACCGTCTTCAGGGCGAAGAAAACTCGTCCGTAAGTTTCGACAAAGTCCTGCTCACAGACAATGACGGTCAGGTCAAAGTCGGCGCACCTGTAGTAGAAGGCGCCGCAGTAAAGTGCAAGATCCTCAAGCATCTGAAGGATGACAAGGTTCTGGTTTTCAAGAAGAAGCGTCGCACCGGCTATCAGAAGTGCAACGGCCATCGCCAGTACCTCACCCAGATCCTCGTGGAAGAAATCGTTGCATAAACCTTTAAAAACTGAAGCATCATGGCACACAAGAAAGGTGTAGGTAGTTCGAAGAACGGCCGTGAGTCGGAAAGCAAGCGACTCGGCATCAAATTGTTCGGCGGTCAGTTCGCAAAGGCGGGCAACATCATCGTTCGCCAGCGCGGAACGGTGCACAATGCCGGTGAGAACGTCGGCATGGGCAAGGATCACACGCTCTTCGCCCTCGTGGACGGAACCGTAGAGTTCTGCAAGAAGAACGAAGGCCGCTCGTATGTCAGCGTAACGCCGCTGAACGAGTAATCCGGCTCTTAGAGCCTTACGTCAAAACGGCTTCCCGAAAACGGGAGGCCGTTTTTGTTTTGGGGTATCGCAACAAAAAGGCGGAGGAGCCGCAACTCCCCCGCCCTGCAGATGCCGCCCCGACACCGGAGACGCTCCGGCACCGGCAGCCCGATTCCGATCGCCTACTCCGCTTCGGCAGGCGCCTGCGTACCCTGGAATTCGGCCAGGACCTGCTCGCCCTTGAGCAGTTTCAGATCCGAGCCCTTGATCTCAAAGCCGTCGACCTCGTCAAGCATCCGCACGAAGGCATCCTCGTACTGCATGTCGGGGCAGGCCATCCGGGTCATGCCCAGCGTACCGAACTTCAGGCTCTTGCCCTTGAGTTCGTAGGGGCCGAAGAAGCGGTTGCAGTTGGTGCGGCCGGCAACGAGCGTGTCGGCGGCATTGAACAGCAGCGTGAAGGTATCCTCCTCGGCAGAGATGGCCGAAGCGGGGATCGACTCCATCTTGGCGAGTTTCCACGAAGTTCCCTCCAGCGGGAGGCTCTTCTGCCCGCAGTTGCAGCAGGCGGTCATGGCGAAAAGCAGCACGGCGGCTGCCAGAATTCGTTTCATCATCTTCGTAAATAATTAAAGGAGTGTTGTCTGCGGGTCCGTCCGGGGCCGAAGCCCGCAGGGCGGATCCGAGCCACAAAGATAGCCAACCGTGCGGGGAAAAGCAACAGCGCGGCGGTCAAAAAAATCCCTCATTCGGACTTTTCGCACCGACATTGTTGGTTCGTGTTCTTTTTTTTCTTAATTTTGCGACCGTCAAAACGACGATGGTCCCGTAGCTCAGTTGGATAGAGCAGCAGATTTCTAATCTGCCGGCCGCGCGTTCGAGCCGCGCCGGGATCACTTTTCCTCCGTTCGGAGCATATTTTTCCCCATTTTGCGGCTTTTTCGCCCTTTTATTTGGCCGGCCGGAATTTTTTCCCTACATTTGCACGCTTAAAAGCCCGAACCGGGTGAGCGTTTTTAATTCTTTAACAAAATTTTATTAGCAAATGGCTGTTAAAATTCGTCTGGCACGTCACGGTAAGAAGGGTTTCGCCTTCTATCACATCGTTGCCGCAGATAGCAGAGCGCCACGTGATGGTAAATTCATCGAGAAGTTGGGTACCTACAACCCCAACACGAATCCTGCTACGATCGATCTGAACTTCGAGAAAGCTCTGGATTGGTTACTCAAAGGCGCACAACCTACGGATACTTGTCGGGCTATCCTCTCGTACAAGGGCGTACTTTACAAGAAACACCTGCTGGGTGGCGTAGCCAAGGGGGCCTTCACGGAGACCGAGGCCGAGGCTCGCTTCAACAAGTGGATGGAGGCCAAGAACGGCAAGATCGAGGCCAAGACCAACAAGATCGCTTCCGACGCCAAGTCGGCCGAAAAGGCCCGTCTGGCTGCCGAGACCAAGATCAAGGAGGATCGCGCCGCTGCCATCGCCGAGAAGAAGGCTGCTGCCGAGGCTGCCGCCCGTGAGGCCGCAGAGGCTGCCGCTGCCGAGGCTGCAAACGCCGAGGAGGCTGCTCCCGAAGCTCCCGCCGCTGAATAAGCAGAGGTTCTCAACATCTGAACAGGAGATCGCCCCACGGGGAGATTTCCTGTTTTTTTTGTATTTTTGCCGCAAACACTTTCGCCATGGCTGAATCCGCTGGACGCATCAACAAACTTTTCGGCACGGACGGGGGCCTCATGCTCTCGCTCTACCCCGCTTTTCCCGACGACTTCGATCCGCAAACCACCCCGCTGATGGTCACCATCGACGCCCTGGAGGTGCCGTTGTGGTGCGAGCGTTTCGAACGGCGCGGCATCTCGGGTGCCACCGCCACCTTCGCCGACATCGATACCGAACGCCGCGCACGGGAGCTCATCGGACTCGAGTTCCGCATCGAGGACCCCACAGACGAGGAGGAGGACGAGTTCTATCTGGAGGATCTGGTCGGCTTCGAGGCCGTGGTCGAGGAGGCCGGGGCCGAGGCGCAGCACGCCGGCATCATCACCGACTTCTACGACAGCGAGATGAATCCCCTCTTCGAGGTGGAGATCGGCGGGCGTCAGGTGCTGGTCCCTGCCGTCGAGGAGTTCATCGCCCACATCGACTTCGAGGACCGGCGGATCCACTTCGTCCTGCCTGAGGGGATGATCGACCTCTGAGCCGCAAGCGGCGGATCGGTGAGACGACGTGCAGGGAGCAGCCCTCTCCGCGGCCATCCGCCTGCGCAGGCCTCCATCGGCAGGGGATCGGGTTGTTGAATATTTTTCGTAATTTCGCCGCCGTGAGAGCATGCTCCACGACAACGGCGAGGGGGGAGTCCGGCCGGGCGGCTGTTGGCCGAGACTCTTGAAACGCAAACGCAGAAGCAATGAAACGGGTAGTCATCGGACTCTCGGGCGGCGTCGATTCGTCGGTGGCCGCCTGGCTGCTCAAGGAGCAGGGATATGAGGTCATCGGCCTCTTCATGATCAACTGGCACGACACCACGGGCACGCTCGAAGGCGACTGTCCGTGGCACGACGACCGCCTCTTCGCCGAACTGGTGGCCAAGAAGCTCGACATTCCGCTCCACGTCGTCGACCTCTCGGCCGACTACCGCACGCGGGTGGTGGACTACATGTTCGCCGAGTACGAACGCGGCCGCACGCCCAATCCCGACGTGCTGTGCAACCGCGAGATCAAGTTCGACGTCTTTCTGCGCGAGGCGCTGAAGCTCGGGGCCGACTACGTCGCCACGGGCCACTACTGCCGCAAGGCCGAGGAGCGGCTTGCGGACGGGCGCATCATCTACCGGCTGCTGGCCGGCACCGACCCCAATAAGGATCAGAGCTACTTTCTCTGCCAGCTTTCGCAGGAGCAGCTGAGCCGGGCGTTGTTCCCGGTCGGGGGGCTGCTAAAGCCCGAGGTACGGCGCATCGCCACGGAGCAGGGGCTGGCCACGGCGCGCCGCAAGGATTCGCAGGGGATCTGCTTTGTCGGGAAGGTCGATCTGCCGGTCTTCCTCCAGCAGAAGCTCGCCTCGAAGCGCGGCAATGTCCACGAGATCCTCCCCACGTGGCCGAAATACGCCCGGAACACCCCGATACCGCTTCCCGGCGAGGAGCCCACGGACGAACAGCTGGCCGCCCTGGCCGAACCGTGGCACTATACGGTGCGCGACGGCAAGAAGATCGGCGAGCACAACGGCGCCCACTTCTACACCATCGGGCAGCGCAAGGGACTCGGAATCGGCGGCCGCAAGGAGTCGCTCTTCATCCTGGCAACGGACACCGTGCAGAACGTGATCTACGTGGGCGAAGGGGATTCCCATCCGGGGCTGTGGCGGCCGGCGCTGCGGATTCTGCCCGGGGAGATTCACTGGGTGAACCCCACGCGGGCGATGGACGTCGGCGAGAGCGCCCGTTTTTCGGTCCGCATCCGTTACCGGCAGCCGCTGCAGGGGGCCCGACTCTTCATCCGTGAGACCGGGGCCTATCTGCTCTTCGACGAACCGCAGCGGGGCATCACCCCGGGGCAGTTTGCCGCCTGGTACGACGGGGACGAGCTGGTCGGTTCCGGCATCATCCACGCCTGACCCCTCTAAGAGAGGGGTTTCGCAAGCTGCGGGAGCTTCAACGGGTTTCAGCTGCAATGCCCCGCATACACCCCTCTAAAAGAGGGGGTTTGCAAGCTGCGGAAGCTTCGACGGGTTTCCTCCCCTCTAAGAGAGGGGTTTCGCAAGCTGCGGGAGCTTCAACGGGTTTCAGCTGCAATACCCCGCGTACAACCCTAAGAGAGAGGGGTGTTGCAAGCTGCTGAAGCTTCGACGGGTTTCCACCCCTCTAAAAGAGGGGTTTTGCAAGCTGCTGAGGCTTCAACGGGTTTCAGCTGCAATGCCCCGCGTACGGCCCTCTAAAAGAGAGGGTTTGCAAGCTGCGGAAGCTTCAACAGGTTTCCTCCCCTCTAAGAGAGGGGTTTTGCAAGCTGCTGAGGCTTCTACGGGTTTCCACTGCAATACCCCGCCTACCCCCCAAGAAAGTAAGATTCAAACTGCGGAAGCTTCAACGGGTTTCAGCTGCAATGCCCCGCGTACGCCCCTCTAAAAGAGGGGTTTCGCAGCTGCGGAAGCTTCAACGGGTTTCAGCTGCAATACCCCGCGTACGCCCCCTCTGAAAAGAGGATGCAAACCGTCGTCTGCAAGCCAACAGACAGATCGTCCGTCTGCAGGCCAGCCAGCTACTCAAGCCCAACCGGCGACTCAGACCAAACCACCCTCAGACCAACCCGCCACTCAGGCCGATTTGGCCTTATACTGCGTCGGGGTCACCCCCATATACTGCTTGAATGCCGTACTGAAATAGCGGGCCGACGAGAATCCGGTCTGTTCGGCCACCTCCGTGATGCTGAGTTCCGTCTCCGAGATGAGCCGGCAGGCCCGCTCGATACGGATCTTGTTGACATACTCCTTCACGTTGAGCCCCGTCAGGAGTTTCAACTTGTTGTAGAGCACCGTGCGGCTCATCCCGATCTCGCGGCACAGGTACGGAATACTGAAATCGACCTGCTGCAGATTCTCCTCGACCAGCTTGCGGAGCCGCGTGAGAAACTCTTCGTCGGCCGAACTGAAGGCCGTCTCCTGCGGAGTGGGCATCACAGGCTGCTCGCGGTAACGGTCGCGGATCAACGACCGGTTGCGAAGCAGATTGACCACCACCGCCGCCAGCATCTCCACCTCGAACGGTTTGGACATGTAGGCATCGGCTCCGTTGTTATAGCCGAGCAGCTGGCTGCGTTCGTCGTTGCGCGCCGTGAGCAGGACCACCGGGATGTGGCTGATGGCGATGCGGCTCTTCACCTGCCGGCACAGTTCGTAACCGTCCATGCGGGGCATCATCACGTCGCTGACGACCACATCCACCTCCTCGCGTTCGAGAATCGCGAGAGCCTCGACCCCGTCGCGGACCGTGAAGAGACGGCGTGTCCGCGGTTCGAACTCTCCTTTCAGATAGGTGACCAGCTCCTCGTCGTCCTCGACGATCAACAGCGAAAGCTGCGACAGATCGGCCTCCGCCACCGGTTGCTCGACCGGACTCTCGGCCGTCAACAGCTCATTGAGGTAGTTGCGGGGCTGGCAGACGATCCGCTCGCCGGGCAGTTCGGCCGGCAGTTCGAAATAGAAGATCGCACCCCCTTCGGGATTGTCCCCGGCACCGATCCGCCCGCCGTGCTGTTCGACCAGGATCTTGGCATAGGAGAGGCCTATTCCCGACCCGGTCCGTTCGTTGTCGCCCTGGTAGAAGCGGGTGAAGAGGCGGTCGGTGTCGACCCCTTTCAGGCCGCAGCCGCGGTCGATCACCGAGATCCGGACACAGTGCCGTGCCTCGTCCAGCTGCGTGCGCACCGTAATGCAGCTCCGGTCCGGACTGTGTTTCAGCGCGTTGATCAGCAGATTGCTCAGCACGATCATACACTTTCCGGCATCGAAATTCCGCTCGCCGACCCGCGGATCGGCCTCTACCCGGATCTCGATTCCGCGTTCGTCGGCCTCGAGTCCGAAATCCTCGACCACCTCCCCCACCCAACGGTTCAGATCCTGCACCTGAGGCTGGAGCGTGGTGGTCCCGGTCTCCATCTTGCGCAGGGTCAACACCATGTTGATCAGCTCCTTCATGCGCTGCGCCTGCTTGTAGATGCGGCGCAGCAGCGGACGGTCGCCGCTCGTATCGTCCGACGTGCGGATCAGCCGCCCGAGGGGCCCGAGAATCAGCGTGAGGGGCGTTCGCAATTCGTGGCTGATATTAATCAGGAAGCGGACCTTGTCCTCGGCGATCTGCTGCTTGTGGTGTTCGAGTTCGCGCTGCAGGCGCAGCTCCTTGCGGCGCAGCAGCGTTCGGAAGAGCCCCAGAATCGCCCCCGCCGCAGTGAGGATCCACAGCACCGTGAACCATCCGGTGCGGTACCACGGCGGATTGACCTCACATCGGAGCACCTGCTTCCAGGGGATCCACTCGCCGTCACGCGTGTTGCAGGTCGCCTCGATGAGGTAGCGGCCCGGGACGAGGTTGCGCAGCGTCAGTTCGGGATCGTACGAGTCGATCACCTCGCTGTAGTTGTCGCCCGTGACGCGGAACCGGTAGAGCCTCTTGCGGAAGAGGTCGTTCTCGCGCACGCGGATCCGCACGACGAGCGACTTGTTGGTCCACGGGATGTCGACCGTCCGGCCGGGCAGGAGGTTGTCGAGGCGTTCGCCGTCGAGCACGATGTCGAGGGGTTCGGGCTCGGGGAGATCGGCCGTATCGGCAGCGGCCGTCGAGAAGAGATCGCCGCGGATGTGCAGCAGACCATCGATTCCGCCCAGATAGAGGTCGCCGTCGGGGGTTGCCAGACGGGCCTTGGCCTGGTACTCGTTCCAGGCGGCCCCCTCCGACTCGCCGAAGGGGATGAACCGCCGCACGTCGGGCAGCCAGGCGAAGACCCCCTGATCGGTACCGATCCAGACCCGTCCGCGGGCGTCGCAGACGATGCTCTGCACGCGGCTGTTGAAGGGTACGGGCACCCCTTCGCGGGCCCCTGACCCGGACGAGTAGCGCAGGATGCCGCGGTCGGTAACGATCCAGAAGGTCCCTTCGCGGGAGCAGGCGACGCTGCTGATGAGCGAATCGCGGCCGATCTCGAAGAGAGATTCGACCTCGTGAGCCGACCGTTTGACGCGATAAATATGCCGCTGGTCGTGGAGATAGCAGGCCCCGTCGAAAGAGGCGATCGGGAATCCGCCGTTGATCCGCTCCGAGGCGTCGAGCCTCTCCATGCGTTTCGTATCGAGGTGGTAGCGGTGCATCGGCCGCGAGAGGAGCAGCACGCTCGTCGGGCTCTCCTGCAACAGGTTGACCGACTGTCCGCTGTAGGTCATCTGGTAGCGCAGCAGGCTGTCGTCGAACTCCACCGGCCGCAGCGCCCCGTTCCGCCGGTCGAAGGCGTAGAGCCCGCGCGAGAAGATCGACAGCAGCAGTTCGCGCTCCGAGAGCCCGGCAATCGAGGCGATCTTGTATCCGAACGTCGACGGGAAGTGGGTGAAGCGTCCCGTGCGGGGGTCGAAGCGGTTGATGCCGCCGCCGTCGGTGCCGATCCAGATCTCGTCGGCACGGGGATCGCGGTAGAGCGAGAGGACCGATTCGTCGCTCAGGCCGTTGGTTGCCGTCGGCGACGTCCCGACATACATCCGCATGGCCGACTTGCGGATGACGAAGAGTCCGCCCCGCACGCGTCCGGCCCAGACCGTGCCGTTCGGATCGCGGTAGAGCGAGAGGACCGAATTTCCGGGCAGCGAGAGGACATCGCCCGGCGTGTGGCTGAGCACCTCGATCGAACCCTCCTCGGGATCGAGGATGTTGATGCCGCCGCCGTCGGTGCCGATCCAGATGCGCCCCTCGTTCTCGATCATGCAGAGGACGACGTCGTTGCTCAGCGCCGAATTGCGGGTGTTGTAGCGGGCGATGCAGCGCCCCGCCGTGTCGTAGCACGCGAGGCCCCGGTTGTAGGGCGAGAGCCAGACCCGCCCCTGCGCATCGACCAGAATGGCCATGTTCTCCTTGCCGCTGGCGAAACCGGGACGCCGGACCTCCCCGCTGCGGGGGTCGATCTGCAGCAGTCCGTGCCAACGGTTGAAGCAGAGCAGCGTGCCGTCCGGCCGGGGATAGATCGCCTGAATCGGATAGGGATTTTCGGTCTCGAAGCTCAACAGCAGTTCGATGCGGTCGGAGGCGTAGTCGTAGCGGAAGATCTGGTTCTGCGATCCGAACAGCACCCCGCCCGCCACGGGCCGGGCACACTGCACGACGAGATTCTCGCCCGAAGGCCCCGCCCCGCGCTTCGGGACGAAGAAGTCGTCGCTCGCCGGGCGGTAGCGGGCCAGTCCGCGGTTGGTCAACACCCAGATCTGGGCCAGGCTGTCCTCGACGATCTGCACGATGTGGTTGCCGGGCAAGGCATGCTCGTCGCCTTCGCAGGCCCGGTAGCGCCGGGGCAGGAAGTTGTCGTAACGCACCAGCCCCTCGTTCGAGGAGCCGATCCAGACGAAACCGCGCTTCTCGGCATGGATGCACCGCACGCTCGAGGGCATTCCGTCGCGGGTCGTGATCGAACGAAAGGTGTACTGCTCCCCGGCAGCATGGAGGCGGCCGCTCGAACACAGGCCGCAAAAGAGCAGAAACAGACAGATCGCATGAGCAGGTTTCATCGATGGTCGGGGTTTGTTGCGACCTCTAAATTATAAAATTTTCAGCAGAAATCCCAATCTTTGCGACCGGCAGCCACCCCCTTCGGAAACCCATCCGGAGGGTGTTTGCCTGCAATTAGACGATTTTTGGAGGCGGAAAGACGATTTTCGAACCTCAAAACCGATCCGTGTTTTTAATTTTGAAATCGGAATCCCGACAAATTCCGAAAAAATTTTAAAAAATAAGACTGTCACTAACCTAAAATCTTAATCCATGAAGAAAATCTACGGAATGATTCTTCTCGGTACGCTCTGCCTTCTGGCATGCTGCGGTCAGCTCTTTGCCCAGCAACGGAGTGTCAGCGGTACCGTTACCGACGACAAGAATGTCGGTATGGCCGGAGTGAGCGTCTACGTCAAGGGTACCACCACCGGTACCACGACCGACAGCAACGGCAAGTATCAGCTCTCCATCTCGGGAGCCAACCCGACGCTGGTCTACTCCTTCATCGGCTACACGACGCAGGAGATTCAGGCCGGCGCCCGGACGCAGATCGACGTCCAGCTCAAGGAGGACTCGCAGACGCTCGACGAAGTGGTCGTCGTGGCCTACGGTACGGCCCGCAAGGGCGACCTGACGGGCGCCCTGACCAACATCAAGCCCTCGGAGGGCGACATCGCCATGCCGTCGGTCAACAGCCTGCTCGAAGGCAAGATCGCCGGTCTGGTAGTCAACTCCTCGTCGTCGGCCGTCGGAGCCGCCTCGTCGGTGACGATCCGCGGTGCCAACTCGCTGCGCGGCGACAACCAGCCCCTCTACGTCATCGACAACGTGCCGCAGGCCTCGACCGGTGAGTTCTCAAGCTCGGGCATCGGCGGCGACTTCCAGATCCAGCAGGATCCCCTCTCGCAGCTCAACCCGGCCGACATCGTCGACATCACCGTGCTGAAGGATGCCTCCTCGACGGCCATCTACGGATCGCGCGGTGCCAACGGCGTCATCCTGATCACCACCAAGCGCGGTCAGGCCGGTGCGGCCCGCGTGCGCGCCTCGGCCACCTTCACCATCGCCGAGCCGACCAACCTGCTCGAGATGATCAACCTCTCGGAGTATGCCGACTACCGCAACTCGCGCGTGAGCGACATCCAGCAGTACCCCTTCCACAAGGTGGGCGACGAGATCCGCTACGTCTTCAGCGGCTCGGAGTCGAAGTACAACCCGGGCGACCCGACGACCTACAACCTGGTCAAGAACCGCAACTGGCAGAAGGAGATCTACACCTCGGCCTTCTCGCAGAACTATTCGGTGTCGGTCGACGGCGGTTCGGACAAGATGACCTATTATATCTCGGCCAACTTCAAGGATATCGAGGGTACGGTCAAGCAGACCGGCCTGCGCCAGGGCGACCTGCGTGCCAACCTCTCGGCGCAGCTGGCCCGGAGCGTGAAACTCGAACTGCTGCTCAACGGCTCGATCCGCGAGAACGACATGATGGCCGGCGGTAACACGCTGGGCGGCGCCACGGGTGCCGTGTCGCGTACGGCTCTGGACTACGCACCGTTCGAGATGCCGGCCGGCGACCCGAGCTTCTCCGACGAGAACAAGACCACCGTTGCAAGCTGGCTCAACGACTATGTCGACAAGGCCGTCAACCGCGTCTTCGGGGCCAGCCTCAACCTGACGTGGGACATCTCGAAGAACTTCCGCTACAACCTGCGTACGGGCGGCAACCTGACGACCAACAACCGCAAGCGCTGGTACGGTCTGGAGCTCTACCAGGGTATGAACAACAACGGTCTGCTCTCGATCTCGGACCTCAACCGCAACAACTTCTCGGTCGAGAACCTCGTGACGTACAACGGCAAGATCGGCGAAGTGGCCCGTGTCGACGCCACGATCGGTGTCACCTACGACGACTACAACTACCTGAACCAAAATACGATCGGCCGCCAGTTCACCTTCTTCGAACTGCGCGAGAACGGTCTGAGCAAGGCCGGTGTGACGGAATTCCCGCAGCCCGAGCAGAAGGACTATCAGCTCTTCTCCTACCTGGCGCGCGTCAACTTCTCGTTCGTGGACCGCTACCTGGTGACGGCCTCGTTCCGTGCCGACGGTTCGTCGAAGTTCGCCAAGGGCAACCGCTGGGGCTACTTCCCCTCGGCATCGGTGGCCTGGCGTCTGGAGCAGGAGGAGTTCCTGCGCGACGTCTCGTGGCTCAACCAGCTCAAGCTGCGCGTGAGCTACGGTGTGACCGGCAACCAGTCGATCGACCCCTACTCGACCTTCTCGATGTACGGCCAGAACTCGTCGGGTGACGTGATCTACGCCGACCAGAACGGCGACGCCCTGACGACGATGATCGTGACGAACCTCTCGAACAGCAGCCTGAAGTGGGAGAAGACCTCGTCGTGGAACGTCGGTGTCGACTTCGGCTTCTTCAAGTCGCGCCTGAGCGGTACGATCGACGTCTACAAGAAGAAGACGAGCGACCTGCTCATCTCGCGCACGCTGCCCGGATCGGCCGGCTTCGGGTCGACCTACTACAACCAGGGCGGTCTGGACAACCAGGGTGTCGAGTTCTCGCTCAACGCCCAGATCATCGACAACAAGGACTGGAAGTGGAGCGTCAACGGCAACATCGGCTTCAACAAGTCGAAGATCACCGATCTGGGTCTCGAGCCGTCGGACTTCGGCTGCCTGGGCCAGCGCGTGGGCTTCTACGGCAACTCGCTGGGCGACCACTTCGGCGTGGCACACATCTTCCTGACGGGCGAAGCCCCGGGACAGTTCTTCGGCTACCGCACGCAGGGCATCGTCCAAAGCGAAGACATCACCGACGAGGGCGTACGCTACACGAAGGACGACGGCACGGTGGGCTACTACAAGACGTTCAACAACGCCACGCCGAGTGCCGGTGACATCAAGTTCTTCGATTCGAACGGCGACGGCGTGGTCGACGAGAACGACCGTACGATCATCGGCGATCCGAATCCCGACTTCACCTACGGCTTCTCGACGAAGCTCTCGTTCCGCCGCCTGTCGGTTTCGGCCTCGTTCAACGGCGTGGCAGGCATCGACCGTCTGAACACCAACAACCGCTACATCAACACCCCCGGCACGCGCGCCAACAACCTCACGCGTGAAGCCTTCCAGGGCATGTGGACCCCGACGAACCACTCGAACAGCTATCCGAGCTCGACGTTCAACGTCGGCAACTACACGATGGACCGCTACATCGAGGATGCCAGCTACCTGCGCTGCTCGGACCTGACGCTGAGCTACTCGCTGCCGGTGCGCTGGATGAAGAAGATCGGCTTCAACTACTGCTCGCTCTCGTTCTCGGTCAAGAACGCCTTCATTATCACCGACTACAGCGGCTACGACCCCGAGGTCAACAGCTTCGCCTTCGACGGTCTGCGCCCGGGTGTGGACATGAGCTCCTACCCCACGCCGCGCTCCTACATCATCGGTGTCAACCTCACTTTCTAATCGCAAAAAATCATGAACATGAAAAAGATAGTATACGGAATTCTTCTTCTGGCGGCAGGACTCGGCTCGACCTCCTGTCTTGACGAGGATCCCCAGTACTCGCAGAACAGCAAGATCATCTTCTCGAGCGAGGACAATGCCGAGTTGGCTCTGCTGGGATGCTACGGCTACATGACGGCCAACGGTGCCTACGGTCAGATGTGGCAGGAGGTGCCGCTCGTAGGCAGCGGTCTGGCCTGGGGCCAGCGCAACGGCGGTGACGAAAACGGACTCGCTTCACTGGCCGTCGTTCCGGGCAACGGACTGGTCTCGTCGACCTGGAACGGCATGTACAAGGTGATCTCCGAGGTGAACGCCTTCATCGAGGGCATGGAGTCGAGCTCGCTCGACGAGGCGGTCAAGACGCAGAAGATCGGCGAAGCCCGCTTCCTGCGCGCCATCGCCTACTACAACCTCGTCTCGCTGTGGGGCGACGTGCCCCTGAAGCTGGTGGCCTCGTCGTCGGACGGTATCGCCATGCCGCGTACGGACCGCGTGACGGTCTTCGGCACGATCGTCGAGGATCTGCAGTCCGCCATGAACATCTCGGCCACCTCGTCGACGGGCCGCCTCAACTCGTGGGCCGCCAAGGCCTTCCTGGGCAAGGTCTACTACAAGATGGCCATGCTCGACATCGACCGTGAGGCCAACCTGACCAACGCCAAGACGATGTTCGACGACGTCTACGAACACGCCGGCTATGAACTCGAACCGAACCTCAACAGCCTGTTCGTCCCCTATACGCAGGCCGGTGCGGTGACCAACAGCAAGGAGGCGATCATCCAGTTCAACTTCAACGCCGAGTCGGGCGTCTGCTACAACCGCGGCAGCAACCGTTTCGCCCCGCAGGCCTCGACCTCGGGCATCAACTGGGGTACCTACCGCGCCACGCGTTACGCCTACGACCTGCACTACGGCACCTATCCGGGCGACCCGCGCGTGGAGACCAACTTCCTGACGCAGTGGCGTGCCCGCAGCGGCAACAACCAGGCCTCGCCCAAACCGCAGGTGGCTGCGGAACTCTGCCCGGGCGACTCGCTCTACACCTACCCCAAGCGTCTCTACACGCCCGACGGCGGTACGCTGGCCGATGCCGTGGTGCTGACGATGCCCTACGACCTCTTCGCCGACAAGACCAACCCCACGCAGGAGGAGCTCAACACCTACACGGGTGAATACCAGAATATCGTAAAGGGAATGTGGAACAACTTCACCCAGGTGGGCAACAGCGAGAAGTGGCCCTACTTCGGCAAGCTCTACGACCAGACCCAGACGGGTACCTACGCCCACAAGCACCTGATCGTCTACCGTTATGCGGAGATGCTGCTGCTGATGGCCGACGTCTACAACGAGCTGGATCTGAAGGATCAGGCGATCGACCTGGTGAACAAGGTGCTCGACCGCGCCCGCAAGTCGATTCCGCTCACCGCAACGACCAGCTACGTGGCTTCGCAGCCGGCCGACTGGTCGAAGTCGCTCTCGAAGGAGCAGGTGACCGAAAAGCTCTACTTCGAGCGTCTGTTCGAGCTGATGGGCGAGCCGTCGCTCTACGACATGGTGCGCATCCGCGGCACGGAGTACCTGGAGAAGCTGCTGCTGAAGAACAACAACCACGCCATCACGGTGGCCACCGACGCCAACTACTCGACCAACGTCAACAACTTCGCCGACCGGCTCTTCGACCAGGGGCAGAAGGATGCCCTCTCGGAGGATTTCCTCAAGAAGAACCTGCTGCTGCCGATCCCGAGCAGCGAGATCGACGCCAACCCCGCCATCTCCAATACGGACAACAACTTCGGATATTGATTCCAAAACCTGACGAACGATGAAAAAACTGATGATATTTCTGGGCCTTCTGGGCTGCGTCGCCTGCAGCGATGACAAGACCGAAGAGGCACCTGCCGGCCCGCTGTCGCCGCTCGAGGTGACGCTCAATTCGACCTCGCTGTGCCGGGGCGAGACGCTGACGGCCACCGTCCGCATCGCCGATACGGAGGAGGGCGACGCCCTGCGTGAATCGGACTTCACGCTCTATTTCGAAGCCATCGACGAGGGACTCCACTGCGAACTCTTCACGGAGTTCCCCTACGAGGTGGCCTTCCCCGTCGACCGCGAATCGGTGACGGTCGACTTCCCGATCAAGGAGTCGGGCTTCACGGGCGAACACTCGGTGACGCTGTGGGTGAGCGCCGAGGGACGTGCCATCGAGGGTGCGGCCCAGAAGGTGACGATCAGCGACTACCACTATGTGAGCGTAGCGGTCAAGGATGCCGACTCGAACGACGTGACCGAGGGTGACAGCTTCGTGCTGCAGGCCACGATCGACGCTCCGGCGGCAAGCGACCTGCACATCACGCTGACGCCCGACGAGACGGCTGCCGGGGATGCCTTCGAGAATCTGCCCTCGACGCTGACCATCCCGGCCGGCGAGACCTCGGCCCAGAGCGGCGAGGTGACCGTAGCGTGGGACAACGGCGAGACGCAGGAGGATCGCGACTGGACCTTCACGGGTGCGGTCGACAACGACAAATATGCGGTCCGCGACTTCACGCTGACGCGGATCGACAGCGACCTGGCCAAGGGCGACCGTCTGTTCGACGAGCGGTGGGTCTACGACTATCCCGAGCGGACGTTCTATTCGTCGGCGACCGAAGCGCTCTACCTGGCCTGCCCCTCCTACCGCGAGGGTGATGTGCTGATGACCAAGAGCACGGAGTACGGCAAGGGGTCGAAACACCCAAACCGGACGCTGGCTGACAAATGGACGCTGCTCAACGCCGTCGAGTTCCAGGCGCTGGACGGCTGGAGCTACAGTCGCACGGCCCGCAACAACTATGGCGTGCGTCCGGCACTGACGGCCAACGGCTGGGGAGCCCAGAATACGGCGGCCATCGAGGGGACGTGCTACGTCAACAACGAAAAGTTCACCGACGTGACCGACGACGGCTACCTGCGCATGTGGGCGGCCAAGGATCCGGGCCAGGCCTCGACGGGATCGGGCGACAAGACCCGCACCTTCGGTGCCGCAGCGCTCTACGCCAACAAGATCGGCACGAACACGACCGTCCCGCAGCATACCGTCATCACTGTCGGAACGCGTATCGAGATCCGGGCCCGGATTCGCGGCGCCCTGCAGGGCTTCAACTACGCGATCTGGCTGATGGGCAACAGCAACAACTCGACGACAGACTGGCCCGACTGCGGTGAGATCGACATCATGGAGAACCCCGTGATGACCTCGAACGTGGCCGGAACGATCAAGACCGTCCACCAGACGCTGCACTACGGCACGCCGGTTGACGGCGTACACGCCAACCCGACGGTCAGCCAGACGATCGAACCCTCGGAGTGGAACATCTACTGGGTGGAGATCGTCGACGAGAACACGATCAACATGGGTATCAACGGCACCACGACGCGGACCTTCACCTCGTCGGACAACAGCTTCAAGTGGGCCTTCAACCGCGAGATGAACCCCAACGGACTCCACATTCTGCTGACGGCAGGTCTGGCGGCCGAGTGGTCGTGCGGCGAGCTGACGCTCGACGAAATCAACTCCGGCTCGTGGGCCGATCCGCAGTTCACGGCACTGAGCTACGAGGAGTCGAAGAGCAGCGACCTCACGCCGCGCATGGAGGTCGACTGGATCCGCTACTGGATCAACGAGAACTACACCACGGCGGGAGCCGGCAATGTGAATACGGCAGGCAAGTTCTTCTGATGCCGTACGCATTGCACCGATGACCGAGAGTCCGGACGGAGAGCGGGATTCGTCTCCGCCCGGACTTTTCGCAACACCCCCGCTGCGGGGCAATTGCCGCACCAAACTTGCGCAATCCCGAATTTATAGCTACTTTTACCCGGAAACAGCGCGCGTCGGCCGAATCCCGGTCCCGAAGCTGTTTCCGACAATCCGAACGACAACACATGACTGACTGGAACTATCCCAAGACGGGACTTCTGCTGACGGGCATCCTGGCCGGAGCCACGGCCTGCCACGAGGAGCCGAAGCGTCCCGACCGCCCCAATATCGTCTACATCATGACGGACGACCACACGGCCCAGATGATGAGCTGCTACGACTCCCGCTACATGCAGACCCCGAATCTGGACCGCATCGCCCGCGACGGCGTGCGCTTCACGAACAGCTTCGTGGCCAACTCGCTGAGCGGTCCGAGCCGCGCCTGCATGCTCACGGGCAAACACTCGTGCGCCAACCGTTTCTTCGACAACACGACCTGCGTCTTCGACGGCTCGCAGCAGACCTTCCCCAAACTGCTCCAGAGGGCCGGCTATCAGACGGCCATCGTCGGCAAGTGGCACCTCGAGAGCCTCCCGACGGGTTTCGACTTCTGGGAGATCCTCCCCGGACAGGGCGACTACTACAACCCCGATTTCGTGACGCAGCAGGGCGACACGGTGCGCCGCGAGGGGTATGTCACCAACCTCATCACCGACGACGCCATCCGCTGGATGGACCGGCAGCGCGACCCGTCGAAACCCTTCTGCCTGCTGATCCACCACAAGGCGATCCACCGCAACTGGATGGCCGACACGTGCAACCTGGCGCTCTACGAGGACCGCACGTTCGCGCTCCCCGAAAACTTCTTCGACGACTACGCGGGGCGTCCGGCCGCCGCAGCTCAGGAGATGTCGATCGTGCGCGACATGGACATGATCTACGACCTGAAGATGCTGCGCCCCGACCGCGAAACCAGGCTCAAGAGCCTCTACGAACAGTTCCTCGGCCGCATGAATCCCGAACAGCGGGCCGCCTGGGACCGCTTCTACGGCCCGGTGATCGAGGATTTCTACGCCCGCAATCCGCAGGGGCGCGAGCTGGCCGAGTGGAAGTTCACGCGCTACATGCGCGACTACATGAAGACGGTCAAGTCGCTCGACGACAACGTGGGCCGCGTGCTGGACTACCTCGAGGAGAAGGGGCTGCTCGACAACACGCTGGTGGTCTACACCTCGGACCAGGGCTTCTACATGGGTGAGCACGGCTGGTTCGACAAGCGATTCATGTACGAGGAGTCGATGCACACGCCGCTCGTCATGCGTCTGCCGGCGGGCTACGCGGCCCGGGGCGATATCGACCAGATGGTGCAGAACATCGACTACGCGCCGACGTTCCTCGAACTGGCAGGTATCGAGGTTCCCAACGACATTCAGGGACGGTCGTTGCTGCCGCTGCTGCGCGGCGAGAAGCCGGCCGACTGGCGCGACGCCCTCTATTACCACTTCTACGAATACCCGGCCGAACACATGGTCAAGCGCCACTACGGCATCCGCACCGACCGCTGGAAGCTGATCCACTTCTACAACGACATCGACATCTGGGAGCTGTACGATCTGCAGAACGACCCCACGGAGATGCACAACCTCTACGGCCAGCCCGGCACGGAGGAGGTGACGGCCGATCTGAAGCGGCGTCTGACAGCGCTGCAGGAGCAGTACCGCGATCCGGTGCGTTTTGGTTCGCAATACGATAAAGAGCTTCCCCGATGAGACACGCAATCCTCTTTCTGACCGGGGTGCTCTGCTTCGCGGCCGCGGGCTGCAGCCACACCCCCGAACCCATCTCGATCCTCCCCGCCCCAACAAGCGTTGCGCCCGCATCGGGACAGTTCGACTTCACGGCCTCGACGACCTTCGTGGTCGAGAACCGGGAGCAGGCCGCCGTGGCCGAAGGTTTCGCCCGGCTCTTCACCCTCCCGGCCGGCTTCACGCCGCGTGTCGTCGAGAGCGGCGCCGCGGACTCGGAGGCCACGGAGGCCACGGAGGGCGACATCCGCTTCGTGAGCGACACGACGATGGCCCCCGAAGCCTACGTGCTGGAGATCCGCCCGGAGCGGATCACCCTGCAGGCGGCCGACCGCCGCGGATTCTTCTATGCGCTGCAGAGCCTGCGGCAGCTGCTGCCCCCGCAACTCGAGGGGCAACAGGCGGCCGATGTGTCGTGGAGCGTCCCGGCCGCACGGATCGAGGATGCCCCGCGGTTTGCCTACCGGGGGATGATGCTCGACGTGGCCCGCTACTTCATGCCCAAGGAGGGGGTCCTCCGGCTGATCGACTGCATGGCGCAGCTCAAGCTCAACAAGCTCCACCTCCACCTGACCGACGACAACGGCTGGCGGATCGAGATCAAGCGCTTCCCGCGGCTGACCGAGGTCGGCGCCTGGCGGGTCGACCGTCCCGGCAAGCTCTTCCCCGAACGACGCAATCCGATGCCGGGTGAGGCGACCCCCGTCGGCGGCTTCTACACCCAGGAGGAGATCCGCCAGATCGTGTCCTACGCCGCCGAGCGGCAGATCGAGGTGATCCCCGAGATCGACATCCCGGCCCACTCGAACGCCGCGCTGGCCGCCTATCCGGAGTATGCCTGCCCGGTGGTCGACCGCTACATCGGCGTGCTGCCGGGGCTGGGCGGACGCAATGCCGACATCATCTTCTGCGCCGGCAACGACCGTACATTTGACTTCCTCGAGCAGATCTTCGACGAGGTGCTGGAGCTCTTCCCGTCGCACTACATCCACGTCGGCGGCGACGAGGCGTGGAAAAGCAACTGGGAGCGGTGTCCGCGCTGCCAGCGCCGCATCCGCCAAGAGGGGCTCGCCTCGACCGAGGAACTGCAGGGCTACTTCATGCGCCGCATCAGCGACTACATCCGCTCGAAGGGACGCGAGGTGATCGGCTGGGACGAGCTGACCAACAGCACCATCCCCGACCAGGCGATCGTCATGGGGTGGCAGGGCTACGGCCAGGCCGCCCTGAAGGCCGCCGCCCAGGGGCACCGCTTCATCCTCACCCCGGCGCGCATCCTCTACCTGATCCGTTACCAGGGACCGCAGCGTTTCGAACCGGTCACCTACTTCGGCAACAACACGCTCGAGGATGTCTACAACTACGAACCCGTGCAGGAGGGGTGGGACCCGGCCTACGAACGGCTGCTCATGGGTGTCCAGGCCTCGATGTGGACCGAATTCTGCAACTCGCCCAAGGAGGTCGAATACCTGCTCTTCCCGCGACTGACGGCACTGGCCGAGGTGGCCTGGGAGCCGCGCGGCTCGAAGGACTGGGCGGGATTCCTCGGACGGCTCGACCGCTTCCTGCCGCGGCTCGACGAGCAGGGGGTGCGCTACGCCCGCTCGATGTATAACATCCAGGAGTGCATCCGCCCCGACTCCGGAGCGCTGCGCGTCGAACTCGCGTGCATCCGTCCCGACGTCGAGATCCGCTACACGACCGACGGCGGGGAGCCCACGACCCGTTCGGCCCGCTACGAGGCTCCGCTGCGCATCGACCATAGCACGACGCTGCGCTGCGCTACGTTCCGCGACGGCGAACGCATGGGCGAGGTGCTGGATCTGCCGCTGAGCTTCAACAAGGCGACCGCACGGCCGCTGACGGGCGGCGGAGCGAACGGCTGGCTGCTGGTCAACGGACTGCGCGGCAGCGACAAGTACACCGACTCGGAGTGGTGCACGTGGGATTCGTACGACGAGGTCTCGCTGACGATCGACCTCGGGCAGCGCCAGCCGCTGCAACGGCTGACGGCGGGCTGCATCACCAACTACGGCATGGCCGTGCACCTGCCCTCGTGGATGGGCGTCGACCTGTCGGACGACAACGTGCACTTCACGCCGGCCGCCGAGCGGAGCTTCTCGCCCGGGGAGATCTTCCGCGAGGGGACCTTCATCGAAGATCTGAGCTACGACCTCGGGGGAGGTGAGGCGCGCTACGTGCGGCTGCGGCTGCGCGGTGCGGGAGTCTGCCCCGAGGACCATGTCCGCCCGGGCCAGAGCGCCAAACTCTATCTGGACGAAATCATTATCGAATAACCATCCGAATACGCGAAAAGCATGAAACACCGGAACCTTTACCTGGCCCTGCTGGCGGCCGTCGGACTGCAGCCGGCCGCCGGGCAGTCGCTGCCCGAATGGCAGAGTCAATACGCCATCGGGCTGAACAAGCTCGAACCCCACGCCTACGTCTGGCCCTACGCCTCCGAGGAGCAGGTGGGACACGAGGCGCACGAAAAGTCGCCCTACTACTTGAGTCTCGACGGCCTGTGGAAATTCCACTGGACGAAGAATCCCGACCTCCGGCCGACGGATTTCCAGCAACCGTCGTTCTACGACGGCGGCTGGGCCGAGATCCGGGTCCCGGGCAACTGGGAGCGGCAGGGCTACGGTACGGCGATCTACGTGAACGAGACCTACGAGTTCGACGACCCGATGTTCTCCTTCCGCAAGAATCCGCCGCTGGTTCCCCACGACGAGAACGAAGTGGGCTCCTACCGGAGGACCTTCACGCTGCCCGAAGCGTGGCACGGCCGCCGCGTGGTGCTCTGCTGCGAAGGGGTCAACTCGTTCTACTACATCTGGCTCAACGGCCACCTGCTGGGCTACAACCAGGATTCGAAAACCCCGGCCGAATGGGACATCACCGACTACCTGACCGACGGCGAGAATGTTGTGGCGCTGGAGGTCTACCGCTGGAGCGCGGGCTCCTATCTCGAGTGTCAGGACATGTGGCGCATGAGCGGCATCGAGCGTTCGGTCTACCTCTACGCCACGGAGCCGTCGCACATCGCCGACTTTCGGGTCACCTCGACGCTCGACCGTGATCGCTACGCGGAGGGAATCTTCGCCCTGCAGGTGAAGACCGACGGTCCGGCGGCAGCCGGCACGCAGCTCGCCTACACGCTCCGCGACGATGCGGGACGCCGGGTGGCCGAGGGGCGGATGGATGCCTCGCAGGGGGGGATGCACACCTTCGACGAGGTGCGCCTTCCCGACGTGAAGCGCTGGAGCGCCGAGGAGCCGAACCTTTACACGCTGACGCTGACGCTGCGCGGGGCCGACGGGAGCCTTCTCCACACGACGGGCTGCCGCGTCGGATTCCGCACGACGGAGGTGCGCGACGGACGGTTCTGCGTCAACGGCGTGCCGATCCTCGTCAAGGGGGTCAACCGCCACGAACACTCGCAGCGCGGACGCACGGTAAGCCACGAACTGATGGAGCAGGATATCCGCCTGATGAAGCTCCACAACATCAACACGGTGCGCAATTCGCACTACCCGTCGGATCCCTACTGGTACGAGCTCTGCGACCGCTACGGACTCTACGTCATCGACGAGGCGAACATCGAGTCGCACGGCATGGGCTACGGCAAGGAGTCGCTGGCGAAGGATTCGACGTGGCTGACGGCGCACCTCGACCGCACGCGCCGCATGTACGAACGGTCGAAGAACCACCCCTCGGTGATCATCTGGTCGCTGGGCAACGAGGCCGGCAACGGCATCAACTTCCGCCGCACGTACGACTGGCTGAAGGCGGCCGACACGCTGCGTCCTGTGCAGTACGAGCGGGCCGAGGAGGAGTACAACACGGACATCTTCTGCCGGATGTACCGCACGACGGAGGAGATCGAGGAGTATCTCTCCAAGGAGGGGATCTACCGTCCGTTCATCCTCTGCGAGTATCTCCACGCCATGGGCAACAGCTGCGGCGGCATGAAGGCCTACTGGGACCTCTTCGAGCGGGAGCCGATGGCCCAGGGCGGCTGCATCTGGGACTGGGTCGACCAGTCGTTCCGAGAGATCGATCCGGCGGGACGCTGGTACTGGAGCTACGGCGGCGACTACGGTCCGAAGGGGATCCCGAGCTTCGGGAACTTCTGCTGCAACGGACTGGTGAACGCCGTGCGCGAACCGCACCCCCATCTGGAGGAGGTGAAGCGAAACTACCAGAACATCAAGGCCGAACTGACGGATGCACGCCGGCTCGGCATCCGGGTGAAGAACTGGTTCGACTTCACGGATCTCGCGGCGTTCGACCTGCACTGGCAGCTCGTTTCGGATGCCGGGGAGCGGCTGGCCGGGGGTGAGACCTCGGTGGCCTGCGCTCCGCACCGGACGGTCGAACTGGAGCTCGGGGCGGTGCGCCTGCCGCGCGACGTGCACGAAGCCTACCTCACGCTGGAGTGGCACCGCAAGGAGGCCACGCCGCTCGTCGATACCGCCTGGACGGTGGCCTGCGACCAGTTTGTCGTGGCGGGTCCGGCCCGTACGCTGAAGCCCTTCCCGGCCGCGGAGGGTCGGCTCGAGTACGCCGTCGACGAACGGAGCGGCGCCCTGCGTTCGCTCACGCTCGACGGCCGCGAACTGCTCGCCACGCCGCTCACGCTGAGCCTCTGGCGCCCGGCCACGGACAACGATCTGCGCGACCGCTTCGGGGCGAAACTCTGGAAGGCTGCCGGACTCGACTCGCTCGAACAGCAGGTCGTCTCGTTCCGCAGCACGCGCGGCGGCACGCAGGCCGTCACCGTCGTCCGCAACGCCCGCGGCGAAAAGGTGGCCGACGCCACGTTCCGCTACTCGCCCACGGCGGACGGAGGGCTGCGCGTGCAGGTGGCCTTTGCGCCCGACACGTCGCGGGTCCGCTCGCTGGCGCGCGTGGGTCTGACGTGCGACCTCGACCGCAGCCTCAGCCATATCGACTACCTCGGCCGCGGCGACGTGGAGAGCTATGCCGACCGCAAGGAGGGCGGCACGATCGGGCTGCATGCAACCACACCCGAACGGATGTTCCACTACTACGTCCGCCCGCAGGCCACGGGCAACCGTACCGACGTGCGTTGGGTGCGGCTGAGCGACGAGGAGGGATTCGGCCTCGGCGTGCAGTCGCCGCGCCCCTTCGAATTCGGGGCGCTGCCCTTCACCGACCGGATGATCGACGCCTGCGACCACATCAACCAGCTCGAACGCAGCGGCCGCATCACGCTCCACCTCGACGCCGTACAGGCGGGCGTGGGCACGGCGACGTGCGGCCCGGGCGTGCGGCCCGAATTCCGCGTGCCGCTCACCCCGATGGAGTTCGAATTCACCCTTTATCCGCGTAAATAGCCATGCGCCGACTTCTGTTTCTCACCCTGCTGCTTCTGGCGGGCCGTGCGGCGGCCCAGCCGGAGGAGGAACGCTTCGTCAAACACGTGACCTTCCCCGCAGGCTGCACGCTCGACGAGAAGATCGACCGGGCCGCCCGGCTGGTCCCCTCCCCGCAGCAGCTGGCCTGGCAGCAGCTGGAGCTGACGGCCTTCCTGCACTTCGGCATCAACACCTTCACCGACCGCGAATGGGGCGACGGACAGGAGGATCCCGCGCGGTTCAACCCCACGGAGTTCGACGCCGACCAGATCGTCCGGACGCTGCACGAGGCCGGATTCCGGATGGTGATCCTCACGGCCAAGCACCACGACGGCTTCTGCCTCTGGCCGACGAAGACCACGCGACATTCGGTCGCCTCGTCGCCGTGGCGCGGGGGCAAGGGCGATGTCGTGCGTGAGATCCGCGAGGCGTGCGACCGCTACGGCATGAAGTTCGGCGTCTACCTCTCGCCGTGGGACCGCAACGCCCCCTGCTACGGCGATTCGAAGGCCTACAACCGGATGTTCATCCGCCAGCTGACCGAGTTGCTGACCCGCTACGGCGAGGTGCACGAGGTGTGGTTCGACGGCGCCAACGGCGAGGGCCCCAACGGCAAGAAACAGATCTACGACTGGGATGCCTTCTACCGGACGATCCGCCGCCTGCAGCCCCGAGCCGTGACGGCCATCATGGGCGACGACGTGCGCTGGGTGGGCAACGAAAAGGGGCTCGGCCGCCCGACCGAATGGAGCGCCACGGTGCTCACGCCCGGGGTCTACGCCCGCGCCGCGGAGAACAACCGCCGGCTGGGGATCGACGGCAAGGCGCCGGATCTGGGGAGCCGCCGGATGCTGGAGCAGGCCACGGAGCTCTTCTGGTACCCCTCGGAGGTCGACGTGTCGATCCGTCCCGGGTGGTTCTACCACGCGGCCGAGGATGCGAAGGTCAAGAGTCTGAAACAGCTCGTCGACATCTACTTCCAGTCGGTGGGCTACAACTCGGTGCTGCTGCTCAACATTCCGCCCGACCGTCGCGGACGCATCCACGCGGCCGACTCGACGCGGCTGATGGAGCTGACCGGCTACCTCAACAGGACGTTTGCCGACGACCGCGTCATCGACGGCCGCCAGACGTGGAGCGCCTCGGGCGGCGACGAGCGGATCTACCGCCTGCAGCCCGGTTCGCGGATCAACGTCGTGCTGCTGCAGGAGGATATCGCCCGCGGACAGCGCATCGAGGGCTTCACGGTGGAGGCCCTCACCGAGGCCGGATGGCAGCCCGTAGGCGAAGGGACGACGGTCGGCTACAAGCGGCTGCTGCGGATCCCGGAGGTCGAGGCCTCGGCCCTGCGCATCCGGCTTCGCGAGACGCGTCTCGAGGGGCATCTCAGCCGCGTGGGGGCCTTCCGTGCGGAGCCCCTTGCCGAGGAGCGGCACGTCGAAAAATGGAACGATCTCGACCGCGCGACGTGGCGCATCGTCTCGCAGACCCCGCTGACGGTCGATCTGGGACGCACGGCCACCCTGGCGGGCTTCACCTACGCCCCGGCCGGAGGAGAGGCCAAACCCGACATAGCATTCCGCTACCGGTTCTCGATCAGCGACGACGGCACACAGTGGCGGACCGTGATCGAGGCGGGCGAGTTCAGCAACATCGTGAACAACCCGCTGCCGCAGACGGTCACCTTCCCGCGCAAGGCCGTGGGCCGCTATCTGCGCCTCGAGGCGACGACCCCCGAGGCGGGCGAGGCGCGCATCCTTCCCGAGGAGCTGGGAGTAACGCTGGCGGATCCGAAGAATGACGAAACGGCGCTCTACGACGATCCCGGAGCGGAGCTGACCCTTTCGCCGGGCGATCCCCATCCGCACGTCAGCGGGTGGCGCCTCTACACGGCCCACGAATTCCGCGCGGAAGATACCCGCGGGGGGCTTCCGCTGGGCTTCGTCGAGCATCCGGGACGGGCGATGAGCCGCTCGGCACGGGTCAACAACGCCACCTGCTCGCGGGTCGAGGGGGGATATCTGCACATGTGGGCCCGCGAGGAGCCCGATTCGATCGACAACCGCTACGGACAGCGGGTGAAGTATTCGCACGCCTGCTACCGCACGGCGAAGCCGGGGACGGCCGAGGCGTGGTGCAACTTCACGGAGAACATGCGCATCGAGATCCGCTTCCGGCGCAGCGATACGCGGGGCTTCAACGACGCCCTCTGGTTCATGGGCAACAACGGGCGGCCGTGGCCGGCGAACGGCGAGATCGACCTGCTGGAGACCCCCAAACGGACGATCAACCAGCGGGCGCACTTCACGCTCCACTCCGAACATCACTATGCCGGCGTAGTCGGCGGGGCAGGGAGCGTGACGGCGACGACCGATCTCTCGGACATGGCGCAGTGGAACATCTACTGGCTGGAGTGGTATCCCGACCGGATTGTGGGCGGGGTGAACGGCCGGGCCTACTTCGAGCACCGCAAGGGTGCCGACGGCAATACGGACTGGCCGTGGAGCGATCCGGCGGGCTTCTTTCTGATCTTCAGTTCGGGGCTTTCGGTCAATCCACAGGCGTGGCCCGGGGCGGTCGACCCGACGGAGTGGGATCCCTCGGCACCGCCCTCGATGGATGTCGACTGGGTCCGCGTCTACGTCAACGACCAATACCGGGGGGCCGCCGCCCCGTCGGTCCGATATTATTAAGAGGTGACCCGACCAAAAACCGGGCTCCGCAGGGTTTCAGCCACCGCGGGGCCCGGTTTTGCATTTCCGGGCGGCGGGAACCGGAGGAGAATGGAGATGGCTGGCGGCGAAGAGAACAGAAAGCGGCAGCGGCGGGGCCCCGGCAACCCGCTATGTGATTTTCGTCTTTACGCTCAATAATAGTGAGCATACTCATGTATGACAGAGCGTAGCGAATAGCACGTTTTTTAGTTTTGTACCATAAATACAAAACTGTGAAAACGCCGATAGACTTGTATGTTATCAATGCAATACGTAAAGAACGGATTGCACAAAAGGTGTCGCAGGCCATGCTGGCCTATGGCATCGGCGTTTCCAAAGGATTCATCGGCATGGCCGAAAGTCCGAAATACAATATCAAATACAACATACACCATATCAACGAGATTGCCAAGTTTCTCGGCTGCTCGCCCCGGGACTTCCTCCCCGAAAAACCCCTCTAATCCGTGCGGCCGGTCATGATGCGTCTGCTGTCGATCCTCGCCGCACTCGTCGTGTCGGCGCCCGCCGCCTTCGGACACCCGCCCGTCGGCATCGCCTTCTACGACGTCGACCGCCTCTACGACACCCTCCCTGCCCTCTTCTACAACGACGACGACTATACCCCCGACGGCCGATACGGCTGGAACACGGAGCGTTACGAACGCAAGATACGCAACACGGCCTCGGTCATCGACTCGATGGGGCTGGAGATCGTCGCCCTGTGGGGCGTCGAAAACGAAACGGTCGTGCGCGACCTGACCGCAGCGTGCCGCGGCGACTACACCTATCTCCACCGCACGCTCAACTCGCTCGACGGCATGGATTTCGCCCTGCTGTACTTCGGCGACCGCTTCTACCCCGACCTTACCGAGACCGGACGCCGCTACCTCTACGTCGAGGGTGAACTCGACGGCCGCCGGATCGGACTGGCGCTGTGCGGCGACGACGGGACTGCCCGCTGGCTCGCTGGAGACCTGCGCGAGGAGCACCCCGGCGTACCGCTCGTGGTGATGGGCCGCACGGGACGCCTCCGCGCCCGGAAGTACGGACTGACGGATGCCCTGTCGCGTGCCGAAAAGGCCGGCCGCGGGAACATCCGCCGCGCGGGACGCTGGGAGATGCGCGACCGGATCCTCGTCGACACGGCGCTGCAGCACGTCGGCGGCGATGTCTACGTGCGCCGCTATCTGGTTGACCAGAAGAGCGGTAATCCGCTCCGGACCTTCGAACGGGGTCGCTATCGCGGCGGATTCGGGTATTCACTGCCTGTCTATGTACATATCCGCCCGTGAGATTTGGAAATTCCGAAAAGTTTTCCTATTTTCGCAATCCCTCCGAACGAAAATAACCTTTTGGAACGCGGTCGAATTGTCGTAACCGCGATTTTTTCGGCTCCAGAGGGTTGATTTTGTGAATTTTTTTTTAATTTTATAGATACAATCCAAAAATCAGAAAACTATGGCAGACGTTAAACGAGTCTACACCTTCGGCAACAAAGAGGCCGAAGGAAACGGCAAAATGCGTGAGCTGCTCGGTGGCAAGGGTGCCAACCTCGCCGAGATGAACCTCATCGGCATTCCTGTACCCCCGGGATTCACCATCACCACCGAAGTGTGCGCAGAATATTACAGCCACGGCAAAGAGGCCGTCATCGACCTCCTCAAGCCCGAAGTCGAAAAGGCCATGACCAACATCGAGCGCCTGACCGGCATGAAGTTCGGCGACAAGGAGATGCCGCTGCTCGTATCGGTACGCTCGGGCGCCCGCGCCTCGATGCCCGGCATGATGGACACGATCCTCAACCTCGGTATGAACGACCAGGCCGTCGAGGCCGTCGCCAAGCGTACGGGCAACCCCCGCTTCGCATGGGATTCGTACCGCCGCTTCGTCCAGATGTACGGCGACGTCGTGCTGGGCATGAAACCCGCCTCGAAGGAGGATCACGACCCCTTCGAGGAGATCATCGACGAGCTGAAGAAAAAGCGCGGCGTGAAGAACGACACCGACCTGACGACCGACGACCTGAAACACCTGGTCAAGGAGTTCAAGGCCGCCGTCAAGAAGCAGACCGGCGAGGACTTCCCGACCAATCCGTGGGACCAGCTGTGGGGCGCCATCTGCGCCGTCTTCGGATCGTGGATGAACGAGCGCGCCATCCTCTACCGCAAACTCAACAACATCCCCTCGGAGTGGGGAACGGCCGTATCGGTACAGGCCATGGTGTTCGGCAACATGGGCAACAACTCCGCTACGGGCGTGGCCTTCTCGCGCGACGCCGCAACGGGTGAGAACATCTTCAACGGCGAGTACCTGATCAACGCCCAGGGCGAGGATGTCGTGGCCGGTATCCGCACCCCGCAGCAGATCACCATCGAGGGTTCGAAACGCTGGGCCAAGGCGCAGAACATCTCCGAGGAGGACCGCAAGAACAAGTATCCTTCGCTCGAGGAGGTGATGCCCGAGGTCTACAAGGAGCTCAACGAAATCCAGCACCACCTGGAGCAGTACTTCACCGACATGCAGGACATCGAGTTCACAATCCAGGACGGCAAGCTGTGGATGCTGCAGTGCCGCAACGGCAAGCGGACGGGTGCCGCCATGGTGAAGATCGCCATGGACATGCTGCGCGAGGGTCTGATCGACGAGAAGACCGCCGTGCTGCGCTGTGAGCCCGCCAAGCTCGACGAGCTGCTCCACCCGGTATTCGACAAGTCGGCCATCGCTTCGGCCCAGGTCATCACGAAGGGTCTTCCCGCTTCGCCCGGCGCCGCCACGGGTCCCGTGGTCTTCTTCGCCGAGGATGCCGAGAAGATCTTCTCGAAGACGGGCCAGAAGGCCATTCTGGTGCGCATCGAGACCTCGCCCGAGGACCTGAAGGGCATGCTGGATGCCGCAGGTATCCTCACGGCCCGCGGCGGTATGACGTCGCACGCAGCCGTCGTTGCCCGCGGTATGGGCAAGTGCTGCGTCTCGGGCGCCGGCGAGCTGCAGATCGACTACAAGGCCCGCACGATCAAGGTCAACGGCTTCACGGTCAAGGAGGGCGACTGGATCTCGCTCAACGGCTCGACGGGTGAGGTCTACCTGGGTCAGGTGGCCACGAAGGCCGCCGATCTGAGCGGCGACTTCGGCAAGCTGATGGAGCTGGCTTCGAAATACTCGGTACTGAAGGTGCGCGCCAATGCCGACACGCCGAAGGATGCCGCCCAGGCATTCGAGTTCGGCGCCGAGGGTATCGGTCTGTGCCGTACGGAGCACATGTTCTTCGAGGGTGACCGCATCAAGGCCATCCGCGAGATGATCCTGGCCGACGACGAGGCCGGCCGCCGTGTCGCCCTGGCCAAGCTGCTGCCGATGCAGCGCGGCGACTTCGAGGGTCTGTTCAAGGTCATGAAGGGCTATCCGGTGACGGTCCGCCTGCTCGATCCCCCTCTGCACGAGTTCGTGCCCCACGACGAGAAGGGTCAGAAGGAGATGGCCGAGGAGATGGGAGTGCCCCTGCAGAAGATCGTCGAGAAGGTCGAGTCGCTGGCCGAGTTCAACCCGATGCTGGGTCACCGCGGCTGCCGTCTGGGCAACACCTATCCCGAAATCACCGAGATGCAGACCCGTGCCATCATCGAGGCTGCCATGAACGTTCGCGCACTGGGCATTCCGGTACACGTGGAGATCATGGTTCCGCTGGTGGGCAACCACAAGGAGCTCCGCTACCAGAAGAACATCATCGACAAGACAGCCGAGCAGGTATTCTCCGAGCGCAACGACCGCATCGAATACATGGTCGGCACGATGATCGAGGTTCCGCGCGCCGCCGTGACGGCCAACCAGATCGCCGAAGTGGCCGAGTTCTTCTCGTTCGGTACGAACGACCTGACGCAGATGACGCTGGGCTTCTCGCGCGACGATATCGGCAAGTTCCTCCCGATCTACCTCGAGAAGGGCATCCTGAAGAACGACCCGTTCCAGATCCTCGACCGCAACGGCGTGGGCCAGCTCATCCGCGAGGCCGTCTTCAAGGGCCGCGGTACGCGTCCGACGCTCAAGTGCGGTATCTGCGGCGAGCATGGCGGTGAGCCCTCGTCGGTAGAGTTCTGCCACTACGCCGGTCTGAACTACGTCAGCTGCTCGCCCTTCCGCGTGCCCATCGCCCGCCTGGCAGCCGCTCACGCAGCTCTGAACCAGAAATAGTTCCCCGGGCCGAGCCGAGGGGGAGGGAAGGTGACTAAACAGAGCTCACGCCTCCGGAAGCAAGCCCGAAACATACGGAAAATCCCGCAATCCGACCGGTTGCGGGATTTTTCCTGTATATTGTCAAAAATGTCGGATTGGCTGAATTTATTTGCTATAGACCCGCACTTTTCCTATATTTGTTTGGCAAATGATTTGAACGATTCATTCATCAAACTGGAAAATCATGAAAAAACTTCTTTTTACAGCAATCGCGGCACTCTTCGTAGCCACGGCAGCATCGGCACAGGATGCAGGTAACTGGGCGATCGGCCCGCGCATGAACATCTATACCAATACGGGTGACGGCGTAGTGGGTCTGGGAGTCTTCGCCCGCTACAGCTTCACCGACAACTGGCGCATCGAACCGTCGATGCTGGCCCTGCTCCACAACGGCTGCTCGATCGACATGAATGTCGACGCACAGTATGTCTTCCACCTCTCCGACGACTGGGATATCTACCCGGCAGTCGGTCTGACGGCCAACGACATCGGTCGCTGGGCTGCCGGTCTGAACATCGGCGGCGGCTTCGACTACCGCGTCGCCCGCGACTGGGACCTCACGGCCGGTCTCAAGTGGCAGCCCATGTTCGACGATCTGCGGAAGAATCCCGTCACGATCAGCATCGGGGCCTGCTACCGGTTCTGACCGCACCCGCAGGTATGAAAACGGAAAATCCCGACCGCCTCTCGGCAGTCGGGATTTTTCATGTCGGACAGGGACCCACAGTTGCGGAAATCATTCTGAGACAAGGGGGCAACCGACGCTGTATCAACGCCCCGCCGGCAGCCGTGAAATCGACACTCCTCCGCCCCGGGATCAACGCCTCCAGGTTCGGAGTTTGCCTCTCCACCGGCCTCCGGATCAACGCTCCTCGTTGATGCGGATCATCTCGAAGATCCGGTAGCCGACCGGCGCATAGGAGCGCCATGCCGACCGCTTGACGCGATAGACCAACGCCTCGCCGCCGACGTAGAGCACCACTTCGGGCTGGGCCTTCTCGTCGAAGAATCCGCAGAGTTGCGAGGCGTCGAGATCGAAGGTATAGCGGTGCTTCCAGCCCCGTTTTTCGGGTTCGAGATAGAGTTTCTCGACCGGTCCGGCCATCACCACCCTACCCGACTCGAAACGCACCGAATCGACCCGATCGGCCCGTTCCATGCGACACGTGAAGTTCAGCGTCGCACGTCCCGCACGATGCTCCTTGTAGGTGAGGTCGAAGGTCAGATCGCCCGCCTGCGGATGTTCGAACAGCGTCACCGGAAAGGTGTGGTAGATCATGCCGTCCGGCTCGGCCTTCGCCACGTAGTACGACCCGATCTTCTGCCCTGAGGCCGGCAGCGACACCCCGATGAGGAGTATCCCCGCGGCCAGTCCCCGCACGAACCGATCAGTCACCGTAGACGATGATCGTGTAGATGGTGTAGAGTCCCAGGTAGGACTTCGACTGGTAGTCGACGTGGTGGATGCGCGTGATACCGGCCTCGCGGGCAGCGGTCTGGATGCTGGCATCGCCCATGGCCACCAGGCCGACATAGCCCTTGACCTCGGCCGTGCCGACCTTGCTCGAACCGGCGTTGCCCGTAACGGCCAGCCCGTCCTTCACGTCCGTATAGACGCCGCCGACGACCGGCGACTTGACGCATCCCGTGCTCAGCAGCGCGGCCACGGCAAATGCGCATGCGAGAAATTTTTTCATGCTATTTGGTTTTGTAGGAGCAATGATACTTTCCTTTGGCCAGGTTCAACAGCTTGCTCTTGAGCAGCTGGCGGCGCAGCGGCGAGATGCGGTCGGTGAAGACCTTGCCCTCGATGTGGTCATACTCGTGCTGGATAACCCACGCCTTGAGGCCGGTGAACTCCTCGTCGTGCTCGACGAAGTCGGTATCCTGGTATCGGATCCGGATCGACACCGAACGCGGCACGTCGGCGTAGATGCCCGGGAACGAGAGACATCCCTCGTTGTAGGTCTTCTTCTCGTCGGAGTACTCGTAGATCTCGGCATTGATAAACGCCTGCCGGTAGTTGGCGCACGAGGGATCCTCCTCGGCCCAGGGGGTGCAGTCGACGATGAAGAAACGCAGGTTCTTGCCCACCTGCGGGGCGGCCAGACCCACGCCGCCGGCCTCGTCGAGCGTCAGGAACATGTCCTCCTCGAACTTCTTGACGTCGAGCGTTTCGGCCGTAACGGGCGCACACGCCTTGCGCAGCACCTCGTTACCATAAATCACAATCGGGTAAATCATCGGTTGAATTCCATGTAACTTTGTAAAATGATCGTCGCGGAGATCTTGTCGACCAGCGCCTTGTTCCGGCGGGCCATGCGTCCGATGCCGCTTTCGAGCATCGTGCGGTGGGCCATCACCGAGGTGAAGCGTTCGTCGTGGAAGACCACCTCCTTGTCGGGCCACCGGCGTTGCAGACGCCTTGCCAGGGGCTCGACGTAGCGCCACGTCTCCGAGGGCGAGCCGTCCATCTGCATGGGTTTTCCCAGGACGATGGTCGAGACCTCCTCGCGGGCGCAATAGGCTTCGAGCCAGCGCTCGAGCTCATGCGTCGGGACCGTCTCCAGCCCCCCGGCAATCAACCGCAGAGGATCGCTTACCGCGATCCCCGTGCGTTTCGTACCGTAGTCTATGGCCAGAATGCGTCCCATGCCAGCGTCCGGACTCCTCTACAGATTGAGTTTCTTGAAGAGCTTGCGGTAGGAGCACTCCTCGTCGACCATGTCGTGCAGCGCCTCGATCTTGACGCGCTCCTGCTGCATCGTGTCGCGGTGGCGCACCGTAACGGTACCGTCCTCGAGCGTCTGTCCGTCGACGGTCACGCAGAAAGGCGTACCGATGGCATCCTGACGGCGGTAGCGCTTGCCGACCGAATCCTTCTCGTCGTAGACGACGTTGTAGTCATACTTGAGCAGGTCGACGATCTTCTGGGCCACTTCGGGCATGCCGTCCTTCTTGACGAGCGGCAGCACGGCGACCTTCACCGGAGCCAGAGCGGCCGGGAAGCGCAGCACGATGCGCGAATCGCCGCCTTCGAGCTTCTCCTCGGCGTAGGCGGCCGACATCACCTGCAGGAACATGCGGTCGACACCGATCGAGGTCTCGACGACGTAGGGCACATAGCTCTCGCCGGTCTCCGGGTCGAAATACTGCATCTTCTTGCCCGAATACTTCTGGTGGTTGCCCAGGTCGAAGTCCGTACGCGAGTGGATACCCTCGACCTCCTTGAATCCGAACGGGAAGTTATACTCGATATCGGTAGCGGCGTTGGCATAGTGGGCCAGCTTTTCGTGGTCGTGGAAGCGGTAGTTGTCGTCGCCGAATCCCAGGGCGCGATGCCAGGCCATACGGGTGTTGCGCCACTCGTTCCACCACTTCATCTCGGTGCCCGGGCGGACGAAGAACTGCATCTCCATCTGTTCGAACTCGCGCATGCGGAAGATGAACTGACGCGCCACGATCTCGTTGCGGAAGGCCTTTCCGATCTGTGCGATACCGAACGGGATCTTCATGCGGCCGGTCTTCTGGACATTCAGGAAGTTGACGAAGATACCCTGAGCCGTTTCGGGGCGGAGGTAGATCGTCGAGGCGCCCTCGGACGTGGAACCCATCTGCGTGGAGAACATCAGGTTGAACTGCCGCACCTCGGTCCAGTTTCGCGTACCGGAGATCGGGCAGGCGATTTCGCAGTCGAGGATGATCTGACGCAGGGCGGCCAGGTCGTTGGCGTTCATCGCCTCGGCATAGCGGCTGTGCACCTCGTCGCGTTTGGTCTGGGTCTCGACCACGCGGGGCGACGTAGCGCGGTACTTGGCCTCGTCGAACGACTCGCCGAAACGCTTGCGGGCCTTCTCGACCTCCTTTTCGATCTTTTCATCCTGCTTGGCGATCCAGTCCTCGATCAGCACGTCGGCACGGTAACGCTTCTTCGAGTCCTTGTTGTCGATCAGCGGGTCGTTGAAGGCAGCCACGTGGCCCGAAGCCTCCCAGGTTTTGGGGTGCATGAAGATGGCGGCATCCAGGCCGACGATATTCTCGTGCAGCTTGACCATCGAATCCCACCAATAGCGTTTGATGTTGTTCTTGAGCTCGACGCCGTTCTGACCGTAATCATAGACGGCACCCAGACCGTCGTAGATCTCGCTCGAGGGGAATACGAATCCGTACTCCTTGCAGTGAGCGACCAGCTTTTTGAAAAGTTCTTCCTGAGTCATCGTATTATGAATTTACTGATTTTCCGGTTTGTTTTTCCGAACGACAAAAATACAAAATAAAACAGAAAAGCCGCCCATTCAGGCGGATTTTATTTCCCGGGGCATCCGGGCAACTTTTCCCGGGCATCCGGGCAACAATTTCGGGAAGGGGCGCTGCGAGGAGACGCTTTTGCTCCCGGGTTCTGTTTTCTTTTGTCGCTCGGCCCAGGAGTCCGGTTCTTTTTCAACTCTTGGCTCCGGTGCCCGAGCCTCTTTTGTCTCACGGTCCTGTGCTCTCTTCTCTTTCGGCACCGGACCAGCCCTCTTTTCCCTCTCGCACCCGGGTTCCGTCCTCTTTTATCGCTCGGCTCCGGAGTTTCTCCTTTTTCGACTCCGGATCTGCCCCTCTCTCGCCCCCCGGTCCTGTTCTCTCATCTCTCTCGCCCCTCGGTTCGGTCCTCTCATCTCTCACACCCGGTCCAGTCCTTTCTTCTCTCCCCCCCCGGTCGACCCCGCTTCTCGGCCCCCAGCGATCTACTGAATCAAACCCTCGCGCCGGAACGAAAAGTCCCCGCCACCCCGGGCAATGATCAGGTGGTCCAGCAGCCGGATGTCGAACAGCGCCGCGGCCTTGGCGATCCGGTCGGTCAACGCCCGGTCCTGCGCACTGGCCTCGGCCGCTCCCGAGGGATGGTTATGGATCAAAATCAGTTGCGTTGCCAACAGCTCCAACGCCCGCTTGACAATCAGTCTGTGGTCAACAACCGTACCGGTCACCCCGCCCTGACTGACCCGCTGACGTTCGATGATGCGGTTCGAGGCGGTAAGGTAGACCACCCAGCACTCCTCGTGCGCAAGACGTTCGAGCTGCGGGCGGAAGATCCGTACGACGTCGTCGCTCGTTGCGACACATTCGGCATCGGCCGCCTGAGCCGTTGCGACCCGGCGTCCGAACTCCGCCGCGACATGCAGAAGTCGGGCACGCCGCAACCCCAGCCCGCCGACCATACGCAGACGCGCCTCGACCTCGGCAGCCAGACGTGCCAACGAACCGCCATACGCCGCCAGCAACAGCTCGGCCAGTTGCGAATCCTCGACCAGCAGCGACAGCAACTCCCTGTCGTCGAGCGACTCGACGCCCCGGGCAGCCATTTTATTGCGGATTTCCTGCATGGTCGGACGTTTTATGTAAGCGGTCAGCGGTACAGCCGCCCCTGCTAACGGGAGAGGCGGTCGAACTTGTCGAGCAGCGACGCGCACTGCTCATCGGTCAGATACTGCGACACGGAGAAGGCGGCATGCTGCTCAGCCTCCTTTTTCGAATCCCCGGCGCCGTGCCCCACCTCCATGTCATCGACCAGCACCTTGCAGTAGAAGACCGGATGGTTGGCCGCCGATCCCTTTTCGGTTTCGGTCTGGAAGAGCACCCTATGGCGGTTTTTCTGGCACCACTCGATCAGGCGGCTCTTGAAATCGGTCTCCGAGGTGGTCAGCTCGTCGAGATTCAGGTAATTGTAATAAATCCGGTTGATGAGCAGCCGGTTGACGAAATCATATCCCTGATCGAGGTAGATGGCCCCCATCATCGCCTCGAAGGCGTCGCCGAAGATATGCTTCTGGGCGATTCCGGCGCCGGCATTCGAGATGACGTGGCGGTCGAGACCGAGCCGCACGGCCAGGCCGTTGAGCGACTGACGGGAGACAATCTTCGACCGCAGCTGGGTCATGAAGCCCTCGTCGCGATCGGGGTACTCGATGAAGAGGTAATCGGAGGTGACGGCCTCGATCACGGCGTCGCCCAGATATTCGAGACGTTCGTTGTTGATGGCGCGGCCGTCCTCCAAAACCAAAGAAGCTGACTTGTGAATCAAAGCCAGCTTGTAAAGTTCGACGTTGTGGGGGATGAACCCGAACAGATCGTCGACAATTCTGTAATACGCCCGGTCACGCCCGAAGTTCCGCCGAAGCGGACGCAAGAGAAAATCGATCACTGCGCGGACGTTTGGACGTTAGAGTTTGCGGAAAATCACCGTCGAGTTGTGACCGCCGAAACCGAACGTATTGCTCAGGGCACACTTGACGTCGCGCTTCTGCGCGGTGTTGAGCGTGAGGTTGAGTTTCGGATCGATGGCGGGGTCGAGGTGCTCGCAGTTGATCGTGGGAGGCACCACACCATGGGTCATGGCGAAGATGCAGGCCAGAGCCTCTACGGCGCCGGCGGCACCGAGCAGGTGACCCGTCATGGACTTCGTCGAGGAGATATTGACGTTGTAGATGTGGTCGCCGAGAACCGCCTCAACGGCCTTCAGTTCGGGGAGGTCGCCGGCAGGGGTCGACGTACCGTGAACGTTTACATAGTCGATATCCTCGGGGCGGATGCCGGCGTCCTTGATGGCGTCACGCATGGCCTTGATGGCGCCCTTACCTTCGGGATGGGGAGCCGTGAAGTGGTATGCATCGGCCGATGCACCGCCGCCGATGATCTCGCAATAGATCTTGGCACCGCGGGCCTTGGCGTGCTCATACTCCTCGAGGATCAGGGCACCGGCGCCTTCGCCGATCACGAAGCCGTCACGATCGACGTCGAAGGGACGCGAAGCGTGCTGGGGATCGTCGTTGCGCGTCGAGAGCGCCTGCATCGAGTTGAATCCACCGACGGCGGGTTCGTTGACCGCGGCCTCGGAACCGCCGGCCACCATCACGTCGGCCTTGCCGTAGCGGATGGCGTCGAAGGCAGCGATCATGCCGTGGTTCGACGAAGCGCAGGCCGATACCGTACAGTAGTTGGGGCCCATGAAGCCGTACTTCATGGAGATGAACCCGGCGGCGATATCGGCGATCATGCGGGGGATAAAGAAGGGGCTAAACCGCGGGGTACCTCCCCCAGCGGCATAGCCCAGACATTCGTCGAAGAACGATTTGAGTCCTCCGATACCCGAGCTCCAGATAACGCCGACCTGCTCCTTGTCGATCTTCTCCAGATCGAGTGCCGAGTCCTCCACGGCCTGCGTGGCAGCGATCAGGGCATACTGCGTGAAGAGGTCGTACTTGCGGACCTCCTTACGGTCGAAATACTGTGCCGGGTCGTAATTTTTTACTTCACAGGCGAACTTGGTCTTAAATTTTTCTGCGTCGAAATGAGTAATGGGTGCGGCACCGCTGACGCCTTTCTCCAGGTTCGAAAAATACTCTTCAATATTATTACCGAGCGGGTTGATCGTTCCGATGCCCGTAACAACTACTCTTCTTTCCGTCATAAATTAAGACTTAAGCCTTTGTCGTAAAAAATTTCAAATTATTTCTTGTGCTCCTCGATGTACTTGATGGCGTCACCTACGGTAGCGATCTTCTCAGCGTCCTCATCCGGGATCTGGATGTCGAAAGCCTTCTCGAACTCCATGATCAGCTCTACGGTATCGAGCGAGTCTGCGCCCAGGTGGTTGGTGAAGCTTGCTTCGGGTACTACCTCCGACTCCTTAACACCCAGCTTGTCGACGATAATCTCGACAACTTTTGATTGAACATCTGACATAATCTTAAGTTTTTAGTTAAACAATTATTGGAAACAGTTCAGTACATTTCCAGGGTAATTTTGCGCAAAAGTAACACTTTTTTTATTACTTTTGACAAAAGAGCGTGATTTTTTATTCACAACTTTTTCGACATTTAGTACAAAAGTTAAAATAACAACCTAAAAATCATCCATTTATGAAATTGCTTCTGATCTCGAATTCGACCAATGCCGGCGAGGAATACCTGCGCTACCCGCTGCCCGAAATCGGGCGTTTTCTGGCCGGAATCCGCGAGATCGTCTTCGTTCCCTACGCCGCCGTCACCTTCTCCTATGCCGAGTACGAAAAGAAGGTTCAGGCCCGTTTTGCGGAGCTCGGCATCCGCGTACGCTCGGTCCACCGGGCCAAGGACCCCGCAGCCTTCGTCCGCACGGCCGAGGCGATCTGCGTGGGCGGCGGCAACACCTTCGCCCTGACGCGCAAGATGCAGCAGCAGGGGCTCATGCAGGCCATTCTGCGGCGGATCAAGGCCGGGGTTCCCTACGTCGGCTGGTCGGCCGGGAGCAACGTCTGCTGCCCGACGATCTCGACGACGAACGACATGCCGATCGTCGAACCCGAATCGTTCCGCGCCATCGGTGCCGTGAAGTTCCAGATCAACCCCCACTACCTCGACGCCAACCCCACGGGGCATGCCGGCGAGACGCGCGAACAGCGCATCCTGGAGTTCATCGAAGCCAATCCGCGGCGCTGGGTGGCCGGACTGCGCGAGGGGTGCATGCTGCGGCTCGTCGACGGACGGCTCGAGCTGATCGGCAACCGCCCGATGCGGATGTTCCGCAAGGGGGTTGAG
Source organism: uncultured Alistipes sp. (assembly GCA_938014215.1). Taxonomy (GTDB): domain Bacteria; phylum Bacteroidota; class Bacteroidia; order Bacteroidales; family Rikenellaceae; genus Alistipes. The sequence continues at coordinate 19,229 of CALLRW010000022.1, read as the reverse complement.
ACCTTCGAGGTGCAGCCAGGCGACGATCTTTCGTTTCTTTTATAATAAACATAGGTATCCGACCGCTCCGGAGCTGCCGGGGCGGTCTTCCCCGAGAAACAGCAGAAGGCACCATGCAAACGCACACTCCGACGACGGCCGAGACCGGACAGCGCGGTGAAACGGCCACGGCCGACTACCTGCGCCGGGCGGGCTACTCGATCCAGGCCCGGAACTGGCGGCAGGGACGCGACGAACTGGACCTGGTGGCGCTGCGCGACGGGGTGCTGCACATCGTCGAGGTGAAGACCCGCCGCGCCGGATCGCTCACGCCGCCCGAAGCGGCCGCCACCCGGCGCAAGTTCCGGGCCCTGACGCGTGCGGCGGGCTGCTACCTGCGGGCGACGGGCTGGCGGGGCGAGGTGCAGTTCGACGTGGCGGCCGTGGAGCTGGCGGCGGACGGAGAGGCCCGGGTCGAACTGATCGAAAACGCGTTGGAATACAACTGGTAATTTTGCAGATCCGACAAAATATGCTATCTTTGCCAGACTGAACGTCTCCGGAGCCCCCGGAACGGGATACGACAAACTCAAAACTGGAAAAATTCAACATCGTAGACTGATGTGGTTCTATAATTTCGGTCTGTTGCTCTACGTCTGGATCATCCGGCTCGTGGCCCCGCGCCACCGGAAGGCCCGCCTGTGGCTCGAAGGACGCAAGGAGCTCTTCCGCCGCATGCGGGAGACCATCGACCCCGCGGCTCGTATTGTCTGGATACACGTCGCTTCGCTCGGAGAGTTCGAACAGGGACGTCCCATCCTCGAACAGATCCGCAAATCCTATCCCGAATACAAGATCCTGCTGACCTTCTTCTCCCCCTCGGGCTACGAGGTCCGCAAGAACTACAAGGGCGCCGACTACATCTTCTACCTTCCGATCGACACCCCGCGCAATGCCCGCCGGTTCCTCGACGCCGCCCACCCCGAAATCGCCATCTTCGTCAAATACGAGTACTGGTTGAACCTGCTGCGCGAACTCCGCCGCCGCAAGATCCGCACCTATGTCGTCTCGGCCATCTTCCGCCGCAATTCGGTCTTCTTCCGCCCCTACGGCGGGATGTGGCGCCAGGCGCTGGAGTCGTTCGACGTGATGTTCGTCCAGAACGAGGAGTCGAAAAAGCTCCTCGCCACACTCGGATTCGACAACGTGCTGGTGGCCGGCGACACGCGCTTCGACCGCGTGGCAGAGATTGCCCGTTCGGCCAAACACGTCGACATCGTCGAGCGTTTCCGCGGCGACGACCGCCTCTTCGTGGCGGGATCTACATGGGGCCCCGACGAGGAGCTGCTCATCCGCCTGATGAACGACAATCCCGACGTGAAGTTCCTCATCGCCCCGCACGAGATGGACGAGGCACGGATCGCCCACCTGATCGAGGAGACCCGCGGCGGAGCGCTGCGCTTCACACAATGCACGTCGCGCACGGGATACGGCACACGTCAGCTGCTGATTCTCGATACCGTGGGGCTGCTCTCGTCGGTCTACGCCTACGCCACGTGGAGCTACATCGGCGGCGGCTTCGGCGTCGGGATCCACAACACGCTCGAGGCGGCCACGTTCGGACTGCCGATTGCCTTCGGGCCCAACTACGAGAAGTTCAAGGAGGCGCGTGATCTCGTGACGCTCGGGGCGGCCCGTTCGGTAACGACCTACGACGAGTTGCGCACGTGGTTCATTCCGCTGCGCGACAACGAGGAGTTCCTGCAGAAGACCAGCCGCATTGCCAAGGACTACACCACCCGTCACCAGGGGGCCACGAACATCATCGTCAAGACCATCTTCCAGAAATAACCCGGGGGCGCACGAAGGGGGCGAAGGGAGCAAAGAGAGCGAAAGAGAGCGAAAGGGAGCGAAAGGGCCGAGGTCGTGAAAATTCCCGAGCCAATCCATCCGCGACTTCTCGGCATCAAGAAATAAAGGGACGAATCCAACCCAGGATCCGTCCCCTATTTTTTGTGATAAAACGACCGTCCGAACACCCGACCTGCCGACCCGGTCAAACAGATCGAAAGGCCAACGAACACACCGGCCGAATGCCCGACCAGCGCCCCGGTCAACCGTCTACCTCCCGCCTTTCCGACCAGCCGAACGCCCGAACAGCCCGAACATCAGCCCGGCATCAGGACTTGTGGGTCATGATGTCAAGAACGAGCCGGTCGGTTTCGTTCATGCCGTCGCGGCCGATCGAGGTCAGATTGTGGATGCAGCGGTCGACATCCTCCTCGATGATCCCCTCCACGGGGCTCACACAACGCCCATCCATGGCCATCATCGCCGAGAGAACTGCCGTCGAGACGCCGCTCGTCAGCTTCATCGCGCAACTCGGTTTGGCGCCGTCGCAGATCATTCCCGTCAGATTGGCGATCATGTTCTTCACCGCGGCCGTCATCTCCTTGTAACCGCCCCCCATCAGATAGACAATGCCGCAACTCGACCCCGTCGCCGCCACGACGCATCCGCACAGGGCCGACAGCCGGCCGAGGCTCTGCTTGATGTAGATCACCGTCAGATGGCTCAGCGTCAGCGCCCGGATCGTCTGCTCCTCCGACGCATGGATCTCTTCGGCATAGATTGCCACGGGCATCGTCGCGGCAATACCCTGATTGCCGCTCCCGGAGTTGCTCATCACGGGGATCATCGCCCCGGCCATCCGCGCGTCGCACGCCGCCGACGTATAGGAGAGGATCCGCGTGAAGATGCTGTCGCCCATCACCTGCCGCTCGCGGTCGCAGCGCAGCGTGCGCCCCACACAGTGGCCGTACTCTCCCGTGAAGGATTTTTCGGCGGCGGCCCGGTTCAGACGCTGCGATTCGAGGATGAAGCGGATCTCGTCAACCGGCGTGGTCATCGCAAACTCCCAGACACGGTGCAGTGTCAACGGCACCTCGCCCTCCTCCTCGACCGACGCCGCCGCGCGCCGCCGGTCGAGCAGCACCTCGCCGTCACGCTCGACATAAACGAACGTCGTATGTCCTCCGGCAATGACGGCCAGCGCCTTGTGGCCCGCCGCCTCAACCTCGGCTTCAATATAGAGTTTTTCCGCGATGCCCTCCTTCAGCGCGATGGAGATGCGCTTCTGGTCGATCATCTGCCGGCCGCGCTCGACGGCCCCCGGCGTCACGTCACGCAGCACCTCCAGCTGATACTCCGAACGGCCGATCAACGCCCCGAGCGCCACGGCGATCGGCAGTCCGATCATCCCCGTGCCGGGGATTCCGACCCCCATGGCATTCTTGAGGATGTTGGCGCTCAGCCGCACCGCAATCCGTTCGGGCACGGAGCCCAGGGTCTCCGTCGCGCGCGCCACGCACAGCGCAACGGCTATCGGCTCGGTACACCCGATGGCCGGGATGACCTCGCGATGAATCAGATCGATGATCTGTTTGCGTTCAGAAACAGGCAACATAGACTTTTGGGTTTAGTAGAAACAAAGATAACATTTTTTCCCTATTTTCGCAGCATGAAAGATCCCGAACAACACAAATGGAAGGTACTTTCGAGCGAGTACCTCTACCGGCGGCCGTGGCTCACCGTGCGACACGAACGTCTTGAACTGCCCGACGGGCGTCTCGTGCCCGACTACTACGTGCTGGAGTACCCCAACTGGGTCAACATCACGGCCATCACGCGCGACGGGCATTTCGTGCTGATCGACCAGTACCGCCACGGTCTCGGCGAAACCTCCTACGAGATTCCGGCCGGCGTTTCGGAGCCGACCGACGCCTCGATGCTCGATGCGGCGCGCCGCGAGCTGGCCGAGGAGACCGGTTACGGCGGAGGGGAATGGCAGCTGCTGACGACCGTCGCCCCGAACCCCGCCACGCAGAACAACCTCACGCACTGCTTTCTCGCCACGGGAGTCGAACGACTCGGAACGCAGCATCTCGATCCGACCGAGGATCTGCGGGTCCATCTGATGACGCGCCGCGAGGTGCTCGAGCTGCTGCGCTCCAACCGCATCCGGCAGGCATTGATGGCCGCCCCGCTGTGGCGCTACTTTGCCGAACACCCCTCGCCCGAGGATGCCCTGCCGGCGGAGGCGGAAGAGACTGATCCCGCAACGGACGGTCAGCTCCGCGAGGCGGCCGGAGCGAAGTCGGCAACGCCTGGCAACGATCCGGCAACAGCCGGCAACAGCCCCGCAGCTGCCGAGGTCGGACCAACGGCTGTCGCAGCCCCCGACAAATTGCATGGACTATAATCTGACCCTCTCATGAAACCCTTCGATCCGATCCGCACCATCTACTTCTCGCCCACCGGCACCACGAAAAAGGTGGCCAAAGCCATTGCCCGGGGGCTGGCTGCCCCGACCCGCAACACTCCTCGCCCGACGGTTGCGGACATTGACCTGACCTACGGCGAAAGCCCCGTCACCCGAATTGCCGGCGAGGTGGTCACCATCCTGGCCGCACCGGTCTACGGCGGACACATCCCGCCGACGGCCGCCGAACGGATCCGCAAACTTCATTCCGCAGGCAGCCCGACCGTCGTGGTTGTGGTCTACGGCAACCGCGCCTTCGAACACGCCGCCGTGGAGTTGGCCGATCTGGCCCGCGAACTGGGCTTCCGACCCATTGCCGCCGCGGCATTCGTCGGCGAACACTCCTACTCGACCCCCGCCACGCCGATCGCCGCCGGACGCCCCGACGAACGGGATCTCGCCACGGCCGAGGCCTTCGGTCGCACCATTCGCGAACGGCTCGACCGCGGGGATCTGACCCCGGTTGATGTCTCCCGGCTGAAGGATCGTCCCACGCCGCTCATTCCCCTGCTGCGCTTCATCGGCTTCGCGCTGAACTACCTCCGCCGGCAAAAGAGGCATCCGGTCGTCTACCTTCCGGAGTGCGACGCCTCGCTCTGCACCCACTGCGGGCGCTGTGTGGCCATCTGCCCCGTCGGAGCCATCGCACGCGGCAACGAAGAACAGACCGATCCGACGCGCTGCCTCCGCTGCTGTGCCTGTGTCAAGGGGTGTCCGGTCGGGGCCCGCACCTTCCACACCCCCTTTGCCGCCGCCCTCTCCCGCAGTTTCAAACGACGCAAGGAGCCCGTCACCCTGCTCTGACACCGTGCGCAGAGGACTTTCCCAGACCGCGGCAAGCTCCTCATTCCACAACAAAAAGGGGCGCTCCCAGCGAGGAACGCCCCTTTATCATCGACCGAAGTCCGGCCGGAATCACTCCATGTAGCCCGACACCGAGAGGGGTTCGTCGCCCACCTCCACGGTCACGGACGTCGCCTCGCCACGCGCATTCTCGTAGCGGAACGTATAGCTCTTGTGCTTCTCGAGCAGGATCCGGAAACCGTCGTTCATATCCTGCTGCGGCGCTGCGGTGCGGCCTCCGCCCACCTGCTCGGCTCCGCAAAAGACATCGACGTTCGCCGCAACACGTCCGGCCGAGGTCCCCTCGACAGCCTTGTTGAGATACATCGTGAAGCGCACCTCGACGTGGGTCTTCTCGGCCAGCCGTCGGTCGCTCACCTCGCGGTAGATCGTCCGGTAGCGCGACGTCACCTCCTCGGCATGCACCTCGTGCGACGACTCGTTCCACACCATCGGGAACCAATCGCCCGTCGGCCGGAACGACACGGCGTAGATCGCATGCATGCGGTCGCCCTCGGTGGCCTGACCCGCATCGGCCAGGAACCAGGCGCGGTCATACCCCGGGAAGTAGTACTCCGTAAAGTGCCATCCGCCGTCGAACCACACCTCCGTCCAGCTGTGGTTGCCGCGGTTGTCGTGCCAGGCCGCCGTCCCCACGAAGCGGGCCGGAACGCCCACGGCGCGCAGTGCGTCGACCAGCAGCACCGACAATCCCGTGCACGAGGCCATGTGCTGGCGCATCGACTCCGCAGGGCTCTGGTTGGTCTTTTCGCGCTGGGTGTTGTACTCGACGCCGACCCGCTCGACAATGGCGCGGTTCACCGCCTCAGCCGCCTCGCGCAGTGTCCGGCAGCCGGCCACACAGGGCGAGAAGCGGTCGAAAAAGTCACCCCGCCAGGCATCGCGCACCTCGTCAACCACGGCGTAGGGCAATACCTCGTTCAGGAAGATCGAGTCGGGCAGCTCCTTCGTCCAGGGGAAGATCTCGCGCGCCTTGCAGGCGTAGGCCACATCCTCGCGCAGCAGCTCGAGGTTCATCGTATCGCGGTCTCCGCCCGGCATCCAGGCCAGCAGGTAGGCCATCGCCTCGCGCTCCTCACGCGGCGTCTCGCGCAGCAGCGTACGCAGGCTGTCGGCCCGCGGGCAGTCGGCCAGCGCCGCATCGAGCAGCGGATCGTAGGTTTCGGGAATGCCGCTGCCGTAGCGGCTTCCGCCACAGGCGCACAGGCCCAGGCACATCAGAAAGGTCAGCAGTCGTTTCATCTATTCGAGTTCTTTAAGGATTTGTCGTACCAGCGTCTCGTCGGCGCACATCGTGGCGTATTCGGGCACCCCCTCCAGACCGCCCATCGAGACCTTCGGGTTGCGGAACCGCATCCGGCTCTCGCGCCAACCCCGGGCGCTGAAGTGCAGGGCATCGACCCCCGTTGCGGCCAACGGCCGGGCATTCGAGGGGTTGATCCCGCTGCCGGCCATGATCTCGATGCGGCCGGCGGCCCGGGCAACCAGTTCGCGAAGCGTCGTCGCCCCCTCCATCGCCGTATTGCACCCGCCCGAGGTGAGGATGCGGCGGCATCCGCAGGCAATGACGCTCTCGAGCGCCTCGAACGGATCGCGCGTCATGTCGAAGGCGCGGTGGAAGGTCACCTCCATCCCGCCCGCCTCGGCCACGAGCAGCTCCGTCCGCGGCCGGTCGACTTCGCCATCGGGTGTCAGCAGCCCCAGGACCACACCGTCGGCCCCGCACGCGCGGGCGAAACGGATCTCCTCGGCCATCTGCTCCACCTCGGCGTCGCTGTAACAGAAATCGCCGCCCCGCGGACGGATCATCACCTCGAGCCGGATCCCCGGCACGCGGCGCGCCAGCCGGATCGTCCCGGCCGAAGGGGTCGTCCCCCCCTCCCAGGGCGAGGCGCAGAGTTCAACGCGTGTCACCCCGGCCCGCGAGGCCACCTGACACGACTCGACGGAATAGGCACATAGTTCGGTTTTCATCTCTTCGGTTTGATTATGCGGAGCAGAGCGCACCCGGATTCCGGACCGCCCCACCCGACTGTTACTCGTTTTTCACCGCCGCGGTCGGCCGCAGGACCACCGTCACCGACATCGGTCCGTGGGCCCCGAAGACCAGCGCCTGCTCGATGTCGGCCGTCTTCGAGGGGCCCGACACGAAGCATCCGTATCCGAAATCGTCCACCTCGGGACGCACGACGGCCTCGTGCATCGTGTCGACGAGCGCATCCTCCGGGATGACAATCAACAGAGCCGTGGCCCCGAAATAGAGCGCCTTGTGGCGGACGTTCTGCGCGATCCACACCGCGCCGTTCTCCGCCACGCCGAACGCCCCCCGCACGACGGCCAGATCGACGTCGACCAGTTCGCGGGGATCCTCCACGCGGTCGGGATCGACCGTCGCAACCGTCACCTCCGACAGGTTCGAGGCGATGCTCTTCGCCTCGGGGTAGCAGCGGCGGATCACCTCGTCGAGCGTCTCCCCCGCCTCCATCCGGGCGGCCCGTCCTCCGGCCGCCTCCAGCCGCTCGGCGAACGTCGCCTCGCGGTTCTCGAAGCGCTGGGGCACGAAATCCATCTCCGGACGCGGCCGCACCGCCATTCCGTCCGCCGCCAGGCGCTTCAGTATCTTCTCCTTGCTGTTCATCTTACCTCTTCTTCTGATTTTTTTTCCACTCGGCATTGAAACTCCGCTCCGCAAACGGAGGCATCGCCCGTCCCGGAGCGCTCCACGGATTGAGTCCGTTCTCCATCACCGCACGCGGCAGCCGGCTCACCGCACGTCCCAGCGCAATGCCGCCATAGAAACGGCAGCTGCCGCCCATCACAAAGTTCATCCCCTTGACGGCCAGCTTCTTCGCCGGATCGGCCAGCCCCATCTCGTCGAGCCGCTGCCGCCAGTCGTAGATCTGTTCGCCCAGGTCGATCTTCGCCGGGCAGACGTTCGAACACGAATAGCAGAGCGTGCAGGCCGAGACGTTGCCGTGGTAGCGTTTCGGCGAACGCAGCATGCCAAGGTTGATGCCGAGCGGCCCCGGTATGAAATAGGAGTAGGAGTATCCGCCCGAACGCCGGTAGACCGGGCAGGTGTTCATGCAGGCCCCGCAGCGCAGACACTTGAGCATGTTGCGGTGAGCCTCGTCGGCCAGCCACTCCGACCGGCCGTTGTCGACCAGAATCACGTGGATCTCGTGTCCCGGAGCGGGCCGGCGGTAGAGCGACGTGTAGGTCGTCACGGGCTGTCCCGTCCCCGACCGCGCCAGCAGCCGCGTGAAGACGCCCAGCGCCTCCATGTCGGGAATCACCTTCTCGATGCCCATGATGGCGATGTGCAGATCCGCAAACGAGGTCCCCATGTCGGCATTACCCTCGTTCGTGCAGACGGCCAGCGCTCCGGTCGATGCCACGGCGAAGTTGACGCCCGTCATCGAGATATCGGCATCGAGGAACTTCTGCCGCAGCGCCTTGCGGGCGGCATGGGTCAGGTAGGTCGGGTCGCTGTTGCCCTTCTCGGTCCCCATCTCGCGCTCGAACAGGGCCCCCACCTCCTCGCGCCGCACGGCGATGGCCGGCAGCACGATGTGGCTCGGCGGCATGTGCAGCAGCTGCATGATCCGCTCGCCCAGGTCGCTCTCCACGGCCTCCACGCCGCGGGCCTCGAGGTAGGGCGTCAGCCCGCACTCCTCGGCGAGCATCGACTTGCTCTTGATCAGGTGCCGTCCGCCGTGTTCGCGGATCAGCTGCCAGACCGTCTCGTTCATCTCGGCGGCATCCGCCGCCCAGTGGACCTTCATGCCGTTGGCCGTGGCGTTGCGCTCGAACTCGCAGAGGTAGTCCCCCAGCCGGCTCAGCGTATGGAGCTTGATCTCCGAGGCCTGACGGCGCAGATCCTCCCATTCGGGAACGGTGGCCATCATCCGGTCGCGCTTCTCCCGGACGGCATACAACGCGCGGTCGTGCCATGCCAGCCGTTCGGCATCGGCAACGAATCGTTTGGCGGCTTTGGAATGCGTACTCATGATCTCGAATTCAGAATTTCAACCATATGAATCGTCCGGATCGGGAGCTTCTCCCGCGTGATGATCCCCTGCATGTGCATCAGGCACGACGAGTCGGCCCCGGTGATGTACTCGGCACCCGTATCGATGTGGCGCCCCACCTTGGCACGCCCCATGGCCACCGAGACCGAATTCTCCTCGACGGAGAACATGCCTCCGAAACCGCAGCACTCGTCCCGCCGTTCGGGCTCGACGACCTCCACGCCATCGACCAGCGACAGCAGATCGCGCAGTTTCGAATGGTAGGGAACCTGCCGTTCGCTCGGCGACGAGAGCCCCATCTTGCGCACGCCGTGGCAGGAGTTGTGGAGGCTCACCCGATGCGGGAAACGGGCATCGAGGTGCGTGGGCTTCACCACGTCGTGGAGGAACTCGCAGATCTCCCAGATCCGCGAATCGACACACGCATGCTCCTTGTAATCGGGCAGCAGCCGCGGGTAGCCTTCGCGCACGAAGACCACGCAGCTGGCCGACGGCCCCACCACATAATCATACCGCGCGAAGAGTTCGTTCATGTGTTCGGCCAGGGCCCGGGCATCCTTCTCGAATCCGGCATTGGCCATCGGCTGGCCGCAGCAGGTCTGGTCCAGCGGGTAGTCCACCTCGCAGCCGACACGTTGCAGCAGCTCGTACGAGGCACGGCCCACCTCGGGGTAGACCGCATTGATATAACAGGGAATGAAGAGTCCGACTTTCATCCGTTTGTATGGGCTTTAGTTTATTTTTTGGTTTGTACGCTCGCGTCGTTGCGTCAGACGCGGGTCAAAGATAGCCGTTTTTTTGTCTCGCTGTTCCTGCCGTCGGGGCACTTTTCGGGTTTCGGGCCTCAAAAATGCACGCTGCCCCACCGTCGCCCCGTTCAGCTGCGGGCATTAAAGCCCATTCAGCTGCGGGTAGTAAAGCCCGTTCAGCCACGGGCATAAAAAAAGAGAGCCCCGCTCTTGGGCGGGACTCTCCGCGGCCGGATGCCGACCGATTATTTGATCTCGATCTGGTGAGCCACAGGGGCGGCTTCGGACTCCTTCTTCTTCGGAATGTCGATACTCATCACACCGTTCTCCACCTTGGCAGAGATCTTCTCGCGCTCGACATTGTCAGGAAGCAGCAGGTTCTGCTGGAACTGCGTGTAGGAGAACTCACGACGCAGATACGTTCCCTTGCGCTTCTTGTCCTCTTCCTTCTCCTCGTTGTGCTTCTCCATCGAGATGACCAGTTCGTTGTCCTCGTTGATATGAACCTTGAAGTCCTCCTTGGTCATACCCGGTGCAGCGACCTCGACTTTGTATTCGTCGTCATTCTCAATGATGTTCACAGCCGGAGCCGTCACGTTGCGGCGTTCCATCAGCCAGTCGTTGTTCATCAAATCGTTGAAAATACTCGGCAACCAGTTTTGATTACGTCTTACAGGTACCATAATTGTGTCCTCCTTGGTTTATTTAGTTTTACATTATTTTCTTTTCCACCGCCCCTTGCGGAGCGATTTCGACCCAAGAGAGATCAAATCACGTGCCACGACCAAAATTTGCGAAAATTGTCAGAAATTGTCACAAATCGCCGGCTTTCGTGTCATCCTGTGACAATTTGTGACAAAACGTCAGCATCAACGAGGTGACAGAACGACATTTTGCACGCCGCGCACGGATCTGCGTGCGGCATCCGACAATCTTTTCGTAAATTTGCAGCAGCGCGGCCCGCGCCCGGCGTGCCGCAAAACGAACATTACCCGCATGAAGACAAACCCGATCCGCTTCCGCCCCGCATCCTCCGACGACCTGCCCCGCATCATGGAGATTATCCGTCAGGCCCAGCGCCGCATGGCCGCCGCCGGCAGCGATCAGTGGCAGGACGGCTACCCCGTCCCGGAAAACATCGTCTCCGATCTGGCACACGGCTACGGCCTTGTCGCCTGCCGCGGGCAAGAAGTTCCGGACCGGGAGGCAGAGACGGCAATCCACCCGGAAAGAGGCTCTGCAAATGCCGCACAGAGAGCAGCCGACCCCCATGAGGTGATCGCCTACGGAGCGGTCGTCTTCGACGGTGAACCTGCCTACGAGGCGCTCGAAGGGGGTCAGTGGCTGAGCGAGGGCCCCTATGTCGTCGTCCACCGGCTGGCCGTAGCCGACGAGGCGCTGGGTGAAGGCGTCGGGACCCGGTTCCTCCGGGAGGTCGAACGCATGGCCCGGCAGCGCGGCATCGGTTCGTTCCGCGTCGATACGAATTTCGACAACCACCGCATGCTTCGAATCCTGGCCCGCGAGGGATTCACCCGTTGCGGGACGGTCCGCTACCGCAGCGGCGAACGCGAGGCCTTCGAAAAAAGGCTCTCCTGATCATGCAATAGGGATACGCACCGGATCGGACAGGTCCGGTGCACGACAAGAGACGGCGTAAATGGCCGTCTTCTATTTCCGAGTGACAATCTCCTTGAAGAAGTCCTCGAGCGAGATTCCGTAATAATCGCACAGGTCGGCCAGCGTCGTCAGCGAAATGCTGTGCCGACCGCTCTCGATGCGTCCGATGTTCAGATCGGTATCAAAACGAACATTCTCCTGGGTAAGCCCCTGAGCGCGACGGATCGACTTCAACCGCTCCACCACCTGCTCCACTAAAATGTCATTACGTCGTTGCCGTTTCATATTACAAAGAAGCGGATTTCTACGCGCAAAAGTTACTACAAACTTGTCATCACTTCGACGGACAAAAAGGCCGTCCGGACGATCGGAGCGGGAATTCCGTCGATTTTGCACAGGTCCGGCCCGAATCGCCGCCCCCCGGCTTGCCAGCGTCTCCACGCAGGGACGATGCGCACCGGACCCTGCAAATATAACACAGCCGTCCGAACCTGGCCGTATCTTCTGTCGGGAAACTGACCGGGAGTCTTCCGACGAAGCGGGTTTCAAGGCATTTTCAGGGGTCTTCCGAGGTTAGAGGATAAAAAAATTCATTTTTTCGGGCCGAAGATTTGGAGATTCATTTTTTTTGCTTACCTTTGCACCACGTTAATCGAGAAACCCCGGGCGGTGAGTGAGAGGAAAGTCTCGGCTCAAACAAACAGGGAGGGGACAACAAAGGCCCCGAATCTCAATAGCGGCGGATGGTGCCATAGCTCAGTTGGTAGAGCAAAGGACTGAAAATCCTTGTGTCCCCGGTTCGATTCCTGGTGGTACCACTTTGAAGAGAAGCAAAATGTTGCAAAACCCTGATTTCCATACGAAATCAGGGTTTTCTCTTTTTGTCGGCAGCGCAAAAAACAGCGGTTTTCGGCACCTTTTGGTGGAGCAATCGGTGGAGATGAAAACCGCCCCATTTATCTCCACCGAATTCGCGCATTTCTCACTGAACTGCAATATTTTGCATGACGCTAAATCGGGTCGGATTTCCTACATTTGTCGAACCAGTTAAAGAGCAAGTAGGAACCATGAAAAGAGATTCGTTTCGCGTGCTGTTCTTCCTCAAGAAGACCAGGCTGCTGAAAAACGGAGAGGCCTCCGTCTGCATGCGCATCACCGTCAACGGGACGCGCGTCGAGAACAACATCCGCAAGAGCATTGACCCTGCCCTGTGGAGTCAGGCCAAGGAGACGGCCCGCGGCAAGAGCCGCCGCGCCTGCGACCTGAATACCTATATCGAGGAGGCTCGCATCAAGCTGTATCAAATCTTTTGCGAACTGGAGCAGCAGAATCGCCCCATTACGGCCCACCTGCTGCAGGAGCTCTTCTTCGGGCAGGAGAAGCCTGAAGAGGTCCGCACGCTGTTGGGGACCATGCAGGAGCACAACGACCAGTGTCGGGCGCTGGTCGGCACGGATTATGCGCTGATTACGGTCCGCCGCTACGAGAGTTGCCGGCGTTATCTGGCCGAGTTGATCCGCCAGCGTTACGGGAAGGAGGATCTGCCCCTCGCGGAGGTCAACGGCGAGCTGGTCCGCGCCTTTGCCTTCTATCTGAAGACGGAAAAGGGATGCCAGCAGAATACCGTCATTCGCTACATGAAGTGTTTGAAAAAGATTACCAATCTGGCCCGCGCCAATGACTGGATGGCGAAGGACCCCTTCCTCGGGATTCGGTTCCACGAGAAGGAGGTCGTCCGGGAGTTTCTGACGATGGACGAGTTGCAGACCATCTACCGCAAGGAGTTTCCGCTGGAGCGGCTGACGCTGGTCCGCGATGTCTTCATCTTCGCTGCCTTTACGGGGCTGGCCTTCATCGACGTGCACCAGTTGGCCCCGGAGCACATCGTCCGGGACAACAACGGAAATCTCTGGATCCGCAAGCCCCGTCAGAAGACGAAAAACATGTGCAACATCCCGCTGCTGGATATTCCGCAGGAAATTCTGCGCAAGTATGCCGACCACCCCACCTGCCGGAAGAAGGGCGTATTGCTGCCGGTTCCATGCAACCAGAAGATGAACAGCTATCTGAAGGAGATTGCCGACATCTGCATGATCCGCAAGAATCTGACCACGCATTGCGCCAGACACTCGTATGCAACCTCGGTCTGCCTGGCCAACGGCGTCAGTCTGGAGAATGTGGCCAAGATGCTGGGCCACTCCAACATCAAGATGACGCAACACTATGCCCGGGTTCTCGACAGCTCCATTCTCCGGGACATGATGCAGGTGGAGAGAGCCATCTCCAAACTGGGATAGCGGAATGCGCCCTGCTAAATTCACAAAACAGCCCGGGGATAAGCATCTCCGGGCTGTTCAATGTCATGGCTATACCAACCGGCTGATCCTGTCTCGGATGATCCCCTTGTACTCCTCTTTCATCTCTTGCGGCAGGAACGATCGATCCACATATGCGAACCAGACGTCCTGTGACTTCCGAAACTTGTGAAAGATGTTTTCTATAACCTTGTCGCCCAAACCCGAAGCCTGCATGGAAGCGATAAAATCTTCTTTCCGGATTTTCCGCTTCTTGCCATTGAGCGTCAACGCCAGTTCCTCGTTATCCTCCGGCATGACCAGCGCTGTGGAGAGCATGTCGTAAGCCGGAGTAAGCAGATGTTTACCCGGCACCTCGCTATAAAGCGAGAAGTTCTTCAGATGCATGTCGGCATTCCCCGTGATCCACGAAAACACGACCTGCTCCCAAAAGTTGACCTGATCCAGCAAGGGGGTTGCAGAGAATCTCCGGATGGTCTTGTCGATCTGTTCGTACGAACCTTTGTATTTGTGCTCGGTCAGACGCCCGGTCAACTGGCACATATCTTCCATGGGTAATTTCACACCCTGAGAAGTGCGGTCTATACGGCGTGTGATATAGCACAGTTCGCCATCAGCAAAGCGAATCAGGCTGTGAGGCACGACCCTTATTCTGACCAGTTCGGCCAAATGCATCGTTAAATCCTCCAACTCGGGCAAATGGGCGAATCGTTCGGTTGGTGGTTTCAGAATGTACCGTCCCCACAGCCCGACAATCGTAAAACGGTCGACCTCGTTTCGTCCACCCTTGAGAATATCGAGCGACAATTTTGCCTGTACCCCCGTAAGTGTCGTCTGGCTACGAATTACCTGTCGGGCAAGATCTGTCAGATTTTCGCGCGTATAGGGTAGTTCGGGAGGACACGACGTCCCGAATATTTTTTGGGAACAACGCTTGTGGAAATCCTTTTCACCCGCGGTCAACTCCCCGTAACAATACAAACATACCGCCATCGATTACTCCTCCTTGGTGATTACGGGTTGAACTCCAACAGCTCCGATACAATCCTTACAGCAGGCCAAAAGCAAGGCCATGCGATCGCGGGCATCGATTTTCCAGTTCCTTTCGGCAATATCCAGCAACCAGCCCTCGGGAATCAACCCGTCAAAAAACGGGAACAGTACTTTATCCCGATAGGGACGATCGCTCAACGGAAGGGTCAGACTCACAGCCTGCGCATCCGGTGCAGCCAAATAACCGGTATCGTATACGAATGTATAACCGTTCTCGTCTTCAGTCAGGATGCCGGCCCGTCGATCCTGAAAAAATACAACAGCTTGTTTCATCATTCATCGGTTTTAGTCATCGGTACGGCTCCCACCTCATAGCCAAACAGATTCAGAATCTGGTTGACCTTGTCAAGACGAAGTGTCGGCTTGCCCTGCTCCAGTTCGCGGATAAAACGCAGTCCCACACCGGACTTCTCGGCAAGTTCCACCTGTGTCAGATGATATTGTCGGCGCATCGACTTGACCGAGTTGGATAGAGATGTCTGTTTCATGATTTATACCCCTTTGGGTACAAATATATCAAATATTTTTCATTTTGCACCCTTTCGGGTATAAATTTATATTTAATCATCCCTATTATACCCGATAGGTGACACATGGTACTCCTTTTCATCCGGCAGCAAGGTAATGGACCGGAGCGAAATGCCAACCTCATGCCCCAGGGGGTTTTCCCGGAGAGGGGCCTCCGCAGATGGAGATGCTCCCCGTGAAAAGGTTGTCGTATTCGCTCCGGCCCGTTTGGGAAGATGCTATCGATGAAAAGGAGAAAAACTATGAACGCCGACGTTGTGAGATTTCTGCCCCTTGTCTACCGAAATTCGTTGCGATAACCCTCCTCCAACATCCTCTCGATATCCGAGGAGCGGTAGAGGATCTTGCCACCCAACTTGATGTAGGGAATCCGTCCCTGATTGCGGTAATCCTGCAAACTCCGGCGGCTGATCTTCAGCCGCTGCGAAAGCTCCTCGTCCGTATAGAAGCTCTCGCCGTCCAACGAAGACTTACGCTTCGAAAACAACGTCTCCAACGCTTTGGAAAGACGCTCCAGCGCCTGGAAGTATGAGCGGATCCGCTCGTCATGCTCCGTAATCAATTCATTGCCCATTTTCCGTCTGTTTGATGCGAGATCCGGCCTGACACCACTACGAGTGCCACGATCCGGGCCCCGCCGTTTATACTTCGTTTCTGCGTCTCTGGTCGTGCTTGCGTCGTGCCTCCAGCACCGCAAGGAACGACCGCACATCTTCTGCTCGGTAATAGATCTTGTGGTTGATCTGCGTGTAGGAGAGCGATCCGTTGCCGCGAAGGGTCTGCAACGTCCGTTTGGAGATATTCAGCAGCTGGCAGACCTGCTGGTTGTCCAGCCATGGCTCCGATTCGCCGATACAGTGTGCATGGCAGAGCGCGTCCATCCGTCGGGCGAACTCCTCGAACCGAGCAAGCATCCGCTCAAAGGTTCGGGATTCTACATTGACTATTCCCATGGCAGTGTCGTTTTAAGATCCCGGGAAAGCGACTGGAGCCGATTGCGACACCAGACCGTAATCTCCTCGTCGAAGGTTGCGAAGTGGTGTTCCAGCACGCGGTCCAGATAGCTGTACATCGAGATTTTGTCGTTGTCGAGGAGCCGCACGATTCGCTGAATCCGTTGGTGAAACTCCGGACGGACATAAATGGCCTTGCCGTGGAGAGCCACGGTCTTGACAGGCTGCAGAAAGAGGCGCTCGTAGTTAGAGACTTTTCTCGATAAAGTCCCGGAGTCGAGGGACGCTGTTCGGCTGTCACCCCGAGGTTCATTCTTCTGTTCTTGCATAATGATTGGCTTTTATGGTTTCGAGAGCGAATATAGGGGCTTCAAAGACGTTTTCTCTGCCATCAGCGCTCTGTGGCAGTGGTTGGCGTCGGTGTGGCACAGGTTGGCGTCGGTAGCAAGCCCAAACAGAGTATTTCAATTGATTTTCGAGGCGTAGAACCATACGCCATAGTGACCTTGATAAGGAGGACATTAGAACGTCCTAGTGTTTTACTTCCCAACATAAAGGGGCCTACTGACATCAACAGATCAAGAAAACAGAAGATCGAGAGATCTTGGCATCAAGATCACAAGGGAACAAGATTATAAGGGCTCTTGAGGTCAAGAGAACATGACGCCTGGAGATCAAGAATCCATGAGTCCAAGACCTCAACAGTGCCTGAGTTCCAGATTTCAAAACTTCTTGAAATCCTGGCATCAAGAACTCTTGAGATCTGGAGTTCTTGACCTCTGGAGTTCGCGAGTCCAAGAGTTCATGATTTCGGGACATCAGAGGTTCTTGACTTCTGGAGATCAAGACGCCAAGACTTCAATCCGTATTGATTTCCTGGCATCACTATTTCATGATGGATTGAGTTCAAGATTTATTCATCCCATTTCACGGCAATTTTGTTCCCGATGTCAGCTTCGGGAACGGGTGGTTCGCCTCTTCAGATTGGCCGGCGAACAAGCGGGAACGGGACGTGATATTCGACCCGTTTTTGGGGGTCAGAAACATTATATGTTTTGCCCCCGGCAAGCTGTGTTTTCCGTTACGCGAAATAGATTTCGTAACAGAAAACAGCTTGCCCGCAAGGGGGTGGGAAACTCCTCCGAAGTCGTCGTTTTTTACAGGGGCCATGGTGGCCCGACTCGAAATTTAAGCCATTGAAGGTTTTTCGAACACCTTTAGTAAAAACAACGCATACCATAGAGGGAAAAATTGCAATTTCAAAGAGGGAAAAGGACCGACCGTCCCAATTAGAACAGTTATTTTCGGCGATTGAGACCGCAAAATTCCGGACAATATTCGTGAAATTGGTGTATATTGAGGCCTCGATTCATCAAATTGAAGGCCGGTAATTCGATATTTTGCATCATAAAAAGAAGGCTAAAGCAGTGCATCTACCCACACTCAATTCCGCAGAATTACAGTCAATCAGAACGGAGTTTTAGCGCGGATTTAGCCCCAGTTTTTTGCAGAAAAGAGCACTCGCAATGTACCAAATTGGAGCATAAAGCGCATGAACGGGGCGTCATTAGCAAGCAAGTCTACGTTTCAGTCGAGGCGTATTGGCTACGAGACAGGTAAAATTCAGATAAATTTCAATACACAAGAAGAATAAACAGAGAATGCAGGAGTGCGTTTCCGACATGGTCCTGAAGATATCCGTTTTCAGCAATCGAATTCATGGATATCAACCCCCAGGTATTGACAGGCCTTTTTCTGGCTGATTCCGTCTTTGAGCATGCGTTCGTAACATGCCCGCTTTTCGTTGTGGGCCTCAATCCGATCGAACAACATCTCAACCAAAGTATCCACCGCCTCCGAAAAGGCCGCTTCTCCTTCGGGCGTATCGAAATCGAGCTTACAAAAAGGCGCCCGCTCCCTATGCAGAATCAGGTAATAAACTCCCGAAATCAGAAGGGCGATAATGCTCTTGATGTTGATATGAGCGGATTTGAACAGCAGGTCGTAATATTCGACCAGATTCATGTTCATCAGATCCCGAATCCGGGCCGTTCTCCGAGTCGTCTCATTGTCGGCCGACATCTCCCAAAGCAACAATTTCTGCATAACCGCATTATTGCATAGCTCCCGGTACAGCGTTTTCAGGGTTTTTGCAAAGAACACTTTAGGTCCCAAAGTGTTCAACTCAGACGTGTCTATCGTGTTGTTTATCCAAAAGTCATATCTTTGTGCCAGTTGGTCATAAAGATTGTCGATAGATCCATAACGCCGATAAAAGACAGGGGGTTCCAAACGGGCATTGGACATCAATTCCGTTACAAGCACGTTGCCGAAGCCCCACTGGGTGACCAGTTTTTCGAGTTCGGTCATTACCGCATTATCTATTTCTGCGTTCGTCCGTCTTACTCTTTTCTCCATTTCATAACATCTGATTGGGTAGTCATCATGGATGTCGGTAAACATTCCATCACAAATATATAATATTTATCTTAAATACATTTTGTGGAGCAATCTCTTCCATTCAACACAATAAAATTCACCGTTAAACAATTGATTTTAGATAATATTATTATATCTAAATTATTTTGTATATATTTGTCACGATCACATAATAATAACCTATTGGAATAACTTCCTCGTTATGATATGAAAAAATACATAGTTGTTTTTGTCCCCATATTTTTTCTTCTTACGTTTAATCACACCACTGCGTTTGGCAACGCAGCATACCAGAATCGGAACAGTCATGCACCCCTATGGGAAACTCGGGAACTAAAAATTAGTGGTAAAATTAGCATAACAGATATTGCAACACC
>CALLRW010000021.1 GCA_938014215.1 uncultured Alistipes sp. | reverse complement strand
TCATCCTCCTGCTGCATACTTGTCGGTTTAAGGGCGACAAGATAACGAAGGAATGGGGCAGACTCTCCCCGCGGACCTCCCCAGGCCGCGGATGGCCGGTAATATTCATTTTTGACTTAATTCGACCAGCGTGCCTCGCAACGTGTCGAGGAAGTGGGTCAGGCGGTTTTTGCGGTTCAGAACGGCCCAGCGGCAGTTGTCCGGATTCTTGAAATTTGTATTGCAGAGGATTTCGAATTCGCGGATCACCTGCATGAAGGTGGCCGGAGAATCGTCCTGCTGGCAAAAGAAACCTACGGCTGACAAGGCGGCGATCACCTCCATCAGGTCGGAATTGGTATATTTTTTTGAGATTTTAAGGGGTGAATGACGGCGCTGAGAAGGTATCTCCCGTATTCCCGGATATTTTAGCTGCAAATAGATCATCTGCTTCTCGAAATTTACTAACGAAAGTGAAGAACGGATCAACAGGCACTGCAATGAATCGGAATCGTTATAGCTTTCCAGTAACTGAACCAACTTCTCTCGGATCCGGGCAAGAGCCTGTAATGCTTCCAGACTCGAATATTTTTTCAACTTTGAGATTTGCTGAATTCGCTCTACAAAACATTCGTAAGTATTTTGAATGTTTTGATTGGAATGACGCATTTTTTTAATCAGCATTATCAACTCGCATTCATTGTTTTTTACCTCTTTTGGCGACATGGCTTATTAGGTTTTGTTCTGAGGCAAAATTCCGGATTCCAAAAATTAAAAAAAATACATATGGATAGCCATATGTACTTTTTTTGATTATAATTCATTGATTATGAATGCTTATTTTTTCTCACAATTTTGCAGTGCATAACGTAAAGCATCGGTAAATCGGGTTATATGGACTTTCCGGTTCAGAACCCTTCGTTTAATATCTTGCGGATCACCCAGTTTGACATTCAACATTTTTTCAAAGACGTTTACAATTTGATTGAACGATGCCTCCGAGCCATCGGCTAACACAATAGGATTGGGCCCCAAGAGATTGATTCCGCAGAGCAGTTCAGACAGACAGATAGCAGGATAATTTTTGGACCAAAACAAGGGAGAAGTAAAAGAATCATCATTTGAAATAAATTGTTCGGGGTATCTCAGGATGCAGTATAATATTTTGTTTTCAGCTTTTAGCAGTTGCTCTGCTTTGATTGCATAATTCATCATTATAACAGGAAGTTTGTTTGCTTTGATCTGGCGGCATATTGCTTGTAATTCAATCTGCGTATAGTTTAATATGCGAAGTGCATTTTTTTTGTCGGTTCTGTCGCATACCGAAGCAAGTGTTAGAGCAAAATCCTGAAAGGTCTTTTCCAATTCATATCTTGTTGGTATGGTTTCCAATGTAGAGTTTAATAACGTCTGAAAGAAAGGTGTTTTGATTAAAATATCCATATATGTTTCTTGACAGCAGGTACATATAGTGATAACACATATATTACATGCACATGTTGATTATTCCAACATACACATGCACAAAAGGGGTATTAACGACAGATTACGCCTGCCGAGTCAGAATACTTGCTGGAAATTTATACTAACCGAATGCAACAAAGGTAGCGATTATTTACTTACAGCCAAATCGCCACGAAACTTTTTTAATATATTGTCACTTGGAACCTTGCGGGAAAGTTATTGGAGCAAAGAAATCACTGAGAGACAAGGCATAGAAGGTGCAGAAACGCGCAATGGATTCCAGAGACGGAGATTTTTGCATACTTTCATAATCCCAAATTTTCAAGTGCGTATTGTGAGCCAGAAACTCCTGGGTATGTCCATTTTGCTCACGAATTTCGCGCATCCGACGAGCAATAGCCTCTACCAATATGGGATTTGTACGTTTCAGACCTCTATTTTTTTGCAAAAGAAAAATTTTTTCAATCTTTTTAGTTCCCCTATAAAGGGGAAATCCAAGGATTTTATATCTTTGCAAAAAGGAATATGAAAATAAATGTTATCTTTGCATAAAAGAAACTCGGCTTGTCCGATTAGATAATGACATAATAGAGTAAACAACTCTATACCTTAATACAAACTTTGGGAGCCTCGCAAGAGGTTGTTTAATCTGGGTATAATAGTTGTCAGTCTCGGTTATGTCCTGCTCGTTATGAGCAGGGCTGGCTGGGGCGTAGGACGACTTCCAGATTAAGGTTCCCAAGGCCTGTATTAAGGAGTTGACACCGCGCCTCTTTTTTATAGATACCTTATCATAAAAAATAGCGCAAAGAAAAACGACCTGTTTGACAGCAACAAGTCGTTGGCAGCACTTGCGGTTACAGCTAACAATGAATAAATTACGCTTACATTGCGCAATGATCTGCAAGTGCTGCCATATTAAAATGTTGTTTGGATGATGACTTGATTAAGTTGTCGTTATTCGGCTTTTACGAAAAAGTTATAAATTTGCTGTCGAAATTATAGATTTAACCTGCCAATAAGACTCAAAAAGTAGGACGTTTGGGATAACGGCAGGTTTGTCAGGTAAGTCTGTGCTGATTGGCACGAGCTCGCCTGTCTACCGTTGGGTATCCTACTACCTTGAGTCTTACGGGTTGAGTTCCGTGCTTTTTTATGGAATTTCTATTTAACACAATAAAAGGCTGCTGGGATTTTTAAGAAAAACTTACAGACACTACATCTTAAATCGGTCATTACCTCCAGCAGCCTTTTTTATGAATATTAACCTTAAGCCAAAATAATTTTGGAACTTTGCCTACGAATATTTTCCCTTATTCGGACAATGTTTTGTTAATCATGGATTAGGGTTAATTGAGATCTACATCATCTATCGTAAACATGAGTCCGCCAGGGATAATGTCCCAGTCTTGAGGGCGGTCTCCTGCATTATCTGGTGTAAATGCAAGACTTGCAGCATCATCATATGCACCATATGTCAGCATATCGAGAATAGGCTGAGGATTGTTGTCTGAAATACTACGGATTCCGAATGTCATCAATACTCCGTAATTCCCTTCTGCTGCTGCATAAGCATTTTCAAAAATATTTATGAGGTCGTTATCTGTATAAGAAAATCCCATATTAATACAGATAGGGGACCACCGATCATTGGTTACATTGGGAAGGTCACTTGATCCTATCCAGACAGATGATCCAAAATAACCTTGATACGCATAATCAATTAATGCCCCTTGAGCCATATTAATTTGATTATAATTCCCCCATTGGAATACGGTTATTAATTTATTTGAGGGCATTAAATCGTGAAGTTTGCCAATAAGGCTACCATATGAACCTTCAACAGGTGTAATATTATCCGTATTTTTATCGACAAAGCCGATTCCGTCGAGATTATAACGATCTACAACATATGCGAGGATATTTGCAAACTGAGTTGTTTGAGTATCATTCATACTGCCGAAACTAATTGGCTGCCAATTGCCTGTAACTGATAATAGAACTTTAATACCTTTCTCTTGTAAAGGCTTTACATACTTGTGATAACCGGTCGTTGTCGGTGCTGTTGGATCAGGTTCAAGAACCCGGGTTAACTTATCGTTTAATTTGAGAATCGGCTGGGAGATTCCATTTACCGTCCTTTTTTCAATATATGCGGCATATAATTCGACAATATCGACAACTGTACTACTATCAGACAGCAGATAGTCTCCAGCATTCAATGGATTGGTATTGTCAGTCTCTACATAGACCACAATTTTGGGTGATTTATCTCCGTATGCACGCGTTTTTCCCGAATTGTGATGCTGTACGGTCGATTCTATCGGAGAATTATTACAAGCACAGAAAAATACTATTAGAAAAGAAAGGGAGATTGCCCTTTGAAGTATATTTTTCATCATCTTTCTATTTTATGATTAAAAAAAGCCTGCACACCATAATGGATATGCAGGCCCGGAATAGGTTACTTACAGACACATAACCATCCTAAATCGGTCAACAGGATTTTGAGATTAGAGTTAGTTTCCGTTCACATCATCAATTGTGATATAGTATTCTGCAGGAATAAAATCCCAATCCTGGGGACGATCACCTGCGTTGTCCGGTGTGGATGCAACTTCAACAATATCTCCATATGCGCCATCAGCCAGCATTTCGAAAACAGGCATAGGATCAACATCCGAACTGCGGCGGATATTGAAGGTCATCATTGCGCCATAATTATTTTGCGCAGCTCTTGCAGCATTATTATTAATGATAAGAAGCTCTGCGTTAGAATAAGAACTTCCGAGATTAAGAGAAATGGGAGACCACCGATCATTGGTTACACCGGCAATACTGCTTGATTCGATGAAATTATATGCTCCAAAATAGCCATGATAAGCATAATCAATCATTGATCCCTGTGTGTAATTGATCTGGGAAGAGCCATAGCTTCCCCATTGGAAGACAGTAATCAGTTTGCCAGCAGGCAGCAGATTTTCAAGTTTATTGATAAGAGTTCCATAGGAACCAGGAACAGTGGCACTCGTTCCAGAGTATTCATCATCGAAGCCAATTCCATCGAGACCATAGCGGTCAACAACATACGCGAGGATCTGGGCGAACTGGGTCGTCTGAGTATCGTTCATGCTTGCAACACTGATCTCGTCCCAATTGCCCAGAACGGTCAACAGCACTTTGATACCTTTTTCCTGCAACGGCTTCACATACTTGTGATAACCGGTCGTTGTAGGAGCCGAGGGATCCGGTTCAAGAATTCGGACCATTCTGTCGTTCAATTTGAGAACCGGCTGAATAACCCCATCAACCGACCGTTTCTGGAGGTTCGAAGCAAACAGTTCAACGATGTCGACGAATGCTTTTCCATCCGAAAGCACATAGTCTCCGGCATTCAACGGATTGGTATCGTTGGTCTCGACATAGACCACCATTTTTGGAGATTTATCTCCGTACGCACGAGTGGAGATTTCGGCCTTGTCTTCATTGACTTGAGGCTCCTCAGCTTGCTGGCAGGAGATCATAATCCCTGCAAAAAGCATTGCAGTCAGCGAAAATAAGTTAGTTTTCATAGTACGGTTTGTTTTTAGGTTAAACAACGTGATGTTATCCTGTTGCCGATTATATTTGAGTTCTTATCACCAATCCTTTAACCATTTACCATAACCAATTTTTCCATCTGGAAGAAACATTAGGTTTGAAGTAACTTGTATGTAATTATTAGAATATGCTAAAAGACTTGTTCCCGTTTTCCCATCATCGGCAAAATAAAGACACGCTTCACCGTATGACTGTCCGCTTGATTCATATTCATTCTGAAGCCGGGTCATTAAATCTTGGAAAACCAGAATCTGACTTTGCTTATTCCCTGCAGCACGCCATCTATAGATATTTTCTCTATCTTTGAGTTCTGAAGGATCTTTGTCTTTATACCATGGAGCATTAATGCAACCGTATTTTGATGGGTCGAGCCCAGCAAAAGGTTTATGGGTGTATTTTGAGACCTCCACGTCATCGGGGTGCCACGGATCACAGATTTGTGTGACTTCACTACCACTATTGTATCCAGACCAAGCGTAGTCAAGGTAATTTCCTACAGCAATATTTCCCGTTGCCTCCATATCCCAGAAATACTCGGTTGGTTCTTCGTGGTCGGTAACGGTCAACAATTTGTCCGACCCGAGGGCTTCGCGCATTGCCTTGATAAGTTTCGGATAGGAGGTGGTATTCATTTCCGGCATTCCCTCCTTACCATATCCCGAATTGCGGTCCCATAGGTTAATCCCGTCAAGGTTGTAGGTTTCGACAACCGTTTTAACTTGTGCCACGAAATCCGCAATCTGTTCGTCCGAGAGGTTGCAGAAGCCGAGGCCGGTACCACCACCTTCCAGGCTGAGGCACACTTTTCGTTCGGTTTCCTGCAATGGCCAAATGTAGGTAGAAGCATGGCTCAATACATGAGTCATGTCTGATCCCAAATCGAGCAAGGCTCGGCCGCTTGCTTCGTCGTATTTCAACACAACCGTCCGTAAATTAATGATATTGCCTACTGCTCGCGTCCATAACACTTGTGATGGTCTGCGCTTTTGTTTGGTCATGTAGAAATCCGTAACCAAACGAGGGTCATAGTCTTTTGTATTGATGTAAAATACCATAAGGATAGGTTCTGTTGCATTGCCATCTCCTTCTTCGGGATAAAATTCTTTTTGATCCAACGGGTATTCGCCAACAAACGGCTCGCGGATGGTAATATTGAAATATATGATATTGTCTCTCAATACATTTCCTTGTTCGCCGATTGAAACAGGCAACACATATTCTCCGGCAGCAAGTCCTTCGGCCAAAAATTTAATCCGTATCAAAGAAGATTGCTTTTCACTGGCAGATATTTCAAGCGTATTACCTTCCATGAATTCATAGTTCGATTCAGGAAGAAGGGTACGTTCTACTCCGGTTAGAGTATTATAAGCCTCAATAACCGATTCGTCTATCTGCAGTTGGATGGATACGTTTTCAGAGACCGGCTTTGTCTGTTCAAAATAAACGCCGTTAACTAAGAAACCGTTGCCCTCAGTTAAAATCATATCAACGATATTTTCACAACTGCTGCTACAACGCAATATGCCGTACACATTCTCAATACCTTCTTTATCGGGTAATTTACCACGTTCGCGCTCCACGGGGTCCGTCTCGCAGGCCGTGAAGCCTGCAAGAACGGTCATCGCAAGGAGCATCTTTCCTATCATTCTGAAGATCTTGTGATTCGTTTTCATGGTTTACTCCTCCGTTTCGTTGATTTTCGGAATTTCGATACCCGTGGGCCATACGATATCGGTTTCGGCCACGCCGTCGTTGCCGTACATTGAGTAGTCCTTGACGGTATTTCCGGCCCCCTCGTTGAACTTCCAGTAGCCCAAGAGGGTCGGGTCGTCGGCCGGGTTCTCGATGTCGTACATGTTCTCCCAAATCTGCTCGGGCGTCCGTGCCACGGACCAGACGCGCGCCTCGGCAATCTTGCCGTTCAGCGGGCGGTATTCGTCATAGGATTTGCCGATAAAGAACTGGTAGGCGTCGCCCAGCGAATTATAGCCCGTGTCCTCGGTCTCGTACTGCGATTTCTGATCGTCGGGCGTGGTATTCCACAAGTCGTAGAGCGCTCGCATCGCCAGATTGATTTGGTTCTTCTTGCTTGGAATGGCAATTCCGACGCCGGTCTCCTCGCTCTGGATCTTGCCGTCGACATAGACGCGCACGGTCTGCGTGGTCTGGTCGTAGGTGCAGGCAACATGGTACCAGCGTCCCGTAGAGAGACATTTCGTGGCATCACTCGACGGGAATTTACCGAAATTCGAACCACCTCCGGAACCGTCGAACTGCAACTGCTGCCGTTCGAAGTTCGTATCGCCAATACGCAGCAGCAGGTACTGCTCGACACCCATTACTGAGGAGATGCTCACGGTGCTGGTATTGCCGCTGGCATTAACGATTGAGTTTGCGAACTGGTCGATATAGATCAGCGCCTCGTAGGTCATGGCCGTAAGTCCGTTCCACGCGCTGCTGTTGGCGCCGTACTTGTCGAGGGTCGGGAAGTTGATCCAGTTGCCCTCGCCGAGCTGTGCGGCCACGGTGATTGCCGAGGAGCGTTTGACGACGTAGTAGGCCACGTCCGAGCCGCCCAATACGTCGATTGACGCGCCGCTGATGCGCACCGGCACCAGATAGGTCTCATCGAGCGGCAGGGCCCCGGTCTGCTCCTCGCCCTCGCCCATGAGCTCCTTGAGCTGTAGGGTTACGACGTCCGAGGCGGTACGTCCCGCGGGAATGGTCGCGGTTTCGGACGAAAGCGTGTAGTATTTCGCGTCAAGCATTGGCCACTGCGTGCCGTAGCGGGCGTTGTACGTCCCGACGAGCGACGGGTCGACCTCGAGCGAAACCTGTACGTCCTGTCCGGCGGGATAGGTCAGTGCCGCCTGCAACGTGCAGTCATAGGTCGCGCGATTGTTGCTGAACGTCGCCAACTGCACGGGACTTGTCTGCGAGACATCGAGGTAGACCACATTGTCGAACTTGCGGCCGTCTGCATCGAACCGCTCGCAGCCCGTCAGCGCAGCAAGCAGCGCGAAAAGTGTTATGAGGTATCGTTTCATGGCTCTCTTATTTGGAAGGGTTCAACGTCTGAATCGCCGTGCGGATGGTTTGGTAGTTCATCTCGGCATGGTAGTAGTCCCCGGCGATGTTATAGGCTGCAAAGCCTGCCAGCGGGCCGTACTCCACCACGCAGCGCGCCATCAGTTCCACAGCGGCATACTCCGTGCGGTCCTCGTCCTGCAGCGGGGCGTCGATCTCCGCAGCCAAAAGCAGTTTTTCCGGGGCGATGCCCGCATAGCCCGTGGCATTGAGGACCAGCAGCTGCACCTCGGTGGTATTTTCGGCCTTTTCGGTGTCGAGGACCACGAAGTCGAGTTTAGCACGGTCGGCTTCGGCCACCGACAACGGGTTGCCCTCGAAAACGAGAAGCTGACCATCGCTCCGGGCTGCCGAGAGCGTCGCAACGATCGTAGCCGTAGCGGCGGCGTCGAGCGGGTCCGCGGTGAACGAGTAGCCATCCAGGCCGTTCGCTTGAACTGCGGCGATCACACCGTCGAGGTAGGCTTTGAGGGCAGTCTCGGTGGAAAATTCCGCCTTGCGGGCCGCGTAGTCCACCTGGTAGAGGACTTTCGTGCCCTTTTCGTGCATCGCAGCCAAGTCCTCGGCGTCATACGCCGAGAAGTTGTCGGCATTGGTGAGCGTCACGATGTCGAGCGAATCGGGCAGGCAGCGCATGAAGTCCTGCTCGCTCGCGGCCGGCGAGGGCGAATTGTGGAGCCGGGCATACGAAAGGTAGTGTTCCGAGGCCTTGTAGCTGCGCAGCGCCGCCGTATAGTCGGCCCACAACGCCGGGTCCTGCTCCCACGGTTTGAGAACCGTGTTGTCGATGTTCTCCGTCTCGGTCCAGTCGCTGCACGAAGCCCCGAGCAGCAACACAACGACCGGAAGGATCAGTCGGTATATGCTTGTCTGTTTCATATCGGTCAGTTGTTATAGGGTTTGCAGTCCCACCATACGCGCGTACCCATCTGGTCGCCCGTGCGGTTGCCGTTCGTCTGCTCGGCATTGAGTGTCTGGATCGCCGCCTGCAGGTTCGTGTTGTTCTGCTGGTACTCCTCCACCGGGTAGGGAAGCCGTCGCGCACCCTGCGCCACGTCGACCCCGCCGCCCGACTTGTCGGCCACCACCGGCAGCAGCCGCGGGTAGCCCGTGCGGCGGTGTTCGGACCACGCCTCGACGCCCAGCGGGAAGATGGCAATCCACTTCTGGGTGATGATGCGTTCGAGGTTCGCTTCGAAGTTGTCAGCTCCCGGCGTCCAGGCAATTGTAATGGTGCTCTGCGCCGCGGCGCTGTAATTGCCCAGCGGGTCTGTATAGGCTGCCGGGCGGCTCGCAGCATCGGTGATGTAGGCGTCGGCGCCGCTTGCGCCCCGCTCCTCAAACGAGAGGCGTATGGCATCCTCATAGAGCGCCTGCGCCGTCTCTTCGGATCCCCAGCGCAATTCGTACTCCGCACGCAGGAAAGTCGCTTCAGCGGCATTGAACCACAGATAGGGAGTCGTCGACTCGACGATCAGGTTCGAATACTTCGTCATGGCCGTCGACTTGCCCGCCACGTCGATGCCGATGCGGATGCCGACGTAGTCGCCCACGTCGTTCGGCAGGAACATCTTCTCCACACGCGGATCGTTGTAGCCGGTCATGTAACAGAGGATGTCAGCCCCGACGCGGTGGTCGCCCCAGTCGTTGTAGATCAGCGTTGTGCGGTTTTCCGCAGCGTGCATCTGGGCGTTGTCGGCATTCGTCGTGATGACGCCCCCGGCAATCGCCTCCGAAGCCTTCGCCTGCGCCAGTTCGGGCTTCACCTCCGTGAGGCGCATCGCCATGCGGAGTTTCAGCGAGTTGGCATATTTCAGCCACTGCGCGATGTTGCCGTAGTAGACCCCGTCGTAACGGCTCCATGCATCCGAAGAGAGCGTCGTGTTGCGGCCCAGCGTCCCGATGGCCTCGTCCAGTTCCTCGAACATCTTCGTATAGACTGCCTCCTGCGAGTCATACTCGACGTAGACCGATTCGTTGCTTTCGAGTTTCGAATAGGGAATCGGACCGTAGGAGTCCGACACGCGCTGCATGATCGCCACGCGAAGAAGTTTGGCGAAGGCTACGGCAACCTCGTCGTCCGTGCCGCCGATGATGCCTTTATAGGGGGTGTAGGTCTCGGTGATGACGTTGGCAAAGGGCCACTTGCGCCAGTCGGCCGAGGGGTTGTAGGTCTCGAACTTCGTCTGCCAGGTGTCCACCGTCGCACCGATATATCCGGCAAACGGACCTCCCGAGAGCGATTCGTTGAACTGGTACATGTGCTCCTGAACCGGGATCACGAGACTCTGCAAGGTTTTGACCTTCGTGCCCGTCTTGTAGTTCAGGGCCTCCATCTGGTCCTCGGTTACCTGGTTGGGGTTGCGGTTGTAATCCTCGAAATCCCCCGTGCAAGCCCCCAGGCCGAGCAGCACGACCGCAAGCAGCAGCAGCTGCACCTTATGATTCGTAGTTTTCATGGTCTTGCGGTTCATTTAGAATTGGAATTTTACGTTGAAACCCAGGCTCCGCAGCGACGGCATCATGAAGTAGTCGATGCCCTGGTAGTTCAGCCCCGTGGAGGCCACGGCCGCAGGATCGAACGGTGCCTTGCAATAGATCATCCAGAGGTTGCGCCCCACGAACGAAACGGTCATGCGCATCTTGTCGCGGAACCACTTTGCCGGAAGCGTGTAACCCAGCGAAAGCTCCTGCAGGCGGAAATTCGTAGCCGAATAGAGGTAGTATTGCGGCAGGCCCGACTGGGCGCCGATGGCCTGATACCACTTCTGGGCATCGACCAGTTCGCGGCCGTTGATCCATACGCCGCCCGCATCGCGTGCCGCAGCCGAAGCTTCCGAAACGCCGTAGAGGTCCATGTTGGCCTGCGTGGCCGAATAGCAGACACCGCCGATACTGCCCGTAAAGAGCACGCCGAGGTTGATGCCCTTCCACGAGAAATCGTTGCGCCACGCCAGGTTGTAGTCCGGAACGACGGAGCCGAGATAGATGTCCTCGCCTTCGTCCGTGATGAGCAGGTTGCCGCTCTTGTCCACCTCGACGTAGCCGTTGTCATTGAAGCGCAGATCCGACGTCGTGTAGAGGTCGTTCAGCGTGCCGCCCTCCTTGAGAATGTATTTCGCTTTGCCGAGCCCCTTGATGTCGAGCTTTTCGAGATTCAGCGGCTCGCCCGTTACCGGGTTCACGGCATTGGCTGCCAGTTCGATGATCTCGTTGCGGTTCCACGAGAAGGTGAAGTTCGTCGCCCAACGGAAATCCCGCCAGGTATTGTCATACCCTGCCGAGAGTTCGACGCCCGTATTGCGGACGTGGCCCGTCTGCAGGTAGATTGTCGTATAGGAGGACGACGGCGGCAGCGAGGGGTCGAAGGTCTGGTTCTTCGTGTCGGCCTGGTACCACGAAACCGAAAGGTTGACATGTTTCCACAGCCGTGCATCGAGACCCACTTCGTAGGTGATTGTCCGCTCGGGCTTCAGATCCCCGATCGGATAGTGGGTCTTGTCCTTCCACACGCGGTTCGTGGCGTCGTATTCGTAGGTCGGGATCGTCAGATAGCGCGGGAACGGCGTACCCACCGAGGCGATCGAACCGCGGATTTTCAGATAGTTGAAAGCCTCCCCCATGTTCCAGAGTGAGGTAGGCACCCACGACAGACCGACCGACGGATAGAAGAACGACGATTCCGACGATCCGGCGATCTGCGAGGCCCAGTCGTTGCGGCCCGTGACGGTCAAATAGAGCATCTGCTTCCAGCCTACCTCGACCGAAGCAAACACGGACTGCGTCTGGTCGTGCCAGCCGGTCTTCTCGGCCCGCTTCTTCGTGTCGTCGAGGTCGAAGACGTTGAAGACGTTCGGAAGGCCGTTCTCCTGGATGGGGCCCCGATAGGAGAGTTCGTCGCTCTTCACATTGTTGACCGAGGCGCCGACATTGGCCTGCAGCGACCAGTCGTCACCGAACGTCTTGTTGATGTTCACCATCACGTCGCCGTAGGTCTGCGAGTCGTAGGCACGGGCTTCGGTATAGTGGCCGTTCTTGCCGCCGTCGGTAATCGTCGTGTTCGACGAGGCGTAGAGTTTCTGCGTATAGAGCGAGTTGGCATTGTCGATCCGGACGCGCCCCGTGACGTTCAGCCACGGCAGGATGTCGTACGAGGCCGAGAACGAGAGCATGTAACGCTTCTTGTCCGTATTGCGCAGGTTGCGGTAGGCGATCCAGTAGGGGTTCTGCATCCGCAAATCGCCGCCCTCCATATCCGCCGACCAGAACTGCTCCATGAGCTTCGTACCCTCGTTGTAACGTTCGAAACGCCGGTAAAGATCGAAGTTCTCACCCCGCGGGAAGAGGTAGGCCGGAACCAAAGGGTTTGAATAGACACCCTGGTTGGTCATGTTCTGGTCCTGCTGGTAGATGTAGCTCGCCGAAGCATCCAAACGCAGCTTATCTTTCAGGAAATAAGAGGTGTTCCGGAAGGTGAAGTTATAGCGGTCGTATTCGTTGTTGGGGATGATGCCGTCGGAATTGACCGAAGCGGCCGAAAAGTAGGTCTGGTTGCGGTCCGTGCCGCCCGAGACCGTCACAGCATTCGTATAGACATGGCCCGTCTCGAAAAAGTCGTTCGGGGTATAGCCATAGCTTGAGGCAGGATTCAGCCGCTCGCCCCAGCTGTAGATCTTCGAGCCGCTGCTCGTACCGTTGAGTCCCGTGCCATAGCGGTTCTGGAACTCCGGCAGCACGAAGGGATTCAGAAACTCCGTGTTGCTCGAAAGCGTCACCTTCAAGGCCCCGGCCTGCCCCTTTTTCGTCGTAATCATCACGGCGCCGTTTGCAGCCTCCGAACCGTAGAGGGCCGCGGCTGCGGCACCCGTCAGCACCGACATTGACTCGATGTCCTCCGGGTTGATGTCGGCAATCGACTCCGTCGCGCCGCGCGAATCGAACTCCGTGCCGCCTCCGCCGCCGAAGTTGTACATCGGAATACCGTCGATGACGTACAGCGCGTTCGACGACTGCGAGATGGACTTGTTACCGCGCAGCACCACCTTCGTGGCGCCGCCCACACCCGACGACGAGGTGTTGATCGTCACGCCGGCCACCTTGCCCGCCAGCGAGTTCATGAAGTTGGCGTCCTTGACCGTCGTCAGATCCTCGGCGCCGACCTGCTGGACGTTGTACGAGAGGGCCTTCTCCTCGCGCTTGATGCCCAGGGCCGTCACCACGACCGACTCGATCTCCGAAGTCGATTCACGGAGCGTCACGGTAAAGTTCGTCCGGGAACCCACGGCTACCGTGGCCGTCTCATAGCCCAGATAGCTTACCTCGAGCGTCTGCGAGGCGGCCGGCGCCGGAACTTCCAGCGTGAAGCGTCCCCCGGCATCCGTAGAGACTCCGACGGTCGTGCCACGCACGATCACTGAAGCCCCGATGATGGGTACTCCTTTGGCATCCACCACCTGTCCGGAAATTTTTGCAGCACGCCCGGGTTGCACGCTATTGCGGAAAAGAAGAATATTGGTTCCTTCGACAGAATAGGCGATGTCCGTACCGCGGACCATCTCTTCAAGGGCTTTTTTCAGGGGTTCATTTTCGACATTAACCGTAACCAAAAGGTCGGTATTCACATCATCGTCGATGCCGAAAAGATAACGGGTCTGTCTCTCAATTGAGCTGATGACCTGTTCCATTTTAACCTTGTTTTCCCGAATTGTAACCCGTACATTCTGCGCAAGAATTGTGGATAGAGGGAATAGCAAGGCAGGAACGAACAAAAGAATAGACAGACGGATTTGCTGAATAATCTTTTTATTCATACATTTGTGAGTTAAGGTTCAAGTAAAAATCGGTTAGTATTTTGATTGAACTGCGGCCTGCGGGTGTTGCCTCACCTGCAGGCTTTTTTATCAATCAAAAAAATAGATGGTAATAGGTTCTATTTTAAGTTCATAGGCATTCAGTTTTGGCATTTGACATAAATGAATAAATTACGCTATCTTATTTGATGATAATCTTATTCTCAAGATCGTTGTATTCGTAGGTAAAATCCGAGGAATGCTGCAGGATCCGTAAGATATGGTCGATACCTTCTGACGTGCGGACTTTCAGTCGTTTGTACTTGATTGCGGGCAGTTCCTCCCGCTGAACCTCGATTTCAACGTCAAAATACTTCCTCAACTTGTCGATGATTTGCCCGAAATCGTCGCCACTGAATGAGATGATGCCGTCGGTCCACAGATAATTGTCCTGGTTCTCCAGGTTGCTTAAGCGCAAATGCCCGTTTTTCAGATGAACGATGGTGTTGGGCTCCATCCGGATCTTTTCGTTATTCATCTTATTGGTTACGGCAACACTTCCCTCGAAAAGCGCTGTTGAGAATTCCTGTGCATCCTTGTCGGCGTTCACATTGAACCGCGTACCGCAGACTTCGACATCGCAGGCATAGGTTTCGACAATGAAGGGTTGCGATGCGTCATGCGCAACTTCAAACATCGCCTCGCCTTCGAGGTACACGCGCCGTTCTTTGCCAGTGAAGAGTGCCGGGTAGGTGATTCGGCTTTTCGAATTGAGTTTTACTGTAGTACCATCACCCAAGGCGATACTGACATGCTGTCCGACTGGGGCCTCGATCGAAGTGGGGGTTTCAGCTAAGCGATTCATCCGAGAGGAGAAGAACAGGTAACTTCCTCCAATAATTACAAGCAATGAAGCAGCAATTCCTATGGTTTGACGAATCGGTCTTGAATGTGTTATGCGGTACCATAAGTTCGTATCAGCTTCAGGAACGGAGTCTGGCTCAATCATAATACTTACGATGAACTTTTCGTGGACCTCGCTCATGTACTTTTGGTGCTCCTCGGGATCTGCGTCCAACCACGCCGCAATCCGGTCGGTCTCGTCATTCGTTGTTTCCCCAAGGAAAAACTTGAACAGCAAAGTATCGGATATTTTGGTGTTATCCATAATTATTGGTTTTTTCATAAACTATCTTTGGGCGATCTTAATTTATTACCCCCCTCTATTATTATATATCCACGAACAAGGCAAATTCTCGATCTCAAATGCAAATAAATATTTTTATTAAATTAGAAAAATTCCTTAATTTTGTAATTGGCTGATTGATAATGCAATATATAAATTTCCCGCTTGGCCATTTTTTGATATTTTTTTTACTATCTTTGCTCTACAAGCAGAAATTGTGTCATGCAGGAATTTGTATCAGAGAAAATGACGTACGAGACTTTCGAACAGTTTTTTCATAGGTACGAACAAAGATTGTGTCGGATCGCGTACTCTTACCTGCGCGACAGGGATGCGGCGCGCGATGCAGTAAACGAGTGTTTTACCGCGGCGTGGCACAATCGGGAATATATCGAAATAAAAACATTCGAATCATATTTATACCAGTCGGTCAAAAACGAATGCCTTAAATATCGTCGCAACAAGGAACTTAAAAAAACAGTTTACGATAAAATCTTGATGAAAGAGCGATGTGCCATGGATTACTATACGCGCACCATCGAAAGTTGCAATCCGAATGAATTGTTCTGTGAAGAAATCATGGCGATATGCCGCAAACAAATTGCCCGGATGCCGGAGCTACGACGCCAAATCCTTACGGCAAACAAGTTTGAGGGGATGAGTTACAAGGAGATAGCCGATAAAAACGGGATAACCACTCGTAAGGTAGATTATGAATTGCAAAGAGCCATAAATACCTTGCGACTCTCTTTGAAAGATTACCTAACGATTCTTGTCATTCTATTTCTAAACATAAAGCATTAAAAAAGAGCGTTATCTCCGTAACGCTCTTTTCTTTTTTCTTTTTTTTAGTTGCTGTTGCTGTTCTTCGAAGGCTTGCACATCAGCCAGATCTAAAATGGCGTTTACCGGATTGAATGAGGGCGGTTTTCCGATATTCGGTTCTTTCAAAATGTCTGTCTGATGTTCGTGTATAATTTGATTCTGTTCTTCAGCATGGAACAACTGTTCGAAAACGTTGGCCGAGAAGTTCCGGCCCAGCAGGGAGCCGTTGGCTACAATTCCCTGCTTATGGTCGATAAAGGTCACGCCGTAGATTCGTCCCGCGGCATTGAGGCGGAATACCGCATCGACACCCGTGTCGTGCAGCCGCTCGCAGAACTCCGCCCGGCTGGAACTCCGCGCCATGCCATCCGCAATCTTATTCCGCAACCCGTCCAATACTCCGAGCTCCTTCAAGGCCGTTTTCGACCGTTCATAATAGCGTTGCAGGGCTTCATAGCCAACATCCTTCCCAATCCGGCTCGACTTGAACGGCGTCCCGATGCCATAACCATCATCGGTCAGCGCCCCGTAAATCAGTCCGGCGTAATCGCGTCCGTCGATAGTTCCGGTTCGTTCCTCGGCCGAGACGTTGAAGGCTTCCAGCAGCGTCCGCCACTCGCCAAAAGAGGCACACCGATAATGCCGCAGGCACGACCTTACGGTGGAGGAGACCTGCTGCTTGACATCGCCCTTCTGATAATCCACCTTGCGCAATCCCTCCCGGTCTTGCAGCTCCTGGCCTTTGATGCTCGGGTGAAGTCCGTATTTTCGCTCGAGGTCCCGCAGAATCGACATCGAACGATCATACTCATGCGAGTCGGAGATCTTCCGGCCCGTCGAATCGACCCTTAATGAGACAATGTGCAGATGTTCACGCGCAATGTCGCCGTGTTTGAAGACAATGTAGGGTTGTTCGCCGTAGCCCATCCGCTCCATATATTCACGGGCAATCTCGCCCAGTTGCTCATCGGTCAGACGGTCTTCGGGCGAGGGGTTCAGCGAGACATGGAAGACCGTGTTGGTCGTGCGTCGGTTGGCCTGCAGGAAGGGTTCAAAGCTGGCCATGCTCCGTTCGTGGCTCATGCGACCAGCGGTATCGAACGGATCAAGCATCCGATTCCAGAAGAGCACCTCGGCCTGCCCCCGGTTGACCTTCTCTTCGTTGTAGCGGAGAGCGCCACCGACGGTTGCGCCCGTCCTTATATTCGCAACCATCCTTCGGCCTGTTTGGTAAGATTCAGAATCTCGATACTCAACGCTTTCAGTTCGCGGGTATGCTGTTCCAACGCAGCAATCTGGCGCGGAATCGAGACATTGGAGAAGTGGCTGTTGATGGCACGGACCACCTGGTTGTAGTTGTTTCCGACGCGCTGAAACTGGAAGTAAAGATCGTTGAGTCGTGTCAAAAACTCCACCTTTGAAGGGTCGCGGCGGATGACTTCGAAGCGCTCGGCAAAGAGGCGTTTGACAATAAACCGGCTGTAGTTGTGTTCCAATCCGGCAGCAGCAAGCATTTCCTTAAACCGAATATTCTCCGCTGTTGTCAACTTGAAATTGTAACGATGGATTCTGGGAGCGGTAGCCGTTGGCCGACCGATTGGCTTTTGAGTCTTCATCATATTATACAGCATATTCATATGGCGCGACTTGGGAGCGTACCGCCTCGCAGAGCGAGCGTCTTTGTATGTCGAAATCATTTTCGGCATACAAAGACACAGCTCGCTCCCGTCAGGCGACGGGGACAGTTCCGGCATCCGCAGAGGACAATTCCTCTCCCGAAAAAGCATCTCCGAAACAAAAAAACACGGGCGGATTCTCCGTTGCAATATTACGAGGATCTTCAGGGATTAAAAAGCGCTGTTGTCGGCCATGAAAGGCCTCCGGAGGACATCGGGAATCAACCCCCGAAAACTGCATTACCTTGCGGGCAAACGTCCAACAATCCATCCATGAACCTGCTATTGTATTTGTTCATTGATCCTGTTTTTCAGGATTGCGGGAACAGCTTCCGTCCTCTGTTCCTTTATGATGAAATGCTTCCCTTTGTTCGTGCCGGACCCTATTCCTGAATTCACGAACTCGGGAGTTCGTGCGTGAACGCATACTTGAACAAACCTGTTAAATCGCGCCTTCCTGAAGAAACAAACTATGGAAAACACACCTGTAAGCATTGCCGTATGCAATCAAAAAGGCGGCGTCGGAAAGAATATTATGTCTTGAAAATCATATCAATACCTTGCATATTCTCACCGTTTGGGAGGAATCCTTCGTTTGTATGATCTTTTTCGGGAATCTTCTACTGTGATGCTCCGGCACCCCGGGCAGAACATCTCCGAAATCGCTGAGGCCGCGGGCTTCGTCTCGCCCAGCTATTTCACACGGATCTTCAAGGCTCGGGAGGGCGTTTCACCCTCCAGCTGGCGCAAGACGTAGGGCGGAGAGAGCTCCCTTTCGTAACTCCGACCGGCCTCTGACGGCCCCGAATTTTTGCCTAAACAACAATTTTTCTTGCCTAAACAACAATTTTTTTCTTGCCTAAACGACAATTTCTTGCCTAAACAACAAAATCCGCGGCCGAGATTTTCCAGTTTCGTTTTTTCTGTTAATTTTGTTCTCGAACTCTTCGGTCCGAAGCCATGCTTCCCTTCAAGCAAAATCCCCTTGCTGTACGTTCGCCCTTCGGAAGCGAAAGGGTGACGTGCGTCCGGATCCGGATCTCCCCCCCCACAAAAAAATCATAACTGACGCCTCCGCGCCAACTCCGCCATGCCCGAATCCCCTCGATCCGGGCCGGGGGTGTTTTGTCCCTGCAGCAACCCGAACAAATCTTTTGAAAATCATGAATAGATTGCTGACCCTATTGTTTGCGTTGGGCCTCCTCGCGGGTCCGACCTTCGGCCAGACGGCAGACAACCCCTCCGACCCTGCCCCGGCCGAGTATACCTTCCGCTTTGTGGCGGGTGACGACATGTTCTACATCCCGTGGAGCGGCAACGGCGAGGAGCTCGACCGCCTGTTGGCCTGCATCGCGCAGAACAAGGCCGCCATCACGGAGGGCACCGTGCCTGTCCTGGTCGACGGCTACTGCACCTCGCAGCCCTCGGAGGCCGAAAACCTCGCCATGGCCAAAACGCGTTCGAACCGCGTGAAAACGGAGATGATCCTGCGTGGCGGGCTCACCGAGGCCTGCTTCCGGACGAAGAACCATGCCGACAAAGGCAACTTCGTCACCGTGCGCCTCGTCATCCCCGCCACTCCGTCGGAGGCCGAGCTTGCGGCCCGCCGCGCTGCCGAGAAGGCCGAAGCCGAGCGTCTGGAGGCTGCGAAGCGTGCCGAAGAGGAGCGCCTTGCCGCCGAGCGGGCCGCCGCCGAAGAGCGCCGCAGAGCAGAAGAAGAGGCACGCCGGGCCGCCGAGGAGACTGCCGCTGCCGCCCCCGCGGCCGAAGAGACCGAGGAGAGTGAATGCTGCGCCATGGGGCTCGACCTGCGGGCCAACCTGCTGCGCTGGGCGACGCTGACGCCTGACCTCGGGCTGGAGTGGCACATCTCCGACAGCTGGAGCCTGGGCGTCAATGGCTCGTGGACCTCATGGTCGTGGAACGACAAGCAGCGCCGCTACGCCCTCTG
The DNA here is from genome assembly GCA_938014215.1 of uncultured Alistipes sp. Taxonomy (GTDB): domain Bacteria; phylum Bacteroidota; class Bacteroidia; order Bacteroidales; family Rikenellaceae; genus Alistipes. Next base: position 2,311 of record CALLRW010000021.1, on the reverse strand, counting down.
GGAGGTGGCCCCCGAGGTGCGCTATTATATGGGTAAGGAGCGGCGCGGCTACCTCGGCCTGCTATTCAAGACCGGCGCCTTCAACTACAAGCTCTCCGAGACAGGACGCCAGGGCGACCTCGTGGGCGGCGGGCTGACCGGAGGCTACATCCTGCCCATCGGCAAGCGTCTCTCGCTCGACTTCTCGCTCGGGCTCGGCTACCTGAATGCCGACTATGAGAAATACGAGGTCATCGACGGCGTGCGCGTACGCCGCGGCTCGGAGACCAAGGAGTGGTGGGGCCCCGTGAATGCCGGCATCACCCTGAAGTGGAACCTTTTCTAAACCATGGAGGACGACGATATGAAACCGACACGATATATTCCGATTCTGGCCGCCGCAGCCGCCGCGCTGCTGACCGCCTCCTGCGTCAAGGACACGCTCTACAACACGCCGCACCCCGACCACGGCAAGATTACCGTCACGACCGACTGGTCGGCCCGCGGCGAGGGCATCGCCATCCCCGCCACATGGACGGTCACCATGGGCGACTATACGGGTACGGAGACTTCCGCCACCCATACACCCGACCATCTGTTTGTTCCGGGCAGCTACACCCTTGCGGTGTGGAACCCGGCTGAAGGAATCACGGTAAGCGGCACCACCGCCACCGTTGCCGCAGCCACGGGAAACCGGGCAGGCACGGATGCCTTTGTGAACAATGCTCCGGGATGGTTCTTCACCTATACGGAACAGGTGAGCATCGAGAAAGACAAGGACTATCCGCTGACCGCCGCGATGAAGCAGCAGACGCGCGAGCTGACGCTTGTCGTCGAGCCGACGGGTGATGCCGCCGGACGCATCACGGAGATTGTTGCCCATCTGACGGGTGCAGCCGGAACACTCGACTTCGCAACCGATACCTACGGAGCCGCTTCGAACGTCGTGCTGCCCTTCACGAAGATTACCGAAGGAGCCGATGCCGGCAAGTGGAAAGCCACGGTACGGCTGCTAGGTGTGACCGGCACGGAACAGCTGCTGACGGGCGAAATCCGCTATGCTGACGGCAACCCGACCCCCACCACGCTGAAAAGCGACCTTACGGAAGCTCTCGCGGCCTTCAACACCGGAAAGGGCGAATCGCTGACCCTCGGCGGAACGCTGGTTGAGACTCCCGAAGGCATGGAAGTGGACGGAGCCGGAATTACCGGCTGGGAAGAAGTGAAAGGTGATGATGTAAATGCCGATTTGTAACTAATAAAATGACAGATATAATGAAAACAAGACATTTTGCACTCGCAGCCCTCGCCCTCGCACTGGCAGCCTGCAACAACGACAACGAGATTCTGAACAATGACGGTCCCGTGGCCGCCCGGTTTATCGCCGACATCGCCCCCGCCACCCGCGCCAGCGGAACCACATGGGATAACGGTGACCGCATCGGCGTCACCGACATCGGTAACGACACCCGGTACGGCAACGTGCCTTTCATCCTGAAGAACGGGAAATTTGAGGCAGAAGAAAAGGTCATCTATATCGAAGATGTAAAGACCCATACTTTCCGCGCCTACTATCCGTACAACGCGGCGGGAGGCACCCTCGCAGCCACGACCGATGCCACGGCGCAGCAGAACCAGCCTGCCATCGACTTCCTCTTTGCTTCAGGAGCCACGGGAGACAAAAACAGCCCGGTGGTGAGCTTCACCGACAAAACCGACAAAGGCGGTGCAGACAACTCCTTCCACCACCGCATGAGCCGGATAACCCTTACCTTCGAGGTGGGCGACGGTGTGGATTTCAGTGTGGTCAAGCCTGAACGTTACACGCTGGGCGGATTGATACTCACCGGTACGTTCAATACTGCCGACGGTATTGCCACCGCAGACGACGGGGCACAGACCGGAGAACTGACTATGAATCTGGCCGACGGCAACCTCACGTCATCGGTCATCCTCTTCCCGCAGACAGCTGCCTCCCTGCCGTTGACTGTGAATTACAGAAGTCAGAATTATCATGCCACGCTCACCGTGCCCGAAGGCGCACTGCAGGCGGGAAACAACTATACCTATACCGTCAAGGTACGCAACAAAGGCCTTGAAGTCAGCGAAGCCACCATTGCAAAGTGGAACGATGTAGACGGCGGAGAAGTGGGTGCTGACCTGTAAGACATTACTAATTAAGAATGAAGAATTATGAGACATAGATTATTTATCCCCGCAGCCACCGCGCTGCTGCTCGGCCTTGCTGCCTGCACACAGGACGAACTGGCTGACGGTAACCGTCTGCCCGAAGGTGAATATCCCGTAGTCATCCGTGCCACCGGACTGTCCG
>CALLRW010000020.1 GCA_938014215.1 uncultured Alistipes sp. | reverse complement strand
GGTGTTGCAATATCTGTTATGCTAATTTTACCACTAATTTTTAGTTCCCGAGTTTTCCACAGGAGAGCAAGACTGTCTTGCTTCTGCTCCAGATGTGTTACGTTTCCATACACAAATGCGAGATTGTGTATAACCACAAACAGGATATAAAAGAATACAACGATGTGCCTTTTCATATTTAGCCGAGGATTTAATAGAAGAGCGGGAATTCCGCTCTTCTATCTTTGATATTTAGTTAACGGGGAAAGTAAGCGGGGTTCCATCCTGGCGTAATTCATCTTTCGATTTCCAGCCGATTCGGATTTTCCGCGTCCGCTTCATGCAGGAAAGGCAGAATTCGCCGCCCTTTACCGATTTTATTTCGGCATGCGAAAGGCGCTCGACCTTTGAGCCGTTGATTTCTTCAAAGCGTTTCATAATATGCGGTGTTAAGTTGGTTCCTACATTTTTGAGGATTTTCGGTTTTCTCCTGTCTAATTGCGCAATTCGCTATGCGCCGGGGCATTCACGGGTTTTAATTCGGGATGAATCTTCGGGATGAGTGTTTAAGGCATCTCAAGGCGGCGAGAAGAAGCTCATTCCAGTTCGAGCGGCGGAATATAAGGCCGTTGAACTGCTCCCCGTTTTTGGATGACGGTCCGTCCCGAAGCATCGCGGATGGCACTGACAACACCGTGCATCTCGTTCAAGGCTACCGGGTCTTTCCAGAACAACGACTGCAGCATACGGACCCGATCGCGCGTCGTCTGCCTGATCTGCATGCCCGCCCCTCCGCCGGACGGTTGCGCCATTGCGTCATAAACATGAATCGGATGGTTGCGGCCGAGTTCCACACCCGTGGCCTCAAATCCGAAAAGACCCGTTTCATCGCAGGCCTGCAGAATCAGCCCCGGCAGTCCTCCCAGCTTCCACGGGCCTCGGGAGAGGGGTATCTCCGGTGTGAACCAGACCGACCACCTCCGGCCCCTAAACTCGGCTGTCGCCAGTTGACAGGCATAGCCGAGAATCCGGCGGGTGGAGTCTGCATGCAACTTCCAGTCGATATGAGGTATCGGTTCGCTGTACCGGTATTCGGTATTGACGATGCAGAGCGATGCAGTCAGGAGTCCCATGCGGGGATAATCCATATAATAATCCTCACAGAAACCCCGCTCTCCGGGTCGCAGCCAGCCGTAGAGATCGACTCCGGCATCGGCATTCTTGCGGTAGGCCTCGAAGGCCAGGCTGTCCGACCGGTCGGCAAAAAGGCTGTAATCCCGGCTATACCTGCTCCCGATTTCCAGACGACGGTGATCCCGGTAACGCTGTCCGCTTACCGTATCAACGGCCCGGACAAACAGATAATCGACGCGGAGCACGCAGGTATCAATAACCCGTTTCAAAGACTGGTCCCGTCCCGACCGCGAAGACTGGGCTAATGCGACTGCCGAGTCTGCCGCAATGGACAGGAAAATGGACAAATACAGAAAATATTTCATAGTTTTTCTCTTTTCTGAGCCTGCGAATGCCATACATGCTTTTACTGGCAAACAAAAACTCCCTGGTTCTGTGTCGACGTGTTGCCGGCGTTCGGTCAACACCCATTCCCGCGGAGAGTCCAGACAACCACTCACTCCCGCTCCAGAGGTGGAATGTAGGGGACCTCGATATCTCCCGGTTCGGGAGCGACATATCGGCCCTCCTTCTCAATCAACGTCTTTATATTCAGCATACGCATCAAAGCGACAGGTTCCTGCCACTGCATCTTTTCCATCCGAAGCCATTGCCGGCGTGTTACGCGCTGGCTACGATGTCCGAAGTCGCCGCCAATCGACGGATCGTAAATCCACAATGGTTTCCCTTCGGGCTGTACAATGTACGAGGCCCTCCAACTGAAGAGGCCTTCCGACTCCTCCACGGCAAGGATCAGACCCGGGAGTCCGCCGAATTTCCACAGACCGTACCGCATCGGAAGGTCCGGAGCGTACCAGACGGTATAACGCCGTCCCCGCCATGTGCAAACGGCTCGGAAACAAGAATATCCGAGCAACGAGTCGCAGGAGACACTGTCGAACGACCAATAGAGGGGTTCCGCCGACTCCTCATATGCATAGTCGTTTTCCCACAATCTGTGGACGACCCTCCGACGTCCGTCCGACGGATAGTCCGTATACACGTCACAATAACAGGGCTTCTCGTCCGGCGCAAATGCCCGGTCCAGGTCCAGCGTCTCGCGACCCTGTCTCCGCGCCCGGAAGGTGAGGGTGTCGATTCGAGCGGCTCCGGCGCTGTAATAGTGTGCGTATTTCCGTCCCACGGACAAAACCTCCTGTCGAAATATGCCTGTCGGTCCAGCGTGTCCCGTGAATACCGGAACAGGTAGCCGACTTCCAGCAGACAGGTATCGATCGCCTTTCGGGTTGCCAGGTCCCGTTCGCAGACAAGCGGCAGCGTTTGCCCGCAAACCGGACCGAATGCCAAGAAAAGGACAAAAGACAATAGCAATTTCTTCATAATACTCGAATCATATTGGGTTCCTGATGAAACAGGGACCCGACATAAATAATCATATTTTTCTGAATACAAGCCAAATATATTTCCAGGATTTTTTCTCGATCAGATTTATATTCAGAGACTTCATGGCTCTCGTGTTTTAGTTTTTTTACAACGAGGGAAGGCCGTTTTTGTATTCGAATGACATGCCCGAATCGGAAAAAGTCATATATCCAGCTCCAGTTTCGGATAATAGCCCTTGGGGACATCATTGATGTCAATCTCAACCGTTTTTTGCGTACTCATGTCGTAGATGATGTGCTCCTCTCCGTCCAGAAACATCACCGTCATCGGGGCCAGCCACTGCCTGCGCCACAGGCGGTCGACGTCCTTACGCGAACACTTGACTTTCCTGTGTGACGGAATGATGGGCCCACTGCGGTTCGTACCGTTCAGCGCCTTGTCCGCATAGTCGTAAATCATCCGATCGACGGGTTGTTCCAGGCCGATCGCCGTCCAGCAGAAGAGCCCATCCGTGTCGGCGGCTTTCAGAATCAGCCCCGGCAGTCCGCCCAGCTTCCACGGTCCCTGCGCCAGAGGAATCTCCGGCGCGAACCAGGCCTTCCACGTGCGGCCGCGGAAGGCTGCGACCGCCTTGCGGCAAAGATAGCCCGCAACCGTATCCGTCTGTTCCGTAATCCGCCACGCCAGCGCTTCGACCGGCTCGTCATACCGGTATTCTTCCTTCAGAAAGCGTGTTGAGACCATGCGCTTCCGATCCTGCGGCCACGTATATATATCGCAATACCACGGGTGTTCATCCGGTTGCAACCAGTCCCACACTTGAATACCTCTCTCCAGACGGGCAATGTCCGTCCGCGGAATGGCTACGTAATGAAGGTATGCCATCGAGTCGATCCGATCGGTGTACTGACTGTAATAATGACTCGTGTTTTGTCCTATTTCGAGCAGCGTACGGTCGTGCAGAAACTTCATATCCAAAGTATCTTCTACATAGGCAAAGTCGTAGGTTACGCAGAGATGGCAGGTGTCGATCGGATATTTTGCTCCCGGGTCCCTGAGATCGGGGAAATAATGCGCCGATACCGTCTCCCATGAAAACAGGATGGCAGACAACAAAATCAAAAAAGTTCTCATAAGCAGAAGTTTTTATTTACCGGTGGCTCATTCCGCAGCCGCCGGCAAGGGTTGAGCAGTCATTCAGGCTTTATGGCCGGATGAATACAGTTTGGATACAGGAGAAGTTGTCCCCGGACCAAGCTCCCGTCTCGGCATTGGCCAGTCCGTTGTCCATGGTCGAAGACCCGCTTTTATCCGCATAAAGACATCCGCAGGTGTTGCCACCTCTTTGTTGATTATTCATCGTTGTGCGTTCCCGTTAACAACAAATTTTGTTTTCTCCCAAAGAGACATATTCATCTACATACGACAAAGATACACAAAATAATTTTAGATATAATACATTTAGCTAAAATAAACTGTATAAAACTAAAAATACAACTTGAAAAAGTATGTATCAATATAAATATTATCTATTTTAGATAGAAATACACAACTGACAGCACACCGTAATTTAATACTATAATACTTACTTATGGTACCACACTCCAGAAGATTGTGACCGTTTACCCGATGTCTTTTATAAAACAGGGGAAAAATAGGGAATCATTTGAACCGGGACACTCCGTATGAAAAGATCCTGACATAACGACAAATAAAAAAGAGAAGGAGTTTTAAACACCCTCTCTTTTTATTAACTGCTCCTGCTGCACCGGCATCTCCCTACAAACGTCTGCTTTCAGCTGTCGAATTCATGGATATCCACCCCCAGGTATTGGCAGGCCTTTCTCTTGCTGATTCCGTCTTTAAGCATGCGTTCGTAACATGCCTGCTTTTCGTTGTGAACTTCAATCCGATCAAACAACATGTCAACCAAAGCATCCACCGCCTCCGAAAAGGCCGCTTCTCCTTCGGGCGTATTGAAATCGATCTTACAAAAAGGCGCCCGTTCCCTATGCAGGATCAGGTAATAGATTCCCGAGATCAAGAGGGCGATAATGCTCCGAATATTGATATGAGTGGGTTTGAATAGCAGGTCGTAATATTCGACCAGATTCATGTTCATCAGATCCCGAATCCGGGCCGTTCTCCGGGTCGTCTCATTGTCGGCCGACATCTCCCAAAGCAACAGTTTCTGCATGACCTCATTGTTGCATAACTCCCTGTAAAGCGTCTTCAGGGTTTTCGCAAAGAACAATTTAGGTCCCAGGACGCTCAACTCTGACGTGTCGATCGTGTTATTGATCCAGAAATCATATTTCTGGGACAACTTGTCATAAAGATTGTCGATAGATCCATAGCGCCGATAAAAGACCGGGGGGTCCAAACGGGCATTGGCCATCAATTCCGTGACAAGCACGTTGCCGAAACCACTTTTGATGACCAGTTTTTCGAGTTCAGCCATTACGGTATGATCGATTTCAGCATTCGTGCGTCTTACTCTTTCCGCCATTTCGTATTGTCAGATTAAATAGATACAATGGAAGTTGACAAACATAGTGACAAACATAGTGACAAAAGTATGAAAAATATTCTCTCACAACAAGATGGTCGCACAGTTTACAAACGACGCCGTTTTTTCCGTGCGCGACGGCGTTGCTGTTGTTGTTGCTCCTCGCAGGCCTGTATGTCAGCCAATTCCAGAATCGCGACCAACGGATGGATAGACGGCCCCGGCCGGAAAGATTCTTTTGAAGAAAACGCTCGCTCCCGACAGGCGACGGGTACAGTTTCGGCATCCGCAGAGGTCAATTCCTCACCCGAAAAGCCCCCCGGAATGAAAAATCACGGGCGGATTCTCCGCTGCAACATTACAATCAGGGATTGAAAAGCACGGTTGCCTGCTGATGACGCGGCAGTTCAAAGTCTCGGGACAAAAAGCTCTGGCCGGTTGTCCGCATCACTCCGGACAAAGCAGCCGATGAGGCCGAGTACGTCAAATCGGAGAAGGAATATACTCTGCAAATCACACGCTACGATCTACCGGTCGAAATTCAACAAGGAGCTGTTGGCCGACGGCACGGGCGTAGGATGTTCGACCCTGCTGGCCCCGGAAATGGCTTTTACGACCGATTCCCGGATGGGAGATCTGGCCCGCGAGATTGAGAATTTTGACCGGCGAAACTAGGTCCGACCCTCAAAAATCGAATACACACATTCCTCCGGGTGCGGCGGGGGGGGGCGACTACCGACTGCCCCTCATACACCTGCACGCCGACAAGTTACAGCGTCGCCTCGTCGACCAGTAAGATCACCCGTCCTTTGTAGGGCTCGGTGTTCAGCGACTGGCCGGCCAGCGCTGTCAGCGCACCGTCTACGTTCAACGGGCAGGTGCGCAGGTCGATGATGAGCGCCCGTGTGCAGGACACCGTTGCCGCGCGGAGCATGTCGCAGGCCCCTTCGGAGAACACATCTCGAGGATCTTCCCGGCATAACGGGCCCCGAGTATCGACACCCCTTCCCGACTGAAATAGGAATCCAATTCAGATTCTTTTCAGAATCCCCTAACATCTTTGTATCCGAGAAAGGTTCCCGCAAGGGAAGAAAAGCAGTATAAACCCCTAAAAAAGCATGTTATGATGAAATTTGTGAATACCCTTTTAGGCGTGGCAACGGCGGCCGTTCTGGCCGTGGGTTGCGAAAAGGCGGATCAGGGCAGCAACCCTTCGGGCGAGGTGTCGCCTCAGGTACTCGAGGCATTTGCCACACGCTTCCCCGGGGCGCAGCAGGTCTCGTGGGCCGTCAAGGGCGAATATGCCGTGGCGTCGTTCTCGTGGAACAACCCGCAGGCCGCCTCGACTTCGGCTCTCTGCACGGCCTGGTTTGACAATCAGCAGGGCTCCTGGTCGATGACCGAGCGCGAAATCCCCTACTCGGCGCTGCCGCAGGCGGTCAAGACGGCCTTCGAGACGAGCGAATATGCCGACTGGCAGATCGACAACGAGGTCGACGTCCTGACGCGCAGCGGCGAGGTTGAGCCCGAGATCTATGTCATCGAGGCGGAGCAGGCCAACCGTGAGGTGGACCTCTACTACGCGCCCGACGGCGTGCTGGTCAAGACGATGGCCGATGCCGGACCCGATTACGATTACGGCGATTTCATCCCCTCGCAGCCCGTGTCGGGGATCGATGAGTACATTGCCGCCCACTACCCCGGGGCGCGCGTGGTCGATGTGGATCGGGAGTCGGAGGGCACCGAGGTGGAGATCATCGACAACGGAGTGGCGCGCGACCTCTATTTCGACCGCAACGGCTCGTGGCTCTACACGCAGACCGAACTGCGTCGTTCGCAACTGCCGGCGACGGTTGTCGGAGCCTGGGAGGGGTCGGAATATGCCGAGTCGCGGGGCTACCGGCTCGACGATGCGGACTACTTCGAAACGGCCGCCGAAGGCAACTACTACCGCCTGGAGCTGGAGTCGCGCAACGGGGATGTCCGGCTGAAGATCACGCCCGCGGGCGAAGTGTCGCTCTACGAGCCGGTGTTCAACGGCGGAGCGGGCGTTCCGACCGATGCCGAAGCGTTCATCCGCGAGAACTACCCCGGGGCGACGATTCTCGAGCAGGAGGTCGAAAACGGCTACCTGGAGGTGGAGATCCGCCACGAGGGGCGTGAGAAATCGGTGCTGTTCAACGGAGCCGGGGCGTGGGTCAGGACGACGTGGGAGGTGCGTTACAACGAGCTGCCGGCAGCCGTGACGCAGGCCGTAGCCGCCTCGCAGTATGCCGCCTGGGAGTTCGACGGAGCGGATTACGTCCAGACGCCCGACGGCGAGTGGTACGAACTCGAGTTCGAGCAGGAGCATCCGGAGCGCGAGGCGAAACTGCGCATTGCCGCCAACGGGACGGTGCTCTCCTGACGAACGGCCGCACGGAGACAGCCCAAAAAAGAAGAGTGCCCTTTTCGCGGGGGCACTCTTTTTTTGGAAGAGGAGAAGAGATGGGCAGCGGCCCGAAAAATTGTACGACGTTCCGCCGTGCCCGGACCCGCCGAGAGACCGAGAGAAGCCCGCCTCCACGGAAGGCAATGCACCCGGATACGGGGATCGGGAGCCGCCCTACCGCCTCCGCCATAGATGCCGGAGCGCCGATACCGGATGGTAAAGCAGCATCCGCGGCCCGGACCAGCGCATGATAACCTTGATACGTTCCTGCATGTCCCGCCGATAGCAATGCAGCGTACAGTGCTGACAGGTCGGCTTGTCGGCCCCGAACCGGCATCGATCGAGCCGCAGACAGGCATACTCCAGCACCTCGCGGCATGCCGGACACAGCTCCGCATGTCCCTCCTTTTTCCGACAATACAACCGGATCATCTGCTCGACGATCCTCTTTTCCCGATCGATACGACTCTTCATTCCACGCTGTTTCTCTTTTCCAACCCTCCGCCCGCATCCGTCCGATGCCGCTTCGCCGCCGGCCGGAGCGGAGGGTTTTCCGGGGCCCCGTCCTGCGGAGTTCCCGGAAAGCCGCTGCAAAGGTACCTGTTTACAGGCAAAAAACCATCAGCTGCTTCCCTTTTGCGCACCATCCCCCCTCTTTGGCGTTCCAAATACCGGGACGGAGCCGGTTGCACGCCACGGGCCGTCCGGGAAGAGCCTCCGCACCGGCGGATGCCGTTCCGACCGGATCCGGGTGTCATCGACCGTCGCGAAGCTGCTGCTTGAGGCGGCAGAGATGCTGCGGGGTAATGTCCAGATAGGAGGCCAGCACACGGCTGGTGACCGCCTCGACAATATCCGGGCGGTTTTTCAGCACGGCCCGGTATCGTTCCATGGCCGAGCCGTTGATCAGCGAAAGTTTCCGCTCGCAGATGCAGATCTGGGCCGACGCCAGGCTGAACATCCAGCGGGCAAACTCGTCCGAACCATTAACAAAGGTATAGAAGGTCTCGCGGCTCATCCGCAGCAGCGTGGCGGGGATCTTGCAGGTTTCGGCCATCAGAAAGGCCGGAGCGTCGAGATAAAACGAGAGGGGCGACAGGAAGATCGTCCCGGGCGAGGCGAAGCCGAAGGTCGACTCCTTGGCGTCGTCCACATGGAAAAGCCGCACGATTCCCCGCTTGACACAAAAGACATCGGAGTTCACCGTTCCGAAATCGATGATCCGGCATCGCGGCCTGACCCGGATCTCCTCCATCGCCCCGAGGAAACGCTCCAGCAGGGAGTCCGAAGGGCTGAATTTACACTCCTCCTTGAGCAGTTGTTTCAAATCCTTGTCCATGCACGCAATATTAGCCATAATCTGCCAAAAATGCAAAATCCGGGACCATGAACTTAGGTTAACGATTTTTCGCGATTAAAATTGTTACTTTGTAAATCGATAACCCATCATTATACATACTGCCATGAAACAGCTCTTCCCCATGAAACAGCTGCGCTGCCTGTTGGCGGCCCTGCTGGTGCTGACGCTGTCGTCGTGTTCGTACGACGACTCCGACCTCTGGAACTCCGTGAACGGACTTTCGGAGCGCCTCGACCAACTGGAAAACTCGATGCAGGAGGATATCAACTCGCTGAAATCCCTTCTTGAAAAACTCAACCAACAGGAGGTTACCGTCGATTCGGCCGTAGAGACCGCCGACGGATGGACCGTCACCTTCTCCGACGGAACCACCGTGACGATCGCCAGGGGCGGATCGGACAACTGGTCGCCGGTCCTCGTCATCGTCGAGGAGTCGGGCGACTTCTGGTGGGCCTACCGGACTGCCGAAGGCGACACCGTGCGGCTGACCGACGCCGAAGGCAACCCGATTCCGGCCGCAGCCGTGGCTCCGCACGTGAGGATCAACCCCGAAACGGGCATGTGGGAGATCTCGGCCGACGGCGGCACGACGTGGGAGAATACCGGCGTCGCCGCTTCGCAGGAGGAGGAGCCCGGCTTCTTCAACGACGTCCGCTTCGAGGACGGGATGCTCGTTGTCGAACTGCTCGACGGCACCGTCATCCGGCTCCCGGCAACCGGCGAACTGCGCTTTACGTTCGACACCGAAGGTCCGCTCGAGTTCAGCTTCGGCGAGACCCTCTCGGTCGACTACACCATGACGGGCGCCGTCAACACCCAGATCGGCAAGCCCGACGGCTGGAAGGTGGCCTTCAACGGCGACAAGCTCGACATCACGGCCCCCGTCGAGGAGAATACCTTTGCCGAACAGCAGGGCAAGATCTCGGTCATCGCCCTGTCGGCCTCCGGACTGAGCGTCTATGCGGAGCTTGAGGTGAGCGTTGCGGCTTCGCTGGTGGATGCCGTCGACCTCAACGCCGACGGCGGCTACGCCAACTGCTACATCGTCACGCAACCCAATACGACCTACCTCTTCGACGCCACGGTCATGGGCAACGGCATCGCCACGGCGGGCCTTGACGCTCCGACGCGGATCGAGCCGAAGGATGTACTGGTGCTGTGGGAGACCGGCACGGAGGTCGGCGGCGTGATCAGCAGCGTCGAGCTGACCCCGGAGGGCAAGGTGCTCTTCACCACCTCGGGCACCATCAACGGCAACGCCGTGATCGCCGTCACGGACGGTGTTCCCGTCACGGAGCCCTTCCCGCGCAAACGGGGTACGATCCTCTGGAGCTGGCACATCTGGGCCACGAGCGAGGTGAAGGATGTCACCTGCACGAACAACGCCGGCGAGCAGTTCACGATCATGGACCGCAACCTGGGCGACTGGACCCAGCCCGAAGGGAGCCTCTCGACGTACGACGGTCTGAAGTACCAGTGGGGGCGCAAGGATCCCTACGTGGGCTTCAACAGTTACGGGTCGATTCTGGACGGTTCGCTCGTCTACGGCGATGCGGACTACGTGCCGATGGTGGGCTACGCCACCTCGACGACGTCGGATGCGGCCACGCTGCTGGAGGCCATCCAGTATCCCGAGATGTTCTTCACGGGGACCTACAACAACATGTTCGACTGGTACGGACTGGGCGGCGCGGACGATGCCGAGACGCTCACCCACCGCAACGACCATCTCTGGGGCAATCCCGACGAGACGGCTCCCGTGAAGACGATCTACGATCCGTGTCCGGAGGGCTACATGGTCGCCCCGGTGAAGGTCTTCACCGGCTTCACGTCGACCGGCAACGCGGCCTTCGATTCGTCGTCGATCCTCGCCGAGGGTTCGTTCGCCGACGGCTGGACCTTCACCAACGCCCACTCGTTCTTCCCGGCAGCGGGCCAGATGGCCAACAATTCGGGCGTTCTGCGTCTGATCCCGGGTCCGCAGGGCCGCGAAGGCTACTACTGGACCTCATCGGTCGACGAGGGTCGGTCGAAGATCGTCGACTTCAACGCCAGCTACGTGATGTATAACTCGAACATGCGGGCATCGGGCTGCAGCGTACGCTGCGTCCGGGTCTTCTGATCGCGTGATCCGGAGGCCGGCGGATTCCGATCCGGTCACGATCCGGTCACGATCCGCCTCCCGGGCTGCGGCACCGCAATACTCCGGCGCCGCAACACCCTCAAGGCGGCGACCCTTCAAGGCGACGGCAACACTCCGGCACCGCAACGGCAAAGGCCGGGCAGGAATTGCTTCCTGCCCGGCCTTTTTCAGCGACTGCCCGAACTTCGATCCCCGCCACACGATCCGGATGTCACCGGCCGCCGTTCACGGATTCCCGATCGTCACACGCCCCTCCCCGACCGCCGGCCGCAGCCCGTTCCGGCAAGGCTGCCCCGGCCGATCAACCGGCATGCCGCCCCGACAAACTATCGGAGCAGGGACTCCAGCTTCGAATCGGTCACGTCGGGCAGAATCTTCCGCAACTGGCCAAGCATCCGCGCACGCGACTCCTCGGGCGAACGATCCGGGTGACAGGCCTCCGGACCGAAGAGGGCCTCGGGCGTGGTGAGCAGCGCCCGCCCCCATCCATACTCGCGTCCATGACGGTCGCGGGCATAGACGAAATCCTCGGTCACGATGTAACCGCCCATCTCCAGCCGGGCCACATAGCCGTCGAAACGGCTCCTCATCTTCGGTCCCCCGAAGCCGCACTCGGCGCGCAGATCACGCGTAATGAGACTCCCCTCGCACTTAAGCACGTCGAGGATGGTCCGTTCGATGCTGCCTTCGGCGGGTTCGGGCGAGAGGCTGCGGCGGTAGTTGCAGAAGTCGGGCCACCAGTCGCGGCTCACGAAGGTGGCCTTTCCGTTGAAGAACTTCCCGTAGGCGCAGCCGCTCTCCTGGACGATCGCCCCCTTCCACTCCCACAACGGCCACTCCCAGCCGCCGTCGGGCAGACGCGTGTATTGACAATCCTCGTCGGTCACCTCTTCGGCCGACCAGCCCGGAATCCCCATCCGCAGCAGGGGAAGAAAGCCCACCTCGTTGATGTAGTCGATCAACTCGGGGCACGAGTGCAGCAGTTCTCTTTTCATGGTTTGATTCGATCTCACGTTGATACACGGTTCCGCCGGCACGAGCCTGCCGGAAGAGGCCGCTCCCCGCCCGAACAGGTCGTTCGGGACGAAGCCCGGACCGGAGAAGCCCCACTTTTGCCCGGCAAACCGGACCATCCGACGGAACGCCCTTCAAAGTTACGTGTTTTCGTCCGGTTTTGTCCGTTTTTCTTTCCGAAACAGCCGCACTCTTTTCAGACAGACACCGGAGACGGTCACCTCCCGCTCAGAACGACAGCAGATGCGAGGCCGAGGTATTGCGGATGGAGCACAGAGAGTCGAAGGCCGTTTTTCCAATCGACGACCGATCAGAATGCAAGCACGGCTCTCACGATGCAGCTGTAGTCCTGATTGTCGGCCAGACAGCGCACATCTCGGGCCAAGAGACCCCACCGCCAGGATTTACCCTCGCCATAGACCGAGGATGTCCAGAACCACTGGTCGCTGTTATTGCGGAATTCATCGTATTTGCCCTCTCCGATCAGCTTCAACCGGGCATTCAATTTCTCAGCAACCGCCTGCGAAAGATCCGCCCATTCGATGTAGCTGTTATCGTTGGTCTTGTCCCATCCGGGCAGTCCTCCCAGATTGGCGAAGACATCATACCACTGTCCCGCAGCCGGCAGGTACCAGCCCGTCGTATTCTCCGGAGCCGCAACGTCGTAATTCTTGACGGCCTCGAATGTCGGATACATGAACAGATTGCTCTCCTTTTCCGCCAGAGCGATCACCGTATTGTAATTGCGGAGGCCGTCGATCTCCTTCTCGCAATCCGCTTTCGTAAGACACAAATCACCGGATCCGGCATATTTCTTTTCCCGATTCCATTGGGAACCGTTCGACACCTTTTTCACCGACAGGACAAGACCGTTTGGCCGGGCAATACCCTTCTTCTGCAGGGCCTCCTTCTCGGCATCGCCGATGCGGGCGGGGTCGGTCTGGAAGACAATGCCGATGACGGTCTTTGCCGGATCGAGTTCTGTCGAGAAGGTTCCGTCCGCATAGAAAAAGTCACCGATCCGTGCGACCCGGGACTGCGTAGCCTCACCCTCCTCGCACGCCTCCGAATCGTCCCACGGCGAGATGTTCGACGTCACCTGCAGCCCGGTGAGCGTCAGCGTCACCTTGTAGAGATGCCGCTTTCCGCTTTCGAACGCCTTGCCGCCGGGGAAGGTGTAGACCAGTTCGCCGCCTCCTGCGAGCCGGAAGGTCAGCGTCTTGCCCGCCACGGACTGCGGCACGACGATCGCATCGTTCGTCTGAGCGGCATCGGCCACCGTTCCGAGCTGCATGTCGGCCACCTGCGTTTCGTCGGCGGCGATCATGGCGGCCCGTTCGGTCTGCCGGTCGAGAGCAGCCCCCTCCTTCGGCGTGAAGGTACCCTTCACCGCCACGCCGTCGAGCGTTACGGAGACGATCTCGTCCGTCAGACCGGCCCCGCGGACGATCTCCAGTTCGAACTTCGAGAGCATGTGGTAGAAGGTCAGCCCCACGGCGCTCTTCGTCCGGGCCACATCGTTCAGAGCCGCATACAACAGATCGGACTGCACATAGGCATCACCTCCCCGGCTCTGGTCGACGGCCACCTCAAATCCGATTCCCTCCTTCGGGAAGGCGGTTCCGGGAGCGACCGGCGCCCCCTCGGCAAAGCGTCCGTGCAGTGCCCGGACATGGACCGCATGGCCCGTACGCGGGAAATACATCGGCTCGCCCGAAAGCGCACCGCCCGCCTGCGCCGTCAGTCCGACGGCATTGTAGAGCGCCTCGCCGTTTCCGGCATCAAAGACCCAGGCATGTACCGTCTCTCCCGGCACGATCTCGGTCGACTGCACGTCGCCGCGCGTCATCACTTCGATTCCACTCGCCAGACGCAGCTCCGGGGCACCCTCCGTGCCTCCCATCCGCTCCTCCTTCGCACACGAAGCCAGTGCCGAGAGAGCCAGTACACAAATTGCAAAACGTTTCATGATTCGGTTTTTCGGTTTTTCGGTTATCATTCGTTTGTTTTTGATGGTTTCTGCACTATTCGGCCACACCGATTCCGGTCTCGCCCTCTTCCCAGTCGACGACAGTCACCAGAAGACCCAGCGCCGTGCGATTCGCCGTCACGGTGTATTCATACGTCTTGCCCGCTTCGAAGCGCTTGTCGGCGATGTTCCAGAAGAAGGTATCGTCACCCAGTTTGAAGTTCATGGTCCGCTTTTCGGCCGGCTCCGTCGGCAGGACGAGGGCCGTATGCACCGATCCGTCGGCTGCCGCCCCGCGGAGGGTCAGCACATCCGGATCCCCGGTCGGGGTCATCTTCCCCGTCAGGAGCTGGAAATCGGCCTTGAGCCGCATGTCGGAGATCGAGACGACGAGCCCCTTCAGATCCTCGCCGGTCAGCCCGGCACCGCTCTTTACCCGGACGGTGATCCGGGCATACTGGTGTTTGAATTCGAGGCGCACGTCGGGTGTTGTCTTGTCGTAGGCGGGCGTTACGTCCGTCCAGAGCAGTTCGCGGGCCCCCTGCTCCTCGGGAGCCGGCTGCTCGCTCAGATCGACCTTGAAGAGGCCGTCCGCCACCTCCCGGCAGGGAGAATAGGCCACAAAGCGCCGCTTCGATCCGTCGACCGGGAAGTAGATCGTTTCGGAAACCGGCACGAAGATCCGCCGTTCGGCATCGAACCGGTAGCCGACATTGGCATACCCGTCGGCAATCGTGGACTCCGTGGCATCCAGGACGTAGATTCCGATCTTGCCATCGCGGATGGTCCAGTCGCCGCGCGTCGGGGCGTCGGGGCGCACATCGAGACTGCCGGCGGAGAATTGGACGGCCACACGGCCGTCGGAAGCGCCTCCGCCGTTCGGCATCGCGGAGTCGGTTTTGTTGCAGGAGGCGACGGCCAGAGCCGCCAAAGCACCCGTCAGGGTCATGCAGAGTTGTTTCATGTTTCGGGAATTGAATCAATAAAAGGTTGGTTAATGAATCTCAATTTCGTCGTTTTCGCCGACCGTCCAGTCGGAAATCGAGGCCGAGAGGCCCGGTTCGGCGGGGATCGACAGATTTCCCCGGATCGTAAGCGGAAGCGTCATGTTGTCCTCAAAACCGACGAACTGCGCCGTCAGATCGGCCTGCAGCTGCTGTACGGATCCATCCGTAAAGACGATCTGCAGCGCGAGCAGCTGCTCCTGGCCGGCAATGCCCATCAGCCTCAGCCGGGCCGTTACGACGGCTCCTTCGCGGATGAAGCGGGGATCGACCCGTTTGGCCCCGCCCGTGGGGCGCTGCGTCTCGAGGTCGAATTGTGCCGCCACCCCCGCAAGCGAACCCGTGATCCCGGCGACGCGTTCCGGATTGCCGTCCGTCAGGGTCAACTCGAAGGAGAGGTCGCGGACCCGCTGCCGCATCGGCACTGTCACCCGGGTCGTATCTCCCCGACCGACCTCAAACTCCCGCCGCGCCGAGAAGAAATATCCCGGCAGGGGGTCGATCCCCTCCCCGCCGGCCGCCGCGACGGTTGCCAGATGGCCGTTCACATCGATTTTGTCGGCCGTATTGCGGGCCAGGAAGGAGTGCTTTCCCTCCTCGAGCGGCACCGGGAACAGGGATGGAACCGCAGCATCCAGGGTAAACTCCCGCTCCTCGCAGCAGGCGAGTCGGAGCGTATATTCGGCCGGGACGGAGGCGGATTGCGAACGGTTCGTCCAGTCGGCCGCAACGATAACGACATCCGGTCCGGCATGCGGCGGCAGATCGTAGAGCCTGTCCTTCACACAGGAGGCAAGCATCCAACAGCAAGCAAGGGCGATGATAAAAGCGTATCTTTTCATGCGTAATCTATTCGTTGCCGCCGAACGTCCAGACCAGTCCGACGGACAGATGGTTCACACCCCAGTAATTTTTCGTTCCGCGCCCCTGCCGCACCCGGATTCCGTCGATGACGCGGTACTTTTCGTAGTCAGCATGCGTACAACCCGCCCCGGCCGCGAGGTCCAGCGCAAGCCGGTGCCCGATCGGGATCAGATAACCGCCCACGATACCGCCGCCCAGGAAATCGCCCTGGCGTCCCATCGTCGAGAGTTTGTAGTTGAACGACCCGGCCTGGAACATGGCTCCGAGATACCCGCGCCGGGCCGCACCCAGATACCAGCGCAGCTCGGGAGCAACCTTCCACAGGGCATACCGGCGCTCCTTTCCGTTCCAGGTCCAGGAGGTGTAGGTACCGTTGACGACGAAACCGGCCCGGCTCGAGATTCGCCATTCGATTCCGGCATCGGGCGTCAGGGTTGCCCACCGCAGCAGGTTCGTGTGGAGGGCGAAGCGGGCGGGGCGGCGGGCGCCGGACACCTCCCGGCACAAGGTCCCGCAGGCAGGGATCTGTCCGGAATCGGAAACCGTCGCGGAATCGGCATCAGGAACGGGACTCGGATCAAAATCAAGGCGATCCGATTCCGCGACAGGATCCGTTTCGAAAGCGGAGTACGGGGATCGCGTTCCGCTCTTGTTCATATCGTTCGTCGACTCGTCGCACGGGGCCGGATTCGCGGCCGCCGCCTCGACGGGGGTCACCGCCTCAACGGGGGTTACCGTCTCGACGGGCAGCACCTCTCCGGCGGCATTTACGGGGAAGGTCACGACCACCACGTCGCGCCGGCCGTCACGGGTCTCGGGATGGTAGCGGTCCGTGAGGAACATCTCCTCCGTGGCACCGACGCGCGTAATAAGTTCCGACTTCACACGGCAGTTGCGCAGATAACCCGTGCGGACCGGTCCGCAGGACGGGGAGCCCGTCGGAGCATACCCGGCAACATGGATAAACAGGCGTCCCTCACGCAGTTGCGGGAGATGGGTCCGCACGACCGACATCAGCGTGTCGAGCACCAGCCGGTTGCCTCGCCACGGCACATAGAAGGCATCACGGCCCGGGACGAAATGGAAGAGGCAGGTCGTACGGGTGAGCGTGTCGACCGCGTCGTTCCCGGGAGTCGGGGGCGCCTGCCCGACGACCAGCGACGGGAAGAGCCCCAACAGGAAAAAAAACGTCAGAATTCTGCTCATTGGTTTATTTGGATTGGTGATAATCGTTCAAGGATCGGGCTGCGCGGCGGATAACCGGGCATTGACGACACGGCATCCGCTGAGGCCCTCCCAACGGGAGCAAGCCACCGGAAGAGCTCCGGCCAGACGACACGGCGGACAGTCGGCAGCCCGGACCGCGGTTCGCAGCGGGGGATCGAGCCTGCGGAACGGATCGCCGCAACCCGTTCCCGGAGAGAACTCCGCCACGGGAATGGACCGCTGGCCGGACGGCGGCATCGAGCGACACCCGCTTCGATTACGAAACGGAACCGGATGCGCATCGGAATCCCGGAAGATTCGACCGTCCGCGGATTCTCAGCCGAGCGGCTGTCGCCGTTATCGATCGGCTCCGCAAACTCTTTTCGCGTTATGGATTTACAGGGAATTCGGTCGGTTTTGCCACGTCGCGGCCGCAGACGGCGACACACGCAAGGAAAACAGGAGTGACTCGCTGCATTCCGATTCCACGGCAGCGGGCCGGAAACGGAAGCGGATTCGACAGCAGAAAGGAGAAAGGGGCGAAGTTTTTCATTTTGGAAACAGATCGGTTAATTGGATGGGAATTCGGAAAACAGGGTTGTTTTTTCGATGCAAAGGTAGGTTGTTCCCGCCATCTTCGGCCTGCAACCAAGCAGCCGGAATCTAACAAGCGAGATTATATCAAACTATTGGTCAATAAATTATATTTCCATACTCCCTTAAAATCTAACATCGACCTAACATCCGCACCAAATACGGCTCCCAACGGCTCTGCGAAGGGTCGAATAGAAACGACAACCCCTTGAATAACTGCGGCGATCCCACCGCATGCTTCCCTCGGCCGCGACAGTCCCCTTCCCCGATATCGCCCGCCTCGGTTCCCGCTCCACACACACCATCATCCACCCGATTCGGCGGGTATACCTATATATAAAGGGATTGCCGCACGGGCCGAGGGGAGCGAAAAAGCCGGCGCTACCCGGAGGTCCCGACTCTTCAGACACTACCCCGCCGCCCGAACTCCCTCCCATACACCCCGACCAACGGAGCTGCCCTCCCCGGAATGAGCCATTTCCACGCGAAAAGAGCGAAACGAAAGCCACGCGTCAGAAGCGTGTTAGATAAAAATCGCCAACAAAGATGCAATACACTGATTATCAGAGGTTGAATTCCAGAAGTGTTAAATCCGGGCTTTCGAATCGCAACATTTAGATGATTTCAATCATCTAATTTTGTACTACCGGAAAACCCGCCCTTTCCCAACGTTCCGACTCGGCTGAATCACCGCACGGAGAGCGGGCGGTATCCGGAGAAGTTTCACCTTAAAAACAGAGAGTTATGAAATACGCATTCTTCTTCCGGCTCATTCTGGTCGTCCTTCCGACCTTCGTGACGAGTTGCGAGCGCGACGAAATGCCACTACCGCAGGAGATGCTTCGGGTCGAAAGCCAGGAGATGGAGCTCGCGGACGCGACCGCCCCCCGGCACGGCAGCTTCCTGATCTGGCTCGACGGAACCGGTTCGGAACCCCGCCGGCTTGCCGAAGAGATCCAGGTGGTGAACCACTACGACTCGCTGCTCTCCTTCCGGCAGCTTCCGGGTCCGAAACCGCTGGAAAGCCTCTACACCATCGCCCGCGATTCGCTGAGCGACCTGACACTCGTATGCGACGTGCGGGACTTCATCTCGGGCACCTACAACCCCGCCATGATCCAGGAGCTGCGCCATCTGCGCCGGGGTATCGTTCTGATCGCCTCCGGGGGCGGTGACGAACAGCTCAAACCGTGGCTGCTCCGGCTGCTGGGCATCTACGTCGCCCCGGGCTACTACAAGGTCTGCTTCCCGCACGAACAGCGCTGCTACTTCTACGACGCCGCGGATCCCGACGCTCGGAAAAAGGTCTGCGGGACAAGCGGACTGCCGATCGGAAGCCGGGCCCTGGCGGCATCGGACCCCGATACCGACGATCCGTCGGATCCCGCGGTGACCGACCGGGCGCTGCGCGCCATGAAACGGATCTACATCGAGAACCGCTTCTACGTCTACACCAACGGCTATGACTATGCGATGACGGGCTACGAACCGCTTCAACCCTACGAGGGGGAGATCAGCCAGTACGCTCCGCGCACCGACCGGCTCTGGGATGCGGTCGTGGACCGCGAATGGGCCATCGACGCATACAACCTGCGCATCTACGCTCCGACCAACGGCGACAACCTGCTGGCGGTCTACTCGGCCGGCGGCAACGGTTTTGCCGACAAGATCCGCAACGCGACGGTCTATGTCCAGAATCCGCCGCAGAACGAGGTTTGGGGGCTGCTGTGGGGACTCCGCAACAGTGCCGACACCCGCATCCGCATCTACACCTCCGAAGGATCGCTGCTCAATCTTGCGCCGATCGATTTTGCCCCGGGACTACCGCAGGAGGAGTCCACGATCAGCCATTCGCAGAGCCGTTCGGTCGGGTTCGACCTGAGCAACAAACCCGAACTCAAGGGCGAATACCGCTGGGGGAAGAGCATCACCTACCAGCTCAAGGAGATGACGCGCGAGGTGACCAAGCAACAGACCGAATCGGAGCTGACCTATACGTGGCGCTGGTATCCCGAGACGCTGTTCAAGGGGAGCCGGGCCCGGAAGGCCGACGGCATGGTGGACGGTTCGGCGATGATCTCGCCCGCGTGGTACGACCTGCTCTACAACACGACCACCCCCGGGAAGCCGAATCTGTTTTGCGACTACGAGGGTGATCCGCAGTTCAACCAGAACCTGTTGAACTACCAGCAGGAGTGCGCCGTGACGGCCAAGACCAACGGAGCCTCGGCCGGCGTCATCGGCGTGGAGATCGAAGACGGCATTTCGCTGCAGCGCGGCGGCGTATGGTTCAACAGCTGGGGGAAACCCGCGCCCCATCCCCTTCCGAACAGTCTGGGGATCGCCACCGATGCCCTGCTCAACCTCCATACGACGCGTACCGTATGGATCGATTACAACAACTGGTAATAACCCTGAAAACGACAGTCCTTATGAAACTCCGCATCTATTTATGGCTGCTTGTGGCTGCCACGCTCCTTGGGGCATGCTCCGGGGACGAGCTCGAAATACCCGAAAAGAAGGAACCGCTCGACGAAACGGTCGATGTCAAGAAGGATGTGGTTTTGCTCTGCATGGGCGAGAACGACGAGGTGGAGAAGATCGCCGCCACGCTCTACGACAACATTCCGGTGTCGTGGGAGATCCGCCGCAAGACGATCGAACACTACGACAGGGAGATGACCCCGGAGCGGTTCGAAGAGGCGGTCCGCGATCCGGGCATCTATCTGACGGTCATCCTGAACATCGACGATGTGGTGAAGGGTCGCTACACCGCAGCGCAGTTCCGGCTGCTGAAATACTACAAGCGAGACTTCTACATCATAGCCGACGGCGATGCCACCGAGCAGAAAGCGGCCATGCTCTCCCTGGTGGGGGTCTACATGGAGCCGGGCTACTACGCCATCAACTACGACAACGTGCAGCACTACCGGATCTTTCCGAAGGAGGATCCGCACGCGCTGGAGAACATGATCGGGAAGGCCGCCGCATCGCAGCAGCTGCGGGCGAAGACGATGCCGGTTCTCGGGGCCGATTCGGGGGATTTCGTGCCCGATCCGGGATACAACGCCCAGATGGCCGACAAGGAGGCCCTCAAGCAGATCGAGATCTACAACCGGCTGTATGCCTACGACGAGGGCGAGATGAATTACGGGATGGAGAAGCACCCGTACGCCACCAAGAACGGCATTCCGGCTCCGGTGACGATCGACAACGCCTGGACCATCTCGGCCTATAACTTTCAGATATACAGCAAGAACAACAACTGCATCCTGAGCATATCGAACACGACGGGCGGAGGTTTCAGCGCCCAGATCCGGGACCATACGACCCCGAAGGGCATCAACGTGTACGCCTACCTGTGGAATCTGCTGCAGGAGGCATCGAGCGAGGTGACCGTGCACGCCGACGGCGGCGTATTCCGCGAGGTGAGCTACCAGCCGCAGACCGTGGTACACGGGGCGAGCTATACGGAGAACTCCTACTGGAAGGTTTCGGTAGCGGTTTCGCCCGTGCAGTTGGCCGAAAGGCCGTGGCAGGCATTCAAGGCATCGTTCGGCAAGGAGTCCTCGACGACGGTCTCCTACAAGACCGAGAGCATGTCGGTGACCTGCCGTGGGAATGCCGGCAGCGGGCTCTACGGCAAACGCTGGCAGTTTACGCCCGGGGAGTTCTACGATCGGGGCGAGGCCTTCGTCTACGAGAGCCACGGCGGGCGGATGATCGACGCACAGCAGGCAATGACCACCAACTACGTCTTCGCCGGAGGGCGGACGCTCAAGCAGAACTACCTCGAACACATCAACAACAGCATGAAGCTCTTCCGCCAGCAGTGCATCTACACGCTCGAGGCCGATGCACAACCCGGGCTGGTCGGCGTTACGCTGACCGATGCGATGAAGCTGCAGAAGACGAAGGTGCACTACAACTGCGGAATCCGCTACGGACACGAATCCGCCGTTACGGACGTCTCGATGTCGAAAACCGTATGGATCGATTTCAACTGCTGGGACAACTGACAAACGACCGGGCGGGCGCAACTCCTTCAGAGGATGTTGCGCCCGCCCGCTTGTTGCCGCACTTCGGATGAATCAGATGAAGAGGTTGAGGTTGGCCTCCTCGGTTCGGTCGAGATAGGAGGCGACGCCGCCGAGCGTGACCTCATCGAGCAGCTCCTCGCGCCGCACGCCCATGACATCCATCGACATCGTGCAGGCGATCATCTCCACGCCGCTGTCGAGGGCCTGACGCATCAACGATTCGAGACTGTCGATCTTCTTGCGGCGCATGATGCCGCGCATCATCCGGCTGCCCAGTCCCCACATGTTGAGTTTCGAGAGGTGCAGCTGCCCGCTGTGGGCCGGGAGCATCCAGCCGAACATGCGGCCCATGAAGTCCTTGCGCACGGCCGGTTTGCGGCGTTTCTTGATGACGTTGAGCCCCCAGAAGGTGAAGAACATCGTCACCCGTTTGCCTGTTGCCGCCGCGCCGTTGGCGATGACGAACGAGGCCAGCGCCCGGTCGAGATCGTCGCTGAAGACGACGATCGTCTTGTTGTCGGCCGCCTCAACGCCCGCACGCGGCGTCGCGACGGAGGCAGCTTCGGGGCCCCGTCCGTCACATGATGCCGGTTTACCGATCTCGGCCCGGACCTTTCCGCCGCAGGTGTCGAGCGCGAGCAGCGCGGCTCCGGTCATGCGGCACCACGAGGCCACGTCGCGTCCGAAGGCCTGATCCGTGGCCGTAATGCGCAGCCGTCCGCCCGGCTTCAGCCCCTCGTAACTCTTCTTGAGCTGCATGACCGGTCCCGGGCACATCAACCCGCAGGCATCGACCTCCAGCACCGGAGCCGCCTCATCGGAGGTCGTCTCCGCACCGGCAGCCGGGAGTCCGCCGCAACAGGCCGGCTCGGGCCGCACGCTCCGCGCATCGGCCGCCGCCCCGCACCCGCACGAACCGTTCCCCACGTCCTGAGGGTCGGGGACGGGAGCCGTCGCCACACGCCACGTCGTATAGCCGCCCGAGAGGTTGCGCACGTCGCGGAATCCGTGCTGCGTGAGGATGCGACTGGCGAGATAACCCCGCAGCCCGACGGCGCAGCTCACCACCACGGGACGTTCGCGCGGCAGCTCGTCGAGGTGTTCGCGCAGTTCGTCGAGCGGGATGTTCACGAAGCCGGGGATCGACCCCATGGCGAACTCGTCGCGCGTGCGGACATCGATGCGCAGCGTCTCGTCGCCCAGCGCGGCGACCTCCCGCCACTGGATCACCCGCACACGCCCCGCGAGGATATTTTCGGCCACATAGCCGGCCATGTTCACCGGATCCTTGGCCGAGGAGTAGGGCGGCGCATAGGCGTGTTCGAGTTCCGTGAGGTCGTAGACCGTACCGCCCGTGCGGATGATCTGTTCGAACATCTCGATGCGTTTGTCGGCGCCGTCGCACCCGACGACCTGCGCGCCGAGCAGCCGTCCCGACCCGGGGGCGAAGAGGATCTTGATCGCCAGCGGCAGCGCATCGGGATAGTATCCGGCGTGCGAGGCGCCGTGGGTGAACGACTCGATGTATTCAATCCCGTTGGCCTTCAGCAGCTTGGCATTGGCGCCGGCCACGGCCACCGTCAGGTCGAAGACCTTGGCCACCGACGTGCCGATCGACCCCTTGTAGACGTGGGTATTGCCCAGCACGATGTTGTCGGCCACGATGCGGCCCTGCTTGTTGGCGGGACCTGCCAGCGGGATGAGGGCCGGGCGCCCCGTCACCAGATGGCGCACCTCGACGGCATCGCCCAGGGCATAGATCTCCGGATCAGAGGTCTGCATGTATTCGTTGACGACGATTCCGCGCCGCTCGCCGATCTCGAGTCCGGCCTCCCGGGCGAGCCGCGTCTCGGGCCGTACGCCGATGCTCAGAATCACCAGATCGGTCGTGATCTGCCGTCCGCTCTGCAGATGGACCGTCACACGCCCGTCGGGCGTCTCCTCGAAGCGCACCACCCCATCCTTCAGATAGAGACCGACCCCGCGGTCCGTCAGCTGGCGGTGGACCAGCGCGGCCATCGAGAAGTCGAGCGGCGCCATCACCTGATCGGCCATCTCCACCACATCGACCCGCAACCCGAGATGATGCAGATTCTCGGCCATCTCCAGGCCGATGAACCCGCCGCCGACAACCACGGCCCGCCGCGGACGGTGCCGATCGACATACTGTTTGATGGCATCCGTATCGGGAACGTTGCGCAGGGTGAAGATCCGCGGGCTGTCAATCCCCTCGATCGGCGGACGCAGCGGCTCGGCTCCGGGCGAGAGGACCAGCCGGTCGTACGATTCGGTGTAGGTTTCGCCCGTGGCCACGCGGCGCACCGTCACCACCTTGCTGACACGGTCGATCGCCGTGACCTCCTGTTCGGTGCGGATGTCGATGCGGAAACGGTCGGTGAACCCCTTGGCGGTCTGCACGAAGAGTTTCGAACGCTGGGCGATCGTTCCGCCGATGTAGTACGGCAGTCCGCAGTTGGCATACGAGACATGCGGTCCGCGTTCGAACAGAATGACCTGGGCCTGCTCGTCCAGGCGGCGCAGGCGGGCCGCCACGGTGGCACCTCCGGCCACCCCTCCGACTATGAGAATTTTCATCTTGCTGAAAGGTATGATATTTTGTTGGTTTTCTGCATTCGTATCGTCCCGGCACGGCCTCCGGGCTGGCGGAAAGTCCGTCGCATCGCTTTGCGTCCCGCTGTCACGCGGCATGACGCCCGATGCGGCACCCGGCTGTTGCAACCTGCTGCCGGCATGACGTCCGAAGACCCGTATCCATTCACCACTGCCCGACGCCCGGCGGCGCTCCCGACTGTCGTAACCTGCTGCCGGCATGACGCCCGGTGACCCGTATCCATTCACCTCACCTCAACCCGCAGCCCGACCTTTGTCTGACCGCTACCCGGCTCGGCCTCCGTCCGATCGCCTCACCTCTTCCCCACTTGTCGGCAGGCACGGGATCCGCCACCGTCCGGACTTTGACACGCTCTGACCAAACCGACATAACCCCGTGAAGATCGCACCGATCCGGCAAACAGACTTCGCCCTCGACGTACTTTCCGCAACAAAGATATAAATTATTTTCTATCGGAAACATTTTTTAACGGAAAGTAATTTCAAAAAGCAGCCGCGGAATCCGATACAGGGCGCAAGATCCGCGCAACGACAGACTCCCCCACCCCGAAAAAGCAACGGACGGCACGTCGGAAATAATTCCGGCGGCCGTCCGCATCGGTCAACCCCAACCGATTCTGCAGTTATCTTATTTCGTCAGTTTCAGGATTACGATCGGATAGGAATCCGTATTGGAGAGTTTGCACGGAGTGAACAACTGACCCCAACGCTCGAAGGCAATGCGGTATCCATCCACCAGCACGCTGTTAATCTGCGGCGCACCGTCCTCGAAGGTAACCTTCCAGCAGTAGCGCAGATGCGTATCGGGACTATCGACATCCTCCTGCGAACCGCGTACGAATTTGCCAGGATCCGTGTATGTCGTCGCCGGCGATCCGACAAACCCCTTCCCGTACATGGCCGAGGGCGAAGAATTGCTGACCGCATCGCTGTAGAGCGTCACATACTCCGTGCCCTCCACCGGCGTGAACGTAAAGGCATACTGCGTCAGCCGGTCCGTAGCTTCGAGACCGTTCTCGCCGACCTCAAAGGACTCGTAGTAGAGGTAATAGTCAACGAATTCGGAAGCCACGTAATACTCCGTATCGGAATACTTGTAGGCGATCAGATACTTCTCGTCGGCACTGAACACCTCACCCTCGGAGATTTCGGTATAGTAGGACGGTTTGGGCTTCACGACGCTGACGTCGAGCGGCAGATTCACCTTGAAGAGCGAAGCCTCGGGATCGGTCAGATCGAACCGTCCGTTCTCGAAGAGATAGGTATTCTGATCGGTCGTCACCTTGATCGTCACCCCTTCATAGACGCCGCGCATGACATTCATGTAGAGGTAACCGCCCTTCTCGATGGCGGCGGGCTTGTCGACCGTCACCGTCACCTCGTTTTCGCCCTTGATCAGCCGCACCGAGTACGACGGACGGTTGAAGGTCATCTTTCCGGCGATGGGATCCTGCGCGGTCATCGTCACCGAGAGGACCTTCTCCAGCTTGTGGACATCGGACCGGATGGCAAAGCGGAGCGTGGCGGCGGGGAACTGGTAGCGGGCGCTGACCGTCTGTTCCGTCACCCCGTTGGGGACCTTCACGACCGTGAACATCGGCACCTGCACCCCGCGGCTCGAACCGAGCGTATCCTGATGCTGCTCGGCGGGGATGGGCATCGTGATCTTGTCGATGTTCTGCCCTTCGAGATCGTCGGAGGGATATATTGCGATGAGGTTGTTGTACGACTGGTTGTAGTCGGCCGGGATCCGGGCATCGAAAGCCCCCTGGTTGACCTCGACGATCGAGGCGACGTCATCGTAGACATCCGTCAGCACGGCCAGCCGGTCGGCCTCCTCCCAGACCAGATGGGAGTAGTCCGAGCGTTCGTAATCGATCATCGTGCGGGTATCGACATTCTCGGCCACAACGTGGACCACCCGCTCCTTGCCCGCCGACAACACCTGATCGTCGGCCTTGCTGCACGAGACCATCAGGGCCAGTACCGGGGCCCAAGCCAGTATTTTGTTTACCAAAGTCTTCATTTTGCGAGTATTTTACCAGATTCAACGCTTGTTATACACTTGCGACCAGCCGGTCGGACTAATTCCAGGGGTCGATCTCCGCGTCGCCCCATCCGGAGTTGACATCGTCGAAATCGTGTCCCGCCGGGCAGTACTCGACGCGGGTCTCCTCATCGACGGTCACCTCGCCGTAGTTGATGTCGTCACGCAGATAGAGCACCTCCATGCCGGTGTTCTCGCAGTGTACGAAGTTCAGTTTCGGGAGGTTCGTCAGATCGAGGCTTCGCAGCGAGTTGTAGGTGCAGTCGAGGAACGCGAGATCCGCCAGATAGTTGACGCTCAGCGAAGTGAGCTTGTTCATGGCCAGGGTCAGCGACGTGAGGTGGGGGCAGTTGCGCAGGTCGATGCGCGTGAGCTGGTTGCCGCCGCACTCGAAGGTGCCCATGAGCGAATTTTCGGGGAAGAGCACCGACGTGATCTGGTTGTTGCTGCAGTAGACCTCACCGATGTTGGCCGCGCCGGTAAAGTCGAGCGACGTGAGCTGGTTGCTGGCGCAGTCGACCGAGACGAGCGACGAGCAGCCGTCAACGAGCAGTTTCTGAAGTTTGTTGTCGTCGCAGTTCAGCGTCGAGAGCTTCTCGAATCCCGTAAAGTCGAGCTCCGTGAGGTTGTTCTCATAGCAGGTCACCACGGCCAGCGTCGACTGGCAGTCGGCCAGGTTCAGCTCCGCAATTGCATTGTTGTTGCACTCCAGGTCGCGCAGCGACGAGCAGCCCGTGAGGTTGAGCGTGGCGATCTGGTTGAGCGCGCAGTTGATCTTGTCGATGGCCGTCGAACCCGCGAGGTCGAGCGACGTGATCTGGTTGCCCCAGCAGCTGAGTTCGGTCAGCTTCTTGTTGGCCGACAGGTCGAGTTCGGTCAGCTCGTTGCAGGCCACCCAGAGATAGGTAAGGTTGGTATTCGACGAGAGGTCGACCTCCTTGATGTAGTTGTTGTAGATATCGAGATAGTCGAGAGCAGTCGAGGACTTGAGATCGATCGCCGTCAGTTTGTTGAACGAGGCCATCAGCTTGTTGAGTTTCGGACATCCGGAGACGTCGAGCGAGGCGAGGTTGCTCGTTGCGCAGTAGACGTAGACGAGATCCTGCTTGTCGGAGAGGTCGAGCGAGGCGCCGTCCATGGGGTTGTTGCGGGTGGTGACGTTGACCAGATTGGGGCAGTTCGAGAAGTCGATCTCCTTGATCTGGTTGAAGCAGCAGTTGATATCCTTCAGGGCGACACAGTCCGATACGTCGAGCGCCTCGACCTGGTTGTCGTGACACTCGAGGGCCTCGAGGGCCGAACACCCCTTGAGCAGCAGGCTGCGGAGCAGATACCCGCCGGTCGAAGCGTCGTACATGTCGTTGGCCTTCAGCCGCACGAGCGACGAGCAGTCCATGGCGTTGAGTTCGGTGATGAGGTTGTGGTCGCAGACGAGCTCCTTAAGCGAGGTCATGCCGCTGACATCCAGGATGGCGATGTTGTTGTAGCTGCAGTTGAGCTTGGCGAGCGAGGTGAGGTTCTTGACCCCTTCGAGCGAGGTGAGCTCCCAGTCGCTGCATTCGATTTCGGTGATGGCGGCCGCTTCGGCTCGGTTGATTTCGCCGTCGCCGTCGGTATCGAAATTCTGAACCAGATAGGTCTTGAACAACGGATCGAAGACCAGCCCATCAAGCCCGGCCTGGGTGACCGTGACATCGATCTTTTCCGAACGGCTGAGGATGCTGAACACGGCCGAACGCGAAGCCTCCGTATCGTTTGCGGCAACCGCGACACGCACGGTCACGTCACCGGCAGCGCCCTCGACGGGGTCTACGGAGAGCCATCCGCCCTGTTCATATTGAATGGTCCATTCGAGCGACGAATTGAACGAAAAATCGAGAGTCGACTCCCCGGCTTCGCACGTCAGGGCATTCGATTCGACGGTAATCTTCGCCACCTCGGGCTCACCCGTCTTGTCGTCCTTGCAGGAGGTCGTGACGACCGCGAGCAGGGCGAACACAGCCAAATAGTAAAGATTCTTCATATCTCGGATTTTTGAGGGTGAATAGATCGAAAAAGGGAGTTGAGAGTATCGAAGTCGGATAAATGCTTCAAACAAATTTACACATAAAAAGCCTCCGAAAACGCTTTCGGAGGCCTCTTTTTTTATAAGATCCGTACATTTTTCGGATTTTGAAACCCGTCGGGGGCTACTCAGCGTGGGGATCCGCCGCATCGGGATCGAGTTTGCGGATCTCCTGCCGGAATTTCGAGGGCGGGACCCCCGTCTCCTTGAAGAAGTTGTTGTAGAACGACGTGAGGTTGTTGTACCCGAGCCTATCGGCCAGCACCTTGATCGGCGTGGTGTTCGTCCGGTCGGACAGGATGGCCACGGCGGCCTTGATGCGGAAGGCATTGACGTAGGCGTTGAACGAGACTCCGGCGAAGGAGTTCACCGCCCGCGAGATGTATCCGCGGTTGGTGCCGAGCAGGCGGGCGGCCTCCTCGATCGTCAGGTTCTTGCGTTCGTAGAGCCGTTCGCCGGTCATCATGTCGTCGAGCTGGCGGAAGAGCTCCCTCAACCGTTCGTCCTCGCTTTCGGACCCCTTGCGATAGGCCTCCTGCAGGGCCTGTTCGCGACGGAGCGATTCGTTGTACTTGATCACCAGCTTGCGGTACATGCGGTCCCTCAGACGGTAGTTCGTGTAGATGGCCGCGGCGAGGATCACCGCCAGGAGCAGGGCTCCGGCGATCAGGCCGATGCTCTGCTTCTGGCGCAGGATCTGCATGTCCTTCTGCTGGAGCTTCATCTGGGAGACCTGCCGGTCGAACTTGCGCAGCAGGAGGTTGAACGACCGTTCGCGTTCGACGTTGAAGACGTCGTCGGCAATATCCTGATAGCGTTTGAGGCATTCGACCGCCAGATCGTACTTTCCCATGTCGGAGTAGACCGTCGCCAGATCGCGGTAGATCATGTGGCCATAGAAATAGAGGTGATACTCCTCGGTCACGTCGAGTCCGCGGCGGAAGATGGCGGCAGCCTCCGTCAGGCGTCCGCGGGCAGCGAGGTAGCGGCCGTATTCGCCCAGCGCCTCGAGGCGGATGGTATTCTCCGTCAGGGGGTCGTCGATGCAGTGTCGGAAGAGTTGTTCGGCCTCGTCCTGACGGCCCAGGGCGGCCATGATATCGGCACGGAGCGGCTCGGTATTGCCCGTTCCGGAGGAGAATTCGGGATATTTTGACAAAATGGTCTTCACGTAGTCGAGCGCCTGGCGGTCGTCGCCCAGGACATGATACATGTAGGCGAGCATCAGGCCGCCGGTGTATTCGCGCTGGGCATCGCCCTCTTCGCGGCCGTAGTCGTAGATGGCGCGGGCGGTTTCGAGCCCTTCGGGATCGCGGCGGTAGTAGTGGATGATGGTCACGTTGGTCAGCGACCGGTAGTAGTTGCTCCAGTCGCCGCAGTCGGAGGCGATATGCAGGGCCTGCGAGAAGCAGTCGAGGGCCTGGCTGTAGTTGAGGGTGTTGATCATGTGGAAGACGCCCATGGTGTTGAGCATCATGATCCGCTCGCAGCACATTCCGACGGAGTCGGCATACGGAGCGACGGCGTCGAAGTAATAGAACATCGAGTCGGACTTCAGCAGGCCGTAATAGGCCCGTCCGATCCGCACGCCGAGGCGGAAACAGGAGGGGCCGTCGCCCCGTTGTTCAGCCTCGCGGAAGGCGGGGACGCCCCTGGCGACGAGTTCCGTATGGCGGCCGCAGTCGGAGAGGGAGTCGAGCCGGAGGCAGAGGGTGTCGATCTCCGTTGCCGAGGAGCGCGGCGAGGTACAGGTGACGACCCCGATCACGAAGATCGCCAGACAGAGGAGATATATGCAGATCCGGTAAAAAAGTTTCATTTTATCAACCCTTAAAGGCCGACGGACGGCCCGTCCGGAGGGTCATGATACCGGGAGGCAGCATCACGAACAGGTCCGAATTAGGGGTCAATATACAAAAAAATCCCGGTTTGATCCAAAAAAACGGTCAGGAAATATTCCAAAACGAACAATACGCCTCCTGCCAACCCCACTTCCGGATCGGTCTCCCCCGCTTCCGTTCCACCCGCCCGGTCTCCGAACGGCTCCCGGCTGCGGGAGGCTTTTCGGGGAGACGCCTCCGTTTATCGCACCGTACTCCGGTTCCCCACGCTCCGGCCCGGCTCCCGGCTCTGGGAGGGTTTTCGGAAATGCCTCCGTCTATCGCGCCGCCTCCAGTTCCCCAGACTCCGGCCCGACGGTCAGACCCGCCGCGGATAGCGCAGCAGGATGGCCAGCAGCGTCACCGCCCCGAGAATCCACGGATAGTAGAGATAGCGCATGATCTCCAGCGGCGAGAGGGCGGCCAGACCGGCTGCCATGAGCATCTGCGCCCCGTAGGGCAGCAGCCCCTGGGTGAAACACGAGAAGGTGTCGAGCAGACTGGCGCTCCGGCGACGGCTCACCCCGAAACGGTCGGCGATCGACCGCGCAATGGGGCCGACGGTCAGGATGGCGATGGTGTTGTTTGCCGTGCAGAGGTTGGCCAGCGTGACCAGTCCGGCAATGGTTCCCTCGGCGCCGCGGCGGCCCGAGATGTGACGCGTCATGCGCCCGATGATCCAGTCGATGCCGCCGTTGAGCCGGATCATCTCGAGCAGACCGCCGGCCAGCAGCGTGATGATGATCAGTTCGCCCATTCCGGTGATGCCGCGCCCCATTCCGCCGCACCACTCCATCAGCGTGAAGCTTCCCGAGGCCATGCCGATCGCCCCCGATGCGGCGATGCCGAGCAGGAGGACCTTCATGACGTTCATCCCGGCGATGGCCGTAACGAGCACCAGCAGATAGGGCACGACGCGGAACCAGGCGACCGGATCGGGATCGGTCGGGACACGGGCGACGCTGCCCGTAACGAGGTAGACGGCCAGCGTCAGGAGGGCCGCCGGGGCGACGATGCGGACGTTGACGCGGAACTTGTCGCGCAGGTCGCACTCCTGGGTGCGTGTAGCGGCGATGGTCGTGTCGGAGATGAACGAGAGGTTGTCGCCGAAGAAGGCACCTCCGACGACGATGGCCGTCAGCCAGGCGTCGCTCAGTCCGGTTTCGCCGGCCAGACCGGAGGCCACGGGGACCAGAGCCACGACCGTGCCGACCGACGTGCCGATCGAGAACGAGACGAAGCAGGCGGCCAGGAAGAGCCCCGCCGGGAGGAGGCTTCCGGGCAACAGATGGAGCGTCAACGAGACCGTGGCGTCGACGGCTCCCATGCTGCGGGCCGATTCGGCGAAGGCGCCGGCCAGGACGAAGATCCAGATCATCAGCATGACGTTCGGATCGGCGGCCCCGCGCGAGAAGTGGCCGATCCGTTCGGCGAAGGGCATCCGTCGCATGATGGCCACGGCGTAGACCGACGCGGCGATGAAGGCCACCGAGATGGGCATCCGGTAGAAGTCGCCGGCGAGGATCGAGACCAGGAGATAGCTGACCAGGAAGACCAGCAGCGGTGTGAGGGCAAAGAGTCCCCCGCGACGCATCGGGCGGGGATCTATCGAGTCGGTTTGTTTATCCATGGGAAAAGTATTTTATCGACTGTCAGTCAAACGGCTGCAAAAATAAGGCAAAAATTCGGGACGGCCAATTTTCGGAGGATCCGACGCGCCTCCCCTGCTGTCCGGTCGGCCGCCACCGATACCGGCGGCTCCCGGCCGGATCGCGAGCCGGTTCCGCCGGCCCCCTTCCCGCTCCCGACCGCAAAATCCCCGTCCGCCGGACCTCCCGTCCGCGGCACTGCACCCCGGCAGGATTTCCGCACCCCGACGAGACGCACGGCCGGGACTTTTCCGGGCGTCGGTCCCCTCCGTCCAACGAAAGCAGCCGGATCAACGATGGATCCGACGCGCCTCCCCTGCTGTCCGGTCGGCCGCCACCGATACCGGCGGCTCCCGGCCGGATCGCGAGCCGGTTCCGCCGGCCCCCTTCCCGCTCCCGACCGCAAAATCCCCGTCCGCCGGACCTCCCGTCCGCGGCACTGCACCCCGGCAGGATTTCCGCACCCCGACGAGACGCACGGCCGGGACTTTTCCGGGCGTCGGTCCCCTCCGTCCAACGAAAGCAGCCGGATCAACGATGGATCCGGCTGCCGCACACACGGGTACCCCGATGCACCTAAGGCAGATTGATCTCTACCCAGTGCATACCCGGCGTGCCCCTCTGAACGCCACGCTGCGAACGGACGTTGATCTCACCGAGCATGTCGTTGCCCGAGGGGGAGTAGTCCTTGACGATCTGCCCCGAGGCGTCGTTGAGCTTCCAGTATCCGACCAGCCCCTTCGAATCCACCGGAACGGTGTAGAAGTGGTTTTCGGCATTGATCTCCTCGGCCGAGAGGGCCCGGTTCCAGATGCGCACCTCGGCCATGTAGCCCGGGAAGGTGCGGTTGGCATCGTACGAATAGCCGATCCAGAAGGCACGGTTGCCGTCGTTCTCATAGCCGCCGTAGGTGATACCCAGATCGAGCCCCCGGTAGAGCGAGAGAAAGGTCTTATAGACGGGCTTCCCGTCGATGTAGAACGTACAGTTGATGCCGTCCCAGGTGAGGGCGATGTGGTACCAGCGGTCGGTTTCGGAGAGGGTCAGCGCCTTGTCGGTCTTGTTGCCGCCGTAGGTTGCCAGCTGGAGCTGGTTCCAGGGGACCCCGACGTCGCCCATGCGCAGCAGGAACTTGCCCTCGATGCCGAAGATCGTCGACAGCGTTCCCGCCTTGCGGGCCTCCTTGATGTTGACCAGCGCCTCCATCGTACCGGCCGCCTTCATATCCTTGAGAGCCTGGGGCGTCTTCAGCGTCGAGAAGTAGCAGCGCGACTGGCGCATGTCGGCCACACACTCGATCAGCCCCTTGGGCTTCTGCGTCACGCGGAGGATCATCTTCTGGGGTTCGGCATTGTCGGGGGCATTCTTCTCCGTCAGCGTCACCTCGCACTGCCGGGCGGGAGCCGAGCCCAGCGCCTCGACGGCGAACAGCAGCTTGCCGTCGGTGAACTCCTTGAAGGAGAGCCAACCCTGCCCTGCCTCGGCCACCGCGACCTCGAATTCGTAATTCGACCGCTGAACGGGGACCTCGAGCGTCTGGGCATCGACCCCGAGGTAGAACTCCGTCTTCCGGATCTCGAGCTGCGGCAGGGGCAGCTGCGTCACCTTCAACGTTGCTTCGCCGTTCTTCACGCCGCGGATGCGGACCGTCGCCTCGCGGATTTCGGTATTGACATGCTTCTGGACAACGAAGTAAGCCGTCACCATACCTTCGCCCTCGCCCTCCGTCGGGCGCGCGATCGTCCAGGTCAGCCATCCGTCATCGGCCCCGGAGATCTCGGCCTTGAGGTCGCGGGGGTCGACATTGGTCTTCAGCTTCACGGCCACACGCTCGTCGCGCTGGTAGCTCAGCCGCAGTTCGGGTTTCGAGACGATCTCGATCCGCTCGGGGATGCCGCCCTTGACCGTAATGCGGAAGGGCACCTGCTTTTCGCCCATGTGGAACGTAAAGTCGGCGTGCTTCTCCTGATCGGTCTCGTTGGGGGCGACGACAAACTCAACCTCGGCACCATCCTCCCCCTCGCGGAGCGAAGGCTTGACGAAATCGGACTCTCCTTCGAGCGACCACTTATCCGAGCTGGTGACCAGCACCGTCACCTTGCCGCCCTCGCGGGGCAGCATGTTCGCCTCTTCGGGATAGAAGATTTCGAGCACGGGGTCGGCCTTGGGGGCCATCTTGCGGAGCGTGATGGCAAAGGGGACGCTCCGGGTGCCGCACGTAAAGGTATAGGTAAAGAGACGGTCCTCCTCCCGGTCGTTGGGTTTGACGGTGAAGGTCACCTCATCGCCGTCGCGTCCGCGCAGGACCGACGGCGAGACGAACTCTCCGCCATCGCCCTGCAGCGTCCAGAGGCCCGAGCTGGAGACGAGCACCGTCACCTCACCGCCCTTGCTGCCGACCGTAGCCTCGCGGGGATTCACCGACACGGCATCCTCCACGGGTTTCGGATCCACTTTTTTATCGCCGTCGTTGCAGGCTCCGCAGAGCAGGAGCGCCGACACGGCACCGATCCAGATTCGATTCAGATTCATTTTCCTGTTTTCCTGTTATTCAAACGATTGTAGATTGGGTTGGTGGTTGGTCAACCTCGGCGAGCCCCGTTCCGTGGGCGGACGCCCTCCGACACGAAGTCGCAGAGGAGTCCGCCGCACGGCTGGCGGGGCACTCCCGCCGGGGGGATCAGTTGACCGGATGGGGCGCGGGGTCGTAACGTCCCTCGCCGAACTTGTTATAGACGTTCTTGGGATCCTTTACACCCTGGCCGTAGCACCCCTTGGCGACGTTGCGGAACTGCTCGAGCGAGTGTGCGCGGTTGTTTCTGATGTTACCCGTTCCGGAGGGGTCGAAGGCGAACCACATGATCCATCCGTATCCCTTCTCCATGTATCCCTTGGCCCGGTCGGCCGAGATCGTGCGTCCGAAGTTGAGCTGGATGGAGTTGCCGGCGCAACCGCTCAGATCCATGCCGTAGACCGGGAGGGCCGAACCGCCGTAATCGGCGCAGACGTTGTCGACAAACTCGTTCGGATCGTGGCGCTGTCCGTCGATGGTCACCGACGGGAGATTGGGCCGGATGTTGCCCAGGTAGTAGAGGTGCACCCACGTCTCCCAGGGGCAGAGCTCCTTGAGGGCCTTCTTCGTCTCGTAGAGGAGGCGTGCGGCCTGTTTCGGGCTGGCGGGGGCGAACCACTGGCTGGTCGTATTGGAGTATTTCGAATACTCGTCGTCGAATCCGACGCCGTCGAGTTTGTAGTCGCGGCAGATCTGGGCCAGTTCGCGGCCGAACTGTTCGCAGCCGTAGTCGCTCAGACCGGCCACACCGGCCTGGTCATGGTTGCCGAGGATGTCGAGCAGCACCTTGATACCCTTCTTGCGCAGGGGCTGGAGGAGGGTTTCGGAGTTATCGAGCAGGGCCTGGACGTTGGGGTTGGCCGACATGAAGACCTTCTGCCGGCGGGCATCCCAGTTGATGTTTCCGGCGAAGAGGACGACGGCATCGAAGAAGGGCTGCCCGTCATCGAGCAGGTACTCCAGCGCATTGAGCGGGTTGGTGTCGTTGACCTCGAAGTAGCAGATGTTGCGGATCTTCTTCGAACCGCCCTTGGCGACGAGCAGCTCGACGTAGCGGGCCTCGTTCTTGACGGCGACGCCCTCGCTCTTGGCCACGGCCAGCAGCGGTACGAGATAGGTGGTCGCATGGGCGATCTCCTCGTTCGGAGAGATCGAGACCTCGATCGAGCCGCTCATCTCGCCCCGCTTGACGGTCAGCACACCCTCATTGGCGATCATGCAGGCCTTGGCGGGAAAGGGTTTGTAGTCGGTCGAATGGTCGAAGTTGTACTCCGCGACGCGGCGCTCGTCGAAGCGGATCTCCACCTGGAGGTCCTTCTCGGCCGCCTTCTCGAGCGTAAAGGTCAGCGTCCGCTTGACCGCCTCCGAGGCGTCGTGCGCCAGCTTGATCATCGCCTCCTGCTCCTCACCCAGGCGGAGTTCGCCGGAGATCTTCTCGCCGGTGGCGGGCTTGTCGCTGCCGGCCTTCTGCGTGACGGCGATCTTGACCGACTTGCTGCCATCACCGGTCTTGACGACAATCTGTCCGACACGGGCCTCACCCGTGTTGTCCTTGGCCACGACCGTGAGCTTGTCCTTCGCCTTTTCGACCGTCAGCCACTCCTCGGGATAGGTGACGTTCCACTCCGCGGCGTTGGTCTTGACCATCAGTTCGACGGCCTTGTTGTCGGCGGCCTCGAAGGCGATCGCCTCCGAAGGCGTAACGCTCAGCACGGTCTCGCCGGCTTCGGCGGCGGCCTGCGTGACGTTGATCCGCACGGGCTGGGCATTGCCGGCCGAGATGGTGATCCGCCCCGGACGCACCGTCTCGGTGGGATTCGGTTCGACGTTGACCGTCAGCTTGTTTCCATCCTGCCTGGCGGTGATCCAGTCGTTCTTCTCGACGCTCCACGACTCGGCATCGGTGGTGATCGTCAGCACGACGTCCTCGTTCGCGTCGGCCTTGAAGGCGATGTCCGATACCGGCTTGACGCTCAATGTGTTCTGTTTGTCGACCTTCTCGGAGCTCTTGCACGAGACCAGGGCCGACGATGCGAAGGCGAGCAGACCCGCCAACAGCATCCATCCTGTTTTTTTCATCTGTCGATTGGTTGATTAAAGGTTAGTGAATCGTATTGTGTTGCCTGATAGTTTCGGGTCAGGGTTCCTTCACCTCGGGGAGTGCGACCTGCTGCCAGTCGATGTCGCGTTCGCACTTCAGGTCGAATCCGTTGGGGCCGTAGTCGTGCAGGGAGCGGCCGCGGGTGTTGTCGTCGAGCTTCCAGTAGGCGACGAGCCCCTGCGAACGGGGATCGATCTTGTAGAAGTGGTCGGGCGCGGCGATCTCCTCGGCCGAGAGGGCGCGGTTCCAGATGCGGACCTCGCTCATGCGGCCGTTGAAACGGCGTTCGTAGAAGAGTTCGCCGTCGGTCCGCAGGCGGTAGGAGTGGCCGATCCAGAAGCAGCGGGGCTTTCCGTCGGTCTCGTCCGAATGGGGGATGGCGAAGTTGACGCGGTCAATCAGGATCTGGCGGCCGTCGTTGGCGGAGATCTCGGCCCGGGCATCGGCGACGAGGCGGCCGTCGATGTAGACGCAGACCTTCCCGCGGTCGAACGTCACGGCGATGTGGTACCAGCGGAAGGGCTTCAGATCGAAACGGCTGTCGGGCTCCGCGGGGATGCGTCCGCGCGAGGGGGCCGTAACCTCCTCGGAGACCTTTCCGGCAAAGGCCACCTGCAGCTGATTGGCGGGGCCGTTGTCGCCCAGGCGCACCAGGAAGAGGTCCTCGACGCCCATGATCGTCGAGATCTTGCGGTCGAAGGCGTTGGCATAGACGAGCGCCTCCCACGAGAATTGCTGCATCTCCTTGACGGCCTCGGTTTCGGCCGTCCATTCGGGCCATGCGCAGTTGTTCTGCAGATCGGCGACGACGTTGACGAGCGCCGCCTTTTCGAAGAGGTAGTAGACCGTGCGGGCGCTCTCGAGGAGCTCGACGCCGCCGGCCGAGGTGATCGTTACGGGCAGCACGTAGCGGTGATGGCCGTCGAGGGGCAGGCGGTCGAGATTGGCGAAGGCGATGCGCAGCGGGGCGCTCTCGACCGAACCGGCCGGGATGGAGGTCTTCAGCTGCTGGAAGTCGTAGTATCCGCCGTCGGCCGGGAGCAGCTCGGCGGTCGGATCCTCGTAGAAGGCGCGGTAGCGGTCGAGCAGTTCGGGTGCCGGGGCAAAGGTGACCTCGACGTCGTGCGAACGGGGCTGTGCCATGGCGACGGTGACGCGGCGCTCTTCGCTGCGGGTGACGTCGAGGTTGTCGCGTTTGACAAAGATCGGATCGGTGAACGAATCGGCCGCGACGAAGACCTTGTTGTCGAAATGGTAGCGGCTCTCGTCGTTTTTCTGACAGGCGGTCAGGACGATCAGGAGCAGGCCGGCGGCGGATGCAAAACGGAGTTTCATGGTTGGAATCAGTTTACGGGGTTGGCGGCGGGATCGGCCGGGGCGGCATTCAGGATGGCCACGGCCTCGCGGATCCGCCGGTAGGTGGGTTTGTTGAAGTAGTCCTCGGAGGCGTTCGCTACGGCCAGACCGCGCTTTTCGCAGCGGACCGTCGCAACGGTCGAGGGGTCGGTCACCCAGCGGGCGGCCTCCTGCAGCGTAGCGCCGACCTGGGCATCCTCGCCGCCGTCGGCCAGTGCCGGCACCGCCGCCTCGAGGATGATCCTATCCGCGGGCACCCCCTCGACGAGCTGTTCGCGGACCAGCCGCGAGATGGCCACCGACGAGCGGGCCTCCTCGGTGAGGATGAGGATGTAGCGGCTTTTGCTGACGAGTTGCTGCCCCTCGATGCGGGCGACGTAGGCCGGATAGCCGCGGAAGAGGAGCATCCGCTCGGGATGGGCCTGCGCCCAGGCATCGACGGCCCGGACGAAGGGTGCGGCCGGCGCGGCGTCGTAACCGCCCAGGTAGGAGGCCACGACACCGTCCAGTGCCGCCGTTTCACAGGCCTCCAGCAGCCGTTCAGTCTCCGTACGGCAGTAGGCGGCGAAGTGCTCCTCGGTGAACTCCGCCCCGCGGTCGGCGGCCACGGCCTCGTCGCGGAGCTCCTCCCAGCGGCGGCGGATCGTCGTGTAGTCGACCATCCCGAGCGTGCGGGTGCCCTTCGCCGCGCGGACCTCGGCTACCTCGCGCAGGAATGCCGGGTGGAGATCGGCGACGCCGTTGACCAGCAGCAGATCGACGCTGTCGGGCATCGCCATCGGATGCTGGTTCCGGCGGTTGGGGGCCTCCTTCGGGCCGTCGATGTGGAGCATCGTCAGGGGGTGATCCGAGGCCTTGAAGGCGCGGATGGCCGCCAGCGTGGCGGGATCCTCCTGCGCGATGCGGGGCAGGAAGTCCTGGTTTCGGGGATCGGTCCAGTCGCTGCACGAGGCCAGCAGGGCCACGGCAGCCACGACCGGAATGAATATCGGTTTCATGCGTTGTCGTTTCGAAGGTTTGAGAGTCGTAAAAGGCTATTTGACGGCGGGATTGCAGTCCCACCACATGCGGGTGGCCATGTTGTCGGGGCCGCCGAGCCGGGCCACGGCCGCGGCGTAGTTTTCGGGGTTGTTGGTCGCCTCGTCGGCCGGATAGGGCATGCGCCGGGCGCCGAGCCGGAGGTTGCGGATCCCCTGCGAGTTGTTGCCCACGACGCTCTCCACGGCCGGAATCAGACGCGGGAAGCCCGTGCGGCGGATGTCGGCCCATGCCTCGTTGCCGAGGTGGAAGTTGGCGATCCACTTCTGGATGAGGATCCGCTCCTGCATCTCCTCCTTCGAGGCCGCGTCGTTCCACGCCACGGGGAGCGTCGAAAGCTGCTCGCTCCAGGAGGCGATGCCGCCGTTGGGGTCAACATAGGTCTCGGGCAGCGTCCGTCCGGCCAGATACTCCTCGACGCCGCCGACACCCCACTGTTCGAACGAGAGGCGTACGCCCCGCTCGTAGAGGTCGCGGGCCTCACCGTTCATCTTCCAGCCGAAGACCGCGGCCGCCTCGGCCCGCAGGAAGGTCACCTCGGCGGCGTTCATCCACTGCAGCGGCGTGGCCATCCCCTCGACGAAGTTGATGCCCGAATAGAGCAGCCCGACGGTGCTCAGAGCCGGGATGGCCGCCCCGCGGCGCATACCGACATACTCCGGCGCATGGTCGCCCGGGAAGCGGGCCTGCGTGAAGTACTTCTCGCGCCGGGGGTCGCGGTAGCCGTTCATGTAGCAGACGATGTCGGCCGCGGCGTGCGAATCACCGCCGGTGAGCGAACCGGCCGGCGTATTGTACATGCAGGCCGTGTAGAGCGGGTTCCCGTCCTTGCCGAAGGCCAGCGGCGAGAGAGCCGCATTGTCGTCGTTCGACTGCATGACGCCGACGGTGTGGGCCACGGCCTGCTCGGCGAGCTGCTGCGGCGAGAGCCCCTTCGAGCTGCGGAAATCGGTGTAGACGACGCGCACGGCCAGCCGCAGCTTCATCGAGTTGGCCAGACGGCACCACCGGCGGGCCGTTCCGTCGAAGAGCAGGTCGGTCGTCGGGGAGATACTGCGGTCGGGATTCGCATCGAGCAGGGCGATTGCCTCGTCCAGCTCGTCGAACATCTGGCGGTAGACCTCCGGCTGGTCGTCGTAGGCGACCTGGATCTTTCCCGTGCTGCCGATTTCGGAGTAGGGAATCGGGCCGTAGGTGTCGGTGACGCGGTCCAGCAGGCAGACCTTGACGATCTTCAGGATGGCCCGCACGAGCGGATCGTCCGAGATACCCTCGACGTTGGACATGTTGCCGTAGAGCTGCGGGAGGACCTTGTCGCTGTAGAGGAAGACGTTGGTCCAGTTGTCCGTGGGGTTGTATTTGGAGATGGTCGCGGTCCATCCGTTGTTGGCATCGGCGTAATAGCCGCCCTGGGTGCCGCCCAGCAGGCAGTCGGTGAACTGCGCCGTGTTGACGTCGGTCGAGATCACCGCGCCGAACATGGCCGCCAGTCCCGAGGCGATGGCGTAGTCGTGGGCCTCCATCTGCTTGCGGGTCACCTCGTAGGGGTTGCTGTTGATATCGAGGTAGTTTTGCGTGCAGGCCCCCAGGCAGCACCCGGCCGTCAGGGCGCACAGCGTCTTGAACAGGTTGTATTTCATCGTGCGACGATTTTTAGAATTTGAGACGGAGGTTGAATCCGATACTGCGCAGCGAGGGCATCATGAAGTAGTCGATTCCCTGGTAGTAGTTTCCCGTCGAAGCGATCGATTCGGGGTCGAACGGGGCGCGGTTGTAGATCATCCAGAGGTTTCGGCCGACGAGCGAGAGGGTGATCTCGCAGACGCCGCGCAGCCGCTTCTTCGGGATCGTGTAGCCGATCGAGGCCTCCTGCAGGCGTACGTTGGTGGCCGAATAGGTGTAGAACTGCGGGATGGAGTTACCGCCGGCGATGGCCGAATACCAGACATAGGGGTCGACCACGTCGCCGCCGTTGATCCACACGCCGCCGGCATCACGCGCCGCCGCCGTAGCCTCCGAGACGCCGTACTGGTCGAGCATGGCCTGCGTGCGCGAGTAGACGATACCGCCCAGACGGGCCGTCACCATGCAGCCGAACGTGAGGTTCCGCCAGCGGAAGTCGTTTCGCCACGAGAGGTTGGCGTCGGGCAGCACCGACCCGAGCTTGATGTACTTGTTGACGTCCTGAATCGTTTCCGTCGAGACGGCGCCGTTTTCGTCGACATAGATGGCATGGTTCTCATCGTAGCGCAGGTCGCGGCGCGAGTAGAGGTCGCCGAGCGTACCGCCCTCCTGGAGCAGGAACTGCGCATCGCCCAGACCGCCCATGTTGAGCCGCTCGATCGAGAAGCGCTCGCCCGTGGCGTAGTTGACGACGTTGTTGGCCAGCGAGAGGATGCGGTTGCGGTTCGTCGAGAAGGTGAAGTTCGAGTCCCAGGTGAAGTCACGCCACGTATTGTGATAGTTCAAAGCGAGTTCGACACCGCGGTTGCGGACGTTTCCCGACTGGATGACGATCGACGAGAAGCCCGTACCTCCCGACAGCTGCGGATCGAAGGTCTGGTTCGAGGTGTAGGAGTCGTAGTAGGTCAGGTCGAGGTTGAAGTGGCGCAGGAAGCGCATCGTCAGACCCACCTCGAAGGATTTCGTCCGTTCGGGTTTGAGGTGGAAGGCCGGATACTGCGTCTGGGTGTTCCACGCCAGGCCGCTCTCGTTCCACGAATAGAGCGGATTGGCGATGTAGCGTTCGAAGGCGACACCTACCGAGGCGTACGATCCGCGCAGCTTGACGTACGACAGGTTCTCGGGCATGTTCGGAATGAGCTGCGAGAGGACCACCGAAAGTCCGACCGACGGGTAGAAGAACGA
Source organism: uncultured Alistipes sp. (assembly GCA_938014215.1). Lineage (GTDB taxonomy): Bacteria > Bacteroidota > Bacteroidia > Bacteroidales > Rikenellaceae > Alistipes. Next base: position 39,414 of record CALLRW010000020.1, on the reverse strand, counting down.
TTGGGCATTCGAATGGGGACCGGCCAGCTGCGAGGGCCAGTCGTTGCGGCCCGTCAGCGTCAGATAATAGGTTCCCTTGTAGCCCAGCTCGGCCGATGCGAAGATCGACTGCGTCTGTTCGCGCCACCCCTCCTCCTTGCGGGTGGTCTTGGTCGAATTGCTCAGGTTCTGCAGGTTGAAGACATTGGCCAGCCCCTGCTTCTCGCCCGACGAACCGTCCGAAATCGGACCGCGGATCTTCATCGCCTCGTTCTTCATGTCGGAAAACGAGGCGCCCACGTTGGCCTGCAGCGACCAGTCGTCGCCGAACGTCCGGTTGATATTGAGGAGCGCATCGCCGTAGACCTGGCGGTCCATCGTCTTCGTCACGCCATAGAGGCCGTTGGCCGACTGCTCGGTGAGCTGGACGTTCGACGAGGCGTACATCTTCTCGGTGTAGGTGTTGTGCGAATGGTCGATGCGGATACGGCCCGAGACCGACAGCCAGTCGAGAATCTCGTATGTCAACTGCCCGTTCAGCATGTAGCGGTCCTTGCGGTTGCCGCGCAGGTTGCGGTAGTTGGCCCAATAGGGGTTCTGCATCGTGATGCTGCCGTCGCCCATCGGCCAGTACTGCTTCGAGATCTTGTCCACCGCATCGTAGCGTTCGTACATGCGGATATCGTTCCAGTCACCGCTGCGCGCAAAGAGGTAGGCTCCCGTCAGAGGGTTGTTGTACGTACCCTGGTTGATCATGTTCAGATCCTTCTGCAGGATGTAGCTCGCCCCGAGGTCGAGCTTCATGCGGTCGTTGAGAAACGACGTCGTGTTGCGGAACGTGAAGTTGTAGCGGTCGTAGCTGTTGTTGGGCACGATACCCGCCGAGTTGACCGCCGCAGCCGACAGATAGGTCTGGTTCTTCTCCGTGCCGGTCGAGAGCGAAACGCTCTCGGTGTGGGCCACCCCCGTCCGGAAATAGTCGCGGCGCGGGTCGTAGCCCATGCGGTTCGCGGCGTTGAGCCGCCGGCCCCAACTGTAGCTGTTGACGTTGATCGGTGTCGAAAGGTTGCCCGTGCCGTAGCGGTTCTGGAACTGCGGCAGGACGAAGGGCGACATCACCTCGACCCCGGCCGTGACGGTGACCGACAACTGGCCGGCCTGACCGCGCTTGGTCGTCACGACGATGGCGCCGTTGGCCGCATCCGAACCGTAAAGCGCCGCGGCGGCCGCTCCCGTCAGCACCGAGATCGACTCGATATCCTCGGGGTTGATGTCGGCGATGGGGTCGGTCGTGCCCTGCGAGGAGAACTCCGTGCCGCCGTCCTGCGCCTTGGTGAACATCGGCACACCGTCGATGACGTACAGCGCGTTGGACGACTGCGAGATGGACTTCGTACCGCGCATGACCACCTTCGAGGCGCCGCCCACACCGGCCGACGAGGCATTGATCGTCACACCGGCAACCTTGCCCGAGAGCGAGTTGATGAAGTTGGCATCCTTGTTCGAGGTGATCGATTCGGCGTTGACCTGCTGGACGTTGTACGAAAGGGCCTTCTCCGAGCGCTTGATGCCGAGGGCCGTCACCACGACCGACTCCACGGCCACAGCCTCGGAGCGGAGTTCGATCTCGAACGTCGAACGGTTGCCGACGGCGATCGTTTGGGGTTCGTAGCCGATGAAACTGACGGCGAGTTCGGGATGGTCGACCGAGGCGGGGATCGTCAGGGCAAAGGAGCCGTCGATGCCGCTGGTCGTGCCGACGGTCGTGCCGCGCACGAGGATCGTGGCGCCGATGACCGCCTCGCCCTGGGCGTCGCGCACGACACCCGAGATCTTCGCCGGACGAGCCGCGGCGGGACGCTTCGTGAGGACGATGTTCGGATGGTTGACACGCCAGGTGATCTCCGTCTGGTGGAAGAGCTGCGCGAGGGCCTCGTCCAGCGGGCGGCGGTCGACACGCAGCGAGACGCGGCGGTCGGTGTCGATATCATCGGTGTAGAGGAAGAGCAGTCCCGTCTGGCGTTCGATTTCGTTCATGACGCTCTTCAGCGGAACCTCCTGAAGATCAAGCGTCACAGTCACCTCGCGGGTCTGTCCCCAGAGCGTCTGGACACAGAAAAGCAGGGAGACAATTAGAGTAATCAGGCAAGGGAGTTGCCCAATACTTAATTTTTTCATAAATTTGTGGTTAGGATAAATAGGTTAGCATTCGTGAGGCCGTTTATCCCTGGGTCCGCAGATGCTGCCACATCTGCGGATCCGTCGTTTCGGGGAGCGTACGGCGGCTGTGCGGTCGGTCGTCGGGATCAAGGCATAGGCAGTCAGATTCGGCTTTTAACGTAAATGGTATTGGTTTCGTTGTCGTGCGTGTAGGAGAAGTCGGCGGTCATCATCTGCAGCAGCTCCAGCGCATGGTCGATGCCGTTCGAGACGCGGAGTTTGCCGTGGTAATGGCGCCGCGAGAGGCGGTCCGGACGGTCGACAACGATCCGCAGCCCGTAGTAACGTTCGAGTTTCGAAACCACCTCGTCGAAGGTCAGTCCGTTGAGGTTCAACAGGCCGTCGACCCAGCGGAAATCGTCCGGATCGGCAATCCGTTCGAGCCGCAGGTGGCCGTCAACCAGGTTGACCTCCTCGTTGGGCGAGAGGATCAGACTCTCGTCGGAATGCAGCCGCTGAATCTTGAGCCGTCCCTCGAGCAGCGCCGCCGAGAAGTCGCCGCTCCGCGCATCGGCCAGGATGTTGAACTTCGTCCCCAGCACCTCGGCCCGGCAGGCAAAGGTCTCGACCACGAACGGCCGGTCGGCATCGTGTTCAACCTCGAACATCGCCTCGCCCGAGATCCGCACCTCGCGCCGGCGGTCGGCAAAGATCGTCGGGTACTCGAGCGTCGAGCCGGCGTTGAGCCAGACCTGCGATCCGTCGCTCAGGCGGACCGACATGCTCTGACCGCTCGGTGCGGTGATGGCCATGAAGTCCTGCGTGCGGCGGTCGATGGCCCGTTCGGCCAGCAGGCGGCTCAGCCCGAGGCAGAGCAGCAGCGCCGCAGCGGTACCGAGGCTCCAGCGCAGCGTCCGACGCCAGCCGGTGCGGAGTCCCGACCCGGCAACCGGGATCATGCGGCGGGCCGCCGGGGCCGGGCGGCGGGTCGAGAAGGCCGGGGCCGGATCGCCGAGCAGCAGGCCGAGGTTGGAGAGGTAGTCCAACCGATCGAGTTGCCGCCGGTGTTCGGGCGAGGCGTCGAGCCAGTCGAGCACCTCGATAAGCTGCTCCTCCGGGAGTTCGTTGCGCAAATATTTCCGAAGAGTAAGGTCGTCCATCTTGTCTGCGTTGTATAGTAATAACAAACAAGCGGCAAGGGTAAGTAGTAACGAAGGGCGATTTTTTTCGAAAAAATGCAGAAACCCGCTCCGGAGCGGGTTTTCAAGGGGGAGGACGCAATTTTCGCGGATGCGGACCGGAATTCCGTTGCATCCGGGGAGGGGATCCTCCCGGCAGAAGCGGCACCTCCCGGGGAGGGTCTTGCCGGTGACAAACGCACCCGGCGGGGCAAGGTAATTCGTGGATGCGGGCACGGAAGAGGCAACCGCTCCCGGCGGGGCGAGGCAACTCGCGGGAACGTTCTTGCCGGAGGTAAACGCTCCCGGCAGACAGCGGCGACTTCCGGGGACGACTTCACCGGAAACAACCGCTCCCGACGGGGCGGGCGGGGTCAGATCCGGTGGGTGAAGAGCCAGACGATCAGCGTCACCGGCAGGTAATCCCGCAGGTCGTGGCGCAGCAGGTCGAGGGCCCGGCGGATCTCGAAATTGACGTGGCTGACCGTGATGCCGAGCTGGGCGGCAATCTCCTTGTAGGTCTTCCCCTCGTCGCGGCTCAGCAGAAAGACGCTGCGCGTCGTGGTGCCCATGCGTGCGATCGCCCCGTTCATCAGGACCCGGATCTCCTGCGAGAAGATCCGGTCAGGGTCGCACGCCGTCAGCGAACGGATATCGGCCTGCAGCAGCCGCCGGCCGGTCGAATGGAGCTCCTGCTCGGCGGCCCGGTGACGGAGCTGGGCCTGCAGGTGGTTCAGACAGCGGTTCTTGACCGACGTGAGGATATAGGCCGGGATGTTGAGTTCCGAAGGCAGGTTGTGGCGAATCTCCCAAAAGGAGGCGAAACTGTCGGCCACGATATCTTCGGCAACCTCCGCACTGCGCACGTAACGGCAGGCCACCGCCATGAAACGGGGATGGTATTCGGCGTAAATCCGTCCGAATTCGGTGGGTGTAACGATCTGGTGCAACGCTTCCTTCTCCATCTTGAATCTCACTTGATCAACACGCTGAGTCACCCGAGAGCCGATTCATTCCGCGGTCGGCACATTCCGACCGCCACGCAACGGACTCGGCCTCCCATATCGCAACAACCGGTCCTGCATGGACCGGCCATTCGGGAGGAGTGTGGAGAGAGAGGTTTCGCACGGTCCGACCGCACGGGTGAGGACCATCTCGCGGGCAAAGATACTCTTTTTTTGAGAATTACAAGGATTTATCGGAATTATTGCAATTTTTGCTGCCGGAGTTCTCCTTCGGGCAGGCAATCGATCATACCGCCCCACCCTGCCGGTCCCCGCACAAAAAGCCGGAGCCGGAACCCGCATGCAGCGGATTCCGGCCCCGAATCGTGACGGACAACGGCGGATCAATGTTTGAACATCCCGGCCGTGAAGGGGAGGCGGCGCCCATTGGCATCGATCATCCCCGCCTCCAGGATCCCGCCGTTCGTATCGAAATAGCGGATCTCGATGGGGTGCATGCCCCGCCGCAGGGCCACCTGTCCGCTGCGCTCGGTCCGCGAATGGAGACCGTCGTTGTCGACCGCCAGGCGCCCCCCGACCCGCAGCGTACTCCCGTCGTCGGAGTAGGTATAGAACGAGTAGATGCCGTCGGCCGGGATCTCGATGTAGCCGTCGAAGACGAGACCGATGTTGCCGACAACGTTCTCCGGGATGCCGACGCCGCCGCTGATGAAGTTCTCCTTGAGCGGCGCCTTGTCGATATCGGCGCAGCACGAACCCTCGAAATCGAACCAGCGGACCAGCAGTCCTTCGGAGAGTGTGCCGTCGGGATCTGCGGCCGGCAGGAAGTCCGACTCCTCGAAGCGGGCCTCGGCCAGGTCGCCCTCCACGCCGCGTGCATCATAGCAGCGCATCCGCAGCCGGCAATCCTTCGCCACGATGAAGGGGACCGTGTAGCGCATCGAAGCCGTATCGGGAACCGATCCGTCGAGCGTGTAGTAGAGTGTCGCTCCGTCGGGGACCTGCAGGTCGACCATCGTCCGGCCGACGAAAACGTTGCGGTCGCAGACCCCCTCCACATCGCGCAGGCGGTAGCTCCAGCCGCTGTGCGAAAGCTCCTCGAGGTGGCGCGGCAGCCGCCGCAGGAACCCCTCGAAATCCTTCCGCCCGGGACGGCACCAGGCCGTCTCGGCAAGGGCCATCAGCCGCGGGAAGAGCCGCACGCCGACCGCCTCCTTCGTGGGAGCGGTCTCGCTCCAGAGGTGGCCCTGCACGCCGTCGATCAGCCGTTCGTACCCCGGCATGCCGCTCGGCACCGGGTCGTAGGCGTAGACCTTCGACAGCGAATTACGGTCCTGCACCTCGCTGAAATAGTAGTATTCCGACGAGGAGATGATCACGTGCAGCCCCTGCTGCAGGGCGTCGTTGAGCGTCCCGGGGTTCCAGTTGCGCCACCACATCACGCGGCTCTGCGGCGAGAGTCCGTCACGGGCCACCTCGTCCCAACCGACCAGCTGCCGGCCATGATCCCGCAGGAAGCGTTCGAGTTCGCGGGTAAACCACGGCTGCAGCTCGTCAACCCCCGCCAGTCCGAGATCGGCCACCCGCTGCCGGCAGTGCGGACAGTGCTCCCAGGCCGTACGCTCGACCTCGTCACCGCCGATATGGACGTAGCGCGACGGAAAGAGTTCGAAAATCTCGGTCAGCACGTTGCGGCAAAAGTCCAGCGTCGCGTCGCGTCCCAGGCAGAGCGGCGTGGTGAACGCCTCGCCCCAGGCCCCGCCGCGGCCGTCGCACGAGAGCTCGGGCAGCGCCCGCAGCGCCGCCAGCGAATGGCCCGGAAAATCGATCTCGGGGATGATCTCCACCCCGCGCACGGCGGCATAGGCCACCAGTTCGCGGATCTGCTGCTGCGTATAGTATCCGCCATAGAGGCCGTCGCGCAGGCGGTCCTGCGGCAACAGGAACCGACGGTCGCGGTCGGCGGCGGCCCGCTCCAGACAGAGCGAATCGTTGCGGTCCGGGTGGCGCCAGGCCCCGCATTCCGTGAGCTGCGGATAGCGGCGGATCTCGATGCGCCAACCCTGATCGTCGGTCAGGTGCAGATGCAGGCGGTTGAGTTTGTAGAGGGCCATGCGGTCGATGAGCGACTCAACCTCGCCGACCGTGAAGAAGTGGCGCGCCACGTCGAGCATCACGCCCCGCCACACGAAACGCGGTTCGTCGACAATCTCCATACAGGAGAGCTGCCGGGCGTCATATCCCCGCCAGAGCAGCTGCCGAAGCGTCGACGTGGCCCAGATCACCGCCTCGTACGAACCGCCACGCAGTTCGATGCCGTCGCGCCGCACCGCCAGGCGGTAGCACGACCGGGCCAGTGCCGTATCGAGTTTGAGATCGACCGGTGCGGCCTGCGGCCCGCCGACCCGAACCCCATCGTCGGTCAGACTCCGGGCAAGCAGTTCGACGGCCGGCTGCAGGGCCGGCTGTTCGGTGCGGGGCGCCACGCCATACGAAAGATCGAGCGTACCGCGATCCGAAACGACTTCCACCGGAGCCGGGATCAACAACGCCGCCTCGGGTCGGACATCCGAGCAGGCATTCAAGGCGAGCAGCAGAAGCGCCGCCACGGTTATACGGATCACATTCATGGACAAATCAGTAAGTTACGGTAGTTTTGAGTTTCAGATCCTCCGACGAGGCTCCGACGGCAAATTCGAAGTCACCGGGTTCGACCACGCGGCGTCCTTCACGATCGATCAGCGCGAGGGACTCCTCCCCCACTCCGAACTGCACCCGCCGCGAGGCTCCGGCCGGGATCGTCACCCGGCTGAATCCGCACAGCCGGCGGACCGGACGCACGGTCGAGGCCACGGGATCCGTGACATAGAGCTGCACGACCTCGTCGCCGTCACGCTGCGAAACGTTGCGGACCGTGCACGAGACCTCGAAACCGTCGGCCGACGGCTCGACCCGCAGCGAGTCGTACTCGAAGCGGGAGTAGCTCAGTCCGTAGCCAAAGGGATAGAGCGGCTGTGCCGAAGCATCCGTATAGTCGTGGTTGGCCGGGCGGCGCTTGTTGTAGTAGAGGGGAAGCTGCCCCACCTCGCGCGGAATCGTCAGCGGCAGACGGCCCGCGGGATTGACCCGTCCGAGCAGCACGTCGGCCACGGCATCACCGCCCCGCTGGCCGGGATACCACGCCACGAGCAGTGCCGAGGCCTGTTCCGAGGCCCAGCGCATGTCCAGAGGCCGTCCGGCCACGTAGACCACCACCAGCGGGCGACCCGTGGCCTTCAGCGCCTCGAGCAGCTGCTGCTGGGCGCCCATGAGCGAGAGCGTCGCACGGTCGTTGCCCTCGCCGCACTCCATGTCGTTCACCGCGCGGTTCGTGGCCTTGGCAGCCCCGGTAGCAAGGAACTCCGTCCCGAAATCCCGGGCGCTCGATCCGCCGACCACCGCCACGACGACATCCGCCCTTCGTGCCGCAGCCACCGCAGCCGGGATCTCCGACGCATCCGGATCACGCACGGCACAGCCGCGCACGTACTCCACGCGCCCGCATCCCAGGGCCCGCTCCAGACCGTTGCGGATCGTATTGGCGGCCGACTGCTGGGCCGTATAGTCGCCCAACTGGTTGTAGATGCGGTCGGCATTGGGCCCGACGACCGCCACGCGGCGCAGCTTCGCGGCATCGAGCGGAAGTATGCCGTCCCGGTTTTCGAGCAGCGTGACCGACTGCCGGGCCACCTCCAGCGCCACCTCCGAATGGGACTCGGAACCCACCTCGACAGCCGCCTCCTCTTCGACATAGGGGTTTTCGAAGAGCCCCATCTCGAACTTCAGCGCCAGCACGCGCCGCACCGCCCGGTCGATCTCCTCCTCCGGGACAAGACCCGCCTCGACCGACTCCTTCAGCGTGGCGAAGGCCGCCCCGCGCAGGTCAACGTCAACCCCCGCATCGAGCGCCTGACGCGCCGCATCGGCCACATCCGCCGCCACACCGTGGGTCTCCCACAGCCCCTCGATGCTCACCAGATCCGAGACGACAAAGCCGTCGAAACCCCACTCACCGCGCAGAATGTCGGTCAGCGTATGGCGGTTGCAGGTGCACGGAATGCCGTCCACCGAGTTGTAGGCCGTCATCACCGAGCGGGCTCCGGCCTCGATCGCCGCCCGGAACGGCGGCAGATAGGTTTCACGCAGTTCGCGTTCGCCCAGCAGGTTCGGGCCTCCGTTCTGCCCCGCCTCCGAGGCACCGTAGGCGATGAAGTGCTTGAGCGTCGAGAGGGCGTGCCGCGGATCCGAAAGGTCGGACGACCCCATTCCCCGCACATAGGCCTCGCCCATGCGGGCCGCCAGGAAGGGATCCTCGCCGTAGGACTCCTCGACCCGCGACCAGCGCGGATCACGCACGATATCCAGCACCGGCCCGTAGGCGATATGCCCGCCCTGCAGGCGGATCTCCGAGGCCACCGTCTCACCCATGCGCCCGATCAGCGCGGGGTTCCACGTCGAGGCCTGTCCCGTAGCCGTCGGGAAGACCGTCGCACCGATGGCCATGTGGCCGTGCGGGGCCTCCTCGGCCAGGAACAGGGGAATGCCCAGCCGCGAATGCTCGATGACGTAGCGCTGCATGCGGTTGGCCAGGCGGGCCGCCAGCCGCGGCGTAAGACCCGTCTCGAGGTTCTTCTGCGTCCACGGATCGGCCCGGAACGCCCCCCACAGCATGCCGATATGCTCCTCCTCGACAGCCTGCCGGAACCGCTCGGTCAACATCACCGAGTCACCCCGGCGTTCGTACATCTCCCAGCCGTAGGGCGATTGCAGCTGCCCGATCTTCTCGTCGAGCGTCATCTCGGCCGTCAGCAGTTCGGCCCGCCGTTGGGGCGGCAGCGAGGCATCGTGCCAGTCGCCCCCGCACGCCGCAAATCCGGCGGCCAACAGCAGATAGAAGAGTCTGTATTTCATCATCGTATTCATTTATCATCGATCAATCCCCGGACCTCGATAACGGTCTCCGTGTCGTCGACACGCACCGTCGAACGGATCACGAAGGGTCCCGGCTCCATCCAGCGCGGATTCAGGCTGTAGACCACAACCGCCTCGCTGTGGGGCGCAATCTCCGCCGGCCCGCTCATCCGCAGGTAGCCGCTGCCCGAATCATAGCGCGGGCGGAGCGTACGATCCGACGTGTTGTAGAGCCGGATCTCGCGCCGGCGGTCGCGCATGCGGTCCCAGGGGCGGAAACGCCGCATCCCCACCGCCTCGACATCGGCCCGGAAGAGCGGCGAAAGCACCCACGGATGGAAGATCTCCCATTCGGGCAGCCGGTTGACGACATATCCGCGGGCGATCAGCGTGTTGAACTTCTTGTAGTCGCCGTTGGTCGCGAGCACCGTCAGGCCAAACGAAAAGTCGCCCAGGCGGTTCGCAGGATCGAACACCGCCTCGACGACTCCCCGTCCGCCCGGCGCCACGGCCTCGCGGCTGAACGTGGGCTGCAGGCACCCGCACTGCGTATGCACGTCGAGCAGCACGACGGGCTTGTCGGCCACGTTCGTGAAGGCATAGCGCAAGCGCACCGGCCCGTCGACCTCGCGCACCGTGTCCAGTTCGCACACCGGTGCATCGAACCGCAGCAGCCGCGCATGCGACTGTGCCGCGGCCGCGCCGGGCAACAACGCCAGCGCACCCAAACCGTACACCATTCGGCAGATCGGATTCATCGTTTTCGATTGAAAGATTATTGTCACAAATAAGGATACGGGCGGCCGCTGTACGCAGCAACCGCCCGATCCAGGTATCATGCTATCGGAGATTCCCGGTTCATTATTCCACAACCGGGCAGTGGATCTCCTCGGTCCAGACGGGATTGCTCGTCGCTTCACCGTCGTAGCCGTTCCCCGAGATATCCTTGAAGACTCGATCCTCGGCCTCGTCCAGCCGCCAGTAACCGATCAGCCCCTCGGCCGTCTCGGGATTGACGTAGCACTGGTTGTTGAGCATCTCGGTCGGCGTCAGCGCACGGCTCCAGACACGGGCCTCGCTCACCATGCCGTTGAAGCGGCGGTAGTCGTTGGCCGAACGGCCGATGCAGAAGGCACTGTTGTAGTAGTAGCCCAGGTTCACCGGATCGCGGTCGGACGACGAAACCGAGGCTACCTCGACACCGTCGATATAGAGTTTCAGGTTCGAACCGTCGTCAACCGTGGCAACATGGTACCAGCGGTTCAGGCTCAGCGGGTTGTCCAGCGCCGCAAGCGTCGAGCCGCGGCCGGCCACGTTGAGGATGCTGCGCGGCTCGTCGACACCGCCGATGCTGACGTCGCCGATTCGGAGCATGAAGTTCTCCTCAACGCCGATCAGCGACGAGATGCCGTGCGAAAGCGAGCTCCAACCCTTGGCATACATGCGGATCTCCATCGTGCAGGCCGGCAGATTGGCCAGTTCCGACTTGCCCTTCATGGTCTTCTCCATGTCGATGTTCCACGAACCGCCCAGGTCGACGCCGCGGGTCTTGATCAGCTGGTTGAAGACGATGTAGGTCGTCTGCGAAGCCCCCAGCACCGACATGCCGGTCGTCGTGCCGGTGATGTGGAGCGGCAGGCAGTACAGGACGCCGAACTCGAGGTCGTCCATCGAAAGAATCTCGACCGACACGGGGTCCGACACGGCCGATCCGGCCGCAATGCGCGCCTCGGTGGTCGACAGCGCATAGCTGCCTTCGGGCAGAATCCGGTACGAGGTGCCGTGCTCGGCGTTGTAGCTGTCCAGTTCCGAGCCCTCGACCTCAAGGTAGACGCCGACATCTTCGGTCACCTTGGTCGACGAGGTGATGCTCACCGATACGGTCGACGGTCCGTCGATGTAGACGTTCGTCACGGGAGAACTCTCCGTGCCGGTGAAGAAGACGACATCGGTGTACTCCTGCGACTTCTGGCAGCCCGCAGCCATTGCTGCGGTCGCCAGAAGAATTGCCATCAGTTTATTGGTTTTCATGGTATGTCAACGTTTTAGATTATTTCGCATAGATGTTGAACTCGCCGGTACCCATGTTGCTGCCGTACGAAGCGTTGATGCGCAGGTAACGGACCTTCTGCGAGCCGTAGAGGGCGATGTAGGCATCGGGCAGCGTCACCACGATGCTGCCGGCGCTCTGCGACGGCGTGCCCAGCATCTGGTAGTCCTCGCCATCGAGGCTGCACTCGATCATCACCTCGTTCGGAGCATAGGTGCCAGACCAGGTCGATGACGTAATGACCATGCCCGTCATGTCGTACTCCCGGCCCATGTCGACGGTGAAGCTGACCGGACCGCCCCACGTGCGGATATAGGTCTCCTTGTCGCCGTCGAAGAGCGAATCATAGGATCCGGAGTGCACACCCTCCGAGTCGCTGGCGATGATCTTCCAGCCCGAACGGTCGGCTACCGGCGAACCCTCGATGCTCGAAGCGGAGAAGTTCGTACGGAAGAGCTCGCTGCTCGTCTCGACATCGACGGTCACGTAGACCACGCCGCGGCTCTCGCTGACAACGGCTCCCGACGGGGCCTTGAGGCGCAGCGGAATGACGTATCCGTCGGCATTGGTCAGCGACGAGAGGTCGCCCTGCAGCGTCACGACCACCTGGTCGGTCGAGCGGTTGGCGCCGGCCGGGATCAGGCACGGTACGTTCGCCAGGTTGACATACTGGCTCTCCATGGTGGCATACGAGGTGCCGTGGGCGCTGTTGAAGGCGCTGACGAGCGAGTTGTCGACCTCGACACCCACCTCGAAGCCCGAAGGCGACGAAATGGTCGTCTGGACGTTGAAGGCAACGTTCACACCCGGAATGGCACCGGCTACCGTGTGGTGGGTCAGCGTGCCGGAGAAGACGTTGTCCGAGCCGCCCTGCGCATAGATCGTCGGATCGGTGCTCTCGATCTGGTAGACCTCCATTTCATAGAGGTTGCGGTACCAGCCCGTGAAGTCGAACGACAGACGCAGGTAACGGGCCTCCACGTAGTCGGCCAGGGCTACGTAGTAGTCACCGGCACTCCACGATCCGCCATTGAAGACATATTCGTTATCGGCAACCGTTCCGGCCGTATCCCACGTTTCACCATCAAGGCTGTAGGCGATCGAGACATTGCCGATGCTGTAGGTATGGAGGTGCAGGCCGGTCACCATCTGCGTCTGCTTCATGTCGACCGTAATCACGTTGCCCGACGAGGTGAGTCCGCTGACAGCCGTCCCATTGTTACCGTCGAAGAGATTGGCCGCATCGCCGCAGTCGGCCGTCCACGCCGAGCTGCCACCGGCCGGGAAGCCCACCATCTCATCAGCCGAATCGATATCGCGGATGATATTCGTCTCCACCTCGATGCACAGATAAACCACACCGCGGCTCTCGCTCACGACGGCATCCGACGACGTGGTCGTCAGCTTCAGCGGCACGAGATAACCCGCCTTGGCCGTCAGTGCCGAGAGGTCGCCCTTGAGCGATACCGTCACCTCACCCTCCGAGGCATTCTCACCGCCGGCAATCGTCAGCGAAGCATTCTCCAGCGACAGATACTCCCCGGGAAGCGTCTCGTACGAGGTGCCGTTCTGCTCGTTGTAGGCAGCCACAAGCGAATTGTCGGCCGCAATGGCGGCACTATAGCCGTTCTGCGACGAGATGGTCGTGTAGGCCTTGAACGAAGCCGACAGATCGCACGTCGAACCGACACCCTTCTTGTGGGTGATCTTACCCCTGAGCAGGTTGTTCTCGCCCGTCATCAGGTAGAGCGTCGGATCGGTGCTCTCGATCATGTAGACGTTGAGTTCGTTGATCGAGGCATCCCACTCCAAAGCAAAGTCGATCGTCAAGCGCAGGTAGCGGGCCTCAACATAGTCGTAGATGGCTACATAGGTGGTCGAACCCGAGCTGACCGTTTCGCCTTCGGCCGGCGTGCCGCCCTGCGACCAGCTCTTGCCGTCGAGGCTGTACTCGATCGACAGACGCGACATCGTGCCGCCGTCGATGGACAGTCCCGTCATCATGTGCGTGGTCTTCATGTCGACAGTCACGACGTTGCCGCTCGCCGAGAAGCTCGAGGAGGTCGACGTGCTTCCATCGAACAAGTTGGCGAAGTTCGCGCAGTCGGCCGTCCATTCGGCCCGGTCACCGGCCGGGAAACCCGCCATGTCATCCGTCGACGAGATCGGTCGGATCAGGTTGGTCTCGGTCTCGACGAGCAGGTAGACGGAACCCATCACCTCGCTCGAGGCCATGCCCGGAGATTCGATCCGCAGGGCCGCCAGGTAGTAGCGTTCGGTCAGGTTCGCCAGATTGGCTGTCGAATCCAGAGCAATCTTCACCGGTTCTTCAGTCTGAAGGCTGTTCTCCGGAAGCGTCAGCGTTGCGTTCTCCACGGCGAGGTACTCCTCGGGCAGAACGGCGTATTCGGTTTCGTGCGCGGCATTGTAACTCTCGACAAGCGAGGCGTCGTAGATGAGCGACACCGTGGTAGCCGCATGAACCGGCGTATTGCAGCGCACGATGAATTCGGTCGAGAAGTTGCCGGTTGACCCCGTAGGACGATGCGAAACCAGCGTCGAGAAGAGGTTGTCCTCCCCGGCATTGACATAGGCGAGCGTCGGAGCACCGTCGACCGTGACGGTGTAGTCCTCGAACTCCTGGCAGGAGGCCAGCGCAAAGATCATCGCCGCGGCCGCTGCACTATATTTCAGGATATTTTTCATAATCTCGATTCGTTTAGGTTATTTGACGACCGCAGGATTCTGCAGCTGGATGCCACGGCGCAGATGGCCGTAAGGCATCTCCTTGTCGGCTCCCGAGTCGGTGGTGTGGTAGTCACGCTGCACCATGAAGGCACCGAAGCCGCCCTTGTACCCTTCGGAAGGCTGGAAGGCCGCCTGATCCTCCAGACCGCCGCCCGTAGTCCAATAGTCACCGATGTTCTCCGTGTAGATGCACTTCTCCCACGGGAATCCCGATACGGCCGAGCAGCTGTGGGCACCGTAGTTCTGCTTGACGTAGTAGTTCAGGTAGGGCTCCGTCTCGGCGGCCGGCGTCCAGCCGTCGACAATCAGCAGTTTGGTCGTGTCGGCCCCCTTCGGACCGATGAACTGCGCCAGATATTTCACGAACATCGTCATGCGATCGCCGTAAATACCATAAGCTTGTTCGTCGCCCGATTCGGGTTCGTAGTCGAGGTCCAGACCGTCAATGCCGTTGTCCCACATCTGCTGCAGCAGGTAGTTGCCGTAGCGCACGCACCAGTCGGGATAGGTGCCCGTCGGGTCATCGGTCGTCGTCTGGTTGACCATATCCTCGTAGGTGAGGCCGAAGTTGGCGTAGTTCTCGTTCTCCATGATACGGATGATCGTCGGGGCGACGAGACGCGTGCCCTTCTTCGTGCGCATCTCCCACATCTCCTTATAGGCCAGACTGTTCTGCACCGGATCGGGATAACCGCCCCACAACGAGCAGATATCCACGCTGTCGGGCAGCGCCGAGAAGCGGTAGGCCGGCGTCGAGGGGTCGCCGTTGTAGTCGCCGAACCATACGAAGCAGATCGACCGTTCGGACATGTTCGACTTGTAGTTGCGCAGGTTCTCGTAGTATTTCTCGCTGTACTGCTTGGCAGGCTGCAGGTTCAGCGGTTCGTAATCGGTGTCGCAGGCCGCAAATCCTCCGCAGACGAGGCCCAGCACGACGCTTGTTACTATCTTTTTCATATTCGTTCTTGAGTTTCAGGTTCTACGCTTAGTTCTTCTTGTCCCACCAGAGCGTCGTACCGCCGTTGTCGCCCGTCGGGTTGGACGACTCGCCGTTGAGCGTCACGATGGCGTTCTGCACGGCCGCGGCATTGGTGGCGTACTCCGTCGAGGGGAAGTTCAGTCGGCGGATCTGACGCGACGTGCTGATCAGACCGGCCTGGTTGTTGACCACGTTGGGGAAGATCTTCGGATAGCCCGTGCGGCGGAACTCCGACCAGGCCTCCTGACCGTCGGGGAAGATGGCCAGATACTTCTGCGTGATGATCCGCTCGAGCATCGTCTCCTCGTCGGCCGCATCGTCCCAGGCGATGGTGATGTCGCTCAGCGCCGAGGCCGAGTTCGACGAAACGACCATGTCCTGATAGTCGGCCTGCGTCTTCTTGTTGTCGGCCATGTAGATCTCAACACCGCTGACCCCCTCGGTCGAGAACGAGCACTCGATTCCCTTGTTGTAGTACTCGCCGGCGGCGGTCTTCGAGCCGAAGTGCAGCTCGTACTCGGCACGCAGGAACCACGCCTCGGCCGGCTTCATCCAGACGATGGCGTCGTTGTTCGTGCAGTTGACGCTCGAGAGCAGGTCCGAAAGCACGTAGTCGGCCGTGATGTTGATGCCGTTGCGCACGCCGCGGTACTCGCCGCGCGAGTTCTTCGTGAAATAGGCCTCGCGGCGCGGATCCTCGTAACCGTTCATGTAGGACTCGATCGTGGCGCCGATGCGGCTGTCACCACCGTTGAACGAGTACTGGATCATGTAGAGCGGGTACTCCCACTGGGTAGCCGTGGCGGGTTTGGCGAACTGGGCGATGTCCGAGGCATCGGTCATCAGCCCCACCGAATTGTTGATCGCCGCCTCGGCCTGCGTCTTCGAAAGCTCCGGATCGGCGTAGTAGACACGCATGGCCAGACGCAGACGCAGCGTGTTGGCGAACTTCACCCACGCACGGACGTTGCCCTTGTAGATCGGGTCGTAGTTGGCCAGGATGGTCGACTGGGGGTTCTTCTCGCAGAAGTCCGTCAGCAGCGTGATGGCCGCATCGAGCTCCTCGAAGAAGCGGTTGTAGATCACCTCCTGGGAGTCGTACTCCTGCTGGATGCCGCTGTTGCCGATCGAGAGATAGGCGATCGGGCCGTAGGTGTCGGTCACGCGGTGCATGACGGCCACCTTCAGCACGTCGGCCAGCGCCACGGCCTCGGGCGACTCCTCGCGCAGGGCATCCAGTTGGGCCCACGGTCCCATGGCGCGCTGGAAGGCGTCGTCGTGCATGGCGTTGTGCCACTCGGCGGCCAGAATATCATAGAGGTTGTTGGCCCGGAAGCTCGATTTCGTGGCTCCGGTGTAGCCGGCGAAGATGTTGCCGGCCAGGTCCTGAATCACCTGGAAGTTGGCACTTCCGTACTCCTCGCCGCCGACGATCTGGAAGGTCGGGATGACGTTCTGCGCCAGCTGCATGAAGGCCGAACCGGTGCGGAGGTTGTCCCAGCCGAGCATCTCGTCCGTCGCCTCGTCGGGGTTGGTGTTCTTCTCGTAGAAGTCGCTCGTACAAGCCCCCAGCGAAAGGAGTGCTGCCGCAAGCGAGAGTTTTATGCTGTTCTTGAATTTCATGGCTGATCGTTTTAGAAGGTTACTTTAACCGAGAATCCCAGGTTGCGCAGGCTCGGCTGCTGGAAGTAGTCGATACCCGACGAGTAGGTGCCCGAACCCGACACCAGTTCGGGATCGAACGGCGCCTTGCAGTAGAGCATCAGCAGGTTGCGGCCGATGAACGAAACGTTGAGACCCTTGATCCACTTGCACCACTTCTGTACCGGGAAGTCGTAGCCGAAGGTCAGCTCGCCCAGACGCACGTTGGTCATCGAGTAGACGTAGCACGAACCGATGGCACCCTCGCCCAGGTTGGCCGTCTTCTCGTAGTAGGCCTGGATCTTGCCCACGCGCTGGCCGTTGACCAGCACACCGCCATTGTCGCGGGCCTCGGCCGTCACGGCCGACACGCCGTAGTAGTCCATGGCGGCCTGCGTCAGCGAGACGCCCACACCGCCCACACGGGCATTGAACATGAAGCCCAGCGAGAAGCCCTTCCAGTTGAAGTTGTTGCGCCACGAGAGCGTGTAGGAGGGGTTCGTGTTGCCGGCGTAGATGAAGTTGTTGGGATCGGTGGCGATGTCGCCGGCGGGCGATACCCAGATGTAGCCGTGGTCGTCGGTCTTGAGCGTGTTGACGTAGAGGTCACCCATGCGGCCGCCCTCACGAACGACCATCTTCACGCCGGTCGTTCCGCCCATGACCATCGAGTCCTGGGTGATGCGTTCACCGTTGATCTCGTAGTCGTGGAGCATGCGCACGATCTTGTTGCGGTTGCGCGAGTAGATGACGTTCGACTGCCAGTCGACCGGACCGAGCTTCTGGTTGACCTCCAGCGAGAGCTCGACACCGCGGTTGTCGACGCGGCCGCCGTTGACGTACATGCTCGTCTTGGTCGAGGTCGACGAGATCGTCGGCTGGAAGATCTGGTTCAGCGTCCGCGAATCGTAATAGGTGGCTCCGACGATGATCTTGTTGCCCCACAGGCGGACATCGGCACCGACCTCCCACGATTTCGTACGCTCGGGCTCGTAATTCGAGGCCGTGAGGAAGGTGGTCGTCTGCGGACCGCTCGACGAGACGGGATAGGTCGGCACGGTGATGTAGCGCATCGGGGCGTTACCGACCTCGGCATACGAAGCGCGGATCTTGGCGTAGGAGAGCACCTTCGACTTCACGCCGAAGATGTCGGTCAGCACGGCCGAAAGACCCACCGAAGGATAGAACATCGAGAGGCTCCGCGTGTTGACCAGCGCCGTCGACCAGTCGTTACGGCCCGTCAGGTCGAGGAAGACCATGTTGCGGAAGCCCAGCTGGACGGTGGCGAACAGCGACTGTGTCTGGTCGTTGTAGGTGGTCTTCGAGTTGCTCTTGTTGGCGGTCATGTTGCTCAGCGTAAAGAGGTTGGCAACCGATGTCAGGTCACCGCCGATGAGCGTCGCACGGTACTTCAGATCCTCAATCGAGGCACCGATCGTGGCCGTCAGCGAGAGCTGGTGGTCGAAGAACGACTTGTTGATGTTGAGCATCACGTCGCCGTAGCGCTGCATCGTGCGGTACTCGTTGTAGTAGTAGCGGCCGTAGTCGCCGGCGAAGAGCTTGTTGGTCGAGGCGTAGTTCTTCTGCTCGGCCAGCATGTCGGTATAGTCGATGCGGGCGCGGGCCGTCACGTCGAGCCAGTCGGCGATATCGTACTTGAGCGAGGCACCCATCAGGAAGCGGTTCTTCTCCGTGTTGAACATGTTGCGGTTGATCACCCAGTAGGGGTTCTGCATCGACATGCCCATGTCACCCCAGTCCCAGTACTGGGTCTTGAAGTTGCGCGAGGCGTCGTAACGCTCGTAGACGGCGTACTTGTTCAGATCCTCGCTCGACGAGAGCAGGTAGATCGGCACCAGCGGGTTGTAGTACTGTCCCGAGGCGAGCATGTTCTGCTCGTTGAGGTTGATGTACATGCCCAGCACGCTCAGATGCATGCGGTCCTTGAGGAAGGAGTTCGTATGGCTGGCCGTGAAGTTGTAGCGGTTGAACTCGTTGTTGGGGATGATGCCCTCGGCCTTGACCACACCGGCCGAGAGGTAGGTCGAGCTCTTCCCCTGGCCGAAGGAGAGGCTCACGGAGTTGGTGGTGTTGTAACCCGTCTGGAAGAAGTCCTCGGGCGACCACGTGGCGGCCTTCGACATGCGGGTCGTGTTCCACGATCCGAAGCTCCCCTCCAGAGCACCGTACGAACGCTGGAAGTCGGGCATCACGAAGGGCGACATGAAGGTCGTGTTGTTGCTGTACGACACCGAAAGACCCTCCTCGCCCGTGCGCGTCGAGAGCATCACCACGCCGTTGGCGGCCTTCGAACCGTAGAGCGCCGCCGACGAGGGACCCGTCAGCACCGACATGTTGCCGATATCGTCCGAGTTGAACATCGAAATACCGTCGCCCGAGGGGTTCGACGTACGCATGATCGTGTAGGAGGCCGACGGCGAGGCGGTCGACAGCGACGGCAGCGGAATACCGTCGAGCACGTAGAGGGCGTTGTTGTCGTTGTTGATCGACTTCGTACCTCGCATGACGATCTTCGTCTCACCGCCGATACCGGCGGCACTGCTGTTGATCTGCACACCGGCGATGCGGCCCGAGAGGTTGTTGGCCAGGCTGATGTCCTTGGCCTTGAAGACCTCGTCGGTCATGACGTTCTGCACGTTGTACGAGACGGCACGCTCGGCGCGCTTGATGCCGAGGGCGGTCACCACGACGGCCTCCAGCTGCTGGTTGTCCTCCTCGAGGGTGATGTCGAGCATCGTGCGCCCGCCGACGGGAACCTGCTGCGAAACGTAGCCGATGAACGAGACGTTCAGACGGGCCGAGGCGATCTGGCTGCTCCACGGGAAGTAGAACATACCGTCGACATCGGTGGTCGTACCCTGCGTCGTCGAGCCGTCGACCAGAATCGTGGCGCCGACGATCGGCAGACCGTTGCGGTCGACGATCTTACCCGTCAGCCGGTCGGCCTGTGCGGCCTGCGGACGGGCCTCGCCGCCCTTCAAGATGACATGTTTTTCGTCGATCGACCAGGTGATGCCCGTACCGCGGAAGAGCTGGTTGAGGGCCGAACGCAGGTCACTGCCGTGGAGATTGAGGCTCACGTTGCGTGCCGACTCGATATCCTTCGTATTGTAAAAGAAGGTATAGCCGCTCTGCTGCTCGATCTGCTTGATGACCGAGGTGATCGGAGCATCGGTCACTTCGAGCGTAATGGGTTTGAGATCCTGGGCAAAGACCGGTGCGGCCAGCAGCGCCAGCGCCAGACACAGCGCCCACACGCGATTCTTCACCGTCGCACGGAATCCGATGGCGGAGGGTATCCGCACGTCATTTCCCCGCCCAAAATTTTGGGAGGTAAAGTTTTTTTTCATAGATTTGTAGAATTGAATTGGATTTCTGCATGCAGTCAGCAAGTTGCATGCGTTTTTTGATTCGTCATACGGGAAGACGGGCCATGTCTTTCCGTATGTTCTTTTTCGATCGGAAGATTTCGTCAGATTTTCGACTTCATCGGCAGGCTGGTTTTAGGTTCTTGTTTCGGTTTCGGTCAGTTTTTATTTTCAGTAGACTTCGAAGAGCGTCCGGCCGGCCGTGACGTCGCGATCGTCCACGGGCTGGTCGAGCTGTCGGAAGCGGATGTTGGATGAAATGTTGAAGTAGCGCAGAATCACGTCCAGACTCTGGTTGGAGAAGGTTCCGGTGAACTTGTTGCCGCGAAGACGGTCATCGGCGATCCGGAACTGAACGTTGTACTTGTTGCCGATCAGGCGGAGGGCATCCGCGAGCGAGGTGTTGTTCAGCACGATGCGCCCCTCTTTCCACGAAGTGCTGCACGTCACGTCGGCACCGTTCAGATACATGACGCCCGTGCGGGCGTTGTAGATGGCCTGCTGGTTGGGCATCAGGCGCACGAGCTGGCGGTGGTGCGACGGGTCGTCGTAGCGCACGCCGACGCGGCCCGAGACGAGCGTCGTACGGATGCAGTCGTCATAGGCCTCGACGTTGAACTCCGTGCCGTAGACCTCGACCTCCAGCGAACGGGCCTCGACAATGAACTTGTGGTCGGGATCCTTCGCCACTTCGAAATACCCCTCGCCGAAGAGCGTCACGCGACGCTCCTTGCCGAAGCGGGTCGGATAGCGCAGATAGGAGTCGGAATTGAGCCAGACGCGGGTGTTGTCGGGCAGCGTCACGCAGCTGACCATGCCGGTCGTCGAGCGGATCTCGACCATCGTATTGAGATCGCGGCCCACATGAACGAGCAGCCACCCCGAGAGGACGACGAGCGGCAGCAACAGAACGGCGGCCACACGTTCGAGACGATGGACAAGGCGGTGCCACTGCCCGCGGCGGATACGCGAGCGTACACGGCGGAATGCGGCCGGCGTGTCGATGCGCTGACGGGCCTCGAGGGCATCGCTCGCAAAGCAGAGATAATAGACCTGCTCGGCGATCTTGCGGTTCTCGTCGGCGTCGGCCATCCACCGCTCGATCCGGGCGGTCTCCTCGGCCGTCGTCTCGCCGTTATAGAACCGGACGAGCAAGCCTTCCATGTCGCATTCTTTCATTTTCGGGGTTTTCGTTTTATCTATAGACCCCTCAACGGCGCGATCTCCTAAACCGAAAGCGTATTTTTTGCAATTTTTTTTCTGCGGCCTCGGTTTCACAATATTTTATTACATTCGCATCATGCTTGAAACCCAACGATTCGCGGACATCCGGCTGCTCGAGCGGCTCGAGCAGGGCGACATGCGGGCCTACGAAGAGATCTTCACCCGTTATTACGCCACGTTGTGCGCCTATACGCGATTGTATGTGCGCGAAGGGGAGACCGGCGAAAATATCGTGCAGGATCTGATGCTCTGGCTGTGGGAGAACCGTTCGACGCTGCACATCAACGAATCGCTGTCGCGTTACCTGTTCCGCGCCACACGCAACCGCTGTCTGAAGTATCTCAACCACGAATCGATCGAACGCCGCGTGTTGGGGCACCTCTCCGAATCGCTCCACGAGGAGTTCGAGGCGCCGGACTTCTACCAGATCGAGGAGCTCCAGGAGCGCATCCGCAAGGCCCTCGAGCAGCTGCCAGCCACCTATCGCGAGGCCTTCGAGATGAACCGCTTCCAGCACCTGACCTACGAGGAGATCGCCGCACGGCTCAACTTCTCGCCCAAGACGGTCGACTATCGGATTCAGCAGAGTCTCAAACTGCTGCGCATCCACCTGAAGGAGTATCTGCCGCTGGCCGCCGTTCTGCTGCTGATCGACTGAAGTCCGCGGGGAGGGGGTGGAACCGGGCGGAGCAAACCGGGCGGAGCAACCGACAGGAATCGGGCCGGAATCGGACAGAGTAAACCGGGTGGAGTGGCCGGCTGGGACCGGAGCGGGGCGGAGTGGCCGGCTGGGGCCGGAGCGGAAACTGACTCCCCGGGGCGGCATCCTTCCATGCGGAGAGATGCGGCGCGATTCTTGCACGGGTTGCCGGTCATGACACCCGATTCAAAATCCGATCCGAAAACCAACTCGAAGGCAGATCCGGGACTCGACCCGAAAACCGATTCAACAGCCGCCCCGAAAGCTGCCACGAGAACCGACCCCGACCCCGCCATCCCGCTGTGGAGGCGTCTTGCGGCCCGGATCCAGCCCGTCAATGCCGCCGCAACGTGCGTCGGCGTACTGCTGGCCTACCTCGTCGGAACCTACGTCACGGGGCCCTTTCACGCCGCCTCGCACTGGATGGGAGCCATGCTGGCCTGCACGTCGGTGGTCGTCGTGCTGCAGAAACCCGGGCTGAAACAGTCGCTTCCGGTCGGATGGATGCGCGTATTGGGGACCTTCATCGGCGCCCTGATCGCCTTCTGTTACCTGAGCATCTGGCACTTCTCCGTCGCCGGCATGCTCCTGACGATCTTCCTGCTCGAGATCGTCAGCATGCTGCTGGGAATCTACGTCAACGGCCATATCGCCACCATCACGCTGATCGTCATCCTGCTCATCTCGCAGGAGAATCCTCGGCTGCCGCCGGCCATAAACTGTCTGCTGCGTTTCCTCGAATCGGTCGTCGGCGTAGGGATCGGACTGGGGGTGATGTGGGTCTCGGAGTGGTGGCAGCAGCACCGCCGCCGGGCACAATGACCGACACAACGGCCCGCTCCCCGACACCAGTCCGCACCCGCATGTCGGGCGCTCCCGGCACGCCCCGCGCATCGGACAATTCCGTAAAAACGGCCTGCATCGGCACACCCGCACACCCGACACGGCAGGCACTCCCGGCAGGCACTGCCCCGCCAATTGACACCGAAAAAGACTCCGCTCGATCGCGAAACACTCCCCGAGACGTTGCATTTCCGAAAAAAAGCGTATATTTGCACCCGATCGGTCTCAAAACAGACCGTCGGACGGAATCCAATGAGAGGTATGATCCATACGATGTGTTGTTGTGCAACGGAAAGTGTGCGTTGCCGTCGCGTCGTGCCTGCCGCCGGACGGGGTTCCGAAAGACGAGGAGTCTGACCGAAACATTCCAAATCGACACAAATTTTATTCACCCGATGCATGAAGGGGACAGCAGGTTTGACCGCTGTCCCCTTTTTGCTTGCAAAACGTAATGAGAAGATGGAAAAGAGAGAAAACATTGCAGCATCCGTTCTGGAACTCGTCGGCCGCACCCCGCTGGTCGAACTCACCCGCCTGAGCCGTCAGGCCGGCGCCGTGGCCCGCGTCGTGGCCAAGGTCGAATCGTTCAACCCGGCCGGCAGCGTCAAGGACCGCGTGGCACTGGCCATGGTCGAGGAGGCTGAAGCACGGGGTGTCCTCCGCCCCGGGGCGACGATCATCGAACCCACGAGCGGAAATACGGGCGTCGGACTGGCCCTGGTCAGCGCCCTGAAGGGCTACCGGCTGATCCTCACCATGCCCGAGACGATGAGCGTCGAGCGGCGGCGTCTGGTGGCGGCCTACGGCGCTCGGGTCGTGCTGACGCCGGCCGCCGAGGGGATGTCGGGAGCCATCACCCGGGCCCGGGCCCTGCGCGAGGAGATCCCCGGTGCGGTGATCCTCCAGCAGTTCGAGAATCCGGCCAACCCCGAACGCCACTACCGCACGACCGGCAACGAGATCTGGAACGACACGGCCGGGTGCGTCGACCTCTTCGTCGCAGGGGTCGGGACCGGCGGCACGGTGAGCGGTGCCGGGCGCCGGCTCAAGGAGCTGAACCCCGCCGTCGAGATCGTCGGCGTCGAACCCGAATCCTCGCCCGTGCTGTCGGGCGGCAAGCCGAACGCCCACCGCATCCAAGGCATCGGGGC
The DNA here is from genome assembly GCA_938014215.1 of uncultured Alistipes sp. Taxonomy (GTDB): domain Bacteria; phylum Bacteroidota; class Bacteroidia; order Bacteroidales; family Rikenellaceae; genus Alistipes. The sequence continues at coordinate 15,457 of CALLRW010000020.1, read as the reverse complement.
GGGATTCGTCCCGGGGAACTTCGACCGCCGCACGGTCGACCGCATCCTCACCGTCAGCGACGAACAGGCCATCGCCACGGCCCGGCTGCTCGCCTCGCAGGAGGGGCTGCTGGTCGGCATCTCGTCGGGAGCCGCCGCCTGGGCCGCCCTCCATCTGGCCCGGCAGGAGTCCCTGCGCGGCAAGACGATCGTCGTTCTGCTGCCCGACACCGGCGAGCGATACCTCTCGACCGCCCTCTACGCCTTCGACGAATACCCCGCCCAAATCCGCTTCTGAGCCATGAACGACGACACGCAACACCTCATCCGCACGCTGGCCGCACAGCTCGCCCGGCCCGACCGGCCCGACCGCACGCTGCAGGCCTCGACGCCGAGCAGCATCGACCCCCGCGAGCTCAAACGCATCGCCCGGCTCTTCCGTGCGGTCATCTACACCGGGTATTTCGACCCGCGGCCGCTCGGAGAGCTCCTCGAAGAGCTGGCCGCGGGCCTCGCCAACCAGTGCGCGCGGGCCTTCGCCATGCGACCCGCCCGGGAGCTTCCCGACCCGGCAAGCCGCGGCCGTGAGGCCGCACGGCGACTCCTTGAAGAGCTTCCCGAACTGCGTCGGAGACTCGGCACCGACGTGCAGGCGATCTTCGAGGGCGATCCCGCCGCCTCGAGCCCCGAGGAGGTGATCCTCTGCTACCCGGGGCTGGTGGCCATCACCCACTACCGGCTGGCCCACGCGCTGTGGCGTCTCGAGGTGCCGATCCTGCCGCGGATGCTCGCCGAGGCGGCCCACTCGGCCACCGGCATCGACATCCATCCGGGGGCCGTGATCGGCGATTCGTTCAGCATCGACCACGGCACGGGCGTCGTCATCGGACAGACCTGCATCATCGGCGACCACGTCCGCCTCTACCAGGGGGTGACGCTCGGCGCCCGCAGCTTCCGCTACGACGCCGCGGGGCGGATCCTCAACGAACCCCGCCACCCGATTCTCGAGGATCGCGTCGTGGTCTACTCCAACTCGACGATCCTCGGCCGCGTGCGCATCGGCCACGATTCGGTCATCGGCGGCAACGTCTGGCAGACGGCCGACCTGCCGCCCCACTCGCGGGTCGTACAGGGCCGTGCCTCGGTCTCGACCTTCGAAAACGGCGGCGGTATCTGATTTTCACCCCGCAAGCCGTCGAATTTGGCCGTTCGGAAATGCAACGAACGGCCAAATTCCTTATCTTTGCGCATCGGACCCATCCGCATACGACTCCCCCGCCGCCGGCTCCGGCCATCCGCCCCCGGCCCGCGCCCGACGCCCGGCGAATCCGGCCCGTACCCGTCAAAAAATTCGGCTTGTGATGATCGAACCTGAAACCCGAACGGCACGACCCGTTCTGTGGAACAGCAACTACGTGAAGGTGTGGGTTGCCAACTTCATGCTCTTCTTCGCCTTCTACCTGCTGGCACCGCTGCTGCCGCTCTACCTGCGCGACACCTTCTCGGCCGGAAAGGCCATGATCGGACTCGTCCTGAGCGGCTACACGCTGACGGCCCTCTGCGTGAGACCCTTCAGCGGATTCATCGTCGACAGCTTCCCGCGCAAGAAGGTGCTCATGATCTGCTACTTCTGCTTCGCACTCTTCTTCGCCGGGTACTTCATCACCGGGTCGCTCGTCCTCTTCGCCGCCATCCGCACGCTCCACGGTGCCCCGTTCGGCGCCACGACCGTCGCCAGCAGCACCATGGCCGTCGACGTCCTCCACCCCGAACGCCGCTCGGAAGGCATCGGCTACTACGGCCTGAGCAACAACATCGCCATGGCCATCGGCCCCTCGATGGGCCTCTACATCTACCACACGATCCACAACTTCGAACTGCTCTTCACCCTCTCGCTCGTGATCGCCTTCGCCGGACTGGCCATCGACTCGACCATCCACTGCCGCGAACGCCAGCCCATCCGCCACGAAAGCAAACTCTCGCTCGACCGCTTCGTCCTGCTCAAGGGGTGGAGCGAGGGGATCTGCATCGCCGCGTTCGCCTTCTCGTTCGGCGTCATCTCGACCTACATCGCCATCTACAGTCAGGAGGTGCTCCACGTCACCTCGGGGTCGGGCACCTTCTTCATGCTGCTGGCCGTCGGGCTGATCCTCTCGCGGCTGATCGGCAGCCGCTCGCTGCGCGAAGGGAAGATCGTCCAGAACGCCTCGGCCGGCATGGTGCTGTCGATGTTCGGCTATCTGGTCTTCACCGCCGTGCCCAACCTCTACGGATACTACGCCGCCGCACTGATGATCGGTCTGGGCAACGGCCATATGTATCCCGCCATGCAGACCATGTTCATCAACCTGGCCCCCCACGAGCGGCGCGGTACGGCCAACTCGACGATCCTCACCTCATGGGACCTCGGCGTCGGGATCGGCATCATCGGCGGCGGCAGCGTCGCCGAACATCTCGGCGGCTACTCCTCGGCCTTCTGGCTGGCCTTCGCCGTCAACGTCGCGGGCGTCCTCTTCTACTTCGCCTGCGCCCGCCGCAGCTTCCTGCGCAACCGGCTCCGTTGACCCCGGGGAGGTGTGAGGCGAAGACTTTCGGGCCATTTTTCACGACCTGCGAAGCCTCCGAAGTCCGAAAAAGCAACCGGCCGGCGAATCGGCCGACGCAAAATATCGCTATCTTTGTGCTGCGAAAAAATCCGACGAAACCATGAAACGCATCATCAATCCCTGGCGCGGCATGGAGGGCTACCGCTGCTACGGCTGCGACCCCCACAGCCCCGAGGGGCTCCGCATGGAGTTCTACGAAGACGGCGAGGAGATCGTGAGCCTCTGGCACCCGCGCCCCGAATTCCAGGGGTGGGTCGACACGCTCCACGGCGGCATCCAGGCCACGCTGGCCGACGAAATCAGCAGCTGGGTCGTCTTCCGCAAGTTCCAGACCAGCGGCGTCACCACCCGCATGGAGGTCCGCTACCACCGCCCGATCCACACCTCGGACGACCACATCGTTCTGCGCGCCCGCGTCGAGGAGCAGCGCCGCAATCTGGTCCGCATCGCCGTGCGCATCACCGACAGCCAGGAGCGGCTCTGCACCGAGGCCACCTGCGTCTACTTCCTCTTCCCGAAGGAGAAGGCCCGCACGGAGTTCCACTTCTGCGACTGTTCGACCGAAGAGGGCGACTTCGACCCGCTGTCCGCCGCCGGGCATCCGGAAACCGCCGGGGAATAGCCCCCGACCGACCCTGCTGCCCGGCAGTTCTGCCATTCCGACGCCCGGAATCCGTCGAGAGATTGCATTCGCTGCCCGGCAGTCCTGTCCCCTCCCGCCCGGCCTCACCCGCCGCCGGATCGGAGGGCGCATGCCTGAAGGGTCAGGCCGGAGAGTCCCGGCTCCCGGTGCGTCCACCAAAAAACCGGATCTCCCCCGTAACGGGAAGATCCGGTTTTTTCAGTCTTCGGGCCGAGAGAGCCGCTAATCGAGCTTCACCACGTCGTTGATACCCATATCCTTGTAGATGTTGGCCAGCTCCTCGCTGCGGTCGGAGATCACCAGCAGCTTGTCGCCCACCTTCAGTTCGGTCGGCCCCTTCGGAACGAAGTATTCGCCGTCGCGGCAGATCATCATCACCAGCGTATTCTCCGGCAGCTTGATATCCTTGAGCGTATTCCCCGACTCGAGCATCGACGCGTTGACCTCCACCTCGGTGAAGGCCGACTTTATGTCGTCGTGGTGCATCTCGACGCTGAAGGCCGACTCGCGCTCCTCGTAGGCCAGCCCCAGCAGGTTGGCCATGCCGCTGACGGTCGTGCCCTGCACCACGAGCGAGATGATCGTCGAGAGAAAGACGACGTTGAACAGCAGCTCGGCATGCTCGATCCCGGCCATCAGCGGATAGGTGGCGAAGAGGATCGGCACGGCACCGCGCAGCCCCACCCACGAGACATACCAGCGGGCCTTGGTCGAGAAGTTGCGGAACGGGAGCAGACACGCGAAAACCGAAACGGGACGCGCCACCACGATCATGAAGATGCCGACCGCTCCACCCAGCATCAGCACCTCGGGCCGCAGCAGTTCGTCGCTGTTGACAAAGAGTCCCAGCGTGAGGAACATGACGATCTGCATGAGCCACGTGAAGCCGTCGAAAAAGACCGTCAGCGGCCGTTTCTGGGCAATCTTGCGGTTGCCGACGACCAGTCCCGCCAGGTAGACCGCCAGGTAGCCGTTGCCCTTGATGAGGTCCGTAAAGGCGAAGGCGAAGAAGATGAAGGCCAGCAGCAGCACCGAATAGAGCGAATGGTTGACCAGGTTGATCTTGTTGAGGGTCCACACCGCCAACCGCCCGATCAGGTAGCCCGACAGCGCTCCGACAACCAGCTGCACCACCAGATAGACCAGCCCCATGCCGATGCCGACGTTGCCCTCCGAAGAGTTGGTCAGCACGCTGATCAGCAGCACCGTCAGCATGTAGGCCATCGGGTCGTTCGAGCCGCTCTCCAGCTCGAGCAGCGGCCGCAGGTGCTGCTTGAGTCCCTGTTTCTTGCTTCGCAGGATGGAGAAGACCGATGCCGAGTCGGTCGACGACATCGTGGCGGCCAGCAGCAGCGCCAGCGGGAACGACATCTCGAGCCCCATCCACGGCGCCACCAGCCAGACGAAACCGGCCAGCACCACGGCCGTCATCACCACCCCGGCCGTGGCCAGCACGATACCGGGTCCGAGGATGGGCCGGATCTCCTCGAACGAGGTGTCCATACCGCCCGTGAAGAGGATGATGCAGAGCGAGATCATGCCGACGAACTGCGTCATCTCGACCGAACGGAACGAGATAAAGTCCAGTCCGAACAGCATGCCCACCCCGAGGAAGAGCAACAGGGCCGGCGCCCCGAAGCGGTAGGCCACCTTGCCGGCCATCACCGCCACAAAGAGCAGCAACGCCCCGATCAACACGAAATTTTCACTTGTTATGATCATGGATTCATCTTTTTCGCAAATTCAATACCAGAGGCACCGTTTCAATAGCAGAAGCCCCGCCGGCCGACACCGTCCGTCACTGCGGGATGAAGATGTAGGTGATCGTACCGGTCTGTTTCGACGGTGCCGAGGAGTCAATGTTGAAGAGCGACGCGCGGGCCGCCTCGAGCGCCGCATCGCGCATGCACTCGTCGCCTCCCCGGGCTACGCGGGCCCCGATGACCTCGCCGCCGCGGTCCACCGTGATGTCGACAACCACCTCCCCGCCCCCTTCGCAGCGGTAGGCCGGGATCTCCAGCCAGCGCGACGTCCGCACGGGGTTCTTCAGCGAGAAGGAGACCGTCACCCGCCCCTTGACCTTGCGGTCCTGCGGCTCGGCTCCCGTTTCGCTGCCGCGCCGCGAACGGATCGCCCGCTCCTCGGCAAGCCCCTCCTCGTAGGCCTCGCGGTTGGCCTGCATGCGGGCCTCGGCCTCGGCCGCCGCACGGTTCAACTCGGCGGTATTCGTCCCGCGGTCGTCGCGCAGCTGCTCGTTGAGAGCGTTTTCGTTCGAGGTCTGGTTGCGGATGCTGCGCCAGTCGACGGGATCCTGCTCCTGACGCTCGGCAACCTCCCGCTCGAGGCGGTCACGCTCCTGCTCCAGCTCGGCCAGCGTCTGCAGGTCGATATACATTCCCTGCTGGCTCGGCCGGCGCCCGATGACGATCTTCGATGTGACGAAGGCGATCATCAGCACCAGGTAGGCGATCAGCGTCACGCACAGCCCGACGCGGTGGTCGTAGGTCCACGCCCCGGCATCCTCGCGACGGTTGTCGAAAGGCAGCCTCAAACGCGGTTTCGGAGCGCTTTTCGGATTCTTCTGACTGGGTGTCTCACTCATGATGTCCTCACTGAATTTCGGACAAAAATAAGGCTTTTTCACGAATTTTTTATACCTTTGCGCGCAAATAAATATACGCTACTCCGCTTATGTCAACCAAACAACAAACTCTGAAGGCTCCGATTTCGTTCTCGGGCAAGGGTCTCCATACGGGCGTCCGCGTGACGATGACCGTCAACCCCGCCGAGGCCAACACCGGCATCGTGTTCCGGCGGATCGACATCGAGGGCCATCCCATAATTCCGGCCCTGTGCGACAACGTCGTCGACACCTCGCGCGGAACCACCATCGAATTCGGCGGACACCGCGTGCATACCATCGAGCACGTCATGTCGGCACTCTGGACCCTGGGCGTCGACAACGCCGTGATCGACATCGACGCCGAAGAGACCCCCATTCTCGACGGATCGGCCTACGCCTATGCCAAGGCCATCACCGAAACCGGCCTGGTCGATCAGGATGCCGAACGCTCGTTCTACCACGTCACCGAAAAGATGGTCTACACGATCCCCGAAAAGGGCGTCGCCATCATCCTCTACCCCGACGACGAATTCTCCGTCTCGGTTCACGTCGACTACAACTCGAAGGTCATCGGAAACCAGTATGCCACCTTCAACCCCGGCGACGACTACGCCGAGAAGATCTCTCCCTGCCGCACGTTCGTCTTCCTGCACGAGCTCGAACCGCTCATCAAGATGAACCTCATCAAGGGCGGTGACCTGGACAACGCCATCGTCGTGGTCGAGAACCCCGTCCCCGAGGAGAAGCTCGAACACCTGAAGAAGATCTTCAACAAGCCCGACATCGAGATCAAGGCCGGCTATCTGAACAACCTCGAGCTGCGCTGCAACAACGAGCTGGCCCGCCACAAGCTGCTCGATCTGCTGGGCGACTTCGCCCTGCTGGGCGTGCGCATCAAGGGCCGCGTCTGGGCCACCCGCCCCGGCCACTTCGCCAACACGGAGTTCATGAAGCAGCTCAAGCACGCCATCCGCAAGGCCGGCGAAAAGCCCCGCTTCACCTACGACTGCCGCAAACCGGCCCTCTACGACATCAACGACATCCGCCGCATGCTGCCCCACCGTCCGCCCTTCCTGCTCGTCGACCGCATCTTCTACTGCGACAAGACCGACGTGGCCGGCATCAAGAACGTGACGATGAACGAGCCCTTCTTCGTGGGACACTTTCCCAACGAACCCATCATGCCGGGCGTGCTGATCGTCGAGGCCATGGCCCAGTGCAGCGGCATCCTGGTGCTCAACACCATCCCCGACCCCGAGGACTACTCGACCTACTTCATGAAGATCGACAGCGTGAAGTTCAAGCGCAAGGTCGTCCCCGGCGATACGCTCCAATTCGAAATCCACCTGCTGGAACCCATCCGCCGCGGCGTGGCCGTGGTCGAAGGCAAGGCGTTCGTGGGCGAAACGCTCGCCTGTGAGGCCGTCATGATGGCGCAGGTCGTCAAACACAAGAAATAACCCTATGATCAGCAATCTGGCCTATGTACACCCCGACGCCAGGATCGGGGCCAATGTCACGGTAGAACCCTTCGCCTATATCGCCGGCGACGTCGTCATCGGCGACGACTGCTGGATCGGCCCCGGCGCCGTGATCCACGATGGAGCCCGCATCGGCAAGGGCTGCAAGATCCACACCGCCGCCTCGATCTCGTGTTTGCCCCAGGACCTCAAGTTCAAGGGCGAAGCCTCGACGGCCGAAATCGGCGACTACAACGACATCCGCGAATATGTCACCATCAGCCGCGGCACCGCATCGACCGGCACCACGCGCGTCGGTTCGCACAACCTGCTGATGGCCTACGTCCACGTGGCCCACGACTGCGTGGTCGGCGACCACTGCGTCATCGCCAACCGCGTCTCGCTGGCCGGCGAGGTCCATGTCGGCGACTGGGTGGTCATCGGCGGGCATGCCGCCATCCACCAGTGGACCCACATCGGCGCCCACTCGATGATTCAGGGCGGCGCGCTGCTCGGGCAGGATCTTCCGCCCTACGTCATCGTGCGCAACGACACGCTGCGCTTCGCCGGCATCAACAAGGTGGGGCTTTCGCGCCGCGGATTCTCGCCCGAGCGCATCGGCGAGATTCACGACGCCTGCCGCATCCTCTTCCAGAGCGGTCTGAACTATCTGGCCGGTTGCGAAGAGGTGGAGCGGTGCGTGCCGCAGAGCCCCGAACGCGATTATCTGGTACGTTTCATCCGGGAATCGAAGCGGGGGATCATCAAGCCGTATGCGTCGCGTCCGGCGGATGCCTGATTTTTTTCCACATTACCCTTCGACAAGTTTGGTTTAGTCGTTTTTTATTCCTATATTTGCACTGTCGAAAGGCAATCAGCAGCGATAAGGGGACAATTATGTCCCCTTATTTCATGATACCCCCGGGCCGCAACGAACCGGCCGCAACGGAATTGAGGCTCGAACCGGGGGGGGCGACGAAACCGGGAGGGGCAACAAAACCGGGAGGGGGCGACGAAACCGGGAGGGGCAACAAAACCGGGAGGGGGCAACAAAACCGGGACAACCATCGACCGCAACAAACCGGGAGGAGGAGCGAGCGGGCAACACTACTGGGGCCGTAAAGAAATTGAGGCGCGAACGGGCAACAATCGGCCGCCGCACTCCGAGGGACGAAACCGGCCGCACTCCGGGCAACGAACCGGCCACCACAAAAATAATCAACCGGAAACGGGACCTTGTCCCCGACACGGAAGCACACGGAAGCACGAAAAGAAATATGATTGACACCCAAAAGATAAAGGCTATTGCCGAACAGAAACTCGAAGGCTCGGACCTCTTCGTCGTGGAGTGCACCTGCAACCCCCAGAACGAGGTCGAGCTCATTATCGACAGCGATACGTCGGTGGGCATCGACGCCTGTGCGGAGCTGAGCCGCGCCGTCGAGGCCGAACTCGACCGCGATGCCGAGGACTTCTCCCTGACGGTCATGTCGGCCGGGATCGGTTCCGAACTCCGCTCGCTGCGCCAGTACCGTAAACTCGTGGGCAGCCCGGTGGAGGTGCTCCTGGCCAACGGAATCAAACTCCTGGCCCGTCTCGACGAGGTCTCCGACGACGCCATCACCCTCTCCTACGAGGAAAAACAGGCCGTCGAAGGCAAAAAGCGCAAACAACTCGTCAAGGTCTCGCGCACGTATCCCTTCTCGGAGATCAAGTACACGAAAGAGTGGCTCGACTTCAAGTAATGACCCGAAATCAAGAATCGAAAAACAGATAAACATCCCATGGACAATCTCAATCTTATCAGCAACTTTGCCGAGTTCAAGGAACTGAAGAACATCGACAAGTCGACGATGATCGGCGTGCTGGAGGACGTCTTCCGCCACGCCCTGCAGAAACAGTACGAGACGGACGAGAACTTCGACGTCATCATCAACCCCGAGAAGGGTGACCTGGAGATCTGGCGCAACCGCACGGTCGTCGAGGACGGTGCCGTCGAGAACCCCAATACACAGATCGCCGTCTCGGAGGTCAAGGCCATCGACCCCACCTACGAAATCGGCGACGAATATGCCGACGAAATCAAACTCTCGTCGTTCGGCCGCCGCACGGTCCTCTCGCTGCGCCAGAACCTCGCCTCGCGCATCCTCGAACTGGAAAAGGCAAACCTCTACGAAAAGTATTCGGAGAAGGTCGGCGAAATCATCACCGGCGAGGTCTACCAGGTCTGGAAAAAGGAGGTGCTCATCCTCGATGACGAGGAGAACGAACTGATCCTGCCCAAAAGCGAGCAGATTCCCAACGACTTCTACCGCAAGGGCGATACGATCAAGGCCATCGTCAAGTCGGTGGAGATGAACAACAACCAGCCGCGCATCATCCTTTCGCGTACGGCCAACCAGTTCCTCGAGCGGCTGTTCGAACAGGAGGTTCCCGAGATCTTCGACGGACTGATCACCATCAAGAAGATCGTCCGCATCCCCGGCGAACGCGCCAAGGTCGCCGTGGAGTCGTACGACGAGCGGATCGATCCGGTCGGCGCCTGCGTCGGCATGAAGGGCTCGCGCATCTACTCGATCGTCAAGGAGCTGCGCAACGAAAACATCGACGTTGTGAACTACACGGCCAACCCGCAGCTGATGATCCAGCGGGCACTCAACCCCGCCAAGATCTCCTCGATCACCGTCGACGAGGAGAAGAAGACCGCTTCGGTCTATCTGAAGCCCGACCAAGTGTCGCTGGCCATCGGAAAGGGCGGTCTGAATATCCGTCTGTCGAAGATGCTCACGGGCTACGACATCGACGTCTACCGCGAGGTCGAGGAGGAGGATGTCGCCCTGACGGAGTTTGCCGACGAGATCGACGGCTGGATCATCGATGCCCTGAAGGCCGCCGGCTGCGATACGGCAAAGAGCGTCCTGGAACTCCCCGTCGAGGAGATCGCCACGCGCGCCGACCTCGAACTGGAGCAGGCGCAGAAGGTCGTCGAAATTCTGAAGGCCGAATTCGAATAATCATCAAGGAAGAAAGGAGAACGATACAATATGGGTAATGAAAGAAAATTAAGGCTCATTCAGGTTGCCAAGGAGTTCAAGGTGGGTCTGAATACCATCACGGATTTCCTGCAGAAGAAGGGCATCAAGAGCGACGGGTCGCCCAACACGCTGGTCGACGCGTCGACCTATGCCGTTCTGGAAAAGGAGTTCGGCGCCAATCGCAGCGCGGTGAGCGCCCGGGACTCGATCCGGGAGCGCATCTCGCAGAAACAGACCACCATCACCCTCGAAGAGGCTAAGAAGCAGGAGCGCGAGGAGGAAAAAGAGGTGGTCATCAAGAGCAATGTCATCAGTGTGAAGGACGAGATCCCGCAGCCGAAGTTCCTCGGCAAGATCGACCTTTCGCCCAAATCGAAAGGTGCCCCGAAGAGCGAACCCGCCGTGACGGCGGCTCCGAAGGAGGAGGCGCCGCATGCAGCGGCAGCCGCTCAGCCCCAGCCGGCCCACACGCCGCAGCCGCAGCCGCAAGCGGCCGCTCAGCCGGTCCACAACGCCCAGCCGGCGGTGAACGCAGCGGAGACGCCGCTCCACAAACCGGCAGAGGCCCCGAAGGCCCAGCACACCCAGCCGCAGCCGGCCGCAGCGCAACCGGCACAGTCCGCTCAGCCGGCCCCGGCACCGCGTCCGGCCCAACCCGCAGAGCCCAAAGCCCAGCAGAACCAGCCGGCCAAACCGGCCCAGGCTCCCCAGCCGACGGTCAACCGGCCGGCTCAGCCCGCAGCACAACCGGCCGCACAGCCCGCTCAGGAGGCTCCGAAGACGGAGGCCCCGAAGGACAACATCTTCCGCCCGGCAACGGTGACCCTCACGGGTCCGCAGGTGCTGGGAACGATGGACGTTTCGGGATTCGTTCCGGGCGGCAAGCACAAGCGCAAACGTCTCCAAAAGGAGAAGGTCGACGTGAACCGCGCCCAAAAGAACGGCGGCCAGGGCGGTCAGAACAACCGTGGCGGCCAGGGAGGCGGCCAGAACAACCAGGGCGGTCAGAACAATCGCGGCGGTCAGAACAACCAGGGCGGTCAGAATAACCGCGGAGGCCAGAACGGCCAGAACCAGCCGCGTCCGGGCGAAGGCCGCCGCAACAAGAACAAGAATACGCCGAAACCCGTCATCCGCCCCGAAGTGAGCGACGAGGAGGTTTCGAAGCAGGTAAAGGATACGCTGGCCCGCCTGACGGCCAAGGGCGCCAAGAGCAAGAGCGCCAAGTACCGCCGCGACAAGCGTGAGGCCGTCGCCGAACGCATGAACGAGGAGTTCCAGCGCGAAGAGAAGGAGCGTTCGACACTCAAGGTCACGGAGTTCGTCACCGTGAGCGAGCTGGCGACGATGATGAACGTCTCGCCGACGGAGGTCATCACCGCCTGCATGAACCTCGGCCTGATGGTGTCGATCAACCAGCGTCTCGATGCCGAAGCGCTGGTGGTCGTGGCCGAAGAGTTCGGCTTCAAGATCGAGTTCGTCTCGGCCGACATCCAGGAGGCCATCGCCGACGAGGTGGACAAGGAGGAGGATCTCGTTCCGCGTCCGCCGATCGTCACCGTCATGGGTCACGTCGACCACGGTAAGACCTCGCTGCTGGACAACATCCGCAAGACGAACGTCATCGAGGGCGAGGCCGGCGGTATCACGCAGCACATCGGTGCCTACAGCGTCGAACTGAACGGACAGAAGATCACCTTCCTCGATACGCCGGGTCACGAGGCCTTCACGGCCATGCGTGCACGCGGTGCGGCGGTGACCGACGTGGCCATCATCATCGTGGCGGCCGACGACAACGTCATGCCCCAGACCATCGAGGCCATCAACCATGCCCAGGCAGCCGGCGTGCCGATGGTGTTCGCCATCAACAAGATCGACAAGCCCAACGCCAACCCCGACCACATCAAGGAGCAGCTCGCGCAGATGAACTACCTCGTCGAGTCGTGGGGCGGCAAGTATCAGGATCAGGAGATCTCGGCCAAGAAGGGCATCAACCTCGACAAACTGCTCGAAAAGGTGCTGCTCGAGGCCGAAATGCTCAACCTGCGCGCCAACCCCAACAAGAAGGCCGTCGGTACGGTGATCGAGTCGACGCTCGACAAGGGCCGCGGTTATGTCTCGACGGTGCTCGTGCAGAACGGTACACTCCACGTGGGCGACGTCGCCCTGTCGGGTACCTACACCGGCCGCGTGAAGGCCATGTTCAACGAGAACGGCAAGAAGGTCCAGGAGGCCGGTCCGTCGACCCCGGTACAGGTGCTGGGTCTGAACGGCGCCCCGCAGGCCGGCGACCTGTTCAACGTCATGGATGACGACCGTTCGGCCCGCGAAATCGCCAACAAGCGAGAACAGCTGCAGCGCATGCAGGGTATCATGACCCAGAAGCACGTCACGCTGGACGAAATCGGCCGCCGTATCGCCATCGGCTCGTTCAAGGAGCTGAACATCATCGTCAAGGGCGATGTCGACGGTTCGGTCGAGGCCATGTCGGGTTCGCTGATCAAACTCTCGAAGGAGTCCGTCCAGGTGAACGTCATCCACGCCGCCGTGGGTCAGATCTCCGAGTCGGATGTGCTGCTGGCCGCCGCCTCGAACGCCATTATCGTCGGCTTCCAGGTGCGCCCGTCGGCCTCGGCCCGCAAACTGGCCGAAAAGGAGGAGATCGAAATCCGCCTCTACTCGATCATCTACGATGCGATCAACGATATCAAGGATGCCATCGAGGGCATGCTCGAACCGGTGATGAAGGAGGAGATCGTCGCTTCGGTCGAGGTGCTGGAGATCTTCAAGATCTCGAAGGTCGGCACCGTCGCAGGCTGCGTCGTCCGCGAGGGCAAACTGCAGCGCACGACCCCGATCCGCGTCATCCGCGACGGTATCGTGATCTACACCGGAAAGCTCGGATCGCTCAAGCGGTTCAAGGACGATGTCAAGGAGGTGACCGTCGGCCAGGATTGCGGCCTGAACATCGAATCGTACAACGACGTGAAGGTCGGCGATATCATCGAAGGCTACGAACAGGTCGAGGTAAAACGCAAATAATCCGTCCGGGCCCCTTCCTAACCGCGGAGGGGGCCTCGACTCTGAAGACCACATACACAAACAGATACGTCAAACCATTAGATTTTACGTCAAACCTTTAAGATTTTTGGCAGTAATGACTAACCCTATCCACTTCACGACTCCCGATGAGGCCGTCAAGGTCATCAAATCGGGCGACCACGTGCATCTGAGTTCGGTAGCTTCGGCTCCTCAGTGCCTGATCAATGCGATGTGCCGCCGCGGCGAGGCCGGCGAACTGAAAAACGTGCACATCCACCACCTGCACACCGAGGGTCCGGCTCCCTATGCGGATCCGAAATTCGAGGGCATCTTCCAGCTCGACTCCTTCTTCGTCGGCTCGAACGTGCGCAAGGTGACCCAGAGCGGCTATGCCGACTACATCCCGGTCTTCCTGAGCGAAACGCAGAAGCTCTATCGCTGCGGCGCCGTTCCCTGCAACGTGGCCATGATCCAGGTCTGCCCCCCCGACAAGCACGGCTATGTATCGCTCGGTACGTCGGTTGACGCCACGCTGGCCGCCGTCGAGTGCGCCGACTACGTCATCGCCGTGGTGAACAAGCACGTTCCCCGCGCCTTCGGCCAGGCCATGATCCCGATGTCGAAGATCGACATGTTCGTCGAGGACGACTCGCCGCTGATCGAGGCCAAGTTCACGGAGCCCAACGAGGTCGAGACCGCCATCGGCAAGCACTGCGCCGCCCTGATCGAGGACGGAGCCACGCTGCAGATGGGTATCGGCGCCATTCCGAACGCCGTGCTGAGCCAGCTGGGCAACCACAAGAACCTGGGTGTGCACACCGAAATGTTCGCCGACGGCGTGCTGCCGCTGGTCGAGAAGGGTGTGATCAACGGCGAGGCCAAGAAGACCGACCCGGGCAAGATGGTTTCCACCTTCCTGATGGGTTCGCAGGCCGTCTACGACTTCATCGACGACAACCCCGGCGTGCTGATGATGGACGTGGGCTACACGAACGACCCCTATGTCATCTCGCAGAACGACAACTTCGTCGCCATCAACTCGGCCCTGCAGATCGATCTGACGGGTCAAGTGAGCGCCGACTCGCTCGGTACGAAGTTCTGGTCGGGTGCGGGCGGCCAGATCGACTTCGTCTACGGCGCTTCGCTGTCGAAGGGCGGTAAGGCCATCATCGCCATGCCCTCGATCACGAACAAGGGCGTTTCGAAGATCTGCCCGACGCTGCTCGACGGTGCAGGCGTGGTTACGTCGCGTTTCCACGTGCACTGGGTCGTTACGGAGTTCGGCGCCGTGGATCTCTACGGAAAGTCGATGCAGGAGCGTGCCCGTCTGCTGATCTCGATCGCTCACCCGTCGGCTCAGGAGGAGCTTGACCGTGCCGCCTTCGAGCGCTGGGGTTCGCACCACCACTACATCAAGAGCTACATGGGCAAGTAACCGTCCGAAGGCTCGACCAAGACAAGGCGCCCGCCTCTTCGATTGAAGAGACGGGCGTTTTTCATGCGATCTGACGGCCGATCGATTGGCAGGAAAGTTCGGTACGCACGGACAGAGATAATACCTATAAAGCGATATTTTCACGCATTCGGACAAATCCGGGCTAAGGAGAGAAAACACTGCGATTACAAGCCTTTGCAAAAGCAGAGATGCACACAGCATATAGGGAACATTTCAGCATAATCATACCGAAATTGACAGGATAACCGGGGACAGGATCGATTCGTCAACCCGACGGCCGATCGGAATCGGCAGAATAGTGTCGCGCAGGCCTCCTCTCCTGGGCAATAACATAAACCGGAAAGAAGGCATTGCGTCCGTTCTTCTTCCACCCCAACATAAACCCAGCAGGCACACCGGTTGCCCCACCGGACCGGGATTATTATCCATCGTTGGAGTCGCTGACGCCTTCTTTGCGGTAGGATTGCCGGATTTCCTCACCTCCGGTCCGTAAGCGAAAGGAGCGGTATCCTGAAGCGAGATTCACTTCCCCTCCGTGGACACTCAGGAAAGGCATATACACAAAAAAAGGTCAGACCTTTCGATCTGACCTTGAAGAGGCGGCTACCTACTC
>CALLRW010000019.1 GCA_938014215.1 uncultured Alistipes sp. | reverse complement strand
TCGACTCGACGATCAGGTTCGAATACTTCGTCATGGCCGTCGACTTGCCCGCCACATCAATACCGATGCGGATCCCGACGTAATTGCCCACGTCGTTCGGCAGGAACATCTTCTCCACACGCGGGTCATTGTAGCCCGTCATGTAGCAGAGGATGTCGGCACCCACGCGGTGGTCGCCCCAGTCGTTGTAGATGAGCGTCGTGCGGTTCTCCGCGGCGTGCATCGCCGCGTTGTCGGCATTCGACGTGATGACGCCCCCGGCAATCGCTTCCGAGGCCTTCGTCTGCGCCAGCTCGGGCTTCACCTCCGTCAGGCGCATCGCCATGCGAAGCTTCAGCGAGTTGGCATACTTCAACCATTGCGCGATGTTGCCGTAGTAGACCCCGTCGTAGCGGCTCCACGCATCGGACGAGAGGGTTGTGTTGCGGCCCAGCGTCGCGATGGCCTCGTCCAGCTCCTCGAACATCTTCGTATAGACCGCCTCCTGCGAGTCATACTCCACGTAGAGCGATTCGTTGCTCTCGAGCTTCGAGTAGGGAATCGGACCGTAGGAGTCCGTCACCCGCTGCATGATCGCCACGCGCAGCAGCCGCGCAAAGGCGATGGCCACCTCGTCGTCCGTACCGCCGACAATCCCCTTGTAGGGGGTGTAGGTCTCGGTGATGACATTGGCGAAGGGCCACTTGCGCCAGTCGGCCGAAGGGTTGTAGGTCTCGAACTTCGTCTGCCACGTGTCCACCGTGGCGCCGATATAGCCCGCGAACGGCCCGCCCGTCAGCGACTCGTTGAACTGGTACATGTGCTCCTCGACGGGAATCACCAGGCCCTGCAGCGTGCGGACCTTCGTACCCGTCTTGTAGTTCAGGGCCTCCATCTGCTCCTCGGTCACCTGGTTCGGGTTGCGGTTGATATCCTCGAAATCACCCGTACAGGAGACCAGTGCCAGCAGTGCGGCCGCCAGAAGCAGCCGGCCCGTTGTTGTCGTTATCTTTTTCATGCCCGTAGTCGTTTAGAATTGGAATTTGACACTGAAGCCGAGGCTCCTGAGCGACGGCATCATGAAGTAGTCGATGCCCTGATAGTTCAGCCCCGTCGAGGCCACGGCCTCGGGGTCGAACGGCGCCTTGCAGTAGATCATCCAGAGGTTGCGCCCCACGAACGAAACGGTCATCCGCATCCGGTCGCGGAACCACTTCGACGGCAGCGTGTAACCCAGCGAAAGCTCCTGCAGGCGGAAGTTCGTCGCCGAATAGGTGTAGTACTGCGGCAGGCCCGACTGCGAACCGATGGCCTGGTACCACTTCTGCGCATCGACCATCTCGCGGCCGTTGATCCATACACCCCCGGCGTCGCGCGCCGCGGCCGAGGCCTCCGAAACACCGTACAGGTCGAGGTTGGCCTGCGTCGCCGAGTAGCAGATGCCGCCGATGCGTCCCGTAAACAACACGCCGAGATTCACACCCTTCCACGAAAAGTCGTTGCGCCACGCCAGCGTGTGGTCCGGGAAGACCGAACCCAGGTAGATGTCATCCCCCTCGTCCGTCAGCAGCAGGTTGCCGCTCTTGTCCACCTCAATGTAGCCGTTGTCGTTGAAGCGCAGATTCGACGTCGTATAGAGGTCGCCCAGCGTGCCGCCCTCCTTGAGGATGTACTTCGCCTTGCCAAGACCCTTGATGTCGAGTTTCTCGAGATTCAGCGGTTCCCCCGTGATGGGATTCACGGCATTGGCCGCCAGTTCGATGATTTCGTTGCGGTTCCACGAATAGGTGAAGTTCGTCGCCCAGCGGAAATCCCGCCACGTGTTGTCATACCCCGCCGAAAGCTCGACACCCGTATTGCGGACGTGGCCCGTCTGCAGGTAGATCGTCGTATAGGAGGACGAAGGCGGCAGCGAGGGGTCGAACGTCTGGTTCTTCGTATCGGCCTGGTACCACGATGCCGAAAGGTTGATATGGCGCCACAACCGCGCGTCCACGCCCACCTCGTAGGTCGTCGTCCGCTCGGGCTTCAGGTCCCCGATCGGATAGTGCGTCTTGTCCTTCCAGACCCGGTTCGTGGCGTCGTACTCGTAGGTCGGGATGGTCAGGTAGCGCGGGAAGGGCATACCCACCGAGGCGATCGAGCCGCGGATCTTCAGGTAACTCAGGGCCTCGCCCGTATCCCACAGCGACGTGGGAACCCACGACAGGCCGACCGACGGGTAGAAGAACGACGAGGAGGAGGAGCCGGCGATCTGCGAGGCCCAGTCGTTGCGGCCCGTCACCGTGAGGTAGAGCATCTGCTTCCACCCTACCTCCACCGAGGCGAAGAGCGACTGCGTCTGGTCGTGCCACCCCGTCTTCTCGGCCCGCTTCTTCGTGTCGTCCAGGTCGAAGACGTTGAAGACGTTCGGCAGGCCGTTCTCCTGGATCGGACCCCGGTACGAAAGCTCGTCGCTCTTGACGTTGTTGATCGAGGTACCGAGGTTGGTCTGCAGCGACCAGTCGTCGCCGAACGTCTTGTTTACGTTGACCATCACGTCGCCGTAGGTCTGCGAATCGTAGGTCCGCGCCTCGGTGTAGTGGCCGTTCTTACCGCCGTCCGTAATCGTGGTGTTCGACGAGGCGTAGAGCTTCTGCGTGTAGAGCGAGTTCATGTTGTCGATCCGCACGCGGCCCGTAACGTTCAGCCACGGCAGAATGTCGTACGAGGCCGAAAACGAGAGCATGTAGCGCTTCTTGTCCGTGTTGCGCAGGTTGCGGTAGGCGATCCAGTAGGGGTTCTGCATGCGCAGGTCACCGCCCTCCATGTCCGACGACCAGAACTGCTCCATGAGCTTCGTGCCCTCGTTGTAGCGTTCGAAACGGCGGTAGAGGTCGAAGTTCTCGCCCCGAGGGAAGAGGTAGGCCGAAACCAGCGGGTTCGAGTAGACACCCTGGTTGGTCATGTTCTGGTCCTGCTGGTAGATGTAGCTCGCCGAGGCGTCCAACCGGAGCTTGTCCTTCAGAAAATAGGTCGTGTTGCGGAACGTGAAGTTGTAACGGTCGTACTCGTTGTTCGGAATGATACCGTCCGAATTGACCGCCGCGGCCGAAAAGTAGGTCTGGTTCTTGTCCGTACCGCCCGAGAGCGTGAAGGCGTTCGTATAGACATGACCCGTCTCGAAGAAGTCGTCCGGCGTATAGCCGTAGCGCGAGGCCGCATTCAGCCGCTCACCCCAGCTGTAGATGTTCGAGCCGCTCCGCTGGCCGTTCAGTCCCGTGCCGTAGCGGTTCTGGAACTCCGGCTGTACGAAAGGGTTCAGAAACTCCGTGTTGCTCGAAAGCGTCACCTTCAAGGCCCCGGCCTGTCCCTTTTTCGTCGTGATCATCACCGCACCGTTCGCCGCCTCCGAACCGTACAGGGCCGCAGCCGCAGCGCCCGTCAGCACCGAGATCGACTCGATATCCTCCGGGTTGATGTCGGCGATCGACTCCGTAGCACCGCGCGAATCGAACTCCGTGCCGCCTCCGCCGCCGAAGTTGTACATCGGAATACCATCGATGACATACAGGGCGTTCGACGACTGCGAGATGGACTTGTTACCGCGCAGAACGACCTTCGTGGCGCCGCCCACACCAGACGACGAGGCGTTGATCGTCACACCGGCCACCTTGCCCGAGAGCGAATTCATGAAGTTCGCATCCTTGACCAGCGTGATGTCCGAAGCCTCGACCTGTTGGACATTGTACGAGAGGGCCTTCTCCTGACGCTTGATACCAAGGGCCGTCACCACGACCGATTCAATTTCCGAGGCCGATTCGCGGAGCGTCACCGCGAACGACGTGCGCGAGCCGACCGGAACCGAGACCGTCTCACAGCCCAGATAGCTCACCTCGAGGGTCTGCGAGGCCGCCGGGGCGGGCACCTCCAGCGAAAAGCGACCATCGACATCGGTCGAGACACCCAGCGTGGTGCCCCGCACGATCACCGAAGCACCGATAATCGGCTGCCCCTTGGCATCGGTCACGCGGCCAGAGACCGGCACCGGCCGTGCCGCCGCGGCCTGTTGCTTATAAATGAAGATGCTGCGTCCGTCGATATCGTAACCGATGTCGAACGGTGCGAACAGTTGATCCAGAACCTGGGTGATTAATTCATTCGAGACATTGATACTCACCTTGCGGCTCTCCAGATCTTCCACATCCCGATTGATGAAAAGATACCGTGTCTGCGCCTTGATCTTGTCCATCGCCTGCTCCAGGGTCGCATTTTGCAGATTCAGCGTGATACGGGCAGTCTGGGCCTTGGCCGTAAATAGGGCACAGCTCAGGCAAACAAGTAAGGCAAGTCGAAACAGTCTTCCGTTTTTTTGGGCGAATCCTGTTTTTTCCATACTTTTGTAGAATTAAGGATAATAGGTTACTTAAGTTTTAGGCTGACTATTATCTGCGGTCTGCGGATTCCTCCAAATCTGCAGGCCTTTTTCGTTGGATAACAGTCTGGAAATTCATATTGACTTATTTTCTCATAGGCATCTCTTTTTAAATTTTAAAGGCACAATCCGGATAAATCGTTGCCGAATTCACAATCACATTATCGTATCACAATCACATTCGACTTTTCATCACGCGTATAGGTAAACCCAGTGGATACGAGCTGGACCACGTGCAGGGCATAATCCACCCCGTCCGAGATACGCACCTCTCCGCTCATCACGTTGATCTGCGGCAGGGTCTCCCGCTCGATCTCAATCCGGACATCGAAAGCGCGTTCGAAGATGGCCATCAACTCGTCGAACGGCATCTTTCTGAGATGGATCAGACCTTCCGTCCAGCACAAATCGTCGAAATCGGAGACACGCTCCTTGTAAAGCCGGCCATGCTCCAGGACAACGCGGTCGTTCGGCTGCAGGATGATGGATTCGGCCGGGTCCTTGCGGCTGGTCACCTTGACCCGCCCCTCGACCAGCGTGGTCGAGAACAGCCCGTTCCCGGAATCGGCCAGCACGTTGAATTTCGTACCCAGCACCTGGATCTTCGTTGCGAAGGTCTCCACGATGAACGGGTGCGTCGGATCGTGCGTCACCTCGAACAAAGCCTCACCCGAGAGTTTGACCCGTCGTGATTTGCTGGAAAAGACTACCGGATATTCAAGGGTCGTTCCGGCATTGAGCTGTACATGGGTTCCATCCGCCAGGGTCACCTGCATCCGCTGCCCGGCCGGTACGGATACAGACATCTCACGCGCTGTCAGCGAGTGATGGTAGACAACCTTTCCCAGGTAGGCGGCTCCGACTGCCACGATCACCGCAGCCGCCGTACGAACCACATATCGTGCAATCCGGAGAAGGGTGCGACGTGGCTTCGGACTTGCAGTGTCCGAAGCTGGAGCCGGTGCATAAAGAGCCAGCCCCGCGAAAAGAAGGTGTGCTTTCCGGAATTCCGCCCGGTTTTCCGGAGAGGCTTCCACCCAGGAGAGGATGCGTTCTTCCTCCTCCTGAGAGGTTTCGCCCCGAAAATATCTGAATAAAAGTTCCTGTTCCATGTACAGTCAATCGTAATAAATGGATGAATTTTATCTGCTGTTCTATTATATAGTCGAGTGGCGGAAACAATCCTTACCCCTATTTTCCGGCATCGTCGACAAATAAATATTTTTATTAAATTCAGCAAATATTTTCAGAACACAACATACTGAATAGCAATATATTACATAATTAACAGAAGAGATTCCGTTTTTTTCTCGAAAAAATCTTAACTTTGGATTTTGAAAATCAACTTTCCGGACAAGAATGATTCAGCGAATGGAGATGTGTGAGTTCGACAGGTTGTATGGAGCCTACAAGCCCCGCTTCATACTCATAGCCTGCTCCTATCTTCGGGACCGCTCCGCCGCTGAAGACCTGGTTACGGACTGTTTCATGCACTTCTGGGAAAAACGGGAAGAGATTGTTCCTGTGACCGAAAATATTCCCGCCTACATCCTCGGCATGGTCCGGCATAAATGCATCGATGCCCTGCGCACGCGGCAGCAGCATCTGTTGACCCATCAGCAGATCTATCAACTCGAGATGCGCAGCATCCGGGAGAATCTGGCCGCTCTCGAGGAGTGTGACTTGGCCAAGTTTCTCTTCCGCAGCGAGGTCGAGGAGATTTTTCATCGGCGATTGGCCGAAATGCCGGAACTCTCGGCCCAGATATTCATCGCAAACCGGTTCGAGAATCAGACCTATCAGGAGATTGCTCAACGTTATGGCATCTCGGTTCGGAAGGTCACCCGTGAAATTCAACGCTGCCTGAAACTCCTGAGAGAGGATCTCGGCGATTATCTTCCCGTAGCCATTCTGTTATTTCCCCATTTCCTGGACAAATAAAAAGAGACGACCTGACGGGATGACGGTTTAGCCACGGATTTCTCGTGAGCCAATTCCGCAGGCCGGCCCTGGCGGTCTCCGCCAACAGCGGGCAAAGAGAGTCGAAGAACCCGGTAAATTGTGCATCCACCTGGTTCTTATTGGATTCAAAACGCAGAAAAAGGGATCAAAAGCAGACGATCCGTGGCCCAAGCTGTGGAAAGGACAACATCGAGCCGCACGCCTGAAACCCGACTCGCAGACGGCACCTCCCGGGATTTCCGATCGTCTCCCCTACCGGTATTCGTTGGTGATCGTCTGCAGCGTCTGGGTGCGCTGGATGCCGCGCTTGCCCTTGTAATTGTTGAAGAAATAGGCCACCGTAAAGATGAAACTGCGCCGCGAACGGTGACGCTGATAGCTGCGGTAGCCATCGGATACACTCCACATCCAGTTTACATTGTCGTTCTGAAGCAGGCAACGGGCCTCCAGATTCAGGTAGAGGCGGTTCTTGCAGAGATACTTGTAGAGCGTGGCGCCCAGGTTGTGCATCGCGTTGTGACGACGTCCCGGATGCTCGTAGGGCGACTCCAGCGAGAACTGAACCGTCATGCCGAATCCCGGTGCAAACTGAAGCGAATTCGACAGATAGATCCCGCCGCTCTGCACCCGATGCGTGATCCCCGCATAACGATAGAATCCACGCGTGCCGTAGAGCTCCCAGTTCACACGCCACCATTTCGTCAACGGCCCCGCATAGGAGAGGCTCAGCATGTGCTTGCCCATCGTCGAACAGTTGACCGGCTGCTCGTAGCTCTGCTGCGGATCGTCGGGATCCGTGAAGGTCATCCGCTCGATCATGTCCTCCCCCCGCGAGTAGGTATAGGAGAGCGTCCACCGCTCGCGCAGGGTCAGCACCGCATCCAGATCGTAGCCCCGCGACGGCGTGAGTTCCGGATTGCCCACCGTGTAGCGGAACTCGCTCTCGCGGATGCGCAGCGGCGAGAGCATGTCGTAAGGGATGTAGCTGCCGTCGCGCGTGTAGGCCAGATCGAGGGTCGTGCCCCGCTCCTGCTCGAGGATGAAGGTGGCGTTGACGTTGGGGCACAGCCGCCAATAATCCCGGCGGCGCCAGCGGGTATCGCCCCCCGTGAAGTGGTCGACACGATCCCACTGCATGCGCACGCCGCCGACCAGTTCGAACCAATCCAGCGAAAGCTCCGCATCGCCATAAACAGCCGCCCCGTTGCCCCGATAGCGGAACGTCGACAAGCCGGACGGCGATCCATCTTCGGCCGTGAGCGTGCGACGTCGGATGTCCCGCCAGTAGTACTCGCCGCCGGCCTGCAGCGTCAGACGCTCGTTCAACACCTCCGTGAAGGAGGTCTCGGCCAGGAAGAGCCGGTTGCGCGGATGCTGCGATTCGGTGGTGACCGCCGACGGTGCACCCTCCGTCTGTTCGTCGTAGCGGTAACGCTTGTCGGAGGAGAAGTCGACATAGTCGAAATCGGCCTTCAGCTGCGAGCCCTCCTCGTCGCGCAGCCAGCGATACGAGGCCGTTGCCTGCCAGATATGGTTGTCCAGCTCACCGTGCGAGGCGAAGCTGCTCCCCGCGGCCGGAAGCGACGATCCCGACGGATAGTGAAGGCTCGACGAGACGAGATCCGGAACACTCGAAGCATAGCTGAAGCCCCCGGTGAGCCCCAGGCGATGGTGCGGGGTCACCTCCCAGACCAGGTTGAGACGATCGGTAAAGGTATGGTGGTCGGTGCGTTCGGTCTCCGTCGAGCGGATCGCGAGCGCCTCGTCGTCGTAGTCCGCCTGACGGGTGTATTCGTGCAACTCCTCGAAATAGGAGTACGAAAGCTGGTTGTAGAGGTTGAAGCGCCCGTAGCGCATCGTCAGGGGAAACTGGAAACCCGTATTGCTGAATCCGTTGTCGCGCATGCAGAGCCAGCTCATGGCCGTCCCCCGGTATCCGCCGTCGGCCAGCGGGCGCAGCGTAATGCGCAGAACGGCTCCGCGGGCGGCAATCTCCTGGTCGCTCGAGGCGAAACGCTGGATCTCAACCGTCTTGACGCTCTCCGCGGGCAGGGCCTTCAGTTCGTCGGCCGTGGCGGGCCGGTCGTCGATGTAGATCTGACGGATCTCCCGGCCATTGATCTTGAAGGTCCGGTTCTGTTCCTGACGCATGCCGGGGAGCAGGACGAGCAGGTCGTTCAGCAGCCGGTCCCGGGCGAGCGGATTGCCCACGAGAGAAACGGTATAGCGGCCGGCGCGGCGTTCGACGAAGCGCGAGAGGACCGTCACCTCGTCGATGCGGTTGTTGGCCGGTTGCAGCACGACATCGCAGACGAAGGCCGTCCTTCCCGGGGGCACGGTACGCGACGCCGTTTCGTAGGCGACGTGGGCAAACTCCAGAAAACACGACTCCTCCGAAAGCGGGGCAAGGCGGTAACGGCCCAGCGTGTCGGAGACCACTCCGGTGACAACGGTCGAATCGGCCGTCCGGCGAAGGCTGACCGTGCAATAGGCTACGGCCTCACCGTGGCTGTCGGTAATCGTGCCCGAGGCGGCACCTTCCTGAGCCCGGGCAAACGGTGCCGCCAGCAGCAGGCACCCGGCAAGGAGAAGTTCGGGAGTCTTCATCATTCGTACAATTCGTGACTAACGTAACATTTCTTCCAGTTGAGCCTCCTCCGTCGGAGTGATCCGCGGCCAGCGGGCGGCAATACGGCCATCTCGGTCGATCAGGATCAGACACGGGATCTGAGTCACCTGATACAGATCCGCCAAGTCGGCCTGCTCGGGGAAATAGAGCGCGTCGCTATTGACTGATTCGCAACTCAGCACCTGCGGGCAATAGTCCAGGTCGTGCTCCGTGAGGGCTTTCCGCCAGGCCTGCGGATCGTCATCCACCGAGAGCCCGATGACCTGCAGCCCTCTG
>CALLRW010000018.1 GCA_938014215.1 uncultured Alistipes sp. | reverse complement strand
CCGCCGGCCTGATCGTTCTGGCGAAGGGCGTGGCCGGTCAGAAGATCAACTACACCAAGATCGTCCTCGGCGATGGCTACCTCGAGGAGGGGCAGACGCCCCGCACCCTCACCGGCGTGGTCAGCCCGAAGGCGACCGTCGACATTACGAAGCTGAAGATCAACGGCGACGGCACCGTGGCCGTCGGCGGCATCTTCACCAACGGCGACGAGACCGAGGGCTTCTACTACCGCGAGCTCGGCCTTTATGCCGAAGATCCCGATCCCGAGGTCGGCGAGGTGCTGTACTGCTACGGCAACTGCGGCGATCTGGCCGAGTGGATCCCGCCCTCCGGCGGCGCCACCATCGTCGAGAAAACCATCGACATCGTCACCGCGATCGGCACGGCCACCAACGTGACCGCCTACATCCCCGCCGACGCCTATGCCACCAAAGAGGACTACGAGACCTACAAGGCCATCGCCCTCGGCGCGCAGGCTACGGCCGAGGAGGCTCTGACGATCGCACGGCAGGCCATCGCAATCGCGCAGGCCGCTGAGGCTTCAGTGAACGACCTGAGCAACGCGGTCGGCCAGAACACCAGCAAGATCGCAACGCTGTGGGACGCCGTTTTCAGCGAGATCACGACCAACCCCTTCCAGATCACGTTTGCAGACCTGACGGGCATCACCCTGACGGCCGGCATCTGGAACAGCGGACTCCAGCGCCTCGAGTGCTAAACTACCGGCCAAAGGCCAGAAAGGAGGCCGCCCATGTATAGAGGCACCACACCAACCATCACCATCAACTGCGACATCGACGTCAGCGAGTTCGTGACAATGTGGGTAACATTCCGCACGCAGCAGCTCGCCACCTATGCCCCACCGAAGCAGGTGGAAGTCACCAAGCACCTCGGGGACGAGGGCGTCGACGCGACCGACAAGGTCGTCACCGTCAGCCTGACGCAAGCCGACACGCTGCTGCTCGGTTCTCTGTCTCCTGACGAGGATCAACAGGTGGAGGTGCAGATCCGCGGCAGGACGGAGGACGGGCGCGCGTTTGCGAGCAACATTATGACCGCCCCGCTCAGCCGGATCCTGAAGGACGGCGTCATCTAAGTGAGCGTCGACTTCAATGCCTCGTTCTCTGGCAGCGCGGAGACCTTCGGGGCAAGGATGACCGAGACGCCTGCCTCCATGACCGCCTCCATGAAGGAGACGGGCGGCGGCAGCGCCTCAAACTACGAAGCCCTGCGCAACAAGCCCAAGATCAACGGGCACGAGCTGATCGGCGACATGACGCCGGCACAGCTCGGCATCACGGACGACAGGCACCACACCCACAAGCAGGCGCAGGCAGCGAAGGTGTGGACAGTCGCCCACAACCTCGGAAAGCGGCCCGCCGTCACGGTCGTCGACAGCGCCGGCACTGTGGTCATCGGGGAGGTCGACTACCTCGACAACAACACCGTGCGCCTGACCTTCTGCGCGGCCTTTTCCGGGACTGCATACTTCAATTAAGGAGGTAAACCCATGAAAATCCTGACAAATCTGGATCTCTCGCAGAATGAGATCCAAAACGCCATCATGCAGCCGCTCGCTGCGCCTCCGGCCAACCCGAAGCTCGGCCAGATCTATTTCAACAGCATCGACCTGACGCTGTACCTGTGGACAGGCGAGAAATGGATCCCCGTGCCGACTAAGCTCTCGCAGCTCGAGAACGACAGCAAGTTCATCACGGCCAAGGACGTCCCCGAGGGCGCAGTCGCATCCACGACCACGCCGAAGATGAACGGCACCGCTGCCGTCGGCTCCGAGACAGCGTTCGCACGCGGCGACCACGTCCATCCCAAGGACACCAGCAAGCTGAACACGGACGGCGACGGCTCCAACGTAACCGTCGCCTTCGAGGCAGCAGCCAAGCGTGAGGCACCCACCTCCGGCGAGAAGCTGAGCGTCCTGCTCGGCAAGGTGCTGAAGTTCTTCAGCGACCTCAAGACCGTGGCCTTCTCCGGCAGCTATAAGGATCTGAGCGACAAGCCGACGATCCCGTCCGCTGCCGCTGACGTCGGCGCGATCCCTGCGACGGAAAAAGGCGCAGCCGGCGGCGTGGCAGAGCTGGACAGCGGCGGCAAGGTGCCGGCCAACCAGCTCCCGAGCTATGTGGACGACGTCGTCGACGCCTACATCCGCACCGGCGCCACGGCCCTCGGTGCCGACTGGCTGAGCAAGACCTCCGGCGGCGCAGCCCTGACGCCTGAGTCCGACAAGATCTACGTCATCCTGAGCGAAGGCGAGTACCAGAACAAGACGTACCGCTGGAGCGGGACGACCTACGCCGTCATCGGCAACGACCTCGCCCTCGGCGAGACTGCGAGCACCGCCTACCGCGGCGACCGCGGCAAGACGGCATACGACCACAGCCAGAGCGCCCACGCTCCCGCCGACGCCGAGAAGAACGTCCAGAGCGACTGGAACGAGACGGACGGCAATAGTGACGCCTTCATCAAGAACAAGCCCACGATCCCGAAGGCCGTCACCAAGACCGTCCAGACCCTCAGCGACGCGGCGAGCAAGAGCTTCACCGTCACCGGCTACATCCTCAGCGTGATCCTGATCGACAGCGTCACCAAGGAGCAGGTCATCGGCGACGTCTCTTTCGAGAACGCCACGGCCTCGGCCAACGGCAAAGTCACGGTCACGCTCTCGGCCGCTCCCTCCAACCCGATCCTCGTCGTCATCACAAGCATCGCACTGTAAGGAGGCCGGCCTATGAAACACTACGGAGCAGTCGACGACCCGAAGGACATCACGACGAAGGAGTATGTCGACGCGGCTGACAACGCTCTGAAGGTGAAGGTCGACGCCCTGTGGGACTTCGTTTGCACGGACATCACGAGCAACCCCTTCCAGATCACATTCGACGATCTGGAGGGGCTGACCGTGAGATCCGGCATCTGGAACACAGGGCAGCGGAGGCTCGAGTGCTGATGGGAAACTGCTACAACTACACCCCGATCCCACCAGCCGAAGCCTCCTGCATCATCGCGCACCTGTTCGTCGAGCTGGCCCTGCCCTGCT
>CALLRW010000017.1 GCA_938014215.1 uncultured Alistipes sp. | reverse complement strand
ATAAGAAATCCTATCTGAGGCCGGTGCCGCGGATCGACCTGGATCGGGAATTATTCCCCGAGTGAAGACTATAACACAAAAATAAGATCCACACGCCGCGGCGTGTGGATCTGAAAACAAGAATCGCTATATTTGCATATCTGAAGAATCTGAAGGCTCCTATCCAGACACACTTTTTGAAACACTACCGAAGCGGGAATCACAATGCGACCCAATGCCGCTACAATGCGTTATAAAGGTGGTTAATTTGGCGGAGAAAAACAAAATATGGAGAAAATAAAAGCACTTACATTGCTGTAAGTGCTTGATTTTTAGGTGGTCGGGGTAACAGGATTCGAACCTGTGACCCCCTGCTCCCAAAGCAGGTGCGCTAACCGGACTGCGCTACACCCCGATTCCTGATCCGTTTCGGGCGGTCGACCCGGAACAAGTTGTGCAAAGATAGCGGCTTTTTTTCGTTCCGGCAAACTTTTCGCGGGAAAAGCATTCTGGCAAACGATTCCCGGGGTGCGAGTCGATGCGGGAATGCCGTTCGTCGCTCTTTGTGAATCCGCTTTCTCCATCCCGTCCGACACCGTTGGCCGAGTGTGCGGAACCCGCAGCCCGGGACCTCTTGCCCCTCTCCCGCGGAACCAAGCCAGCCTCCGATGTCACTGGTTGGGAGGGTCGAGACCCGCAGTCCGGTACCTCTTGCCCCTTTCCCGTGGAACCAAGCCAGCCCCCGATGTTACTGGTTGGGAGAGGCGAGACCTGCAGTCCGGTACCTTTTGCCCTTCTCCTGCGGGATCAAGCCTGTCCCACTGTCACTGGTTGGGAGGGGCGAAAACCGCGGCCTGACCCTTTTCCCCACCCCGTGCCGGAGCTATGCCCGGCCGACGCTGTCGAGCAGATGGCCGAAATCTTCGCCCGGAGCCGGTTTGTAGACTGCAAACCCCAGTGCCTGTGCCGCGTCGACATTCTTCTGCCCGTCGTCGATGAAGAGTGTCTGCTCGGGTTGCATGCCGCTGTCGGCGATCATCTTGCGGAAGATGGCCGCCGAGGGCTTCAGTTCGCGCATCTCGTACGAAAGGTAGATTCCGTCGAAATAGTCCTCCATGCGTTTTCCGTCGGCCGCGAACATCTCACGGATGAAACGCATCGACGAGGGGTTGTTGTTCGATAATATATAGGTGCGGATGCCGCGGGCGCGCAGCCGGTCGATCTGACGCAGCTTTTCGATCCGGATTCCCGTCAGGAAGTCGCCGTAGGCTCGGCCGATCCCATCGTCGGTCACCGCGGGCGTAGCGGCCAGACGGCGCATCTCGTCGCACATTTCGTGAAAGGTGATCAGTCCGTGTTCCAGCCGGCCGATCATCTCGGCGGGGTAGTAGGGGTTGATCAGTTCGGCCACGGCATCCATGCCGAGGCAGCGGAACGACTCCCGGCAGCGGTCGATATCGAGATCCACCAGGACGCCGCCGAGGTCGAAGACTACATTTTTAATTGATTCCATCATTTCCGTATCAAATATTGCTGTTGCAGGAACGGATTTTCAGCGTTGAAATTGCATCGTGAAGCGACGAATCGGCTTCAGCACCCACATCGGCACCGCCTTGCAGAGCGGGATCCACAGCCGGTTCCACCAGTCAGGGACGATCGATCGCCGGCCGCGCCACAGGGCGCGGAGCCCGGCCCGGGCGCAGTGGTCGGCCGAGATCAGCACCCCCAACCGCAGTCCGATGCGCTGCCAGCGTGGGGTCAGCCCGTAGAGATCCGTCGCCACGCCCGCCGGCGAGACGGCCGTGACGCGGATGCCAAGTTCGCCGACCTCCCGGGCGAAGGCGACTGAGAAGGCGCGCAGATAGGCCTTCGAGGCGCTGTAAAGCGACAGCCCGGGCCAGGGCATCCACTGCGAATAGGAGGACATGTTGAGGATGTACCCGCCCCTGCCGCGACGGGCCATCTCCGCGGCGTAGAGGCGGCACAGCTGCGTGTTGGTCAGGTCGTGGAGCAGAATGATGCGTTCGATGCGCTCCTCCGGGGTGCGGAGCGTGTCGCAGAACGAGAACATGCCGGCGTTGTTGATCAGGACGTCGATCGCCAGTCCGTCGGTCTGCGTGCGGTCGAAGAGTTCGCGGGCCGCCCCGACGCGGGCCAGATCGCACGTCACAATGCGGACATCGCATCGCGGATGCTCGCCGAGGATCTCCGTGCGGACCTCTTCGAGCGGCTGCTGCCGGTTGCCGACCAGCACCAGATCATACCCCAGGGCTGCCAGCCGCCGGGCATAGCAGCGTCCGATTCCCGAACCGGCGCCGCTCACCAGCGCCCGCCGCGTGCCGGGTTCGACCTCACCGCGGCGCCACCGGCGGCTCGTTTTTGGGGAGCCGCCCGTTGCCCGGCCGCCATTCCGCACCGAATTCTCGGCTGCCCCGTCGCCCGTTGCCTGGCCTTCCGTTGCCCGGCCGCCGTTCCGCACCGGACTCTCGGCTGCCCGGCCGCCCGTTGCCTGGCCTTCCGTTGCCCGGCCGCCGTTCCGCACCGGACTCTCGGCTGCCCGGCCGCCCGTTGCCTGGCCTTCCGTTGCCTGGTAGCCGTTCCGGACCGGACTTCCGGCCGGACGGGTGTTGTTTTTCGGATCCGTACGCTCCATCAGGGCAAGCGTTTGAGCTCTTCGACGATCTTGCGCGGGAGGTCCGGGCAGTGCTTGCAGCACTTCATGTCGACGGAGTACATCCGTGCGATGCAGTAGTTGCGGTGGTCGCATTCGCTGCGGGTTGCGGCATCGCCCTCGCGGAGCCGGTTGACAAAGGCCGGGTCGTTGACCAGCGCGCGGGCCATCTGCACCAGTTCGAATCCCGCGCCGAGGGCCCGTTCGATCCCTTCGCGGCTGACGAGTCCGCCGACGTAGATCAGCGTTCCCTTCAGCGCCTTGCGGAACTTGCGGGCATCCTCCAGGAAGTAGCATTCGCTGAAGGGGAACTGCTTGATCATGAAGGGGCCGCACCAGCGGATGAAGTAGCGCAGCCACCAGGGCGAGTAGTAGCTCATCGTGTAGAGGGGGATCAGTCCGCGCATGACGGCCATCGGGGCCTTCGAGACGAATCCGCCCGAGAGAACGATTCCGTCGACGCCGAACGACTCGATGACCTTGGCGATCTCGATGCTTTCGGGGATCTCGATGCCGCCCTTGAAACCGTCGTACATGTTGTGCTTGACGGTGATAGCCATTCCGCAGGCGCGGGCCGCCTCGACGGCCTCCGAGAGGCACATACGCAGGAACCGCATGCGGTTTTCGAGCGAACCGCCGTACTCGTCGTGGCGGTGGTTCGTGTAGGGCGAGAGGAACTGCGAGATGAGGTATCCGTGGCCGGCGTGGAGCTCCACCGAGTCGAATCCGGCATCGTGGGCCGTGTGGACGGCGCGGCCGAAATCCTTGGCGACCTGTTCGATCTCGCTGTGGCGCATCCCGCGCACGGGGGTGTAGGCGTAGAGATTGATGCCCGTCGAGGCGCCGATGGGCATCTGCCCGGCCGTCGACCAGTGGGTCATGTTCCCGCAGTGGCCGATCTGGATGGCGGCGGCGGCCCCTTCGCGGTGGATGGCGTCGGTGATGTCGCGCAGCCCCGGGACGATCTCGGGTCGGAGCCACAGCTGTTTGTTGAACGAGAGTCCGCTGCGGCAGACGGCGGCATAGGCCAGCGTGGTCATGCCGATGCCGCCGCGGGCCACGGCCACGTGGTAATCCTTGAGCTGCTGCGTGGGGCCGAAATCCTTGCCCATCGACTCGAACGCTGCGGAGCGGATCGTGCGGTTGCGGAGCGTCACGGGGCCGAGCTTGAAGGGCGTGAAGAGTTTGGATTCCATGTTATTCGGTGTTTTTTTTGATGTTTCTTCGGTGGTTTGCCGACTCCCGGCGGGGTCAGTAGATGAACGGGATGATTCGTTTGCGGTGGAGTTTTCGGAATTCGTCTCCGAACTCCTCCTCGTAGCGGCGGCGCAGCGAAGCGGCGCGCGGGGCGAGGTTGGCGAAGGTCCACCAGGCGAAGACCGCGCCGGCCCACGACCACGAGGCGATGGCGAACCCGACCCATTCGAGCAGTTCGCCGAAGTAGTTGGCCGAGGAGACGTAGCGGAACATGCCGCCGCGGGGGATGTAGTGGCGAGTGTCGCCGGGTTTGCGCAGGTGGCGGATGATGCGGTCGGAGTGGAGGTTGATGGCCATTCCGGCGATGAAAATGGCGCCGCCGATGTAGATATAGGGCTTCGAGAACCAGTTGTCGTAATAGCCCTCGGGCGAGACCCAGAAGATCCATCCGCCCTGCATCAGGGCGTTCAGCGTGTTGAAGACCATCCCCATGAGGATGATCCCGAGGGGCATCTTCGAGTGTCCGCGCAGGAGCAGCGGGAAGATGAACGAGCGCTGGAAGTAGTGGGCCTGGAAGAGGATCAGCAGGGCGAGGGGTCCGGCCTGTCCCATGCGGTCGGAGGTGGCCCACAGCACGCACATGAGGATGAAGACGGGGGACTCCATGAGGATCCATCCGATTTTGTTCGGAACGGGCGGACCGTAGCGGCGGTTGAAGAGGTATCCGTAACCGGCTTCGAAGAAGTGGAGGGCGATGAAGACCACGAGGGCCAGCGAGGCCATGACGATGAGGAAGATGTCGAATGTTTCGCGCATGAGGCTGGGGTTCGGTAAAACGGCGTAAAGGTAGGGCTTTTTTGTCGTTTGATCAAGGTTTTAACCGCCGGTCGATTGTTCGAAACGGGATTTTTTCGGGTCGAAGCCGGAGCCGGGGAGAGTCGAGGCGGTTTCCGGGCCGGTGTCCCCTCCCTTTCGCAACACGAAGCCCCCGCCGGAGCGGGGGCTGTGGGTCGGAATGCAGCGTGCGGTGACGGCCGTGACCGGCGGCACCGTCAGTGGGTGTAGACTTTGCCCTTCTGGTGTTCGTTGGCCTCGAACTTGAGCCGCGAGGTAGTTGGGTAGCGGAGCTTCTCGAACTCGGCCACGGCATTGCGGATATCGCCCAGCAGCATGTCGGCCATGTCGCGCGACATGCCCTGCCGGATGACGATGCGCATGACGATCATCTGCTCGATGTTCTTCGGCATGGTGTATGCCGGGACCATCCAGCCGCTCTGCTGGAGCGTTGCCTGCAGATCGAAGAGGGTCCAGCGGGCCGTCTTTTCGTATTCGGGGTCGAGCGACCAGATGAAGAGCGGATTGACCACCTCGTCCGCATAGTTGCGGAAACACTTCATCCGGCCGATTTCGCGGTGGCAGTAGCGGGCGATATCCATCGAATTCTGCTGGATCTCGCGGTAGCCCTCGAATCCGAGGCGGATGAAGTTGTAGTACTGGCCGAGGATCTGGGCCGCCGGGCGCGAGAAGTTGAGACCGACCTGGGTGATGTTGGCGCCGAGGTAGTTGACCGAGAAGGACATCGTGTCGGGGAGATAGCGGCGATCCTTCCAGACGGTCCATCCCAGACCCGGGTAGACCAGTCCGAACTTGTGGCCCGAGGTTGAGATCGACAGCACCCACTTCAGGCGGAAATCCCACTTCACGTCGGGGTTGAGGAACGGCAGGATGAAGCCTCCCGAGGCGGCGTCGACATGGATCGGAATCTCGTAGCCGGTCTTCTGGTTGAAGGCGTCGAGGGCCTTGTCGAGGGCTTCGACGTCGTCGTTCAGACCGGTCCAGGTCACGCCGGCGATCGGGACGATGCAGATCGTGTTTTCGTCGCAGAGGCGGAGGGCGGCCTCGACGTCGAGGGTCTTCTTCCCGGGGGTCAGGGGGACGGTGCGCATCTCGATCTGCCACAGCTGGCAGAACTTCTCCCAGACGACCTGGAAGGCCGAGCTCATCACCAGATTGGGTTTGTCATAGGGTTTTCCGGCGGCCTTGCGGCGGTCGCGCCAGCGGAGCCAGGCGGCCACACCGCCCAGCATGCAGGCTTCGGACGAGCCGATTCCGACGGCTCCGGCCTTCCATTCGGCCTTTTCGGGCGAGTTCCAGAGGTTGGCCAGGATGTTGATGCAGCGGCCGCACATGACCGCCACGCGCGGATACTCCGTCTCGTCGATGTAGTTGACGTTGATGGCTTCGTTCATCAGCCGCGTGGCGTAGTCGTCCATGTAGGTCGTCACGAAGGTGGCCAGATTCAGCCGCGGCTGGGTCTGGGGGTAGGTCTCGTCCTTGACCATCTGGTAGGCGATTTCGGGAGCGGTTTTGCCTTTGGGGATAAATTCGGTGGGGGCGGGGGAGCGCATCTCCTTCGTACCGAAGATGTCGGCCGTGGCATCGCTCACGGGGGTGTTCTGTTGCTTCATATCGTACGAGTTTTATGGTTTACGACCCCGACGGATGCACGAACTGTGCCAGAGGCGCCGCCCCGCCCCGCCTGCCTGCTGGAAAAAAATATCGCGAAATGCTTGCTTTTCTCTTCTTTGTTTGTTTACTTTGTGATATCAAAATAATATCATTTTAAACCCATCGTATCATGGAATCGAAGAATTATGTCTACAGAGGTTGGAAAGCCGGTGGTTTTGCCGCGCTGGGGATACTTGTCGTCCTGCTGGCGGGCTTTTTCTATCTGATCGTGGCTGGGGCCATGCGTTCGGAAGCCGGGGTGCCGGGCGGCGGATGGATGATCGGTATCGGAATTGTCGGGGTACTTGTATCGTTGGTTTCGATGCGAGGCTTCATGCTGCTGGAACCCAACGAGGCGCGAGTGCTGCTCTTTTTTGGAAATTACCGCGGAACCTTCTACGAGACGGGATTCTGGTGGGTCAATCCGCTGATGTCGGTCAAGAAGATCTCGATGCGGGCCCGCAACCTGGACGTCGATCCGATCAAGGTCAACGACAAGACGGGCAACCCGATCATGATCGGACTGGTGCTCGTGTGGCGGATCAAGCGCGACGATATCTATAAGGCGGTCTTCGAGATCGACGCCGCATCGGCGGCTCCGGGACAGGTTGTTTCGGCCTCGACGCGGATGAACATCCTGCAGAACTTCGTGAACGTGCAGAGCGATGCCGCCCTGCGTCAGGTGGCGGGCTGCTACGCCTACGACGATGCCGGCACGAAGGGCGAGGAGCTGACCCTGCGCTCGAACAGCGGGGAGATCAACAGCCGCCTCGAACAGACGCTCAACGAACGCCTGGCGATGGCCGGTATCGAGGTGATGGAGGCACGGATCAACTACCTGGCCTATGCGCCGGAGATTGCGGCGGTGATGTTGCGCCGCCAGCAGGCCGATGCCATCATTTCGGCGCGCGAGAAGATCGTTGAGGGTGCCGTGTCGATGGTCCACATGGCGCTGGAGCGGATCTCCGACGAGCAGATCGTCGAGCTGGACGAGGAGCGCAAGGCGGCCATGGTGTCGAATCTGCTGGTGGTGCTGTGCGCCGACGAGGCGGCGCAGCCCGTGGTCAACGCCGGAACCCTGCACCATTGATCCCTACACACCATGCCGGGAGAGAAAAACAAGACTTTTGTCCTGCGTATCGACGCTCAGACGATGGAGGCGCTGGAGGCGTGGGCCGAGGACGAGTTCCGCTCGATCAACGGCCAGCTGCAGTGGATCATCGCCGATGCCCTGCGCCGCAGCGGTCGCCTCAAGCGGCCGCGTGCGGCTGCATCCGGCACATCGTCGCCCGAATCTGCCGCGCCCGAATCTGCCGCGCCCGAATCTGCCGCGACGAAACCCGCCGGGACGAAACCGGCCGGGGCAAAACCCGCCGGGACAAAACCGGCCGCGGCGAACTCCGCCGGGAGGCGGACTGAAAAAGAGCCCGCCGGGGCGTCATCGTCTTCGAAATCCCTCAGAAAAGAGTCTGACGAGGCCTCGTCGGCCCCGGCATCTGCTGAACCCCAAAATCAGGAACACGTATGAAATGGAGATGGAAACTTGGTTTCGATATCCGGTCGTGGCGGTCGGAGTGGAGCCGTGAGGGAATCCTCCGCAAGTTCAACGACGAGGTCGAACGCGGCTATCAACGACGACAGCGACTGCGAGTACGCTTCGCACGGTTCGTCCACACCCGGCTGTGGCTGGGTTTGCCCCTGGTGGCGATTGTCGCGTTCGTCCTCTTTTTCCTGCTGGCCACGCTCGAGAATCCGGTGTCGGAGGCACTCTCCCGGGGCGGACTCGCCGCCGTGCTGATGGCCCTCTGCTGGGGAATCGGCATCTGGGGCTCGACGGATCTCGACCGGGAGATGACGGAGGAGGCAGACGAGGCTGCGGGCTGGGTCGAACGGCTGAAGCAGTCGGGCGTCGTGGGGCGGATGGCGGCCCGTGGCGTGGCGATTCTGCTGCTTGTGCTGCTGGTCGGCCTGTTGTGTTACCCGCAGATCGAGGGCCTCGTGACGGGATCGGATTCGCCGGTCGAGGGGCTGGTCGGCATTCTGCTCAAGCTGCTGGCCGCTGTTGTCGTCCTGCTGCCCATCCACCTGGCGCAGCGCCACGGCTGACGATGCCGGCAAGCGGTCAACCGCACCCCGACCCGGCAGGTGGCTTGCGGTATGGTTGCGAAAAAACGTCTTCGGACGTTTTTTTCGTTTCGGCGGGTCCATACCCGCACGATTTGTGGAAAAGTCCGTATCTTTGGGGCGTCATCAAACACTTTTGCCATGAAGAAGCTCGTGGTCTTTACCGGCGCGGGGATGAGCGCCGACAGCGGCCTGGCGACGTTCCGCGACTCGGACGGCCTGTGGGCCAACTACCGCATCGAGGATGTCTGCACCCCCGAGGCCCTGGCCCGCAACCGGGCGCTGGTCATTGAATTCTACAACAAACGCCGCCGCGAGATGCTCGCCACGGAGCCCAATGCCGGCCACCGGGCGATTGCCGGTCTGGAGCGGGATTTCGACGTCGACGTGGTGACGCAGAATGTCGACGATCTGCACGAACGGGCCGGTTCGACGCGCGTAACCCACCTCCACGGCGAGTTGCGCAAGCTCCGCTCGGAGCGCAATCCCGACCTGATCGTCCCGATCGAGGGGTGGGAGCAGCCGCTCGACGCCAAGGCTCCGGACGGATCGCTGCTGCGTCCGCATATCGTCTTCTTCGGCGAATCGGTGCCGATGTTCGAACGGGCGGCCGAGATTGCCGCACGCGCCGAGATCATGGTGGTCGTCGGGACGTCGCTGGCCGTCTACCCGGCAGCCTCGCTCGTGCGGTACGTGCAGCCCGGCGTGCCGATCTACTTCGTCGATCCGGGCCATCCCGATACGACGGGGATTCGCAATCCGCTGACCGTCATCCAGAAACGTGCTGCCGAGGGGGTGCCTGAACTGGCCGGCCTGCTGCGGCAGACGTTTTTGAACAAATAGTCTTCTGTCGCCCATGACGGTCTATTTCGTATTGGAAATGCTCGGAACGCTGGCCTTCGCCATCAGCGGCATCCGACTCGCCTCGGCCAAGCGTTTCGACTGGTTCGGGGCCTACGTCGTGGGCTTCACAACGGCCATCGGCGGCGGAACGCTGCGCGATCTGATGCTCTCGCAAACCCCGTTCTGGATGCTGGACAGCGTCTACCTGATAGTCACGGCCATCGCTCTGGGGATCGTCATCGTGTTGGGACGCTACCTGATCCGACTGAACAACACCTTCTTCGTCTTCGATGCCATCGGACTGGGACTCTTCACCGTCGTCGGGATCGAGAAGACCCTCTCGGCGGGCTTTCCGCTCTGGGTGGCGGTCATCATGGGTACGATGACCGGAGCGGCCGGCGGCGTGCTGCGCGACATCCTGATCAACGAGGAGCCGCTCATCTTCCGCAAGGAGATCTACGCCCTGGCATGTGTCTTCGGAGGCTTTGTCTTCTGGGGCTGCCGCACGGCGGGGCTGGACGGGGCTGCGCTGCAGATCATCACGGCGGCGGCCGTCATCGCCGCCCGTATCATTGCGGTCTATTTCGGTCTGAAACTTCCGATTCTCAAGTAGCGGCGGCGCTGCCTGTCGGTCATCTGCCTGTCGGTTATCTGCTGTCCGGATCGTTCTGTCAGTTCGGATTGTTCCGCCGGTCCGATCATACCCCTGCCGGTGCTCAGCTTCGGAGGTTTTCGCCCTGCCGTCCGGCTCCGGATTCGGCTGCCCCGGAGGTTTTCGACCTGCCCCGGTTCCGGATTCGGCCGCCCCGGAGGTTTTCGACCTGACGCCCGGTTCCGTATCCGGCCGCTCCGGTTCACTATCTGTCCGCACCGACGGAGAAAGGCTTTTCGATCGAAACCGCTTTTTACCTGCATACCTATATATAAAGAACGGACCACCCTGCGGCGATCCGTTTTGTCTTGCTGTCCCGGGCTTCCCGAAGGAGTGGCCCCGCTCCGCTACTTGAGATCCTTGAAGTAGAGGTCCAGCAGCTCCTTGGCGGCGATGAACGACGAGATCTTGTCGTCGAGCACCCGCTGTTCGTATTCGGCAATCTTGCCCTCGACGGCCGGATCGCGGTAGAAACTGCTGCGCAGCGCCTCGTTGATCGTTTCGTACATCCAGTACTTGTTCTGCCGGTTGCGGTTGTGCTGGAAGTAGCCGTTTGCCTGGATGTGGTCGAGATACTGCTCGACGCCCTTCCAGACCTCCTCGAGGCCGGTCTTGGCCACGGCCGAACAGGTGTAGACCTTGGGCCGCCAGCCCGATTCGGGCATCGGGAAGAGGCGCAGCGCCCCTTGGAACTGGGTGCGGGCGAGTTCGGCCTTGTGGATGTTTTCGCCGTCGGCCTTGGTGATAACCATCAGGTCGGCCATCTCCATGATTCCGCGCTTGATGCCCTGGAGTTCGTCGCCGGCGCCGGAGATCTGCAGCAGCATGAAGAGGTCGACCATCGAGTGGACGGCCGTTTCGGACTGACCGACGCCGACCGTCTCGATGAAGATGACGTCGAATCCGGCAGCCTCGCACAGCACGATCGTTTCGCGCGTCTTGCGGGCCACACCGCCGAGCGAGCCGGCCGACGGCGAGGGGCGGATGAAGACGTCGGGGTTGTTGCAGATGCTCTCCATACGGGTTTTGTCGCCGAGGATCGATCCTCCGCTGCGTTCCGACGAGGGATCGATGGCCAGCACGGCGAGTTTGTGGCGCAGCGAGGTGACCATGTTGCCGATGGCCTCGATGAAGGTCGACTTGCCGGCGCCGGGGACACCCGTGATGCCGATGCGTACGGACTTGCCGGCGTGGGGCAGGCAGCGTTCGATGATCTCCTGAGCCTGGGCGTAGTGGTCGGGGTTCGACGACTCGACGAGGGTGATGGCCTGCGAGAGGGTGGTGATGTTTCCGGCGAGGATGCCCTCGACGTATTCGTCGGTGGAGAGCATCCGTTTTTTGCGGCGTTTGAAATAGGGGCTTATGATCGGCTGATCTTCAACGCCTTCCGAGACGTTGAGCGCCGTGTCGTGATGCGTATCCGCATACTCTTTCTCGTAGTGATCGATCTTGGTGAACGACATGATTTGTCAGCGGGTTGATTGTTCGATAATTTGTTCGTTGATTTGCAGGCTGTTTCCCATCCAGAGGGCACGGTGGCGGGCGTCGACCAGCACGCCGAACGGGAGGTAGGAGACGCCGAAAGCGGTAAAGCCGCGTTTGCCGTGGATCGTGGCCGCCACGCGGTCCGAGAGGTAGGGCCGCAGGATGCGGGCGATCCGGGCCGTGTCTTCGCAGGTGACGATGATCACCCGCATCCGGGACTCGGGTTTCGAGGCGATTTCGCGCAGCCTCCGGATCGAGTTGAGGCAGGCGGGATTCGACGAATGGAAGAATTCGACATAGGTCAGAGCCGCCGGAGCGGGGTGTCGGTTGTCGATCCATCCGGCCGCCTTGAGCTCGGGAACCTTTTCGCCGAGGATGATGTTCTGGGCCTCCGAGTCGGAGGGGGTCAAGATCCACGCCGACAGCAGAATAAGCAGTGCCTTCTTCATAAGAGAGTCCTGGTTTGTCCCGATAAAGATAACACCTTTTGTCGGAAGGCGCAAATTTTCGGAGGAAATCGCCCCGGAAA
This sequence comes from uncultured Alistipes sp., assembly GCA_938014215.1. Taxonomy (GTDB): domain Bacteria; phylum Bacteroidota; class Bacteroidia; order Bacteroidales; family Rikenellaceae; genus Alistipes. The sequence goes on along the minus strand of CALLRW010000017.1, from coordinate 119,395 downwards.
GGGCGCTTAGCGGGGAAGGCTTGTTTGGGGAGGTCCCGCCGGGAGTGGTTTTGCGGACTGCGGGGAGGGTGTTTCATCCGCGGACAGCGGGCGGCATTCCGCATGGTGCTGCCGCCGGCTCTCCCGCCAGCTGTGCTTGCTGCACCCTGCATGGTGGTGCCGCCGGTTCTCCCGCCAACTGTGCCGGCTGCACCCCGCATGGTGGCGAGAACTGGTTCGTTCGAGGTTTGCCCCGGCGGGGACGGCTTCGCGGTGGCGTTTTATCCGTGGACTGAGCCGGCCGCACCTCGCATGGCGCCGCCGGTTCTTCCGCCAACTGTGCCGGCTGCACCCCCGCATGATGATGGCGCCAGCTCTCCCGCGGACGGCCCCGATGCGCGGGGCGGAACCGGCGGTTTCGGCCGCTTTTTTACGAGGCTGCTCCCAGGGTATAAGTTACATGAAATTTCCTTTCCATGCAACGGGTAACGGCCCGAAAATCCTCTTTGGAACACATTTCATCCTAAAGCAGTGCCGATTCTGACCAAAAAAAGTGCGTCTAATTTTGCGGAATCCCAAAGATTCACCTATCTTTGTGTTCGCAAAATAACACGGTTGAAACAATCAATCCACTTATAATTCAAACAAGCTATGAAAGTTTCTCATATCGAGCATCTTGGCGTCGCAGTGAAGAGCCTTGATGAAGCCATTCCCTATTGGGAGAACGTCCTGGGTCTGAAATGCTATGCCATCGAGGAGGTTGCTGATCAGAAGGTGCGTACGGCATTCTTCAAACTCGGCCAGACGAAGATCGAACTGCTGGAGCCTACCTCCGAGGATTCGACCATCGCCAAGTATATCGAGAACCGCGGTGTCGGTATCCACCACATGGCCCTGGCCTGCGAGAACATCGAAGAGCAGCTCGCCGATGCTGAAGCAAAGGGTATCCGTCTGATCGACAAAACGCCGCGCAAGGGCGCCGAAGGCCTCACGATCGCTTTCCTCCACCCGAAATCGACTCAGGGCATTCTGACCGAACTCTGCGAGAACAAGAACAAGTAGTAAAAACACAAACGATTCCGCCCCGGGCGGAATCGTTCCGTGTCATTGCGGAACCTTCCCCCGGGTGGACAATATCAACACTATGAGCCAAATTCAGGATAAGATCAACCAACTGATCGAGAACCGCGAAACGGCCCGCATGGGCGGTGGCCAGAAGGCAATCGACAAACAGCACGACAAGGGCAAGTATACGGCCCGCGAACGTATCCAGATGCTTCTCGACGAGGGCTCGTTCGAGGAGTTCGACATGTTCGTGACGCACCGCTGCTACGACTTCGGCATGGAGAAGAAGCACTTCTTCGGCGACGGCGTCGTAACGGGTTACGGTACGATCGACGGACGTCTGGTCTACGTCTTCGCTCAGGACTTCACCGTAACGGCCGGTTCGCTCTCGCTCTCGATGTCGGACAAGATCTGCAAGGTCATGGACATGGCCATGCGCAACGGTGCCCCCTGCATCGGCATGAACGACTCGGGCGGTGCCCGTATCCAGGAGGGTGTCAACGCCCTGGCCGGATATGCCAACATCTTCCAGCGCAACGTGATGTCGTCGGGCGTCATTCCGCAGATTTCGGCCATCTTCGGCCCCTGCGCCGGCGGTGCCGTCTACTCGCCCGCACTGACCGACTTCATCATCATGAAGAAGGAGACCTCGAACATGTTCCTCACGGGCCCGAAGGTCGTCAAGACCGTGACGGGCGAGAGCGTTACGCAGGAGGAGCTGGGCGGCGCCACGATGCACACCACCAAGTCGGGTGTGGCTCAGTTCGCCGTCGATACCGAGGAGGAGGGTATCGAGCTGATCAAGAAGCTGATCTCCTACATGCCGCAGAACAACATGGAGGATGCTCCGCTGGCCGTCTGCACCGATAAGATCACCCGTCTGGAGGATTCGCTCAACGAGATCATCCCCGACAATGCCAACAAGCCCTACGACATGGCCGAAGTGATCCGCGCCATCGTCGACAACGGCGAGTATCTGGAGTCGGCAGCCGGTTATGCCAAGAACATCATCACGTGCTTCGCCCGCTTCAACGGCCAGTCGGTGGGTATCATCGCCAACCAGCCGAAGTTCATGGCCGGTGTGCTCGATATCAACGCCAGCCGCAAGGCCGCCCGTTTCGTCCGCTTCTGCGACGCGTTCAACATTCCGCTGGTAACGCTCGTCGACGTGCCGGGCTTCCTGCCGGGTACGACCCAGGAGTACGGCGGCGTGATCACGCACGGTGCCAAGCTGCTGTTCGCCTACTGCGAGGCTACGGTTCCGAAGATCACTGTTACGCTGCGCAAGGCCTACGGAGGCGCCTATATCGTGATGTCGTCGAAGCACATCCGCGGCGATATCAACTACGCATGGCCGACGGCCGAGATCGCCGTGATGGGAGCCAGCGGCGCCGTCGAGGTGCTCTACGGCAAGGAGCTCAAGGAGCTGGCCGACAAACCCGAAGAGAAGGCCGCCTTCATCGCCGAGAAGGAGAAGGAGTACAACGACAAGTTCTCGAACCCGTACAACGCCGCCCGCTACGGCTACATCGACGACGTGATCGAGCCGCGCAATACGCGTTTCCGCATCATCCGCGCCCTGCAGTCGCTGGCTACGAAGCGCCTGCAGAACCCGCCCAAGAAGCACTCGAACATTCCGCTGTAAACCTGTAAAACTCAGAAATCATGATAATGCAAGCTGTAAGCTGGGGCTGGACGGAGATTCTGTGGGTGTCGCTCATCGGATTCGCACTGGTATTCATCCTGCTCGTTGCGCTGATCTTCATCATGAAGGGGTTCGGAGCCTGCTTCCGCGCACGCACGGAGGCGTCGGGTAAGAAACCCGTCGAGGCACCTCAGCCGATGATCAGCCAGGAGGAGATCGCGGCGATCGCCACGGCGCTGAAGATCTATCGCAGCGCCCTGCACGACCGCGAGTCGGAGGTCCTGACCATCCTCAGCATCAAGCGGGCCTATTCGCCCTGGAATTCGAAAATTCACGGTTTAACCCAGCTTCCCGACCGGAAATAGCACTTTTCGTTGGAGCAAGACAATCCAGAAACAACAATGAAAGATTATTCACTGAAAATCAACGGACATAATTACAACGTCCAGATCGACGACGCGAACGAGGACTCGACGGTAGCCCACGTAGTGGTCAACGGTGTGGAATACGAAGTGGAGATCGAGGGCGCCAAGGCGGTCAAGGTTTCCAAGCCGCAGGTGGCACCGGCTCCCAAGTCGGCCAACAGCGGCATGATTACGCCGTCGACGGCAACTCCTTCGCCTCGTCTTGCGGCCGTACCGCCCTCGTCGGGCTACAGCGTGAAGAGCCCGCTGCCGGGAACGGTGCTGGGCGTGAAGGTCGCCGTAGGCGATACGATCACCAAGGGCCAGACTCTCGTGGTTCTCGAGGCCATGAAGATGGAGAACAACATCGATGCCGACCGCGGCGGTGTAGTGAAGCAGATTCTCGCGCAGCAGGGTGCAACGGTCATGGAAGGTGATACGTTACTTGTAATCGAATAAGCGCTATGTTGACTGCACTGACATCCGGCTCCCATTTCGTATGGGACAGCCTGGAGACTTTTGCCGAATCGACCGGCGTGGCAGCGCTTTTTGGCAGCATGGGCTGGGGCAACGTGGTGATGATTCTGGTCGCCTTCGTGCTGCTCTACCTGGCCATCAAGCACAAGTTCGAGCCGCTGCTGCTGCTGACCATCGCCTTCGGTATGCTGCTCACGAACCTTCCGGGCGCCAACATGTACCACACGGAGCTCTTTGCCGGCGGACATGTTCACTGGGACATCTTCGTGGCCAATGCCGGACTGCTTGACTACCTCTATCTGGGTGTGAAGCTCGGTATCTATCCCTGCTTGATCTTCCTGGGCGTGGGCGCCATGACGGATTTCGGTCCGCTGATCGCCAACCCGAAGAGCTTCCTGCTGGGAGCCGCTGCACAGCTGGGTATCTTCATGACCTTCATCGGAGCCTACGCCCTGGGCTTCACGCCCGAGCAGGCCGCCTCGATCGGTATCATCGGCGGTGCCGACGGCCCGACGTCGATCTATCTGACGGCCATTCTGGCTCCGGAGCTTCTGGGCCCGATCGCCGTAGCCGCCTACTCGTACATGGCCCTCGTGCCGGTGATCCAGCCTCCGATCATGCGCCTGCTCACCACGGAGAAGGAGCGCAAGATCAAGATGCGTCAGCTGCGTCCGGTATCGAAGACCGAGAAGATCCTCTTCCCGCTGATCATCACGGTGATCATCGCCCTGCTGCTGCCGTCGGCCGCTCCGCTGGTCGGCTGCCTGATGCTGGGTAACCTGATGAAGGAGTGCGGCGTGGTGGACCGTCTGAGCAAGACCGTACAGAACGAGCTGATGAACATCGTGGTGATCTTCCTGGGTATCACGGTGGGTGCAACGGCTACGGCCGAGGCCTTCATCAACTTCCGCACGCTGGGTATCCTGGTGCTGGGTGTGATCGCCTTCGGTATGGGTACGGCCGGCGGTGTGCTGCTTGCCAAGGTGATGAACCTCTTCGCCAAGGAGGGCAACAAGATCAACCCGCTGATCGGATCGGCCGGTGTATCGGCCGTGCCGATGGCCGCCCGCGTCTCGCAGACCGAGGGCCAGAAGGCCGATCCTTCGAACTTCCTGCTGATGCACGCCATGGGTCCGAATGTGGCCGGTGTGGTCGGTTCGGCAGTTGCCGCAGGTATCCTGCTCTCGTTCCTGGGCTAAAAACCACGGAGATACAGATGAAAAAAGCCGGAAAATTTTTCCGGCTTTTTTCTTTTTTGTACCTTTATGGTCCCCGGGATTGCCGGGTACGGACCGGCGGGTGCCGAGCGGGACGATGCTCTGGGGATGGCGCGGACAAATCGGCAGGTGCAGGCTGTATCGAGTCTCCGGGACAGTGCGCTCGTCCGCCGAACAATCGAAAACTTTCAAACGATGCCTATGAACAAACTTCTGAACCTGATGCTGACCGTCGGATTGACACTGCCGGTCGGCTTGACAGTTGGTGCTGCACCTCGTCCGGAGGGCAGCACGAGCGTTGCGTCGTGTGCCCATGCACGGCCTGTCCAGAATCCGCCGGAGGTGGTTTCGAAACTGCTCGAAAGCTCGACTCGCGTCTCCGCCGATGCCCTCTACGCCTTTGAGTTGGGGCTGCTCGACACGCTTGACTTCTCAGACGTGCGCTTCCGGGAGGGGGATACCGTCCGGATGGAGTTCTCGTTTACGGTGGGGGAGGATCGCCGCACGTCGGTGGTCTCGGCGGATGAACGTTCGGGCGATGCCGTATTGGACAGCCTGATCATGCAGCGGGTGTTCGACGCTCCGGCGTGGACGGTTTCCGAAGCGAAACGGTCGCCGGGTCTTGCCCGGCAGCAGAAAAACCGGCTGAAGCTGAAGTGGCTGCTTTCGCGTGATGCGGAGGGGCGGCTTCGGGGCGAAGATGTGCAAAGCTATGGGCGCGCGGAGCAGATGCCGCGTTTCGAAGGGGGCGGGGCCCTGCAGCTCCGCTCGTGGCTGCGCCGGAGAATCGATTATGCCGGTAAGGCGGCGACGGTCAGCCTGCGTTTTACGGTCGAGAAGGACGGCTCGGTCTCCGGAATCCGCGTCACGGGCAAGGCTCCGCAGGCGTTGATCCGCGAGGTGGAGTCGGCTTTGGAGCAGATGCCGCGCCTGACGCCCGGTTCGTGGCTGGGGTCGCCGGTTCGGGTCAATCTGGGCGACGAGGTGATCTTCGGCAGCGTGGAGGATCCGACCGAGGCCGAGCTCCGGCGCTCGGAACAGCGGCTGGCGGAGCGGATGGCGGCGACAGACCCCGCAACCCGCGATTCGCTTGATCGGACGGCGTTGCACCATCCGCAGTTCCGTAGCGGTAATCTCAATACGTTCCGGCGTTGGGTGATGGGTCAGGTGCGGTATCCGCAGGAGATGCTTCGTGCCGGACGCTCCGGCGAGGTGGTCGTTTCGTTTGTGGTCAAGCGCGACGGGTCGGTCGATCGGATCAAGGTGGTCTCGTCGCCACACAAGGCCTTTACGAATGCGGTGGTTGGGGTGCTGAAGCGTTCGCCGCACTGGTCGAGTGGAACCTGTCAGGGGTGGCTCGTGCCGGTGCCATACACGCTGCCGGTCCGGTTCACCCGGCCGTAGCTGCCGTAGCTGCCGTAGCCGCTGTAGCCGTCGTGGCTGCCGTGGTTGCCGTAGCTGCCGCCGGCCCGCCGCAGGGCTCGGAAACACCCTTCGAAAAAAAATATTTTTGAATAGATTTTCAACCTTTTTTGCAGAACCAAAACTTTTTTGTACCTTTGCGCACCCGCAAAGTGCGGGAAACGGATTACAATAAGTTAAATTAAACGTAATGGATTCTTTAAGCTACAAGACTATCTCGGCGAATGCCTCGACCGTCACCAAGGAATGGGTGGTGATCGACGCAACGAACGAGGTACTGGGACGTCTTGCATCGCAGGTCGCGAAGATCCTCCGAGGCAAGAACAAGCCTTGCTACACGCCCCACGTAGACTGTGGTGACTACGTCATCATCATCAACGCGGAGAAGGTGAAGCTCACGGGCAACAAGATGACCGACAAGGTCTACACGCGTCACACCGGATACCCCGGCGGCCAGCGCTATGCCACGCCTGCCGACTATCTGGCTAAAAAACCGACGTTCCTCATCGAGAAGGCCGTCAAGGGTATGCTTCCCAAGAACCGCCTGGGTGAGAAACTGCTCACGAACCTGAAGGTATATGTCGGCCCGGAGCACCCGCACGCCGCTCAGAACCCGAAGAGTGTAAAATTAAACGAGATTAAGTAAGAGTTATGGAAGTTGTAAACACCGTAGGTCGTCGTAAGGCCGCTGTGGCTCGCGTATTCGTGAAGCCGGGTAAGGGTCAGATTACAATCAACCACAAGGAACTCGCCGTCTATTTCCCGCTCGAGATTCTCCAGTTCCAGGTAAAGCAGCCGCTGCTGGCTACCAACACTGCCGAGAGCTATGACATCGCCATCAACCTGGATGGAGGCGGTATCAAGGGACAGGCCGAGGCCGCTCGTCTGGGAATCGCACGTGCACTGTGCGAGATCGATGCCGAGATGCGTCCGGTACTGAAGAAGGCCGGCTTCCTGACGCGTGATCCGCGTGAGGTTGAGCGTAAGAAGCCCGGACAGCCCGGAGCACGTCGCAAGTTCCAGTTCAGCAAGCGTTAGTACGACCGGAATTTCGGCAACGCACGGTGTCGGTTGTCAAATCGGAAGGACTGCCTGTATTTTTTATATATACGAGTATTACCCTTCGGTTGCCGCACCGCGGAAAACTCCCGGGATCGAACGATTCGCTACCCGTTGGAGTTGAAGAAAAGAGAATTAGAATCAATTAACGAAACGAATTAAAATGTCACGTACAGATTTTAATACATTACTGGAAGCCGGTGCGCACTTCGGTCACCTGAAGCGCAAATGGAACCCCAAAATGGCTCCGTACATCTTCATGGAGAAGAACGGCATCCACATCATCGACCTGCACAAGACGGTGCTGAAGGTCGATGAGGCAGCCGCAGCGCTGAAGCAGATCGCCAAGAGCGGTCGGCGCGTGCTGTTCGTTGCCACGAAAAAGCAGGCCAAGGAGATTGTTGCCGAAAAGGTGGCAGCCGTTGGAATGCCCTACGTCACGGAGCGTTGGGCCGGCGGTATGCTTACGAACTTCCCCACCATACGTAAAGCCGTCAAGAAAATGGCCACCATCGACAAGATGACCAACGACGGCACGTTCGATAACTTCTCGAAGCGCGAGAAGCTCCAGATCGCCCGTCAGCGTGCGAAGCTGGAGAAGAACCTCGGCTCGATTGCCGACCTGACCCGTCTGCCGGCCGCCCTGTTCGTCGTTGACGTACAGAAGGAGGCCAACGCCGTGAAGGAGGCCAAGCGACTGAGCATCCCCGTGTTTGCAATGGTAGATACTTGTTGTGATCCGACCGACATTGATTACGTAATCCCTGCAAACGACGATGCTACGAAGTCCATCGCAGTGATCGTAGACGCCATGTGCGCCGCAATCGCCGAGGGTACCGAGGAGCGCAAGCTCGAGAAGGAGAAGGAGGCTCAGGAGGCTGAGGCCGAGGGCGCCAAGAAGGAGGGCAAACCCCGCATCAAGAAGGCCGTGAAGGCTTCGATCGATGCCGAGGAGGCTGCCGTAGCCGACGTGGTTGCCGCTGTTGAGACCCCGTTTGAGGAGCCTGCTTCGGAGGCTGCTGCCGAGAAGGCAGAGTAATTGCAAGTAGAAACAAGCAAAAAACGATAAAAGACTATGGAAATCAAAGCTGCTGATGTAATGAAGCTGCGCAAGATGACCGGCGCCGGCATGATGGACTGCAAGAAGGCCCTCATCGAGGCAGAAGGTGACTATGCGCGTGCTCAGGACATTATCCGCGAGAAGGGCAAGCTCGTCGTTGCGAAGCGTGCCGACCGTACGGCATCCGAGGGTGTTGTCGTAACGAAGATCGTGGGCCAGAAGGCATACATGCTCTGCCTGGCGTGCGAGACGGACTTCGTGGCTCAGAACGCCGAGTACACGGCTTCGGCCGAGGCCATGCTCGAGGTAGCCATCGCTTCGGACGCTGCCGATCGCGACGCCCTGCTGGCTGCCAAGAACGCCGAGGGTCACACCGTCGAGGAGATGGTAACCGAGAAGTCGGGCCAGACGGGTGAGAAGATCGAGCTGGCTTACTACGCCCGCATCGAGGCTCCCTACTGCGCCGCCTACGTGCACTTCAACAAGAAGCTCGGTACGCTGCTGGGCTTCAACAAGGAGGTTCCCGCCGAGGTAGCCCACGTGGTAGCCATGCAGGCTACGGCCATGGCTCCGGTATCGATCTCGGAGGCAGACTGCCCGGCCGAAGTGGTTGAGCACGAGCGCAAGATCGCCGTGGAGGCCATGAAGCAGGATCCGAAGAACGCCAACAAGCCCGAGGCCATTCTCGAGAAGATCGCCGAGGGTAAGATGCGCAAGTTCTTCGAGGAGAACACGCTGCTGAACCAGCTGGTAGTAGGTGAGAAGGAGACGATCGCCGACTACATCAAGAAGGCTGACAAGGATGCAACGGTGATTGCCTACAAGCGTTTCGCACTGGGCGAGTAATTCGACTGCATCGAACAGACTGCAGGCCGGAGAGTGATCTCCGGCCTTTTTTCGTATGAGCAGGTCTCTCCACGGGCGACAGACGGAAAATCGGAATGGAGGACCAACGTTTTTCAGCGGTTGGAGGGCGTGTCTGTCGGTCCGGCGACGTACAGCGATTGGGAGCGTATCTGTCTGACCGGCGACGTCCGGCGATTGGGAGCGTGTCAGTCGGGCCGACGTCTTTCTGCGGATAGGGACGTATCAGTCAGACCGGCAGCGTTCAGCGGATGGGGCGTATCTGTTGGGGCGGCTGCGTTCAGCGAGGGGTGTACCTTGTCGTACCGGCGACGTACAGCGATTGGAAACGTATCTGTCGAACCGGCAGCGTTCAGCGGATGGGGCGTATCTGTTGGGGCGGCTACGTTCTGCGAGGGTGTATCTTGTCTGGACGGCAGCGTTCAGTGGAGCCTGTTCTGCCGTGCGCGATCCACTTTACGCAGCAGCTGCAGCGGATAACGGCGCAGCGGACCGAGTGAACACCAGATGCGGGCCAGCAGTTGCCTGAGGGGTGAACAGTCCACGGCCCCATGGATCCGTTCGCGCGGGAGAGCCTCCCGGCGAATGAGGTTGCCGTCGCCCTGAAGCAGGATGACCGGGCCATCAACTGCGACAATCCGGTGGATGACGAAGTGTCCCGAGTCGGTTTCGCCCAGAACGACGCTTCCGCGGCGGAGCTCTTCGGGACGGAGGGGATGGATCCGGATCCGCGATCCGCTGCGGAAGAGGGGGAGCATGCTCTCTCCCTCGACCCGTACGGTCACCTCACGCTCCTCACGCAGCAGTTCGCATACCAGGCCGAACAGGAGCGGGTTCGAACTGCCGGCCGGAGTGTCGATGCGGGTGTCGTTTGGTGCGGAATGCGCTTTGCTTCTCGGGAGTCGGCTCGTTTCGGCGACTGTCCCGGACCGTGGTTCGGCCGCCGGACGGGGCTTTGTCCGAGGCTCCGGACCATTTTGTGTGGGGCGTAATTCTGTTGAAATTTTCATACGGTTGATCTTCGGATGTGTGTGATTCAACAACGAGGGGTCGGACCGACATCGTGTGACGGTTCGCTGCGCTCCGTCTGCCCGTATCCGGAGCATGTACGGCTCTCCTCCCGGCTGGTATTCCGGCCCGTATTCCGGCAGAAGCTCCGGCCCGAATCCCGACCGGCATCCCGGCAGACGGTCGCGGCGGGGGTTGCATCGGGGAGAAACGCCTCATTGCCGAAGAGTGTCCGGCAGACGAGCCGGGCGGCATCGGCGTCGGGGCGGCATTCCAGCCGATAGACGGGGATGCGGGGGATGATCCGGGTCAGGAGGTCGACGAGCCGGTCGCGGAGCTCCGCATCGCGGGCGAAGGCGGGCGGCAGCGAAGGGAAGAGCGCGCCGAAGGCTTCGAGCGGAGCGAGCGGCCGGATCCGGTTTTCGGCACCCTGAACCAGTCGGACAAAGGCTGCGACGGGGATCGATTCATTGCGATAGCAGGGGAGTTTTCCGCTCCAGGGCGAACCCCAGGCGCGGATTTCGGATGCGCGGCAGCTGACAAGGGGGCTGTCGTCGTTGAGCAGAGAGGCCCCGGGGATGTATTGCCGCCAGAGTCGGGTGTGGGTGCTCTTGCCGGTTCCCGATTCGCCGAGGAAGAGGACGGCGCGCCCCCGGAACCGGAGGGCCGAGGCGTGTATGGCGACGGTTGCATGTTGCAGGGCGGCGAGGTTGAAGAGGGTCCAGACCCCGAAGCGGAAGAGTCCCGGATGGTGGGTCGGCGTGTAGTCGCACCGGGCAGGCCCTCCGGCCGGGGCATACCGGAACCGGACGGTTGAGCCGGTGTGCCGCGGCGTCATTTCGAGCAGCCACCCCTCCTGGTCCCGTCCGAAACGGCAGTCGGCGCCGGCATCGGCGAATTCGAAACGGTGGAGTTCGTGCCACCCCTCGCCCCGCTGGATCGGCCCGGTGGGGAGAAGGGTCAAGTCCCTCCGCATCGTGCGAAGTGCGGTGCCCGGACATCCCGTGCGGCCGTCCGGGTTGCCGCCCATCGGCCGGGCGGGGGCAAAGGGACTCAGCGCCTCGGCGAAGCGGGGCGGAATCAGCTGGTCGGGCAGTTGCAGCGTGAGATCGGCTATCTGATACTCCATAACGGCAAGGGTTTGGTCTCCGGCAGCCCGGCTCCGAGTTGCAGTCGTCGTCCGCAGCGGGCCAGGGCCGCTTCGTGGTGGGCCACCGCGCAGATCGTCATCCCGGGGCGGCGGAGCGACAACTCCTCCAGGGCGCTCAGCACCTCCGTTTCGGTCCGGCCGTCGAGCGAGGCGGTTGCTTCGTCGAGCAGCAGCAGATCGGCCTGTCGGTAGAGGGCCCGGGCCAGAGCCAGGCGCTGCCGCTGGCCTCCCGAGAGACGGATGCCGCCCTCGCCGACCTGTGTCTGAAGCCCCTGCGGCAGGGTGGCGACGAATGTTTCGAGATGTGCGGCTGCGAGGACTTCGGCCATCCGCTGCGGATCGATGTCGCCATTCGCACGGCCGGGAGCGATGTTTTCGGCAAGGGTCCCGTCGACAAGGAAGGGAAACTGGGCGACATAACCGATGTGTTGCTGCCAGCCGAGGCGGTTTCCGGCCTCCAGCGGGCGGCCGTCGATGCGGATCTCGCCGGCCGTGGGTTCGTAGAGTCCGGCCAGCAGCCGCAGCAGCGTGCTCTTCCCGGCCCCCGAGGCGCCGCAAATCCCGAGTCGTTCACCTTTGCGGAGCGTGAAACTGAGGTCGTGGAGGAGATCCTCTCCGGCGTCCGGATAGCAGAACGAAAGGTGCCGGAACTCGATCGTCCGTTCGAACGGCAGCGGTGCCGCCTTTCCGCTCTCCGGCGGGGCCTCGACGACGACCGCCCGGACGGAGCCTGTCGCCGGCATGGAACCGCCGAAGTTGTTGACGGTGTGCGTCTCGGGCCCCGGATGGTGGCTCCGGCGACCGCCGGCTCCGGCTTCCGCTCCGAACGGCCTGCGGACCGGAGTCCGGTCGTGCGGCGACGGATCGCCGTGCAGCGCCTGGTTCAGGGTTTCGACGACCGTGCGGTTACGGCCGAGGGTATTCCAGTTGTTCAGCAGGCTTCTCACCGCGGGCATCATCCGCAGCGCTACCATGGCGTAGAGTCCGAAGAGCAGCGGGGCGTCGGGCTGTCCGAAACTTGCCGACGCGAGCAGTGCCAGTGCGATGACCGTGCAGCACTCGACGATCAGCGGGGGCAGCAGCCTCAGGTCGGCTTCGCGGCGGGCGAGGCGGCCCCCGGCGGCCAGCATCCGGTCGAATGCCGCGAGCCGTTCCGCGAAAGCTCCGCACAGCTCCAGATCGGCATATCCGCGGAAGGCCTCGACGACGAGTCTCCCCTTGCGGCGGCGGATCCGGTTCTCGATCGCTCCGCAGCGGGCGATCCGGCGGCGGATTCTCCGGATGCAGAGCCATCCGACGGTCAGAAGGAGCATCGGCAGCAGGGTGACGACCGGACGGTAGAGTGCCGCTGCGGCGAGGATCATCGTCAGCAGGGTCGCATCGGCCAGCAGGGCCGCGGCCGGGCGGACGACGCCGGTGGTGAATAGCCGGGTGAGGGCATTGACGTCGCGGGCGAGCGACGTGGAGTCCGTCCGTTCGATGAAGGGGAGCCCGCGGTCGTGGTAGGTGACGAAGAGTTTGCGGGAGAGGATCCGGTAGAGGTCGATGAGATAACGCTCCTCGATGCGTGTCAGCTTCCTGACGGCCAGTCCTTTGGCCAGCGTGACGAGAACGACGGCGCCGCAGACGGCGACGAAGAATCCCCGTTCCGAAGCGATTCCCGTCCAGGCGCGCAACACTCCGCCCGGAGCGTGATCCGCCCCGGCGCCGGGGTCCAGCGCCAGTGCCAGCAGGGAGACCAGTGCCGCTACGCCGATCAGGTTGAGCAGCGCACGTCCCAACACGGAGGCCGTTACGCCGAGGCTTCGGCGGCGCAGTTCGGCCGGTATGATTGCAAGGATTCGTTTCAATCGTCCACACGCTCGATTTTACCGAGGCGGACATACCACAAAAACCCTTCCGTTTTTTCATAACCCATCTCGCGGAGCAGACGTTTGTATTCGCGGATCTGCTGCCGGTAGCGTTCGGCGTCGAGTTCGCCGAACTTGTAGTCGACCACCACGGCATGGCCCGGTGCGATCATGACGCGGTCGGGCCGTCGTGTTGCGCCGCGCCCCGGGAGGATGATCTCCTGTTCGTTGCGCACGCAGCTCCACGCTCCGCTGAACCACTCCCGGACTTCGGGGCGTTCGAGCGCGCGGTCGATCATCCGGCGCAGCGTCCGGGCATCCTGCTCCGAGAGGGTGGCGTCGGCCTGCATCTGGCTGACGGCGTCGTAGATCCCCTGCCGGTCGTCGGCCTGTTCGAAGGCCTTGTGCATCAGGATACCGAAATCGCGCGGCGAGAGCCCGGCCCCCTCCTCCTCGAAGTAGCGCTGCGAGGGGAGCCGCAGCCGCAGGTCGGCCCGCGCCGTGAGGTACTCGTCGAGCACGACGTGACGCGCCCCGGTTTTGGACTCCTGCTCTTCGGGCCCCGTGAATTTGCCGAAGGAGTAGTGCTGCCCGGCCTCGTCTTGCATATAACGGCCCGTGAGCGCCAGTTCGTCGGGCTCCGAGGGGATCTCTGCCGGCGCCTGACCGTCGTCGTTGGCCGTCGGCTTCGGGGGCGGCATGCGCAGCAGTACGCGGTCGTCCTTCACCTCCAACCCCTTGAGCAGCAGTTCGCCCACCGTGCGGATGTTCCTTTGCGGGATGAAGACGTGCAGCGACTCGGCGGCACGGGTCAGGGCGACGTAGAGCAGATTGATGTTGTCGACGTGCGAATAGACCATTTCGCGGTAGTAGTCGGCCGAGAATCCCGAATCGGCCATCGATTTGCGGAACCGTACGGGGAAGCGGCCGATTTCGCCCGACTCGTCGTCGCCGCGGGCCCAGACGATGTTCTGCACCGTGCCGGTCGACTTCGGGTCGAGGGCCCACGAGCAGTAGGGGATCACGACGGCGGGTTTTTCGAGCCCCTTTGCCTTGTGGATGGTGGTGATTTCGACCGTCGAGACGCTCTCCTCGACACTCAGCGAGCGGTTGCAGCCCGTCTCGTCCCACCAGCGCAGGAAGAGCGCGATGTCGGCGATCTTCGACGAGCAGAAGGCGATGATCTGTTCGTGCACGGCCTGCAGATAGGCCGTCTGGAGGCGGTCGACCTGCAGATCGAACTCCATGACGATGCGTTCGAAGGCCTCCTCGGGCGAAAGCAGGCGGATCGAGCGGAAGAAGTCGCTCTCCCCGTCACCGAGCGGCTCGTCGAACGGGCGGCCGAGGTAGTGGTTGAAGACGGCGCGCGAGAGCGAGTCGTCGGGGTTCAGCGCCAGGCGCAGCGCGGCGATGATGAACGAACTGATCGGTGCCTTGCCGACGATGAGCGCCTCCTGGGTCATCACGTCGAAGTGGTGCCGGGGATCCGTGTTGCGGCGTTTGAAGTCGAGCAGTTCGGCGGCGACCTTGGCGCCGTCCGAGGCTCCGCGGACGAGGATCAGGATGTCGCACGGGCGGAACCCTCGGTCGAGCAGTTCGCAGATCCGCTCGACGACGGGCGGTCGTTCGGCAAAGGTCTCGATCGAGACATAGCCCTGGTGTTGGGCCTTCCGGCGAGGGTTCTGGACGTGGTCCGCATAGGCGCGGCGGAGCGTGCCGCAGAGCGGGGCGGCCTCTTCGGGCGGGATACCCCCCTGGGCGACGGCCGTGCGGAGCGTCGTGTCGAGGGCCGCATCGTCGCGGTCGACGACCTGGGCGATGATGCGGTTGTTGAAGTCGACGATGCGGGGCAGGCTGCGCCAGTTGTCACGCAGCGGCACGACCTCGGTATCCTCCATGCCTAGCTCCTGCGGGGCGCGCTCCTGGAGGATCCGCCAGTCGCCGCCGCGCCAGCGGTAGATCGACTGCTTGATGTCGCCGACGATCAGCACCGAGGCCTTTTCGGACTGGGCCATGGCGTTCTGCAGCAGCGGCAGGAAGTTCTCCCACTCCTTGACCGACGTATCCTGGAATTCGTCAATCATGAAGCGGTCGAAGCGGTTTCCGACCTTTTCGTAGATGAACGGGGCGTCGTTGTGGTCGATGAACTCCGAGAGGAGGTATTTGGTTTCGGAGAGCAGCATGAGGTTCTGCTCCTCGCAGAGTTTCTGCACGCGGGCGTAGAGGTCCGAGAGGAGGGCGAAGCTGCGGTAGTTTTCGCGCAGCAAGTCGCGGGTGTTCCACCGGCGGAGGTTCGCATCGTAGATCGTGCGCATCTCGAGGAGCATCGGCCGCAGCTGTGGGGCGATCCCGCGCGAAGGCGACCCCTTCTTGCCCCAGAGGTTCTCATCCTCGGAGGCCTTGCGGACGCGGTCGCCGTAGGGTTCGAGCGACCCGTCGGCCACGCGGTAGAACCAGCTGGCGAACCCCTTGGCCTTGTACGGGAAGTCGTCGACGGTCAGTCCGGCGCGGGCGATGGTCTCCACGGCGCGGCGGGCCGTCTGTCGCAGTTCGTCGCGGGTCTTGTCGGCGAGGGCCGTGGCGCGGGCGATGATCGAGGCCAGCTCCTCGCGCGAACGGCCGTGGTCGAGTGTCGACTTGTTCTTCTCCTTGAAGATCTCGCCGGCCAGCGAGAGGATTCCGTCGCGGATGTCCCACTTGAGCCCCTCGTCGATGCGCTCCTGGACGAAGTCGGTCAGCCAGCGCTGCAGGTCGCGGTCGACGGTGATCTGTTCGATGAGCGTGTCGGCGCTCTTCGAGAGGACCGAGGCGGTTTCGATCTCGACGTTGTAGTTCAGGTCGATGCCCAGCTCCTTGATGAAGGCGCGCAGGATGCGTTGGAAGAAGGTGTCGATCGTGAGCACCGTGAAGCGCGAGTAGTCGTGGAGGATCTTCGCGCGCACGTCGGCGGCCCGCTGGCGGACGGTCCGTTCGTCGAGTGCGAGTTCGCGGCAGAGGTCGCCGAGGTAGTTGCTCTGTTGGCCCGATGCCAGACGGTGGATCTCCTTCAGGATGCGGGACTTCATCTCCTCGGTGGCCTTGTTGGTGAAGGTCACGGCGAGGACATGGCGATAGAGTTCGGGCTCCTCGATGACGTCGTGGACATATTTATAGGCCAGCTGATAGGTCTTTCCGGAGCCGGCACTGGCGTTCAGAATCTTCGCTCTCACTGTTCGGAATGTCGTTTAGCAGAGGTAAAATTACGAAACAAAACCCGAATTTCGCAAGAATTTCGTAAATTAGCGCTCGGTTAAAACAGAGACGACACATGAAAAGACTGCTTGCAAGCCTGCTGCTGCTGACCCTTTGCGGCGCGGCCCGTGCCCAGATCTCCATCGAGGAGGGCGGACAACGCGATTGGCTCACTTCGTTTACGGCCGTCGAGGTGGCGGCGCCGCTCGACATCCGCTTTGTCCGGGTCCCCGACACCGAGGCTCCGAAGATCATCTACGATACGAAGGGGTCGACCTCGACGCGCTTCCGCTTCGAGGTGCGCGACCGGGTGCTCACGATCACCGAACGGCCCGACTCGCGGCGCACGGAGCGCACGCAGGTGACGGTCTGCTACAATACGCTCGAGCGCATTGCCGTGGCGGATGCCGTGGCGAAGTTCGACAGCACGCTGCGGGCGACGGTGCTCGATCTGACGATCGGCGGCGAGGCCCGTGTCGAGGCGCAGCTCGCGGTGAAGGATCTCAACCTGAACCAGACGGGGCGCAGCCGGGCGACGCTGAGCGGCGAGGCGCGCTATCTGACACTCTACCTGTCGACGGGATCGCTCGATGCCCGTGCGCTGGAGACGATGTCGACCGAGGCCAACGTGACGAGCTCCGGAACGGCCACGCTGTGGGTGACCGACCGCTTCGAGGGGAAGACCTCGACCGGCGGCAAGATCACCTACCGCGGTACGCCGACCGTCGTGCGCGGCGGCACGAAGTTCATGGGCGGCGACATCACCCGGGTCGAGGAGTAACGCCCGGCGGCCGCGATGAAGACCTTTCTCAGCGAGGTTGCTGCCGACCTCTACGCCCGCTACGGGGAGCATCTTTCGGAGCGGGCCGTGCTTTTCCCGTCGCGACGGGCGCGGCTCTTCTTCGTCGATGCGCTGTCGCGGATTGCCGACCGCCCGATGTGGCAGCCGTCGTGGGCGACGATCGACGATCTGATGACCGAGATTTCGGGGCTCCGCCACGGTGACCGCGTGCGGCTGATCACCGAACTCTACAAGATCTACTCCGACTACCACGACGAGCCCTTCGACCGCTTCTACTTCTGGGGCGACATGCTGCTGACCGACTTCGACACGATCGACAAGTATGCCGTCGATGCCGACCGGCTGTTCCGCAACATAACCGACCTCAAGGAGCTGGAGGCCGATATTTCGTACCTCACGCCGCGCCAGCTGGAGATCATCACGCAGTTCTGGTCGACGCTCGGCGACGAGGCCGACCTCTCGGTGGAGAAGCGCCGTTTCCTCTCCATCTGGAAGAGTCTGGGACCCGTCTACCGCCGTTTCCGCCAGCGCCTGCTGGAGCTGGGCTTCGCCTACAACGGCATGATCCAGCGTGCGGCGGCCGACCGCCTGCGGGCCGGGGAGTTCTCCTTCGCGGAGCCGCGGCGCTACGTCGTGGCGGGCTTCAACGCCCTTTCGGAGTGCGAGAAGACGCTCTTCCGCTTCCTCTCGACGGCCGCCGAGACCGATTTCTACTGGGATTACGACTCCTATTACAAGGATTCCGACGCGCAGGAATCGGGCATGTTCGTGCGCGAGAATGTCGTGCAGTTCCCGCCGCGGGGCGACATCTCGCACGACAACATGGCTGCGCAGAAAGAGCTGACGGCCGTGGCGGCCGCCTCGAATGCCGTGCAGTGCAAGGCGGCGGCGCGGATCCTGCGGCGGCTGGCGCAGGAGGGACCTCTCGACAAACGGACCGCCGTGGTGCTGACCGACGAGAATCTGCTCCTGCCGCTGCTCTACGCCCTGCCGCTCGAGATCGGCAAGGTCAACGTCACGATGGGCTATCCGCTGCGCACGAGCCTGGCCTATACTTTCATCGAACGCCTCGTCGAGCTGCAGGCCCACCGCCGCCGTAAGGGGGACGGATGGAGCTTCTACCATGTCGATGCCACGGGCATTCTGGCCCATCCCTACGTGTCGGACAGCGATCCGGAGGTGACGCGGCAGATGCAGGAGGAGATCGTGCGCGAACGCCGCATCTCGGTCGATGCCGCCTGGCTGGGCCGCAACGACCTGCTGCGGATGATCTTTTCGCCGGCCGTCGAGTGGCGCGACCAGTCGGACTGGCTGCTGCGGGTGGTCGGGGCCGTGGCCCGCGTCCCCTACGAAGGGGACGACGCCCGCCAGCGGGTGGAGTTTCTGGCCGTCATCGCAGAGGAGATCACCAAGCTGCGCAACTCGCTCGACGAGTGCGACGTCGAGCTGACGCCGGAGGTCTACGCCTCGCTGCTGCGCCGCCATCTGCAGACGGTGCGCATCCCCTTCGAGGGCGAACCGCTCGAGGGGCTGCAGGTGATGGGAATCCTCGAGACGCGAAACCTCGATTTCGAGAACGTCATCCTGCTCTCGATGAACGACGACAACTTCCCGGGCAACCACATGGCCCAGGCCTCGTTCATCCCCTACAACCTGCGTTCGGGCTACGGGCTGCCGACCCCCGAGCACCACGAAGGGGTCTATGCCTACTATTTTTACCGGCTCATACAGCGGGCCCGCCGGGTGTGGATGCTCTACTGCTCGCATGCCGACGACAAGTCGACCGGCGAGCCGAGCCGCTACATCTACCAGCTGGACTACGAGAGCGGTTTTCCCGTGGCGAAGGTCGAGGTGGGGGTGGACGTCAACCTGGCCGAGACGGCCCCGATCGAGGTGGCGAAGGACGAGCGGGTGATGCGCCGGCTCGGCCGCTTCACCGATCCCGAGGCGCCGGAGAGCCTCTCGCCGACGGCCTTCTGCCGCTACGTGACCTGCCCGATGCAGTTCTATTTCTACTCCGTGGCGCGGCTGAAGAGCGACGACGGCATGACGGAGGAGGTCGATGCGCCGATGTTCGGAACGATCCTCCACGCCGCCGTGCAGAAGCTCTACACGAAGATCCTCCGCGAGCACCATCCGGGCGAGACGCTTCGGGCGCTGAGCCGTTCGGGGGCGGTGGCGCGGGCCGTCGAGGAGGCGATCAACGAGAACTACCTGAACGACGAGCGGGCCACGACCGACGACTATACGGGCAACCTGCTGCTCGTGAAGGATATCGTCACGCGCTACCTGCGGGGCGGGGTGATGCGCTACGACGCCGCACACGACACCTTTACGGTCGAGCACCTCGAGGAGGAGGTGGCCTGGGGCTTTGATTTCCGCACGCCGGACGGCACCGTGCGGCGCATGAAGTTCGCCGGGCGGGCCGACCGTATCGACCGCCTCGATGACGGTACGCTGCGCGTGGTGGACTACAAGACCGGGGCTCCGCACCTCGATTTCGAGGGGCTGGAGAAGCTCTTCCACGGCGAGGGTAAGCAGCGCCTGTCGAACATCATCCAGACGCTGCTCTACGCGATGATGCTCTACCACGCACACGGCTGTGATGCCGAACCGACGCTCTACTACGTGCGGGCGATGAACCGCGACGACTACCTGCCGACGCTCCTCGACCGCGAGCTGGGGATCCGCGGCGGACGCTATTCGCATTACGAGGCGCGATTCGAGGAGCTGGTCGGGCAGACCCTCTCCGAGATCTACGACCCCGCCACGCCGTTCCGCCAGTGTGCGGAGGCGGACACCTGCAAGTATTGCGATTTCAACGTCATCTGCAAGCGGTAACCCCTCCTTCGGGACCTCCCCTGCAAACATGCGGCCGCCCCGCGATCCGAAAGGGTTGCGGGGCGGCCGTGTGTCGGGACCTCTGCGGCGGGGCTACCACCAGTTGTTCTCCTTCATGAGCGGGAAGAGCAGCCAGATGAAGATGGCGAAGAGGACGATCACCATCACGGTCATGTAGAATCCGTGGATGACGAGGGCCTTGAAGGCGCTCCGTCCCCAGGAGTTGCCGTAGATGCGGTGGAAGGCGAAGACCATGTGCAGCAGATAGAGGGCGAGCATCAGCAGGGCGAGATTTCCCGGGTGTTTGACCCATTGCACCCCGAAGAGGAGGATGAAGACCAGAATCAGCTGTACGGAGTGGAGGTGAAGCGCCGTGACGAAGTGACCCATGTAGAGCATGCGGCTGTGGCGGAAGAAGAGGCGCAGCAGCAGGGCGAAGAGAGGGATGAAGAGCAGCAGGATCACGGGCAGCCACTGCGAGAACCAGCCGATGATCTCCTCGTAGACCATTTCGCGGTGAAGCTGTTGCACCTCCTCCCGATTGGCCAGGGCAGAGGGCCTTTGGGGGTCTTCGCTGCTCCAGTAGATCGAGTCGCGGGGGGCGGCGATCAGGTAGTTCTCCTCGAGCAGGAACATCGGCAGGCGGACCTGCAGCGTGTCGTGTCCCGGGCGGTCGCGGACCTTGGCGAGTGACTCCAGCCCCTCGAAGACC
Source organism: uncultured Alistipes sp. (assembly GCA_938014215.1). Classification (GTDB taxonomy): domain Bacteria; phylum Bacteroidota; class Bacteroidia; order Bacteroidales; family Rikenellaceae; genus Alistipes. The sequence continues at coordinate 98,609 of CALLRW010000017.1, read as the reverse complement.
GTGCGGGCGTTGCCCACCCAGACGACCGTGTCCCGACTGAAGCCATCGGGATCTTTCGCATACTCACTCTGAATCGATTCGAGGATGAACGGATCGCGCAGCGCCGAGATTTGTTTTTCGACGGGACCGAGGGCCTTGTCGGCCTCGGGGATGAAGAAGGCCACGGCCAGGAAGAAGAGTGCCGAGATGAACATGAACAGCCGCAGCGGATGGACGTAGGAGTTGATTTTCCCGGCGTTGAACTCCAGCGTCAGCAGCCCGGGGCGTCGGAACAGCAGCCACAGCGTCTGCCAGACCTTGCTGTCGAACTGGTAGACGTTTTCGAAATACTGTTTGAAATACTTCCAGAAGGGTTGTTCGATATCGAGGGCATACTGTCCGCAGCGGTGGCAGTACATCCCTTCGAGCCGCGTGCCGCAGTTCTTGCAGTGGGTGTATTTCGGCACCGTGAGGCGGCGGATACGCCGCAGACGGTTGTACTCGATACGCCGCAACATGGCGGTCCGGCGCCTGCGGAGGCGTTTGCGCCACGACAATTTTTCGTTCCGTCCGCTGCCGTCCGAATCCCTTTGCGGCTCCTGATCCGAGGCGCTGCAGCCCGGGGTGCGGTCCGAGGTGTTGTCCGGGCTCATGTCCTGCCTCTTGCCCGAGGTGCCGCCAGAAATGCAATCCGGACCGTTGCCCGAACCTCTGTCCGGGTTTCTGTTTGGCCCGTTGTCTGCCCCGAGGCCGGTTGGGTCGTCGGGAATGCGGTCCGGAGTTCCGGAACTCTTTTCGGAGGGGTATGATTTCTCTTCGGCCGGGTAGCAGGGGCCGTTGTCTGATGGTTTCATAATGGGGGCGAAAAAATGGATGGAACAAAGATACGATTTTCCCGGATTTTGCAAACCGCTGAAATGTATTATCTTTGTAGACGAAATGGATTTAATGCCTCACGTACGATGAAACCGAGACGAATCTGGAGCGTGTGCCTGCTTGTGACGGCCATGCTTTTCTCCTCCTGTGCCGTTCACCGGCCCGTCGGCCCGCGTCCGCCGCGCGGACCTCACCACGAGGTGCCGCCCCCTCCGGGTTACGGCCACCATCATCCTGCGCCTCCGAAGCCCAAAAAACCGAAGAAGCCCAAGAAACCAAAGCGTCAGAAACCCGCTCAACCTCCCCGTCCGCACGACGATCCGCGCTTCTGAGCGGGCTCGGATCAGAGTTTGACGACGAAATAACCGGCGCCGCTGCGCCGGGCTGCCTCGATGCCGATCGGCGAATCCTCGAAGATCAGCGTCTGCTGCGGCGTGCACCCTTCGCGGCGCATCGCTTCGAGAAAGCAGTCCGGTGCGGGTTTGGCATGCTCGATGTCGAGCCCCGAGAGGATTCCGTCGACCTGCCCGAGCGGAGCTTCGCTCTCCGGGGTTTCGGGGCCGCCGATGCCGAGGTAGCGCATGACGTTGTCGATGTTTGCGCGGCTTCCGGTCGAGACCACCCAGACGCGTCCGCCCTCCCTGCGGAACTGACAGCAGAACTCCCACAGCGGGCGGTTCAGCCGCACCGTGTCGAAAAACGTGGGGTAGAGGGCGATCTTGCGCAGCCGCAGCCGTTCGCGTTCGGCGGGGTCCGCAATCCCGAAACGGGTCAGAAACTCCTCGCAGCGCATGCCGAAGTAGTTGGCCGCATACTCCTCCTCCGTGAGGTTGTAGCCGGCCTCGCCGAGCGCCGTGACGTAGGCCAGCGTATTGGCCCGCCGCGTATCGGCCAGCGTGCCGTCGAAGTCGAGCAGCAGCAGTCGGATTCTCCTTGCGTCGTTCTCTCCCATGGCGTCAGTCGAAGGATTGCATGCCCGACTGCGCCAGCCGCATCAGCCGCTGGTACTCTCCGGGGGTGAGTTCCATGAAGAAATAGTGGATCGGGTCGACGCGCATGCCCTCCTTGCGCACCTCGTAGTGGAGGTGCGGGGCCAGCGAGAGACCCGTGTCGCCCGAGAGGGCGATGATGTCGCCGCGGCGGACGCGCTGCCCCTTCGTCACGTTGATCTGCGAGAGGTGGCTGTAGGAGGTTTCGTAACCGTTTCCGTGGTCGATGACGACGGTTTTTCCCTGGGTCGAGTTGCGCGACGAGACGTCGCGGACCACGCCGTCGGCCGTGGCGAAGACGCGCGACCCTTCGGGGATGGTGTAGTCGACGCCCTGGTGCGACTGCAGCGTCTTGAAGAAGGGGTGGATGCGCATGCCGTAGGAGGCCGTGAGCAGCGTCAGCTGCTTGTTGATGACGGGCTGGATCGAGGGGATGTTGTCGCATCCGCGCCCGACGGTGTCGATGCGGGCCTGCAGTTCGAGGTAGGAGTCCCCGAGCCGGACGAGCTGCGACTCCATGTCGAGCACCCCTTCGCGCAGTTCGCGTTTGAGCTGGCGGGTCGAGCGGCCGACGATCTTCTCGTAGGTGGCGGCCTGACGGGCCTCAAGTTCGGTTTCGAAGTCGTAGGGCTCCGATTCGAAGAGGATGCGGAAGACGTTCCGGTCGCGGGCCGAGAGGTTGTCGAGGACCATCGAGAGCGAGTCGTAGCGCTGTTCGAGGGCCGTGTATTCGTTTCTCAGCTGATCGGTCGAGTGCTTGAGTTCATACTCGAAGGGGGTGTCGAAGAAGATCGAGAAGCCGATGTAGTAGAGCACGGCCACACCGAACCAGACGAAGAGGTGTACCGTAGCGCTGATGATGCGTTGTTTGCGGCGTTTGCGCCTGCGGAGGCGTTCGAGATCCTTTTTTCCGGCCATGGCGTCAATACTTTTCGAAGTTGGTTTCGCGCAGGTTCTCCATCAGGCGTTCGTACTCTTCGGCCGACATGTCGCGGTTGAAGTAGTTGATCGGGTTGACGGGGACGCCCTTGTGGATGACCTCGTAGTGGAGGTGGGGGCCCGACGAGCGTCCGGTGTTCCCGGTCCGGGCGATGATCTGGCCGCGCTTGACGCGGTCGCCGGGCTTGACGAGCACGTCGCTCAGGTGGGCGTAGCGGGTCTTGTAACCGAATTCGTGGTTCAGGAGCACCTGGTGTCCGTAACCGCCGTTGTATCCGTTTTCGGAGGCGATTTCGACGACGGCGTCGCCCGTGGCGTAGACGGGGGTGCCGCGGTCGCAGCCGAAGTCGATGCCCTCGTGGGCGACGATGCGGTGGAGAATGGGGTGGAAACGGCGCGGGTTGAAGGCGCCGATATGGTTGTTGTGCAGTGCCTTGCGGTCGATGGGCCAGATGGCGGGCACGGCCATGGCCAGCTGCTCCTTGTTCTGGGAGAGCTGCTGGAGTTCGTCCATCGATACCGATTCGAGATAGAGCGTGCGGGCCAGGGCGTCGATCTGTCGCCACGTGCCGACCATCAGCGGGGCGTAGTCGTCGTCGGCCATCGAGGCGTATTTCGAGTCGGGATAGGGTTTCCAGACGCCGGGGATCGAGATCGTATCGGTCGAGAAGAGCGAACGGTAGACGTAGCTGTCGCGGTGGCGGATCTCGTCGACGCGGCGCTGAGCGGTGCGGATGCGGTCCTGGAGGATGCGGTAGCGGATGACCGTTTCGCGGTTGTCGCGCAGGATGCGGTACATCTTGGGCGTATAGAAGAAGTAGGAGAAGAGGACGTTTGCGATCGAGACGAGGATGAAACCGATGAGGATCTTGCGGATCAGCCGGTAGGTTTTGAGCCGGAAGGGGGCCGTCACGACGTCGTGCGTGAGGACCTGGGCCTCGTGCGTCAGCTCGCCGGCACCGGCACGCAGTGCCTCGGTATTGAATCTGTGACCTTTTTGGCTCATTGCGGAAAAATCTCTTGCTGCGAGGTGCAAATTTAGTTTAAAATGTGTAATTTTGCAACCCGAATCAGGAACGTAGAAATAGGATCAATCGATATATGATGGAGTCAAATAAAATCAGACAGGCTTTTCTCGACTTCTTTGCGTCGAAGGGCCACGTTATCGTCCCCTCGGCCCCGATGGTGGTGAAGGGCGACCCCACGCTGATGTTCACCAACGCGGGCATGAACCAGTTCAAGGATATCTTCCTGGGCAACGCGCCGCGCAAGTATCCGCGTGCGGCCGATACGCAGAAGTGCCTTCGCGTGTCGGGCAAACACAATGACCTGGAGGAGGTCGGACACGATACCTATCACCATACGATGTTCGAGATGCTGGGCAACTGGTCCTACGGCGACTACTTCAAGAAGGAGGCGATCGAGTGGGCGTGGGAGCTGTTGCACGACGTCTACAAGCTGCCTGCCGAGCGGATGTACGCCACGGTGTTCGAGGGTTCGGAGGAGGACGGCGTGCCGTTCGACCAGGAGGCCTACGACTACTGGCGCCGTTTCCTGCCCGAGGACCACATCATCCGCGGCAACAAGCACGACAACTTCTGGGAGATGGGCGAGACGGGACCGTGCGGTCCCTGCTCGGAGATCCACTTCGACCTGCGCGACGAGGCGGAGATTGCCGCCAAGCCGGGTCGTGAGATGGTCAACGCCGGCCACCCGCAGGTGATCGAGATCTGGAACCTGGTCTTCATGCAGTTCAACCGCAAGGCCAACGGTTCGCTCGAGGAGCTTCCGGCGCGCAACGTCGATACGGGCATGGGCTTCGAGCGCCTCTGCATGATTCTGCAGGGCAAGAAGTCGAACTACGATACGGATGTCTTCCAGCCGACCATTTCGCGCATCGCCTCGATGGCGGGTAAGCGCTACGGCGAGGACGAGAAGTCGGATGTGGCCATGCGCGTGATCGCCGACCACCTGCGCGCCATCGCCTTCTCGATTGCCGACGGACAGCTTCCGTCGAACGTCAAGGCGGGCTATGTGATCCGCCGCATCCTGCGCCGTGCCGTGCGCTACGGCTACACCTACCTGGGCTTCACCGAGCCGACGATCTGCCGGCTGGTTCCGGGGCTGGTCGAGCAGATGGGAGGCCAGTTCCCCGAGCTGAAGGCGCAGCAGACCCTCATCATGAAGGTGATCGAGGAGGAGGAGGCCGCCTTCCTGCGGACGCTCGCCACGGGTATCAACCTGTTGGACGGAGTCATCGCCCGCACGAAGAAGGAGGGCTCGAACCGCATCTCGGGCAAGGATGCCTTCGAACTCTACGATACGTTCGGTTTCCCGATTGACCTGACGGAGCTGATCGCCCGCGAACAGGGCGTGGAGGTCGATCTGGAGGCCTTCGAGCAGGAGCTGCAGGCCCAGAAGGCGCGTTCGCGCAACGCCGCCGCCGTCGATACGGACGACTGGGTGGAGCTCCTCCCGATCAAGGAGAGCATCTTCACGGGTTACGACACGCTGACCGAGCAGATCCATATCGCCCGCTACCGCCGCGTGACGTCGAAGGGCAAGACCTCCTACCAGTTGGTCTTCGACCGCACGCCGTTCTACGGCAATTCGGGCGGTCAGATCGGTGATACGGGCGTGATCGAGAGCATCAACGAGCGGATTCCGATCGTCGCCACGGAGAAGGAGAACGGTCTGATCATCCACATCGTCAACCAGCTTCCGGAGAACCCCGCGGCCGAATTCACCGCCAAGGTCGATCCCGAAAAGCGGCAGAGCGCCGCCAACAACCATACGGCCACCCACCTGCTGCACGAGGCGCTGCGCAAGGTGCTCGGCTCGCACGTCGAGCAGAAGGGCTCGCTCGTGACGCCCGAGATGCTGCGTTTCGACTTCTCGCACTTCCAGAAGGTGACCCCCGAGCAGCTGCGCGAGGTTGAGCACCTGGTCAACCAGGCCGTCCGCGCCGACTACCCGCTCGTCGAGAACCGCTCGGCGACGAAGGAGGAGGCCGCTGCCGCCGGTGCGATGATGCTCTTCGGCGAGAAGTACGGCGACCGGGTGCGCATGGTTCGCTTCGGCACGTCGGTCGAGCTCTGCGGCGGAACCCACACGCGGGCAACGGGAACGATCGGTTACTTCAAGATCCTCTCCGAGGGGGCCATTTCGGCCGGTGTGCGGCGTATCGAGGCCGTCACGGGCGAACAGGCCGAGAAGGTGATCGATGCGGCGGAGGATACGATGCGCAACGTGGCCGAGTACCTGAACAATCCGCAGGTCGTGCAGGCTGTCAAGAAGATGCTCGAGAGCAACGAGGCCCTCTCGAAGGAGGTCGAGGCGATGCGCCGCGAACAGGTGGCGCAGTGGGCCGACAAGATCGCCTCGTCGGCACCCGATCGCGACGGCATGCAGCTCTTCGCCGCACAGACCGACCGTCGTCCGGATCTGGTGAAGGATCTGGCCTACAATTTGCGGCAGCGCCTGCCGCGCCTGGTGCTGGTAGTCGGATCGCTCTGCGAGGGCAAGCCGACGCTGACGGTGATGCTCGGCGACGAGATCACGGCCCAGGGCGTCCATGCCGGCACGGTGGTCCGCGAGGCGGCGAAGCTGATGCAGGGCGGCGGTGGCGGACAGAACTTCTTCGCCACGGCCGGCGGCAAGAATGCCAAGGGTCTGCAGGCTGCCATTGACAAGGCCGTGGAACTGATCGCGGCACAAGTGAAATAACAATCAAAAAACGAGACAGATATGAGCAACAAGGTTTTATTGATGATTCTCGACGGCTGGGGCGACGGCCATCACGACAAGGCTGACGTTATCTGGACGGTTCACCCGGCCTACATCTCGGCCATGACCGAGCAGTATCCCCACGCCGAACTGCGTACGGACGGTGAAAACGTCGGTCTGCCCGAGGGCCAGATGGGCAACTCGGAGGTGGGCCACCTCAATATCGGTGCCGGCCGGGTCGTTTACCAGGATCTGGTGAAGATCAACCGCGCGTGCCGCGACAACTCGATTCTGAAGAACCCCGAAATCGTCAAGGCCTTCGAGTATGCGAAGGAGAAGGGCGTCGGCGTACACTTCATGGGTCTGACGTCGAACGGCGGCGTACACTCGTCGTTCGAGCACCTCTTCAAGCTGTGCGACATCGCGCAGGAGTACGGCATTTCGGACCGCACCTACGTGCACTGCTTCATGGACGGTCGTGACACCGATCCCCACAGCGGCAAGGGCTTCATCGCCCAGCTGGAGGAGCACCTCTCGAAGACCGGCGGGCAGATTGCCACGGTGATCGGCCGCTACTATGCGATGGACCGCGACAAGCGCTGGGAGCGTGTCAAGGTGGCCTATGACGCTCTGGTCGAGGGTGTCGGCGAGCACGATACGGACATGGTTGCCGCCGTGCAGAAGTCGTACGATGCCGACGTGACGGACGAGTTCATCAAGCCGATCGTTCACGTCGACGCAGCGGGCCAGCCGATCGGTCTGATCCGGCCGAACGACCTGGTGATCTTCTTCAACTACCGCAACGACCGCGCCAAGGAGCTGACGATCGTCCTCACGCAGCAGGGTATGCCCGAGGCCGGGATGCACACCATGCCGCTGTACTACTGCTGCATGACGCCGTACGACGCCAAGTTCACGGGTCTGCACATCCTCTTCGACAAGGCCGACGTGCCCGATACGATCGGCGAGTGGGTTTCGAAGCAGGGTCTGAAGCAGCTGCGTATTGCCGAGACCGAGAAGTATGCCCACGTGACCTTCTTCCTGAACGGCGGCCGCGAGGACAAGTTCCCGGGTGAGGAGCGTATTCTGGTCGCTTCGCCGAAGGTGGCCACGTACGACCTGCAGCCCGAGATGTCGGCTCCCGAGGTAGCCGACAAGCTGGTTGCCGCGCTGGGCGAGCAGAAGTTCGACTTCATCTGCCTGAACTTCGCCAACGGCGACATGGTGGGCCACACGGGTGTCTACGACGCTATTGTGAAGGCCGTAAAGGCTGTGGACCAGTGTGTTGCGAAGGTTGTTGAGGCAGCCAAGGCCAACGGCTACGAGGTGGTGATGATCGCCGACCACGGCAACGCCGACAACGCCATCAACCCCGACGGTACGCCCAACACGGCTCACTCGCTCAATCCGGTGCCCATCGTGGTGGTTTCGGACCGCGTGAAGTCGGTGCACAACGGCATTCTGGCCGACGTGGCTCCGACGGTGCTGAAGCTGATGGGTCTTCCGCAGCCCGAGGAGATGACCGGCAAGGCGCTCATCGAGATGAAATAAGGCATCGGCGGCGACCTTTGCGGATTGCCGGCCGATGATAGGGAAAAACCCCGATCTCACCTGGTGAGATCGGGGTTTTCTGTTTTCGGAGCGCAGCCGGTGCACCTTTCGGGGCGGGAGGAGTTGCTTGTGAGGCCGGCAGCGCGTTTTATGGTCCGAGACGACGCCTCTTTTGGTCCGAGGCGGCGCATCCTGTGAAACGGGGCGGCGTGGTGCGTGCACCCCCGGTTTCAGTAGAGTTCGAGGTATTCGTAGGAGTTTCCGACGGCGGCGAGGAACTTGGCAAACTCCTCCTGCGTGATGACCACCGTGGCGCGGTTGTCGTTCGGGTGGAACGAGAGGGCGGGCCAGCGTCGGAGATTGGCGTCGAGGAAGAGGTGGACGTGGTTCGCCGGGTCGTTGATCAGCCCGAAGGGCGAGACCGATCCGGGCCGCAGTCCGAGCCAGCGCTCCATGCGCTGCTCCGAGGCGAACGACAGCTTGCCCTGATGCAGACGGTGTTCCAGATCGTGGATCGCCAGCGACTGCTCGCAGTCGAACGAGACCAGATAGTGGCGGTCGCCCTTGTGGTTGCGGAAGAAGAGGTTCTTGCAGTGTTTCGAGCCGTCGTCGTGCCAGTACTGGCGGGCGATCTCGATGGTCGGCGCCTCGGGATGTTCGTACCACGTGTAGCGGATTGCGTGGGCATCGAGCCATTCAAAGACCCGCCGACGCCGTTCGTCGGGCGTCAGCGGGCTGTTTTCGGGGGTCTCCATGGTCAGTCGTTCTTCCAGTTTTCGCGGATGTTGCGCACGATGCACTCGACGAGCACCTCGACCGCCTCGACGGGCGACCAGGCGTTGTGGGGCGAGAGCAGCAGCCGGTCGGGTTCGCGCACCGCCAGGAGCGGATTCCCTGCCTCGATGGGCTCGTGGACAAAGACGTCGAGGGCCGCCCCGGCCAGCCGTCCCTCGTCGAGAGCCGCCGCGAGCGCCGCCTCATCGACAATTCCGCCGCGGGCGACGTTGATCAGCAGGGCCGAGGGCTTCATCCGGGCCAGTTCACGGGGGCCGATCAGGTTGCGGGTGCGGTCGTTGAGCGGGCAGTGGATCGATACGACATCGGCCCAGGCGAGCAGTTCGTCAAGCGGCATGCAGGGATAGGGCTCCTGCCGGCCGACGCCCGACGTGGAGGTGTAGGCCACCTCGCAGCCCAGGGCGCGGGCAACGGTGGCGACGCTGTGGCCGATGTTCCCCAGACCGATGATTCCCCAGTGCGAACCACTGAGCTGGTGGGTCGTGCGGCCGAAGTGGAACTGACGGCCGGAGGCGGCATAGTGCTCTTTCGAGAAGCGGTCGTAGTAGGTGATCTGCCGCAGCAGGGCGATGGCGGCGCCGATGGTGGTTTCGGTGACCGAGTGGGTCGAGTACCCCACGGCGTTCTTCACGACGACGCCCTGTTCGGCGGCGGCCGTCAGATCGATGTGGTTCACGCCCGTCGCGGCGACGCAGATCAGCCGCAGACGGGGCAGGGCGCGCAGCGTTGAGGCATCGAAGGGGACTTTGTTGGTGATGACGATGTCGGCCTCCCGGCAGCGTTCGACGATCTCGTCGCGACGCGTCGTCTCGTAGGCCGTGTAGTTTCCCAGCGCGCGGATGGCCGAAAGGTCGGCTCCGCCCAGGCTGTATTCATCCAGAAAGACAATGTTCGGTTTCATGACGTTGTGTCGTTTATTGGATTGATTTCGTGTGTCTTATTCCGCTTTTTCGGTCCGGGCCGCCGAGGGGTTCTGAGCCTCCGGCGACGCCGGAACCGTCCGGGTCGCCACACCGTGCGTCCGGTTGTCGGGGATCGGGCCGACCGGAGCCGGTTCGATCGAGGGACCGGGTATCTGGCCCTCCTGAGCCTCCGGGGCGCCCGACGAGGTGGGCTGTCCGGTGGGGGAGTCGGGGGTCGGGGCATCGAGTTCGCCGATCAGCCCGCGGATGACCACCGAGGCGCAGCCGATGCCGAACAGCGCCGGGATGTAGGAGATCGTCCCGACGTTCGACTTCTTGTTCTGCTCCTCGCAGAGGATCATCGCCCCTTCGCGCATCGGTTCGGGCGAGAAGACGGCCCGGAATCCGCGGCGGATGCCGAGTTTGTGGAGCCGCTTGCGCAGCATGTGTGCCAGCGGACAGTGGTGGGTCTTCGAGATGTCGGCGATTTCGAGCTTCGTGGGGTCCATCTTGGCGCCGGCGCCCATCGAGCTGACCAGCGGCAGACGGCGTTCGAGTGCGGCGGCGATCAGGGCGAGTTTGGGCGAGAGGGTGTCGATGGCGTCGACCACATAGTCGTACCGCGCGGCGTCGAGCAGGCGGTAGGTCTCCTCGTCGCGGATGTAGCGGTTGACGACTGTGAGTTCGATCCCGGGATTGATGTCGCGCAGACGTTCGGCCAGCACGTCGGCCTTCTGCCGTCCGACGGTCGAGTGCAGGGCGACGAGCTGACGGTTGATGTTGGTCGTGTTGACGGTGTCGGCATCGGCGATGGTCATGCGTCCGACGCCGGCCCGGGCCACCATCTCGGCGGCATAGGCCCCGACGCCTCCGAGTCCGACCACCAGCACGTGGGCCCCTTTCAGTCGGGCGAGCTTCTCCTCGCCCAGCAGCAGTTCGGTTCGTTCGAGCCAGTTATCCATTTTCGTGTTTCGGTTCAAAGATGCGTTTGTAATTTTCGTACGTGGCCCGCCTCAGCACCCCGACTTCGAGACCGAGTTCGCGGGCTGCACGGTCGTAGATCCGTTCGATCGACACCGGAGCGTCATCCGTCTCGAGGAAGAGGCGGTCGAGCGGCACTTCGTGCAGGGCGCGGAGGCTCTTCGGCGAGGCGAACGTCCGCTCCCCGAACGAGAGGTAACAGCCGTGCGAGAGGGCCGTGCGGGCCTGCTCCGGGGAGCCGATGAATCCGTGGAAGATGACCTCGCGGGGCCGGCATGCCGCCAGTTCGCGCATCAGCGGCTCGAAGGCCCTCACGCAGTGCAGCACGACGGGCAGCCCCGTCCGGCGAGCCAGCCGGAGCTGGATGCGCAGCACCTCGGTCTGCAGGGTGCGGTCGCTGCGGCAGGCAAAGTCGAGGCCGATCTCGCCGATGGCCTGAATCCCGGCCGCCGCCACCTCCGTAATCTCCATCCATTCCGCGGCCAACCCGGCGGTCCGTATCAGGGCGGGTCCCGTGGCGGGGACTTGGCTCCCTCCCGTCCCGGCGGTCCGTATCAGGGTGGAATCCGTTCCGGTGGCCTGCCCTTCTCCCGTTCCGGTGGTCCGTATCAGGGCGGGTCCCGTGGCGGGGACTTGGCTCCCTCCCGTCCCGGCGGTCCGTATCAGGGTGGAATCCGTTCCGGTGGCCTGCCCTTCTCCCGTTCCGGTGGTCCGTATCAGGGCGGGGTCTGCTGCGGGGCCTTGGCCCTCTCCCAATCCGGCAGTCCGTATCAGGGCGGGATCCGTTCCGGTGGCCTGCCATTCTCCCGTTCCGGTGGTCCGTATCAGGGCGGGTCCCGTTGCGGAGTCCCGACTCTCGGCGGATCCGGTCGTTCGTGTCGGGCTTTCCGTGTCCCGCTCCCGGCCGTTCGGCTCCTCCGGGACTCTCTCCCGTCTGTTCGGCTCCTCCGTGTCCAGGTCCCGTCCGTTCGGCTTCTCCGGGACCCGCATCCCGACCGTCGGCACCTCCGCCGCCGACTGAGGAGCGGAACTCCCGTCGGACGGGCCCGACTGGTTGGCCAATTGGGCGCCGAGCACCTCCGCAAGTCGCTCTGCAGCGTGCAGATCGGGCTCCCAGGGGTGCACACCTGCGGTGCGGAGTTCGATGCCGTATCCCGCGGGTCGATGGGTGTGTATGTTGACGCAGGGCTCCATTTTCCGGGCAAAAGTAGGAATTTTAAGTAAATTTAGGAAATAATGGTCGCAGGGATGGCTTTTTCGGAAAAAATTTCGTACTTTCGCACGCGGTAATTGTTAGCCTGCTAACAGCTAAGAGCCTGCATCCAACCCGAAATTTCGGCCTGCACAACCCTCCGTTTCCGGCAGCGGGGCGCGGTCCGGCAGCGGTTGCACGCAGCAGGATCGGCTGCAGGAAAAGACGGAAACCAAACACACAAATAACTCAAAATCTTAAACCATGTCGAAAATCATTACTTTACGCAAGGGTTTAGACATCAATCTGGTGGGCAAGCCCCAGGAGTCGCTGGCCGATGCGCCGCAGGCTTCGGAGTATGCCCTCTCGCCGCTGGATTTCGAGGGTGTGACACCCAAACTGCTGGTCAAGGCAGGCGATCGGGTGAAGGCCGGAACGCCGCTGTTCTTCAACAAGTTCAGCGAGCGCGTCCTCTTCACGTCGCCCGTCAGCGGCACGGTGTCGGCCATCAACCGCGGTGAGAAGCGCAAGGTGCTCTCGGTGACGGTGACCCCCGACTCCAAGCAGGAGTACGAGTCCTTCGCGGTGAGCACCCCTGAGAAGGCTACGCGCGACCAGATCGTCGAACTGTTGCTCCAGTCGGGTCTGTGGCCGATGCTCATCCAGCGCCCCTACGGCATCATCGCCAACCCCGCCGACACGCCGAAGTCCATCTTCATTTCGGCGTTCGATTCGGCGCCCCAGGCTCCGGACTACAATTTCGTGCTGAAGTCCGAGCAGCGGAACCTGCAGACCGGTATCGAGGTGATGCGCAAGCTCACCCCGGGCAAGGTTCACCTCTCGATGCTGGCCGGCCACGAGGGTCAGATGGCCCAGCTCAAGGGCGTCGAGCTGCACACCTTCGCCGGCAAGCACCCGGTGGGCAACGTCGGCGTGCAGATCCACCACATCGACCCGATCAACAAGGGCGATCTGGTCTGGACGGTCAACATCCAGGATCTGGCCATCATCGGCCGTCTGTTCAACGAGGGCCGTGTCGACATGACGCGGATCATCGCCGTGGCAGGCTCCGAGATCGAACACCCGCAGTACGTGCGCGTCATCGCCGGTGCGAAGGTCGACTCGATCGTCCGCGGCAACGTCCGCAAACAGAAGGAGGGCGATGCCGTGCGCTTCATCTCGGGCAACGTGCTCACCGGTACGAAGACCTCGCTCGACGGCTTCCTGGGCTACTACGCCAACCAGCTGACGGCCATCCCCGAGGGCAACAAGTACGAGCTGCTGGGCTGGGCCATGCCGCGCACGAAGAAGTTCTCCGTATCGCGGGCCTACTTCTCGTGGCTCTTCCCGCACAAGGCCTACGATCTGGATACGAACCTCAACGGCGGCGAGCGTCCCTTCGTGGTGACGGGCCTCTACGAGCAGTATCTGCCGATGGACATCTACCCGATGTACCTGCTGAAGGCCTGCCTGGCGGGCGATATCGACAAGATGGAGAATCTGGGTATCTACGAGGTGACGGAGGAGGATCTGGCGCTGTGCGAGTTCGTCGATCCTTCGAAGATCGAGATCCAGCAGATCATCCGCGACGGTATTAACTTAATGATCAAGGAGGCTTAAAGATGGGACTTCGCAAATTTATGGACAATATCAAGCCCACGTTCTCGAAAGGCGGGAAACTGGGCTTCCTCGAGTCGACGTTCGATGCGTTCGAAACGTTCCTCTTCGTGCCGAACACGACGACCGTGAAGGGCGCACACATCCGCGACTGCAACGACATGAAGCGTACGATGATCGTCGTGGTGCTGGCGCTGATGCCGGCCTTCCTGTTCGGATGCTGGTGGACGGGCTCGCAGGTTGGTCTGGAGGGCTTCCAGGCCTTCTTCTACGGACTGGTCCGCGTGCTGCCGATGGTGTGCGTGTCGTACATCGTGGGTCTGGGCATCGAGTTCTACTTCGCCCAGGTGCGCGGCCATGAGGTCAACGAGGGCTTCCTGGTGACGGGTCTTCTGATCCCGATGATCTTCCCCGTGTCGACGCCGCTGTGGATGGTCGCCGTCTCGACGGCCTTCGCCGTGATCTTCGGCAAGGAGGTCTTCGGCGGTACGGGCATGAACGTCTTCAACCCGGCGCTGCTGGCCCGCGCCTTCGCCTTCTTCGCCTATACGCCCTCGATGTCGGGCGAGACGGTCTGGTATTCGAACTGGACGATGATGGGCGCACAGGTCGACGGCGTCTCGGGCGCAACGGCCCTCGAACAGCTCTCGTCGACCGGTACGATGACCTACTCGCCGCTGGACGCCTTCCTGGGCATGATCCCCGGATCGTTCGGTGAGACCTCGACGCTGGCCATTCTGATCGGCGCCGTGATCCTGCTGGTGACGGGCATCGCCTCGTGGCGGACGATGATCTCGGTCTTCGTCGGTGGACTGGCCATGGGTTACCTGTTCCAGGCGCTGGGCGTGACGGAGTATCCGGCCTGGTGGCACCTGATCGTCGGCGGCTTCGCCTTCGGTGCCGTCTTCATGGCTACGGACCCCGTAACGTCGGCCCAGACCAATACGGGCAAGTATATCGTGGGTCTGCTGACCGGAGCGCTGGCCGTGATGATCCGCGTGGTCAACCCGGCCTACCCCGAAGGCATGATGCTCTCGATTCTCTTCATGAACGCGCTGGCACCGCTGGTCGACTACTTCGTGGTCGAGGCGAACATCTCGCGGCGCAAGAAACGTGTGAAACTCGCAAAATAGGGGATTATGGCAACGAAAAAATTCAAATGCAACGTTTGCGGCTATATCCACGAGGGTGACGCCGCCCCCGCAAAGTGTCCCGTTTGCGCCGCTCCGGCTTCGGAATTCACCGAGGTGACGGAACCCAAAAAGAAGGGTCTGTTCAGCGATACGAACAGCAACGCCTATATTATACTCTATTCGACGGTGATGGTGGTGATCGTCGCCATCCTGCTGTCGGTGGCCGCTCTGGCCCTCAAGCCGCGCCAGGATGCCAACGACCTGAACGAGAAGAAACGCAACATCCTCTCGTCGCTTTCGGCCGAGAACGAGTCGTACGACCAGTTCATCGACGCCTACGTGGTCGACAAGGAGGGCCAGCGTGTCGACGGCGACGTCTTCGCGCTGCTCAACGACCTGCCGACGGCCTTCGCCGAGGGCAAGTTCCCGGTCTTCGAGGCCAAGGACGGCCGCATGGTCATCCCGGTGACGGGCATGGGTCTGTGGGGTCCGGTCTGGGGCTACGTGGCTCTGGAGAAGGACATGAACACGATTTCGGGTATCATCATGGCCCACAAGGGTGAGACCCCGGGTCTGGGAGCCGAGATCGCTACGCCGAAGTATCAGGCGAAATTCGTCGGCAAGACGATTTTCGAAGGCGACAAGTTCGTGTCGGTGACGCTGCGCAAGGGCGGGGCGAAGGATCCGGCCCACGAGGTGGATGCCATCTCGGGCGGTACGAAGACCTCGGACGGCGTGACGGCCATGCTCTACAACAGCCTGGAGAACTACCTGCCGCTGCTGGAGTCGAAGCGTCAGGCCGCCGCCGCACCGGAGGCTGCAACGGCTGAAGTGTCTAACGAAGAAAATGCAGAAAGCAATGAGTAACAACATGAAATACCTGACGGGCCCGTTCTCCGCGAACAACCCGGTCATCGTGCAGATCCTGGGTATCTGCTCGGCACTGGCCGTTACGGTACAGCTCAAGCCGGCAATCGTGATGGCACTGAGCGTGACGGTCGTCACGGGCTTTTCGAACCTGGTGATGTCGCTGCTGCGCAACGGCGTACCGGCGCGTATCCGCATCATCGTCCAGCTGGTGGTGATCGCCGCGCTGGTGATCCTGGTGGACCAGGTGCTGAAGGCCTATGTCTATGAAGTCTCGAAACAGCTGTCGGTCTACGTCGGCCTGATCATCACGAACTGTATCGTGATGGGCCGCGTGGAGGCCTTCGCCCTGGGCAACAAGCCGTGGGTGTCGTTCCTCGACGGTATCGGCAACGGTCTGGGATATGGATTGATTCTGGTCATCGTGGCCTTCTTCCGCGAGCTGCTGGGCTCGGGCACGCTGCTCGGGCTGCGCATCATTCCCGAAAGCTGGTACATGGCCGAAGGCGGATTCTATTCGAACTGCGGTCTGATGTTGTTCCCGCCGATGGCGCTGATCATCGTGGGCTGCATCATCTGGGTGCACCGTTCGCGCAACAAGGACTTACAGGAAAAATAGGAGGATAACATATGGAATCATTGAATATCTTCATCCGGTCGATCTTTATCGACAACATGGTCTTCGCCTTCTTCTTCGGCATGTGCTCGTACATCGCCGTGTCGAAGAGCGTGAAGACGGCTCTCGGCCTGGGAGCAGCCGTCACGTTCGTGATGGTGATGACCGTGCCGCTGAACTACCTCTTGTATGAATACGTGCTGAAGGCCGACGCACTGGTTCCGGGCGTGGACCTGAATTTCCTGTCGTTCATCGTCTTCATTGCCACGATCGCCGCGTTCGTACAGCTGGTTGAGATGATCGTCGAGAAGTTCTCGCCGACGCTCTACAGCCAGCTGGGTATCTTCCTGCCGCTGATTGCGGTGAACTGCGCCATCATGGGCGGTTCGCTCTTCATGCAGCAGAAGGTCGATGCAGGCGAGCTGACGTCGTTCTGGCAGACGGTCGTCTACGGTCTGGGCTCGGGTCTGGGCTGGTGGCTGGCGATCGTGATGATGGCGGCCATCCGCGAGAAGACGACCTACTCGCACATTCCCGCAGCGCTGAAGGGTCCGGGTATCGCCTTCATCATCACGGGTCTGATGGGTATCGCCTTCATGATCTTCTCGGGTATTCAGTTCTAAACTAAGAGAATTCGCAACCATGACAACAACGATTTTAATAGCGATCGTAGCCTTTCTGGTGATCACGCTGGTGCTGGTGGCTCTGCTGCTGTACGCGAAGGCGAAGCTGACCACGTCGGGCGCCGTGACGATCGACATCAACAACGGAGAGAAGGTCATCACGACCGAGAGCGGATCGACGCTTCTCTCGACGTTGGCCAACAACAAGGTATTCCTTCCTTCGGCGTGCGGCGGAGGCGGTTCGTGCGGCATGTGCAAGTGCCAGGTACTGGAGGGCGGTGGTGACATCCTGCCCACGGAGACGGGCTTCATTTCGCGCAAGATGGCCAAGGACCACTGGCGTCTGGGCTGCCAGGTGAAGGTGAAGGAGAACCTCAAGATTCATGTACCGGAGGCCGTGCTGGGCGTGAAGAAGTGGGAGTGCACGGTGGTATCGAACCGCAACATCTCGACCTTCCTCAAGGAGTTCGTGGTGAAGCTGCCGGAGGGTGAGAACCTGAAGTTCCGCAGCGGCGGCTACATCCAGATCGACATTCCGAAGTACGACCAGATCAAGTTCTCGGACATGGACATCGACGAGAGGTACCGTGCCGACTGGGACAAGATGAAGATGTGGGATCTGGTGGCCACGAACCCCGAGCCGACGTTCCGCGCCTACTCGATGGCCAACCACCCGGCCGAGGGCAACATCATCATGCTGAACATCCGTATCGCCACGCCGCCGTTCGACCGTGCCGCCGGAGCGTTCATGAAGGTGAACCCGGGTATCTGCTCGTCGTACATCTTCTCGCGCAAGCCGGGTGACAAGGTGACGATCTCGGGTCCTTACGGCGAGTTCTTCCTGCCGGACAACCTGCCCGACACGCAGGAGCTGATCTTCGTGGGCGGTGGTGCCGGTATGGCTCCGATGCGCAGCCACATCATGCACCTGTTCAAGACCGAGAAGACGAAGCGTCCGGTATCGTTCTGGTACGGAGCGCGTGCGCTGAAGGAGGCTCCCTATCTGCACGAGTTCCACGAGATCGAGAAGGAGTTCCCCAACTTCTCGTTCCACCTGGCGCTGGACCGTCCCGATCCGGAGGCCGATGCCGCAGGTATCCCCTATACGCCGGGCTTCGTACACAACGTCCTCTACGAGAACTATCTGAAGCACCATCAGGCTCCGGAGGACTGCATCTACCTCATGTGCGGACCTCCGATGATGATCTCGTCGGTGGTGAAGATGCTCGATTCGCTGGGCGTGCCGCCTGAGAACATCCTCTACGACAACTTCGGCAGCTAGCCGGAGGAGTCCGAAGACCGGAAAAGAGCCGGGATCCGATGCGTCGGATCCCGGTTCTTTCGTTCCAGGGGGGCGGGCGGTTTCAGAGCAGCTTCCCGCTCAGGAAGAGGGCCGCCACGGAGAAGTAGATGATCAGTCCGGTGACGTCGGCGAGCGTGGCGACGAAGGGGGCCGAAGCGGTGGCCGGATCGAGTCCGATCCGCTTGAGCAGCAGGGGGATCATGGCTCCGGCAATGGTTCCCCAGAGGACGATGAAGATCAGCGACACGGCGACGCTCGTGGCGACCCACGCCCAGTAGGGGCCGTAGTCGTAGAAGCCGCACTGCTGCCAGAGGAGGATACGCACGAATCCGATGGTGCCGAGGATGGCGCCGAGCAGCAGTCCGGAGAGGAGCTCCTTGCGGAGGACATACCAGCCGTTGCGGAGCGAGAGTTCGCCGAGGGCCAGGGCGCGGATGATGAGACTGGCGGCCTGCGATCCGGAGTTTCCGCCGCTGGAGATGATCAGCGGGACGAAGAGGGCGAGGACCACGGCGCGAGCGATCTCGTCGTCGAAGTATCCCATGGCCGAGGCGGTGAGCATCTCGCTCAGGAAGAGGACGACGAGCCATCCGGCGCGTTTCCGGACGAGCGACAGCAGCGGAGTGCGGGTGTAGGAGAGGTCGAGCTCCTCGGAACCGCCGAACTTCTGGAAATCCTCGGTGGCCTCTTCGCGTTCGATTTCGCGGATTTCATCCGGGGATACCACCCCGAGCAGACACCCGGCCGAATCGGTGACGGGCAGCGAGTCGGAGCCTTCGCCGCGGAATCGGGCGGCGACCTCCTCGCGGTCGTCCGACGTGCGGAGAACCGGGCAGCTGCGGACGGTGAGCCGGGCGATCCGGCATCCGGGCGGGGCGAGCAGCAGGTCGCGGATGCGGATGACGCCGAGCGGGTGCCACTCCGGGTCCACGACATGGAGCCGCTCGATCGAGCGGCTGCCGGCGCCGTAGCGGCGGATCTGTTCGAGCGCCTCTTCGGTGGTGAACTCCGGGCGCAGGGCGATGAATCCGGCGCTCATGTCGCGGGCGATCGATGCTTCGGGATAGCCGGCGAAGCGGGCGAGGGCCTCCCGTTCTTCGGCCGGGAGCACCTCGAGCAGACGCCGGACGACACATCCCGGCAGCTCGTCATGCGGGGAGTCCGGGTCGATCTCCTGCTCCGGCTCCTGACTCCCGGCAATGCGTCCGAGCAGCTCGGCAATGCGCCCGATGAACCGGCTCTGTTCCGGCGGATCGAGTGCGCGGAAGATGCGCTCGGCGACCGGAGTCGGGAGTGCGCGGAAGAGCCATACGCTCTCTTCGGAGGGTGAATCGATGAGGATGCGGGCCGCCTGAACCGGGTTCCGTGCGGCCAGTTCCCGGCGGAGCTCCCACGTGGGGGCATCGGCCGGGAGCGACAGTTGCCTTTTGATCTCTTTCATGGCATGATCTCCTGGTTTGATCCGCAGGAGACCGCGGCCGGACCCCTTACGGATTCGTGAATAAATCGGTGAATTCGCGGTTTTGATCCGGGCCTTCGTCCATGATACGGGTGTGTTAGAGGTTTGACAATCGATTTTCCGCCCTGACCTGCGGGAGGCGGTCCCTTCTGCGGGACTGCCGGCCGTGGCAGCTGCTACGGCGGTAAATCCGTTGCAAAGGTAGCCAAATTTTCGAAAACGTCCCGCCCGGTTTCCCGTTTCGGACAACCTTTTCCGGCCGAGCGGCGGACTGCGCGGAGCGGCGGTGCTTTTTTTGCGGAAATATCACCCTGACCGACACAGGTTTCGCAATAATTTCGTACCTTTATATCTATAAAGCCGATCACCAAACAACTACCTGATATGAACATTCCGACAATTTTCTGGGTCGTACCTGCGGCCTCGATCGTGGCCCTGCTCTTTGCGTGGGCCTTCTACCGGCTGATGAAGCGTGAGGACGAGGGTACGGAGCGCATGCGCGAGATCGCGGCTCACGTGCGCAAGGGTGCCATGGCCTACCTGCGCCAGCAGTACAAGGTCGTCGGCATCGTCTTCGTGATTCTGGCGCTCTTCTTCGCCTACCTGGCCTACGGGGCCGGGGTTCAGAACGGCTGGGTGCCGTTTGCCTTCCTCACGGGCGGCTTCTTCTCGGGGCTGGCCGGCTACTTCGGCATGAAGACGGCCACCTACGCCTCGGCCCGCACGGCCAACGCGGCGCGGCAGTCGCTCGACCGCGGTCTGAAGGTGGCCTTCCGCAGCGGCGCCGTGATGGGACTGGTGGTCGTGGGGCTGGGACTGCTCGACATTTCGTTCTGGTATGTCGTGCTGAACGCCTTTGTCGACGTGGCCGGACCGCAGAAGCTGGTGGTCATCACCACGACGATGCTCACCTTCGGTATGGGAGCCTCGACACAGGCGCTCTTTGCGCGTGTCGGCGGCGGCATCTACACGAAGGCGGCCGACGTGGGTGCCGACCTGGTGGGAAAGGTCGAGGCCGGCATCCCGGAGGACGACCCGCGCAACCCGGCAACCATCGCCGACAACGTGGGCGACAACGTGGGTGACGTGGCCGGCATGGGCGCCGACCTCTACGAGAGCTATTGCGGATCGATTCTCGCCACGGCGGCCCTCGGAGCGGCGGCCTTTGCCACGGCCGGCAGCGAGGCGCTGCAGCTGAAGGCCGTGCTGGCCCCGATGCTGATCGCGGCGGTGGGCATCGTCCTCTCGATCGTGGGCATCTACCTGGTCCGCACGAAGGAGGGGGCCTCGATGCGCGATCTGCTGCGTTCGCTGGGCGTGGGGGTCAACTTCAGCTCGGTGCTGATCGCCCTGGCGACCTTCGGCATCCTCTACCTGCTGGGGATCCAGAACTGGCTGGGGCTGTCGTTCTCGGTGATCACGGGTCTGGCGGCCGGTATCGTCATCGGCCAGGCCACGGAGTACTACACGTCGCACTCCTACAAGCCGACGCAGAAGATCGCCGGCAGTTCGCAGACGGGCCCGGCGACGGTCATCATCGCCGGTGTCGGCTCGGGCATGATTTCGACGGCCATTCCGGTGGTGACGATCGGCGTGGCAATCATTCTGGCCTACCTCTGTGCCATCGGTTTCGACGTACAGAACATGCTGGCGCCGCAGAACCTCTCGCTGGGCCTCTACGGCATCGGCATTGCGGCCGTGGGGATGCTCTCGACGCTGGGTATCACGCTCGCCACGGACGCCTACGGTCCGATTGCCGACAATGCGGGCGGCAATGCCGAGATGAGCGGTCTGGGCCCGGAGGTGCGCAAGCGTACCGACGCCCTTGATGCGCTGGGCAACACGACGGCCGCCACGGGCAAGGGTTTCGCCATCGGTTCGGCGGCGCTGACGGCGCTGGCGCTGCTGGCCTCGTACATCGAGGAGATCCGCATCGGACTGCTGCACAACGGGGTGACGATGCTCGACCTGCCGAGCGGCGCGACGCGGTTCGTGCAGGATGCCTCGATTCTGGACTTCATGGACTACTATCACATCTCGCTGATGAACCCGACGGTGCTCATCGGCATCTTCATCGGGGCGATGATGTCGTTCCTCTTCTGCGGGCTGACGATGAACGCCGTGGGCCGCGCCGCCGAGAGCATGGTGCAGGAGGTTCGACGCCAGTTCCGCGAGATCCGTGGAATCCTCACGGGCGAGGGGACGCCCGACTATGCGCGCTGCGTGGCCATCTCGACGCGCGGGGCGCAGCGTGAGATGCTGTTCCCGAGTCTGCTGGCCATCATCGTACCGGTGGCCGTCGGGCTGATCTTCGGCGTGGCGGGCGTCATGGGCCTGCTGGTCGGCGGTCTGAGCTCGGGCTTCGTGCTGGCGGTCTTCATGGCCAATGCCGGCGGAGCGTGGGACAACGCAAAGAAGATGGTCGAGGAGGGCCACTTCGGCGGCAAGGGCTCCGAATGCCACAAGGCTACGGTCGTCGGCGATACGGTGGGCGACCCGTTCAAGGATACGTCGGGCCCGTCGCTCAACATCCTCATCAAGCTCATGTCGATGGTTTCGATCGTCATGGCCGGTCTGACCGTTGCCTTCCACCTCTTCTGACCGCCGTCCGCCGGGGGCCGCGAGAAGAGTGCTTGGGTTGGGGCCGCGTGACGAGTGCTTTGGCAGGGGCGGGTTGCGGAGCGTGTCTCAGCCGGGGGACCACAAGAAAGGCATCTCAGCCGGTGGGCCGAGAACAGCGTGTTTCTGCCGGGACCGGGTGGCGATTACCTTGGTCAAACCATTCATACTGGAGACGGTTCTCTGCGGAGAGCCGTCTTTGTTTTTACCTCGGGCGGGCGGAAGCGCTGCGAAAATTTGCGGTTGCGCACAAGGATCCCTATCTTTGCAGGCGTGAAAATGAAGACCATGAAAAATATCGTATTCGATCTGGGCGGAGTGCTTTTCGCCCGCGACAGGAACAAGTGTGATGCCGATCTGTTGGGATTTTTCAGCTTTCTGCGGGCTCCGCAGATGCCGCGCTTCTGGGAGGAGTACGACCGCGGGGTGAATACGCTGCAGGAGGTGACCCAAACGCTTGTCGATATGACCGGCTATCCCTACGAACGTTGTGCCGAGGTGCTGCAGCAGGCCATCGATCTGCAGGAGCCCATCCCCGCTACGGAGCGGTTGGTCCGCGACCTGAAGGCCTCGGGACGCTATCGGCTGTACGTTCTTTCGAACATGGCCCACGAGTTCATCGCCCATCTGCGCCGCTTCCCGGTCTACGGACTCTTCGACGGCGAGGTGATTTCGTGCGAGGAGCTGGTGGTGAAGCCCGAGCCGCGTATCTACGAGATCCTGCTCGAGCGTTACGGACTGAATCCCGCCGAGACGCTCTTCATCGACGATCGCGAGGCCAACATCGCGACGGCCGAGCAGTTGGGCATCCACGGCTACCTCTTCAACCACCGCGATCCGGCCGCCTCGTGTGACGCGTTGCGGCGCCAGCTGCTCGACAATCGGGAGTAACCGTGCGGGACTGCAACGTCCCGACGGTCGGCCGACTGGAATCTTCCCGGAGTAGTGGCAGTCCGGCAGTCAGCTGACCGGAATCTTTCCGGGACAGTGGCGGTCTGGCAGTCGGTCGACTGGAATCTTCCCGGAGCAGTGGCGATCCGGCTCCCGGCCGACCGGAATCTTTCTGGAACAGTGGCGGTCCGGCAGTCAGCCGACCGGAATCTTTCCGTAACGGCAGCGATCCGGCTGCCGGCCGACCGGAACTGGCCTGTTCCGCCGCTGTGCGATCTTTTGCGGCACGCTCCTTGCAGCGGAGGAGTGCCGTATGCGCACCATCCGTGAAAAATACGGGCGTTATTCGCTCTTCGTGCTGATCATCGGCCTCGGCGTGGTGATCTTCCTCAAGATCATCCCGTTTCTGGGCGGACTGCTCGGGGCCGTGACGATCTACGTGCTGCTGCGCCGTCAGATGCGCTTTCTGACCGAACGCCGCCGCTGGCGACCGGCTCTGGCCGCCTCGACCCTGTTGGGCGAGGCGGTCTTCTGCTTTCTGATCCCGATCTCGCTGATCGGCTGGATGGTGGCCGTCAAGATCCAGGGGATGGTCGTCAATCCGCGGACGCTGATCCTTCCGCTGCGACACCTGGCCGATCTGGTCGAGGCGCGCACCGGTTACGAACTCTGGTCCGAAGCCAACGTGCGGTGGTTGGTCGGTCAGATCCCGACCGTGGGGCAGTGGCTTGTCGAGGGGATGGTCGACTTTGCCATCAACATCGTCGTGCTGCTCTTCGTGCTCTACTTTCTGCTGATCGGCGGCCGGCGCATGGAGGACTACTGCCGCGATCTGCTGCCCTTCGACCGGGCGGTTTCGCGCAACGTCGCCCACGAAATCCACCTCATCGTCCGCTCGAATGCCATCGGTATCCCGCTGCTGGCCGTCGTCCAGGGCTTCGTGGCCTATGCCGGCTACCTGATCTTCGGGGCGCCGAGTCCGCTGTTTTGGGGCGTGCTGACGTGCTTTGCCACGGTCATCCCGATCGTCGGCACAGCGCTGGTCTGGGCTCCGCTGGCGGCCTACATGGCCCTCACGGGCGCGTGGGCACCGGCCGTGGGGCTGGTGCTCTACGGGTCGCTGGTCGTCACGCACGTCGACAACGTCGTGCGCTTCGTGCTGCAGAAACGCATGGCCCACACCCATCCGCTTGTGACGATCTTCGGCGTCTTCATCGGGCTGTCGCTCTTCGGCTTTATGGGGGTGATCTTCGGCCCGCTGCTGCTGGCGATGTTTCTCTATTTCGTCGATCTGTTCAAGTGCCGGTACCTCGACGGCCGCGGCGACTGCCGTTGAGCACCCTGTCTCAAGATCCCATGGACAGAATCCCGGGTGCAGGATGCCGGGTCCCGGCCCGAATCCCGCTTCCGCATTTTCTTTTGCGCCCTCTTTCTGCTCCCCGAATCCCGCTTTCGCTTTTCCTTTTGCGCCCCCTTTCTGCTCCTTGAGTCCTGCTTTCGCTTTTCCTTTTGCGCCCCCTTTCCGCTCCCCGAGTTCCGCTTCCGCTTTTCCTTTTGTGCTCCTTCCGCCCGGCCGATGCCGCCCAATGTTTGCCCGGCGGCCGCCCCGAAAACTCCATTTATTCCTCGTTTTCGCCTCGTTTTTTATAAAAAGTAACTGAATCGCGATCTTTTTCTGAAAATTTCTTGTGAAAAAGTTGTATATTCGTAAGGCTTTATTACCTTTGTTATTGTAATAACAGTAAAATCGAAGTACAAATGGCAAGAAATCTCAAAATCAGAGACCTGACGTTGCGCGACGGTCAGCAGTCGTCCTTCGCAACGCGTATGAACCAGGAGCAGATCAACCGCTGCCTGCCGTTCTACAAGGATGCGAATTTCTATGCGATGGAGGTTTGGGGCGGCGCCGTGCCCGACTCGGTCATGCGCTACCTGAACGAAAATCCGTGGACGCGCCTGGAGACCATCTACAAGGCTGTCGGGAACGTCTCGAAACTCACGGCTCTGTCGCGCGGCCGCAACCTCTTCGGCTATTCGCCCTATACGGACGAGATCATCGACGGGTTCTGCCGCAATTCGATCCAGAGCGGTCTGGGTATCATGCGTATTTTCGATGCGCTGAACGACGTCGACAACGTGAAATCGACGGTTAAATATGTCAAACAGTATGGCGGTATCGCCGACTGCGCCGTCTGCTACACCGTAGACCCGAAATACCCCGAGCTGAGCTTCTTCGACAAGCTGCGCGGCAAGAAGAATCCCGCACCGGTCTTCACCGATGCCTACTTCCTCGACAAGGCCAAGCAGATGGCCGCCCTCGGTGCCGACATGATCACCATCAAGGACATGTCGGGTCTGATTCCGCCGCGCCGCGTCGCCACGCTCGTCAAGCTCTTCAAGCAGAATATCTCGATTCCGGTTGATTTCCACACCCACTGTACGCCGGGTTACGGTCTGGCATCGGTGCTGGCAGCCATCGTGGCCGGCGTGGACATCGTCGATACGAACTGCTGGTACTTTGCCGGCGGTACGGGTGCTCCGGCCATCGAGCTGGTCTACGTCTTCTGCAAGAAGCTGGGCATCGACCTGGGTGTCAACATGGAGGCCGTGGCGAAGATCAACACGCAGCTGCGCGAGATCCGCAAGGAGCTCAACCAGTCGGTATTCGGCACCGAGAAACCCGAACCCAAACCGTTCAACCCGCTGACGGATAAGCTCCCTGCAGAGGTTGACGCACTGTTCGACCGTGCCATCAAGGCGGCTCAGGCCGACGACGAGGCCGGTACGATCGACGCCTGCCGCAAGATCGAGGCCTACTTCGGCTTCCCGGCTCCGAACGAACTGGTTCAGAAGGCCGAGATCCCGGGCGGCATGTACTCGAACATGGTTGCCCAGCTCAAGCAGCTGAAGGCCGAGGAGATCCTGCCGCGCGCCATGGAGCTGATCCCGACGGTGCGTCTGGCCGCAGGTCTGCCGCCTCTGGTAACGCCGACGTCGCAGATCGTGGGTGCCCAGGCCGTGAACTGCGCCCTGGACGAGAAGGCCGGACGTCCGATGTACACCAACAAGTCGTCGCAGTTCGTCGGTCTGGTCAAGGGCGAATACGGCAAGACGCCGGTGAAGATCGATCCGGAATTCCGCTTCAAGATCTGCGGAGTGCGTGAGGAGACCCCCTACGACACGTCGAAATACCAGATGCAGCCCAATCCCGAGCTTCCGGAGGCCGGAGGCGTCAAGCTGGCCGCCAACGAGAAGGAGGTTCTGCTGCTCGAGCTCTTCCCGCTTGTTGCGAAGACCTTCCTGACCAACGAGAAGGTGAAGGCCTACCAGGCTTCGAAACCCGCAGCGGCAGCCGAGGAGAAGAAGGCAGCCGCTGTTGAGGAGGCCGCTCCGATCACGATCACGGGCAAGGCCGTTGTGGCTCCGCTGCCGGGTCGAGTGATCGAACTGAAGGTGAAGGTCGGCGACAAGGTGAAGGCCGGTGACGAGGTGGCCGTGCTTGAGGCCATGAAGATGGAGAACTCGATCACGACGGATTTTGCCGGTGAGGTGAAGCAGATCTTCGTCAGCGAGGGTCAGAATGTCGCAACGGACGCACCGCTGATTGACATCGCCTGATCGTATCCCGATTGACCGTTATCTATTCCGCCTGCAGGAGTCCTGCAGGCGGTTTTTGTTTCGGGGCGATCGCGATATTCCCGGGGCGAGTCACCTGTGCCGGGGGAGGCGGGCTGGTTCCGCAAAACTTCAGCTGCTTCCTCTTTGGACCGGTTCGGCGCATTGGGGCACGAGCCAGCACCATTGTCCGTTCCGGCGCTTTGCGGTGATGGACCGATCCGTATTGCCCCGAATGGTGGGAGTCATCTTTGCCGCGACACCCCGTTACAGCTTTGTAAGGCGGCTGTTTTTGGCCTGCAGAAAGAAAAACAAGGTTGAAAAGTGTGATTTTTTACCTATTTTTGCAATTGGAACATGCCAAAAAAGCACAAAAACAGGCTGTTGATGGCAAGATTGGCGGCAAAAAACATTTCACCTGCCAATCCTCTGTGAGTGAATTGGCTGGATATCAATTCCAAATTCTCTGCCTGTCCCGGGAAAGGCCTGTTTTTCGGGGCTTGGGCTGTTTCGTATGGATGCATGTTGGTCTGGATGCGACTCCGACCCAGAAAGCTGAATGGTATGAAATACGATATCATACATGCCGCGTGTCCCCTCTCCGCGCCGGCATTGGACCGTATGGAGGGATTCGGGGAGGGATTTCGGCGTCGGAAGGCCGGCCTTGCCCCTTTTGTGTGCCGCGGGATTGAGAAGCGCTTGCCTGCCGCCGGAAGAAGATTGTTTTCCCGGGGTGTGGCAATACGTTTCCTGCTGCTTCTGGTTGCAGTGGTATTCCTGTCGGCCTGCGGGGGTGCGACCGTCGGACAGGGCTCGAATGCCGGGAAGGACTCCATCGCCTTCTATTCGGCGCGTATTAACAGCCATATTTATTCCGGACGGCAGGATTCGATCGTCATTGAGATGACGCCGCACTTCTACCGGGCGCTCGTCACCCGCGACACGGTCGTGTGCCGTCTGCTCGGGGTGAGTATTGCCCAGGCCTGGCTCGAACTGGAGAATCGGGATTCCGTGAGCCGGTATATTGATATTCTGCGTCCCTACATGGCTGATATAGAGAGCGGAAGCGCGTTTGTCATCTATCAGAACATGCTTGGCGGTTATGCGCTGAAATACCAGGCGGATTATGCAAGTGCGCTGACTCATTATCTGAAGGTGCTCGACAATGCCAAGATGCGGAACATCATCCCGGCACAGATTGGGATGCTCTACAATATTGTCTATATCTTCTACATTCGCGAGGATCCGCATTGCGAGCAGTATGCCGAACAGGCGCTGTTGCTCTCCGAATACCCGGGTGTGAGCTTTTTCACCCGAATTGCAGCCCTGATTGCCAAAACCGAGTCTGAATACCTGAACGGATCTTAAGACGAGGCCCTGACCTATCTGCGCCAGGCCCATGAGGAGTCGCTGGAGCATAACACCGATTACTGGAGCCCCATTGTCTACATGCTGCAGGGGGATATTTTCACGGCCCAGAAACTCTACGACAAGGCCGCACAAAGCTACGAGATGGCACTCTGCGAGTCACCCAACTCCGAACCGTCGACCGTCATCAGCATTCTCTACAATTACGGGAAACTGTGCCAGACCTTGGGCCAGTTGCAGAAGGCATCGCAACTCTACGGCGAGGCCCTGGAGAAGTGCCGGGAGTCGGGGAGTACCGAATTCTTCATCCAACTGCTTCGGGGAATGGTCGAGATCTGTTCCCGGACCGGGGATGTCGGTGGAGCCGCACGCTACTGCAACGAACTGCTCGAGCAGAGCGACCGGCTTAACTTCCTGAACGGCAGCAGCGACTTCAAGAATCTGCTCTACGAGTACTCTTCGCTGCAGTACGAGTACGACATCACGCGCAAATCGCTCGAACTCTCCGAGAACCGGCGGACTACCGCTCTGCTTGTGTTTCTCATCAGTGTGGCGGCACTCGGTGCAGCCTTCGTGCTGTTGCTCTATGCGAGGCAGCGGCGGGAGAACAAGCGCCTTATTGCACAGTATGAGGAGTACCGCAAGCGGTTGCTGACTGAAAACAGCGTCAACGACCGCACGGCAGCCGACCATCGGTCGGACATCCATTATACCCTCTATCTGAAGATGGAGCAGATGATGAAGTCGGGGCTTTTCCGGGAGAAGAAGCTCACGCTGGACCGGATGGCCGAGGTGCTCGGAACCAACCGGACCTATGTCTCCAATGCGCTGAACAAGGTTGCCGGCATCTCCTTCTACGGATATATCGACTCGTACCGCATCAAGGAGGCGACCCGTGTTTTGTCTGATCCTGGTCTTTCGTCGGAGATCTCCCTCAAGCAGTTGGCCGACGATGTCGGTTACAACAACATTCAGACCTTCTTCAAGGCTTTCAAGCGCGAAACGGGTGTTACCCCCGGAAATTACAGGAAAGAGCTGTTAAATCTCCGTAAATTTACCCAGGATGAACAGTAAATGCGGGTTAAATGTATGTATGGTGACAATTTTGGTTTGACGAAAATGGAATTTTTAATCAACTTTGCCGTAGTTGTTTTTTTCCGCATCGTAGCACCAAAATCCATACAATTATGAAAAAATTCAACATCATCAGTCGATGGATGTTGCCTGTGGTGGCAGCATCCGTCATGGTCTTGGCAGGTTCGTCGTGCTCGGAGAGTTCTTCGGAAGAAGAAGGACCCGCTCTTCCCTCGGTTGCCATCAAGTTTGATGCGCAGCTCTATCCGCTTACCCGTACCGACTTGAACGAGAAATTCCGGACCTCGTGGAAAGCGGGTGACGCTATCGGTGTGTTTGCAACGACGTTCGGCAGCGAACTTCAGAGCGAAGGCAACGTGCTCAATAATGCCAAACTGGTCTACGACGGTTCGTCGTGGACGCTGGATAACAACCCGCAGGCACAGTGGCCTTCCGATCAGCCTCTGGATTTCTACGCCTATTATCCCTACAACGAAAGTTTCACGAATCCGCTCGATATCACCTTCAACGTTCAGTCGGAGCAGGGTGATGCCGACAGTTTTGCGGCCAGCAACCTGATGCTTGCCCGCACCATCGGAGTGGCTCGCGGCGCAACGGTTTGCATGATGTTCTACCATGCGCTCACGCTGGTGGATGTGGTTTTTGAACCGATGGCTGCCGGTACGAATGACATTGAGGTTCAGTTGAGTAACGTCTGCAACAGCGTGAAGGTGAATCTTGCCGCCTCCAAGCTGCAGGCCGAGTCGGACGAAAGCAGCAGAAGCGATCTCACCATGTATCAGTATCCCAATACTCTTGAAGAGGGGTATGAATACCGTGTTTGGGTTCCGGCCCAGACGGTCGAGACGGGAGACCATCTGCTCAAGTTCCGTTATTCGGGCTGGCGCGAAATGGCCGGCAATATGCTGCAGGAGAAATTGTCGTTGCCTTCGGGCGAGGTAGTCTCCATGAAGAGCGAGTTCGTTGGATACCTTCCCCTTACCAGAATCACCGCGGGTGAATTCATGATGGGAACACCTGAGAATGAATCAGGCCACTCCTATATGGAGACTCAGCACAAGGTTATCCTGACCAAGGATTACTACATCGGCACCTATGAGGTTACCAACAGCCAGTATGCACAGTTCCTCAACGCCATGGACATTCCCGATGTGAGCGGTGAGATGAGTTCGATCAGCGCCGAGGTAGAAGGGTATGGGGTTCAGAATCTCTTTCAGAAGAGTCCCAACTGGAATGTATATTACGACTCCACGCAGGGAAAATGGGTTCCGGTGCTCGACAAGGGCAATTATCCCATCTCGTATGTGACGTGGTACGGTGCGAAGGCCTATGCCGACTGGATTGGCGGCGAGTTGCCGACTGAGGCGCAGTGGGAGTATGCCTGCCGTGCCGGAACGACGACCGCATGGTCCTTTGGTGACGACTACTCCGTCATCACCGACTATGCCTGGTGTGATGAGAATTCCAAGAATAACGGCCCGAGCGAAGTTGGACAATTGAAACCCAATCCGTGGGGTCTTTACGACATGCACGGAAACCTCTATGAGTGGTGCTCCGACTGGTTCGACTATTACTATGGTATCGAGAATCTGACCACCGATACGGTGGTCGAAGACCCTGTGGGTCCCGACTCGAGCATGTATAAGGTCATGAAGGGCGGTTCTTGGTTCAACTATTGGCATTATCTCAGATCGGGATACCGCAACGTGTATTTCCCGGATGCCTGCTCTGATTGGAATGGCTTCCGCGTGGTATTCCCCGTTACCGAATAGAAGGACGCAACTTCTTGTTTGCAATCAGCCCGGAGTATATGCTGCTCCGGGCTGATTTTTCATATTATCCGGCGTGGTGCAACCGGAGCAGGAAGCTGGTCGACTTTTCGTTGTTATCCAGTTTCCGGATCGTGTTCGTGTATCGGAAGAAGAGCGCCTCGATGCTCTCGTTGATCGCGCGGGCATTCGGACACTTCGGGACGACGGCCTTGTTGACTTCGCCGTTCCAGTGTTCGGGTTTAATATAGGTACCGGTCCCGATCGAGGTAGAGACACTTTTGTGAGAAACTATAAATTTAATCGGATATAATCCTTTTGCGTTTGCTCTTCGGGTGTCTAATGCTATTCGGATGGAGGCCATATTTTTGCTATTTTTTTGCTATTTTCTGGAGCACTACAATGCGACGCAATGCCGCTACAATGCGTTATAAAGGTGGTTTAATTCGGGGAAAAAAGCAAGAAAAGCGCAAAAGAAAAGCACTTACGTCGCTGTAAGTGCCTGGTTTTTAATTGGTAGCGGGAGAGAGACTTGAACTCTCGACCTCATGATTATGAATCATGCGCTCTAACCAGCTGAGCTATCCCGCCATTTCGTTATTGCGAGTGCAAAGGTAATCGAAAATTTCAAACCTGCAAAATATTCGAGTGAAAAATCTGCTGAAAAATTCCAGCCCATCTCTTTTGGCACTGATTTTGAGTCATCTGTGCGAAAATAAATTTTTCATGACTACCTCCGAATCCTCACGCTCCGATGGCGCCGACCTGCTGGGTTCCCTGAAACTGCTGGCCGGAGTGGTCCTGCTCGTGGCCCTTTCCTGGGAGATTCTTGCCGGCGACCACGTCCATCTCTCGAGGAGCTACCTGACGGTCCAGTTCTTCGTCTGTGTGATTTTTCTCTACGATTTTCTGGTCCGCCTGCTGCAGGCCGACCGCAAGCTGCACTTTTTCGTGCGCCATCTCTTCTACCTGCTGATCTCGATTCCCTACCTGACGCTGATTTCGTGGACGGGCGTGCGCATGACGCACGACTGGGGGATCCTCGTCGGACTGGTGCCGATGTTGCGGGCCTTCCTGGCGATGTTCATCATCGTTCGCTGGATGGCCCTCTGCAACCGGATGCAGTGGTTGTTTGCGGCTTATCTCTTCACGGTGGTGGTCTTCACCTACCTTTCGGCACTGGTCTTCTACGACTACGAAGCGCTCGTCAACCCCAAACTCGAGGGCTTTGGCAATGCGCTGTGGTGGGCGTGGATGAACGTTACGACGGTCGGCGCCGCCATCTTCCCGGTGACGGCCGTCGGCAAGGTGGTCTGCGTCCTGCTGCCGTCGCTGGGGATGATGTTCTTCCCGATCTTCACGACCTACATCCTGCAGGAGTATGCCGTCAAATCGAGTTCCACGTCCAGCACCGATCCTGCCGCTTCCGATTCTGCTGCGTCCGGCTCCGATCCCGTCGCGACCGGTTCCGGATCGGGAATGTCTTCCGCCTCTGCCTTCGTGCCGGCGGCTTCAACCGGCACTGATCCTGCAGCGATGCCTGCCGGTTCCGGCTCTTCGGCAGCTACCGGAGCCGGTTCTGCGCCGGCCGCGGATTCCGCTTCGACGGCTTTGGCTCCCGAGAAGCAGGAATGACGTTCGGCCATCCGGCATCTCCTTATTCTTCCGAAGATAACGCCCCGACCAGCAGGCCGGGGCGTTTTGCCGCAAAGGGTTGAGCAATCGATCTACTTTTTCTGCTGTTGTTCGCGCAGCAGGTCGCGGATCTCCGTAAGGAGCAGCTCCTCCTTCGAGGGTGCGGGGGGAGCGGGCGGGGTCTGGGCCTTTTTCTTCATCAGACGGTTCATCAGCTTGACCATCAGGAAGACGCAGAAGGCCAGGATGGCGAAGTCGACGCACTGCTGGATGAAGGCGCCGTAGTTCCAGTAGATGGGTTCGACGGGTGCGGCCTGCGCGGCGGCATCGCCTCCGCCGACAAGTCCTTCGACGGACTTCATGGCGCCGGTCGTCACGTCGCGGACCTTTGAGATGTCGAGTCTCAGTTGTGAGAAGTCGGTGTTTCCGATCAGGGCGCCGATCGGGGGCATGAGGATGTCGTTCACGAGCGAGGAGACGATCTTTCCGAATGCGCCTCCGATGATTACGCCGACGGCCATGTCCATGACATTGCCTTTGAGGGCGAACTCCTTGAATTCCTTGAAGAAAGCCATATCTGACAGTTTTTGAGGTTTTTTCCGTGTGAAATCGGGGTGGAGGCACCGCACCGTCGGCAGACGGAGGGGCCTTGCGGACAAAAATACGAAAAATCCGCCGATTCCCGATTCTCCGATTCCCGAATCTTCGGACAAGATGCGTGCCTTTTTCAGCCCCTGCCGGCGTTGTCGTTCGGAATTTCGACCCGGAGCCCTGGCGCCGCGGCTCTCCGGACCCCGATTTCGCGGGCTGCAGCTCTGCGGACCCCGATTTCGCGGAAAGCGGCTCTCCGGATCCCGATTTTTGGGGCAGCAGCTCGCCGGCCCCTGATTTTATGAGCAGCAATTCTCCGGGTCCCGATTTTATGGGCAGCGACTTTCAAGGTCCCGATTTCGCGGGCGGCTCCGTCTGCCGGGAGGGATCTTCCCGATCTTCCGCCCGCTTCCGGCCGCGTGTGGGAGACTTCGATTTTTGTTGACCGATTTGTCCACCTCCGGTTGGCCGATTGGTTGAATCCGCCGACGGAGGGCCGCCTCCTCCCGTTGTCCGGTTTCGGACTGTGTTTCCGCGCCCGCCATCCATCGCCGGTGCAGTTGCCCGCCCCCGGTCCC
Organism: uncultured Alistipes sp.; assembly: GCA_938014215.1. Lineage (GTDB taxonomy): Bacteria > Bacteroidota > Bacteroidia > Bacteroidales > Rikenellaceae > Alistipes. The sequence goes on along the minus strand of CALLRW010000017.1, from coordinate 64,900 downwards.
TGGAAATTGCCCGATTTGTCCGCTCTCCGCCTTCGCTGCGCCGGATCCGGTTGTCCGGATTCGGATTTTGCCCGATCGCACTCTTCTCTTTTCGCTGTGCCGAATCCGGCCGGTGGTGTATATCGTATTGAGCTTTTTCGTATCTTTGCCCAATATGTAACGGGCAGCGCCCTCCTTCATCGGACAGCTCCGCGCGGAGATATCTCCGCCGAATCGCCCACTTCCGGGACCGTCGCTGCCTCAAACCGAAACCGCATGTTCATGACACCTGCCGCCGTTATTCTTACCGTACTGGGTTATATCGCCGTGCTGTTTGCCGTGGCGTGGCTCTCGGGCCGCCGGGCCGACAATGCCGGCTTCTTCACCGGCAACCGCCGCACGCCGTGGTACATGGCGGCCTTTGCCATGATCGGGGCGGCGATGTCGGGCGTCACCTTCATTTCGGTTCCGGGATCGGTCGCAGCCGATTCGTTCTCCTACATGCAGATGGTGGCGGGCTTCACGGTCGGACAGCTGGTCGTGGCCTTCGTGCTGATCCCGACCTTCTACCGGCTGCGGGTCGTCTCGCTCTACGAGTATCTCGACGACCGCTTCGGGGTCGCCTCGCACCGGACGGGCGCCTGGTTCTTCTTCCTTTCGAAGATGCTCGGCGCCGCTCTGCGGGTCTACGTCGTCTGCGCGGTGCTCCAGCTGCTGGTCTTCGCCCACTACGGCATCCCGTTCTGGGTCAACGCCCTGGTGACGATGGCGCTCGTCTGGCTCTACACGCAGCAGGGGGGCGTCAAGTCGCTGATCTGGACCGATACGCTCAAGACGCTGTGCCTGGTCGGGAGCCTCGTGCTGTCGATCCTCTTCATCATGCGCGCGCTGCATCTCGACGTGACGGAGACCGCCCGCGAGGTGGCCGCCTCGCCCCTGTCGCGGATCTTCTTCTTCGACGACCCCGCCTCGGACCGCTACTTCTGGAAGATGTTCGCTGCGGGGATCGTGCTGCTGGTGGCCATGACGGGACTCGATCAGGACATGATGCAGCGCAACCTGAGCTGCGCTACGCCGCGTGATTCGCAGAAGAACATCGTGCTGACGGCCGTGAGCCAGATCTTCGTCATCTTCCTCTTCCTGGTGCTGGGCGTACTGCTCTACCTCTACGCCGACCGTACGGGGCTGTCGCTGCCAGAGAAGAGCGACCAGGTCTTTCCGCTGGTGGCCGTCGAGGGGGGACTGCCGCTCGCCGTGGGGATCCTCTTTGTCGTGGGTCTCATCTCGAGCACCTATTCGGCCGCCGGCTCGGCCCTCACGGCGCTGACCACCTCCTTCACGGTCGACATCCTCGAGGGGACGAAACGCCTCGACGAGACCCGCCTGACGCGCCTGCGCCGGGGGGTCCACATCGCCATGGCGCTCGGGATGGCCGGGGTGATCCTCGCCTTCGAGTACCTGGCCGACGACAGCGTCATCAACCTGGTCTACAAGGTGGCCAGCTACACCTACGGTCCGATCCTCGGCATGTTCACCTTCGGCATGGTGACGCGCCGCCGGGTCCGCGACCGCTGGATCCCGCTCGTGGCCGTGGCGGCACCGGTGCTGAGCGCCCTGCTGCAGCGGTGGGCCCTCGCGGCGTGGAACTACCGGATCGGTTTCGAACTGCTGATCTATAACGCCGCCTTCACGATGATCGGCATGTATATGCTTTCGTTTCGCCATGAAAAAGAATAGACTGTTTCATATCCTGCTGTTGCTCCTCGCCGTGGCGGGGACGGGCCTCGGCGCCGCCCGGGCTGCTGAGATCGGCGCCTCGACGCGTGCCCGCATCGGCCAGACCCTTTCGCGCATCGTCTCGCGCGAGGTTTCGGGGGGCTACCAGAAGGCCGAACCCATCACCGTGCGGGTGCAGGGGGTCAAGGCCTCGCGCCGCGCGGTGCGCATCTACGCCACGATCGGACTCTCGTACTACCCCTTCCGGGTGGAGAGCGTGCAGGCGCTTCGCGACTCGGTGCGGGAACTGCTGCCGGCCCAGTATCGCAAGGCGCGGATCGAACTCTATACCGACGGCCGCGAGATTGCCGACCTGATCCCGATGGCCTGCCGTCCGGCCGCCGAGGTGGCGCGGCAGATCGAGAAACGGCGGCTGGTTCCCTTCACCAACCGTTCCGAACGCCCGCTGGTCACCCCCTTGTCGACGGCCTGGTCGGCTCCCGAAGGACTCGCCGGACACCACATCGCCCTCTGGCAGAGCCACGGCCGCTACTTCGACCAGCGTCTCGACCGCTGGCGGTGGCAGCGTTCGGCGCTGTGGCAGACGTGCGAGGACCTCTACACGCAGAGTTACGTGCTTCCCTACCTGGTGCCGATGCTCGAACGGGCGGGGGCTTGCGTGGTGCTGCCGCGCGAACGCGACGTCCAGCTGCACGAGGTGCTTGCCGACAACGACGATCCGGCGCAGTACACCGAGCAGGGGAGCTGGCAGCCGGGCGGCGTAGGCTTTGCCCACGTGCGGGAGGTCTACCGGACGGGCGAAAACCCCTTCCGCGACGGCACGACGCGCCGCATCCGCAGCGTGACGCACAGCCCCTCGGGCGAGGCCACGTGGCGGGCGACGATCCCCGAGGCGGGCGAATATGCCCTCTACGTGAGCTACGAGACGACGCCGGAGAGTGTCGACGACGCCTGCTATACGGTCCATCACCTGGGCGGTGAGACGCAGTTTGCCGTCAACCAGACGATGGGCGGCGGCACGTGGATCTACCTGGGACGCTTCGCCTTTGCGGCGGGCGAACAGCCGGTGGTGACGCTGACGAACCGCTCGCGGCGGGCCGGAGGGATCGTCACGGCCGATGCCGTGAAGCTGGGCGGGGGCTTCGGCAACGTGGCCCGCACGCCGGCCGACGCCTCGCAGCGGACCGACCACGAATACATCGCCGAGACGAGCGGCTATCCGCGCTTCTGCGAGGGGGCGCGCTACTGGCTGCAGTGGGCCGGCTTCCCCGAGTCGGTCTACACGCCGAAGGAGAACCTCGACGACTACAAGGACGACTACATGTCACGGGCCCACTGGGTCAATGCCCTGGCGGGCGGTTCCGAGCGGCTTCCCGACTCGACGGGGCTCCGCATTCCGATCGATCTGGCGCTGGCGTTCCATTCCGACGCCGGGGTGCGCGACGGCGACGGCATTGTCGGGACCCTCGCCATCTTCTATACGCGCGAACAGGGGGGCCGCTATGCGGGCGGAGCCGACCGCTACCGTTCGCGCGATCTGGCCGATCTGGTGCAGTCGCAGGTCGTCAGCGACATCCGCCGCACCTGCGAACCCGACTGGCAGCGGCGCGGATTGTGGAACCGGGCCTACTACGAAGCCCGCGTACCGGGGGTGCCGACCATGCTGCTCGAACTGCTTTCGCACCAGAATTTTGCCGACATGCGCCTTGGTCAGGATCCCCGCTTCCGCTTCTTGGTCAGCCGTGCCGTCTACAAGGGCATCCTGCGCTATGTCGCCTCGCAATACGGCTCCGAACAGGTGACCGTACAGCCGCTGCCGGTCACCTCCTTTGCCGCGGAGTTCACCCCGGAGGGGCAGGTCACCCTCTCGTGGCAGCCCACGGAGGACCCCCTCGAACCTTCGGCCACCCCGTCGGGCTACGTGGTCTATACGCGGCTTGACGACGGTGGATTCGACAACGGCCGCCGGGTCGACGCGCCCCGTGTGACGGTCGATCAGGAGCCGGGCCACCTCTACAGCTACCGCGTGACGGCGGTCAACGGCGGCGGCGAGAGCTTCCCGAGCGAGACGCTGGCGGTGTGCCGCGTTGCGGACGAACGGGGACGGGTGCTGATCGTCAACGGATTCAACCGCGTGAGCGGTCCCGAGACCGTGCAGAGCGACTCGCTGGCCGGTTTCCGCATGGATCTCGACGGGGGCGTGCCCGACCGGATGGACATCTCGTTCATCGGTCCGCAACGGGTCTTCGACCGGGCGCAGGCGCGCTGCAACGTCGACAGCATCGCCCTGGGAGCCTGCGACAGCGACTACGAAACCGACGTCATCGGCGGCAATACGTTCGACTATCCGGCGCTGCACGGACGCTCGGTGGCGGCGGCCGGCTATTCGTTCTGTTCGGCCTCGGTACGGGCCGTCGAGCAGGGTGAGGTCTCGCTCGGCGACTACGATGCCGTCGATCTGATTCTGGGCAAGCAGCGTACGACGCCGATCGGCCGCGGGGTGGGCGACGATGCCTTCGAGGCCTTCCCCGAGGCGCTGCAGAGCCGCCTGCGCCGCTATCTGGCCGATGGGGGAGCCCTCTTTGTTTCGGGGGCCTACGTCGTCTCGGATCTGATGCGCGACACGACGGCGGCCGCCCGCAACGAGGCCTTTGCCCGCGAGGTGCTCCACTGCCGGATGGAGGGGTGCCGCAGCACGGGTTCGGGCCGCGTGCGCGTGGTGACGGCCCATCCCGGCTTCACGCGCGGCGAATACCGCTTCAATACGGAGTATCGGCCGGATTGCTACGTTGTCGAACGGGCCGATGCGCTGCTTCCGGCGGGTCGCGAGGCCTTCGGCGTGATGCGTTACGTCGACGGTCGCGGGACGGCAGCCGTGGCGAGCGAGGCCGACGGGCGGACCTTCGTGGCGAGCTTCCCGTTCGAGACGGTGGGCGATGCGACGGCCCGCGACCGGCTGATGCGCGATGTGCTGGAATTCCTCGTGAAGCAAAGGTAGAGATAAACACTATTATTCGTTAAATTTTATAGAGTTATGTCACTGGAACAACAGATTTCGAAAGGGATCATGGAGGCCATGAAGGCCAAGGACACGGTGCGTCTGAGCGCACTCCGCAATGCCAAGAAGTATATCATCGAGGCCAAGACGGCCGGCCCGGAGGTGGCCGAACTGCCCGATGCCGACGTGCTGAAGATCATCTCGAAGCTGGCCAAGCAGGGGACCGATTCCGCCCAGATCTTCAGCGAACAGAACCGTCCGGACCTGGCTTCGGAGGAGCTGGCTCAGGTGGCCGTCTATCAGGAGTTTCTGCCCAAACAGCTCACCGACGAGGAGCTCACGGCCGAAGTGCGGGCCATCATCGCCGAGGTGGGCGCCACGTCGATGAAGGAGATGGGCAAGGTGATGGGCGTCGCCTCGAAGCGCCTGGCCGGACGCGCCGACGGCAAGGAGATCTCGGCCAAGGTCAAGGAGCTACTCGCCTAAATCGCCGCCGGCATGCATTTGCTCGAACAGCTGCACCGCAACGTCAAGACCATTGCCATGCCTTCGTCCATGGTGGTGGGGGCGTTGCTGTGCCGTCCGATTGCCGGGTTCGAAGCCGCCAGCCATCAGATGATCACCCCGACGCTGATCTTCCTGATGCTCTTTGTCACCTTCTGCCGCGTCAGCCCCAAACAGATGAAGCCCTCGATGCTCCACTTCTGGCTGTTCGTCATCCAGATCGTGCTCTGTGTGGCGGTCTACGCGGTGCTGCGTCCGCTCGACGTGGATGTGGCCCAGGGAGCCATGGTCTGCGTCCTGGCACCCGTGGCGATGGCCGCTGTGGTTATCGCCGGCATGCTCGGGGCCAACGTAGCCACGATGGCCACCTACAGCCTCATCAGCAACATGCTGATCGCCCTGGTGGCCCCCGTCATCCTCACCTTCACGGGAACGGGCGTCTGCACCTTTACGCAGATTCTGGCCCGGGTCGCTCCGCTGCTGATCGGACCCTTCGCTGCGGCGCAGTTCTTCCGCTTCGTCTTCCCGAAGATGGCCCACTGGATCGGCGACCACAGCCAGATCTCGTTCTACATGTGGCTGCTGTCGCTCATCGTGATCATCGGCCGCACGACCTGCTTCATCATCGATCTGCACGACGCCTCGATCGCCACCGAGTTGTGGCTGGCCTTTGCGGCGCTGGTGATCTGCCTGCTGCAGTTCAAGATCGGACGGCGGCTGGGGCGTCGCTACGGCGATGCGGTGGCCGGCGGACAGTCGCTCGGTCAGAAGAATACGGTGCTGGCCGTCTGGATGGCGCAGGCCTTTCTGAACCCCATTTCGTCGATCGCGCCGACTGCGTATATAGTCTGGCAGAACTTCGTAAATTCCTACCAGATCTACCGCAAGGACCACGAGCGGCGGGCCTGATCGGTGCACGGGCGGCCGATTGAGCCGCCGTAATGACAGCGGGAGGCGCATCCGATTGGATGCGCCTCCCGCTTTGTTGTGTCGTGTCCCGACGGGCTGGTCCGGCGGTCAGACCATATCGTCTCCGGCCTTGGTGTACTTCACGCGGATGGTCTTGTGGAAGGGGATGAAGCGCGAGATCACCGCAATGACGAGTGACGCCACGAAGAGCCATCCCAGAATCTCCTTCAGCGCCAGCAGCAGGCTCTGCTGTTGGAGCGTCGTGTTGAGCGAACCGGTGGCCAGCTGCACCGCCTCGTTGTAGCTGTGTCCCTGGGCCAGCGACGAGTTGAGCGACGAGGTGTACTTCTCGGCCGCCAGCGGATCGGTCATCGTGATCTCGGCCGCCAGCGAGTGGAAATAGTGCTGCTGGAGGCGGTAGAGCGTGTTGCTGTAGAACGACGTGGCGAGGATCGGTGCCAGTACCGACCGGCTGGCGATCAGGAAGAAGGCGTTGTAGATCAGGTAGCGTTCGTCGAGCTCCTCGACGGCGAACAGCGCGAAGGCGATGATCAGCACCAGCATTCCCAGACCGCGGATGAAGATCGGGAAGAAGAGGCTTTCGTAGGTGCTGTCGGGCGAGATGCCGAAGTAGAGCATGCCGAAAAAGAGGGCGAAGCAGGCCATGCCGCCGGCTATGAGGAAGCGGAAGCGCCACTGTTGCCAGCGGAACCACCAGAAGCAGATGAAGGCCCCGAGGATGTATCCCGGCAGCAGGTAGATATAGAGCGTGTAGGTGCGTGTGGCGTCGACCTGCAGGATGGTGGTCATGTAGTTGGACAGCAGCGTGGTCGAGGTGCTGAAGAACATGACGAGCATCATGTAGAGGTATCCGACGATCGCCTTGGGCTGGTAGAGCGGGGCCAGGTTGACGTAGGGTTTGCGGGCGTGCCACTGCGTCCAGAGGAAGTAGGCGATCAGCATCGGCGCCACGACGATGTAGAGACAGATGCGCGGCGAGGAGAGCCAGTCGAGGAGTTTGCCGTAGTTGAGGGCGTACATGAACATCAGCAGCCCGGCCGAGACGACCAGCATTTCGCGGATATGGAGTTCGCTGAGCGGGAGGGGGTGGTTCGGGCGGTCGTGGCGGTAGCAGACTGCCACCGTGAGCAGCGCCACGAGCAACAGCAGCATCATGAAGTAGTACATGTACTTCCAGTCGTAGCGGTAGGCCAGTTCGGCGGTGATGATCATCGAGAGCTGGCCGCAGCCGAAGACCACCGGATAGAAGTAGGCGTAGAATTCGCTGCGGACATCCTTCGGGCTGAAGATGGTCTTGATACGGCGGATGCACCACATCATCAGGAAGCCCTTGAGGAATCCGATGAAGAAGCTGCAGACGATCAGCGTGTCGGCACTCTGCGAACGGGCGCAGATCCAGCTCAGCACGAACTGCAGCGCCAGGTCGACCAGCAGCAGCGCCTTCGACGAGAAGGCGGCGTGGACCTTTGGCACGAGCGGGTAGGCGATGGCCATGCCGGCCGAGGCGGCATAGTAGCCCATCGTGATGTCTTCGGTGTTGGTTCCCAGCGTGTTTGACACCTCGAGCATGCTGCCCGTGTAGGAGCCGTTGAGCATCGTCACGGGCAGCAGCACCGTGAAGATGCTGACCACCCCCAGCCAGTCGGGGACCCAGCGCCGGACGGGCAGTTCGAGACGTTCGGCGGAGATCATCGGCGCACGGCTTCGGTTTCAACCATCATGCCGGCGCGCAGCAGGCTCATCTCCTCCTGCGAGATGTCGACCAGGTCGATGCGCACCGGGATGCGCTGCTGCACCTTGACGAAGTTGCCGGCCGAGTTGTCGGTCGGGACGAGCGAGTATTTCGACCCGGTGGCTTCGGAGATGGCCGTGACGCGGCCGCGGAACGTCCGGCCGGGGAAGGCGTCGACCTTGACGATCACCTCCTGTCCGATGAAGATGTGGGCGATCTGCGTCTCCTTGTAGTTGGCCGTGATGTATTTGTCCTGGTTGCGCACCAGGTAGGAGATCGTCTGCCCGGCCTGGACGAACTGGCCGGGTTCGAGCGTACGGCGTCCGATGTAGCCGTCGTAGGGGGCCGTCAGGGCCGTGTAGCTGAGGTTGAGCCGTGCCATGTCGAGGTCGGCCTCGCAGCGCAGCACGTTGGCTTCGGCGCTGACCGTACGCTTGCTGGCCTCGGAGTACTGCGAGACGGCGGCATCCTTCTGGGCCACGAGAGCCTGATAGCGGGCCTGGGCCGCTTCGTACGAGGCTTTGGCCTGTTCGTACTGCTGGCCCGGCACCGATTCGTCGCGCATCAGCCGTTCGAAACGCTGGAAGTCCTGCTCCGTCTGCCAGAGTTTGGCCTTGGCCTCGGCGATGTTGGCATCCTGCACGGCGACGTTCGTGCGCGAGGTCTCGATCCCCGAGTGGATGACATCCTGCGTGCCGTGGGCATCGAGCAGCGCCGCCTCGGCCTCCTTGACGCGGATACGGTATTCGCGGTCGTCGAGCACCAGCAGCGTGTCGCCCTTGTGGACGAACTGGTGTTCGGTGAAGCGCACCTCGCGGATGTAGCCCGCCACGCGGATATTGATCGGTGCGACGTATTGGTCGATCGAGGCGTCGTTGGTCACCACGTAGTTCATGTGACGCCGGAAATAGTCGGCCGTCACCCACAGTCCCGATCCCGCCAGCACGATGCAGACGACATTCAGCACGATGTTGCGGTGGCGCTGTTTGCGCAGTTCGTCGCGTTTCTTACTCCAGTCTCCCATCTCTTTCCTAACCTTTTTTTCTTTCGTTTGTTCTTCGTTTCGTCATCCGTCCCTCCGCATCCGGTTGGGTGCGGCTCTGTTCGTACCGGTCTTCCCGCCCTGCAGAGGGGGGATCTGCCCCGGATGTTGGCTGTCGGCCGTTTTGCCGCCTGCGTTGCCCCTCGCTACAGCCGGCCGACGGCGCGCAGCAGCTGGAAGTAGGTGTAGATCACCCGCGTGCGGGCCGCCGTGAGCTGCAGCTCCACATCGAGCCGCACACTGTTCGCATCGAGCAGGTCGGTCAGGATGGCCAGCTGGTTCATGTACCGGTTCTGCATGATCCGGTAGTTCTCCTGGGCCTGACGCGCCGAGAGCTGCAGCGCCTCGACCTGCTGCACGGCCTCGCGGTGGCGCAGGAAGGCCGTGCGGACCTGCACGCGGATGCGCTGAATCTCCTGCTCCTCGGCATTGCGGCGCACCTCCACCGCCACGCGGCTTTCGCGCACCTTGTGGCTCCCCTTGTAGAGGGCCGAGAGCGGCACGGAGATCGACAGCCCGACGTTCCACGTGTTGTTGTAGAGATCCTCCATCGTCCGGGCGATCGGTCGTGCCAGTGTGTTCGAGGCGTAGAGCGACACCCCGGGACGCAGCGCCGCGCGGGCCAGATCGACGTCCGTGCGGGCCATTTCGGTCTGCATGCGCAGCTGTTTCATCGTCGGGTCTTCTTCGCAGGCCTCCTCGACGTAGCGTTCGTAGCTCTCCATCGAGATGGCGCGGTAGAGCAGCGTCGTATCGGGGGCGATCAGCAGCTCCTCGTCCAGCCCCAGCAGAATGTCGAGCTGCTGCGAGACCAGGGCGATATCGTTGTCGGTCTGCTGCAGCGACAGACGGTCGTTGGTCAGCTGCATCTCGCTGCGCAGCACGTCGTTGTTCGTGATGAGTCCCTCCTCCTTCATGCGGCGGATGTCGTGCAGGCGGCGTTCCGACTCCTCGATGTTGCGCGAGAGGACCTCCTGCTCGCGGTAGAGGCTGAACAGCTGCATGTACTGCTCGAGCAGGCTCAGTTTGAGATCGGCGGCATCGGTCTGGCTCTTCAGCGCAGCGAGCGTGCGTTCCTGACCGGCCCGGCGGATTGCGTGGCGGATCTTCCCGCCCTGGTAGAGGGGTTGCGAGAAGTCGACGGCGTAGTTCTGCGACCAGTCGGGCGAATCGGGCCGGTAGGGCTCGCGGAGTCCCTGTCGGAAGATGACGGGCTGACCGGCGAAACCGCCGCGCAGACCGACCGAAAGGTCGGGCAGCCGGCCGGCACGTGCCTCCTCTTCGCGGATGCGGGCGGCATTCTCCTCCAGGGCATCGGCCTGCAAGCGGAGGCTCTGCTGCACACCCAATTCGAAGAGCCGCGACACCGGCAGAAAGAGCGTATCGCTCTGCGCGGCCGGGGCTTGCTGCGTAGTCGGGGCGTTCTGCACGGCCGGGGCATTCTGCACGGTGGGGGCATCCGGGGTGGCTGGAGTGCCCTGCTCGGCGGAGAGGCTTTGTGCGGCGGCCGGCCGGAGTCCCGTCAGGCTGAGTGTGAGCAGCAGGAGGTTTCTATATGCTTTCCAGTTCATCTTGTATGCGCTTAAGATCCGAAGCCATGACACGGAGGCGTTCCAGACCGATGCTCTGCTCGAAACGGGCGTAGAGTTCGTCGAGGATCGGCAGGATCCGGAGCCAGAAGCGTTCTCCCTCGGGGGAGAGGTAGACGCGTTTGTTGCGTCGGTCGGAGGGTTCCGCCCGTCGTTCGATGAAGCCGCGTTTTTCGAGTGTCGTCATCAGACTGCTCAGGCTGGCCTTGCTGCGGGCCGTTCGTTCGGCCAGAATCTGCTGCGTCGAGCCCTGCTCGCGCCACAGGCAGCTCATCACCTGCAGCATCTCGAAGGTGACGCTGATGCCCTGGCGTCTGAGTGTACGTTGAAGGCACTGGCGGAAGGCAATGCGCATCCGCACGATCTGTAGTTGAAACTCCCGAAAATCGTTGCCTCCGTCTGTCATGATGTTCGTTTTCGGCTGCAAAGATAGTTCATTTTGGCGTATGGTCAAAATTTTGACTAATTCGCAGCCGTGGCGGGGTTGCCGCTTCCGGATGCGCCCCGCTCGCCGTCAGGGAGTTTGGCCGGGTGTATTTTTTTTCGGGACGGCGGGGCGGCAAGCCCTTCCCGGAACCATTCCGCCCGTTCCCGGATCCTTCCGCCGCTGCGCCGGCCTTCCGGATACAAAAAAGGGGGCCGGTCCCCTGCGGGGTCGACTCCCTTTTCGATAGATCCGTTCGCAACGGACCTTTCCGGCTACTCCCAGAAGCGGTAGAAGTGGTGGACGGGTCCGTGGCCGTGGCCGATTTCATACGCGGCTCCCGCCTCGATGGCCCCGGCGATGTACTCCTTGGCCTGCGTGGCCGCCTCGTCGAGCGAGCAGCCTCGGGCCAGGAAGGCTGCCAGCGCCGACGAGAGGGTGCAGCCCGTACCGTGGGTGTTGCGCGTCGCCAGCCGGCGCGAACGCAGCGGCAGGATGCGATCCTCCTCGGCGTTGTAGAAGATGTCGACGAGCTCCTCGTCGTGCAGGTGTCCCGCCTTGAGGAAGACCGAGACGCCACCGCCGTTGCGCGACAGCTCGCGGGCCGCCTCGGGCAGCGAATCCTGCCGGTCGATCTTCCGGCCGAGCAGCAACTCGGCCTCGGGAATGTTCGGGGTGATGATCCGCACGGTGGGGATCAGTTCGTCGCGCAGCGTCGAGATGGCCTCCTGCTGCAGCAGCGGATCGCCCGACGTGGCCACCATCACCGGATCGAGCACCACGTTGCGGATCGCATAGCGGGCCAGCGTGTCGCGCACGGCGCGGATCAGCTCCGAGGAGTGGAGCATGCCGATCTTCACGGCATCGGTCCCGATGTCGTCGAGCACCGAGCGGATCTGCCCCGTGACGAACTCCACCGGAATGGGGTGCACGCCCGTGACGCCGACCGTATTCTCGTCGACGACGGCCACGATGGCCGACGTGCCGAAGCATCCGCAGGCCGAGAAGGTCTTCAGGTCGGCCTGGATGCCGGCACCGCCGCTCGGATCGCTTCCTGCGATGGTCAGCGCGCGTTTGTAGTGTTTCATGGTTTCGTTGCTCATATTTTCCACGTTTCGAGATTCCAGGCGCTGTCCCAGAAGAGCCACTCCATGCGGGTGCAGCGCACGAAAAGTTCGGTCATCCGCCGGCGGGTCTCTTCGCCCGTCGAGGCGGCCAGTTCGTCGCAGATCGCCGTGGCCTGCTCCGCCGAGGCGGCAAAGGCCGGATCGGCATAGGTCTCGATCCACGCCCGGTAGGGGTTTTCGGCAAGAGGCCTGTATGCTTCCGCTCCGGTCGGGGTGGTGGCGTTTGTCGCGGAACCCGCGGCCTGCCCGTCGGCTGCCGGCCGGCCGTTGCCCTTCGCCCGGACAAGGATCGCCTCGCCGACCCGCTGGTAGACCACGAAGCAGGGCAGTACGGCTGCCGCCTCGACCTCCACGGGGGCCAGCGCCTGGGCGTCGAGCACCGAGGTGTAGAGCAGACACGTCGGGCTGATCTCCTCGGGCAAAGGGTGGTTCCCGCCGAGGAACTGCGCATGCAGGGCCCGTTCGACCTCGATGCCGTCCAGCGCGAAGTGCAGGAAGCGTTCGGCCTGCTCCTTGCGCGGAAGGCGCGCCGCCACGTGGGCCAGCCGCCGTGCATAGCCGTCCAGATAGAGGGCGTCCTGCCGGATGTAGAAGCCGAAACGCTCCGCCGAGAGCCGCCCTTCGGCCAGCTCCCCGACGAACGGATGTGCGAGGATCTTCTCGTAGACGGGGAGGGCTGCCTCCCACGCCTCGTCGCTCCAGCGTCGCATCTCCGTCAGCGTTTGTAGGCCGTCACGGCCACGTAATCACCCTTGCCATAACCCGCCACGGGCTGCTCCTCCTCGTCGTTCGAGCAGACCGGATGCGAGGTCAGCGTCTGTGCGAACTCCAGATCGACGAACCCCGCCTCGCGGAGCAGTTCGACCTTCTCGGCCGTCGTGCGCCAGGCAGCGACGTCGACGAATTCGATCGGGTAGGGGTTCGGCGGATAGCACCCCTCGAGCAGCGGGTGGTTCCACGTGCCGACGGCCTTGGCCAGGTTGTAGAGCAGTCCGTAGGAGCTCTCCTTCGGCACGTCGATCAGGACGATGCGGCCTCCGGCCGGGAGTGCATCGTAGGCCTTGCGCACGACGCTCCGCAGGTCGCCGATGTAGCTCGGCGTGCCGTTGAAGAGGAGCGTGTCATAGGCCTCGCGGCCGAAGTCGGCCTCCTCGGCCGTCGCCTCCACGACGTGCATTCCCCGCTTGCGGGCAATCTCGGCCATCCCCGCCGACGGTTCGATGCCGTCGGTGACGGTGATGCCGTACTCCTCGCGGAGAATCTTCTCGAAGAGGCCGCTCCCGCAGCCCACCGAGAGCACACGCCCGGCATTCTTGAGTGTCGAGGCTACCAGATTGACCTCGGAATAGAGTACATTTCGGTTGTCGAGAAACCAGGCATCGTAGGCCGATGCATACTGGTCGAATCCTTTTCCCATCTTTCTCTCTTAAAAGGTTATGATTTCGGTTTGCATGGTTTTCAAATCGATCGTCAGCAGCCGTCCGTCGAGCAGTTCGCCGAATCCGACGATCCACTTCACGGCCTCGGCCGCCTCCAGGGCCCCGATGACTCCGGGTACGGCCCCCAGCACGCCGCCCGCCACCCGCGGCCGCGCGCACAGCGCCTCGCGGTCGGGGTAGAGCTCCGCATAACGGTGGCGCCCCGGGCCGTTGAAGAGCGACACCTGACCGACGAACTCGCCGATCGAGCCGTGGACCCACGTCTTGCCGCAGGCTGCGCACGTGTCGTCGATCAGGTAGCGCGTCGGGAAGTTGTCGCAGCAGTCCACCACCAGATCGTACGCCGCGATCACCTCGCGGGCATTCTCCGCGGTGAGCCCCTCCGCATGGCACGTGAAGCGCGTGTGCGACGAGAGGGCCGCCAGCCGTTCGCGGGCCGCGAGGCTCTTTTGCTGTCCGATCTGCGCCTCGGTGTAGAGCGTCTGCCGCTGGAGATTGCTCTCCGAGACGACGTCGGGGTCGGCCAGCCCGATGTGGCCCACGCCGGCCCCCGTCAGGTAGAGCGCCGCCGGCGAGCCGAGCCCTCCGACACCCACCACCAGCACCGACGCCCCGGCCAGCCGCTGCTGTCCCTCCTCGCCGATCTCCCGGAGCATCGTCTGCCGGGCGTAACGTTCCGCCGCTGCCATCAGTCGAAGATTTTATCCCAGTCCTTCCAGACCACCTCGTAGCCTTCGCGGCGGATGTCGGCCTCGACCTGGGCCGGCGTGCGCTCGTCGCTGACGACGAACTGCTCGAGCGACGTCGGGTAGACGCGGTAGCCTCCCGGATCGGTCTTCGAGCCGGCGCTCATCGACGTGGCGCCCAGCGTGGCGATGTGGTTGCGGAATTCGGGGCGTTCGCGTGTCGAGAACGAGATGTCGACGTCGTGGTCGAAGATCCGGAAGGCGAAGGTCAGCTGCGCCAGTTCGCGGTCGCTCATCACGACGTTGGGCTGGAAGTGGCCCTCCGACGGACGCATGCGCGGGAAGTTGACGCTGTAACGCGTCTTCCAGTAGTGCTTGCGCAGGTACTGCAGGTGCAGCGCCATCATCGTGACGTCGGTGCGCCACTCCTCCAGACCGATCAGCACGCCCATGCCGATCTTGTGGACGCCGGCCTGGCCCATGCGGTCGAAGCCGTTGACGCGCCACTCGAACTTCGACTTCATGCCGGCCGGGTGGTAGATGTTGTAGTTCTTGCGGTTGTAGGTCTCCTGGAAGCAGACCACGCCGTTGAGCCCCGAGTGGGTCAGCCGCTCGTAGTCCTCGGCCGAAAGGGGCATCACCTCGATCGTCAGGTTGTTGAAGTACGGGCGGCAGATGTGCAGCGCCTGTTCGATGTAGTCGACGCCGGCGGCGCGCGGGTTCTCACCCGTGACCAGCAGCAGATTCTCGAACGGGCCGAGTTCGCGGATGGCGCGGCACTCCTCCTCGATCTGCTCCGGCGTGAGGATCACGCGCGGAATGGCGTTGTGGCGGTTGAAGCCGCAGTAGATGCACGAGTTGGTGCACGAGTTGGTGATGTACATCGGGATGTACATCGAGATGGTCTTGCCGAAACGCTCCTGCGTGTAGCGGCGGCTCAGCCGGGCCATCGGCTCGAGATAGGCCGCCGCGGCCGGCGAGATGAGCGCCATGAAGTCGTCGAGCGTCGGGTACTCCTTCGCGAGGGCCCGTTCGACGTCGGCCGGCGTTTTCGAGAGGATCCGTGCGGTGGTCTCCTCCCAGTCGTATTTGGCTAATTCCTCGGAAAACATCTTGCGTCGTGTTTTAGTCGAGGAACGAGGTCAGCGGGCTGCTTGCTTCGGCATGGCGCGACTGGGCGCCGAGCCCCGATTCATAGGCTTCGCGGCCGGCCTCGACGGCACGGGCGAAGGCGCGGGCCATGCGTTCGGGATCGCCCGCAACGGCAATGGCCGTATTGACCAGCACGGCGTCGGCACCCAGCTCCATGGCGGCAGCGGCGTGCGACGGGGCGCCCAGTCCGGCATCGACCACCACGGGGACGTTGCTCTGTTCGATGATGATCTCGAGCAGTTCGCGCGTGACGAGCCCCTTGTTGGTGCCGATCGGTGCGGCGAGCGGCATCACCGTGGCGGCACCGGCCTCCTCCAGGCGCTTGCACAGCACCGGATCGGCCTGGATGTAGGGCAGCACGACGAAGCCCATCCGGGCCAGCTCCTCCGTGGCGCGCAGCGTCTCGACAGGGTCGGGCAGCAGGTATTTCGGATCGGGGTGGATCTCCAGCTTGATGAAGTTCGTGCCGAAGGCTTCGCGGGCGAGCTGAGCCGCCAGCACGGCCTCCTCGGCGTTGCGTACGCCCGAGGTGTTGGGCAGCAGCTGCACGCCCGGACGGCGGATGTGGGCCAGCAGGTCGTCCTGCGGATTGGACATGTCGACCCGTTTCATGGCCACGGTGACCATTTCGGTATCCGAGGCGGTGATGGCACGCGACATCAGCTCGTTGGAGCTGAACTTGCCCGTGCCGACGAACAGACGCGAACGGAACGTCCGTCCGCCGATTACCAATTCGTTCATGGATTGAGGTGTTTTAGAATATTGACGATTTTGCGAGTCTCTTCCGTGGGGTCCGGGGCGCCGAGCAGGGCTCCCGAGAGGGCGATGCCCGAGGCGCCGGTTGCGAGGATCGGGGCGATGTCGTCGGCCGTGATGCCGCCGATGGCCACCACCGGCAGCGTGATGCCCGCCGCGCGGCAGCGTTCGAAGATGGCCCGATAGCCCTCTGTGCCGAGGATGGGGCTCAGATTGCGTTTGGTCTGTGTGAAGCGGAACGGTCCCAGTCCGATGTAGTCGGCTCCGGCGGCCGCAGCCCGTTCGATATCCTCGAAGGTGTTGGCCGTTGCGCCGACGATCTTTCCGGCCGGCAGCAGACCGCGGGCCTGATCCACGGGCATGTCGTTCTTGCCCAGGTGGACACCGTCGGCGCCGAGCTCCGCGACCAGATGCACGCGGTCGTCCAGGAGGAACGTCGCGCCGTACTGGCGGCACAGGCGTTCCACCTCGCGGCCCACGCGCAGGAACTCCTCGTCCGGGGCCTCCTTCATGCGGAGCTGCACCCAGCGGCAGCCCCCCTCGAGGACGGCCCGCGTGCCCGAGATCTCGTCGTAGCGGTCGTTCCGGTGTGTGATGAATTGAAGCATGATGTTAGGACATGGCATATCGTTGAATTTCATTCAGTGTGTTTTGCAGCCCTTCGCGCGAGGGATCCCTCCAGATGCAGCCCAGCATCGCCGCGCCGCCGAAACCCCACGCGCGCAGCAGCGGCAGCCGCTCCGGTTCGACACCTCCCAGGGCGAAGCTCCGGCAGTCGATGATCCCCCGTGCGGCGGCATCGCGCAGCGTCGCTTCATCGAAGGCGGCGCGGTAGCCGCTCTTCGAGATGCTGTCGAAGATCGGGCTCAGAAAGCGGTAGTCGGTCTTCGGGGCGCACGCCTCCAGCTCCGCGAGCGAGTGGCACGAGCGGCTCACAAGCCCCCGGAATCCGGCCGGCGCCTCCGGATTGCGGCCGTTGAGGTGGACTCCCCCGAGGCCGTACTCCGCGGCCAGCGGCAGGTGGTCGTGGAGGCTCAGCCGCGGGTAGCTGTCCGCGGGCAGCGACTCGATGAGCCGCCGCATTTCGGCCTCCGTGGCTGCGGGCTTGCGCAGGTGGACGCGTTCGATCCCCCCGTCCAGCAGCCGGCGGATCACCTCCTGCTCGCCCTCCCGGAAGGCGGCATCGGTCACGACGATCAGCTGCATCATCCTCCGCAGACGGCTCGGATGACGGTGATCTTCATCCCCTCCTCGACGGGGGTCGTCGCCCAGTCGCCGCGCGGCACGACACGGTTGTTCACCGCCACGGCAACCCCTTCGGCAGGGATACCTTCGCGCGTGAGCAGTTCGGCTAGGCTCATCGGGGCCTCGACCCCGACCGGTTTGCGATTGATGGTTACTTCCATAAGGATTCCGTAATTTGCAGAGACGAGCCCGTGAGATATCGTGCGAAAATTACGGTCTATGAACAAGTCCTTTCGTCGGTGTTGCCCGCATCAAGTTCATAGGGTATGATCTCAGCCTTTTCGAGTATTCTCAACAGGCACCCCTCTTGTGTTTGGCAAATATAGAAAAAAAATGGTTACGCTGCGCCGCGTGGCAAAAAAACATTTCCGTCGGACGGGCCGTTATCCGGAATCGGGGTTGGAAAATCCGGAATCCGTCTACCGTTTTCCGGCTGTTTTTTCCGACCTTTGTAACGGTTAAACAGACGGGCGCCGCAGCCCGGCCGAAAACCTACACGACGTATGAAACCGAAATTTGTCCTACTATTATTACCATTTCTCTCTATGATGATGAATACTGTGCAAGCTCAGGAGAATGACCGGACCTTTGCGCCGAGCGACCGGGTCACCGTCGAGCGCGTCCATTTCCGCACCCGATTCGGCACGACACTCGCCGGCGATCTCTACAAACCGAAGGAGGCTTCGGGCAAACTCCCGGCCCTGGCCGTGTGCGGACCTTTCGGGGCCGTCAAGGAGCAGGCGTCGGGCCTCTACGCCCAGACGATGGCCGAACGCGGATTCATCGCCGTGGCCTTCGACCCCTCGTTCACGGGCGAAAGCTCGGGCGAACCCCGCTACATGGCCTCGCCCGACATCAATACCGAGGACTTCTCGGCGGCGGTCGACTACCTCGTGCTGCGGGACGATGTCGATGCCGACCGCGTGGGGATCATCGGCATCTGCGGCTGGGGCGGTCTGGCCCTCAATGCCGCCGCCATCGACACGCGCATCAAGGCCACGGTCTCCTCGACGATGTACGACATGAGCCGCGTGACGGCCAACGGTTACTTCGACGCGATGGATGCCGACGCCCGCTACGAGTTGCGCCGCCAGCTCAACGCCCAACGCACGGAGGATGCCCGCACCGGAAGCCATGCCTTGGCCGGCGGGGTGGTCGATCCGCTGCCGGAGGATGCCCCGCAGTTCGTCCGCGACTACTACGACTACTACAAGACCCCGCGTGGCTACCATCCCCGTTCGCTCAACTCCAACGGAGGCTGGGCCCGCACGTCGGCCCTCTCGTTCCTCAATACGAAGCTGCTCTCCTACAGCGACGAGATCCGTTCGGCGGTGCTGATGATCCACGGCGAGAAGGCCCATTCGCGCTACTTCAGCGAGGATGCCTTCAAGCGGCTGAAGGGCGACAACAAGCAGCTCGTGATCATCCCCGGGGCCAGCCACGTCGATCTCTACGACCGGATGGACATCATCCCCTTCGACCGGATCGAGGCCTTCTTCCGCAAATATCTGAAATAGGGCGTACGGAGTATGACACTGGAGGAGTTTCTTGCCCATGTGGCCGCGCGGCGGCCGCTGGCGACGCCCGAGATCGGGGCCTTCATGAACGAGATGAGCGACCGTGCGCGGCGCATCACCTGCCGCATCAACGGCTCGTACCATTCGCAGGAGGAGCTGCGCGGGTTGATGAGCGAACTGTTCGGCCGTCCGGTCGACGAGACGTTCCGCCTCTTCCCGCCCTTCTACACCGACTTCGGGCGGAATATCCACATCGGGCGCAACGTCTTCATCAACGCCGGCTGCCAGTTCCAGGACCACGGAGGCGTGACGCTGGGCGACGGTACGCTGGTCGGACATAACGTGGTTTTCGCCACGCTGAATCATCTGCTCGATCCCGCCCGGCGGGCCGAGATGATCCCGGCACCGATCGTCGTCGGGCGCAACGTCTGGATCGGATCGAACGCCACGATCCTGCAGGGGGTGACCATCGGCGACGGAGCCGTGGTGGCGGCCGGAGCCGTCGTGACGCACGATGTCGAGCCGCGGACGATCGTCGGAGGGGTCCCGGCACGGATGATCCGGCGCATCGAATTGCCGGAGGATCGCTGACGCAACTTCCCGTTTCGCAACGGGCCGCATGCCGCAAGGGTGTGCGGCCCGTTCGCGTAAAAAACGGCTGCCACGGGCGTCGGCGGATTTGCGCTGCCGGATTGTTTTCGCTATCTTTGTAAGGTGCTCGCCGTGCGGAGTTTTGACTCCGCGAAGGATCCGGCCCCGGGGATTTCCGGCCCGGAGCGGCCCGCCGTTCCGTTTCTCTGCGGAGAGGGGGCGGAGCCTCCCGAACAAAGAGCCAAGAGAGAGAAAACCATCCATGAAGAAAATCTTGCTGATCCTGCTGTTGGGTCTCTGGAGCGGAGCCCGCGGCGGGGAGATCTCGCCGGTGCGCGATACGGTCGGTGTCGTGCGTTCGGAATTTGTCTACGACCGGGCCGAATTCCCGTCGTGCCACGCCGCTACGATCGTCGAGACGTCGCGCGGCGAGTTGATGATCGCCCTCTTCGGAGGCAAGTACGAAAGCAATGCCGACTGTTCGATCTGGGCGTCGCACCTCGGTCCGAAGGGGTGGACGGCGCCGCGGATGGTGGCCGACGGTGTGGTCGATTCGGTGAAGACGGCCTGCTGGAACCCCGTGCTGTTCCAGATCCCCGGGGGCGATCTGCTCCTCTTCTACAAGGTCGGCACCTGCGTCCAGGAGTGGAGCGGCTGGCTGGTCCGTTCGTCGGACGGCGGCCATGCCTGGTCGGCTCCCGAACGCCTTCCGGAGGGGATTCTCGGCCCGATCAAGAACAAACCGATCCTCTGGGGCGACCGTCTGCTGTGCGGTTCGAGCCTCGAACGGGGCGGCTGGCGCTCCTATCTGGAGATCACCGATCCCGGGGTGCGGAGATGGCGGACGGTCGGCCCGCTGAACAACCGCAAGCAGGCCGTGCAGATCATCCAGCCTTCGCTGCTGCGCCATGCTGACGGCACGCTCCAGGCCATCTGCCGGTCGATCGATCTGCGCGGGACGATCGTCTCGGTCTTCTCGCACGACGGCGGCGAGACGTGGGACGAATCCTGCTCAACGGGGCTTCCGAACAACGATTCGGGACTCGATGCCGTTGCCCTGCGCGACGGACGTTTCCTGCTGGTCTACAACCATATCCAGGCCCGGCGCAGCGGGGCCGCCTCGCGCAGTCCGCTCAACGTCGCCCTTTCGGACAACGGCCGCGACTGGTATGCGGCGCTGGTGTTGGAGGATTCGCCCGGCGAGGAGTTTTCCTATCCGTCGGTCATCCAGAGCAGCGACGGACTGGTCCATATCGTCTACACGTGGCACCGGGCGTGCATCAAGCATGTGGTGCTCGACCCTTCGCGGCTGCGCATCGACCCGTCGCGGCGGATCGTCGACGAGGAGTGGATCGACGACCCGGCCACGATCCGGCGGCTCGAGCGCGGTCGTGCCGATACGCTGATCGGTCGGATGTCGTTCGACGAGCGGTGCGGCCTGCTTGGCGGACGCTGGCGGCCGCACGACCGCGGAACCCACGAACTCTTTCTCGGCGGGGTCGAACGGCTCGGAATCCCCGATCTGAAGCTGGAGTACCTCCTGCAGGGGGTTCATACCAATGGTAAAAGTACGCGTTATCCGGCTCCGCTAGCGCTGGCGGCGACCTTCGATACGGTGTTGATCCGCCGTGTGGGGGAGAGTCTGGCGTGTGACGGCCGTGCGCGCGGCATCCAGGCTGCCATCGCTCCCGAGGTGACGCTCTACGACGCCTCGTGCGAGGAGAGCCGTTCGGCCACCTTCGGCGATCAGGCGGATCATGTGGCCGCATGTGCCCGGGCGCTGGCCGCGGGGCTCGCCTCGGAGGGGGTGATGCCGATCGGCCGTCTCCGCCTCTCGGACGCGACACCCACGGACGATCAGCGCGAGGTGCTACGGCGGGTGACGGCCGGCCACGTGCTGGGCGGCTTGATGCTGCGGGGCGAACGGAACGGGGTGCGGGCCGTCGAGGATTCGCTGACGAACGAGGGCTTTCTGCGTCGTGCGTGCGGGTTCGAGGGGCTGCTGCTCGCCGAACCGGGCGAGATCCGCGATACGCGGGCTTCGTTCCGGGGCGGCATGGATGTCGATCTGCCCCGGGGCGAATGGTTCTGTGCGTCGAAACTCGGACCGTTGGTCGATTCGGGCAAAATAGTCCCCGCGGTGATCGATGACCGGGTTCGCCGGCAGTTGCTGATCCGCCGCCGTTTTGGCCTCGAAGGTGCATCGAAGCCCGACCTCTCGATCCCGGAGAATCGGGCCGAATCGCGTGCCGTGGCGCTCGAGGCTGCCCGCCGGAGTCTGGTGCTGCTGCGCAACGAAAAGCGGCTGCTGCCCCTGCGTGCGGGGCGCGGGACGATCCTCGTGCTGGGCAACCGTCTCTGGCAAAACTCTGCCGGCGAGGGAGCTTCCTCGGTCTATTCCTTTGATGAAACGACGCTCGGCGAGGCCCTCCGCGAAGTCGAGGGGTTCGACCTCCTGCCCGCCGGCCGCGAATATATCGATCTGACGCTGCCCGGAACGTTCTTTTCCGATGCGGCGGGGCGTCTGCCTGGCGTGCGGGCCGAGTATTTCGACAACGACGCCTGGAAGGGTGAGCCCGTCGCCCGTCGCATCGAACCCCGCATCGATTATGCCTGGGGCGGGCATCCGCCTGTCGAAGGGGTGACGGCCGGCTGCTTCTCGATCCGCTGGAGCGGCGTCTACCGCCCGATGCGCGAAGAAGTGCTCCGTCTGTCGGTGGCCGGGCAGGGGCGTTACAGCCTCCGGATCGATGACCGGGAGGTGTTGCGCTGCGACGATCCGGCCCAACTCTCGCCGCAATATTTTCTGCTGCGTGCCGAGGCCGGCCGCTGCTATCGGTTTGAGCTCTGTTTTGCGGCTGCCGATGAGGCTCCCGATATCCAGTTGGCCTGTACGCCGCTGGCCACGGGCGATCTCGACGAACGGATGCGGCAGGCTTCGAAGATTGTTGTCAGTGTCGGCAGCGACGGTGATCTCGACGCTGAGTCACGCTTCTGGCTCGAACAGGCCCGGCCCTATGCCGCAAAGACGATTGTCGTCATGCAGAGCTGCGATTTGCGCGATCTGGCGTGGAGCCGCACGTTCGGCGCGGCGGTCCTGGCCTGGCACACGGGGCAGCAGGCCGGGCAGGCCATTGCCGACCTGTTGCTGGGACGCATCCTTCCCTCGGGCCGCATGCCGCTCAAGACGCCGTTCTATCCGTTCGGATACGGGCTTTCGGATTTCCGGAAGCGGTCGCGGTAGCTGCGACGGGTATCGACTCCGTCCGACCGCCATTCGTCCGACCGCCATTCGTCCGACCGCCATTCGTCCGACCGCCATTCGTCCGACCCGCCATTCGCCGTCTGCCAGTCCATTCGCTGTCTGGCTGGCCATCCCGTCATTCGCTCGTCCGACCCGCTCTCCGATCCGGGGCGTTTATGAGCCCTGCACCCTGTTCAGGGCAGGAGCGTCACCTCCAAACGCGAGGGGTGCCGGCGATCGTGGTAGATGCGCACATCGCTGGGGATGAAATCGTTGGCCGTACAGTGGTAGATATCGACGAACTGCTGCGGATTGCGGTCTGCCAGCGGGAACCACGAGCTTTGCACCTGGATGGCGATGCGGTGTCCCCGGCGGAACGTATGGGCGATGTCGGGCAGCGTGAAGGCCACCTCGGTCACCTCGCCCGGGCGGAAGGGACGGGGTTCAGAGAAGCTCTCCCGGTAGCGGCCCCGCATGATATCGCCCCGCACAAGCATCTGGTATCCCGGATGTTCCGATCCGTCGGGCCACACGTCGATGAGCTTGACGACGAAATCGACGTCGGTCGTCGAGATCGAGGCATAGAGTACCGCACGCAGCGCCCCGGCCAGCGTCATGTCGGAGTCGAGCGGCCGGGAGACAAACGTCAGAACATCGTCGCGTTCGGCGGCAAACCGCTGGTCGGCAATCATGTAGGCATTGTTCCGTTTCGAGCCGATCGGGTGGTCGTAGGGGACCGGTTGGGCGGGATCCGAGCGGTAGCTGCTGTACGACCGCCGTTCCTGCGGCCGGACGGTCGAAATCCCGCCGTCCGCATGCAGGTAGAGATTCTCCCTGCGGGAGTCGGTCGGCGGCCATGCCTCGAACGTCCGCCAGCGGTTCTCCCCCGTAAAGAAGATCGAGGCCGTTGATGGCACCTCTTCGTAGGCTATGTCACGCAGATAGTGGTCGAAAAAGGGGATCTCGATCCGTTGCTGATAGTAGCCGGACAGGGATTCCTCGCTGAACCGGATGGCACCCAGACGGTTGCCTCCGCTCGACGCGCGCCATCCGCCGTGCACCCAGGGCCCCAGGACCAGCCGGCACGCCGTTGCGGGGCTCTGCTTCCGGATTGTGGCGTAGGTTGTCAGTGCACCGTAGCAATCCTCCGCATCGAAAAGTCCGCCGACGACCAGAACCGCGGGTCGAAGGTCGTGCATCGCACGCACCGAACACCGCTCCTTCCACCACGCGTCGTAATCCGGATGCTGCATCATCTCCTGCCAGAAGCGGACCGTATCGCCCAGCATCATCGTGAGGGAGTCGACGGTCGCCTTGCGGAGGTAGAAGTCGTATTCGTTTTCGTCGGGACGCAGGTAGCGGGGAACACGGATCTTTCGGTCGGTGGGGTTGTCCATCGGCCGTCCGATGCTGCCGCCGATAAACGAGAAAGCATCCCGCAGAAAGAGGGCCCCGTTGTGGTGCAGGTCGTCACCCAGGAACCAGTCGGTGACGGGGGCCTGCGGCGAGACGGCGCGCAGGGCGGGATGGCCGCAGGCCCCCGCCATCAGGGCATAGAAGCCGGGATAGGAGTTGCCGTAGACGCCCACGCGGCCATTGTTGCCGGGGAGCGTGCGCACCAGAAAGTCGATCGTGTCGTAGGCGTCGCTCACCTCGTCGATCGATTCCAGATCGTGTTTCTGCTCGACGTAGGGGCGCACCTGGACGAACTCCCCCTCGCTCATCCAGCGTCCCCGCACGTCCTGAAAAACCAGGATGTAGCCTCTGCGGGCGTATTCGTACAGATAGGAGCGCCAGAGCGACGATGAAAATTCCGCGCCGTATGGCCGGCAGGAGTAGGGGGTGCGGGTCAGCAGGATCGGATGGCGTTCCGTCGTATCGCGCGGGGCGTAGACGGTCGTATACAGGTGGATGCCGTCACGCATGGCGATGCGGTATTCCGTTTTGCGGTAGTTTGCTTCGATCCACGCCCGATCGGCGTCCGTCTGTGCAACCGCACCGACATGCCACAGGCACAACAGCCCGAAAAGGAGCAGTATGGTTTTCTTCATACGAGATGAATTGCGTTGATTGAGTCCGCAATTTACAAAAAAACGGGGTTCCGTGTGCAGCATTGTCTTCCGTTGCGCGTATTTTTCTTGCGTGCGGTCTCCCCAGCCGCGTTCGGTGAGGAGGCGCTACCGGCCGTTGCTGAATGGAACGGTACGGCCGGCAGTTGAGCCCCGACTGGCAGTCGCCCTTTGACCGAGCCGGCGATTGACACCCCTCGCTTGCGATTGATGTCCCTCGTCGTCGATTGACACCCCTTGCCGGCCATTGACACTCACCCGGCAGTTGTCCCCCCTCCGCCGGCCATTGCGTCCAGAACCGCTGTTGCCGTTTGACCGCGTCAGCCCCTTATGCGGCCGTTTTCAGCGATGGCCGCTCCCTTCAGATCCGTCTGTCAGTGTTTGTGAGCACCTTTTTCGGGTTCTCCCGCATACCACCATCCGCGCCCCGTGTCGGTAGCCACGGTACGCATCTCGCCCGTCGTGGGATCCGGCTCGGTGCGGTATTCGTAACGGGCATCGTGCTGGAAGATCCGCAGCCGGTCGAACGCCTCGGGAATCTCCATGCACAGCGGATTCCCCGTGCAACGCAGTTGGAACAGCCTGCGGACATCTTTCGGAAGGGTGAGCCTCGTCAGGCAGTTGTCCGAACAGTTGAGTTTAAAGATTTTCGTGCAGTCGTCCAGCCGCAGGAGGGTCAGTTCATTCCGGGTGCAGTCGAGGTTGATCATTCCGAAACACCCCGTGAGGTCGAGAGTCGAAAGCCGGTTTTCCGAGCAGTCGAGCTGGGCGAGCCGGTCGAGTCCCGTCACATCGAGCTTCGTCAGTCCGTTTCGGGGGCAGGCCAGATAGCTCAGCATCGTGCAGCCGCGGAGATCGAGTTGCTGCAGCCGGTTGTCCGAACAGTTCAGCGACTGGAGGTCGGGCGGTAGCCGGAGCTGTTGGATTTGGTTGCCTGCACAGTCAAGATCCCAGAGCCGCCGGCACTCCGAGGGATCGAGCTCCGTCAATTGGTTTGCATTGCAATTGAGCTCCTGCAGCCAGGGACACGGCGACAGGTCCAGTGTCCGGATGCGGTTTTCGGAGATCTCCAGCTCCTCGAGCGACGGAAAGCCCGAGAGATCGATCCTCTCCAGCTGGTTGTACGAACAGTTGAGTTCGCGCAGCGCGTGCAGCGGGGACGGTGCGAAGTGGGTCAGGTCGCAGAACGAACAGTTGACCTCCTCGAGTTGCGGCGAGTCCGGGAGCACCAGCTTTGTGATCGGATTTTCCGCGCACCGCAACGAAACCAGTTTGCGGCACGCCGTGAGGTCGAGAGCCGAAAGCCGGTTGGAGGAGAGGTGCAATGTTTCAAGATCGGGCACCGACGAGAGATCGAGCGACGTCAGCAAGTTGATAAGACATGAGATCTGGCGCAGGGAGCTGCACCCGGAGACGTTCAGCTCCGAGAGTATGCCCCAGTCGCATTGAATCTCCGTGAGTTGCGGACAGTTCGAGACGTCGATCCCGCGGATGAGATTGCCCGAACACTTCAGCGAGACAAGCGCCGTGCATCCCGCCAGATCGAGCTTTCCGTCGAGATGGTGATAGCTCAGATCCAGCGAGAGCTGCCCGTTTTCGTATCGTACGGCCGGTCCCCATCGGGCGAGGAGTCGCTTCAGACTCCACGATTTCTTGAACCGCAGATCCCCGCCGCCCGTATCGAGATAGATCCGTTCGAGGAGGGCGCGGATCTGCTCGTCGGTCTCGGACGGCTCATCGAGCTTGTCATCCGGGGCGGCCGTTGCAGCCGTCTCTGCGGAATCGGCCGCCCGAAGGGGCTCCGGCATCGATGCCGGAAATGCGCCACAGGTGCTGAGTCCGATCAGCAGAGCCATGGCTGTCAGGATATTTTTCGGGTTCATATGGGTGATCGTTATGCGGGTTTGTCTCTGGATGCCGGCCTCCGTACTCTCTTTGCTTCGTCCGTCTTCTCCGCACGTTCTCTCCGTTCCGGCCTTCCGGTTGCGGGGACGGGTGCCGACCGACGGCTACTCCTTGTCGGTCTTCTTGTCGGCCTTCTTGTCGGGAATGGGGTGGGGCAGGTTGGCCGCCTCGTCGCCCATCTGCTCGAGATAGGCATCGTACATGTCGAGGATCCAGGCGTCGTTCTCCTCGGCCTCCTTCTTGTGGACCTTGCCCTCGGGGCCCTTGAACCACTTCTTGCAGAAATCCTGCAGACCTGGGTAGCGATCCTTCATCAGCACCGAATTGACCAGCATGTAGGGATATACAATCCCCTCGGGATCGTTGTGGAAACGGACGCCGAAGTTGGTCTGGAGCGAGCGGCCCATGCCGTTGAGTCCCGATGCGACCCAGATTTTCCACCAGTAGGTCGTGGCATTCTTGCCCACCTTGTCGACGCAGAAGAGCAGCTGCATGGTGTGGTAACGGCTGGCGAAGTTGGGCTTGGCAAGCGGGTGCGACTCCCAGCGCACGCCGTCGGGATGGTCCACGGTGGTCTCCACGTAGTCGATGCTCAGGACATCATCGGCCGTATATTCGACGGGCTCCTTGTCGTCGGGCGTGCGGGTGACCTTGAACGAGTAGTTCTCCTTCTTGAAATGCGAATTCTCGGCGTGCCAGCCTCTGTGGACATAGCAGTCGACCTTCTCGCCCGACCGGAGGGTGACGATCACGTGGTCCGACTCGGCATCTTCGGGCGATTTGGCCTCGGCATGAGCAGCGAGACCGACGACGGCCAATGCGGCCAGCGCATAGCGGAAAATCTTTTTCATAAGGTTGGGTTTTAAGTCGTTTTACTTTTCGGGGTTGTAGGCTTCGAGCATCAGAATGGTGCGGCTGCGGTCGGAGCTCTCCGTCTGGAGGATCTCCGTGGCCAGTTCGGGATCATCGGCCACGTAGGCGGCCACCGATTCGCGGAAGCGGTCCTTGCCGCGGCGGCTGGCCGAACCGGCATCGTAGAACTCCTCTTCGCCCGCCTTGCGCAGGTAGTAGGCCGTGCGCGAACGGCTCAGCGAGCGGTACTTGACCAGCACCTCGATGCCGCCGTTCGAATCGACGCCGTATCCCTTCTGGGCGAAGATGCCGACACAGATGTGCGGCGTCTCAAAATAGACCCACAGCCAGCCGACTTTCCCTGCGGGGATAAACTTCTGGGGATGTTCGGGGGCCGTGGCGTGCCAGCAGACGATCGAGTCGATCTCCTCGTAGCGGTAGACCTCCTTGCTCTTGTCCTTGTAGAAAGCACGTCGCAGCAGCTTGACATCCTGCGCGTGTTTGGGCAGGCGGATGCGGTCTTTTTCGCCGCATTCGATGACGCGTCCGTTCTTGAGATAGATGCGCCCCCGGACGGTTGAGGCGGCGCGGGCCGAAGAGACGGCCACGACGCACAGCAGCGTCAGCAGCACGTTGCGAAGGATTCGCGGATTCATAGGACCAGACATTAGGGATGGAGTGTTGTTCGCCAGGTTCCGTCTTCGATCCGGCAACGGCATCGCAAGGCGGGTCGTACGGATCAGACGAACTTCTGCTATTTCCACAAAGATAGCGAAAAAACGGCGGATTGCCTAATGCGAGGATATTTTCCCGGCGGGGGATGAAGATCTTCTGCGACCGCGCCCTGAAAGGGCTCCGGATGAAGGTTCGGCTCTTCGGAGAGCCGTCATGCGCACTTCCTCTCTCCCCCCCTCTTGCGGCCCTCGTCGCCTTATTGGACCTGAAGGATATATCCCTTTTTCTTGACCGAGACGATCCGGATGGAGGCATCCGGCGCAAGGAGGTGGCGCAAATAAGTGATCTGCACGTTGAGGGACATCGAATTGGCGTAATTGCTGTCGCCCCACACAGGCTCCAGGATTTCGTCGCGGGACACCAGCACCCCGACGTTCTGCGCCAGCAGGACCAGAATATCGGTCTGCCGGGCCGACAGATTCCGCGTGATCCCGTCGAAGGTGACGGTCGAATTCCGGCTGTCGAACCGTGTCTTCCCGATCACGTAACGACCCTGAATCGCGACTTTCCGGTTTTCGAACCGTTCGTCGATCCGTGCCGTCAGCTCCTCGGGATAGAACGGTTTGGGGATGTAGTCATTGCCCTTCAGATGGAAACCCTTCAGACGGTCGGCCTTTTCCGTGCGGTCGGTCAGGAAGAACAGAAAGACCTCGTTGTCCGTTTCGCGGATCTTCTGCGCGAGTTCGAAACCGTTCATCCCGGGCATGTTCACATCCAGCAGGATCAGGTCGGGGTGCTGCCGACGGTAGATCTCCCAGGCCGCCATCCCGTCCGGAGCATAGGTGACCGTATAGCCCTCGACCTCCAGAAAGCGTTTCAGAAGCAGTGAATTCTGCCGGTCGTCGTCGGCCAGCAGGATCTGGATCCCCTTTTTGTTCATTGCGGCAACTCGATGATAAACGTACTTCCGTGGTTCCATTCGCTCTCGATGCGTACCGTTCCCCGATGCGCCTCGGCGAGCATGCGGACATAGGCCAGCCCGAGTCCCATACCCGCGATCTCCCGGTTGCGGCCGATCCTTCCGCGGTAGAACTTCTCGAAAATGTGTCCGATTTCGGACTTTGGGATGCCGAATCCGTTGTCGCGGACCGAGATACGGACGCCGTCGTTGTCGCATTTCCGGTAATCGATCTCGATGTCGACCCGTTCGTGGGAGTATTTGACGGCATTCTCCAGCAGGTTGTCGATCATGTTCATCAGGTGCATCCGGTCGGCCGTTAGGAGGAGGTCGTCGTCGGGCAGGATCGTGACGTGGACCTCCCTGCCGCCCGGCACGTTCAGCTTGTGGATGCAACTCGCGAGCAGCTCGCGCAGGCTGAAGGCGGAGAGGTTGAGCGGGATCTCGGCGGCGTTGCTGAACGTCAGGTCCCTCAGCTTGGAGAAGAGGGCGGAGAGGCTGTCCAGTGCCGTGTGGGAATCCGTGGCGACGATCTTCCGGCTTGCGGGGTCTTGCATCAGCCGTTCGTTGCCGAGGTAGGAGACGCACATCTTGAGCGTGGCGATCGGCCGTTTCAGTTCGTGGATCATCGTGTGGATGAAGTCGGAGCGGAGCTGCTCCGTTTTGCGCTGTTTGCGGATGGTGGCGATCTGCGCGACGAGGCAGAAGATCAGCAGCGAGGACAAAACCAGCGAAACCAGCAGGACGTCCGACAACTCGCCGAGGATCTCCGGCAGCGTGATCCGGCAGTCGATGCGTGCCAGCTTCCTGCCCAGGATGTCGTAGGGGAAGGTGATGGAGAGTGCGGGCCGGAACAGCGACCCGACCTCCGTGCGGGAGGGTTCCCAGACGATCGAATCGGCCGTTTCGGTGAAGACGGTATCGGGGCTGATGCGGTTCGACCGCATGATCGAGTCGAGTTGCCCGGTTGAAAAGGGGATCCGCCGGTCGAGACAGCTGCGTTCGATGGCATCGAGCACCTCCGACTCCTTTCGCTCCCGGTCGACGACGACCACCATCACCTCCCGGTTGAGCCACTCGGGGTGTTGCTTTTCATAGATGCGGGAGAGCAGATCGGCCGACACGGAATCGGCCGCCAGGGAGTGGCGCAGGTCGGCCGTGTAGATGTCGAACAGAAACATCTCGACGCCGTCTCTTGTGAAGCGTCGGGTCGTATACTCGACGGCCGTATCGTGGTTGACCGCACTCTGGCGCATCGTGTCGTATTGATCGACCGATGCCGCGACCCGCTTGTAGAGCGAGTCCGCACAGGTTTGCACCGTGTATTCATATCGCGAATAGAGCCAGTCGCCCTGCACGACGGCAAACAGCAGGATGACGATGACCGTCAGGCAGTTCAGTATCTGGATCCGCTTCTCCATGGTACAAAGATAGGGCAAATTGTCCGGAAAGGGGCGCGTCCCGGGGGGAATATCGGCAGGCCGTAATAATTCAGTAATAATTCGCTAAGCATCGAGTAATGGTTCTTTTTCCGGGTCTGCCCGGCGGCCGGTACCTTTGCACCATCAAGAACCGGGCAGAGACCCTGAAAAACTGTTTGATATGAAACGAATGCTTTTGATTTTCTGGATGGTGCAGACGGCCCTGGGCGCCGTTGCGCAGACCCGCGAGCCGGGGGCCGCCTTGTCGACGGCCGAGTTTGAGTGCCTGTACGAGTACCGGGTGACCCATCCGACCTCCGTTACGGAGACCACAACGACGATCCTGCAGATCGGGCGCGACGGCTCGTGCTTCATGGATTACACGGCCTTCCAGGCCGATTCCGTCGCTGCCAGCCCCGACGCGTCGGACGACGAGCTGAGAAAGTACCGGATGCGGGTGGCGAAGAACAGCCTCTATTTCGACCAGACCGTCCTGCAGAACTACCCGCAGGGGGAGATCACCGTCTACAGCGTCATACCGCCCGACCATTATGTGTATCGGGAAAAGCTCCATCCGATCCGTTGGACTCTGGACGCGGAGACGGCCACCGTCTGCGGGTACCTCTGCAAGCGGGCGACGGGCGAATACGGAGGCCGGAAATGGGTCGTATGGTACGCTCCGGAGATCCCGGCAAGCTTCGGGCCCTGGAAATTCGGCGGGCTGCCGGGACTGGTGATGCGGGCCTGCGATACGGAGCAGATCCACTGCTTTGAGGCCATCACCTTCCGGAAGGGCACCCTGCCGATCGTGTTGCCGGACGTGCCCCATCCGGTGACCGTCGAGCGCGGGCGGTTTATCCGGAGCAAGAACCGCTTCGAGGCCGATCCCATGGGGAACATCCCGCTGGAATCGATCAGTGACGTGGTGGTGCAGAAGGGCGGCGACGGCTCGAACACGATTCTGGTCAACGGGGTGCAGCTGCGGCTCCGTCCGAACGGCTACACCCCTCTGGAGCTGGAGTGAGGTGACTGATTCTGTGTCATGATGCGACCGGCCATGCGTTTGTTTCTTACGCTCATGTTTCTCTTTCTGGCAGGCGTTGCTTGTCCCCAGACCCGGGTGGAGGGGCAGCTTGAAGATGCCTCCGGCAGGGGCATCGACGGTGCGATCGTTCGGGTCTGCGCCGACAGCACCGTCCTGGCCTATGCCATCTCCAGCGGGGGCCATTTCCAGATCTCCTTCCGCACGGAGGCCCGAACCGTCCGGCTGATTGCCGAATCGATGGGCTGCGAGCCCGTCGAACGGGAGATCCTGAACCGCTCCCAGACGTGCCGCCTCACGATGCGGGAGAAGCCGACGGCGCTGAAGGAGGTCGTCATCAGGGCCCCGGCCATCTACCAGCGCGGCGATACGCTGTCGTACCATCTCCCGTCGTATGCCGCTCCGGGTGACTATACGCTGGGGGACGCCCTGAAGCGGCTTCCGGGGATCGACGTCGAGCCCTCGGGCCGCATCCGCTATCAGGGCCGGGAGATCTCGAACTTTTACATCGACGGGCTGGACCTGCTGGGCGGGAAGTACAACCTGGCGACCGCGAACATTCCGGCCGCGTATGTCAATTCGGTGCAGGTGCTGGACAATCACCAGCCCGTCCGCATGAATCGGGATATCTTCTCCGATGACGTGGCCCTCAACATCCGCATGAGCCCCCGCGCACGTCTCAAACCCTTTGGGACCTGCAAAGGTGCCGTCGGCTACGGCGATGGCTGGCTGTATGGCGCCAGCGGGGCGGGCATGCTTTTCAAACCGGGGTTCCAGACCATCGCCACGCTGAAGATCGGCAACATCCGCTCCTTTGCATCCGAAGAGACGGCCTCCCTTTTCGGCGACACCGACGGGGAGTCCGCGGCCGAGAAACTGATGGGGAATCTCTCGGCGTCGGCCCCTCCGGTGGAGCGGGACCGATACGAATCCCCCTCCGAACGGCAGGTTTCGCTGCATTTCATCCGGAAACTCGGCGAGACGGCCACCTTGCGCGGAGCGGTCGACTACGGCTATTCCCGCAGCCGGTACGATTATGACATCCGGCGCCTCTTTTATGACGGGGAGGAGGATATCGTCATCGATCAGGAGATCCGCTCGCAGTCGACCGAACATGCGCCCGGTTTCTCGATCGTCTACAGGAACAATGCGGCGGAAAGCTATCTTGAAAACCGGCTGTTTGGCCGGGCGACGTTTCTGGACAACCGGTTGCCGACAATCGAAAACGGACAGTCCCTCGTGCAGCAGCAGTCCATGCGGGACTACCGTGTGGGGAACCGTTTCTCATCGAGCTGGCGTCGGGAGCGGCTGCGCTGGAGCGTCACGTCGGATCTTCTGGTCTGCCACACGCCCGCAGCCGAACTTGCCGTCACCGGCGACGGGGAGGACCTTCGTCAACAGGCCGGCGGTCTGAGTCTCCGGACGGAGCATACTGTCTTGGCGATTCGCGATATCGGGACGTCGCGCCTCTATTTTCCGCTCTCGCTGAACTACTCGGCCGACTGGATCCGGACCGATCTGCGGACGGATCCGGATGCCGCGGAGAGCCGGAACGACGTGCGCGGCGGCCGATGGAGCGTCGCCTTTGCCCCGAGGTATGAATACACGCATCCGAAACGCACGTATGTCTTTCGGGCCGCCATCCCCGTGCGGCTGGACGGCCTCTCCATCCGCGACCGCATCCTCTCTGCCAGCCGCGGTTTTCACCTCTTTTCCGTCTGCCCGGAGCTCTATTTCAACTACGATGTCAGTAGCCGTTCGGTCCTCCGGACGCGGGTGGCCCTTACGCGGGACCTTGGCGACGTGCTGGACTTCCTGACCTCGCCGGTGCAGACCGACCATACGACCCGGCAGCTTGGCTCCGGCATTTTGCACGATACGCGGTCGTTGCAGGCAAACCTGCACTACGACTATAAGATTCCGTTGGAGATGTGGTTCGTGCGGGCCGACGTCACCTACCGCCGGGAACATCGCAACGTGCTCTCGTCGCAGGCCGTGTCGTCGGACCTGATTCAGTCGGCCAGCCTCTCCATGCCCAACAACACCCATCGTGCGACGGCGCAGCTCGCTGTCACCAAATACCTCGAGTCCGTCAAGACGAAGGTTTCGCTGAGCGGGCAGTATCTGTGGAGCCGGCAGCAGGCCGTCCAGAACGGTTTGATGGCGACGTACGACTGGCAGAGCGTCGGCATCTCGCCCGTATTGGCGGCGCAGCCCTGCCGGTACGTCGAACTGGATTACTCGGGGGAGATCGGCCGGACCTTCTTGAGCTACGGGGACGTTCAAAGCAGCTACTGGTCGCAGGTGCATCGGGTCGCCCTGAAGATCACACCGGTGGAGCCCCTGATGTTGTCCGCCTCGACGGACATCGTGAAGCGGGATCTGGCCCGCGATCTGAGCAAGACGGTGGCCCTGCTGGATCTGGGCATCACCTGCCGGTTCAAGGCCCTGAGGCTCCAGCTGAGCCTGCGCAATGCGTTGAATCAGAATTCGTACAGCTATTCGATCTACCGTTCGATCAACACCTACCGCTATCACTACCGGTTGCGCGGGCGGGAACTGCTGCTGACGCTGACCGTCACGCTTTGAGACGCCGCCGGTTTCAGTCGGCCTGAAGTGCCTTTACCGCGAGATCGTGCTGAGCCTGGATCCGCCCGGCCGTCAGGATCGTTTCCAGGGCCGTGTGAAGCGTTCTGTCAAAATCCGACAGGTAGTCGTCGACACGCTCCGGAACCGTCACGTCGGGGACAATGCCCTTGCCGTGGTGCTCTTCTCCGTTGAGGTCGTGCATGCGTAGCCCGGTCATGGAGAACGGAAACAGCGGCAGATCGAAATGGGTCATGTCGCCGGTCGTACCGGCTGTCGTTTGGCCGATGATTTTGCCCAGTCCGTAACGACGGACCATCATCAGGATGGTCTCACCCCAGCTGACTGTTCCGGCGTCGCACAGAAACGTCATCGGTACGGTGACGTGCGGAAGTTTTGCCTTCAGGGTTTCCGTGCGGATCCGCCAGGATACCGCCTCCTGGAACGGGAAGCAGTTGATCGGAATCTCCGTTGCCGGGGCCTGGACATCACCCGGGATCAGGTGGGCCAGAATATCCTCGAACTGATAGGTCGGAAGCCCTCTCAGATCGAAACAGATCCCCTGAATGTCCGGCGTCAGGGCAGCTAAAAAGCGCTTTTCGTTCAGTTCGCGGGCGGTGGCGTCCACGTAGAGGACTCCGCCCGACAACTTCCGGATTGGCTGATAATCGCGTTTGTAGACTGCAACTTCGGGAAGCCGGGCACGGAGCGTATCGCGGTGCATATCTCCTGCCGGATCGCGGCTCTCGACGATAAATGGCGTGTCGTACGACGTCGCATAGAACAGCTTGTCGGCAGCCATTCGGTCGCGGTGCGCATCGGTTGCCGCGTTGGTCGTTGCCCGGCAGGCTTGCATCCGCTTGCCGACCGGCTGTCCGTCGATGGTGTGCACCAGCCGCCACGCCGGTCGGCCGTCTGCCGGTATGCGGATGAGCAACGTGTCGTTTACGAATCGCGATGCCGCGTCAGCGAAGTATTCGGGCAGATAGGTCGACTGGATTCCGGAAACCTCCATGTCCCTGCGCACGATGAGATGCCCGTCCCGAACGGGGTTGAGAAACCGGCCGATCCGATCGTACCAGGCAAAGAGGGCCTCATAGGAGTCGATTGCTCCCGATTGCCGCGTTTCGGTCAGGAAGACCTCCAGCTGCCGGTCCCAGTTGAGGCGCTCCTCCCCGTAATAGGGATAGAAGTGGCGGATGATGTTCCAGCGAACCACCAGATCGGCAATCCGGACGGACGGATCCGAGAGCAATCCGAAGATGAAGCGTCGCCTTTGGGGCAGCGTCTCGTCGCCGCTTTGATGGCACTTCCAGTAACGCTTCGCATCGTGCAGTAGACGGTTCGTTGCTTTGGCGTCAAAATCCTTCCCGGGCAGCGCATGCTGGATATGCAGGTATTTCCCCTCGGCCAGCCGGTAGCTGTAGTACCGGTCGGCGGCCGGTTTTGCGATCGAATCCTGCGGGTCCGACACGCTCTTCAGCTCCTTGTGGTAGGGAATGTAGTCGGCGAGTCCGGGCACGAGCAGCCGGGCCAGAAAAGGAACGTCCAGGTGTCCCGAACCGCTGTAGACGTAACAGCGGGCCTTGTCGTTCGGGGTGGCGTCTCCGACACCGGGCGGGACAGGCGTTGCGGAGATGAAGATCGAAGGGGCGAGCGGTCGGAATACCTCCGCCAGCGGCTGCCTTTCCGCCCGCTGGACAAGCAGGGCGCAGACCTTCATCCAGTCGTTCTCCGACCAGTTCTGCGTGTAGGGGTTGGGCGAGAAATAGCGGATGATGCCGTACGCACGGGCAAATTCCACGTCGTGCGAAACATTTCCCGCCTTTGAGGAATTAGCATACGCACAGATGCAGAGGAGCAGCAGGACGATTCTTTTCATGTCGGATTAATGCTTTTTGCTATTTGTAAGACGAAGCAAGGCGGCCAAACGCAACAGCGTGCACTCCGGAGAAAGACATTTTTCCGGCGGACCGGGCAAGCGGAAACGTCGGGCGGCCTACAAAGAGACTCCGGTCAGCAAGCGGTTGAGGCGCCCCCCCGACGCCGGAATGGCTTTCGTTGAGCAGATTGATAAAGTCCGTATATTTCAACGGATACTTTCCGGCATATTCCCTGTAGAATCCGGATATGACATGCATCAGTTCACCATATCCAATCTGTTCCGCTATACGGACCAGCGCCAGCGGATTGTTCAGAATCAAATAGCAAAAGGTGAAGAGAAACGGCTTCGCAACAGGAGAGCCCGTGTCGACAATGCGGCCGGGCTCTTTGTTTTCGGACCCGGAATCAGGACCATTAGGCTCATGTTGGAAAGCGGGGGGTGTTCTTAAATTGGTGTTTAACAGTGGGATAGGAGCTGATATGTTAGATTTGGAGGTTGAATGTCAGCATCTGAAAAGGGATTTCTCTACTTTTGTTTTGAACTACAAACAGGTATCCGTCACACAAGAGGGTTTGAAAATTGATTCGGATGGGACAGGCGTTGAGGCGAAGTGACTTTGAATATTGCCTGTCTGGGGGATTGATTTTTGCGGATTTATACCTTTATCAAGCGTATTTTATGTTCCAACATTGTTTGTCTATCCGGCTCCGGACCGTGAAATCGCTCGCATTCACCGTCTGCGTTCTCTTCGCGGCGAGCTGCTCCAAGGAGCGTACGATCTCGATCCCCAAACGCCTGGCAGGCCGTGAGTGGACGATGAATGGCGAAGAGGGTATTAAAGTCCTGAGATTCCTGTCCGACACGGAGTGCACCCTCACGCAAGAGCCTCCCCGGGGGAAGCCGCAAACGTTCCATTACGATTACAGCTACCGCAAACCCGATCTGACGCTGACGCCGCAGCTACCGGCTGGAGGTTACGCTCCCGATCCTGCCCTCAGTTTCATATACCCGCACATGCCGCTGATCCACCTTCTGATTGTGTGTTGCCGCGGAGATCATGTTGAGAATCAAGGTTTATAGAGCCAAGCCCATTTCTGAATGAAGGACAGGAAAAACGGCGGCAAAGAAATGCCACCGCTAGCCTGTCTGATTGACAGGGAAAGAGGCCGGTATTTCCCGACATCTTTCGAAGAGTTATCTTTGTGATACTCTACGCCCCCCACCGAAAACCACGCCGAGCGAGAGCCCGAAATGGCGATTCGCTTTCTCTTGTAACTTGTAATCGAGAGTCACACGAAGGTGGTGGAGCAACTCTACGCCAATACGCGGCATGAGACAAAGAGATCCCGTCTTGTTTCCCGTCGAGAATCCGCCCCAGTTGGGCTGTGAGTCATCCAAGGTGATCGGCGCCGAATTATCCAAAAAGGCATACCCCAGGCCGATACCCGCGAAGAATGAAATTTTCCCGTAACGCCGAAGATTGTAATCCGTCACAGCCGTCACATTCCAGGTCCTGAATT
The DNA here is from genome assembly GCA_938014215.1 of uncultured Alistipes sp. Taxonomy (GTDB): domain Bacteria; phylum Bacteroidota; class Bacteroidia; order Bacteroidales; family Rikenellaceae; genus Alistipes. The sequence continues at coordinate 27,295 of CALLRW010000017.1, read as the reverse complement.
TCAGTTGTCCGGCATTGATCGACTCCCGGTGGAAAATCGTCCCTCCGACCTGCACGCCGACATCCAGCGGAACACGCTGCATATTATATCGTGCTTCAGCGTAAAAAGTTGCGCCGAGTTTATTGTTGTCGAAATTGAGCCGGGCGGCTCCGAAAGAGATGCCGCCGCCGATTTCACCCTCGAATCGACCCACCTGACGCTCTGTAACCTCGAGTTGGCGGGTTTGAGCATTACCCGGCATGGAGCAGGGCAATAGCAGAGCAAATACAAAGAATAACTTTTTCATAGTTGAAAAGTAATAAACGCTTGGAATATACTTATTCTGTTTAAATTGCACAAGTGCGCCACTGATTGTCGCATTTGACAGCTCCGCATATGTGTTGCCGAATGATAGATACATTTTCGTTTTATCTGCATGCCTCTTGGTCGGCCTTTTCAGTCCATTCGTATAGCCCATATGTTATGTATGGTTGCATAACAAATCGACTTGTTGGCAGAACTATGCAGATTCCAATTTCCAGTCTTTTTCGGGCCGTTATAACTTGCACGATATTTCCATCTCTAATCTCCCAACGAGATGTCTCACAAGCGCTGTAGCCCCAGTGCAGTCATTCCATCACAGACGGCGAACCACCGGAATCTTTCTGGCAACTGAGCAGAAGCCCCGTAACAACAAAGAAGGAACGTTCGTCTCAAAAAAACTAAATTTTGGTTAATAGTACATTTTCAACGATCATAACAATCTCCTTGTAAATAAGGTGCGTTAGGCAAAGACAAAGTTAGACATTCAGTTGCTTCCGGTAGCAAAATCTACGTCTGTAAAATCTATCACTTGAAATCTATAAACAGCCGATATACATAAAAATAACAACCGAAAGAGCTGCAAAATTCTCACAGTAGTCGCAATGCAAGTATTCATTGCTTCAAAATAAGTGAGTTATGCTTCAATCTTTGAATCTCCTCCAAACGCAAAAGACTGTTTGTCTGGTCCGATAAGGGTGAGTTGTTGAAGACCTGGCCGCTCGTCGAGTCCGAGGCTTCGGGGGATCGGTTCTACAAGGAGTCCTCCTGGCGTTTCTATCATCCGAAAGACGATACGTCGGTTAATTGATATCAATGCCAACCCAATAAGTTTACAATATGTTTATTTCGGTCGAGAGCCATGCTATTATTGGGCAGTACCGTCCAAGTCCATGCGAACTGTAAGAGTGTGATGTAGTTATTATTGCCTTACGTGTTGATAATCAGTACTTTATGTATATCATTGATTTGTAGCAAGTTACGCTTCCTGATCTGGTGTGAAAGAATTGTATGGATGTGTTGTCGTATAATATATTGAAAATCAGCGCTTTACGTATTCATATTGTAAGATTTAAAGTGGTCTTTTTTTATTCTGTTTGGCTGAAGAGTCTGTAATTTTGTCCATATCTATCCAACCAAAAAAATTTATGAAGCCTTTTACCCTTGTTTTGTTCACTGGATTGCTTTTCGTATGTTCCTGTACGGGTGAAATGACCAATGAGTCCGATACCTCTCCGAATTCAGAGTTATTCCAAAATGAGCGTATCAGATGCATTGATGGGGCAAGGCTTTTTCCAAGAGCCGAAAGTTGCATCCAAACCATGAAATCATCGGCTTCTGAAGCCTATTTGGAGGCTTTCGAGAATCATTTCGTATCGTGAAGATATGATGCTTGATGATAGGCCTTGACAGGTATCAATTGTTGCATGCCTTTGGCGACGCTGCCATTATCTGCATGAGTGGAACAATTCCTAATTTGTGCATAGGACATTCGTCCCGATATCCTTATACATTTTGTAGTATGAAAAAACTATTCTGCGCATTAGCCTTGATGTTGTTTGCTACATCGTGTAAAGATGAGGCTTATATTACCGTTTATGGCGATATGATGTATTTTCTCTCCGGGGAGCCGGGTCCGGGTTATGTCTCGGCAACCACCAGCCTGACGGAGAAGGCTCCCGCGCACTTGAACCTGTTGGTATGCCGGAGTCCGTTTGCGGCAGAGGTGTATCCGAAACAGACGGTACGGATTCTTGTTGAAGAGGAGACAACGGCTGTTCCAGCTACGGATTTCAAATTGGAGGGGTCTGAATTGGCATTCCATAGCCGGGATGAGACGAAGATCCCTTTTCGGGTTGTCATTCGCAGCAGCGCGTCCGGGAAGAGGATTGTTTTACGCCTGGATTACGGTTATAGGGATGTTTGCAAGCCGGAGTATCGCAAGGAAGACAAGCTGGTGATTAAAATCAAATAGTCATTTGCACCGATTGCTCCTCAAATTGCTCCCATGCAACGGATGCTGGTCCGATGATCCGATTATGTCGATTGTCCACCCCCGCGTATTTATTTCTGGGGTGTCTGCCATTTCTCACGGCCTGTATGGACGTCGATTATGATTCCAACGGGCTTACTCCTGAACCGCAGGTGACGCTCCCCGGTCTGCGGCTCGCGCCGTTCGACGCTGACGCAGATCCGTCTGCGCGGGGCCGACGCCACACCTTCACGCTCAACGTGGCGTGGCGCTCGGGGCTTTCCGGAAGGTTGTTTCATACACTCCACCTTCCGGGAATCGATCGTTATGAATTTTTTTCGTATATTCGTGAAAGCGGATTTGCATACCATGCATCGTCTTATTTTCATCGGAATCGTCTTGCTGCTGGCGGGCTGTGGCGGCGGGGAGAACCGCCGTATCGAAGCGGTTGTCGCCGAAGCGGCCGGGCTGTTGCGCAGCCGTCCCGACAGTGCCCTGCGGTTGATCGAATCGATTGATCCCGGACGGATCTCACGGCGCCGAACGCGGGCCGGGTATGCACTGGTCTATTCGGCGGCCCTCGACAAGAACTACGTGGATGTCGATCGGGACACCCTGATTGCGACGGCCGACCGTTATTACGCGACCCGCCCCTGCTCCGACTCGCTGCGAGCCGTGATCGACTACTACCGCGGCCGCGTGTACCAGAATGCCGGGGAGTTTGCGCAGGCGATTCCCTGTTATCTTACGGCCCGGGAGAGGGCCGAAAGGACGGATTACGGATACCTTGCGGCACTGGTCTGCTGCCGGCTCGGGGAGATCCATTCGGCACAGATGAACTTCCGACGGATGCTCGACAGCTATCGTGAGGCATACGCCCTCTGGGACGAATTGGGCCGGGTGCAGAATCGCAACGGTGCTCTGCTGAATATGGCGAACGCCTGGTCGAGTCTGGGCGATAACGAACAGGCTGAGCGCCTTTATGCGGAGGCTCTCGATGTCGCATTGGCTCTCGATGACGTGGATACGGCATCGGCCTGCCTGGGGAATCTGGCATCGATCTATCTTCGCCGGGATGACTTCGAGCGGGCCGGGCGGGCGATTCGTCGCATGGAGCAGCTCGCTCCGGACAATCTGACCCATCTCGAGTATCTGCTTTTATGCGAATCCTCCTACCGTCAGGGGCAGATCGACCGGGCCCGGTATTACCTCGAACGCGCCGCGGCTTTCCATGCGGATCCGCGCGACGAAGCGATGGCGGCCTACCACGCTTTCCGGTTGGAGATGGCGGCCGGGAACGAGGCGGAGGCGGCCGAATGGGTCGATAGATACATGGCGTTGAGCGATTCGATTTCGCGCGAGGCGGTTGCCCAGTCGGCCGCCGTGGCCGAGGGAAAATTCTATCGCGAGCAGAGTGCCTTTGCGGCCTACCGGCTGAAGGTCCGCAGTGGGGTGGAGCTGCTGATCGGCGTGCTGGTTGTGGTTGCCGCAGCCTTTCTGATCCATCTCTACCGGCAGCGGATGAGGCGCAAACAGGCGCAACTCGAGCGTTACCTGGCGGCGCTGGATCAACTCCGCGACTCGAAGCAACGGATTGCCGCACGCTTGGCCTCGGCGCAACACGTCGAGAACCGCCTCAGGGAGTCGATTTCCGCCCAGATGGAGCGTCTTGACCGATTTGGGAGAATCTTTTACGAGAAGCCAACAACCAAAGCACAGCAGGAATCGATATATCGTCAGGTCAAACAATTTTTCGACAATCTTTCCCGTGACACTGCAACCCGACGTGAACTCGAGCGCACGGTCAATGCGCTTAACGAGGACATTCTGGTGAAATTGCGCGAGCAGATCCCGCAGTTCAAGCCGGCGGATATCGATCTGCTGTGTTATATTTATGCCGGGTTTTCGGCGCAGATCATCAGTGTGATCGTCAGGGATTCGGTCTCGAACATCTATACGCGCAAGTCGCGGCTCAAGACCAGGATCGCGAAGTCGGAGGTGCCGGATCGGGAGCTGTTCCTCGCGCACATGTCCTGACCGGATCGGCCTGTCGGGTTGGTTTTCTGACGGGTCTCGGCGGTTGCCTGCTTTTCGAATTCCTGAACTATTGAATCTAATCCTGCCCCGTATGAACAGATGGTTTTCGCTCGCACTTGTCGCCATGGGTCTGGCATCGTGCAATCTTCTTGAAATCTTCAGGACGACGCAACCTTATAATGATTGCTATTGGTATATTAAAAACGTGACATCGGAACCAGTATGTGTTCGATGTTCTTCAAATGACGGAACAGAACCTATCAATATGTTGTTGGACCAAGGTGATTCCGTAGAGTTGTTTTTCTATGGTGTAGATATAAGGTGCGATTTTAGATTTGATATGCTTTATAATAACGATAGCTACCATGAAAACAACTATCTTCACGTGGAGGTTTCGTCCGAAGCGGGCAAATTGCTGAAGTCCTGGCCGCTCATCGAGTCCGAGGCTTCGGGGGATCGGTTCTACAAGGAGTCCTCCTGGCACTTCCATCATCCGGAGGGCTATACTTATTTATTTTTGGACCTTCGACCTTCAGCCCGAGGACTTTCTTCCGGAGTAGCCGGTACCTGAGGGCCTCCGAGGCGGTCCTGTCGCAGTGACTGGTCCGCTGGTCCGCTTTGCGATCCATTCCCGTCACGCTGCGCCCGCCTGGCGATCAGCACTCTGGCATGGAGATCACGGACGCAACAGCAGAACGGGCTCTTCGAGCAGTCCGGAGGTTGTCTCCCCGCGATAGAGCGTCGGTATCGAAACGTAGTGGGGGGCCGCCGTGTTGTAGACCCGGATTTCGAGCCGGTTCTCCCCCGGGTGCAGCAATCCCGCCACGTCGAACCGCCAGGGAGCAGCCATCCGTACGCCGGCCGAGGTGCCGTTGACGAAGAGTTCGGCCGTCGATACGACCCGTCGCAGGTCGATAACCTCGGCCCGGGCACACTCCTCGGCATCGAGTCGGATCTGTTTTCTATACCACATTCCGCCCGAATAACACCGTAGGCCGAGTTGACGGCTCCAGTCTCCTGGCTCCATTTCGCCCGGTCCGCACTGCTGCCGAATCGGTTCCGGGAAGACGGTGCCGCCCGGACGATTGCTCTCCAACTCCATGGTTACCAGTACGGGAGCCTTTGTCCGCCGGCCCTTCATCCGGACCTCGAAGGCCGTCAGGCCGTCGTCACGGACGGCACCCCGTTCGACACGGGCCTGTTTGCCATCGAACCAGACCTTCACCCGGGGAGTGTAGGCCGAAAACGAGAGGCCCTCGACCCCCGGAGCCGAGACAAAGCGGTAATATTGTCTGGGCGAGTGGGTCGGAGCGCAATACGGCAGCAGGGAAAGATCGCCGTTCCAGGGCATGGAGAGCGGCCTCTCGGCCAGCGTCTCCTCGACGAACTGGCCCGCGCGTTCCGGATCGCGGAACAGGACGTAGGTCGTGACGGCTCCATCATAGTGCAGAATCACGCGGTTGCGTCCGGCCCTGAGCGGGATGGAATTCCCCGTTTCGGGCAGCTGTACCCGTTGCCCGTTGATCCAGACCTCGGTCGGACGGCGGCTGCCGCACAGCACCTCGTAACGGTCGTTGCGCGGTGCGATGACATCCGTCAGCAGATAGTAGTGCTTCCCGCGCGGATCCTCCACCCGACTGAGTTGGGTCGGCTCCTCCTTCAGGCGCCCCAGCCGGATGAACTCGGCATACATCTCCGCCTTCAGACCGTGATAGCCCTGATGGCCGTAATCGTTCTCCACCCCCCAGCGCCACGAGAATGCATAGGGTTTCCACGGCAGGCGTTCGGGGTGGAGCAGTAGATCGGACTCGTCGACGGGTTGGGCCAGCGCCTCGAGCTGCACCATGTAGTCGCCGAATCCGAGACTTTGAGGGGTCCAGTCGGGGCTTGGCGACCGCGAGCTTTTCCAGTCGTCGGCCACCCGGACGGCATACTCCATGCGGCGGATTTCGGCTCCGATGCGGGTCGGGGTCGCCGGCCAGTGAAAATCCCCCCCCCAGCGATTGTCCAGCACGGGAATCAGTTCGGTCTCCCACGCCCCCGCTATCGGTCGCTCTACGAGAGCATCCTCCACCGCCTGCCCCGGGGTCTCGAATGCGGATGGTTTCTTCGGGTCGAAGACGATCAGTTGCATTTCGGTCTTTTCCAGCGGCATGCGGATATACGAACCCTCGGCATCGGTTCGAAGGACGGGCAGCGTTTTCACCGCTCCCGTCCAGGGTCCCACAGCTCCGCCCCGCCCCGGCAGCGGAAATAGCAGATTGCCCTGCGGCCGACGTTGTAGACGGCATAGAGATCCCGCCAGCCGGCCTTGCGATGAAGGACGTACGGGTGGTCGACAGCCCCCTGCACGATGGCGAAATCCCGCGTCACGGCATGCGATACCGTCTCGACCACGCGCTGTTGCGGGATGGTTCGCAGAGCGGCCGTCAGACGCCGCATCTGCTCGTCGTTGCGGCCCCGTTCGGTCGCCTCGGGAAGGCGGTCGACCCAGATGACGATACCTCCCGCCTGCTGAAACGCCACCGCCTTTTCGAAGGAGGTCGAACGCATGGCCTCCATGGCCGGGACGATCAGCACCCGGAACGACTCTCCGCTGACCTGCAGCCGTCCCTGTTCGATGTCGGCGCGGGCCAGCGACTCGTAGTCCATGAAGTCGAAGTCGATGCCCGTAGCGTAGAGTTGGCGTCCCAGTTCGAATGCGCAGTCGACGGAGCCCTTTCCGAAGCCGGCGGCGACCGGTTCGACGGGATAGAGCACGGCGACATCGGCGCGGTGATACCCCTGCGAGAGGAGATAGCTCAACCGTTGGGTGCAAGCGAGCAGCCGTTTCATTTCGGCCCAGTAGGGCATGCGAAAGTGGTTGCAGGGCAGGGCCCATTCCCACCAGCCTCCGGGCGTGGAGTAGTAGAGGCCGTGGAGGCTCAGCAGATTCTGGCCCTGGGCGAAATTGGCGAAGATGGCATCGGTCAGGTCGCCCGACGAGGTGCCCCATCCGCTGCCGTAGAATCCTTCGAGCCAGACCCGCGGCCGGTTGTAGAGGTGCGCGATCGAGGAGGCCACCTTGTTCTTGATGACATCGCGCCCCAGCCGGGGCTGATCGCACCCCGGGCCCTGATTCCAGCGCTGCGTGCGGAAGTAGTCGCCGAATTCGGTCACGTTGAGACCGCGTCCGCCGTGATCGCAGCCGTAGATCAGTCCGCGCTCTTCGTGCCAGCGGTATACGGGTTCGAAAAAGCGCTCCTCGCACAGCGAGACCATCACGTCGTTGTAGTCGAGACGGTATTTCGTCGTGCGGTCGCCCATCTCGACGAAGAGAGCCGGCAGGAAGGGAACGATATCGTAGCCCTTGCGGCGGATGAACTCCTGGCGGAAGGTGACGTTCCAGATCAGGTTGCCCAGCTGGAAGTTAAGCTCGTCGGAGAAGAAGAAGTTCAGCCCCTCCTTCGCCTCCTGGGGGAAGTGCTCCTCGAAGCGCTGGAAGAAGTACTCGACATATCGTTTGCCCGACTGTGGGTGCATCGGGTCAAACGACGGATCCCGGGGCGAGGCGTAGACGGCCAGGACGAGCCACTCGCCCTGCGGAGCCTCCCACGACAGCTCGCCGTCCGGGCACAGCGGCGTGAGGTCGATCCGCGAAGAGACGATCGGCAGCGAGTCCCGGTCATACCGGAAGGCCTGAACCGCGAGTGCCTCGCCGGGAATCTTCAGCCGGAGACTGCTCTTGACGTAGTGTTTTGCCAGGTGGAGCTCCTTGCCGATCATATCGGGGTGGTCGGAGAGGATCTCGTCGACATACTGTTGCTGTCCGACCCCCAGCGTGTAGTCGCTCAGACTGACGGTCATGCCGCGCTTGCGGGCTTCGTGCATAAACCATCCGAAGAGCTCCCACCACGCATCCGTGAAGATCGCGGGCCGGGACCTGTAGGTCAGCCCCCAGAGTTTTCCGCCCTTGTCGCTGTGGACGTAATTGACTTGCAGACTGCTTATTCCGTGGTCCTGCAGCAGGTCGAGATGATGGCGGAGATGGTCGCGTGTGAGCGTGTCGCCCATCCACCAGTAGAACGGGACTTCGCCGTATCCGGCCGGGGGATTCCGAAATCCGGGCAGGACATCCAGTTCCGGATCGCGGCTGGGGCGTCCGACCGGTTGTGCGGAGCGGGAGAAGAGGGGGATCGTCAGCAGGATCATACCCAACAGAAGCAGGAGTCTTTTCATACGGAGAGGATCATTAAGACATAACAAATGTAGTGAAATTCGGTCTGATTCTGCATTTTTTGCCCATTTTGACGCTATCTGGATGGAACGAATTCCGTAAATCGGTTTTAGATCCCGGGCTGTTTCAAACGAGAACTTAAGTCTCTTGATTGCATGAATCCGAGGCGTTTTGTTTCCCCGGGCTTTTGTGCCTGGGAGGCCTGTCATCGGGCTGCAGCTCGCAGACGTCGATATAGGAGAGTGCCGTTATTCCTGGCGAAATTGACCACGGTGCGGAGCCGCTGGACGAATTTCATGGCCGTGTTGTGGTTGCAGCCGTGGACATTTTCGTTGAAGAGCAGGAAATTCTCGACGAACAGGACGTTGATATCCTTCAGCGGCATGTCCGACACGGAATACTTGTATTTGATAAACTCTTCGAGCCGGCGCTTGGTCAGCTCGTAACGCCAGTAGGTTTTGTTGGTCGGATCTATCTTCACCTTCTGCAGATACTGCTTTAAATGTGTTTTTCATCACCTCATTCTTTAGGTTGTAAAGTTATTGTAAATAGTTAAAAATAAGGGGTATAAAACGGTGGTAAATTGCGACAGAAGACAGTCAATTTACGACTTCTGGTGACCTAAAATTGGTAAACAAAAAAGGTCACGATTTGGACACTGGAATTTGTCGGAAATTGGCTTTTCGGTGTCCGAAAATGGCTGAATCCAGAAATGAAAAAAACTCACAAAACGTTGATTTTGCGAGGTTTGGCGGAATCCTGTCCGGATTTCCCCGGATAAGGAGTGAACCCGTTGGGATCAAAATATATTAATGTCTCTAATAATCAGATGTTTGGTGCAAGTGTTTATTGCGTAAGTCCCAATTTTGTCTCAGACTACTGTCGTACTTTGGCAGTGTTTTGTCTCTAATATACTGGCGGGGATTTGCCCATTGTATACCCGATTTAAAGTTATAAGCTTTTTTCTTAAAGAATCCGTTTTTCTCTTAATTTTATCACTGCTTTTTTCTCGAGATCTCTGAACTTAATTACCCGTTAAAATCTCGCTACAAATATTGCGGTTCTACCAGCCAAAAGCAGGGCGTTCTGTTCTCGAAGAACGGGCTGGAGTTCTCCGGCTCGAAGGTCGATCGGGCCTTCAGTTTCTCGAAGCTGGATCGCCACTTCGGGCAGGTGCAGCAGCGGCACACGACCCTGATGTCGGGACTCAAGGCGGCAGCCGGGAGCTTCCGGGCTGCTTTTGCAGGTCTGTTCGGGGGCGGGTGCTCCTTCTCCGCAGCGGGAGGAGGTGGAGGAGGCGGAAGCCATGGCGCAGGAACGGTGTCGCTCGGCAGCGCCGGGTCGATTCCGCTGCCGCCGTTCGACTCGCCATTTGCCCTTTCGCCCGAGATGATGCAGCGACATGAGGGTGAGAGCCCCGAGGAGCATATAGCCCGCATCACGGCGCTGATCAACAAGGCGGCCGAGGCGATGGCCGTAGCCCTCGTGGAGCGTAAGCGCCGCATGGAGGCACGCTCCCGCAGAATCGGATAACAAATCTAAAATACGAAAAGATGAAAGAGAACACCCTGGAGCTATCCTTCGAGATGTACGAAGAGTTGAAGGAGACCCTTATCAAAACGCTCCGCACAGAGTTGGCCGAAGCACGACCACAATCGACGGCGGCCATTGATGCGGACACAATCATGGAGCTGCTCCAAACAATCTCCGATCGGCAGGAGCAGATTAGCGAAGACCTCGGAGCACAGATCTCGGAGATCGACGAGAAAGTGGTGGAAATGGAGATTCCCGAGGAGCTGCCGCCGCGGATGGTACAGCACCGTTTCTCGCTCTCTCTTGACGCAACCCGCCACTTCTGGCTCTTCATGTCGATGTTTATCGTGATTGCGGTGCAGTCTGTCGGGCTCTACCTGGAGTGGCGGCCCGACCGAGGCCGATATGACAACGATCTGAAGTATCGTTATGTGCTGATGAAGGTGAGGCATCGCCGAAACGGCTGTCGGAGTTGGAGGCGCTGTTCGAGGTCGAGCGGGATCAGCGGCGTATCGACTCAATGCGGAAGAATGTCAAGGAGTACGAACGCTTGGTACGTAGAAGGGCGGCTTTCGACGAGCAGACGCGACTGAAAACTCAAGAAGCGGAACAACTCAAACGTGATGCAGCGAAGTTAAAGAACAAGTAGCCATTCCCTTTCTGACGCAAAAATAAGCCGCCGGGCGGACAGCGCAAGGTCAGGACGAGTTGCCACAGGCAAACCTTGCGCAAAGTCCCTCCGGCGGCTTTGACTTGTCGCTACCAAACGGGAAGGGAGAACTATAGGGAAAAGCAATGGCCCGAGATGTCTAAATAAGATACATATTGGTTCTTTTCAGGATTTTTCGCTACCTTTATTAGTCGTATTCATATGATTTGAAGTCTTAAATGGTCTGATGATGGAATCAAAATATTACAAATATATTTTTGCAATCATTCTCGTCGCTCCTATTGTTGTAAATATAATACTATACTGCACCAATCCGATACCATGGCTAATTCCCTCAGTTGGAGAATCCAGCGATTGGATTGGTTTTTGGGGCAGTTATGCCGGTGCCATTATCGGAGGATTAATTACTCTTTTCGTATTACACTATACGATAAAAGAGAACTCCAAAGTCAGAAATATACAAGTAAAAACCATTAAATACACACAACAACAAACATGGCTGGAGAATTTGCGGAAACAAAATTGATTGAAAATCGCTAATTAATTAGATTATGAACGTAAAAAGATTATTAATTCTCGCTATATTTTCCCTAATTCCCTTCTGTTTGTTTTCTCAAACAACTGTTATTCCTGATGGGAAAAAGGTGCCTATTGTGGTTTACTCTCCATTTAATTTTCATGGCCACCTTATGGATGCACTTCAGTGCACTCCAGCGCAGGATTATTATGTAGTGACAGAGGATAAAACTTATCTTTATGATAATCGTATTGGACCGGGATACTATCAAGGAGAATATAGAGACAGGCAATTAAGAGAAACCAAGATATTGAATATCTCGAATTTTAAGAATACGATTCTATCTAATGACAGTTGTTTTTTCTTTTCTCCGACTCCAAGTCGAAAATACAACAATGACTACTTAGGTATTAAACGAGGAGAGGCTCTTTCGTTTATAGATATTAATGGGGTTGAGTATGCATCGTTAGAGGAATTATTAACGAAGATATATAACGCTAAATCTTTGGATGTTTTTTTTGATGCATATTTATCTGAGGTCAAAAATGCTTTATATCGTAGAGGAACCTATAATATGCTATATCTAATACGTGACGAAGATCAAGCCAAATCAATATTGAAGGACAACTATGATTTTATTTATTTCTACAATCATAATGTTGATTTAGCCATAGAGAATTTTGTTGATTATTTAAACGCTATAATTACTGATGGAGCTGTCAATAAAAAACTAAAAGGAGAGTTGAAAGATTTTTTTGATGAACAGCCTAAATTACAGTCATTTAATAAAGCGTTTAGAGACTATGTCAACAATAATAATGAAGATCGTATATATTTGATGCTTGTGGATGTTTCTCCTGTCTTGAAAAGTAATTTAACAAGTCAAGAGTATGAAAGTTTTTATAAAAAACAGCTTATAGATAAGAACAAAACTATTGCGGCTTATAATTATCTGGCAAAAAAATATCATAAAGAAATCTATCAGGATCGTATTCCAGGCTGGGATCCAAACTACAACACAATTGTCGATTACCTAACAAAAAATGTATTGTTTCCCATAGAATAGGTATTTGCTGCAATAAAGCGAACGGCGCGACAGAAGGGCCGTCAGTTCGGTAATGGCCAAGCCGAACAACTGCCGGGTGAAGATGTGGTCGGCCCGCTGCTGCCGATCGGGAATCTGCTCGCTCAACCCCTCCATTAACCGTTTGGCAATCTCCCGCAGGAAGACTCCCGTTTTGCTTACAGGGTCAAGGAACCGCGCATCGGGATTGTGCCACAACTCCGCAGGCAGCAGATCGAGCATGCGATTGACAACGACCGAAGGGGTGAACATCTCGTCGTTGCTCAGATTGGCAGGCAGGTCAACACATAGGGGTTATAGTTCTTCATCGGCTCCGAGTTTGAGGAAGCGAACAAGCGGATATTCGGCTACGGGGGGCGGAATAAAGGCGGCATCTCCGAGGTCGGAGAAGAGGTTGGGACCCTCCATCGGCTGGCTTTGCAGCAGGTTGGGCAGCGTGAAATCGCGGCGTTTGAACCGCCCGCCGCCAATGTTCGACCACTCGGCAAAGACAATCGGCCGCGCCGAATCGTCCGGGGTTTGGAGGGTCAGGGCATCACCCCAAAGAATGTTGGTCGCAAGTAGATAGCGCACCGCACGGCAGCAGGCGGGCTTCATGCTCTTCGGGAAGAGAGCCCGGTATGCCGTCAGGAACGTATCGTAGAGATGATTGCGGCAGAGCGTCACGTTGTCTGCCAGAATGTCGATTCCGTAGAGACTCGATACGGCAATCGCGGCATGGCGTTCCCATTCGGATTGCGTCGCGGCATAACGGGACGACACGACGGCGAGTTTGCTACGCAGGATCTCGATCAGAAAAGCGCCCTGTCCGCAGGCGGGTTCGAGGAACCGGGATTCAATGCGCCCGGTCTCGTTCTTCACGAGGTCGCACATCGCCTTGACCTCACGCTCGGCGGTGAAGACCTCTCCGTGATCGGCCACGCGCTGACGCGAGATGATTTGCGGTGTATGGGATTTGGTGGAGGGCATAGGCTTGAAAGCTTCGCCCCGACCCTCCGTTAAGCAACATAAAGAAGGCGTGAAACCATTCGTTGTCGCTTATTTGACTTTGCAGGCTCTGGTAAACCTATGTACACAAATAAGCACGAACGGTCCACGCCCATGGACGTGAACCTCCGCTGCTTATTCTCGTGTACTTCAAAAAATTTACCAGATTTCGCAAAGTCGAGAATAAGAGCCAAAAGCTCAATTAGTTATATGTTGATATTGTCTTTTTCTCTTGTCGTTGTTCTGTTTCTTGGTTTTACGGATTCAAAGATGGAAAAAATCCCGGGATTTATATCATCAGGGGAGGAGTAGATTTACCAATTTAACAAGGTAGTTTTTGTCGAAGAATTACCCCGCCAAATAGCCTAGTCAAGCATCTTTCACAGCACGTGTGAGGAAAATTCGGGGAATAAAAATAGCTTAATCAATGTATATCAACAGATTAAGCGATTTTACTGGTGTCCGGAAAAAGATTTGAATGCCGCCATAAGCTGATAATGGCAGCATCCGCCCACTCCAGTCGACCCGCAGACTGGCCGCACCGTGATGCCGGATCTGGTGGTCAAGCCCGCAGTCATACCCCGTGAGCGAGGTGTTGCGCAACGTCCACCGCATCGGCACGGAGTTGTTCCATGCATACTCGAAATCGAGGTTGTACTCCGTCGTACCGACCGGGTAATCCTTCCCACAACTGATACTGGTCCCGAGGATCAAAAAAGAAGCGCTCAATAAAGATAATTTTAGCCCCTTTATCAATTCCATTCTCTTATGCACCGAGTTTCTTGTCGGATCGTCTTATCCTCCCAATCGGTTTGAATTATTCAAAATCCAGAAAAAATTCAGACGGCGATATATGGGATATAAATACAAGATAATCATATTGACCGACAATATCATGATCCCAGAATTCATCTTCGAGCTTCATAGACCCGACATGTCGGAACTTCATCTGCTTGAGCCATTCGAGGGCCGGGGCATGCTCCTCGCGCATCCGCTTCAGGTCGAGGATGAAGAGGGGTTCGTCCAGCTGACGAAGCAGATACTCCAGCGTGCCGGGGTAGGCCTCCTGGGCATCATGCTGCCACTTCCGCACGCCGGGCTTGATAATCGTATACCGCCCGTCGTAGAAGGTGAAGCCGAAGGTGACGTAATCCGTCCCGAGTTGCCGGTCGAGCCAGTAGCCCATTCGCTTGTCCGCTCGTGAGATATGTCCGTTGTGGGCCCAGAGCACCATGCGCTCGTCGGGATGCTGCCGTCGGAGCCAGAGCAGGTTCTCGGCCATGCACCGGTCCCGCCAGAATAGGTCATGACCCTGTCCCAGATACTGCCGGATGAGGGTGATGCACTGGCGCAGTCCGGACGCCGACGGGTCGATGCGGGTCTCGAGGCTGTCGAGCTCCTGCGTAATCTCCCCGGCCAGCTGCGGGTCGATGCGCGCCATGCCTCGTTCGTCATACCGCAGTACCTTATCCAGTTTGGAATCTATCCTGTCCAGCAGCTTCAGCGCTGCATCGTCCCCCTTCAGTCCCTGACGGAGCAACTCCCGGGTCTTCGCGGTTGATTGCATGTCAATGCCCGAAAATTCGATCCGGTGGCCGTCGATATTGCGCTGCCGCATCCATTCGACCAGCGACAGCACTTCGTTCACATCCCAGACCCACATGTCGAGTCCAAATATCCCGGCCCGGGCGTGCCCGACACCCGAACGGATATAGTCATTCAGAACGGTGCCATTCGCCATTTCAGCCTCGAAGACGACCCGATCGAAGCCCAGCTGCCGGTTCAGATAACGAATTATCCGCTCCTTCAACCGGAAGATTTCGCTTGCCCCGTGCGAATTTTCCCCCAGGGCGACCACCGTGCCCGCCCCGACCAGCCGGTCGAGCAACCGCAGTTCGACGGAATCCCCATCGGCAGGGTCGCAACCCCGCAGCAGATAGATATAGCGACGGAGCTCCCGTTTTTCGCGAGGGGTCAACCGGTATTTCAACTCCGGAATCACTGTATCGCGGAGCTTCTGGCCGTTGATTCGGACCTCAAGGTCGTCGAACCAGGCAGTGTCACTCCCCGTCAGCATGCCGCCGATGTAAATACCTGCTGCCGAGTCTGGAACTTGTCTGCGAAGCGTCATACGGTGCCACCCTGACTTGCTGTGCTTATGGTGGGCTGACCCGACGCAGAACTCCGAATCCCGGAAGGGAACAGGGCCGCTCTCCATCTCTTGGGGAAGAGCGAGGAGGAGATTGGACCGATCTGCCGGGTGTCCCTCCGTACGAATCCAGCCGCTCAACTCGACTTCGTGACCGGCGACGAGCGAGTCGGGCAGCATCTGATAGAAGCAGACAGGCCCCCGGCTGGCCGAATCGCTCCGTTCAAGTCGCAGCGAAGAGCGGCCACGATACCGGCATAGGGTATCACGCCGGGAGACGTACTCCTCGGC
This sequence comes from uncultured Alistipes sp., assembly GCA_938014215.1. Lineage (GTDB taxonomy): Bacteria > Bacteroidota > Bacteroidia > Bacteroidales > Rikenellaceae > Alistipes. The sequence goes on along the minus strand of CALLRW010000017.1, from coordinate 11,539 downwards.
GGACTGATCGTTATACTTCCATCGGGTCAACCTGTCCAGCCCGTCCGTATGTTCGAAATCGAGGTTATATGGGCCTGGATAGAGCGTGCTGCAGCTGCAGAACAAGGCACTTATGATTACAGCATAGTATCGAAAAATATTCATTCGTGTTTTTTTTGTATTAAATATAGAAAAAAACAACAAACAATAAATCGATTATCAATTGCTTAATTGATATTTATTAAGTGTAAGTGTTGAGCCTTGTACTTGTTAATGGTAGTTTTACCAGCGGCCGTTTCGGTAGCACCAGCCGTAATTGATTAAACGTGGTGAGGATATCCGCCTAAATATCAGCGAGCCAGCTCCAGTGCCCGTTCGAGTACCTCGTCACGCCCGGCCTGCAACCCTTCTGCCGTCGGCAGCACCTCAACATCGAGGCGCACGCCCACGGTCTGGGGCTGGGTCCCGTCCGGATAGAGGGCGCCGATGCCGGAGAAACTGGTCATCTGACCGGGCAGCGGAATCCAGACAATGGAGCCGTTGGCACCCGAGGTCGGCGAGCCGATGGTCAGCGTCTGCGGGCAACTCTGGAACGCCATGGCCTGGAACTCGGGGTTGCTCTGCGTCATCTCGTCGACCAGTAAAATTACCCGCCCTTTGTAGGGTTCGGTGCATCGTGTAGCAACCTCTCCGAAGTCCTCGAACAGCCACTGCTCCTGCCGGTAGAAGAGGCCGGGCAGGGCCAGTGTCTGATAAAGCGCCTGCCTAACAACGACCGACTCGGTGCGCAGCAACTGGCCAATCAGCGCTATCAGCGCGCCGTCCACATTCAGCGGGTAGGTGCGCAGGTCGATGATGAGTGCCCGCGTGCGGGGCAGCGTCTGCCCGACCTCGGCGAGGTGCTCGCGTGAGAAGGTCCCGGCGTAGATGTAACCCACCGAATCGGCCAGCAGGCGGAAGGGCGGCTGTGCGAGCTGGGCCGGGTCGTAAATGGGGGAGACGCTGCCATAGGGTACCGTTGCCACGCGGAGCGTGTCGCAGGCCCCGGCGCGGCGGCGAACTACCTCGGCGGTATCGCGACGTGTGCTAAGCCCGTAAAAACGGAGGGCCTGGCGCAGACTCGCCTCGTTCGACCGCGAGGCATACTCCCGCAGCAGCTCCAGCCGTTCGGAGATAGGCTCCCCGTCGATGGCCACCACTTCGTCGCCCCGTTCGAGGGCACTGTTGCCGGAGTAGCCGACGAAGAGGCGCCCTTCGGCCTGGAGCGGCCACACGGGCAGCATCCGCTGTCCAAAGAGCATCTCGACCGGCGCGACGGCATGGCCGTCGTTGAGTTCGCGGATTAACCGCATGTAGAGGCGGGCAAAACATCTCCCGTCCGTTTCAACACCCATGAGAGGAATATAGGTGGATAGCACTTCATTCCACGGGTGCAGCGTCAGCGAACGGTTCGGGGCGTAATACTCGATGACATTCCACAGCCGGAAGAGCGTCAGCAGGTTGAGCCCGCTATCCATCTGCGGAGTCGGATAGGACCTCTCGTTGCGCAACGAAAGGTAGTGATAACCCGGTCCGTTTTCCATTGTTCCCATGCGGAGGTAGAAGTTCTCATCGCGCTCGGCATAACGCAGGTCCTGCAGCAGCTTCGAGAGCTCCCCGCCTAGCAACACGGTGTCGGCCGTCCAACCGAGGTCGGCTGTCTCGACCAGGTCATACGGTGCCAGCGCCTGTTCGCACTCGATCCGGTTGGGGGTGTAATCTCCCAGCGAGCGTACCCAGTTGAGCAGGTGCCGGTTGCGGGTCACCCGGTCGGCATGCACGACCCGGGGCAGCAGGGCAAAGAGGGCGCTGTCGACATCGACGCGGCACAGCGTGTCGCAAAAGACCGGATGGTGGTACTTGGCATAGCCCCAGACACGGCAGAGGGTTTCGAGATTTCCGACGGCACGGGGATCCTTCAGATCCTCCGCCGTGAGGTTGAATCCGGAGGAGGCGGGGACAGGAACGGGAGGTTGCTGGGCCTGCATGACAGGTGCAACGCTCAACAGACAAACCAGAACACAGAAAATACGAAACAATGCTCTCATTTTACTTCTTGTTAAGTGATACAAGCAGATACGCAATTGATAAGATATTGTCAGAATATCATTTTCCATTTTTAAGGAATCAGACATGTTCCATCGGCTGAAGCCTTTCATGCAACGAATTTTCTAATCCAATTCCTTCTGTTCGGGAAACCCATTTGTTCCAACTATTGCAAATATATATGCAAAATATTTTAGATGTAATAGTTTTATTTAAAAATATTTGCACGACGGTGAATTTTTCGTGTCGGATGGAGAGGCCGGTTTTCTTGCGTGTATATTAGGATAAATGTTATATATTTGTGTGGAAATGTTTACCGACATCCATAATACCTATCCAATCAGATACTGCGAAATGGCGGAAAGAGTAAGACGCACGAATGCTGAAATCGATCATACCGTAATGGCTGAACTCGAAAAACTGGTCATCAAAAGTGGTTTCGGTAATATTTTGGGAGAGTATTGAATATTCAAGTCTTGTGATAAATAGCCGTCAATCGAGGAGAGAAAATCTCAAGATTACACTCAAGAAAAATAATATAGTTGCTTGATTTTTAGGTGTAAAATTGGGTGTAAATCTAGTACCTACTAGATCTACACCATTGTTTTCGGTGTATGGGAAACCTGCACTTATGATCTCGCAATATTTCCTTTCTCTGAGATATTTGAGAAATCGTAAAGAATGATTATTTTTGAATAAACAAAACTTGATGAATGTGAACCTGATATCCAACGGTGTCAATGAACTCTTCGCTGGCATAATGTCCGAAAATATTAACCAAGGCATTTTGCCAATCGTTGGCTCTTCTTGCCTGGCTCATCGGCGTTATCTGCGATTGGAAATGGACTTGTATTCGATCAGGTGGTGCCCGAAGAAAGAATATATGAGGTCCGAATGTCTATCGATGGCTTCTTGGAATTCTTCTCTTCATGATGCCTGTTTTTTGTAATGATCTTTCCATGCGTAGTGAATCAATTATATGCCTGAAGTTGGCCGATTGACGGATTTCTTTAATTTAGGAAACAACATATTCATGAAAAAAATTTGTATCCTTGTTTCAGTCTTTATCAGTGTCTGCTTTTCAGGCTATTCTCAACCCATTGAGAGGCGTGATACGATTCAAAATACGGTTGTCATTTTTCGGCAGAATGTTGTCACCATCGCTCGTGTCGGAGGCTTAACGTCTTATCAAGACTACATGGAGTTGTTAAAAAACAATACGAATGATCCGCATACCTTCAATCAATTTCAGACCACGGCCTTCCATCAAGCGCATACCGGATATTGTAAAGAGCGACTCAAAAATGCTATAATTGCGGCAGTGCCGAAAGATCGACTTGAGGGAGTTGCCCGAATTGACATGGGGATAATCCTGTCACTGTCCGGGCATATCGAATTAATCACGGTGTTCCCATCAAAGGAAATGGAGAGGCAATGGACAGCCGTAGATTACTACAAAATGGATAAAACGTTGAAAGGAGCCATTTTTTATGCTCCTTGGAATGTCCCGATTCCATATTGTTATTTTCATGAATCTATTCCGATTGCAAATTAACTGTCCTGTAGGCGAAAATAACCGGTGTCTGAATTCTATATTTAGGGTCATGAAAAAAATCGTTATCCTATTTCTCATATTGGGATATGGCCTTGTCTCTCGGGCAGCATGCCCGGAGCGGATCCAAGCCTTCTACACTGCGTATATGGGTAATCTTTTGGATGGAGATTGCTTAAAGAACAAGGAGTTGTGCGAATCCTGCATGACCCGTGCATTGATCCGGAAAATTCAACGCATCTCCTCTGCGACAGGAGTTGATGCCGTCATTCGAAGCCAGGATATCAATGAGGATGCCATCCGGTCATTATCTGTCAGGAGTCTGGGCGACGATTGGTATATGGTTCGCTATCTTTGGGATAAGGATGATGCAAAAACGGCAACGGAAATCCCTCTTAAGGTTTTAAGCACGGGTGATGCCTGGCAGATCGTCTATATCACGCCGATCTGGAATGGGGTTCGGTATGGAGATCATTTATTGTTGACCGAGGAGGATAGGCCCCAGACAATCAGTCAAGAATCGGGGCAGGCGTTTCTCGAATCCTTTTATCAGGCATATTTGGCTCCATACGTTCGCATGTCCGAAAATCTGCCGGATGAACTGCATGCATTGAGGGCGAAATATCTGACCTCTCAGGCAATCCGAGAGTTCCAAAGAGCAGAACAGGATCAGTCAGGCGATGGGGTGGAAGGATACGATTTTCTGATCGACAATTTTGATTTCGATGGCCTGTGGTATGACTCTTTGTACATACAATCTCTGGATAACGGCTACATCGTGGAATATAAATCCGGAAATCTGGTTCATAAAATTATCATTGCATTGAAGAAATGCGGCGGCAACTATTTTATCGATGGAATATCGCTTGGTTAAGCCTTATTAATTCCAATAGATCGTTGCCGATCATTTAAAAGAGGGCCCTATGAAAAATCTGTTTTCTGCGATCATATTGCCATTCCCCGGCTTTGCATTTACCCGGGCGGAACGCAACGTGAGACAGTTCATCCTGGTATTCGGCCTGATTCTTGTCCATCTGACAGGGTACTCGCAACCTGCAGAAAGGCGCGATACACTCAAGGATGGCGCAGTTGTTTTTCGTCCGATGTCCGATACGTACACGAAGGTAACGGTGCCCCGAGCGGGCGGCCCCTCTTCCCGGGAGGATTATATCAGACTGATGAACGAAACTCCCTGTGATAAACACACCCAGTCCCAATACAATCGGGATGTTGCTCTGGTGGTACAAACCGTAGAGGCCAGAAACCGGATTCGCGATACGATCCTTTCCGTCCTGCCTGTAGAGAAATTAGAGGGGATTCCACGAATTTTGATGGAGATGGTTCTATCCCCCTCCGGACAGATCGAATGGATTACCTTTTACTCGACCCGAGCAATGCAGCAGCAGTGGACGGCAGAAGATTATCAGAAACTTGACCGGGTCTTGAGAAGCAGCGTGTTTTACACCCCCTGGAAAGGCCGGATTCCATATTGCATCTTCATGGAGGCAATCCCGCTTTCCGATGGTCGAATCCATCTTGACATGTCGGTTGACGAGCATTTCGACAAGGTAACCCTGCTGCTGACAAACCGGTTTGAGGATAAGGTCATATGGGCCTCCTATCCTCCCATGATTGCCGAGATTGGAAATACAGGAATCAAGGTCGATTTCAGAGACCGTTCCCAAACTCTTTGGACCTGGAAATATCCGTTTCAGGAGGTTGGACAGCCATTTTATTCGGCATTCACGGTTGAGTCGTTGGAAACAGTCCGTATGGAGGCCGATCTTGCCGCGGTTTCCGGGAAATTCCGGGACGCGTTGGAGTCCATTAAAATAACGGTCGGCTTTCTGATGCTTCATCCGGCAACGGGTAAGGGATACGAGGTGCTGGATTCATTTGTGCTGGACAGGACGGAAAACAAACGGTCTGCAAAGCTGAACCTGCGCCCACAGGCCGAGTAAATACACCGGATATGCGGGAAAATCCCGCCCGGAAAGAGGCCCCATCGGCAGATCGCTCTTCTGCAGGAATCCGCAGATGCTCCCGGATTGTCGGAATCCAGGTCTCTGAGATGCGTTTAGCCGCAAAAAATTGATCGTCTCGCGGGGAAGGGGAGGAAGTTGTCGGGGAGAGACAGAATCCTCAAAAAAATGGGAAAAAGATGAATCGAAGAATCTTGAAATTGCTTGTTCCGCTGTTGCTGGTCTGGCTGAACGGCCTGGGACAGGAGCGATGCTCCGAAACGGTCCGAATCCGGGTGCCATTGGTCGACTATACGCCCTACGGCCTCACGTCTGCCCTGCAGGAGGCCATGAGCGGCGATCCGCAGAGCGGGTATGTGGAGTACGTGAACGGGAAGATTCTGGCCTGTTTCCGGCATGTTGTATACACGCCGCGCCTTACCCAATCACCGACGAAATTCGTTCGAGACATCACGGCAGCAGATCGGGCGATGACGGTCGGCCCGCTCTTCAGCCGGTTCGAATCCGTTGTCCGAACCATCGATTCCTGCTTCTTCTTCTCGCTCTTTCCCAACCGTCCCTCCGTCTTCAGTTATGATCTGCTCGGGCGGTATGTCGATGGCCGGATCCGCTATATGGATCGTGAAGGGCATGAATTCGACGGACTGCGGGAGCTCATCGACGCCAGATTCGGCAGCATGGATCGGTTTGCCGAAGCATGGCTGAATTTTTCGGAAAAGGCGCTGCTCGGCGATTGCCAACATAACGGCCTGCACGATTTTCAGTCCGTGGATGAGGCGGTCAACCAATTGAAATGCGATCCCGGTTTCTGGCTCCGGTTCCATCCTGAAGAGACGGATACCGTCATCGCCCGGTTTCTGGATCAACTTCAGAGCATTCTGTCCATTGATTCGGTGCGGGAAACGTTGACCGGGGAGATCACGGACGTAATGGCAGGAGAGCCCCCGCTCTCCTGGAACGAGGTATTATGGCAATACCGGCAGGCGGAGCCATCGGTTTATCTGGCCGGATGGAATGTAAAACCGATTCTCGAACGGAATTTCCATGCGGACGACTACGTCCGGTTGGTGCGGGGGCTGCGGATGCGGCAGGCCGAAACCTTGTCGGCATACCTGTTTCTTGCCGATACATCTCGGGACGAAATTCTGAAATCCGGCAGCAGTGGTATTCTGGATGATTGCTCAATTCTGCAATACCTGGCTCGCTATCTGGCCGAGTAACCCAACTTGCCCCCCCCCGGCAGATTCTTCAGTGAAAGGTGAATGTCGTTGTGTATGTTTTCAGTATCTTGAAAATGTCTTGAGATCGATGATATCGATTTGCGTGTTGAATCTTTCGCCCGATCAGAATAAATCCGGAGAGACGGGCCTTACGCTGGCGGATTGCCCATGAAGAGATGATCGCTTTAAACTGAATATAGTGATATAGCTCAAAATGATTTTCTCTGATCCAGGCTTTTTTCACAGCCTCCTAAATAAAAATCGATTGCTATTTTACTTCCTGAATGAATAGATAAAATAGCGATCGATCGAGGGACTGGAATTTTGTCTGTTAGTTAGTAGTATTATGGCCTGCTTCAACCCGCTGAGCTGAGGGGTTATTTCTCGGAAAATCCGGATTGTGCACCGGTCGTTCTCATCCAAAACAGGTGCGACGGAGATGTTTCTCGTATAAAGACCAAATAGTCGAACCTTTCCGTAATTTTTTTGTCCGGGAACTCATTATCAACCTTGATGGCTCCGACATGCCGGAACGACAGATCGTCAATCCATGCGAGAACGGGCGCCCCCTCTTCCCGCATTTTCTTCAGGTCGAGTATGAAAATCGGTTCGTCGAGTTGTTCCAGGATGTATTCGACAGTACCGGGATAGGCTGTCGTTGCTGTCGTTGCCTTCTGGACATAACCTTTGCCATCTCTGTTTAGAGCTGTATAGACTCCGTCATAAAAGGTAAAACCGAAATTTGTATAGTCCGAGTCCAGGGTATCGTTCAGATATCCACCCATCTTGCCTGAACTTCTTTCAATGTGTCCGTTGTGCGCCCAGATCATGATGCGGGATGAGGGTTTCTGACGCTTTATCCAGAGTATGTTATCCGCCATACACCGATCACGCCATGCGAGCGGTCCTTGCCCAAGGAACTGTCGGATGAGCGTTACGTTCTGATGCAGCCATTCTTTTCTCTCCTTGTCATCGGGTAATTTGTTCATGCGTTCATCGATTTTGGACAGTTCCCGTTCGATGGTCGAAGCAATTTCAGCATCGATTTGAGGATTCCCGATCGAGGAATAGCTTAATACTTTTGTTAATGCATCCTCAATGCGGTCAATCAGTTGCGACGACAAATTGTCGTCTTTAAAAGCCGTTTTAAGATTCTCAACGGAGCCTTCGACACTTTGCATGTCAAATCCCGTGAAGCTTATTTCCGACTTTGGCTTCCGGTCGTTGTATTTTTTCATCCAGTTGACTAACGACAGCATTTCATCCGTACACCATATCCACATGCCCATCCTGCAAATTAACGGTATCGGGTCACCTTCACCATCTTGGATGAGGCCGTTCAATGGGTATGCTTTTGGCATATCCGCCTCAATGGAGAAGACGTCAAATCCCAGCTCTTCAACCATATAGCGGATGAAGCGATCTTTCAACCGGAATATCTCACTCGATCCGTGCGTGTTTTCACCAAGAGCCACAACCGAACTCTCTCCAATCAACTCTTTGAGAACGTTCAGGTCGTTCGTGTCCGTTGCGTCGGGGGCAACCGTCCGGATCGGATGGAGATATTTTCGCAACTCTTGCTTGTCCTTGCGTGTCAAACGAATTTTGGGGGAGGGCTGGATCGTATCCCGGAGAGGGATTCCGTCAATGCTTATTTCCAGATTGTCGAACCAGGCCTCTCCGCGCCCTTTCATGATGCCGCCAAATTCGATGTAGGAAGCGTGGTTGTCAAACTGTTTTTTTATGACAATTTGTGTCCAGTCGGATGAATTGCGGACGCCTCGGTTTAGCGTATCTATGGGAAAATTATTGTAATTGATATGCTCATATTCTTCAAAATATAAATCGGCAAATCCATCTGTCAGCTGATTTGTCTTAATCCAACCTTTTAATTCTACGGTTTTACCCTGGATCATTGAAGCGGGAAGACTTTGATAAAATATCGCCCACCCGCTTTTCTCCGGATCGATTTGACTCATGCGCAGACTATATCTTCCAGACCTCTTTTGCTTGGAATCCAGTTCTGACGCATATCCATGATAGGATTTATCCGGTATTCCCCATTGTGTGGGCAGGTTTGTATCTGTGGTATATTCAAAATCAAGATTGTATCTTGTTGTCCGAATATGATTGCATCCGTAACAAATCAGGATTAAGAGGGCTAAAGATATTTTACGGTACATTGCTTTTAACAAGTTTTAGTCAGTGATGCAAAGTTGTACGGACCGGGTTACAAAAAGTGTCCGGGAACAGGCTCTCGGATCTTTCAAAGATAGTGATTTTTGTTTTTCGATCAATACAAGCCCGTAACGATGTTCCTGTCAATTCTATAAGTCTTCTCATTTATTTTGTTGTCCACTATAAAAAATCTAAATAATCGATAGTCCTTAGGTCCTTTCTTTGGATCCGTATTCAACCTCTCTGATTTAAAATAGCACTGTAAATGTAAAAACTTCACCCCGCAGGTCGGATAGAAGAGCGTGGTTCTATCCTGATTCGCCGGTTAAACAAAAAGAGCAATTCCGTGATGGAATTGCTCTTTTCTATCGGGTAGTATGAGGGATTAACTTACCGGACAAAGTTCATCCGATTCGATCTGCATGACGACCATTTTGTGCTGCGGTCGATAAAGCAGCCATTCCCGGAATGCTTCGGATTCCATGGTGCGCACCCGGAACGAGAGGGCGGCAATCATCTCCAGACTGTAGAGATCGCCGCGTCCGGTAATTTGATGCGTGCGGTATTCATTCATCCGTTTATCTTTATAGATTGCCCGGATATTGTTTCTGATGGCCACGGGGAAAACCCCGAAGAGCCGGGCAATCTCCGTTTCGGTCATCCAGACGGTTCCATCCTGTGAGCATGTAACCGTGACGTGGTTGTTTTCCGCATCGATGGTGATTGATCCGAATTCTATTTCGCGTGCACTCATTATATTCTTATTTTATGGTTTTATATTCTGTTATGAGATTTATATCAAGAATAGTTTTAGTTTGTATTCGGTTCTTGACATATTGAATCGCCGTGTAATATAATCAATATATTCTGCTTTCAACCAACCTGATATCAGGAAAAATCAGCATACTTATATTGCACTTGCTCTGCGACGTCTCCGGATGCCTGCATGGTCGAGTTTCTGAGAGAGCATCTCCATGTCCTTGCTGACTTTGCGGTCGGTGATTCTGGCGTAGATCTGCGTGGTGCGGATGTTCGTATGACCGAGAATCTTCGAGACGGTTTCGATGGGTACGTCGTTGGCCAGCAGCACCGAGGTTGCGCAGCTGTGCCTTGCCATATGGAAGGTCAGTCGCTTGTTTATTCCGCACATGGCGGCAATCTCCTTCAGGTAGTCATTCACCCGCTGGTTGCTGATTACGGGCAGCAGTTTCCCATTGGGGAGCTTTCCCTTGTACTTTTTCAGGATGGCAATCGGAATATCCAGCAGACGGATTGATGCCGTCACCTTGGTCTTGTGCCGTTTGCGGATGATCCAGAGGTTGCCGTCGAAACCGGTGCTGATGTCGTCGGGCTGCAGCTCGCAGACGTCGATATAGGAGAGTGCCGTGAAGCAGCTGAAGATAAACAGGTCGCGGACCTGTTCAAGTCGTCGGGAGGGGAATGTGTGGTGGTAGATGGCCATAATCTCCTCCATGGTCAGATACCCGCGGTCGGTTCGTTCGAACTTGACCTTGAAGTTTCCGAAGGGATCAACGAAGAGCATACCCGTATTCTTGGCGAAATTGACCACGGTGCGGAGCCGCTGGACGAATTTCATGGCCGTGTTGTGGTTGCAGCCGTGGACATTTTCGTTGAAGAGCAGGAAATTCTCGACGAACAGAACGTTGATATCCTTCAGCGGCATGTCCGATACGGAATACTTGTATTTGATAAACTCTTCGAGCCGGCGCCTGGTCAACTCGTAACGCCAGTAGGTTTTGTTGGTCGGATCCATCTTCACCTTCTGGAGATACTGCTCGTTGTGCTGTTCGAAGAATTCGAGAATGGTGCGTGTTTTTTCGGTTTTTCCCAGGTAGGCGTCTCTGACTCGCTCGGCCGTGACATAGCCGTCCGTTTCGAGCAACGAGTGGTATTGCTTCTGGATTGCCATTCGGATATCGTCCAATAACGCATTGATTTGCAGCGCTTCAGGACCTCTTCCGGTTACTTTTCCCCGGGGTACATCCCATAGATCGGGAGCGACTTCCAGTTTCGTGTAGAATTGGATCTTGTCTTGATCGATGGTAATACGGGCAATAATCGGCGCTTTTCCCGTCTTTTTGACCGCGTTTCTCTTCACGTAGAAGAGCACTTTAAATGTGTTTTTCATAACCTCATTCTTTAGGTTGTAAATTATTGTAAACGATTAAAAATGAGGGGATGAAAATAATGACAAATTGCGTCAGAAAGCGGCCGACCCGTGACTTTTTGTGACCTAAAATTGGAAAATAAAAATCGGTCACGAATTGGTCACAAAACGCTGTCAAAACAGGAGTAAGCAACCGGAGAAGTGCGTGTAGCGAATTTATTCCACGCGAGGTATCTTCGCGCAAAAAAAATGCTTACAAGAGAAGAAATTGCAGAGATAGTTCAATACTGCAAGGAGCATGGAGTCTCCTACAAGAGCCGACTGAAAGAAATTGGGATACCTGAGTGGCAGTTTTATGACAGCAAACGCAAATACGCCGAGGCTCAGGCCAGTGAACGTGAATCAGGAGAGTTCC
>CALLRW010000016.1 GCA_938014215.1 uncultured Alistipes sp. | reverse complement strand
ATAAGAAATCCTATCTGAGGCCGGTGCCGCGGATCGACCTGGATCGGGAATTATTCCCCGAGTGAAGACTATAACACAAAAATAAGATCCACACGCCGCGGCGTGTGGATCTGAAAACAAGAATTGTTATATTTGCATATCTGAAGAATCTGAAGGCTCCTTCCCAGACACACTTTTTGAAACACTACCAAAAAGAGGGGCGAAGAGAAGGATAAACCTGAAGAATTCAGATCGAGTGACGCAACATCTCCTTTTCTCCGCCCGTTTCTGTCGTTTGCAAACCGAAGAAGAGGCAGGGATCCTCGATTTGCGGGAACAAAAGTAAGAAAATTTTTCCATCGCCCGAGACGAACCCGATCCCCTGAAGCCAAACTCTTCGGACTCGACCACCAAAGCATCGACCTCGACCACCAGTGCATCGGCCACGAAACGCGGAAGGATCGACACCGCGCGGCCAACGATCTCCCCCCCCTTCCTCAAAAAAGACGGCAGGCCCTCCGGTCGCATGTCTGCAATCGGAGGACCTGGCCAGATTTTTCAGATTTTCCGGATTTTCGGATCAGGATTTTTCGGGAGTCGGATGCTCCGAGTGTTTTGACGACTTCGGATCCGTCTTTCCGTTCCTGTTGTAGAGGAAACGCTTGATCTTCTGCGTCGGCGTCTTTTCGAACTCCTCCTTCTCCTCGACGACCTCCGAGATCCGCGAGAAACGGTTCACCTTCGCATTGACGAATTCGATGATCTCCTTCTTCAACTGCTCGGTTTTTGCCTCCCAGGCCTCCTTTTTCGTCGCCCACTCCTCGCGCCAGTCATCGATCATCGACTCGATCTCCTCCCGGTTGAAGTGCACCAGCGCCACCAGACGCCCCTCGTGCTCCGTGACGATCGAATCGGCAATGCAGACGTGCGAATTGAGGACGCTCTCGATATCCTCCGGGTAGATGTTCTCCCCGCCCGGGCCGACGATCATGTTCTTCAGCCGCCCCTTGATGTAGAGCCAGCCGTCCTTGTCGAACTCGCCGAGGTCGCCCGTACGGAACCATCCGTCGGCCGTAAAGGCCTCGCGCGTAGCCTCGGGATTCTTGTAATATCCCAGCATGATGCTCGGTGTCAGCGCCACGATTTCGCCCTGACGCGTCTCGGGGTTGATGTTCTCCAGACGCAGCACAACACCCGGGGCCTGCGGTCCGGTCGACCCCAGACGCACCTGCGAGGGGGCGGCTCCGGCCAGCAGCGGGGCCGTTTCGGTGAGTCCGTAACCGATGGCATAGGGGATGCGGGCCTCGAGCAGGAAACGTTCGGCATCGCTGTCGAGTTTCGAGCCGCCGATGCCCAGGAAGCGGAGCCGGCCGCCGAAGACCTTCATCAGCTTCTTGCCCGCCACGCGGTGGAGATAGCGGCGCAGGAACCCCACGCGGTAGAGCGTGCGCCAGAAGCCGTTGGAGTTGAACTTGGCCAGCACCTGATGGCGGAAGATCTTCTCGATGACGAGCGGCACGATGAGCATCACCGAGGGGCGCACGCTCCGCAGCGCCGGCATCAGGACCGAAGCCGTGGGCGGACGGTCGAGATAGACGACCCTGGCCCCTTCGGAGAAGGGGTAGATCATGCCGATCGAGCACTCGTAGGTGTGCGAAAGGGGCAGCACCGAGAGGAACGTATCGTCGCCCTTCACGGGGAAGATGGCCGACGAGAGTTCGATCTGTTTGCAGAGCGCCTTGTGGGTCAGCATGACGCCCTTGGGTTTGGAGGTGGTGCCCGAGGTGTAGATGATCACGGCCAGGTCGTCGGGCTGCGGGACAGCCGTCGAGCCCTCTTCGCGGACGTGCTGGGCGATGACGCCGAGGTTTTTCGTCCGCACGACGACGTTGAGCCGGTCGATGGTTCGGCGCGAGAGTTTCGTAAAGAGCCGGTCGGAGACCAGCAGGGCCTTGGCCTCGGCATGTTCGATGATCATGTCGAGCTCTTCGCCCGAGAAGTCGGGAAGGATCGGTACGACAACCATGCCTGCCGAGGTGACGGCCAGGTAGCAGATACCCCAGTTGGGCATGTTGCTGCTCAGCAGGGCGACCTTGTCACCGGGACGCAGCCCCGAGGTGGTCAGGATCTCCTGCACGCGGGTTATACGACGGCCCACTTCGGCATAAGTCACGTCCTCGCCGTCGAACATCGAGTAGGCAATCCGGGACGCAAACTTCTCCACACCGTTACGGACCAGTTCGTAAAGTGTATTGATAATCATGACGTGTTCCAGTTAGGCGCGAACGAATCGCAATATTACGGGGCTAAATTACGAATTTTCAGCCAAAATATACTATTTTTGGCATAAATTATCAATATGTTCGACCATTCGTACATCAAAAAACTCGCCGCCGGGGTTGGATTCGATCTGTGCGGGGTGGCGCCATGCCGTCACCTGATCGACGGCGAGGCCCGTTTCCGCGAATGGCTCGCCGGCGGCTACCAGTCGTCGCTGGCCTATCTGGAACGCAATACCGAGAAACGCTTCGACCCCCGGAAACTGGTCGACGAGGCCCGTACGGCGGTGGTCTGCGCCGTGGGATACAAGAATCGCGCAAGCGACGGCTATCCGGCCGGTCACCGCACCAAAGTGGCCTCGTATGCCTGTGCCGAGGATTACCACACCCTCATACGGGGGATGCTCCACCGGATGTTCGACGAACTGCGGCGCATCGATCCCGACATACGCGGGCGGGCCTTCGTCGACACGGCGCCGCTGGCCGAGAAGCTGCTGGCCGTCGAGGCGGGGCTGGGATGGATCGGGCGGCAGTCGCTGGTGGTGACCCCCGAGCTGGGAAGTTTCATCGTCCTGGGCGAACTGATCCTCACCGCCGAGGTCGACCGCTATGACACCCCCTTTGCCGGATCGCGCTGCGGCACGTGCCGCGCCTGCGTCGAGGCGTGCCCCACGGGGGCCGTGATGCCCGGGCGGGGGATCGACACGTCGCGCTGCATCTCGTGCCACACCATCGAACGCGAACCCCGGCAACGGATCGATCTCGACGGATGGATCTTCGGATGCGACGCCTGCCAGAGCTGCTGCCCCTGGAACCGCCGGGCACCGCAGCACCGCAATCCGGCCTTCGATCCGCAGTTCGATCCGCTCGGCATGGACGAGGCCGACTGGCAGCGGATGGACGAAGACGCCTTCGAACGCCTCTGCGGCCGCACGCCCCTCACCCGCAGCGGTCTGGAACGCATCCGCGGCAACATCGCCCCCAGCGGGCCGGCGCCTGCCCCGGGCGCGGCATTCTCCGAAACAGAGCCGGCCCCTTCAGCGAGCGCGGCATCCTCCGAAACAGAGCCGGTCCCTTCAGCGAGCACGGCATCCTCCAAAACAGAACCGGCCCCTTCAGCGAGCGCGGCATCGTCCGACGGGCCGGAGCAGCCTGCCAGCTACTCCTGCTGACAGCGGATCGGGAGGCCGAAGCCCCGCGGATCGGAGTAACACTCGTAGATCGTTGCGGAGGTCAGGCCGAAGGTCCAGGCCCCGAACGAGGAGGAGGAAGCGGGCGAACTGGTCCAATAGTAGCCCGACGCCGAGAAGAAGAAGATGCCGTACTCGTCATAACGATAGCCCACACCCGGATAATAGGTGGTCGAGGAGCCGTTGTAGAAGAGGTTCCAGCCCTGGACGAAGGATCCCGTGGTTTCGGTATCGCCGCTCGAGACCGCGGTTGTCGCCCCGGACTGCGTGAACCCGCTGAAGACGTAGGGATGGGGCACCTTCCAGCCCAGCGGACAGGGGTCGAAGAGGGTCTTGGTGGTCTGCTCGCCGACGGTCGTGCCGTTCGGGTTTCCCCAGAGCGAATTGTTGCGCACGGCGGCCGAAGTTCCCTGTCCTCTGCCCCAGCACCAGTCGTAGGAAGAGCCCGAGGTGGTTGCGATGAAGGTGTCGGGATGGGCCGTGGCATACCACGTGTTGCCCGTATAGCCTGCATACTGGCCCGGAGAACCGGTTGCCTGCACGGCCGTCCACTCCGAAAGATAGTTGTAGGGGTTGCTGTCGGCATCGTAGACCACGTCGCCCCACGGGAAGGGATCCTTGCGCCCCCACTGGTAGAGCGGCGCCCGGAACGACCGTGCATAGGGGCCGTCCTCGTTATATATGGCCCCGAGGTTGCGGTCCATCATCCGGGCCGAACCCGCCCCGTAGACCGTTTCGTAGTCCGCATACATCGTATAGGTCTCGGCGGCGGCCTGCAGCTCCTCGTTCGTCCGGTCGGTCACCCAGATATGCCAGCTCCAGATCGCCTCGTCGGACGTTGCATCCGGATAGAGCGCAATCACGGCATTGCCTCCCAGCGAGGTGGGGCGCTCGGTCAGCGCAAAGGTGATCTGCCCGTCGGCATAGGAGACACTCCCCGGTTCGATCAGCCACGGGTGGCTTTGCCACAGCAGGCGGGCATAACCGCCGCCCGAGAGGTCGGCCGAGAGGGTCCGCCCCTCGTAGCGCTGAATGGCCTGCTGAAGGCTGTCGGGGATAACGCCGTTGCCGGCCACGGAGGCATCGAACGAGTAGCTCTGCGACGGGACGGAGACGACGTAACAGTTGGCCGTTTCGCCCGACGAGGAGAGTCCGACGGTCGGTCCCGTGGCCGTTCCCGTCGAGACATCCTCCGTAAGGACCAGCATCCGGGCCGCCGGGATGACCGGACCGGAGCGGGTGTAGGTGGCCGTATAGCCGTCCGTGGTGCTCACCACGGCGTAAATCTGACCGCCCCCCTGGGAGTAGTCCGCCGGGTTGACCGTCAGATAGGCCGTCACGGTCTCCGAGCCGAGGACCGGAGGCTCCGCAAAGGTCACCCCGCAATAGCCGATCTGCGCCGCCCCGCCGGCATAGAGGGCCGTTGCGGGGGATGAACCCGTCAGGTCGAAGGTAAACGAACCGGCCATGTTGGCCGTTCCGGAGACGGTCCCCGACGAGGAGACCGTGGCGGCATCCGTTGCGAAGAGCATCACCGATTCCACACGCTTCCCGGCCATGGTTCCCGACCCGGTCAGGTCGACCTCGATCACGGCAAAGGCGTGGCTGAAGGTCAGCGCTCCGAAGCTGCCCGTTTCGTTCGTCACGGGGGCGGCGACCAGGAAGTCGCAGTCGCCCAGGTGCGAGGAGTTGCCCGAGGAGGACTGCACCTGCTGCGTGGGGAGTGTAAAGGCAAGGGCCGCGGCATCCGAACCGGCCCCGGCCGAGTAGGGATAATAGGCATAGAGCGTCGAGGAGGAGGCGTCGGCATCGAGGGTGATCTCCCCGGTGAAGGTACCCCCGGCGGCCGGGGCCGAACCCTCGTAGACGAGCGGGGCGTTGGAGGTCGTGAAGGTGGAGCCGCTTGCGACGAAGACCCCGATCGTGTCACCGGGGCTCCAGAGCATGTCGTAGCCGTTGGCGGCGAGTTCGGTGCGTGTGGCCGGGGAGGCGGCCTCGATCCGCACGGAGCGCGTCACGAGGTGACGGGGCGCCGCATCACCGTTCGGATCGTCCGCACACCCCGTCGTCAGACCGCCTCCCGCCGCAAGTGCGGCAATCATCATCCAAAGCGGCATCCGGAGGCGACAGCGGATCCGGGTGCCGGTGGTTTCCGGGCAGGAGCCTTCGGCAACGGGCCGCTGCCGGCTGAGGTCGTGAAACCGGACGGCCGTCCGTGCCGTCACGGTCAGAATCCGGGCATTCATTCCCACTCCTCCCGATCGAAACCTTCGATCTCTCCGTCGACCGACGAAACGGCAAACCCGCGTTCGATACGGATCTCCGTCACCTCGATTTCGGGGCTGACATACGTTTGTTTTTCCATGGCATTCGGTTTGAAGATGTGCCTCGATACATGCACATATCATACCGGAATCGAGCCTGCCGAAAGAAAAGCGACCGGCGGCCGGGGCGCCGGAAGCGGATCTGCCGACGACACGGCAGGCATTTGCCGCCCGGCCGGCACAGGAGACCATAAAAAAGCTCCCGCCGCAATGCGGCAGGAGCCCGTAACACGTTACGCCGGGAGTATCCGGCCCCCCGTGCGAAACTATTTCTGCAGCTCGGCAAGAGCCGTTTTGGCGTTCTCGGCAGCAGCACCGGCCGTCACCTTCTGGAAGGCGACAATGGCCTGCGGCTTCATCTCCTTGGCGTTGTAGGCGGCACCCAGCAGGTAGTACATCAGGCTGCGGTCCTCCTCCTCGGTCTGAGCGTCGGCAGCAGCCTGACCCAGCTCGATCACCTTGTCGTAAGCCTTCTTGTTGGCATAGGCCTGCAGGCGCACGTTCTGGAACAGAGCGCTGGTGGGGTTCTTCTCCAGCTGGGCATCGGCCATCGTGATGATACCGTCGAAATCACCGGCCTGCTGCAGTTCGGCCACCTTGTTGTTCGTGTAGAGGGCCATCATCTTCTTGGCCGTAGCCGCATCGTCGGCATATTTCGGGTGGGTCTTGGCGGCAATGGCCTCGTAGATGTCCATACCCTTCTCGTACTCGCCCATCTCGCAGTAGCTCATCGCCAGGTTCAGCGCCATGGCCGTGTTGTCGGGATCGGCCTTGTAGCCCTTCTCGAAGATGCCGGCAGCGGTCACGTAGTCCTTGTTGTTGAAGGCCTCACCGCCCTGCAGCTGGTAGATCTTGGCCACCCAACCGTTCGACTTGCCCATCTGGGTCATGTCGCCGTAGAGCTCGGCCAGCTCGGCCGACTTCTCGAAGTTCTTCAGCGCCTCGTCGTAGTTCTTCGTCTTGATGGCGGCGCCACCCAGGTAGAAGTAGCATTTGGGGAGCGTCGACTTGGCCGTAGCGACCTGTGCGGCAGCCTCCTCATTGTCCATACCGAGGTCGATCACCTGTTCGAACTTGGCGGCTGCGCCGGCAAAATCCTTGGCGTTGAACGCCGCACCTGCCTCGTTGAAAATCGTCGTAACATCCTGCGCCGAAAGCGACATGGCCGCCATCAGAGCCAGGGCCGAAACAAAAATCTTTTTCATGGTTCTTTTATTGTTTTATTTGAGTTTTTGTGGTCTCGAAGGTTCGAAAGGTAGCGGCGCCGCGCATGCGGAGAATGGTCCGGACCTTTCGGTCACCGAGGCACCTCCCGGACGCCATGGTGACAAAAATACAAAAAAATTTCCGCTTTTGCCAAATCTAATTCCGCAGCGAGGCGAAAAAAGAGGTCATCAACGTCTCACACTCGGCGGCCAGCACCCCCCGTTCGAGCTGCGTTTTCGGGTGGAAAACCCGCTCGCTGTAGATGCGGTAACCGCGCTTGGGGTCGTCGGCGCCCCAGACCACGCGACCGATCTGCGCCCAGGCAATCGCTCCGGCACACATGATGCACGGTTCGACCGTCACGTACAACGTACACTTCTGCAGATACTTGCCGCCGAGTGTCGAGGCGGCGGCCGTCAGGGCCTGCATCTCGGCATGGGCCGTCGGGTCGGACAGCGTCTCGACGAGGTTGTGGCCGCGGCCGACGACGGTTTCGCCGCTGACGACCACCGCCCCGATCGGGACCTCCTGCTGCTCTAACGCTTTGCGGGCCTCGTTTAGTGCGAGGCGCATGAATTTTTCGTCAATTTGTCGCTGATCCATGGGGATTTTTCTGCAAAAAACGCGATTTTTTCCCGGATTTGCAAATTCCCGGTGCACAGCCCTCCCCGTTCCCGACACCTCCGGCCGCCCCGCGAAGCCCCCGCAGAGCGGCAGCCGCATCGGCCCCGCCCCTTTTTTTTGAGCATGCGGGCCTTTTTCTCCGCAAAAGTTATTACCTTTGTGGGTTGTTTGAAACAAACGAACTTTCACGACAGACAAACAAACCTACACGTCATGTACAGAACTCATACTTGCGGGTGCCTTCGGGCCTGCAACGTCCACGAAACCGTCACCCTGGCCGGGTGGGTGCAGAAAGTCAGAAACCTCGGCGCCATGACCTTCATCGACCTGCGCGACCGCTACGGCCTGACGCAGATCGTCGTCGAGGAGCACTCCCCCGCCGAGGCCCGTGAGACCGCCTCGCGCATCGGCCGCGAATGGGTCATCCAGGTCGAGGGCGAGGTCGTCGAGCGCGAGTCGAAGAACCCCAAAATGGCAACCGGCGACATCGAAGTCTCGGCCCGCCGCATCACCGTACTCCACGAGGCCGAAGTCCCGCCCTTTACGATCGAAGAGGTCTCGGACGGCGGCGACGACCTGCGCATGAAGTACCGCTACCTCGACCTGCGCCGTCCGCCCCTGCAGCGCAACCTGATCCTGCGCCACAAGATGGCCCAGGAGATCCGCCGCTTCCTCTCGGACGAGGGCTTCCTCGAGATCGAGACCCCCTATCTGGTCGCCTCGACGCCGGAGGGCGCCCGCGACTTCGTCGTTCCGAGCCGCATGTCGCCCAACCAGTTCTACGCCCTGCCGCAGTCGCCGCAGATCCTCAAGCAGCTGCTGATGGTGGCCGGCTACGACAAGTATTTCCAGATCGTGCGCTGCTTCCGCGACGAGGACCTGCGCGCCGACCGTCAGCCCGAATTCACGCAGATCGACTGCGAGATGTCGTTCGTCGAGCAGGAGGACGTACTGGAGGTCTTCGAGCGCTGGGCCAAACACATGTTCAAGACCGTGCTGGGCATCGAGTTCACCGAGCCGCTGCGCCGCATGCCGTGGATCGAGGCGATGGAGAAGTACGGTTCGGACAAGCCCGACCTGCGCTTCGGCATGGAGTTCGCCGACCTGACCGAGCTGGCCAAGGGCCACGGATTCTCGGTCTTCGACCAGGCCGAATACATCACCGGTTTCGCCGCCCCGGGCTGCGCAACCTACACCCGCAAGCAGATCGATGCACTGACGGAGTTCGTCAAGCGGCAGCAGATCGGCGCCAAGGGTCTGATCTGGATCCGCATGGAGGCCGAAGGCGGCGTGAAGTCGTCGATCGACAAGTTCTACTCGCCCGAGGAGGTGCGTGCCATGGCCGAGCGCTGCGGCGCCAAGGCCGGTGACATGGTCTTCATCCTCTGCGGCAAGAAGTTCAAGGTGCTCACGCAGCTGTGCGCCCTGCGTCTGGAGGTGGCCCAGCAGCTGGGTCTGCGCGACCCGAAGAAGTTCGCCCCGCTGTGGGTGGTGGACTTCCCGCTCTTCGAGTGGGACGACGAAACGCAGCGTTTCTACGCCGTACACCACCCCTTCACCTCGCCCAAACCCGAGGACATCGAGTTCCTCGACAGCGATCCGGGCCGCGTGCGCGCCAATGCCTACGACTTCGTCTGCAACGGTACGGAGATCGGCGGCGGCTCGATCCGTATCCACGACTCGAAACTCCAGGAGAAGATGTTCGAACTGCTGGGCTTCACGCCCGAACAGGCGCAGGCCCGCTTCGGCTTCCTGATGAACGCCTTCAAGTACGGGGCACCCCCTCACGGAGGTCTGGCCTTCGGATTCGACCGTCTGTGCGCCCTGTTCGGGGGTTCGGACTCGATCCGCGACTACATCGCCTTCCCGAAGAACAACGCCGGCCGCGACATGATGCTCGACGCGCCGAACTTCATCGACCAGTCGCAGCTCGACGAGCTCTACCTCGACCTGCGCAAGCCCGAGGCCTCCAAATAACCCCCGGGGGCGGGAGTGCGCCGGAACGGGAGTGCGCCGGGGCCGCTTGAAAAAGAGGGCCGGAGTACCGGGGCAGTTCCGAGAGAGGGTCAGGGCGCTTGAGAAAGGGGCCGGGACCGTTCAAGAAGGGATCCGGGGCGCTTGAGAAAGAGGGCCGGAACCGTTCGAGAAGGGATCCGGGGCCGCTTGAAAAAAAGGGCCGGGACCGTTCAAGAAGGGATCCGGGGCGCTTGAGAAAGAGGGCCGGAACCGTTCGAGAAGGGATCCGGGGCCTTTCCGGGTGAACCACCCAGCCGACCACTCCAGAAAACGGACAACAAACGAGGACCGATTCCGCAAGGGACCGGTCCTCTTTATTATACCCAAAGGAACGGTGACAGAAGGCCCTTTTTCCCGGAATTGCCCGACGGTCTTTCTCCCCGACAGTCCCCGAAACAACGCGGATCCAAAGCCCCCCGAAAACCTCTCCGGCAAAAATCACCGCCGCAAGCGGGCATTTCCGCCCGCCTTTTCGTATCTTTGTACCCGAAAAAACGCAGTCTGACCATGCCGAACATTCCCTTAGCCGAACGCCTCCGCCCCCACTCGCTCGATGACTACATCGGACAGGAGCACCTCGTGGGTCCGAAGGGGGTCTTCCGGAAATTCTTCGAGACGGGAAACGTCCCCTCGTTCATCCTCTGGGGCCCGCCGGGGGTCGGGAAAACCACCCTGGCGAAGATCGTCGCCACGCAGCTCAACCGTCCGTTCTTCACCCTCTCGGCCGTCACGTCGGGCGTCAAGGAGGTCCGCGAGGTGATCGAGTCGGCCCGCAAGCAGCGCTTCTTCGACCAGCAGCCACCGTTCCTCTTCATCGACGAGATCCACCGCTTCAACAAGTCGCAGCAGGATTCGCTGCTCGGGGCCGTCGAGCAGGGGATCGTCACGCTGATCGGCGCCACGACGGAAAACCCTTCGTTCGAGGTGATCTCGCCGCTGCTGAGCCGCTGCCAGGTCTACATCCTCCGGGCGCTCGAGGACAAAGACCTGCAGAAGCTGCTCGACCGCGCCCTCACGAAGGATACCGAACTGCGTGAACGCCAGATCGAGGTACGGGAGACAGCGGCGCTCTTCCGCTTCTCGGGGGGCGACGCCCGCAAGCTGCTCAACATCCTCGACATCGTGGTCGGCGCCACCGACGGCAAGGTGATCATCACCGACCAGTATGTCCAGGAGTGCCTTCAGGAAAACATCGCCCTCTACGACAAGAACGGCGAACAGCACTACGACGTCATCTCGGCCTTCATCAAGTCGGTGCGCGGCAGCGACCCCAACGCTGCGATCTACTACCTGGCGCGGATGCTGGCCGGCGGCGAGGAGCCGCGCTTCATCGCCCGGCGGCTGGTGATCCTCGCCTCGGAGGACATCGGGCTGGCCAACCCCAACGCGCTGCTGCTGGCCAACGCCTGCTTCGACACGGTGCACAAGATCGGCATGCCCGAGGCGCGCATCACGCTGGCCGAGACGACGATCTACCTGGCCACCTCGGCCAAGAGCAACTCGGCCTACAAGGCCATCAACAAGGCCCTCGCGATGGTCGAGCACGACACGACGAACCGTCCCGTCCCGCTCCACCTGCGCAATGCCCCGACACGGCTCATGAAGCAGGCGGGCTACTCCGAGGGCTACAAGTACGCCCACGACTACGAGGGGCACTTCGCCGAACTGGAGTTCCTGCCCGAATCGCTCTCGGGGACGAAGTTCTACGAACCCGACACGCAGAATGCCGCCGAGGCGAAGATCGCCGAACGCATCGCCCGCCTCTGGAAAGAGAAATACCAGTAGTGCGGCTGTCGCCTGCGGATCCGATGGCAGCAGATCCGGCTTACGACATCTCGCCGCCTGACGACACACAAGTTTTCATTAAACGCCTGATTATGAAAAAGACACTGACACTTCTGCTATTCTCAGTTCTGCTCTCCTTGAAGAGCGTTGCCGCCGTTCCGGATGGAGCGATTCCGTTTATCTTTGACAGGCATCTGTACCTTCAGGTTACCCTGAATGATTCGATTCCCGTTACCGTTGTTTACGATACCGGAGCCGATTTTCTCTATCTTGACAAGGACTTCCTGAAGCTCAACGATCTTCAAGACGCTTTCGGAAGAAGGGGCAAGGCAAAAATGGGAGGGGCGGGAAACAGCGGACCCCAACTCACGGAGATCTTTATCGACCCGGTCCGGATCCGTTGCGGAACAATGGAATATCAAAACAAGATTACCCCCATAATCGCGTTACGTGATATTCTGGGGAGGCATACGGACGGCTTGTTAGGCAATACGCACCTGTTAAGATCCCCTCTGGAGATCAATTTCAGCGAGGGCTACATGCTTCCGCTCAAAGCGCCCGTTCCGACCGAAAGGCTTGCCGATTACGTGAAACTCGAAGCCCGATTCGAGAACAACCGCATTGATGTAAAGGCAAGGCTGCAGATTGACGATAAAAATACGCTGGAGGGATGGTTCAGAATGGATTTGGGATGCGGCTCCACCGTTATTCTCACAAATGAAGCAGCCTCGACACTCAATCTGGGAGAGCTGCCCAAAGCCTGTTTCCGCACTCAAGCCGGAGGAATCGGGGGCGGCTCGGACGAAGTTACGATACGGGCGGCAAAATTCTGCATGGCCGATACGCTCAGGAACCTCGTAATAAGCTATTCGCTCAATGAAAAGGGAGCCCTGTCGTCCGACAAACCCTACCTCGGTTTGATTGGCAACGGGATATGGTCGCTATATGATATTGTCCTGGATCCGGCAAACGCTTCGGTGTGGGTGAAGCGGAATGCGGACAAAGGGACCTACATACCGTCGTCCGCAACCCACATGGCGACTTTTGACCGTACGGATATTTGCGAGGGGTGGGTTGTCCATGGGCTGTACAAAGGCGGCATAGCCGAAAAGGCGGGCATCGAAATCGGGGATATCATCATCGCCATAAACGGCCGTCCGGTGAAAGATATACCTTGGGAAGAGCAGCGGAAAGGGCTGGACCTTCAGGGAGAAACCATATATACCGTAAAAAAAGCCGATGGCAGGACCGTTGTCTATACATTGTTCATCGACCTACCGATAATCTAATCGAAGCAGCATTGAAAAGGATAGGAATCATCTCCGATACGCACGGGACGTTCGACGAACCGTTGCGCGAATTTCTGAAGGATGTCGACGAGATCTGGCATGCCGGCGATATCGGCTCGCTCGAACTGGCCGACCGCATCGCCGCGTTCAAGCCCCTGCGGGCCGTGAGCGGCAACGTCGACGGCGGCATGACCCGACGGGTCTACCCGCTCTTCCTCTCGTTCGAATGCGAGGGGGTGCGGGTGCTGATGACCCACATCGGGGGCTATCCGCGGCGCTACGACCCGCGGGCCGTGCGGCAGATCCAGACCGTGCGCCCGAAGCTCTTCATCGCCGGCCACTCGCACATCCTCAAGGTGATGTACGACCCCGTCTACGAGCTGCTGGCCGTCAACCCCGGGGCCGCCGGCGAGTACGGGTTCCATAAGGTCCGCACGGCCATCCGCCTGACGATCGACCGCGGCGAGATGCGCGACATGGAGGTCGGCGAATGGCCGCGCCGCCGCCCCGATGCCGAAGAATAGCGTATAAAACCGTCCGGATAGACGATATCGTCCGGACAATAAGCAGAAGCGTCCAGCCGTTCATGGAGCGAATTCCAACGACGACGCAACATGCAACTGAAAATCTCAAAAACGCTGGAGGGCCTCATAGCCCGAGCGGCATTCAACACGACCAAGGCCGGAATGACGCACTCGCTCAAGGATTTCCTTGCGCTGGAGATGCTGCACGAAGAGGGTTCGCTGGCCTATCAACTGCTCACGGCCCGTCTCCGGGAGTGGGAGCTCCATCAGATTCGACTGCGCATCGAACACGAAATCAGGCGCCCGCATGCGGCCGGGGGCCCCTCGCCCGAGGTATTCTACCGTCGGTTCACCGACGAACTGCTGAGCAGCATTCCCGATGCGCGCAACCTTTCGACAATCCATGCCCTGGCCCATATCGTCGCCGACCGGACGACGGTCACTTCGCGCACGCTGGAGATGTACGGCGTGACGGCGGCGGTGCTGGCCGACGAACTGCGGCGGATGCTCGAGGGCGGGGATCCGGCCAACGATTCGCTCCGCGAGCTCGACCCGCTGAAGGGATCCGTACGCAACAACCGTTCCGAAGTGCATCCGGGCGATCGTGACGGGGAGCCGTCGCACGACGACAAGGCGGCGGACGAACATCCGGACCACGCCGCAAACCACTCGGGAGGATGGTCCGACGAGCCGCGCCGCGAACATCCGGAGGGGCACGGCGGCTGGTCGGCGGGGCTTTCGGAGGAGGCTGCCGGCGGGACGGGCCGACTGCTCGACCGCTTCGGCACGGACCTCACACGGCAGGCCCGCGAAGGGAGGATCGACCCCGTCGTGGGACGCGACGCGGAGATCGAACGCGTGGTGCAGATCCTCTCGCGCCGCAAGAAGAACAACCCCATTCTGATCGGCGAAGCCGGCGTTGGCAAGAGTGCCATCGTCGAGGGGCTTGCGCGGCGCATCGTCCGCGGCGAGGTCCCCTACACGCTGGCCGGCAAGCGGCTCTTCGCCCTCGACATCGCCTCGGTGGTGGCCGGGACGAAGTTCCGCGGCGAGTTCGAGGAGCGGATGCAGCAGCTGCTCGACGAGCTGCGCGGCGCCCGCGACACGATCCTCTTCATCGACGAGATCCACACCATCGTGGGGGCCGGCGCCACACAGGGGAGCCTCGACACGGCCAACCTGCTCAAACCGGCGCTGGCACGGGGCGAGATCCGGCTGATCGGCGCCACGACGCTCGACGAATACCGCACCGACATCGAGAGCGATGCGGCCCTCGAGCGGCGCTTCCAACGCGTCGTGGTCGAGGCACCGACGGCCGACGAGACACTCCGCATCCTGCGCAACATCGCCCCCGACTACGAACGCCACCACCGGGTGCGCTTCACGGAGGAGGCGCTCCGGGCGTGTGTCGACCTCGCGGACCGCTACCTCACCGAGCGCTGTTTCCCGGACAAGGCCATCGATCTGCTCGACGAGGCCGGATCGCGGGCCCATCTGCAGGCGGCCGGCGAACCCCTCGTCGTGCGGCAGCTCGAGGAGGCGGTGCGCGAGGCCCGGCGTGAGGCGGTCGAGGCGGTCGAACGTCTCGTCTACGAGCAGGCCGCCGGGGCCCGCCTGCGCGAAAAGGCCCTCCGGCAGCGGCTCGACGAGGAGCGTGCCGCCTGGCAGCGCCGTCTCGAGGCCCATCCGACGGAGATCGGCGAGGAGCAGATCCGCCAGGTGGTCTCCACCATGACCGGCATTCCGCTCGAGCGCCTCACCCGGGACGAGCAGCAGCGGCTGCAGCAGCTCGGCGACCACCTGACCCGACGCGTCATCGGGCAGCCGGAGGCCGTCGACCGCATCGCCCGCACGATCCGCCGGGCCCGTGCCGGACTGAAGGACGAACGGCGTCCGATCGGCGTCTTTCTCTTCGTGGGCCCCACGGGCGTGGGCAAGACGCTGCTGGCCAAGGAGGTTTCGCGGTGGCTCTTCGACGAGCGGCGCGGACTGATCCGCATCGACATGAGCGAATATGCCGAGAAACACAACGTCGCCCGCCTGTTCGGAGCCCCGCCGGGGTATGTCGGCTACGGCGAGGGGGGCCAGTTGACCGAAGCCGTCCGCCGGCGGCCCCATGCCGTGGTTCTCTTCGACGAGATCGAGAAGGCCCACCCCGAGGTCTTCAACACGCTGCTGCAGCTACTCGACGAGGGGCACCTCACCGACGGTGCGGGACGCCGCGTCGACTTCCGCAACACGATCCTGATCATGACCTCGAACGTCGGCTCGCAGGCCGCCGCACGGCGCTCCGTGCAGGTGGGTTACGCCACCGTCTCGAAACAGGAGAGCGCCGCCCGCACCCCCGAAACGGAGTACCGCCGGGCCCTGGAGCAGACCTTCCCGCCGGAGTTTCTGAACCGCATCGACGACATCGTGCTCTTCCGTCCGCTGGAGATCCGCGACGTCGAACGCATCGTCGATCTCGAGCTGCAGGGGCTTCTGGGACGCACCCGCCGGCTGGGTTACCGGCTGCGCATCACCCGCGGTGCCCGGCGCCGGCTGGCAGCCATGGGCTACGAAGCCCGCTACGGCGCCCGGGCCCTGAAGCGTACGCTGACCGATCAGGTCGAGGAGCCCCTCTCGTCGATGATCATCGACGGCCGGCTCCGCGAAGGCGACACCGTGGTCGTCGAGTCGGACCGCAGCGGCGGTGTCCGCCTGCGCGTGGCGTAAGGCCGCCCGTGCGGAACCGCACGCCGGGATCCGGCCGCAGGGGCCCCGCAACGAAAGAGTTCCGCAACGGAGAAGCCCCGCAACGGAGGAGCCTCGCAACAAGAGAGCCCCGCAACGGAGGAGCCCTGCAACTCGTAAAAAGATGCGCCGTCGTCTGCACGGCGCATTTTTTTCGGCAAGATTTTTCGTACCTTTGCCCCCCAATGCACATTGAACATGTACCGTTTCTCAACCTATAAGGAGCAATACCGGCAGAATCTGCGGCTTGCGCTGCCCGTCGTGCTGACCCAGCTGGGGCAGATCTTCACGCAGTTCGCCGACAACCTCATGGTCGGCCGCTACGGCGGGGACGACCCCACGCCGCTGGCCGCCGTATCGTTCGGCGGCTCGGTCTTCTTCATCCTCTTCATCGCCGCCATCGGCATTGCCCTGGGCATGACTCCGCTCGTGGGCGAACGCTACGTGCAGGGCGACCGCCGCGAATCGTCGCGCCTGCTCCAGAACGGCATCCTCTTCTACGGCCTCCTCGGCGTGGTGATGTCCGTCGTGCAGTATGCCGCCGTGCCGCTGCTCTACCACCTCGGCCAACCCGTCGACGTGGTCGACATGGCCATCCCCTACTACCGGATGCTCGTCTACAGCATGCCGGCCGTCATGCTCTTCTTCGCCTTCAAGCAGTTCCTCGAAGGGGTCGGAAACACCCGCGCCGAGATGTATGCCACGATCGTCGCCAACGTGGTCAACATCGGCTTCAACTGGATCTTCATCTACGGCCACTGGGGCATGCCCGAGATGGGGGCCGAGGGGGCCGGTCTGGGGACGCTGCTGGCCCGCGTGATCGGCATGGTGATCATGATCGGATACTTCTGTGCGCAACGCCGTTACAGGAGTTACTTCAACGACTTCGCGATGCGCAACTTCTCGCTCGGGAGCATCCGCCGGCTCTTCCGCATGGGCGGCCCGATCTCGCTGCAGATGTTCCTCGAATCGTCGGCCTTCGTCGGCACGAGCATCATGATGGGATGGTTCGGCGCCGGAGCCAAGGCCGCCATCAGCGCCAACCAGATCGCCATGACGCTCGGCAACTGCGCCTTCATGATCGTCATGTCGATCGGCGCCGCCACCACCATCCGCATCTCCCACTGCTACGGCGCCCGCCACATCGGTGAACTCTCGCTGGCCGCCAAGGCCTCGTATCACCTTGTGCTGGCGTGGAACACGCTGGCCGCCCTGGTCTTCATCTCGCTGCGGCACCTCATCCCAACGCTCTTCACCTCCAACCCCGAGGTCATCGCCATCACCTCCCAGCTGCTCGTCTTCGCCGCCCTGTACCAACTCTCCGACGGCCTGCAGAACGTCTCGGTGGGCATCCTGCGCGGCATCCAGGACGTACGCATCATCATGCCCATCGCCCTGGTCTCCTACTGGATCCTCAACCTGCCGGTGGGCTACCTGCTGGGATTCACCCTCGGAATGGGCCCCTCGGGACTCTTCCTGGGCTTCACGTTCGGCCTCTCGACGGCCGCCCTGCTGATGATCCGCCGCATCCGCCACAGCGTGCACCGACTCCACGCCGCAAAATAAAGGGGCGGATTCAAAAATTTTTCGTATCTTTACGCAAATTATACCCGAAATGGAGATCGAAAAACACCATAACAAGGACTGCAAACCCGAAGTGGGCCGCGGCTGCACCTTCTGCAACTGCGGCGCCGAACCCGAAGCCGAACTCTGCGACGGCTGCTTCAAACTCCACGAAACCGCCTGGCTCGACGATTATCCCGTCAACATCCCGTCGGATATCGTCGAGGTCCGCTTCAAGAATACCCGGCGATCGTTCTACCAGAATGTCAACCACCTCGACCTCAAACGCGGCGATATCGTCGCCGTCGAGGCCTCGCCCGGACACGACATCGGTATCGTCTCGCTCACGGGAGACCTCGTCGCCCGCCAGATGCGGCGCATCGGATTCAACCCCTACAACGGCGAGTACAAGAAGATCTACCGCAAGGCCAAACCCTACGACATCGAACGCTGGCAGGAGGCCATCGCCCTCGAACACGAAACGATGATCGCCTCGCGGCAGATCGCCGCCGACATGGGCCTCAACATGAAGATCGGCGACGTCGAGTATCAGGGCGACAAGATCAAGGCCATCTTCTACTACATCGCCGACGAACGCGTCGACTTCCGCGAACTGATCAAGGTCTTCGCCGAACGGTTCCACATCCGCATCGAGATGAAGCAGATCGGCGCCCGTCAGGAGGCCGGCCGCATCGGCGGTCTGGGTGCCTGCGGCCGCGAGCTGTGCTGCGCCTCGTGGATGTCGACCTTCTCGAGCGTGACGACCGGCGCCGCCCGCGTGCAGGACATCTCGCTCAACCCCCAGAAACTGGCCGGACAGTGCTCGAAACTCAAGTGCTGCATGATGTACGAGTACGACGCCTATGTCGATGCCCGCAAGGAGTTCCCGCGGCTGCGCGAGCCGCTCCAGACCGAGGAGGGCGAATGGTTCCTGGTCAAGAGCGACGTGCTGGCCGGAACGATGACCTTCTCCTCGTCGAAGGAGACGATGGCCAACACCACGACGCTGCCCGTCGCCCGCGTCAAGGAGATCATGGCGATGAACCGCCAGGGCAAGAGACCCGAACTGCTGCAGCCGGTTGACGAAACCGGATCGGAGGTCGACGAACCGACCTATCGTTCGGAGGAGGACAGCATCACCCGCTTCGACCAGACCAAGCGCCGCAAGCGCAACGGCAAGAACAAGAAGAACGGTCAGGCGGCCCGGAATCCGTCGGCAGCGGCTCCGGCAGAGGAGGGGGCACAGCCCGCACGCGAATCCGCCGGCAAGGAGGCTCAGCAGCAGCGCCGCAACCAGCGCGGCCGCAACAACGCCGGCAAAGGCAACAACGGTGGCAACGTAGGAAATGGAGGCAACGGCAAGGCCAATGAGAATCCGGCAGCCGGAGGAGCCGGCAACGCCAGCAACGGAGCCGACAACGGAGCCAATAACACCAATAACAACGGCAACGGCGAGCGTCCGCGTTCGGAGAACCGCCGTCGCAACCGGGGCGGCAACCGCGAGAACCGTCCGGAGGATGCAGCCTCGCCGGAGGCCCGTGAACAGGAGGAGGCCAACCGTGCGAACGGCAACCGGGAAGAGACCCCGGGCAACGGAGCCGCAGCAGGCGGGAACGCCTCGACCGAAGGGGGCAACCGCGAAGGGGGCAGCCGCAATCGCAACAGCCGCAACCGCCGCCGCAACGGAGCCAACCGCGAAGCCGGTGCACAGCCGGAGTCGGGCAGCGAAAACGGCGGTGAAAAGGGCGAGAAAAACGGCAATGCCGGGCGTGAAGGGGGTCGCGAAGGGAACCGTGAAGGGGGTCGCGGCCGGGCAAACCGGAACGCCAACCCGAGAAACAACACGAACGGCAGCAACGACAACGGAGGCGGCACACCGTCGGGCAATCCCGGTGACGGCGCCCCGCGAAATGAATAACGGACTACGGTGAAGAGAGGTTTCGCACAGATCGCGGCGGGCGGGATGCTGCTCGCCGGAGCGGGGGGCTGCACGTCCACGTGGCAGACCGCGGCCGCGGATGTCACACCCGGCGGCTGGGAGAAGCCGGCCGAGATCCGGATCGAGAATGCCGACAGCGTGACGCTGCGCGATGCCGACCTCTTTCTGCGCTACGACGAGCGCTTCACGGAGGATACCCTCACGGTGCGGATCGCCACCGTGGCTCCCGATTCGCTGCGTTTCGAGGAGTCGTTCCTGCTGGCCATCGCCCGCAGCGACGGTCCGGCAGCGCTGACTCGCGAATGTTCGATCCCCTATCGCAGCCGCATCCGCCTGACCCGGACGGGTGAATATCGCTTCATCGTCACGCCTCTGCGTCCCGTACGCGGAGTGGAGGCTGTCGGGATCCGTTTTTCGAAAAGTCTCTGACCGGGGGCCGAGAGGGCCGCAACAGAGGGGGGGGGCCGAAAGAGAGGAGACGCACGAGAGAGCGAGGGAGAGCAAGGGAGAGCACGAGAGAGCGAGGGAGAGCAAGGGAGAGCACGAGAGAGAGGACACACACGAGAGAGCACAAAAGAGGTGTTGCCGAAAGAGAAGGGCATTGCCAAATAGGGGGCCCGCGAAGGGGGAATGCCGCAAAAGGGGGTATCGCCCAAGAGGGCCGCAAACCAAAAGCACAAACGGAAAAAGACCGAAAACCGAAAACTGGAAGAGAGACTCGAATTCACCGAGAAACAGAAACAGACTGCAACAAAAAGACATGGGAAAAGACAAACTTCGACGCTTTCGCGAAAATCTCACCTTCGCCTGCTTCGTGCAACCCGAATTCGAGGAGGTGTTCCGCCACGACCACCCGCTCAAGGGGCATTGGAATTCGGATTTCTTCCACAACGACCACCCGATTGTCCTCGAACTCGGCTGCGGAAAGGGTGAATACACCGTCGCTCTGGCCGAGCGTGACCCCGACCGGAACTACATCGGCATCGACATCAAGGGGGCCCGGATGTGGCGCGGCGCCAAAACGGCCACCGAACGCGGCATGGCCAACGTCGGCTTCCTGCGCACGCGCATCGAATTCATCAACGGACTCTTCGCCGAGAACGAGGTCTCCGAAATATGGATCACCTTCCCCGACCCGCAGCTCAAGACCCGCCGCGCCAAAAAGCGCCTGACGTCCCCCCTCTTCCTCGAGTACTACGCCCGGATGCTGCGCCCGGACGGCGCCATCAACCTGAAGACCGACTCGAAACACCTCTACGCCTACACAAACGAGGTGATCCGCCACTTCGGGCTTCCGTGCGAGGTCTCCGAACCCGACATCTACGGTTCGGGATATGCCGACGAGGTGCTCTCGGTGAAGACCGCCTACGAACAGCGGTTCCTCGAGATGGGGCTTCCGATCACCTACACCCGCTTCCGCCTCGACGGCCGCCGCGACTTCCCGTGGTTCGACTGGGAGGAGGACGAGAAACTCGAAAAGGATGCCGAAGAGGAGCGCAAAACCGGACGTTGAGTCCGGTTTTTTTGTTCCCGGCGGTCCGGACACCCGGCACTCGAACACTCCAGAATCCCAACCTCACACAACCTCCCCTCCCCTTTTATAAACCGCCCATTCCCTTTTATAAAATAGGTGTCGCGGCCGAACGTCTCTTCTTACTAAATTTTTAGAAGAAAAGTAGCTGAAAATTTTGATATCTAAAAAAATAGTAGTAAACTTGTACAGGTTAACCAGCAAAACAATTCGTACGAAGATGAAAAACAAGATTCCAACCCTGACCCGCGGTGAGGAGGAGATCATGCAGATCCTCTGGCAGCTCGGCTCGGCGACGGTCAACGAGATCATCGCCCGCACCGACGAGCCCCACCCAAAATACACCACCGTGGCCACCTTTCTGAAGATCCTCGAGAACAAGGGCTTCGTCAGCCATGTCTCCGAAGGGAAGAGCCACCGCTACCATGCCGTCGTGAGCCGCGAAGAGTATGCCCGCGGCGTGATGTCGTCGATGCTGACCAACTACTTCGACGGATCGATCGCCCAGCTCGTCTCCTTCTTCTCGCGCAACGAGAAGATCTCGGACCGCGAACAGCAGGAGATCCTCGAAATCATGCGCAACGCCAAAAACTGACCCCTCTTATGAAAACCCACCTCCTCCTTGCCCTTGAGATCATCGTCTGCAGCGGCGTATGGCTGGCCGCCTACCGGCTGCTGCTCGAACGAAGAGTCCGCTTCACGTGGTGCCGCGCGGCACTGCTGGCCCTGCCGCTGCTGTCGGTGGCCATCCCGATGCTGCGCATTCCGGTGTGGCCCGGCGAGGTGATCGAGGTGGAGGGAAGCGTTGCACGGCCCGTCGCGGAGGCTCCGGCAGCGGTCGTCACCGAACCCGTCGCCGAGGCGGCCATCCCGGTCGAGACGCTCTGTCTGGCGGCCTATCTGCTGGGGGTGGCGCTGATTGCGGGGGTCATGCTCCGGCAGCTGCGGCGCATCCAAAGGCTTCAGCGGGGGGCCGAAGTGTGCCGGATGGAGGGGTGCACGGTGGTGAAGACCCGCCAGCAGGTGGCGTCGTTCTCCTTCCTGAAGCGGATCTACGTCTGGCGCGAGGTCCCCGAGGAGGAGATGCCGGCCATCATCGCCCACGAACGGAGCCACATCCGCCACCGCCATTCGCTCGAACGGATCGCCATGGAGACGATGAAGGCACTGCTGTGGTGGAACCCCTTCGTGTGGATCGCCACGCGGATGCTGACCGAGGTCGAGGAGTACGAGGCCGATCACGACGTGCTGCAGGGTGGATTCGACCGCGAACGATACATGCACATCCTCTTCCGCCAGATGTTCGGCTATAGTCCGGAGATAGCCAACTCGATGCGGAACTCACTGACAAAAAACGCTTCCAGATGATGACCAGCCACTACTCGGGCAGGTACGCCCTGCTCCGCCTGGCAGCCACGCTGCCCGCCATTGCCGGATTACTCTGCGCCTTCTCGTTCACGACGCGTGCCGCCGAAGTGCGCATCGTCGACTCCGAGGAGCCGGCGCAGCCAACGACTCACGCCATCTACCTGCTCAACGGCGAGGAGGTTCCCGTCGAACGGATCCGCCCGATCGACCCCGCCCACCTGACCCTCGCCGAGAGCTACACCGAGGAGACCATGCCCGCAGCCTACGGCGACCGCGGTGCACAGTTCCTCTTCAGCTACACCTCCGACGCACCGGAGAGCCGCTACACGCCGATCCGCATCGAGGGGCGGCTCCACTTCCCCGACGGCTCGCCCGCCGCAGGAATTGCCGTCTGCGCCTGCAACCGCTTCACGCAGCCCTTCACCGAAGAGGGGGTTGCCGAGCTCGGGACACGCAGCGATGCCGACGGACGCTTCACGGTCGAGGGGCCCGCATGGGGCAGCCTCTGCTTCACGGGGCTGGGAATCTCCGGCATCAACTCATACAACAGTGACGGAGCCTCCACGATGACCGTCGACGAGGAGCTCCCCTACCCGCGCACGGACGAACGTTCGGCCCGTGAGGCACGCACGGATTCGCCCACGGCTGAGGCCGGACAGACACAGCCGGAGGACGACTGGACGGAGGACGACACCCCCTTCCTGATCACGGAGACGATGCCGACGTTCCGGGGCGGCGATCTGAACACGTTCCGCGCCTGGGTGCAGAGTCAGGTTACCTATCCGGCCGATGCACAGAAACGGGGAATCGAGGGGCGGGTCGTGCTGCAGTTCATCATCGAGCGTGACGGATCGGTCACCACGGGCCGAGTGCTGGAGTCGCCCGACGAGAGTCTCTCCCAGGAGGCGCTGCGCGTCATCAGCTCCGCAACCGGATGGTCTGCCGGACGGCAGCGGGGCATCCCCGTGCGGGTGCTCTTCACCCTGCCCGTCGACTTCCGGATAACCGGGGAGCGCACGGAGGCTCGGTCCACGGACGCCGTTCCCGAAGGCAAGTGCGAAGTCCGCATCGCGGTCTACAGCGAAGGGAAGATGCTCGAAGGGGCCACGATCACCGTGGTCGGGACCAACCAGGGTACCACGACCAATGCCGAAGGGTATGCCCGCCTCTACGTCGCTCCAGAATCGACGGTCCGGATCGCATACACCGGCTGCCAAAGCGTCGAGAGAAAGGTATCGGACAGCCGTGTCCAGTTCTGGGGCATTCCGTTGAAGCCCGATGACCAGACCGGCAAAACGATCGTGGTGACGGATTCGGAGACGGCATCCGGGAATGGTCCGGAGGCGCGATCATCCAGCCCGGCCCCTACACCCAACGACCCGGATGTCGACGTGGCGGAGGACGACACCCCCTTCCTGGTTGCCGAGACGATGCCGACGTTCCGGGGCGGCGATCTGAACACGTTCCGCGCCTGGGTGCAGAGTCAGATCACCTATCCGGCCGATGCACAGAAACGGGGAATCGAGGGGCGGGTCGTGCTGCGGTTCATCGTCGAACGCGACGGATCGGTCTCCTCGTGCCGCATCCTGCAGTCGCCCGACGAGAGCCTCTCCCAGGAGGCGTTGCACGTCGTCCGCTCTGCTACCGGATGGACCGGCGGACGGCAGCAGGGCATCCCCGTACGGGTGCAGCTCCTGATACCCGTCGACTTCCGGATGAACCGCCCCGCCGGAGGGGCTGACGAGGGTTCGGCTTCGCAATCCGGCACCCCAACTTCGGCAACCGCTCCGACCGCATCCGCTACACCCGCCGCCGACCGTGGCAGCCTCACTGCAGCCACGACCGTCTCCACCGCGGAGACTCCCCGATTCCGGCGAAACAATTTCAGCGACTTTTGTCAGTGGCTGCAGATGAACATCCGCTACCCGCAGCAGGCGCTGCGCGAAAAAACTTACGGCCGAATCATCGTCCTCTTCACGATAAATCGCGACGGCAAGATCGAGAAACCCCGTATCATGGGGGACAAATGTGATCCGTTCATCCAGGAGGTCTTCCGGGTTCTCCGGCTCGCCCCCGGCTGGGAGCCCGCCGCCCCGGGAGAGAAAAACTCCGAAGGGTTTGCCTTCCTGATCAACTTCATGATCCGGACCGACGAAGGGATGCTCCGTGAGCCCGACCGACCGGCCCGCCCGCTGGCTATGGACGAGATTGCAGTTGTCGGCATCGCCTCATGAACCCTCTGAACCGCACCCACCATAAGCGGCCGGCGGCACCCACCTTGGTCCAGTGGGTGCCGCCGTATAGTGAGAACGCTCCGAGGCATCAGGGCGCCTGTATCCGCCCGATGACCGGCCGCTTCAAAAGAGGGCTCAATCCAGCCCGAGCAGCTCCATCAGCCGATGCGACAGCTCGGAATTCTCCATCACGCCGTTGATACGGTCGGCGCCCGCTCCGTAGAAATAGACCGGAACCATCGAGGCCGAATGGTTGCCCGTCGAGAAGTTATAGCGGATATCGCTGTGCGCCTTCGTAAAATCCTTCTCCTCGCTCGGGATCGAGAAACCGCCCGTCTCGTGGTCGGCCACCACAACAACCAGCACCCCCGGCGTCCGGTCGGCATAGTCCATCGCCGCAGCAACCGCCCGGTCGAAATCACGCATCTCGGCCTTCAGATAGTCGATGTCATTGCCGTGGCACGCCTTGTCGATCTGCGACCCCTCGACCATCAGCAGAAAGCCCTTGTCACGAGCCGCAGCCTCGTTGCCCAGCACCTCCAGCGCCTTGCGCGTCGCCCCGAGCAGGAAATCACCACGCTTGGGAGCCCTCGCAAGGTGCTTCTCGGCCGCCACGCACGCCACCCGGCCCCGTGTCACCGTATCCAGCTCCTCCAGATTATCCGCCACGCGATAGCCGTGCCGGCGAAGGGCATCCAGACCGCTGCCACCCTCGGAGCACTCCTCCGCAAGCCATTTGCGGCCGCCCCCGAACAGCACGTCGATGCCGCTCGCCAACAGATCGCGGGTAATGGCCTCCGTATCGTTACGATCGGACACATGGGCGTAGAAGGCCGCCGGCGTCGCATGCTGCAGGTAGCACGTCACGGCGATTCCGGTCGGCATCCCCTGCTCGTGGGCCCGCTCCATCATCGAATGCAGCGAATGGTCCTCCATGTCGACCCCGATATGGCCGTTGCCGGTCTTCGTGGCCGACGAGAGCGCCGTTCCGGCCGCCGCCGAATCCGTCACACGGCTGTTGGCTGAACGCGTCCGGATGAGCGCCACCCCCTGGGCCCGGTCGAAAGCCGTCAGCGAGTCGCCCCGCTCCAGCTGCAACATCGAGACCTGTGCCAGCCCCATGCCGTCGCCAATCATAAAGATCAGACTGCGGACCTCGCCGCCGTCCGATGCCAGGGCCGCCCCCCACATCAGAAGAGTGACAGCCAACGTATAGATGCTCTTTTTCATGTCCTGAAACGAATCATTTCCAATTTCAACACGAAGATAAGGCCTTTTCGCGAACTTTTTACTACATTTACACCACTTTAACCGTTTTTTCGCATGGATGTAAAGATCGCACAGGACTGGAAGGAGATCCTCGCCCCGGAATTCGAAAAGCCCTATTTCGCCCAACTGACCGATTTCGTGCGCCAGGAGTACGCCGCACACCGCATCTTCCCCCGCGGCAGCAACATCTTCCGCGCCTTCGACAAGTGCCCCTTCGAACAGCTCAAGGTCGTCATCATCGGCCAGGACCCCTATCACGGTCCCGGTCAGGCCAACGGGCTCTGCTTCTCGGTGGCCGACGGCATCCCCTTTCCCCCCTCGCTGCAGAACATCTTCAAGGAGGTGGCCGACGACACCGGCACCCCCATCCCCTCGAGCGGCAACCTCGACCGCTGGGCCGAACAGGGGGTGCTGCTGCTGAACTCCGTGCTGACGGTCCGCGCCCACGAAGCCGCCTCGCATGCCGGGCATGGCTGGGAGACCTTCACCGACGCCGTCGTGCGGGCCATCACCGAACGCAAACAGGAGATCGTCTACATGCTCTGGGGCAGCTACGCCCAGCGCAAGGGGGCCATTGCCGACCCCGCACGCAACTGCATCCTGAAGGCCCCGCACCCCTCGCCGCTGTCGGTCTACCGCGGATTCTTCGGCTGCCACCACTTCTCGCAGGCCAACGCCTACCTCGTCAGCCACGGCAAGACGCCGATTGTCTGGTAACCGGAGGCAAAGCGGTCTCTCGCCATCAACCGTTCCTGCGGAACACCCGGGTCGCCGGAATCACCGCAAAGGCCTGACAACGACGAACTACACCGGGTAACACCTGGCGACGCCGAACTACGCCGGACAACACCGGGCAACACCGGGCGACGCCGAACAACACCGGGCGACGCCGAACAACACCGGACAACACCGGACAACACCGGGCGACGCCGAACTACGCCGGACAACACCGGGCAACACCGGGCGACGCCGAACAACACCGGACAACGCTGCCTGCACCGAATAACCCCATTCAAACAAAAAAAGTCCGAAGGCCTTCCGGTCTTCGGACTTTCCATATTACGTTACGCCCGGGGCAACAACTACCCCAGATAGGATTTCAGCAGTTTCGAACGCGACGAGTGGCGCAGACGACGGATCGCCTTCTCCTTGATCTGGCGCACACGCTCACGCGTCAGGTCGAACTTCTCGCCGATCTCTTCAAGCGTCATCTCCGAGCAGCCGATGCCGAAGAAGTACTTGATGATGTCGCGCTCGCGCTCGGTCAACGTCTCCAGCGCCCGCTCGACATCGGTCGACAGCGACTCGTTGATCAGGCCGCGGTCGGCATTGGGCGAATCGGGGTTGACCAGCACGTCGAGCAGCGAGTTGTCCTCACCGTCGGCAAACGGGGCATCCACCGAGACGTGACGACCGGCAACCCGCAGCGTATCGGTCACTTTCTCCTTCGGCAGTTCGAGCTCCGTAGCCAGCTCCTCGGGCGACGGCGTACGCTCGTGCTCCTGCTCGAAGCGGGCGAAGGCCTTGTTGATCTTGTTGAGCGACCCCACCTGGTTCAGCGGCAGACGCACGATACGCGACTGCTCGGCCAGCGCCTGGAGGATCGACTGACGGATCCACCACACCGCATAGGAGATGAACTTGAAGCCTCGCGTTTCGTCGAACTTCTCGGCGGCCTTGATCAGTCCGAGGTTACCCTCGTTGATCAGGTCCGGGAGGCTCAGACCCTGGTTCTGGTATTGTTTGGCGACCGAAACCACGAAACGCAGATTGGCTTTCGTCAGTTTTTCGAGGGCTTCCTGGTCACCTTTCTTGATTCGTTGGGCGAGTTCCACCTCCTCTTCCACCGTGATGAGCTCCTCCTTGCCGATCTCCTGCAGGTACTTGTCCAGCGAGGCACTCTCACGATTGGTGATGGACTTTGTAATCTTTAATTGACGCATATCTTTTTCCTAACTTCCTAAAATAGTTCCCTATTCACACGGAACCCGCCTCCGTATCGGGCCGTCTACTCGACCAGCATGTAGCTGGCCGAACGGCCGTTGGGATAGATACCGTCGATCGAACGGATCTTTTCGGTCATCCGCTGCATGTCGTTGAGCGAATAGACTGCCTGATCGTTGATGTGGGTGATCACGAATCCCTGCTTGACGCGGGCGCGGGCCAGAATTCCGTCCGCCTTGATGCTCAGCACCTGAACACCGCCCCGAATATCGAGTTCGCGGCAAAGTTTCGTGCCGGCGTCGGCGAACTTTCCGCCGAGGGCCTCGACCACGTCGACGTCCTCCTTGGTCATCAATTCCGTTTTACCAGCCTTATTACGCAAAGTGACCACAAATTGTTTCACCTTGCCGTCCCTTTTTACCGATAATTTGACCGTATCGTTGGGTCGGCGCTTGGCGATCTGCTCCTGCAGCGTCGAGGGTTCGGTGATCTTCACACCATCGACATCGAGGATCACGTCGCCCTTGCGGATGCCGGCCTCCGAGGCCGAACCGCCCTCGATGACGCTGGCCACGTAGGCTCCGCCGAGCTCCGTAATGCCCAGATCCTTACCCTCGTTGTCGAGGAAGTCCTGATCCACCACGCGGAACTGGATGCCCAGCAGGGCACGCTGTACGACGCCGTACTCCTTCAGATCGACCACCACCTTGCGGACGATCGACTCCGGAATGGCGAACGAATAGCCCACGTAGCTGCCCGTCTGCGACTTGATGAGCGTATTGATGCCCACCAGCTCGCCGTGGGTGTTGACCAGCGCACCGCCCGAGTTGCCGGGATTGACCGCGGCGTCGGTCTGGATGAACGATTCGATGCGGAAGTCGTTGGGGATGGCACCCAGCTGACGCGCCTTGGCGCTCACGATACCGGCCGTGATGGTCGACTGCAGGTCAAACGGCGAACCGATGGCCAGCACCCACTCGCCCAGCCGCAGCGCGTCGGACGAACCGAAGGGCAGCGTCGGCAGATCCTTCGCGTCGATCTTCACCAGCGCCAGATCCGTCGCCGAATCCGTACCGATCAGCCGGCCGTCGAACGTACGGCCGTCGTTGAGCTTCACGCGCAGCTTCGTGGCGCCGTCGACAACGTGGTTGTTCGTCACGATGTAGCCGTCCTCCGAGATGATGACGCCCGAACCGCCGGCACGCTGTTCGCGGTACTGCGGACGACCGTCCCGGTAGCCGTAGTCCTGCGGGATGCCGAAGAACTCCAGGAAGGGGTCGTAACCCCGCTGCGGCATCTCCACCTGCTGGATCGCCTCGATGTTGACCACCGCCTTCACCGCATTCTCCGCGGCGTAGGTCAGGTCGGGATATTGTTCATTCTGGTAGGAGGTGAAGTGGTTGCCGAGGGCCGGCGTACGCTCCACCTCGTGTTCGACGTAGGCGACCGAATGGTCGCGGTTGCCGGTCACGGCCCATGCCGTCAATCCGCCGGCTGCGGCCGATGCGGCTACGAGTCCCAAAATCAAAAATGCCTTTTTCATAATAAAGAGTTTAGTGTTTTCCAATTATCAATCCGAGGCAATTTCTCTGCATAGGCAATGTTCTGAATTTCCTTTTGTGGGACAAACGCTCCGAGCCATCCCGTTAGTATGTCCCGTGCATTTTTCGTCAAAAAAAATCGGGACACCCCTTCGAGGATGTCCCGATCGTTGCAATTTCCGTGCACTAAAGGCCGAACTCCTGCCGGATGGCATCCACGGCGTCGAGCTTCTCCCAACCGAAGAACTCGATCTCGCGCTCCACCTCGCGGCCCTGCTCCCAGACCTTCACCACCTTCTTGTAGGGGCGGTTGCCGAAGTGTCCGTACGAAGCCGTCGCCTCGAAGATCGGGTTCTTCAGCCCGAAACGCTTCACGATGGCGGCCGGACGCAGATCGAACAGCTTGCCGATGCGGCGGGCGATCTCGCCGTCGGTCATCCCTTCGATGGCCTTCGGGCGCGGCGAACCGTACGTATCGACATAGATCGACAGCGGCTCGGCGATGCCGATGGCGTAGCTCAGTTCGACGAGCACCTGGTCGGCGACACCCGCAGCCACGAGGTTCTTGGCGATGTGGCGGGCGGCATAGGCGGCCGAACGGTCGACCTTCGAGGAGTCCTTGCCCGAGAAGGCGCCGCCGCCGTGGGCACCGCGCCCTCCGTAGGTATCGACGATGATCTTGCGGCCCGTCAGACCCGTATCTCCGTGAGGGCCGCCGATGACGAACTTGCCCGTGGGGTTGACGTGCAGGATGTAGTCGTCGCCGATCAGCTCGGCGAGCTTGTCCCCGGCACGCTCCAGACGCGCCTTGACGCGCGGGATGAGAATCGTGCGCACATCCTCGCGGATCCGCTCCTGCATCTGCTGCTCGGCCTCCTTCTCGCTCAGGCCGTTGCCCGGGCGGATGAACTCGTCGTGCTGCGTCGAGACGACGATCGTGTGGACACGCAGCGGTTTGTTCGTCTGCTCGTCATACTCGATCGTCACCTGCGACTTCGAGTCGGGGCGCAGGTAGGTCATCACCTCCCCTTCGCGGCGGATGACGGCCAGCTCCTTGAGGATGACGTGCGAGAGGATCAGCGTGGCGGGCATCATCTCGCGGGTTTCGTTGCAGGCGTATCCGAACATGATGCCCTGATCGCCGGCACCCTGCTCCTCCTCCTGTTCGCGGACGACGCCCTGGTTGATGTCCGACGACTGTTCGTGGATGGCCGAGAGGACGCCGCACGAGTTGCAGTCGAACTGATACTCGCTCTTGGTGTAGCCGATGCGTTCGATCACGCGGCGCGCAACGCCCTGTACGTCGACATAGGCATCCGAGCGCACTTCGCCCGCAACGACCACGAGACCCGTCGTGCAGAGCGTCTCGCAGGCGACCTTCGAGTTGGGATCGTGACGCAGGAATTCATCGAGGATGGCATCGGAAATCTGATCCGAGACCTTGTCGGGATGTCCT
Source organism: uncultured Alistipes sp. (assembly GCA_938014215.1). Taxonomy (GTDB): domain Bacteria; phylum Bacteroidota; class Bacteroidia; order Bacteroidales; family Rikenellaceae; genus Alistipes. The sequence goes on along the minus strand of CALLRW010000016.1, from coordinate 101,307 downwards.
TCAGAGACGGACTCCGATGTAAATAAAAAACCCATTTTGAATCGTTTTTAAGGTTAAACGTCTAAAATGGGAAAAATTGGCTGTTGAGAATAAAAAATGTGCTGTTTTAGCGATTTTTTATTGTGGTTTGCAATCAGTCAAATCTTTCCACATTCCCCGCTTGACAGACGGGACCGCAAAGATACGCACTTTTTATGGATCAGCAATGAATCTCCGGATTTTTTTGCAAAAAAAAGCGCATCCCGCCCCTCCCGACCATGACAAGAAGCTATCCGGCAGGGGATTACAAAAAAAGAGAGGCTCCCCGGCGGGAGACCTCTCCTTTTGCAGTACGATTGACGCAGACTACCGTCCCAGCATCTTCTTCACCTCGGCGGCGACCGTCGCACCGTTGTAGCCGAACTTCTCGTCCAGCACCTTGTACGGAGCCGAATATCCGAAGTGATCCAGGCCGTGGATCGTGCCGTTTTCGCCGACCAGGCCGCGCAGATTCACCGGAAGTCCCGACGTCATGCCGTAGCGCGGCAGTCCGGCCGGGAGCACCGTCTCCTGATACGACTTCGGCTGATCGCGGAACAGCCCCTCGCTCGGAACGCTCACCACGCGGACGGGAATACCCTCCGCTGCCAGCAGTTCGGCGCCATCGACCAGCGTCGAGACCTCCGATCCCGAAGCGATCAGCACCGCAGCCGGTTTGGCGGCATCCATCACCACGTAACCACCCTTGGCCACCTGCATGGCCTCTTCGCGGCGGTTCGTACCCAGCGTCGGCAGATTCTTGATCGTCTGACGCGAGAAGATCAGACCCACCGGACGATGCTCCTCGACGGCCAGCTTCCACGCCATCACCGTCTCTTCGCCGTCCGCCGGACGCAGCACCACCATCGAACGTTCGCCCTGATGGTTCTTCAGGTGCTCCATCAGCCGGATCTGCGCCTCCTGCTCGACGGGCTGGTGCGTCGGGCCGTCCTCGCCCACGCGGAACGAGTCGTGCGACCAGACGTAGATCACGTGCAGACGCATCAGCGCCGCCAGACGAACCGCCGGCTTCATGTAGTCCGAGAAGACGAAGAAGGTGCCGCAGACCGGAATCACGCCGCCGTGCAGCGCCATGCCGTTCATCACGCAGGCCATCGTCAGCTCCGAGACGCCCGCCTGGAAGAATTTTCCGGAGAAGTCACCCTTCGTGAACGCCTTGGTCTTCTTCAGGAAGCCGTCCGTCTTGTCCGAGTTCGAGAGGTCGGCCGACGAGACGATCATGTTGTCGAACTTCTCGGCATAGACCCCCAGCACCGAAGCCGAAGCGGCACGCGTCGCCACGTCGGGCTTCACCTCGATCTGCTTGTAGTCGATCTCGGGCAGACGTCCCGACAGGAAGTCATCCAGCTTGCGGGCCAGCTCCTTGTGCTCGCTGCGCCACGACTTCTCGACGGCAGCCTGCTCCGCGGCCCAGGCCCGCAGCGCCTCGCGACGCTCGGCAAAGACCTCGCGGCTCTCCTCGAAGACGGCAAACGGATCCTCCGGATCACCGCCCAGATGCTTCACCGTAGCGGCGAAATCGACTCCGGCGGCCGTCAGCGGCTGTCCGTGGGTCGAGACCTTGTTCTCGAAGCTCTCGCCCGAGGGGCCCAGCGCCCCCTTGCCCATCGTCGTACGGCCGATGATGAGCGTCGGACGCTCCGTCTCGCTCTGGGCCGCAACCAGCGCCTCGCGGATCTCGTTGATGTTGTGTCCGTCGATCGTGAGGACGTTCCAGCCCCACGCCTCGTACTTCATGGCGACGTTCTCCGTGTCGACCTCGTCGACCTTCGTCGAGAGTTGCACGTTGTTCGCGTCGTAAAACATCACCAGATTCGACAGCCCGAGGTGGCCGGCGATGCGGCCCACGCCCTGCGAGATCTCCTCCTCGACGGCGCCGTCCGAAATATAGGCATAGGTCCGGTGGGCCATCCACTCGCCGAAGCGCGCCACCATGAAGCGCTCGGCAATGGCGGCTCCCAGGGCCATGGCATGACCCTGTCCGAGCGGACCCGACGTATTCTCCACACCGCGCATCACGTCGACCTCGGGGTGACCCGGCGTCACGCTGCCCCACTGCCGCAGCGACTTCAGATCCTCGGTCGTGTAGTGTCCGGCCAGCGAAAGCGTCGCATAGAGCATCGGCGACATGTGGCCCGGATCGAGGAAGAACCGGTCCCGGTAGGGATAGGCCATGTTGTCGGGATCGTAGCGCAGGAACTCGGCGTAGAGCACCGTGATGAAGTCGGCTCCGCCCATGGCTCCGCCCGGATGTCCCGACTTCGCCTTTTCCACCATCGCCGCCGACAGGATACGGACGTTGTCGGCTACGCGCGTAAGTTTTGAATTCGTTGTAGACATTGCGTTTAAGTTATTTAAGATTGGTTTGTCGTAGTATCGGACCCGCCGTCAGCCCACCTGCTTCAGCACCGGCAGGTTGGCCTTTTCGACCTTCGCGCGGGCGTAGTCGAGCGTCACGGTGAACTCCTTGGCGCCGGTCGACGGCAGTTCGAACATCGTGTCCATCATGATCGCCTCGCAGATCGACCGCAGGCCCCGGGCACCGAGTTTGAACTCCACCGCCTTGTCGACGATGTAGTCGAGCACCTCGTCCGTGAAGGTCAGCTTCACGCCGTCCAGCTCGAACAGCCGCACATACTGCTTGATGATGGCGTTGCGCGGCTCGGTGAGGATCGACCGCAGCGCATCGCGCCCCAGCGGCTGCATGTAGGTCAGCACCGGCAGACGCCCTACCAGCTCCGGAATCAGTCCGAACGACTTGAGGTCCTGCGGCGTGATGTACTGCATCAGGTTCGAGCGGTCGATCGGGTCGGCGTTGATCCGCCCGAAGCCGATGGCCCGCGTGTTGAGCCGCTGGGCGATCTTGCGCTCGATGCCGTCGAACGCTCCGCCGCAGATGAAGAGGATGTTGCGCGTGTCGACCTGGATGAACTTCTGTTCGGGGTGCTTGCGCCCGCCCTGGGGCGGAACGTTGACCACCGTGCCCTCGAGGATCTTCAGCAGCGCCTGCTGCACGCCCTCGCCCGAGACGTCGCGCGTGATCGAGGGGTTGTCCCCCTTGCGGGCGATCTTGTCGATCTCGTCGATGAAGACGATGCCGCGCTGGGCCTGCTCGACGTCGTAGTCGGCCACCTGCAGCAGCCGCGAGAGGATGCTCTCGACATCCTCGCCGACGTAACCCGCCTCGGTGAGCACCGTGGCGTCGACAATCGTGAAGGGAACCTTCAGCAGTTTGGCGATCGTACGGGCCATCAGCGTCTTGCCCGTACCGGTGGGACCCACCAGCACGATGTTCGACTTGTCGAGCTCGACGTCGTTCTCCTTCGGGGCGTAGAGCAGCCGCTTGTAGTGGTTGTAGACCGCCACCGAGAGGTAACGCTTGGCGGCGTCCTGACCGATGACGTACTGGTCGAGGAACTCCTTGATCTGGGCCGGTTTCAGCAGCTCCTCCTTCTTCAGCGGAGCGGCCTTCGAGCGGCTCTTGCGGTCGGTGGCGAGCTCGTTGTCGACCAGGATCCGGTAGCCGTTCTCGATGCACTTGTTGCAGATGTTGGCGCCGTCGGCCCCCTGGAACATGATCTCCACCTCGGAGCGCTTAGCGCCGCAGAACGAGCAGCAGTCGCCCTCGTTCCGGTTGTTATTGTTGTTGTTTCGGTTCTGTGCCATTCGGTTATTTCTTCTCTTTCTCGCGTTTGGTGAGCACCGTGTCGATCAGACCGTAGCGGCGGGCCTCCTCGGCCGAAAGCCAGTAGTCGCGGTCGGCATCCTTCTCGATCTTGCGGATCGAGACGCCCGAGTGGGCCGCCAGGATCTCATAGAGTTCGCGTTTGGTCTTCACGATCTCGCGGGCCGTGATCTCGATGTCGGAGGCCTGACCCTGGGCGCCGCCCAGCGGCTGGTGGATCATCACCCGGGCATGGGGCAGCGCCGAACGCTTGCCGGCCGTACCGGCCGTCAGCAGCACGGCCCCCATCGAGGCGGCCAGTCCCGTGCAGATGGTGCCCACGTCGCACGAGACGAGCTGCATCGTGTCGTAGATGCCCAGACCGGCCGAGACCGATCCGCCGGGCGAGTTGATGTAGAGCTGGATATCCTTCTCGGGATCGACCGACTCGAGGAACAGCAGCTGGGCCTGGATGATGTTGGCGGCATCGTCGTAGATCGGCGCACCGAGGAAGATGATGCGGTCCATCATCAGTCGCGAGAAGACATCCATGGCAGCGACGTTCAGCTGCCGCTCCTCGATCACCGTCGGCGAGACATAGGCCGCACTGACGGACTGGAAATCATGCAGTTTCAGCGAGCTGATCCCGCAATGCTTCCGGGCGTATTTTTCAAATTCGGACATATTTTTCAAACTGTTTTTCTTTCGTGCATCGGCCGTCAGCCAGCCTTCGCCGTCGGGATCCGACCCTCCGGATCCGCTCCGGCAGCCGCCTACACAAGAAAAGGACTTTGCAAACATCACGCCTGCAAAGTCCAAAGGTAATCAAAATATTTGGCGATTCCTAAAGCTCCTTGGCCATTTTGGCGAATTCTTCCGCCGAAACGGGCTTTTCCGTCACCTTGATCTTCGACTTGATATCCTCGACGACCTTCGTCTCGAAGAGCTTCTCGTAGATCTTCTGGCCCTGGTCCTTGTCGGCGAGGATCTTCTCGGCGTAGCCGGCCAGCATGTCATCGGGTGCCGACGGCATGCCGTACTGTGCGAACTGGGCGGCAGCCAGCGCCTTGGCCTCGGCCGTAGCCTCCTCCTTGGTCACGGTGATGTTGTCGGCCTTGATGAAGTGCTTCTGCAGGTAGTTCCACGTGAACATCTTCAGGAACTGGTCGAAGTCCTTCTCGATCTCCTCCATCGTGAACTTGCCCTCGTTGATCGTGTAGAGCCAGCGCTTGAGGAACGGAACGGGCATCTTCAGATCGGCCTTCTTGAGCAGGTAGTCGCGCAGCTGCAGCGTGAAGAGGTAGTCGCTCTCGCGGCGCAGCTCCGAAGCGATCTGCTCGTCGAGGAACTTGTCGAAACCGGCCTCGTCGGTCACGTTGCCCTGCGGGAAGGCCATCTTGAAGAACTCCTCGTTGAGCTCGGGCTCGGCGAAGCGGCGGATCTTGGTGATCTCCATCTCGAACTCGGGGTTGATCCCCTCGAGCTCATGCTCCTTGACCTGCAGGCAGGCGGCACGCTGAGCCGGGGTCTTGTAGAGCTCGTTGATGTTGACCTTCATCTTGTCGCCGACCTTCTTGCCCAGGTAGGGCTTGCGCTCCTCCTCGGTCATCGAGATCAGACCCACGTAGGCGTCGGCCACGTTCATGTCGCCGTTGTCGAGCGTCACGGTCAGGGCCTCGTCCGAGGTCACCTCGTCGGCATCGACCAGACGGCCGTAGCGGCGCAGGTAGTTCGAACGGTAGTCGTCGTGCATCTTCTTGTCGATCTGGATCGAGTGGTAGGTGAGCTTGTCCTTCTCCGAGAGGTCGAGGTTGATGGCCGGAGCCTCACCGATCTCGAAGACGAACTCGAACTCGGTGTTGTTCTCGAAGTCGAAGGCGCCCTGCTCCTCGGCGGGGATCACGTCGCCCAGGTAGTCGATGCCCTCCTTCTGGAGATACTCGAAAACCGAGTTCGAAGCCTTGCGGTAGGACTGCTCGGCCACGACGCCCTTGCCGTACATCTTGCGGATGATGCCCATGGGGACCATGCCGGGACGGAATCCCGGGATGTTGGCCTTGCGACGGTACTCACGGAGTGCCTTTTCGACCTCCTGGCCGTAATCTTCCTGGCCGACGGTCACGCGGATCAGCGAGTTATTCTCGCCGTGCTGTTCTCTTACAATGTTCATAATGAATCTATTATATCTGATTTCTTACGTTTTTCCGTTCGGAATCGGGAGGCAAAGATACGAAATTATTCCAATCCGCCCAACAGAAACCCCCATAATATAAAGGAAATTATGATATATGGTTTGCTTTTCGTAACTTTGTAGGCTATATTGTTCCGAATGATGAAACTGGCAACGATCCTACTTCTGGCAGCCACGCTGCTCAGCGGCTGCGGAAGCTCCCCGGCCCGTTCGCGCAAAGCGCCGAAAACCAACACGGTGGAGAAACCCGCACCCGAACCCCGGCAATACTCCTACCGCATCAAGGCGGTCTACCCCCACTCGACGCAGGCCTATACCCAGGGACTGCTCTGGCACGACGGCCGGCTGTGGGAGGGTACCGGACAGAACGGCGAATCGGTCGTGCAGACCCTCTCGCTCGAAACGGGCGAGAGCCGCGTCCTGGCCCGCCTGCCCCGCTCGGAGTTCGGCGAAGGGATCGCCATTCTGGGCGACGTGCTCTTCCAGCTCACCTGGCAGTCGAACACCGTCCACGTCTACCGCATCACCGAGGGCGGCCGGCTGGAGAAGATCCGCGACCACCGCTACCCGGGCGAGGGGTGGGGAATCACCACCGACGGGCGGAAACTCTACATGAGCGACGGCTCGGCGAACCTCTACACGGTGGATCCGGCGACGTTCCGCCGCGAGGGGCACGTCACGGTGACCTTCCGCGGCGAACCCGTCTCGTTCCTCAACGAACTGGAGTGGATCGACGGCCGCATCTGGGCCAACGTCTACACGACGGATCAGATCGTCATCATCGACCCGGCGACGGGCCGCATCGAGGAGGTGGTCGACCTCACGGGGCTGCTCCCCGACGAGGACCGCACGCCCAAGACCGACGTGCTGAACGGCATCGCCTGGGACCCCGACGCAAAACGCCTCTTCGTCACGGGCAAGAACTGGTGCAAACTGTTTGAAATAGAGATAATCGAACAATGATTCCCGCAGAAACGAAAAACGATACGCTGCTCGCCTGTCTCGGGCGCCGCATCCTGCTGCTCGACGGCGGATTCGGCACGATGGTCCAGAGCTACGGGCTCGGAGAGGAGGAGTACCGCGGCGAGCGCTTCCGCACATGGGAGGTGCAGCTCAAGGGGTGCAACGACCTGCTCGTCCTGACCCGTCCCGAGGTGGTGCGAGAAATCCATGAAAAATACCTGCAGGCCGGTGCCGACATCATCGAGACCGACTCGTTCAACGCCAACGCCGTCTCGCTGGCCGACTACCGCCTCGAGGGGCTTGCGCGCGAGATCTCGCGGGCGGCGGCCGAGGTGGCCCGCGCGGCGGCCGACGCCTTCACGGCCCGCAATCCGCAGAAACCGCGCTTCGTGGCCGGCTCGATGGGCCCCACGAACCGCACCGCCTCGATGTCGGCCGACGTGGCCAACCCCGCCTCGCGCGAGGTGACCTTCCGCCAGCTGGTCGAGGCCTATACGGACCAGGCCCGCGGTCTGATCGAGGGAGGGGTCGACCTGCTGCTCGTCGAGACGGTCTTCGACACGCTCAACGCCAAGGCCGCCCTCTACGCCATCGACCGCCTCTGCGAGGAGCTCGGGCGGCGGATCCCGGTGATGGTCTCCGGAACACTGGCCGACGCCAGCGGCCGCACCCTCTCGGGACAGACCGTCGAGGCGTTCGCCGCCTCGGTTGCGCACGCCCGGCTGCTGTCGATCGGTCTGAACTGCGGCTTCGGGGCCCGGCAGCTGCTGCCCTACCTCGAGCGGCTGGCCGCCGTGGCCGAAACCCGCATCTCGGCCCATCCGAATGCCGGTCTGCCCAACGTCATGGGCGGGTACGACGAAACACCGGCGATGTTTGCCGAGGATGTCGGCGAATACATGCGCCGCGGACTGGTCAACATCGTCGGCGGATGCTGCGGCACCACCCCGGCCCACATCTTCGAACTGGCGAAGATCGTCGATCGCTATGCGCCGCGTCCGCTCCCCGAGCAGCGTCACGAAACGATCCTCGCCGGACTCGAACCCCTGCGGGTGGTCCCCGAGGCCAACTTCATCAACATCGGCGAGCGGACGAATGTCGCCGGTTCGGCCCGGTTCGCCCGTCTGATCCGCGAAGGCAACTACGAGGAGGCCCTCTCGGTGGCTCGCGCACAGGTCGAGGCCGGAGCCCAGGTGGTCGACGTCTGCATGGATGACGGCCTGATCGACGGCGTCGAGGCCATGCGCACGTTTCTCAACCTGATGGCCTCGGAACCCGAAATAGCCCGCGTGCCGGTGATGATCGACTCGTCGAAATGGGAGGTTCTCCAGGCGGGACTCGAGGTCGAGCAGGGCAAGTCGGTGGTCAACTCCATCTCCCTGAAGGAGGGCGAGGCGGAGTTCCTGCGCCGTGCCGCGGAGATCCACCGTTTCGGGGCCGCCGCCGTGGTAATGCTCTTCGACGAGCGGGGGCAAGCCGACACCTTCGAGCGCAAGATCGAAGTGGCGCAGCGGGCCTACCGGCTGCTGACCGAAAACGGATTCCCGGCCGAGGACATCGTCTTCGACCCCAACGTGCTGGCCGTGGCGACCGGAATCCCCGAACACGACGGATATGCCAAGGCCTTTATCGACGCCACGCGCTGGATCAAGGAGCATCTGCCCCATGCCAAGGTCTCGGGCGGCGTGTCGAACCTCTCGTTCGCCTTCCGCGGCAACAACGCCGTGCGCGAGGCGATGCACTCGGCGTTCCTCTACCATGCGATCCGCGCCGGGATGGATATGGGGATCGTCAATCCGCAGATGCTGCGCGTCTACAGCGAGATTGAACCCGAACTGCTCGAACGGGTCGAGGATGTCATCCTCTGCCGCCGGGCGGATGCCGCCGAACGGCTCACGGAGTATGCCCACCGGGTGCAGCAGAGCGCCCGTACGGAGGTGCAGGAGCCCGATGCCTGGCGCAGCGCCCCGCTCGCCGAACGAATCAGCCACGCCATGCTCAAGGGAATCCCCGACTTCATCGAGGAGGATGCCCTCGAAGGTTACCGTACGCTCGGCAGCCCGATGGCGGTGATCGACCAGCTGCTGATGCCCGCCATGGAGCAGGTCGGAACGCTCTTCGGCGAGGGGAAGATGTTCCTGCCGCAGGTCGTGAAGACGGCCCGCGTGATGAAACGCGCCGTGGCGGTATTGACCCCCTACATCGAACAGGGGGCCGCCGCAACGTCGCATTCGGCCGGAAAGGTGTTGATCGCCACGGTCAAGGGCGACGTGCACGACATCGGCAAGAATATCGTCTCGGTGGTGATGGCCTGCAACGGCTACGAAATCCGCGACCTGGGCGTCATGGTCGAGGCCTCGCGCATCGTCGACGAGGCCGTGGCCTGGGGGGCGCAGGCGATCTGTCTGAGCGGACTGATCACCCCGTCGCTCGACGAGATGGCCCACGTCTGCGAGGAGCTCGAACGCCGCGGGCTGCACATCCCGGTCATCATCGGCGGCGCCACGACGTCGGACCTCCATACGGCCGTGAAGATCGCACCGGTCTATTCGGGCGTCGTGGTCCACTCGCCCAACGCCAGCCGCAATACGCAGATCCTGGCCCGGCTGCTCGGCGACGACGCAACAGCCTATGCCGAAGAGGTCAAGCGGCAGCAGGCCGTCCTGCGCGAGGAGTACAGGCAGCGGATGAATGCCCGCGACCTGATCCCGATCGTCGAGGTGCACAAGGCCCGCCGCAACCGACCCGCCCACGAACCGGTCAAGCCGCTCCACACGGGGCGTCTGGTCTTCCCGGACTTCGATATTTCGGATGCCGAACCCTTCATCGACTGGAACTTCTTCTTCCCGGCCTGGGGGCTCAAGGGGCACTACCCCGAGATCCTCGACCACCCCGAGAAGGGTCCCGAGGCGCGCAAGCTCTTCGACGACGCCCGGGCGCTGCTGGCCCGCATCCGCGACAAACACCTGCTGACGCTGCAGGGGGTCGTGGGGATCTTCCCGGCCCGCTCGGAGCGCGACGACATCATCGTCACCGACACCAAGGGGCGCGAACACCGCCTTGCGATGCTGCGCAACCAGACCCGCGGCGAGGAGAACTGCTCGCTGGCCGACTGGATCGCCCCGAAGGGCGACTGGATCGGCTGCTTCGCCCTGACGGGCGGAATCGGTCTGCGGGAGCTCGAGGAGCGTTTCCGCAAGGAGGGCGACGACTACTCGGCCATCCTCGCAAAGTTGCTGGCCGACCGGCTGACCGAAGCCTTCGCCGAAGCGGTGCACACCTTCGTGCGGCGCCAGATGTGGGGCTACGAAACCGAAGAGAGGATCGACCCGCAGCGCATCATCCGCGGCGAATACCGCGGCCGCCGCATGGCCTTCGGCTACCCCGCCTCGCCCGACCACTCGCTCAAACGCGAGGTCTTCGACCTGCTGGCCGTCGAGGCAACCACCGGCATGCGGATGACCGAAAACTGGATGATCGACCCCGGCGAGGCGCTGTGCGGACTCCTCTTCGCCGACGCCGAGTACTTCTCCGTGGGGAAGATCGACACCAAACAGCTGCTCGACTACGCCCGCCGCCGCGGCATGGAGGTCGAACAGATCAAGAAGATCATCCCCAACAACCTCTGATGCAAACGACCATGAACGTAGTCGATATCATCCACCAGGCCATCGACTCGAAGCAGACCCGCTTCGCCGTCGAACTCCTCCCGCCGCTCAAGGGCGACGGCAGCCAGAAGATCTTTGCCGCCCTCGACCCGCTGATGCCCTACCGGCCGGCCTACATCAACATCACGTTCCACCGCGAGGTGATCAAGGAGACCCTGCGCGAGGACGGCAGCGTCGAATGGCACGTCGTGCGCCGGAGACCCGGCACCGTCGGCATCTCGGCCGCCATCCAGCACCGATACGGCGTCGAGGTGGTCCCCCACCTGATCTGCGGCGGACTGTCGAAGTACGACATCGAGGATACGCTCATCGACATGGACTTCCTCGGGCTGCACAACGTCCTGGCGCTGCGCGGCGACAAGTCGCAGAACGAACGCCGGTTCATCCCCCACCCCCAGGGCCATGCCCATGCCATCGACCTGGTGCGCCAGATCGACGACATGAACCACGGCCGCTTCATCGACGGCGAGGTCGAGGAGTGCCACCACTCGAAATTCTCGATCGGCGTGGCCGGCTACCCCGAGGTCCACTTCGAGGCCCGCGACATCACCTCCGACATCGCCCACCTGAAGGCCAAGATCGAGGCCGGCGCCGAGTATGTCATCACGCAGTTGTTCTTCGACAACCGCAAGTACTTCGACTTCGTGCGCCGCTGCCGCGAGGCGGGGATCACCGTGCCGATCATCCCGGGGCTGAAACCCCTCTCGACCCCGCGTCATCTGGAGGTGCTGCCCGAGACCTTCCACGTCGAGATCCCCGAGGAGCTCGCCCGCGAGGTGCGGAGCCATCCCGACGACGCCAAGCAGATCGGCATCGAGTGGGCCATCGCCCAGAGCCGCGAACTGATGCAGGCCGGCGTGCCGGTGCTGCACTACTACACGATGAGCCGCACGAACAACATTCAGAAGATCGTCGCGGCGCTCTTCTGAAAAACGGCATCCGCCCGGACGAGGCCCCCGAAACTCGCCGAGACCCGCAGAGGCGGATCCGAAAGCTGATTTTGAAAGAGATTTATGGAAGACTGTGAAAGGGAGATGACTCCCGTCGAATTCAGGCGCCACCTGCACGCCCACCCCGAGCTCTCGTTCCGGGAGCACGAAACCGCCGCGTTCATCGAGCAGCAGCTCGACCGCCTCGGCATCGAACACCGCCGCATCGCCCATACCGGCGTCCTGGCCACGCTGCGCGGCAAACGCACGGCGGAGAACGACCGCCGCGCCCTGGTCCTGCGTGCCGATATCGACGCCCTGCCCATCACCGAGCACAACGACCTCGACTGGCGCTCGCAGAACAACGGCGTGATGCACGCCTGCGGACACGACATGCATGCCGCCGTGCTCTTCGGCGTCCTGAAGCGGCTGGCCGCCGAGGCCGACTTCCGCGGAACCCTCTTCGGACTGTTCCAGCCCGGCGAGGAGTGCAACCCCGGCGGGGCATCGCTCGTGCTGGCCGAAAAGCCCTTCGAAGGGTACGACATCCGCGCCGTCATCGGTGAACACGTCGAACCGCAGCTCGAGGTAGGAACCCTCGGCTTCCGCGCCGGAAAGTACATGGCTTCGAGCGACGAGCTCCGCTTCCGCGTCCACGGCACGGGCGGCCACGGCGCCATGCGCAAACTGTTAAAGGACCCCGTGGCGGCCGGCGCCGAACTGCTCACACGCATGGTGGCCCTCAACGGCGAGGAGTGTGTCCTCTCGATCGGCCGCGTCGAGGCCCTCGGCGCCACGAACATCGTCCCCGACGAGGTCTACATGGAGGGAACGCTCCGCACATTCGACGAACGCGAACGGAAGATCATCCACCAGCGCATCGAAAACATCGCCGCCGAGATCGACTCGCGCTACGGCGTCTCGACCCGGATCGAGATCAGCCACGGATACCCCTGCGTGGTCAACGACGAACTCCTCGTCAAGCAGGCCGTCACCCTCGCCCGCCAGCAGGGGCTGCGCATCGAGATGCTCCCGCTGCGGACCACGGCCGAGGACTTCGGATTCTACTGCAAGCTCTATCCGTCGCTCTTCTACCGCCTCGGCGTCGGCGCCCGGGCCGGACGTTCGCATACGGCCACCTTCTCGCCCGACGAGGGCGCCATCGAGGTCGGCATCGGCTTCATGCAGGAACTCGCCCTGCGGATTCTCGAAAAATAAAGACTCAGTATATGAACAGAAAACAACAACGTGCCCCGAAAGAGGGCTCCAAACGATCCCCGCGCGAGGAGATTATTCTCCACATGTTCCGCGACTTCCCCAATACGCAATTCACGCTGAAATACCTCGCCTCGGTCTCGGGCGGTGCCTCGAAGGAGGGGCGCCGCGAGACGTTCGAGATCCTCAGCCGCCTGTTCGACGAGGGGATCGTCGAGGAGTGCTCGCGCGAAAAGTACCGCCTCTCGCAGCAGCACCGACCGCTCTATGAGGGTGTGGCCAGCATGACGCAGTCGGGGGCAATCTACGTCGAGGTCGAGGGTCAGGAGGAGGATATCTTCGTCAACCCCCGCAACACGGCAAACGCCCTGGACGGCGACCGCGTCGAGGTGGCCGTCATCCACCGCGGCCGCGACGGAAAGTTCGAAGGCGAGGTGACACGCATCCTCGAACGCTGCCGCAAACCCTATGTCGGCGTGGCCGAGGTCGGCGCCCACCAGATCTTCGTCAAGGCCGACTCGCGCCGCATGCCGATGGACATCTACCTCTCGAAGCGCACCTACCCCGACGTGTGCGACGGCGAAAAGGTCGTCGTCCGCATCGTCGACTGGCAGCCCGGCAGCAAGAGCCCCGTCGGCGAACTGGTCGAACGGCTCGGTATCGCCGGCAACAACGACACCGAAATGCACGCCATCCTGGCCGAATACGAACTTCCCTACCGCTTCGAACCCGAGATCGAGGAGGCCGCCAAGGCCATCGACGGCAGCGTCACGGCCCACGAGATCGCCAGCCGGCGCGACTTCCGCAAGGTGACCACCTTCACGGTCGACCCGGCCGACGCCAAGGACTTCGACGACGCCCTCTCGGTGCGCAAGGTCAGCGACGGCGTCTGGGAGATCGGCGTCCACATCGCCGACGTCACCCACTACGTCAAACCCCACACGATCCTCGACGACGAGGCCGTCGAGCGCGGTACGTCGGTCTATCTCGTGGACCGCACCGTGCCGATGCTCCCCGAACGGCTCTCGAACGAACTCTGCTCGCTGCGCCCCAATGAGACGAGTCTCTGCTTCTCGGCCGTCTTCACGATGAACGAGAACCTCGAAATCCTCGACGAGTGGTTTGGCCGCACGGTCATCCACTCCGACCGCCGCTTCACCTATGCCGAGGCTCAGGAGGTGATCGAGACCGGTCGCGGCGACTTCGCCGAGGAGATCCTCACTCTCAACCGCCTGGCTCAGGCCCTGCGCGCCCAGCGGTTCAAGAACGGAGCCATCTCGTTCGAACGCGAGGAGGTGAAGTTCAAACTCGACGAAAACGGAAAACCGCTCGGCGTCTACTTCAAGGAGCAGAAGGAGTCGAACCAGATGATCGAGGAGTTCATGCTGCTGGCCAACCGCCGCGTGGCGGAGTTCTGCGCCCACCGCCGCAACGACAAGGGCCGCGCCATCCCCCGCACGATGGTCTTCCGTGTCCACGACTCGCCCAGCGAGGAGAAACTCGACCGCTTCCGGCAGTTCATCCTCCGCTTCGGCCACGTCTTCAAGGCCTCGAAGGGGCGCGCCGTGGCCAAGGAGATGAACAAACTCTTCAAGCAGATCAAGGGAACGACCGAGGAGAACGCCGTCACGACGATGGCCGTACGCTCGATGGCCAAGGCCTACTACTCGACCGACAACATCGGCCACTACGGTCTGGCATTCCCCTACTACACGCACTTCACCTCGCCGATCCGCCGCTATCCCGACATGATGGTCCACCGCCTGCTGGCCCACTACCTCGAGGGCGGAAAGTCGGTGCCCAAGGAGCCCGTCGAGGAGCTCTGCGCCCGTTCGTCGGACCGTGAGGTCATCGCCGCCGAGGCCGAACGCGCCTCGATCAAGTACAAGATGGTCGAGTTCATGAAGGAGCGCATCGGACAGGAGTTCGACGGCCACGTCTCGGGTCTCACCGAGTGGGGCGTCTATGTCGAACTGGACGAGACCCACATCGAGGGTATGTCGTTCCTGCGGGATATTCAGGGCGACTTCTTCCTCTTCGACGAACAGCAGTACGAGATCGTCGGACGCTCGACCGGCATCAAACTGACGATGGGTAGCCCCGTGCGCATCCGTGTCAAGCGGGCCGATCTGCAGAAACGACAGCTCGATTTCGAACTGCTGCTGCCGGGACTCCCCGCAAAGGGAGAATCGAAAGGGGCTCCGAAGGGTGAATCGAAGGGAGAATCGAAAAACCCGTCGGGACGCTCCTCCTCGCGCGGGCACCGTTCGCAACACCGCAACGGCCGCAAAAACCGGAAAGAGTAATCCTATATAAATAGGTAGCGGACCGGTCGGCAACGACCGCTTCCCGCCCCGAAGCCCGAAAATCGGCCGCTTCGCGATAAAGCCAACCGGGAATCCGAAACAGATCGGATTCCCGGTTGGCTTTGTTGTCTCGCTCATCAATGTGTTACTTTCAGGGCCGCATATTTGCAAAATTGAAAGTTTTCCCAAAAATTCCGGTTAATACCCGATAAATAAGATAAAGGATAAGTTTATTTTCATAAATTAAACAAACGGTTCTTTCCGGATATCCGATTTTGCCAATTCACACAACAGATGAAAAAAACTTCAATCTGGTAGTTGTTGTTTTTAAAAAAACTTCGTAACATTGTAACCGTATTGAACAACCCCCGGGAGGAACAAGGATGATCCAACCGGAGATTTACACCCGAAGACCCCCTCCTTTCGCCGCTTGAAAGAGGGATCTCGCTCCAAAACAAACCCGAACATGAAATAACTGTCATATGGCCCAAGAAGGAGCCTCGAATCCTTCCTATTGTTTAATCCCCTAAACTCCCTCTCCATGAAAAACCCTTTCTACAAATTCCTGCTGATGGGCGCGCCCTGCTCCTGGGCGTAACAAGCTGCTCGGATGACAACACGGAAAGCTCCTCGACACCGAGCTTCGCGATCTCCGTCCCCACCGCCGAGAACTACGAGATTCTCGTAGCCGACAAGGCCAAGGAGGGCGACGAGGTATCGCTGGTCGTCACCCCCGCAGATGGTATGGAAGTCGTATCGGTATTCTATAACGATAGCCCCTGCACGTTCGTCTCCTCGGAGGCCGAAACCAATGCCGCACAATATACCTTCGTCATGCCCGCCTGCGACGTGACGCTCACGGCCGAAGTCCGCGAAATGGCTCCGTCGGAATATGCGATCCACTACGAAAACGAGGACGAATTCTACTTCTCGGATGTCCCCTCCACGGCCCTGGCCGGCAGTGAGGTCTCCTTCATGATCACCGTCACCGACCTCTCGATCGGCATCACACGGGTCTCCTACGGTCTTGAGGCCGAGGAGTTCTGCGAGCCGAACAACGTCGATGTCGGTCCCGACTACAAGCGCTACAGCTTCACGTTCACGATGCCCGACCATGAGGTGAGCCTGCTCGCGGCCGCTGCCATCGAGTACAACGACATCACCCGCATCGGCGACGAACACGCCCGCGTACGTCTCGTCAACTCGATCATCAAGGACGAGAACGGCGACCCGCTGACCGACGAAAACGGCGAGTACATCTGCCGCAACTACTACGGACAGCTCGTGAAGTTCGTCTACGAAATCGAACTGGGCTACAACTACACCATGACGATCGTCGGTGACCGCACCGGAACCCACTTCGAGGACAAGATCTACTTCCTCGACAGCGACTTCGACGCCGGACAGTGCTGGGCCCTCGAGATGCCGGCCGAACCGATCACCTTCACCGTCGTCTCCTCCGAGAAGACCGACTTCGTCGGCAAACCCTTCGTCGGCAACTACAACGGATTCTTCATCAACACGACCCAGATCGGCAAACTCGAAAAGGCCGACGCCGCAAACCTCAACGTCGAACTGAAGACCAACACCGTCTTCGAGTTCAAGAGCTCCGACGTCAATGCCTACAACTTCCGCGGCATGATGAGCTACGACGAGAGCGACAACCAGTTCGAATACCTGCGCGAATCGTGCGACGGTTACGGCCTCTCGGGCTACTGGAGCGAGACGATGACGCTGGCCTGGGTGACCAACATCATCGAGGACATGCCCGAAAACACGCGCTTCTACATCATGAGCAAGGACGATCTCTCGAATTTCGTCTCGGCCGGCAATGCCGGTGGCACGAAGTACCTGCTCGAGGTGAAGACCGCACAGGGAACGCTGCACTACCTCTTCGAGCGTGAGAACTACCGGCTGCGGACGGTCGATGTCGACTTCACCAGCGGCAGCTCGATCGGCGACACCTCGGCCTCGGGCTACGTTGTGGAGGAGGGCGTCAAGCTGCTCAAGTACACCTGCGACGGCACCACGACGGACCTCATCGAGAAGGGCAAGGAGGCCGGCAGCTACAACGGTTCGAACGGCGTGCTCGAACTCGACGGATTCGGCGGCGGCAAGATCGGCTCGCAGGAGGGTACCTACACCATCACCGACGGCATCGTGACGCTGACCTGCAACGGACAGGAGACCAAGTACAACATCGACATGAATGCCAAGACCTACAGCCTCATTGCCGACGACAGCGAATGGAACGGTCCCACCACCTTCTATGTCGAGGGCGACCAGATCGGCTACAACAAGAAGCCGGTCAAGGGCAGCATCAAGGTAACGCTCGACCACAACGCGCTGGGCAACTACGACAAGGGCAAGGCCATGTTCGTCGCTCAGTACTACAGCTCCAGCTTCAGAATGGAGGATCTCGTCAGCGGTCTGGTATCCTACATTTACGACGCCAAGGCCTCGACGCTGACGCTCTCGCAGCTGCTGGTGGGTACGTCCAGCGGCGGTCTGCAGCGCATCGACATCGTCTTCTCCGTATCGCCGGACAAGCAGACGCTCACCTTCACCGGCATCGACCGTATCTACTCGACGAACAGCGCCTCGTACTACGTGACGGTAACGGATCTCGCCGTGCCGGCACAGGAGTAACCGACACGTCCGCGGCGGGGATCGCCCGCCCGGAGATGACTCTCTGAAACAGGAGCGGCAATTCCTCACAGGATTGTCGCTCCTGACTTTTTAGCTGCCGGGCACCGTGACAGACGTTCGACAGGCTTCTGCCGGCGGCGCCCCTTCTCAGATCGACCGTCTCCGGCACCGCAGCCGCTGAAGGGCCGGCGATCGCTGGAGAAACGACGGTTGCACGAAAACCGGCGGCTGCCGGGGAATCGGCGGCAGCAGGGAAACCGGCGGTTGCAGCAATATCGGCAGCCCAGGAGAGGCTGCCGCCTCGGGAGTGGATACGATTACCCCGGAGAAGAACCGGACGGCCGAAATCCCGGGCAGCAGCAAATTCCGGACAACTGAAATCCCCAACAGCCGCCCCCCGGACAGCCAGAATCCCGGGCAGCAGCAAATTCCGGACAACTGAAATCCCTCAACAGTCGCACCCCCGGACGGCCAGAATCCCGGGCAGCAGCAAATTCCGGACAACTGAAATCCCCCGTCAGCCGCACCCCCCGAACGGCCGAAAACTTCAGACAGCCGAAAACCCGAACAGTCGAAAACCGGGCGGTTCGTTTCCGTTCACTCGCGAATCAACAAAAAAACGACCGGAACCCGCTCTGGGCCCCGGCCGTTTCGCATGCGCGGAGAATTAGCGCACGATGTTGGCGATCAGGAAGGTGGCAGCAACCGTCAGAATGGCGTAGAGCTCCGGGAAGGCGGCCAGAATCAGCGTCTTACCCATCACGTCGTGGCCGTTGCCGACAGCGGCGATACCGTTGGCGCAGACCTTGCCCTGATAGATGGCGGCGGCGAAGTTCACGATGCCGACCAGAATACCGGCACCCAGCACGGCGCAGGCCTGAACCATCGACGGGTTAGCCAGGAAGCCCTGTACCAGGAAGAAGCAGACGAATCCGTAAAGGCCCTGCGATCCGGGAAGCGCCGAAAGAATCATGTAGCTACCGAAAGCCGAATTGTTCTTTTTCATGGCTCCGACCGACGCCTGGCCGCAAATCGAAGTACCGATGGCAGAACCGATACCTGCCAGACCTACCATCAAGGCCACACCGACGTAGGCCAATACCAAAGCTGTTGTTTCCATAGTGTTTTGAATGAGTTTTTTGTTGTTATTGTTTCTTTTTACTTGTCCATTTTACGCAGCGGTTCGAACGAGCGCGTGCCCATCTCGAAACCGGCATTCTTGTAGAACTCCACGAAGGTCAGTCGCATCGGGTGGACGAACGACGAGATGGTCGACATGAAGAGGTTGATGCCGTGGCCGATCACCAGAATCGGCAGCATGATCAGGATCCGCACGAAGATCCCCGCGCCGTCGGGTACGAAGCCCGCGGCCAGCGAGTTGAAGACCAGTGCCAGCACACCGCCCGACAGACCGATGGCGAACAGACGGATGTACGACAGCACGTCGCTCAGCAGACCCGTGATGTTGTTGTAGAGGTTCCAGATGCCGGCCCCGAGGTTCAGCAGCGGGTTGCGACCCGGCGAATTGAGGAACAGCAGCAGGAAGGCTCCGACGCCCATCGCCGCGTAGAAGGCCGGCGACGAGGTGGTGAAGCCCGGAATGACCCAACGCTCATCGAGCATCTGCAGTCCTCCGGCCACCGAGGCCGACAGCAGGATGATGAACCACCCGAGCGATCCGAAGGCCTGGCGGATGCCGAAGGTCCGCACCGTCGTGACGAGGTTGATCGCCATACCGAAGAGGATCTGCACCATGCCGATGGCCAGTGCCACGGAGAAGAACTTGTTCTGGAAGTCGTAGAAGTGGAACAGCGGCTGGCCGTCGGCACCCGTCGGCACCCAGCTCTGCATGCTCACCCCGAAGAACGAGCCGCAGAAACCGCCGAAGACCACCGTGGCGATGGCGCACATCGTGGCGAACCACGCCGCACGACGCATCATGCCCGGCTGGCGGTTCTTGTGCAGCATCCAGAGGCCCATGGCCAACAGCACGAGGCCGTAGCCCGCATCATTCAGACAGATGCCGAAGAAGAGCATGTAGAACGGTGCAAAGAAGGGCGTCATGTCCACCGTGCCGTACTTCGGACGCGCATAGAGGTCGCCGACCATCTCGAAGATCCGGGCGAAGCGGTTGTTCTTCAGCTTGACCGGCGTATCGTCCTCGGGCGTCGGGTCGCTCTTGATCCACACCACGTTGGGGTAGCTCTCCAGCAGGGCGTCGACCTTCGACGAGGTTTCGGTCTCGGCCCACCCCTCGAGGATGAGCAGCCGGCCGTCGGCCTCCTTTCCGGCCGAGGCAACCACCCGGATGCCCTGCAGCCGCTCCTTGAGTTCGGCGGCATAGCTCCGCAGCAGTGCCTCCGAAGCCGCCACGCGGGCGAACTCCGCATCCAGCGCCCCGAGCTTTTCACGCTCGGCGGCGATGCGGCGCTCCGCCTCGCGGATATCCATCTGCGGGGTCTTCATCTCCTGGGCGTCGAGCGAAAGCTCTTCGCCCGGGGTCGTCACCACGACAAACCACACCGTCGACGCACTGCGCGAGATCTCCGTCAGCGTCCACCGCTGCGACCACTCGTCCTGCAGTTTGTCGAAGACGCCGCGCGGCGCCGAGAAGTAGCGCAGCACGACCCCCTGAGCGGCCAGCCGCTCGGTCTGCGAGACGTCGAATGCCCCCCACGGGCGCAGTTCGTCGGCCGCCTTCTCCAGACGCGTGATCTCGGCCCGGATGGCCGCCGCCTCACGCTGCGCCGCCACGTAGTGTTCGTACGTCTCACGCCCCGTGGCGAAGGGTTCGCCGCGAAGCCCGTCGTGCGACGCATCGGCCCGGAACTCCTTCAGGAACTCCGCAGCCTTCGCACAACCCTCGATGTCGAGCAGCAGCTGGCGGTCCTCCTCCGAGGGCTCCCAGCCCCGGGTGGTGATGTCCACCAGTCCGAGTTCACGCAGCCGCTCGATGAAATCCTCACGCTGTGCCGCATAGAGCACAAGGTCGTATTTCGACATTCTGGCTATCATAGCATCGCGCCCTCCCCGGCGGCCTGTTGTTTGTTTTTCACGATCTTCTGGGCCGACTTCGAGAGATTCTCCTCGTCCTCCATGAAGCGTTTGATCTTTCGTATGGCATCTTCGTAGCCCGGAATCTGGACCTTCTCGTAGAGGTTCACCTTCTGCGTCGTCTTCCGCCGCGCGAAATCCAGCAACTCCATCCGACGGTTGTAGACCTCATACTCAAGTTCCAGTCGCGTCAGCCGCTTGAGGATCTCCACGCCGTCGGCATACCACGCCGGCGACGAGAACAGATCGTAACCCTTCTCCTCGAAGCGGACTCCCTCCAGTACCGGAATGCGGACCCCCGCAATCTTCTGTACCGCCAGGTCCACGTCCGCAATGCGGAGCAGGTCACTGTCAAACTCACCCCACAGCGATACCATGTAGTCGTACTCGCCCTTCAGGGCCTCGAGCCGCTGCCGGTAGTCGCCCGCGGAGTCCTTCGCCTTCTTCACCTCGGAACGCAGCGCCGACTCCTTGCTCTTGATCGTCGGGAGCGCCTTCTGGCGCATCTTCAACTGCTTGCCGAGTTCGCCCAGCGAGGTCTTGTTATATTGAAACTTGATGGCCATCGTGCGTTACGCCTCCTTCCAGTATTTCTTGATAAGCTCCTCCTTGATGGCGACCTCCTCCTTCGAGAAGTACTTCGCGAAGAGGCTCCACGCCGTGTCGAGCATCTCCGTGATGCCGATGTTGACGTCGATCGCCAGCAGTTTTTCCGAGTAGTCCCGGGCGAACTTCAGCGCCCGTTCGTCGTAGTCCGACAGATCGAAACCGTTCTCGAGTTTCG
Organism: uncultured Alistipes sp.; assembly: GCA_938014215.1. GTDB lineage: Bacteria > Bacteroidota > Bacteroidia > Bacteroidales > Rikenellaceae > Alistipes. The sequence goes on along the minus strand of CALLRW010000016.1, from coordinate 79,845 downwards.
TCTTGGCGTTGGCCGCATCGGCATACAGTCGCACGCAGGCGTTCATCACCTGCGGGTGGTCCTCACGCGTCTTCTTGCCGATGACGAGCTGCTTCAGACGCGACAGCGAACGGAACGGGTCGACGATCACCTTGCCCGTATCCGAGTCGTTGCGCAGGAACAGCTGGCCTTCGGTGATGTAACCCGTGTTGTCGGGCACGGCGTGCGTGATGTCGCCGCCCGAAAGAGTCGTCACGGCGATGATCGTGATCGAGCCGCCGTTGGGCAGCTGCACGGCCTTCTCGTAGATCTTCGCCAGATCCGAGTAGAGCGAACCCGGCATCGAGTCCTTCGACGGAATCTGGTCCATACGGTTCGAGACGATGGCCAGCGCATCGGCATAGAGCGTCATGTCCGTGAGCAGCACCAGCACCTTCTCGCCCTTGTCGACGGCGAAGTACTCGGCGGCCGTCAGCGCCATGTCCGGAACGAGCAGTCGCTCGACGGGCGGGTTCTCCGTCGTGTTGACGAACGAGACGATACGGTCCAGTGCACCGGCGTTCTCGAAGACCGACTTGAAGTAGAGGAAGTCATCGTTCGTCAGACCCATGCCGCCCAGGATGATCTTGTCGGCCTTGGCGCGCAGCGCCACGTTGGCCATCACGGCGTTGTAGGGCTGGTCCGGATCGGCGAAGAAGGGGATCTTCTGACCCGTCACGATCGTGTTGTTCAGGTCGATGCCGGCGATACCCGTGGCGATCAGCTCCGAGGGCTGGATACGCTTGAAGGGGTTGACCGTCGGGCCGCCGATCTCGCGGGCCTCGCCCTCGACGATCTCTCCGCCCTCGAGCGGCTCGCCGTAGGCGTTGAAGAAGCGGCCGGCCAGGGCGTCCGAAACCCGCAGCTTCGGGGGTTCGCCGTGGAATATCACCTCCGAGTTGGTCGAAAGCCCCTCGGTGCCGGCGAAAACCTGAAGCGTCACGTTTTCGCCCATAATCTTCACCACCTGGGCCAGTTTTCCGCCCACGGTGGCCAGTTCGTCGTTGCCGACGCCCTGTGCCCGGAGCGTCACCGTCGCCTTGGTGATGTTGTCAATCCGGGTATATATCTTCTGAAATGCGCGTGTTGTCATGGTTTACTTGTTTTTTTCACTCACGTACTCTTCGATCTGTCGCTTGTAGTTCTCGAACTTCTCCGACTTCCACTCCGAGTAGTTCATCTGGCGGAAGAGGTTGATCAGACCCTTGAAGAACTGCGAGCACTCCTCGAAATCGGCAAACGAGAAGCTCTTGCGGCAGATCCCCAGCACCATCTCGTACATCATCTTCTGACGCTCGATCGGGCAGTTGGCGTCGATGGCGTCGAAGGCATCCTGCTGCAGGATCACGAAGTCGATCAGCTCCGACTTCCAGAACCGCTCGTGGTACTCCACCGGCACACCGTCGTCACCCAGAATGTTGATCTGGTCGTTGGCCTCCTTGCCGCGCTGCACGAGCGTCTTGCCCGCATAGACCAGGTCGACCCAGTCCTTCTCGATGTGCGAGTCGAGGTATTCGCGGATCTCGGGATACTCCAGGTATTTCGAATAGGACTCCAGCGGGTCGATGGCCGGGTAGCGCTTCGAGTCGGCACGCCCCTGCGAAAGGGCGTAGAAGCAGCGCGCCGCCTTCTTGGTCGACTCCGTCACGGGCTCCTTGAGGTTACCGCCCGCGGGCGACACCGTACCGAGGAACGTCACCGAACCCGTCTCTCCGTTGGTCAGCTTCACCAGACCGGCCCGCGAGTAGAAGTTCGAGATAATGGCCGAGAGGTCCATCGGGAAGGCGTCCTGACCCGGAAGCTCCTCCAGACGGTTCGACATCTCGCGCAGCGCCTGGGCCCAGCGCGACGTCGAGTCGGCCATCACCAGCACCTTCAGACCCATCGAGCGGTAGTACTCGCCGATGGTCATACCCGTGTAGACCGACGCCTCACGCGCCGCAACGGGCATGTTCGACGTGTTGCAGATGATGATCGTACGCTCCATCAGCTTGTGGCCCGTGCGCGGGTCGACCAGTTCGGGGAACTCCTTGAAGATCTCCACCACCTCGTTGGCACGCTCGCCGCACGCCACCATGATGATCACGTCGGCATCGGCCTGTTTCGAGATGGCGTGCTGCAGCACCGTCTTGCCGGCGCCGAACGGCCCCGGGATGAAGCCCGTACCGCCCTCGGCCATCGGGTTGAAGGTGTCGATGGCGCGCACGCCCGTCTCCATGACGCGCGACGGACGCGGCTTCTCCGTATAGCAGCGGATGGCCTGCTTGACGGGCCACTTCTGCACCATCGTGATCTCGTGGTCGCGCCCCTCGGCGTCGGTCACCACGGCCACCGTGTCGCGCACCTTGTACTTGCCGGCCTTGGCCACGCTCTTGACCGTATAGTGGCCGGTCATCGTGAAGGGGACCATGATCTTGTGCATGACCCACTGCTCCTTGACCTCGCCCAGCCACGAGGCGGCCGAGACCTTGTCACCGGCTTTGGCCAGCGGCGTGAAGTCCCACTCAGCCTCGAAGTCGACCGGATCGGTGATCGATCCGCGGGCAATGAACAGACCCTCCATCTTTTCGAGGTCGTTCTGCAGACCGTCGTAATTGCGCGACAGCAGACCCGGGGCGAGCGTCACCTCGAGCATGTGCCCCTCGAACTCGACCCGGTCGCCGATCTTCAGCCCGCGCGTGCTGTCAAAAACCTGCACATAGGCCGCATCGCCTATGACCTTGATGACCTCGGCCATCATCTTCGTATCACCCGTCCACACGTGGCAGATCTCGTTCTGGCCAACGGGTCCGTCGGCCTTGACGATCACGATGTTGGAGATGATACCGTTTACACGTCCTGTTGTTTTCATCGTATCTTTTTATTGTTTATTTTCAATCAGTTCACGGCCGTCCAGCTCCGCCATCAGACGGGCGAACATCTCGCGGCCGCGGGCGGCGTCGAGGCGCGTCCAGCGGGCCACGATATTGACCCGCACCAGGTAGGAGAGGATGGCGTCGATCGTGAAGTAGTCGAACGTGGCCAGCTCCGAGGCCTCCGTCCAGCGGATCTGATCCAGCTTGCGCTCCTTCTCCAGGAGGTTCGTCTCATCGTTCATCGCCGCGATCACCGCGTCGATCCAGGGCAGCTCGCCGCGCAGGCCGAAGTCGGCCGCCGAACTGCGCTGCAGCTGTTCGACCACGTCGCCGCCGCCGACCACCGTCTCCTCGATCGAACGACCCGTCGCGCGGGCCGCCACCGCAGCCGTGACGTTGCGCAGCGTGCGGTCGAAGCCTGACCAGGCGCGCATGAAACGGTTCGAGGAGCCCTCGCAGAGCCCGTAGTAGGCTCCGAAAAGCTCCTTTTCGAATCGATGCGCCGTATCGACCGTCTCGGCATCCTCCCCCTCGGGATCGGCATAGGCCCGCACCACGCGTGCCAATGCCTCGGGAAGCCGCTGCGGACTCTTCAGTTCGTCGGCGAGCTCCTCGCGGGTGAAGTTGCCCAGCGGGTTGTGCGCCGCGCGTCCGCTGCGCAGGGCCGCCAGATTCTCGCAGTCGTAGTAGCCGTAGAGCAGGCGGACCGTCCGGGCATCGCGCCGGGAGACCCCTTCGAGAATCTCGTCGATGATCGCGCGGGCGTCGAAACCCTTCGTGTCGGCATCGAGCGAGTACTCCCTCAGCGAGGCTACCAGACTATAATATTGCTTTGCAAACATGCCTCTAAGCCTTGAACAACAATTGGTAAACCTTCTCGCGGAGGTATTCGCCCAGCAGCGCCTCCAGATCGGCATCCGTGAACGAGATGTAGTAGCCGCCCTGCTTGGGGCCCACCTTGAAGCCCGACTTCACCTCCTGGGACCAGCCCACCTCGACTCCGGCATCGAGCAGTGCCTTGGCGCTGCCGGCGAAGGCGGCATCAAGCTTCGCACGCTCCGCCTCGGGAAGAAGGGCCTGCAGAGAGACCTTGCCCGAATCGCTGCCGTTCCAGTTGCGGGCCACCGAGACGAGCATCTCCTCGAGGAACTTCGGATCCAGCGCTGCGGCCTTCACCCCCTCGCCGGTCGACCGGGCGACGATCATCGAGGCGATCTCCGACTTGATCTTCGAGACGGCCTGTTTGCCGGCCAGCGAGATCTCCGTCAGGGTGTTTTTCTCCACATCCTCGGCCTTGGTCTCGGCCTTGCGCACGATCTCCGCAGCCCGGGCTTCGGCCTCGGCCACGATCTTCCGAGCCTCCTCCTTGGCTTCGGAGACCAGTTTGTCGGCCTCGGCGCGACCTTTCTCCAACCCCTCGTCGTAGAGTTTGCGGGTCAACTCTTGCAGTTTGTTTTCCATAGTATGATTGAGTTTTGATTATTGTTTTTCATTTTCGCCTACAAATATATAAAAGATTACGAATAAACCGCAGCCGCCTCCGACAATTTATCCGCTTTTGGCGAATTTCGCACACAAACGGGGCAGACCGCTCCCCAAAACGGAATCACCCCCGCCACGATTCGCGTGACAGGGGTGATTTTTTTAAAAACCGGAAAGGCGGCTCCGGCCGGCCGATCAGTAGGTGAACTCGACGTCGCTCTTCCGGAAGCGCAGAATTCGGGTATCCTTCGTCCCGGCTCCGTTCTTGGAGAGGTGGAGGTTCGTCATACCGCCGTTGATGTACCAGCCCGAACCCTCGGGCGAGTAGACGCCGAAGAGGATGTTGTTGTAGTGGTTCGAGTGGCGGATGCCGTCGGCGTTCCACTGTGCGGCGGGTCCGTACCAGGTGATCCCCTCGTCGTCGGGGAAGTCGGGGCTCCACATCCGCACGCTGAGCAGTTCGTTGAGCGTGAGCGACCCCACCGTGACGTCGCTGCGCCGCTGCTGGCTGCGCTTGACGGTCGAATGGCCCTCCCACGGCACGCGGAGCGTGTGCGTCCCGCCCCACATCATCCAGACGTAGTCCGTAGCGTCGAAGACGCGGTTGTAGACCTCCATCGAGGGCAGTTCGTAGCCGTCGGGCGACAGGGCGTCGGGCGGCAGCTTGTTGATGTGCGCCGAGACGTCCGTCGTGAACCCCTCGAGCACCGCCTTGCCATCCTGTTCGACCACGCGCAGCCCCTTGCCACTGTCGCCCTGATAGGCCCACTCCCAGAGGTCGCGGTAGGCCTCCGGCGAACAGCTCGCCAGGTAGTCGTAGAGGCTCTTGCCCGCCTCGACGGCCGGATCGGCCGACGAGAGGATCTGATCCTCGAAGCGGCGCGAATCGCCCCGCGCGTTGTACTTGCACCACCACACGCCGTGGAACCACGTCACCGGAAGCCCCCAGTTGCGGCGGACGATCGTGTACTCCTCGCGCTGCGAACCGTCCGCGCGGTTGCTCACCACCAGGCGGGCCGCCTGCCGGCGTCCGTCAGCCGTGCGGTCGTTCGGGCGCCAGCCCCCCACCACCCGGCGGGTATTCGGATCGTCGGACGCCTCGCCGATGCGGACCCACGGATCCTCACCGTCGAACTCCACGGTCAGCTGCTTCTCCGCCGGCAGCACGAAGCGTCCCAACTCGTTGTCAACGTAGCGGGCGAAGTCGACCGTATAGGCCGCGTTGTCGAAATCGAGCCCGCCCTCGATGCGCGTCGGATTGGCCGCCAGGCGAAGCACGATCCGATCCTCGGGATAGACCTGCTCGAGCCCCTTGCGGCGGAAGCGCACGGCCACCTCCTCGGCCGGGCGGTTCGGGGCGAAGAGCGACTTGCGGATCCGGAAACGGTTCATATCGTCGAGGCCCGTGCCCGTCGAAACCTCCTCAACCGTCAGCGGGAACTCCGTCAGCGGAAGCACCTCCAGCTGGCTGTCGCACGCCACCGTGAGGAGGATCTCCGTGGCCGTGTAGGGCAGTTCGAGAGCCGTGGCGTCCTCGACGATCCGCACGTCGGAGGGGATCTCCGAACGGGCGGCATCGACCCGCAGCACGGCATCGAAATCGGGCTGGAGATCGCTCTCCCCGCCGTCGCCCCACGCCTCGACAACGAGCTGCGCCTCGGCATCCGAAACATCCTTGCGCACGGTCACCGTATAGACATGGTTACGCTCGATCGGCTCAGGAAGCGTCCCCTCGAGCGTCGAGCTGCGGCCGTCGATCTCCACCTCCAGCCGCACGCGCACGCCGACCCCGGTCTGTTCGTAGAGGTAGGCCACGCCCGGCGTATCCTCACTCACGGGCCATGCCGCCTCCACCGTTCGATCCACCTGCGGGGTTCCGCCCGGTGTGGCCGGGCCGCCGTCACGCGGCAGCAGATAGCCCGCCGAGGCGGCATCGAGCAGCGTCAGCGACCCGACCTCGACCGTGCCTGCCACCCGCAGCCGCAGGTCGAGGCGTGCCACGCCGTGGCGCAACGTCAGCGGCACCGAGGCCGTGCCGGCCACCACGCGGTCCAGGTCGACCACGCCCGAGGCAAAGTCCGCCACGACGGACTCCTCCCCGCCGACCGTCGCCTCGAGCCACTCCGATTCGGCAAGTCCCAACGCCGGCTCCCCGGAGGCCACCTCCGGACGGGCGTCGGCCACGACGTAGAGCCGTCCGGAGAGCCGCTCGAGCTGCAGCCGGCAGCCCCCTGCGTCGAGCGGCAGCGACGCGTAGACCTTCGTCAGGCGTCCCTGCTCGAAGAGGTAGCCATCGACCTGCCGGAGGGCATCCGCCGCCGGGGTCTCCGCACCGTCGGTCCCGGCGAAGGGGGCCGCCGCAATCTGCACCGCCGCCCCCGCGGCCGGAGCTCCCGAAAGCGATTCGGGTTGCTCCGAACACGAGGCCAGCAGCACCGGCAGCACCAGCCACAAGGACGACAGGCGCTTCGTCAGGTTATCGATCCACGTTCTCATGCGAAGTGCGATTTCTCGGGTTGTGATCCGTACACGGGTCGTTTAGCGGCGCAGCGGCGTGAGCTCCGTGTCGCCACCCTCTTCCCACTCGTCGAACGAGACGTCGAGACGGACGTCGATCACATCCTTGCGCACCGTCAGCGTGTAGATCTTATTGCGCTCGATGTCGGTCGAGAGGCTCTTCGTGAGGGTCTTCACCTGACCGTCGATCTCGGCCTCAACCTCCACCGTCAGACCGTCGTTCTGCTGCTCGTAGAGGTAGAGCACGGCCGGCGTATCCTGGGTCAGCGGATCGGTGATCACGGCCGATACCTCGCTCCGCTCGACATCCGCCGGCGAGAGCTCACCCTCGACCGGGAAGAGGTAGGCCGACTGGGCAACGTTCTTCAGCTTGATGCTGCGCACCTTGGTCACGCCGGCCGTGCGGATCTGCAGGTCGAAACGCGCCACACCACGGCGAAGCGTCACCGGAAGCTCGGTCTGCGTATTCTCCATACCGTCGAGGCGGACGCTGCCCGAGAAGAAGCGGGCCGGAGCCGAGGCCTCCATGCCGATCGTGAGCTTCTGCCAGTCGCTCTCGCTGATGGCACGCTCCTGGAGCGCGTTCAGATCGATCAGTCCCGCGGTGTTGGCCACCACGTAGAGCGTACCCTCGTGACGGTCGAGCTGGATGCCGTAACCGCCGCCAACCGACGTCGGAGCCTCGTAGATCTTCTTCAGCTCACCGCCCACGAAGAGCACTCCACGCAGATCGCGTACGTCGTTCTCACCCTCGAGCGCCTGGCCCACACCGTCGTAGGCCGCCAGTCGCGTCCGCACCACCGGAGCCTCCGTTACGGACGGGTGCACCGTCTCGTTCTGCTCGGAGCAGGCGCTCAGCCCCAGTGCCATCATCGCGGCCATGGCCGCCATCTTTGCCATCATCGTCATGTTGTTCGTTTTCATTGCTTCTTTTTCTTGATTGGTTTTCTGAAATTCTTATCTGTCTTTATAGGTATGTCTCAATCGTAGATGTACTCGACCGGACTCTTCACACAGCGCACCGTGCGGGTCTTGGTCGTATTCTGGGCCATGAACTTGATCCAGTTCTGTCCCGGGCGGTCGGCCGCGGCGTACCCCTCCATGACCCACGTCTTCGAGGAGTTGCCCCAGGTGGCCAGCAGAAGCATCATCGGCGAGATGTTGCCCGGCGTCGTGTTCCACTGGTGGCCCAGCGAGGCCAGCACCCATGTGGAGTTGCCCGAGCGGAACTCGTAGATAGCGATCGTCCCGTAGGCATGGCCCAGGAACTCGGCCGTGCGCTCCTGAATGCGGACCGTGATCTCGTCGCCGGCCGCATTGCGGTAGGTGCGCTCCCCCACGCCGCCGATGTTGTGGTTCTCGTTGAGCGCGAAGAAGGCGTAGGCATCGTAGTCGGGAAGGCGGTAGCCGTAGGGGGCCATCGTCTCGCGGTCGAGCGTGCCGAAGTTCTGCGTCGTGGAGACCATTCCCTCGTGGTAGAAGGCCGTCCCGTCGTGGCGCAGCGGAAGCCCCACGGGGTTGTTCGCCTGGTACTGGTCGCCCAGCAGCGCCAGCAGCTCCCCGTCGTCGCACGTGGCCAGATGGTCGGCCAACGCACGGTCCCCGGCCGGATCCGCCGATACCGGAACCTGATCCTCGAAGCGCTTCACGTCGCCCCGCAGGTTGTACTTGCACCACCACTCGCCGCCGATCTTCACCACCGGGAGCCCCCAGTTGCGGCGCCGCACCGTGTAGCGTTCGGGATGACCCTCCGCGGCATCGGTCACCACGAGGTATCCCTCCTGCGGGCGGCCGTCGGCCTTCGGGTCGTTGGGTTTCCAGCCCCCGAGCAGCCGCCAGCTGTCGCCGTCGCGGACGAGATCCATCCAGCGCGATTCGTCGGCCGGGAACTCCAGCCCGATGCGCATCCCCTCGGGGAGGGTGATGCGGGCCAGCTCGCCCTCGAGGTAGCGGTCGAAGTCGCACAGCCCCTCGTCATCGAGCGTCAGCAGCCCCTCGACCCGCACGGGATTGGCCTCGAAAAGGAGCACGACGCGTCCGGTCGAGACCCCTTCGTGCGAAAGGTTCAGCGCAACGTAGCCGTTCTTCGTGCCGGGGACCCGCAGCGGGCTCCGCACCTCGACGGCCGCCACCTGCTCCAGACCGCGGGTCAGCCTCTGCGGCGTGACGCTCACGCCGCTCACCACGCCGTCGACCGTCATCTCGGATCCCGCCTCGCCCCGCAGCACCACCCGCAGTTCGCTGGGCGTATGGGGGATGAAGAGGGTGTCGCACGCGGCGTTGACGCGCACGTCGTCGGGCAGCGTCGAGGCATCGAGGTCGACCAGCCCCCGTACGACAGGCTGCGACTCGGCTCCGGTCCCCTCGTCCCAGCTCCCGGCCGTCACCGTCACACTGGCATCGGCCCCGCGGCCGAAAACCTCGAGCGTGTAGACCGTATTGCGGGCAATCGTGGCCGGGAGGCGGCTCCGAAGGCGGTGCCATCCCTCGTCAAAGCGGGCCACCACCTCGACCTCCAGCTCCCCGCCCTGCTGTTCGCAGAGGTAGAGCAGCCGTTCGCGGGCGGCACGAAGCGGAGCTTCGCCGTAATTGCGGGTAAACGCCTCGCGCGAAGCCGAAGCGGGCGTCTGCACGACAGCCGCACTCCAGATCATACCCCGGTCGGCCACGTCGCGGATCGTCACCTCGTGCACCTCGACCCCGGCATCGCGCGACAGCAGGTCGATGCGGGCCATGCTGCGCCGCAGGGTCACCGGCACGACGGCCGAAGTCTGCGCTCCGAGCGTCAGGCTGCCCGTCATCGTCAGTCCGTCGGCGGTCATCTCCGCCAGCGAAGCCTCGCAGGCGAGCAACTCCCCGAGGGTCGACTCCCCCGGAGTGAGGGCCGTCAGCGCCCCGATCCCGGCGGCATTCACCGCCAGATGCAGTTCGCCGCGCAGTTCGGCCGAGGAGAAGGTGTAGCACCCCTCGCCGGCGGCCGGACGCCCCTCGATCACCTCGCGCAGAAGCCCCTGCTCGAAGCGGTAGGCCGTCACCGTGCGGATCTCCGATTCGGAATCGGCTTCACCGAGCGGAAGCTCACCGTCGGGGGCCGCCGTCTGCAGGCGCACCTGCACGGTCGCGGAGGCTGCGGGACGGTTCGTCGCTTCGTCGTTCGTACACGCCGCCGCGAGCAGCGACAGAAACACCGCGGCGCAGAGATTATGTCGTCGTTTCATGAAGAAATCAATATAAGGTCGGGTTCGAACTGCTGTTGAGATACGTCGGCGAATCGATCGGCATCTCGCTCAGATGGTTGACGTAGAAGTGGTTCATCAGCTCCTGCGCCCAGGGTCCGTAAGTGAACGAACTGCTGTGGTTGTAGCCCATCACGTGGCCCAGCTCGTGGAACATGATCTCGCACGAATAGGTGTTGAAGTAGTGCTGCAGCCACGCCTGCTGATAGACTCCGTAGGAGGAGCCGCCGCCCAGTCCGATGACGCCGTTGCCCGGGTAGACCAGTCCGACGTTCAGGTTGCGGCTCTGGCGCATCTGACTCAGCACCCGTTCGGGAGTCACCTTGTCGTTGACGCCGCCGTTGCCGTAGAGCCGGTCCTGGTTCTCGCGCAGGATCGTCTCGTGCTCGGGCATGTCGATCATGTAGGTGAAGTTCAGGAAGAAGGCCACCGCCTCGCGGCAATGCACCGGGCGGATACCCATCCAGTTGCCCACGGGACCGCCGTCGGGTTTGTCGGGATCACCGTTGAAGAGGCTGAAGGCAATGGTCCACCCGTGGATGATCTTCCGCAGTTTCGCCCAGTAGGGATCCTCCGATTCGATCTCGAACTCAATCCCTGCGAAGTCCGCCGCCTCCATCTTCGGCAGGTCGACCCAGCGCCCCGATGCCGAACGGCACACCGTCGGACGCAGCGTCTGCGGCAGCTGCTCGTAGAAGTCGGCAAAGGGCGGGATGCTGTCGAACCAGGCCAGATCGAGGTATTCGTCGTCGACCGACGGAATTCGCGCCCGCACCAGCACCCCCGAAAGGGCCCGCGGCGAATAGAAGCGAGCGTGCAGTTCGCCCCGGTCGGTCACCGAGAACTGAAGCGGAGCCGCCGTGTTGAAGCGTCGCTGCGAAGGGTCGGTATAGACCGTCTTCGGCTCGCCGTCCTGCAGGATCAGACCGTGGTTGCCCTCGTCGTAGGCCCGCTGCGTGAGGAACATCGTCCCCGAAGGGTTGTCCGGATGGACCACCCGCGTGGTGATGCGTCCGATGCGGTTGGGGGCGAGCCGCTCCAGCTCGAAGTCGAAGAGCCGCCGCACCTCACCGCCCCGGTAGGTCCGCGTCACCAGCTCGATCTCGCCCCGGAGCGTCGTCTCCGCGGTCATCGGCAGGAACCAGTAGGTCGGAACCGCCTCGAGATCCGTCTCCAGCAAGAGTTCGTCGCTGCAGCCCGTGAAGGCGCCGCCACCGGTCATTCCCGTGTGGAAACGCGCCCCGCGGAGCGTCGCCCGCGTCGACAGACGCGCCGTGCGGACGTAGGGATTCTCGTAGGTGAAGGCGAAGTCGGCCCGCGCGATGATCCGCTCCTGGAGGGTCTCGGTTCCCGTCACCTCGGAGGTGACCACCCCCTCGGGCGAAACCCGCGTCTGCACCGCAAAGGGGCTCTGCGAATAGAAGTATTCGGCCACGAGCGGCTGCCCGAGATCGTCCGGGAAGCTCACCCACTCCTCGTCGATATGGCGGATGGCGTGGAGCGTCATCCGGTCCTGTGTCCAGTCGCCGCGGATGCCCAGCACCAGCAGCCGGTAGTCACCCTCGCGGAGCCCCTCGATCCGCAGCACCGAAGCCGCGGGATCGTACAGCCCCTTGAGGTCGCCGACCACCTCGCCCGAGGTATCGTCCACCACGCGGAACTCCACACGGTCGTAGGCCGCCACGGAGGTTTCCGCCGCGCGCGTTGCGCCATCGTCATAGGCGGCACCCCGCAGGCTGAACACGACGCCGTCCGACACGGCCGGTGCCGCCGGACTCCACTCGTCCCGCACGCACGATGCCAGCATCAGGCTGCTCCACAAAACAATGTAAAAAATTCTCTTCATCAAACCTGTCAAATCGAATCCGTATTTCACTTTCCTGCAATTTCTGAAGGAGTGATCCGACAAAAACAACAATAAACTTGTTTTTTCCTGCGGTCTTTCGCTATATTTGCATATCCAAATCGTCCCGCTGCCGAGAGCCGGGCCCGATCCCGGGTCACAAGCAAAAACCGCTCAAGGAACGGGTGCAAAGGTAGATCTCCGGGATCCGTTTTCCGGTAACCCATGTTACGGCAGATCCCCGAACCGCAAAATTCGATCCGTTTATGGAATGTGAAATTTTCGACATGCCTCTCTTCCGAGGGGGCGACCGCACCATCATGGAGTCGGCCCTGCAGCGTTCCCCCGGTCGATACGCCACCTATCGCAAGGGCGACTTCATCGCCCTGCAGAACGACGTCTGCCGCTCGCTGCTGCTGCTCTGCGAGGGGAGCGTCTATGCCCAGATGACCAGCGAAGAGGGTCGCGAACTTACCCTCGACACCCTCACGGCACCCGATACGCTCGCCTCGGCCTTCGTCTTCGCCTCGGAAAACCGCTATCCGGTCTCGATCATCGCCAATGCCGACTGCCACCTCTGGGTCCTCGGCAGCGAGTGTCTGCGGCAGATCCTCGAACAGGACCCCGTCGTACTGCGCAACTTCCTGACGATCATCTCCGACCACAGCCTCTTCCTCAGCCGGAGGATCAACGAATTCGCCCTGCAGAGCCTCTCCTCGCGCGTGGTCGGCTACCTGAAGGACAACCACGTCATCAGCAACCTCCAGGAGGCGGCCTTCATCCTCGGTGTGGCGCGCCCCTCGCTCTCCCGCATGATCGCCCAGATGGTCGAACAGGGAACTGTGCGGAAAACCGAACGCGGATACGAACTGAAATAAACCCGGCCCAATCAACCGCCTCCCGGCAAACGGCGGCCCTCTCCGGCAAACAAAAAGCCCCGGTCTAAGGACCGGGGCTTTTCTTTCGAATCGGGAAGCGGCTACTGATGCTGGGGGCGCAGCAGGTCCTGCACCACCTTGACGGGCGAGAAGGTCGTGATGGGGACATCCACGAAGACCGTGTTCCAGCGGGCCATCGCACCGTTCCAGAGTCCGGGCAACTCCTGGGCGCGCAGTTCGCGGCCGCCCGAGGATTTCGACGAGATGAAGCCCGTCGAGGGGTCGGTGTAGCGCCGCAGATCGAACTTGCCCCCCTTCGAGGTCTTGACGCCGCAGACCAGATCCACCGGGTTGAAGTGCGTGGCCGACTTCATCAGCGACTGGTCGTCGGGGCTGATCTGGCTCGATTCGGCAATCTGCAGCGACTCCGTGCCGTCGGGGTTGGCCACCCAGAAGGGACCGCCGCCCGGTTCCCCCTCGTTGCGGACCATGCCGCAGACGCGGATCGGCCGGTCGAGCACCGCCCGCAGCATCGCCGTATCGTAATTCTTCGGCAGCTTCACGCACAGACGCCGCTCGATGAAGTCGGCGATCGGCTCCAGCTCGCAGCCGTCGACATCCAGGGCGCGGAGGTACTCGAAGGCCCGCTCCTGCAGGTCGAGCAGCACGCCGGCCAGCACCTTCTTGAAGCGGATCGTATCACCGCGACGCGCATCGGTCGTCACGTTGTCGATGTTCTTGATGAAGATCACGTCGGCGTCGATCTCGTTCAGGTTCTCGATCAGCGCGCCGTGGCCCGCCGGGCGGAACAGCAGCCGGCCGTCCTCCTGGCGGAAGGGGGTGTTGTCGGGGTTCACGGCGATGGTGTCGGTCGAGGGCTTCTGCACCGAGAACGAGATGTCGTAGCGGATGCCGAAGCGTTTTTCGTAGAGAGGCACCTTTTCGGCAAGCAGCGTGCGGAAGCCCTCCATGTGTTCGGGCGAGACGGTGAAGTGGATCCGCGCCACACCCTTCGACGAGGCGTAGGCCGCCCCCTCGACCAGATGCTCCTCGACGGCCTTGCGGGCTCCGTCGGGATAGGCGTGGAAGGTCACCAGCCCCTTGGGTTTATGGCCGTAGCCGAGTCCGTCGTTGACGATGGCGTTGACCGTCGCCCGGTCGTCGGCCCCGGCGGGCAGCACCGCCTTCAGCTCGGGCCAGAAGGCGAACCGCTCGATGTTCGACAACAGCGTATCGATGCCCGGGCCGCGCTTGCCCTCGTTGACGAAGGCGAACAGCTCCTTGAACATCCGCGTGGCGGCCCCCGAGGCCGGAACAAACTTCACGATCTCCAACCCCGCTGCCGCCTTCTCGTAACGGGCCACGGCCGCATCGGCCTCCGCCGCATCGAGCATCACGATGCCGTCGGACGGCGACGCCGCCCGCACGACAGGCAACCAGGGAAAGCCGCGGCGAAAGTTCTCCAGTTGGGTTTCGACCTGGGCCGCAGTCAGACCATGGTCGGCAATTTGCTGTAAATCCTGTTCGGTAAACATATAGGTTATGGGTTTGGTGCACTAAAGTTACGCAAATTATTCGTAACTTTGTGCATTATGATTCGAGAATTTCAACACATCTCGCTGCGCGACCGAAACAGTTTCGGCGTCGAACAGCAGGCGGCACGGCTGATCGAGTTCGACTCGCCGGACGATCTGCGCACCCTCTTTGCCGCCGGGGTACCCGACCGATGGATGGTCCTCTCGGGCGGCAACAACGTCCTCTTCACGCAGGATTACGACGGGTTGATCGTCACCCCCGCGGCCCGCGGCATCAAGTGCCTCTCCGACGAGGGCGACACGGTCCGCATCCGCGTCGAGGCCGGCGTCGAATGGGACGACCTGGTCGAATGGGCCGTTGCACACGACCTCTGGGGAGTCGAGAACCTCTCGCTCATCCCCGGCAAGGCGGGCGCCGCCCCCGTGCAGAACATCGGCGCCTACGGCTGCGAGGCTGCCGATACGATCCGCCGCGTCGAGATGTTCTGCGTCGAGAACGGCTCGATGCTCACGCTCGATGCCGCCCACTGCGGCTTCGGGTACCGCGAAAGCGTCTTCAAACACACGCTCAAGGGGCGTGTCATCATCACGGCCGTCGAGTTCGAACTCTCGCGCACGCCCCGCCCGCGGCTCGCCTACGGCGACGTCGAACGCGAGGTCGAGGCCCGCGGCGGCGCCTCGCTGCGCAACATCCGCGAGGCGATCTGCGCCATCCGCCGCTCGAAACTCCCCGATCCGGCCGTGCTGGGCAATGCCGGCAGCTTCTTCAAGAACCCGGTCGTCGAGGCTCCGGTGGCCGCCGCACTGCTCGAACGTTACCCCGCGATGCCCCACTACCCCGCCCCGGACGGACGGGTGAAACTGGCCGCCGGATGGCTCATCGACCAGGCCGGACTGAAGGGGTGGCGCGAAGGGAACGTCGGCGTCCACGAACGCCAGGCCCTCGTGCTGGTCAACTACGGCGGCGCCACGGGCGGCGAGGTGATCGCCTTCGCCCGCCGCGTCCAGCAACGTGTCCTCGACCGCTTCGGGATCGCCATCGACACCGAGGTCAATATATTATAAGGAGTCATGATGTCACTGATCGAATCTTTCCAACACTACATCGACGAAAACAACCTCGCCACACACGACGACCGCATCCTGCTGACCGTCTCGGGCGGCGTCGACTCGATGGTCATGCTCTCGCTGTTCGTCCGCTGCGGCTACACGGTGGGGGTGGCCCACTGCAACTTCCAGCTCCGCGGCGCCGAAAGCGAGGAGGATGAGGAGCTCGTCCGCCGGGAGGCCGAACGTTACGGCGTCCCCTGCTACAACCGCCGTTTCGAAACCACCGCCGAGATGGAACGCACCGGCGAATCGATGGAGATGGCCGCCCGGCGGCTGCGCTACGCCTGGTTCGACGAACTGAGCCGCGAGGAGGGATACACGGTCATCGCCATCGCCCACCATGCCGACGACTCGATCGAGACCTTCTTCATCAACCTGCTGCGCGGAACCGGTCTGCGAGGGTTGACCGGCATCTCCACCCAGGTCGGGAAGATCATCCGCCCGCTGATGTTCGCCTCGCGCCGCGAGATCCTCGAATACGCCGCCGCCAACCACATCCCCTACCGCGAGGATTCGTCGAACCGCTCGACGAAGTATCTGCGCAACAAGATCCGCCTGGGGCTGATCCCCCGCATCCGCGAGATCAACCCCAAGTTTACGAGCCTGATGTGCCGCAACCTGGCCCGGCTGACCGATGCGCAGCTCTTCATCAACCACGGCATCGAACGCATCCGCGCCCTGGCCGTCACGAGCGAAAACGGCATCGACACGATCCATCTCGACCGCATCGATCCGGACTTCCCGCGCGAATTCGTCATCTACGAGCTGCTCAACTCGGCCTACGGATTCAAGGGCGACGTGATCGATTCGCTGTGCCACGCCCTCGAACAGGGAGCTACCGGCCGCCGCTTCTACGCCCGCGACCGCGTGGCGACGATCGACCGCGGACGGATCCTCGTCTCGCCGATCGCCCCCGACGACGACTGTCTCACGACGGTCGAACGCGGCGCCCAGCGCAGCTACTGCGGAAATGCCGTCCTCTACTTCGAATACTGCGACATCGACACGATCAAGAACTTCGGCGTCCCGGAGCAGATCGCCCAGGTAGATGCCGACCTGCTGAAGTTCCCCCTCACGCTGCGACGCTGGCACGAGGGCGACTGGTTCATCCCCTTCGGCATGACCGGGCGCAAGAAGGTCAGCGACTTCCTGATCGACGCCAAGGTCTCGCTGCCCGAAAAGCAGCGGCAGTTCGTGCTGCTGTCGGGCGACGACATCGTCTGGCTCGTCGGGCGCCGCATCGACGACCGATACCGCCTGACGGCCGCCACGGAAAACGTACTGCGAATCACCCGGGAGATCGTCTGAAATGGCCAAAAGCTCAATCAAATTCAAGGACTCGGTGGCCGCCTGCGAGCGGATCCTGAGCGATATCGACGCCCGGCGTTTCGCCGGGATCTACCTGCTCATGGGCGAGGAGAGCTACTTCATCGACACGGTGGCCGACCGCCTTGCCGGCTCGATCCTCGACGAAGCCTCGCGCGCCTTCAACCAGATCACGGTCTACGGCCGCGACTCGGAGGCCGGGCAGATCGTCAACCTCTGCCGCCAGATGCCGATGATGGGCCAGTATCAGGTCGTCATCGTCAAGGAGGCCCAGCAGCTCCGCTCGCTGGACCGCCTCTCGCTCTACACCCAGAAACCCTCGCCGACGACGATCCTCGTCATCTGCCACAAGGAGAAGTCCGTCGACAAGCGCTCGGCCCTCTACAAGAGCTGCGCCGCAAACGGCGTGGTGCTCGAATCGGTGCGGCCGCGCGACTACGAGATCGCTGCCTGGCTCCAGCAGTTCATCCGCCGCCGCGGGCTGGAGATCGACGCCAAGGCCCTCGCGATGCTCACCGACCACCTCGGAACCGACATCACGAAGATCGCCAACGAACTGCAGAAACTCACCGTCTCGCTGCCCGAGGGGACGCGCCGCATCACCGACCGCGACATCGAGGCAAATATCGGTATCTCGAAGGATTTCAACAACTTCGAGCTGTGCCGGGCGGTCGTCACGCGCGATACGGCCCGGGCGCTGATGATCGCCGACCACTTCGCCCGCAACCCGAAGGAGAATCCGCTGCTGGTGACCGTCATGGCGCTCTTCAACCAGTTCCGCGACCTCTTCATCGTGAACTACCTCCGCTGGCAGACCCGCCACCGCGGCAAACCCTTCCCGTCGGATCAGGAGCTGATGCGCATCCTGCGCAAGAACAACACCTTCGTCCTGGGCGAGATCAAGCAGCAGGCCGCGGCGTGGGACAACCGCCGGGTCTTCCAGGTGCTGGGGCTGCTGCGCGAATACGACGCCAAGAGCAAGGGCATGGGGTCGGGCGGCGCCTCGGACGGCGAACTGCTGCGCGAACTGCTGCTGAAAATCTTCCTCCAGTGACGGACCTCTACCTCTACCAGACGGTGCACGTGGCCCACGGCCGCGCACTCCACGTCGCACGCCACGCCGCGCTGCTCGACGCCGCCGCCCGCACGTGGTTCGGCTTCGGGTATCCCGTCCGGAAGCCCCTCCCCCGCAGCGGGATCCTCCCCGGCCGCGGTCGTGCCCGGAGCGAAGGATTCGAGGCGACGACGACATTCGGGGCCGAGATCAGCATCGCACCCAGCGGCCCGGCAGAGGCAACGGCCGACGGATCGGACCAGAGGGCCGGCACTCCGCGCGATCCGGTCGAGGCGCTGAGACGGCGGATCGAGGCATTGGCCCGGGCGGAGCACTATCCGACGACCGGGTCGGGATTCGTGCGGATCGAGCTGCTGCCCGAGGGCGAGGAGCGGCTCGTGGCGACGGGTATCTCGCTCTACAACGGCTACGGATACCGCAGCCTCCAGCCGTCGGCCGTCACGATCCGCTACGACATCCCCTTCTCCGAGGCCCCGACGTCGCTCCACGAGGCAGCTTCGCTGATGGCCCGTCAGGCGGCCCGGCGCGCGAAGGCCGAAGCGGCCATCCGCTACGACGAAAAGGGGATGTTCCGGGAGGTCGAGGGGGCGCCGATCTTCGCCATCGCGGGACGCACGGTGCTGGCACCGCCCGATACGGAACCGGTCGAGCGGGTCGAGCGGATGATCACGCGCCGGGCCGTCGAGGCTGCCGGGCTGGAGTTCCGCGAAGAGGCTTTCGGGCGGAGTGACCTGAAGCATCTCGACGAACTCTTCTTCACCGACCACCGGGGCATCACCTCGCTGTCGCACTGCGACGGGCTGCCGCTGATGATCTACACTGCCGAGCGGATTGCCGCAAAACTGCCCCTCACCGACGAGTAGGCCGGCCGGGGCAACAACCAAGAGGAGGGGGGGGAGAAAAGAAACCGGCGGACTAGGAGCCGGGAGCAGCGGAAGCCGGGAGCAGACGAAGAGATACGGGGAGCGGCCGCCGGGAGAGGTCGGAAGGAACGAATGGCACGACGGAGGCGGGAGAGGCTGAATGGCACGAATGCGGGAGCCGGAGAAAGCGACGAAAAAGACCGTAGGTGCCGAGGAGTACAAACTAAACCGGAATACAGGCGGTCATTTCAACAGCCGCCGGAGAGGGTTGTTGCGGGGTATTTCCACGCTTTTTGGAAACCGACCGGCAGCGGGGCGCAGTAACTTGCGGGTTGAATCCAATCCCCGCACACCATGAACAAATACCTGCTTCTCTACGCCCTGCTCGCCACGGCCGCCGCCGTGCTCCTCTACCGCCACTACCACGGCGAAAACCAACGCCTCACCCAGAATCAGGAGGCCCTCAGCACGGACCTCGCCCACTACCGCACCCGGGCCGGTGAAGAGGCCGCCGCCGCGCAGGTGCTCCGCCTGCGCTGTGCCGAATTCGAGCGGCTGCACGCCCAGGATGCCGAGGAGATCCGCCGACTGGGCATCCGCCTCCGCCGCCTCGAAGCCACGGCCCGCACCGCCACCGCCTCCAGACTCGACATCCACACCCCGCTCCGCGACTCGATCGTCGTGCGGCGCGATACGTCGGGACCGCTCTGTCCGTCCGGCCGACAGCTCCTCGACACGCTGCACACCTTCCGCTGGAGCGACCCCTGGACCTCGGTCGAGGGAATCGTCGGCCGCGATTCGATCCACTGCCGCATCCGCAGCGTCGACACCCTGCGCCAGATCATCCACCGCATCCCCCACCGCTTCCTCTTCATCCGCTGGGGAACCAAGGCCCTGCGCCAGGAGATCGTCTCGAGCAATCCCCATACCCGAATCGTCTATGCCGAATACATCCGCCTCGAACGCTGAAACCGCGAATTAAACCGGAAAACGTACGGAGTTTGCGTTTTTTTTCTACCTTTGCCAAATATGGAACGCATTGCTATCTTCCCCGGGTCGTTCGACCCCTTCACGCGCGGCCACGCCGCCCTGGTCGACGAGGCCCTCAACCTCTTCGATCGTGTCGTCATCGGCGTCGGGAACAACTCCGCCAAGTGCGGACTGCTCACCGTCGAGAACCGCAAACGCCTGATCGACGATGTCTTCCGCGACGAACCCCGCGTCGAGGCCCGCATCTACACCGGTCTGACCGGCGAATTCGCCGAAGAGGTCGGCGCCTGCGCCATCATCCGCGGCGTGCGGAACACCACCGACTTCGAGTACGAACGCACGATGGAGGCCACCAACCACCGCATCTACCCCGCCCTGACGACGGTGATGCTCTTCACGCCGGCCCCCGTTGCCGACATCTCCTCGTCGACCGTCCGCGAAGTCCTCTCCTTCGGACGAAACGTCGAGGAGTTCCTCCCCCACGGAATCGAAATCAACAAATATCTCTGACGAATATGATGGAATTTACGGCCGAAATGATCGCCGGCTTTCTGGGCGGCGACGTCGTAGGCGACAAAAACGCCACGGTACACACCGTCTCCTCGATCGAAGCCGGAAAGGCCGGCTCGCTGGCCTATCTGACCAACCCCAAATATGAACCCTGGCTCTACACCACGCAGGCATCGATCGTCCTGGTCAACCGCTCGTTCGAACCCGCTCAGCCCGTTGCGGCCACGCTGATCAAGGTCGACGACGCCGCGGCCTGTGTCGTGAAGCTGCTGGCCATGTACAACGCCGCCAAACCCCGCCGGAAGGGAATCAGCCCCCGGGCGGCGGTCTCCGACGAGGCCTCGCTCGGCGAGGATTGCTACGTCGGTGAGTTCGCCGTCATCGAGGCCGGCGCCCGCATCGGCAAGGGGTGCCAGATCTATCCCCAGGTCTACGTCGGAAACGGCGTCATGATCGGCGACGGAACGACGCTCTACCCCGGCGTGAAGATCTACGAAGGGTGCTCGGTCGGCGCCGATTGCATCCTCCATGCCGGAGCGGTGATCGGTGCCGACGGCTTCGGATTCATGCCCAATGCCGAGGGCGGGTTCGACAAGATTCCCCAGCTGGGCAACGTCATCATCGAAGACCATGTCGAGATCGGCGCCAATACGTGCATCGACCGCGCCAAAACCGACTCGACGATCATCCGCCGCGGCGTGAAGCTCGACAACCTGATCCAGATCGGCCACAACGTCGAGATCGGCGAAAATACCGTCTCGTCGGCCCAGACCGGCATCGCCGGCACCTCGAAGGTCGGCCACAACTGCTTCCTGGCCGGCCAGGTCGGCATCGCCGACCACGTCACTGTCGGCAACTGCGTCAAGGTCGGCTCGAAGAGCGGCATCGACAAGAATGTCCCCGACGGCGAAGTCCGCCTGGGCTATCCCGCCCTGCCCGGCATGCAGTACCACCGCTCGTCGGCCGTCTTCAAGAACTTGCCCGAGCTGGCCCGCCGCGTCAACGAACTCGAAAAACAGATCAAGGAACTCAACGAACTTAAAAAACAGTAAATCATGAAACGAATCCTCATTTTCGCAGCCTCCGCCCTGCTGCTGGCCAGTTGCGGCAGCAAGAACCAGTATGTCATCGAAGGCAAGGTCGAAGGGGCCAACCCGATGGTGTACCTCTTCGATCAGGAGGACAACGTCCTCGATTCGGCAGCCGTGAAGGAGGGCGCCTTCCGCCTCAAGGGCACGACCGAAGAGCCCCGGATCGCCGTGCTGCGCGACGGCCGTGACGAAAACGTCACCTTCGCCGCCATGCTGCTGCTCGAACCCGGTACGATCGCCGTGAACGACGACCCCGCCAACCCCCTCCGCAAACGTGTCACCGGCACGCCGGCCAATGACGCCAGCACGGCCTACTCAGATGCCGCCAACAAACTCATCATGGAGTTCCGCGACAACTCGACCACCGAGGAGCGCATGGCCGCCATCGAGAAGGAGTACGAGGAGCTGGCTCACCTGGCCGTTGAACAGAACCGCAACAACCTCTTCGGCGCCCTGCTGCTCGCCGACCAGATGAGCTACGAACTCTCCGGCAAGGAGCTGCTCGAGGAGATCGGCAAGTTCTCGCCCGAGATCCAGCAGAACAAGGTGCTCGTCAACCTGCGCGCCCACGCCGAGGCCAAACTCAAGACCGACGAGGGTCAGCCCTACATCGATGTGGTCGACAAGGATGCCGACGGCAAGGAGGTGTCGCTCAAGGAGGTGGTCGAGAACCCCGCCAACAAGTATGTCCTGCTCGACTTCTGGGCTTCGTGGTGCGGCCCCTGCATGGGTGAGGTGCCCCATCTGAAGAAGACCTACGACGAGTTCCACAAGAAGGGATTCGAGATCTTCGGCGTCTCGTTCGACAACAACCGCGACAAGTGGCTCGGCGCCGTCAAGGAGAACCAGATGAACTGGATCCAGGTCAGCGGCCTCAACGGCTTCGACAACCAGCACGCCAAGGATTACGCCGTACAGGCCATCCCGGCCAACTTCCTGATCGACCATGAGGGCAAGATCGTCGCCAAGAACCTGCGCGGCGAGGAGCTCTACAACAAGATCGCCGAACTGCTCAACGAGTAGTCACGGCGAGTGATCCCGACTCGAAACGCCCCCCTCCCCGCGCCACGGTACGGGGAGGGGGTTTTCATTCCGGCCGCCGGAGGGCGAGGGGCCTTCACGCTGCTGACCCGGATCGGAAAGAGGGCTGACTGAAAAGGCCAACCGCCGGTGCGGCCCCGGAGGACCGAAAGAGTGGAGATTCCGAGGAGCAGAGGGTTTGCGGAGCGGAGAAGCCACAAAAGCCGTATAAGCCGGAGAGTGAAAACCGAAAAACACAAGAGTATGAAACCGCAGGAGAAATACCGCATCATGGGCATCGACCCCGGCACGAACTACATGGGTTACGGCGTGCTGGAGGTCGAGGGGCGCACGGTGCGTTCGGTCGTGCTGGGGGCCATCGATCTGCACAAGCTGTCGGACCCCTACGCCAAGTTGCGCTATATTTTCGAACGCGTCGGACGACTCGTCGACGAGTATGCCCCGCGGGAGGTGGCGCTCGAATCGCCGTTCTTCGGGGAGAATGTCCAGTCGATGCTCAAACTGGGACGTGCCCAGGGGGTGGCGATGGCCGCAGCGCTGAGCCGCGACCTGCAGGTCTTCGAATACGCCCCGATGCGGATCAAGCAGGCGATCACCGGGCGCGGATCGGCCACCAAGGAGCAGGTTGCCTCGATCGTCTGCCGGTTGCTGACAATCGACCAGCCGCCGCGACGTCTCGACGCCACGGATGGCATGGCTGTGGCGCTGTGCCACTACTTCGCCACGGCCAGCCCGTTGAACGCCGCCCTGGGCGAAGAGCGCGTAAAGGGGCTCGGAGGGGGCAAAAAAGCCGCCTCGAAGGGGGGATCGCAGAGCTGGGAGCAGTTTTTGAAGCAGCATCCCGACCGGGAGATCAAATAAGTACCGCCCCAAACGCTATCGGGGGGGGCAGTCCGTTCGGGATGAGAATCGCGTCAATCGAGCGGGACTGTATGGCCACTTTGATCCGGGAAATACAAAAAAGAGGCGGTTCCGTCGCAAAAAGAGATCGCCCGGAGCAGAATATCACCCCGGGAGAGGGGAACGAAGTTGTCAAAGGGAGCCGAAAGGCAAAAATTCAGCAGAAACACAACCAGCTGATTATCAACCATCGGCAAAAACAACGATAAAAAAAGTGTATTTTTTCTAAATTTTTTTCGAAAATTATTTGCACGGTTCAACATTTTGCTCTATCTTTGCACTCGCAATCAAGGAAAGGCGCCGTAGCTTAATTGAATAGAGCATCTGACTACGGATCAGAAGGTTACAGGTTTGAGTCCTGTCGGCGTCACGAGGAAGGAGAGTCTTTTCAGATTCTCCTTCTTGCGTTTAGGCGGAGGCAGAGACGGTGAGGGGACTTACGAATTACCCCTTTTCCACAACTTCGCTTCGGTCCGCATGCACGGTGAAAGCGTGAATATGTTTAAACCGATGCTTAAACCGCCGCCTATTCCACCAGTGACCGGTCTCCTCTTGATTCGTCTTTCATTTCTCCCCTTTTTTCCTTAAATTTGACACAAGTCTGTCACCCTGACCGCACGGAAACCCCATACCATTTTCGATTCAAGCGGGATACGCATAGACGATTCCTCTCGAAGGGAGAATCTCCGGGCCAAGATGGAGGACGGGAAGGAATAAGCCCAATCGTAGATGATGATGAGAAAATGCCTTTTTGCCGTATTGACACTCTTCGTCCTTTCAGGCTTTGCGCAACCGATGCCTGACAAGAAAATACTGTACGTATTTCCAGACGACGTAGAGACGGCCATTGATCAATATATGGAAGGTTTGCCGAATAAAAAAGATCTTCAATTCGTCCTTACACTGTATAAAAACGGGGATGGGACCTATGAGATATATGTAAATTCATACAGCTCTGATGTTAAAAGCACAACTCCTTACTGGCAGCAAGTTACAAACAGATATGCGGTAATAAATAAGGGTCTGTACCCGCTGTTATTCGATTATGACTATGATTTTGGAACACCCAAACCATCTCAGTTAGGCACATATGGCCAAAGAGAAGGGCAGGTTTTAAGAATCGCCTCGTGCAATGACGGGTTCCACCTTACGTTTTCCAGGTCGGGAATTTGCGTCCAATAAGCCAGCCTTGTTTTTTTGAAGGTCATGAGCGTTCTTTAACACCCGCAGTACCCTGCACCTCCCTGACAGCGGGTGGAACCGATCTGTTTCTCATCGTTTCCGGCATGATCTCCGCCCGTTTCCGTCCGTTCTCGACCGGTAGCCGACCGTCGCCGCACGGCACAAAAAAACGGGGGCTGCGCCGCAATAGCGCAACCCCCGAACCGTATCGGGATATTCCCTCGATTAGTACTCCATCTTCGAGCGGCGCACGTAGCCGTTGTAACGCCACTTGGCGTTCTCCTCGGCAGCCTTGAAGAGCTCCTCGGCCTCGGCCGGGAAGGCCTTCTGCAGCGACGTGTAGCGCACCTCCTTCATCAGGAAGTCGTGGAACTTCGTCCAGTCGGGCTCCTTCGAATCCAGTACGAACGGATTCTTGCCCTCCTCCTCAAGCTGCGGGTTGTAGTGCCACAGGTGCCAGTAACCGCACGCTACGGCCTCCTTGCCGACGGTCTGCGTACGGGCCATACCACCCTTGATGCCGTGGTTGATACACGGAGCGTAGGCGATGATCAGCGACGGTCCGGGATAAGCCTCGGCCTTCTTCAGCACGTTGAACAACTGCTGCTGCGAGCCGCCGATCGAAACCTGAGCCACGTAGACATAACCGTAGGTCATGGCCATGGCACCCAGATCCTTCTTGCGGATGCGCTTGCCGCTCGAGGCGAACTTCGCAACGGCGCCCACCGGCGTAGCCTTCGACGACTGGCCGCCCGTGTTCGAGTAGACCTCCGTATCGATTACCAGGATGTTGACATCCTGACCCGACGCCAGCACGTGGTCGACACCGCCGTAACCGATATCGTAACCCCAGCCGTCGCCGCCGATGATCCACTGCGACTTCTTGATGAGCCAATCCTTGTGCTCGAGGATCTTCTTGCAGTAGTCGCAGCCGCAGGCCTCCATCATCGGGATCAGACGGGCCGTCACTTCGGCAGACTTGGCCGACGAGCCGCGGTTCTCGATCCACTCCTTCATGACGCCCTTCAATTCGTCGGAGCACTTCGAGCAGTT
Source organism: uncultured Alistipes sp. (assembly GCA_938014215.1). Lineage (GTDB taxonomy): Bacteria > Bacteroidota > Bacteroidia > Bacteroidales > Rikenellaceae > Alistipes. The sequence continues at coordinate 54,340 of CALLRW010000016.1, read as the reverse complement.
GGCGATGGCCTCCTCCATGGTCATCTGGATGCGGTCACGCAGCTTCTCGATACCCAGGTGCATACCCAGACCGAACTCGGCGTTGTCCTCGAAGAGCGAGTTTGCCCAGGCCGGACCCTTGCCCTCGGCGTTGGTGCAGTAGGGGGTCGACGGAGCCGAGCCCGAGTAGATCGACGTACAGCCCGTGGCGTTGGCGACCATCATCTTGTCGCCGAAGAGCTGCGAAATGGCCTTGATGTAGGGCGTCTCGCCGCAGCCGGCGCAGGCTCCCGAGAACTCGAAGAGCGGCTGCGAGAACTGCAGGTTCTTGACCGACTTGGTCTTGTCGACCACCTGCTTGTAGCCGATATTCTTCGTGATGTAGTCCCAGTTCTTCTGCTGCGGCATCTGCTCCTCGAGCGGGCGCATTACCAGCGCCTTGCCCTTGGCCGGGCAGACGTCGACGCAGTTGCCGCAACCCGTACAGTCGAGCGGCGAGATCTGCACGCGGAACTTGTAGGCCTTCGTCTCGCCCAGACCCTGCTTCCAGTCCGTACCCGAAGCGGTGGCCTCCTCGTCGGTGGCCAGGAAGGGACGGATGGCTGCGTGGGGGCAGACATACGAGCACTGGTTGCACTGGATACAGTTCGCAACCTGCCACTCCGGCACATTGACGGCGATACCGCGCTTCTCGTAGGCGGCCGTACCGTTGTCCCACGTACCGTCCTCGCGGCCGTTGAAGGCCGAAACCGGCAGGTCGTCACCCTTCAGGCCGTTGATCGGCTCGACGATCTTGCGCACGAACTCCGGATACGAAGCGTGCGACGGGGTCTGGAAGCCCTTGTCCTCGATCTGGGCCCACTCGGCCGGCACGTCGATCTTGACGACCTCCTTGCCGCCGGCGTCGACGGCCGCATAGTTCATGTTGACGATATCCTCGCCCTTCTTTCCGTAGGACTTCAGGATGGCGTGCTTCATCTCCTCAACGGCCTTCTCGAACGGAATGACGTTGGCGATCTTGAAGAAGGCCGACTGCATGATGGTGTTCGTACGCGAACCCAGACCCAGATCGGCGGCGATCTTCGTGGCGTTGATGATGTAGAAGTTGATCTTGTTCTTGGCCAGGTAAGCCTTCATGTGGTCGGGCAGCGTGGCGCAGGTGGTCTCGGCGTCGTGCACCGAGTTGAGCAGGAACGAGCCGCCGGGCTTCAGACCCTTCAGCACGTCGTACTTGTCGACATACGACGGCACGTGGCAGGCCACGAAGTCGGGCGTCGTCACCAGATAGGGCGACGTGATGGGTTTGTCACCGAAACGCAGGTGCGACGAGGTGTAGCCGCCCGACTTCTTCGAGTCGTAGGAGAAGTAGGCCTGGCAGTACTTGTCGGTCGAACCGCCGATGATCTTGATCGAGTTCTTGTTGGCACCCACCGTACCGTCGGCGCCCAGACCGAAGAACAGGGCCTCGAACGTACCGGGCTTGGCCAGCGAGATCTCCTCGCCGACGGGCAGCGAACGGAACGTCACGTCGTCCGTGATACCGACCGTAAACTGGTTCTTGGGCTCGGCGAGCTTCATGTTCTCGAAGACGGCGAGCATCTGGGCCGGCGTCGTATCCTTCGACGAGAGGCCGTAGCGGCCGCCGATGATCAGCGGCATCTCACCGCAGGGCAGCGAATGGCGGTTCGTGGTGAAGGCCTCGACAACGTCCAGGTAGAGCGGATCGCCGTTTGCGCCGGGCTCCTTCGTGCGGTCGAGCACGCAGATGCGCTTGACGCTGGCGGGCAGCACGGCCATCAGGTACTTCACCGAGAAGGGGCGGTAGAGGTGAACGGTGATCACGCCGACCTTCTCGCCCTTGGCGCGCAGGTAGTCGACCGTCTCCTTGATGGTCTCGGTGACGGAGCCCAGGGCGATGATGATGTTTTCGGCATCCTCGGCGCCGTAGTAGACGAAGGGCTTGTATTCGCGGCCGGTGATCTTCGAGATCTCCTTCATGGTGTCGGCCACCATGTCGGGCACGGCCTCGTAGAACTTGTTGGCAGCCTCACGCGTCTGGAAATAGATATCGGGGTTCTGGGCCGTACCGCGCGTTACGGGATGCTCGGGGTTGAGGCCGCGGGCACGGAAGGCCTTCAGGGCGTCGCGGTCGAGCAGCGACGTGAGGGCGGCCTCGTCGATGAGTTCGATCTTCTGGATCTCGTGCGAGGTGCGGAATCCGTCGAAGAAGTGCAGGAACGGCACGCGCGACTTGATGGCCACCAGGTGGGCGACGCCGGCCAGATCCATCACCTCCTGAACGGACGAGGTGGCGAGCATGGCGAAGCCCGTCTGACGGGTAGCCATGACGTCCTGATGGTCGCCGAAGATCGACAGCGACTGGGCGGCCAGGGCGCGGGCCGAAACGTGGAAGACGCCCGGGAGCAGCTCGCCGGAGATCTTGTACATGTTGGGGATCATCAGCAGCAGACCCTGCGAGGCGGTGAACGTCGAGGTCAGGGCGCCGCTCTGCAGCGATCCGTGAACGGCACCGGCGGCACCGGCCTCCGACTGCATCTCTACGACCTTCACGGTCTCACCGAAGATGTTCTTCCGTCCCTGAGCGGCCCACTCGTCCACGAGTTCAGCCATCGTCGACGACGGTGTGATGGGATAGATGGCTGCAACCTCCGAGAACATGTATGCCACATGGGCCGCAGCGTAGTTACCATCACAGGTAATGAATTTCTTTTCTGCCATTTCAGTTTAGATTTTGGATGATATGTGTGTTTTTCTCTCTTTAAACAGGCATGGCCCGTTCATTCGGGCGATGCAAAGATACGCATTTCGATGGAAATTCGAAGCCTATTTTTGTTCAAAAACGTGTTAAATTTTAACGTTTTTGATGTGAATCGAATAACAGCAAACTGTTATTTTTATAACACCGAACTTTCGGGAAATCATCGGTTTGCAAAACTGGTTAACCAGTAGCGAATTATCCCGCCGAACCCGCTGACCGACAAAACACAACCGACTCCGCCCGCCGACGATACGTTTGCGTCCCGCAATGCCACGGCGCGCCACCGGTGACGACGTCCGTTTCGGGCGCCGGGGACCGGAACGGTTGACCGGCCGCCACTTTTTTCGTACCTTTGTCCGCATGATACCCTACACGCGAAAAATATTGTCGAACGGTCTGACCGTGGTGGTCAACCGCGACCGGGCGTCGAAACTCGCCGCCGTCAACCTCCTCTACCGGGTCGGGGCCCGCAACGAAAACCCCGCCCGCACGGGATTCGCCCATCTGTTCGAACACCTCATGTTCCGCGGCACGCGCAACGTCGAGAACTTCGACCTGCCGGTGCAGATGGCCTCGGGCGACAACAACGCCTTCACGAACAACGACTATACGGACTTCTACATCACCCTGCCGAAGGACAACCTCGAGACGGCGCTCTGGCTCGAGAGCGACCGCATGGAGGGGCTCGACATCACGGCCGAAAAGCTCGAAACCGAGAAACGCGTCGTCATCGAGGAGTACCGCCAGCGCTACCTCAACCAGCCCTACGGCGACCAGACGATGCTGCTGCGGGCGCTGGCCTACCGCGTCCACCCCTACCGCTGGGCCGCCATCGGGCTGACCCCCGACCACATCGAACGGGCGACGCTGTCGGATGTCGAGGCCTTCTACCGGCGCCACTACCACCCGTCGAACGCCATCCTCTCTATTTCGGCCGATCTGGACGAGGAGCGGATGCTCGAACTGGCGGCGCGGTGGTTCGAGCCGCTCGCCGACCGCCACTCCACCCCGGAACCCATCCCGCAGGAGCCCCGCCAGTGCGAAGCGCGCCGCGAGGAGGTCGAACGCGACGTCCCGGCCACGACGGTCACCGTAGCCTATCACATGTGTGCGCGCACGGAGGCGGACTTCTACACGGCCGATCTGGTCTCCGACCTGCTGGCCGGGGGCGATTCGGCCCGTCTCTACACCCACCTGGTCAAAGAGCGGCAGCTGCTCTCGAGCGTCAACGCCTACGTCACGGGCGATGTCGATCCGGGGCTCTTCGTCTTCACGGGCCAACTGCTGCCGGGAATCTCGCCCGAGGCAGCCGAAGCGGCCTTCCGCGAGGAGATCGAGGCCCTGCAGCGCGATGCCGCCACGGAGTACGAAATCGAAAAGGTCAAGAACAAATTCGAGGCCACGACGCTCTTCGGCGAGCTGAACGTCATGAACAAGGCGATGAACCTCGGATTCTACGAGATGCTGGGCGACCTGCGGCTGATCAACGGCGAAGTGGCCCGCTACCGGGCCGTGACACCGGACGACATCCGTTCGTTCTGCCGCCGCACGCTCGCCCCCGAAAACAGTTCCACACTCATCTATCACGCCAAACAGCAATGACACCACCCCGCATAACCCCGTCGGAAGTCGACGTACAGCTGGCCGAGAAGCGGCTGCTGAAGAACGGTGTAGCCCTCTATACCCTCCCGTCGGAGGATTTCGAGGTGCTGCGCGTCTCGTTTGTCTTCCGGGCCGGTTCGGCCGAACAGCACGTCCCCTTCTCGGCCTCGGCAGCCGCCAATCTGCTGGCCGAAGGGTCGACCCGCCTCACGGCCCGCCAGATCGCCGAACAGCTCGACTATTACGGTTCGTGGTACGACGTCAACATCGACCGCGACTACGCCTACATCAACTTCGCCACCCTCTCGAAGTTCTTCGACCGCACGCTCGAGATGGCCGCCGAGATCCTGCTCCACCCGGCCTTCCGCGAGGAGGAGCTGCGCACCTACGCCGCCAAGCGCCGGCAGCGGCTGGCGATCGACCGCACGAAGGTCGACGTCAAGGCCCGCGAAGCCTTTGCACAGGCGATGTTCGGCCCGCAGCACCCCTACGGCATCTCCTCCGACGAGGCGCTCTACGACACGCTCACGCGTCGGGATGTCGAACAGTTCTACCGCCGCTGCTACACGGCCGAACGCTGTTTCGTGGTCTGCAGCGGGCGGATCGGCCACCACGAACTGGAGGCCATCGAGGCGCTTGCCGGGCAGCTCCCGCTCGGCGAGCCGGAGCCCGAGAGGCAGTTCCCGGAGCCCAAAACGCGTCACAGCCTCTTTGTCGCGCATCCGGGGGCCGTACAGTCGGCACTGCGCCTCGGGCGGCTGTTGTTCCCGCGCCAGCACCCCGATTTCGTCGGGATGCAGGTCGTGGCCACGGCCCTGGGGGGCTATTTCGGGTCGCGGCTGATGCAGAACCTCCGCGAACGCAACGGTTTCACCTACGGCGTGGTGGCGGCAATGGTCAACTTCGAACGGGCGGGGTACTTCGCCGTGGCCACGCAGGTCGGCAGCGACGTGACCCGCGCCGCACTGGAGGCGATCTACCACGAAATCGAACTCCTGCGCACGGAGCCGATGGCCGACGAGGAGCTCGCGCTGGTGAAGAACATGATGACGGGCGAGATGATGCGGATTCTCGACGGGCCGTTCGGCATCGCCGACGTGACGATCGAGAACATCCTCTGCGGGAGCGATAACCGGATCATCGGCGAGAATATCCGTCGTATCCGGAGCATGACGCCGGCCGACGTGCAACAGCTGGCCCGGAAATACCTGGCCCGCGAGGATCTGGTGACGGTTGTGGCCGGAGCCGAGAATCCGTTGGCGTAACGCCGGAAGGGGCGCGAAGGGAGTGCTCAGTCGGAAGATCCCGGCAAAGGCGTGAAGATTGCCGGGCAGTCCAACGAGGGATCCAGACAGCTGATGCCGTTCTTAAACATCCGGATACGGACAGGGCCCCGACAGGACTCTTCCTTCGGAAGGAACCGTGTCGGGGCCCCCGGGAAGAGGCTCTCTGCACCGCCTCCACCGCCTCCACCGGACATGAAAAGGGCCGGAGCATTTCGATGCTCCGGCCCTTATTTTCTCGGCAGGCCCCTGCAGTTTCCGCCACCACGGCAGTCCACCGCCTTTCCGACAATATCTGCGGCCCATTGTGTAGTCCCCGGTAGTTCCCCGCAATCTATTGCAGTTCCCTGCGGTCCTCCTGTAGTTCCCCTGTGGTCCTCCTGTGGCCCTCCTGTGGCCCTCCTGTGGCCCCCCTGCGGCCCCCCTGCGGCCCCTCTCTGCGCCCCCGTGAGGATTAACGCTTCGTCTGCGTGTCGACCCAGTTGGTCAGCTCGACAAACTCCGCCACCGACAGCGTCTCGGCCCGGCGCGTGAAGAAGGGATGCTCCTCGCCGCCGAAATTGCCGAAGACCGCCTTCAGCGAGTTGCGCAGCATCTTGCGCCGCTGTCCGAACGAGGCCTTCACCACCCGGATGAACAGCGCCTCGTCACACGCCAGCCGTTGCGTGGCGTTGCGGCGCAGACGGATCACGGCACTCTTCACCTTCGGCGGCGGATTGAAGACCGTCTCGTTGACCGTGAAGAGATACTCGATGTCGTACCACGCCTGCAACAGCACCGACAGAATGCCGTACTCCTTCGATCCGGGGGGCTCGGCAATCCGCACGGCCACCTCCTTCTGGATCATCCCCACACACTCGGGGATGAGGTCGCGGTTCTCCAACACCTTGAAGAAGATCTGCGACGAGATGTTATAGGGGAAATTCCCGATCAGATGCAGCCTCTCGGGGAAGCGTTCCCGCAGATCGAGTTTCAGGAAATCCCCCTCGATCAGCCGCGGCGTAAACTCCGGATAGTGGGCCTTGAGGTATTCGACGCTCTCGGAGTCGATCTCGGCCCCCCAAGTTGTCAGATCGTCGCGGCGCAGCAGGAACTGCGTAAGCACACCCATCCCGCACCCCACTTCGAGTGTGGTGCAGGGGGATTCGGGGGTTCCGCCCGAGAGCGCATCGGCAATCTTGCGGGCGATGTTCAAATCGACCAGGAAATGCTGTCCCAGGGCCTTCTTGGCGCGTACTTCGGTCATCTTTTCGAGCGGCGGCTACGTTTCTTCTTCTCACTTCGTTCCTCGGCACGTTTCTCGCGGGCCAGACGACGCTGCGTCAGCCGGAACGTGTAGAGCAGCCCCACAAACCCGACTCCGAGCAGCAACACCCAGAACCAGACGGCTATGCCGCGCTCCATAAACTCCAATGCGTAGATGATCCCCGCAATGGCAACCACCATACCCACCAGGCGCACTACCTGCATCCAATTGATCTTCATTTTATTACTCCTTTTTAGCTGTTTTACGGAGCCGATGCTGCAACGCTCCGAAGGTCATCCCCGCCGCAGCCAGCGCCAGCAGCAAAGGCAGATACCACAACTCCTGACTCTCGGCGACGGAGACCCTCCAGCCCGAGATCACGGCTCCGAAAAAGAGCACAACGGCCAGGATGGCCATTATCCGGTCGATCGTTCGCATCGGCTAAGGAATTTTGTACTTGTCCACCTCATCGAGGTGCTTGCGTTTTTTCTTGTGGAACTCGTTGTAGACCATGCCGGCTGCGGCCGCCACAAAGAGGATGCCGACAATAAAGTCGAAGGCATGCACACAATTGGCGTGGGTGAATTTCCAGTAGATGTTGGTTCCGAGCCACACCAAGGTCAACACTAAAAAAGCAAGAGCAAGTGTAAAAGTCTTTTTGTTCATAGGCGGTAGTTTTAGGTTTATCGGTTCGAAGACCGGAATCGCGATCCACGGATTCCGGGTTCGGAACTCTCGATCGACAAGGCAACGGAGAACTCTGTGCTCCGTTTGCAGGGGCATGGTTTCCATCTCCCCCTCCACCTTGAACGAGCCGTCTCCTTGTGCTCTCCGACGGCTCCGGGTTGGCTTCGTCCGCCGGATGTCAGGCCGGCACGGACATAGGTTGGTGCTGTCCGAGTTTTTTTGCGGCCCCTTTCTCGGCCCTCCGGTATTACCCGCCTGGGCCCTTGCTGACCCCTTTCTCGGCCCCCCGGTATTGCCCACTTGGCCCCTTGCAGGCCTCTTTCTCGGTGGTCCCTCTCTCGGCCCCCCCTGCTGGCCCCTCTCGGCCCCGGGTTAGTTGCCCTGTTCGCAGATGAACTTGATGCGGACCAGACGGATCTCCTCCTCGGTGTAGTCGGCACCCAGTTCCTCGATGGCCGCGTCGAGCGAGTCGCTCTCGGCATCCTCCTTGAAGTAGAGGTAGATGTCCTCCACCTTGTCCTCATCCATGAACTCCTTCAGATAGTAGGAGATATCAAGCTTCGTACCGGCATTGACAATGGCTTCGATTTCGGTGAGCAGTTCGTCGAAATCGAGGTTCTTGGCTCGGGCGATATCCTCGAAATCCATCTTGCGGTCGATGGCCTGGATGATGAAGATCTTGTTTCCGGACTTGCTGGCCACACCCTTGACCACCATGTCCTGCGGGCGGATAATCTCCTTCTCCTCGACGTAGGCCTTGATCAGTTTGATGAACTCCTCGCCGAACTTGCGGGCCTTGCCCACCCCGACACCGGTGATGTTCTGCATCTCCTCGAGCGTGATGGGATACTGCATGGCCATATCCTCGAGCGAGGGGTCCTGGAAGATGACGAACGGCGGCAGTCCGTGCTGCTTGGCGACCTTCTTGCGCAGATCCTTCAGCATGGCGAAGAGCTCCTCGTCGGCCGCCCCGCCCTTGCCCATCGGGGCCACGGCTTCGGCCTCCTTCTCCTCCTCGTCGTAGTCGTGGTCAAGGGTGATGGTCACCGGGTAAGGCATGGCGATGTAGTTTTCGCCCTTCTTGTTGATCGAGATCAGTCCGTAGTTCTCGATATTCTTGTCGATCAGCCCCAGGATGAGCCCCTGCCGCAGCACGGCACCCCAGAAGTGGGCGTCGTGGTCGGCACCGGCTCCGAACCATTTCGAGGTGTTGTGGCCGTAGCTTTTGATCAGGGCCGTATTCTTGCCCATGAGGACATTGATCAGATAGTCGGACTTGAACTTGTCGCCGATATCGCGCAGCGCCTCGAGGGCCATCTTCAGGGCAGCCCGGGCATCGACCTTGGGTTTCGGATTGCGGCAGTTGTCGCAGTTTCCGCAGTTGTCCTCGGTGTACTCCTCGCCGAAGTAGTGGAGCAGCGTCTTGCGGCGACACATCGAACTCTCGGCATAGGAGACCGTCTCCTGCAGCAGCAGTTTCCCGATCTCCTGTTCGGCGACGGGTTTGCCCTGCATGAACTTTTCGAGTTTCTGAATATCCTTGTAGCTGTAGAAGGCCAGGCAGTAGCCCTCGCCGCCGTCACGGCCGGCGCGGCCCGTCTCCTGGTAGTAGCCTTCGAGCGACTTGGGGATGTCGTAGTGGATCACGTAGCGCACGTCGGGCTTGTCGATACCCATACCGAAGGCGATCGTGGCGACGATCACCTCGACGCGCTCCATGAGGAAGTCGTCCTGATTGGCGGCACGCGTGGCGGCATCCATGCCGGCGTGGTAGGCCCGGGCGCGGATACCGTTGGCGATGAGCAGTTCGGTGAGCTCCTCGACCTTCTTGCGGCTCAGGCAGTAGATGATTCCGCTCTTGCCCTCGTTCTGCTTGATGAAGCGGATGATGTCGTGGTCGACGTTGTGTTTGGCCCGGATTTCGTAGTAGAGATTCGGGCGGTTGAACGACGACTTGAAGACGGCGGCGTCGGACATGCCGAGGTTCTTCTGGATATCCATCTGCACCTTGGGCGTAGCCGTCGCCGTGAGGGCGATCAGCGGGGCCTGGCCGATTTCGTTGATGATCGGCCGGATACGGCGGTACTCGGGGCGGAAGTCGTGACCCCACTCCGAGATGCAGTGGGCCTCGTCGATGGCGTAGAACGACACCTTTATTTTACGCAGGAAGGCGACGTTGTCCTCCTTGGTGAGCGACTCGGGGGCGAAGTAGAGCAGCTTGGTCTTGCCGTCGAGCACGTCCTGACGGACCTGCGCCACGGCGGTCTTGTTGAGCGACGAGTTGAGGAAATGGGCGATGCCGGAGTCGGCCGAGAAGGTGCGCATGGCATCGACCTGGTTCTTCATCAGGGCGATCAGCGGCGAGATGATGATGGCCACGCCGTCCATCAGGAGTGCAGGCAACTGGTAGCACAACGATTTGCCACCGCCCGTAGGCATCAGCACGAAGGTATCCTTCCCCTCCAGCACATTGCGGATCACCGCCTCCTGATTCCCTTTGAATGACGAAAAGCCGAAGTATTCCTTCAACTTGTCATGCAACAGGGCCGAATCAAACTGTTTCATTTCGCCGTTAAAATGCTTTAAAAGAAAATTCAACGTAAAGATAAAAAACTTTTCGGAAAAAAGCATAACTTTGTGAAAATTTTATAGCCTACGTCATGCGTCTTTACACCAGCGAACTGGTCAAGAAATACAAGTCCCGCACGGTGGTCGACCACGTGTCGATCGATGTGAATCAGGGCGAAATCGTCGGTCTGCTCGGCCCCAACGGCGCGGGCAAGACGACGACCTTCTACATGATCGTCGGACTGATCAAGCCCAACGAGGGCCGCATCTTTCTGGAGAACGACGAACACCAGGTGAGCGAGCTGACCTCGCTGCCCGTCTACCGGCGGGCCCAGCTGGGCGTGGGCTACCTGGCCCAGGAGGCCTCGGTCTTCCGGCGGCTGACCGTCGAGGAGAACATCCGCGCCGTGCTGGAGATGACCGACTACTCGAAGGATTACCAGAACCAGCGCGTCGAGGCGCTGATCGAGGAGTTCCGCCTGCAGAAGGTCCGCAAGAGCCTCGGCATCCAGCTCTCGGGCGGCGAACGGCGACGGACGGAGATCGCCCGGGCCGTGGCCATCAACCCGGCGTTCATCCTGCTGGACGAGCCCTTCGCAGGTGTGGACCCGATCGCCGTGGAGGATATCCAGTCGATCGTGGCGACGCTCAAGCACAAGAACATCGGCGTGATCATCACCGACCACAACGTCGACGAGACGCTGGCCATCACCGACCGCACCTACCTGCTCTACGAGGGGAAGATCCTCAAGACGGGTACGGCCGAGGAGCTGGCCGCCGACCCGATGGTGCGCAAGGTCTACCTCGGCCAGCACTTCGAGCTGAAGAAGAGCCACCAGCTGACCCAGGAGATGAAGAACCGCAAGGGCGAGGAGATGCGCCAGGCCTCGGAGGAGGCGCAGAAGGCGGTCGACGAAGCCCGCGAGGCGGTCGATGCGGCCGACCGGGCGGATGCCGAAGCGCGCCGGGCGGTGGACGAGGCACAACGGGCCGACGAGAAGGCCCGCCGGGCCGTGGACGAGGCGCAGCAGGCCGACGAGAAGGCTCACCGGGCCGTCGACGAGGCACAGCAGGCCGTCGACGAGGCCCGCGGCAAAAAGCACGAAGGTTAAACACGAATGGACAAAACGGTTCCGCCAGGCGGCGTCAAAGGCACGCTGAGGCCGCCCTGCTCGAAAAGTTACGCACAGCGTGCCCTGGCAGCGGCATTGCTCTCGGAGGAGGCGACGGTGCTGCGCAATCTGGAGTTCTGCGACGATACGCGTTCGGCACTGCACTGCATCCAGACGCTCGGAGCCCGTGTCGAACAGGTCGACCCGACGTCGCTCTCGATCAAGGGGGGCCTCAACCCCCGCGGCAACCGGCTCGAAGTGGGCGAATCGGGCCTCGCGAGCCGACTCTTCACCCCGATCGCATCGCTGTGTCACACGCCGATCCGCATCGTCGGACGCGGCTCGCTGCTCCACCGTCCGATGACGATGATGCTCGAACCGCTGCGGCAGCTGGGGGTCGAGGTCCACGACCACGACGGATATCTGCCCGTCGAGGTGTGCGGTCCGATCCGGGGCGGCGAGGTTGAGGTCGACGGTTCGGTCTCCTCGCAGTTCATCACGGGGCTGCTGCTGGCCCTGCCGCGCGCCGAACGCGACACGACGCTCCACGTTCACCACGCCGTCTCGACCCCCTATCTGGAGATGACGCTCGACACGGCCGCCCGCTTCGGCGTCGAAATTTTCCAACGCGACTATTCGGAATTCTACATACCCGGCAACCAACGCTTTGCGGCCACCTACTTCAGCATCGAGGGGGACTGGAGCGCAGCGGCCATGCTGCTCGTGGCGGGCGCCACGGCCGGCGAGGTTACGGTGCGCAACGTCTCGCTGCTCTCGAAACAGGCCGACACGTCGATCTGCACGGCGCTGGTGCGGGCCGGAGCGGCGGTGATCAACGATGCCGATTCGGTGACGGCAGTCCACCGGCCGCTGCACGGTTTCGAGTTCGACGCCACGCAGTGTCCCGACCTCTTCCCGGCGTTGGCCGCCCTGGCCGCCGCGGCCGAAGGGGTGAGCACGATCCGCGGCACGTCGCGCCTCGAGCACAAGGAGTGCAACCGCGCCGAGGCGATCTGCGAGGAATACGGACGGCTGGGCATCGAGGTCGACCTCTCGCAGGAGGACACGATGCGCATCCGCGGCGGAGAGATCCATGCCGCCCGCGTCCGGAGCCACGGCGACCACCGGATGGCGATGTCGCTGGCCGTAGCGGCGCTGCGTGCCGACGGCGAAATGACGATCGAGGGGGCCGAATGCGTGGCGAAGAGCTACCCCACCTTCTTCGAGGATCTGCAGCAGATCCGGGAATAATCCAACGACCAAAACGATGAATCAATACGGAAGCAGTTTCCGGCTCGCCATCTGGGGCGAGTCGCACGGGCCGCAGGTCGGCATCACGATAGACGGCATTCCGGCCGGGATTCCGCTCTCGGAAGAGGACTTCGAGAGGGATCTGGCACGCCGCCGGAGCGGTGCCGCGGGGACCACGCCGCGCCGCGAGGCGGACCGCCCGACGATCGTCTCGGGGCTCTACGAGGACCATACGACGGGCGCCCCGCTGACGGTCGTCTTCACCAACGCGGATACCCGCTCGTCCGACTACACGGCCTTCACCCACCACTACCGCCCGTCGCATGCCGACCGGGTCGCCCGCCTGAAGTTCAACGGGCAGAACGATCCGCGCGGCGGCGGCCACTTCTCGGCGCGGCTGACCGTGGCCCTGGTGGCGGCCGGCGTCGTGGCCAAGAAGATCCTGCCCGAGGAGGTGCGCTTCGACACCCGGCTGACGGAGATCGGCGGGGCGACGGATCCCGAGCGGTTCGAAGAGCTGCTGCGGGAGGCCGCCTCGGCGGGCGATTCGCTGGGCGGCGTGGTCGAATGCCGCGTCGCGGGGGTGCGGGCCGGAATCGGCGAACCCTTCTTCGATTCGGTGGAGAGCTGCATCGCCCACCTGCTCTTTGCGATTCCGGCGGTCAAGGGGGTGGAGTTCGGCAGCGGATTCGCCGGGAGCCGCATGCGCGGTTCGGAGAACAACGACCCGATCATCGACGGCGACGGACACACGGCGACGAACCATGCCGGAGGGATCAACGGCGGCATCACCAACGGCAACGAGGTGGTGGTGCGGGCGGCGCTGAAGCCCACGCCTAGCATCTCGCGTCCGCAGGCCACCTACGACGCGGCGAGCGGACGCGTAGAGGAGCTCGTGATCCGCGGACGTCACGACGTCTGCGTGGCCCTGCGCGGAGCGGTGGTGGTCGAGGCGGCCGTAGCCATCGCGCTGGCCGATCTGATGCTGCAAGCAACCTCCAGACCATGACACGCCGCGAAACCATCGACCGGATCACGTCCCGCCTGACGGGGCTCTACGACGCACGCGAAGCGCGCAGCATCGCCCGCCTGTTGGTGTGCGAACGGGCCGGGATCACGCAGTCGGCCCTGCTGACCGACCCCGGTGCGGAACTCACCGTCGAGGGGCTCGACCGCGATATGGAACGGCTGGCCGCGGGCGAACCGCTGCAGTACCTCCTCGGCGGGAGCGAATTCTACGGACGCCGCTTCACGGTGCGGGAGGGGGTGCTCATCCCGCGCCCCGAGACCGAGGAGCTGGTCGACCGCATCATCCGCAGCGAACAGGGCGCCCCCTGCCGCATCCTCGACGTGGGGACGGGCAGCGGCTGCATCGCGGCCACGCTGGCGCTGGAGCTTCCCCGGGCGGAGCTCTTCGCCGCCGACATCGCGGAGGAGGCACTGGCGGTGGCCGGCGAGAACTTCCGGAGGCTGGGGGCACGGGTGACGCTGCGGCGGGCCGATGCGCTGAAGGAGCTGCCGGAGCGTTTTCCCGAGCCGTTCGACGTCATCGTTTCGAATCCCCCCTACGTCCCCGAAAGCGACCGGGCGGCGATGCACCCCAACGTCCGTGACCACGAACCGGCACTGGCCCTCTTCGTGCCGGACGACGATCCGCTGCGCTTCTACCGGGCCATCGCCCGGGCCGGACGGCGGATGCTGCGACCGGGCGGACGCCTCTGGTTTGAGATCTACGAACGGGCCGCCGCGGAGCTCGCCGCGATGCTCGCCGGCGAGGGCTACACGGCCATCGAACGATATCGCGACCTGTTCGACAAGGAACGCATGATATGCTGCCGAAGGAGTTGAAAAAAACGCGCGAAAAGCGCACGAAAAGCCCCGAACAGGCCCTCGCCTCGCTGATGCGGCTGTGCGCGCGGGCCGAGAAGTCGGAGGGCGATGCCCGGCGGCTGATGCGCGGCTGGGGCGTTGCGGAGCAGGATGCCGAGGCGGTGGTGGCCCGGCTCGTGCGCGAACGCTTCATCGACGACAGCCGCTATGCCGAGGCTTTCGTGCGCGAAAAGGTACGGCTGAGCGGCTGGGGCGAGTACAAGATCCGCACGGCGCTCCAGCGCAAGGGAATCCGCCGCGAGGTGATCGAAGAGGCCCTGCGGCAGATCAACCGCGGCGAAGCGGGCGAACGCCTCGCCGAACGCCTCGCCCGCAAGATGCGGACGGTCCGGTACGATTCGCCATACGATTTGAAAACCAAACTGATACGATACGGGCTTTCGCTCGGTTACGACTACGAGACGGTGATCGATGCCGCCTCTGCGCTGGTCAAAGATACGGATACATGCGACGATTTCTGATAACGATTCTCCTGGCTGCGGCCTGTGCGGAGGCACCCGCCCGGCAGCTCCATCCCGATGACTATATCTTCCCGGTCCGCGAGGCGTCGCGCCTCTACTCGGCCAACTTCGGCGAACTGCGCCCGGGCCACTTTCACGCCGGTGTGGACATCAAGACCGACGGCGTCGAGGGCAAACCGCTCGTGGCCGTGGCCAACGGCCATGTCTCGCGCATGACGGTGGCGGCCGGCGGCTACGGAAGAGCCCTCTACCTGACGCTCGACAACGGCACGACGGCCGTCTACGGCCACCTGAGCCGCTTCCGCGACGACCTCGAGGAGCGTCTCCGCACGGAGCGCTACGCCCGCCGGGCGAACGGCGTCGACCTGCAGTTCGGTCCCGAGGAGTGGCCCGTCCGCCAGGGCGACGTGATCGGATACTCGGGCAACAGCGGCTCGTCGATGGGCCCGCACCTCCACTTCGAGATCCGCGACACCCCGACGCAACGGCTCCACAACGTCGTCCGCGAAGGGGTCATCCGCCCCGCGGACAACCTCGCCCCGCGGATCCTGCGTATCCACTACGTCGAGGTCGACACCGTGGGGGGCGTCCCCGTGCGGAGCCCGATGGCCAGCTACGGTGTCGTGCGCGATGCCGACGGCCGCTACCGCCTGACCCGCAACGAACCCGTGGGGGTCGGACGCCGCGGGTACTTCATCGTCGAGGCCTCGGACCGCCGCAACGGCGTCAACAACACCTTCGGCATCTGGCGCGTGACGGCCAGCCTCGACGGCCACCCCTACTTCGAATACCGCATGGACGGCTTCACGCACGACCTCTCGCGCTGCTGCGACGCCGTGAGCTGCTATGCCCTCAAGCTCGGTTCGCGCAACGAAGTGATCCGGCTGGCCCAGCTGGCCGGAGCCCCCGATGCGTTCTACCCGGTGATGGAGGAGCGCGGCGTGGTGCGCACAGAGCCGGGCGAACGCCGCCTGATCCGCATCGAGACCGAAGATGACTGCGGCAACCGTTCGTCGCTGGAGTTCCCGATCGTGGGGCGCGAAGCATCGTTCCGCGCCCAGGCCGACACGACGGGCGTAGCCGTCTTCCCGGGGCGCAACTCCGTGGTGAGGATCGACCGCGAGGCCGAAATCCGCATTCAGAAGGGTTCGCTCTACGAGCCGATTCTGCTCCATCCCGAACGGTTCGAGATGCCGCAAAGCCACACGGGGCTGGTGGTGCTCTCGCCGGCCTACCGCTTTCTCGAACCCACGACGCCGCTCTACAGCCCGGCGCTGGTGACCATCCGCGCACAGGTCGAGCCCCGGCTGCGGCTCCACACGGTGCTGGCCGGCCGCTCGCGCAAGGGGTGGCTCTACCTCGTGGGCGGAACCTACTCGAACGGAGCCGTGACGGCCGTGACACGGACGACGGGCGAGATGCTCGTGGTGGCCGACACGCTGGCGCCGACGATCCGGCCGCTCTTCACACCGGGGGCCAACCTCTCGGGAAGCGATGCGCTGCGGTTCCGCGTGTCGGACAACTTCGCGGGGGTCGCCTCGTGGACACTGCGTATCGACGGCGAGTGGCGGGTCTGCGACCGTTTCCCGATGAAGGGGACACTGGTCCACTTTTTCGACACGCCGGCCACACGCCGCAAACACACCGTCGAACTCACCGTGCGCGATGCCTGCGGCAATACAGCCCGCTACACCGGCAGTTTCGTGCGGTGATTTTCAGGGAGGGGGGGGGTAAGAAATCAGAGAATCACTGACTTCCGGAGTGATCCGTTCTGCGGAATCACTCCAACGCGGTATAAACGACCATCGATTCGGGTTCGATCCGGATGCGGTCGCCGGATCGCAGCGTGACACGCCGCTCGACGGGAAGCAGCCGTTCGCCGTCGAGCTGCAACGCCCCTTCGGCGTAGAGATATCGATCAAGACCGCTCCACGACGCGGTCAGCCCGTCGAGTGTCAGGACGACAGCCTGATCGGGATTCGTATTGACAACGGCAAGCGTCGGTTTTCCGTCATACTCTCCCCACAGGGCACGTACTCCCGCCACCTCGCCGACCGCACTTCCCAAAATCCGCGAACCGGGCGGGAAATAACGGCTCAACAGCGCAATGGCATAATACCACGGGCGGATCTGCTCCATGGCTGCCCCATAACGCTCCTCGCCGAGGATGTTCCAGAAGCCCCAGATCTTGAGCCGGCCGGGCTCGTTGACGTGCATGGCATCGTCCAGCATCCAGACAATACAGCCCGAATAACCGTTGGCCGCCGTCTGCATGATCGCATCGGCCATATCGACTCCGTACATGTGGTCAAAGACAAACATCTGCGAATCGGTCGGCGAAGCAAACGGACACGCTTCCACCCGCCGCTCGTTCTCGGCAGCATAGGCGGCATCACGTTCGTCGATAAACTTGATTCCGATCTCTCCCATGATCATCGGCTGCCCGGACGGAGCCGCCGCCCGGTAGGCCGCAACCATCCGGCCATACTCCCCGGCATTGATCTCCGCCTTGGAGGGATAGGTGTGGATATCGTACATTCCGACGGCATCGCCCAGCTCCTCCGCCGTGCGGGTAACCCAATGCGTCTCGGCCGTCGTCCAGACCGCCGCATCGGGACCCACCAACGTCACCCGGTCGCTCAGCCCCTGACGCCCGAGTGCATCGGCCATCGCCCGGGTAGCCCGCAGCCACAGCGCACAATCACCCTGCGTGGAGGACCAGGAACCGTTCGGTTCGTTTACCATATTAAAATAGCGGATGCACGTGTAGCCGCAATCCTCCAACAGATAGCGGACCATGCGGGCCATCTGCTCGATCCGCCCCTCGTCCACCGTCTCCCGTTCCACGTCGACAAATCCTCCGCCCCAATCGCCGAAAACCACCGGAATCGCATGTCCGGTACAATACCCCAGAATCATATGCAGATCCTCCATGTTCCGGGTCGAATCAAATACGCCGCCGGTCAGATAGGAGCCGATGCTGCACATGACCCGGACGATTCGCGGCGAGAGATAATCAAGGCGGCGGCTCAGGCGGGCCCGGTCCTCTGCCGAAAAACGACCGTCATCGTCGTGCACGTCGTACGGGTCCCACTGGACGCCACATCCCAGATAGGCTGAATCGATCACCCGTTCATCCAGGGTCAGGGTTCCCTGCCGCACCGGGACGACCGGTTGCGGCGAGGAGGATTCGCCGCTCCGGCTTGCACACGAGACGGGCAGCGCCATCAGGATCAAAAGGCACCACACGATGCTCAACATACGGGGTTGTCTGCTCTTCACGGTCCAGAAAATTTTAGGTACATTCAAATTTAGAAAATGATTCCGCAGACGAATGATACTTTTTTGATGAAAACCGATTCTCTTCGAACCTCAGCCCTCCGACCGGCGGATGAAAAAACAAAAAAGTATAATTTTCTGTTAGAATATCATGTTTCTGATCCTCACCAAAGCCCTATCTTTGTTGTAAAATCTGACCCTGCTATGAACCGCTTCCTTGTAATGGCCTTTCTGGCTCTGATCGGCTCGTGGAGCTGCACCCCCCGGAAAGGCATCAGCGAATTCGCCCGCGTCGAAAACGCCCGATTCGTCATTCCTCACGCCCCTTCGCGCTTCGTCGGAACCAACTTCTGGTACGGCGCCCTGCTCGCCACCGAAGGCCCGAGCTGCGACCGCGACCGACTCTGCCGGGAGCTCGACCGGCTGAAGGCCGCCGGCATCACCAATCTGCGTATCCTCGTCGGCTCCGAAGGCAACGAAGGGGTCATCTCAAAGGTGGAACCCATTCTGCAGACCGCCCCGGGCGTCTACAACGACAAGGCGCTCGACGGTCTGGACTTTCTGATGGCCGAACTCGGCAAACGCGAAATGTACGCCGTCCTCTACCTGACCAACTCCTGGGAGTGGAGCGGCGGTTATGCCCAATACCTCGAATGGAGCGGCATGGGGGTCTACCCCATCCCGGCCCAGGTGCCGTGGGAGACCTTCCAGAACTACGTAGCTCAATTCCATCAGTTCGGCCCCCAGGACTCCTGCAAGCGGATGTACGAGGATCACGTACGCTACATCATCACGCGCACGAACCGCTACACGAACCGCCCCTATTCGGAGGATCCGGCCATCTTCTCGTGGCAGATCGCCAACGAACCGCGCGCCTTCTCCGACGAGAACAAGGAGCGCTTCTTCGAGTGGATCGACCGCACGGCCAAACTCATCAAGGAGCTCGACCCCAACCACATGGTCTCGACCGGCAGTGAAGGATACAACGGTTGCGAAGGCGACATTGAGTTGTGGCGCCGCATCCACGCCATCCCCGAGATCGACTATGCCAACATCCACATCTGGCCGCTGAACTGGCGCTGGATCACCCGCGACAGCGTCGCCCAAAAACTGGACAACGCCCTGGCCAACACCCGTCAATACATCGACGAACACCTCGCCATCGCCCGTGAAATCGGCAAACCGCTGGTCATCGAGGAGTTCGGCTATCCGCGCGACGGATTCCGCTTCGAACCGGGCTCGCCCGTCACGGCCCGCGACCGCTACTATCGCCATCTGTTCGACCAGGTCGTTCGCAGCGCCGCAGCCGACGATCTGCTGGCCGGCTGCAACTTCTGGGGCTGGGGCGGCGAGGCCCGTCCCGACCACCTGCGCTGGGAGATCGGCGACGACTACTGCGGCGACCCGGCTCAGGAAGAGCAGGGGCTCAACTCGGTCTTCGACTCGGATACGACCACGCTGAACGAGATCATGCAAACCAATGAAATACTCGACATGTTGGATCAAACCAACCACTCCGAAGCCGGAAACCGGACACCCGCTTCGATCATGACCCTTCTGCACCGGACCGCAGAGCACAATCAGATGATGTTCGGTCAACAGGATTTCCCCTTCTACGGATGCGACTGGGCCTACGAGGCCGGCCGAAGCGACGTCAAGGATTGCTGCGGAGACTACCCCGCCGTCCTGGGCTGCGATCTGGGAGGCATCGAACTCGGAACGGGAGCCAATCTCGACGGCGTACCGTTCGATACCATGCGCGAAGAGATCCGCAACCAATACGCCCGCGGCGGACTGACGACGATCAGCTGGCACGCCTACAACCCCCTGACGGGAGGAGATGCCTGGGATGTCTCCTCCCGGGAGGTCGTCGCCTCGATCCTGCCCGGCGGAGACCGTCACGAAACCTTTCTGAAGTGGCTCGACACCGTGGCCGACTTCCTCAACTCGCTCACGACTCCCGACGGAGCGAAGATTCCGGTGCTGTTCCGCCCGTGGCACGAACATACGGGCAGCTGGTTCTGGTGGGGTGAGGAGCTCTGCACGAAAGAGCAGTACACCGAACTGTGGCGAATGACAATCGGGGCGTTGCGCCGCCACGGCGTCGAGATGCTGACGATCTACTCGCCGAACGCCTGCCGCAGCGAAGCGCAATACCTGGACCGCTATCCGGGCGATGCCTGGATCGACGTTCTCGGCGTCGACATCTACGACTCGAACGAGGGCGACCGCTACCTCCGCCAGATGGACGAAACGCTCACGGTCATGGATCAAATCGCCCGCGAACGCCACAAGCCCTACGTCGTCTCGGAAACCGGCTCGGAAGGGGTTCAGCATCCGCAGTGGTGGACCTCGGTCCTGCTCAAGGGCATCGGCGAACACACGCCCTCGTATGCACTGGTATGGCGGAACGCACAGCAGACGCTCAAACCCGGCCACTTCTACGGTCCCCGTCCGGGACACGCCTCGTGCGAGGACTTCGTCGCCTTCCGCAAGCACCCCGGTATTCTCTTCGCCTCGGACATGAAGCATCTTTAATCGCGATCTATCAAACAATCACCTGTTATACAAAACCATGAATACCCATTTCGATGAACTCATGCAGGAGCTCGAGCAACACTACGAGCGACTCGTCACCCGCAAAAATATCCCGCAACACGCCGGAAACGGGATTTTCACCCGCTACCGCTACCCCATTCTCACGGCAGCCCACATTCCGCTCTTCTGGCGTTACGACATGGATCCGCAGAGCAATCCCTACTGCATGGAGCGCATCGGTGTGAACGCCGTTCTGAACTCCGGAGCCATCAAATGGAACGGAAAGTATGTCATCGTGGCCAGGGTCGAAGGCGCCGACCGCAAGTCGTTCTTCGCCGTGGCCGAATCGCCGAACGGTGTCGACAACTTCCGGTTCCGCGACTACCCGATCACGATGCCCGAATACGGCGAACCGGCCACCAACATCTACGACATGCGCCTGACCGCCCATGAGGATGGCTGG
Source organism: uncultured Alistipes sp. (assembly GCA_938014215.1). Classification (GTDB taxonomy): domain Bacteria; phylum Bacteroidota; class Bacteroidia; order Bacteroidales; family Rikenellaceae; genus Alistipes. The sequence continues at coordinate 33,202 of CALLRW010000016.1, read as the reverse complement.
ATCTACGGCATCTTCTGCGTCGAGCGCAAGGATCCCGCAGCGCAGCCCGGCGACCTCTCGTCGGCCGTCGCCTCGGCCGGCATCGCACGCACGCACGACCTCGAAACCTGGGAGCGGCTCCCGGATCTGGAGAGCGACAGCCAGCAGCGCAACGTCGTGCTCCACCCCGAATTCGTCGACGGCAAGTATGCCCTCTACACACGTCCGCAGGATGGATTCATCGACGCCGGGAAGGGCGGCGGCATCGGCTGGGCGCTCGTCGACGACATCACCCATGCCCGGGTCACCGACGAGCGGATCATCAACCGCCGCTACTACCACACGATCAAGGAGCTGAAAAACGGCGAAGGCCCCCACCCGATCAAGACCCCGCAGGGATGGCTGCACCTGGCTCACGGTGTCCGCGGATGCGCCGCCGGACTGCGTTACGTACTCTACATGTACATGACCGATCTCGAGAAGCCGTGGGAGCTGATCGCCGAGCCGGCCGGACTCTTCATGGGTCCCGTCGGAAAGGAGCGGGTCGGCGACGTCTCGAACGTGCTCTTCTCCAACGGCTGGATTGCCGACGAGGACGGCACGGTCTACATCTACTACGCCTCGAGCGACACGCGCATGCACGTGGCCACGTCGACCGTCGAGCGGCTGGTGGACTACTGTCTGCACACCCCTGCCGACGGACTGACCACGGGTCACAGCGTCGAGACGCTCAAGAAACTGATTGACAAGAACCTCAAAATCATACGCTGATGGCAGCCCCCCTGTCGGAAAAGATCGGATACGGCTTCGGCGACATGTCGTCGAGCATGTTCTGGAAGATATTCTCCTACTACCTTCCGTTCTTCTATTCGAACATCTTCGGGTTGAGTCTCGAACATGCCGCTCTGTTACTGCTGATTACCAAGATCTGGGATGCCGTTTCCGACCCGATCATGGGGTTGATCGCCGACCGCACGCAATCCAGATGGGGGCGTTACCGCCCCTATCTGCTGTGGGTGGCCGTGCCGTTCGCCATCGCCGGCGTGCTGACCTTCACCACGCCCGACTGGAGCCAGACCGCCAAACTCGTCTGGGCCTATGCGACCTACATCCTGATGATGACCGTCTACACGGCCATCAACGTCCCCTACGGGGCGCTGCTCGGCGTAATTACCGACGATTCGAACGAACGTACCGTCTTCTCCTCCTACCGGATGTTCTTCGCCTACGGCGGCAGTTTCCTGGCTCTGGCCATCTTCGAACCGCTCTGCCGGCTCTTCACCGGTTCGACCGAGGGGTTGACCGAGACGGCACTCATCGCCCGCGAAGCCGCGGGATGGCAGCAGACGATGATCGTCATCGGAGCCATCTGCGCCATTCTCTTCCTCTTCTGCTTCCGACTCACACGCGAAAAGATCCGCTTCTCGAAGGAGGAGACGAAGGGGTCGGGGTCTATTCTGACGGATATCCGCTCGCTGGTGACCAACGCCCCGTGGTGGATCCTCTCGGGGGTAGCCGTCGCCGCACTGCTGTTCAACTCGATCCGAGGCGGGGCCGCCGCCTACTTCTTCAAGGATTTCATCGGCGACAACAACCTGCTCGGCGAGAATCTGCTACTGACGTGCGGCATCTTCCTGGCCATCGGCGAGATTGCCAACATGGCGGGCGTGGTGCTGGCCGTTCCGATCTCGAAACGCATCGGCAAAAAGACCACCTACATGCTCGCCATGGTCGTCTCGGCGCTGTTCAGCATCGTCTTCTTCTTCATTCCGGCCACCCCGGCCGGCTGCTGGACAATGCTGATCCTGCAGATCATCATCTCGGCGGGCGCCGGCATCACCTTCCCGCTGCTGTGGAGCATGTACGCCGACGTGGCCGACTACTCCGAACTGAAACACAACCATAGCTCCACGGGGCTGATCTTCTCGTCGTCATCAATGGCTCAGAAGTTCGGCGGCGCATTTGGCAGTGCGCTGATTCTCTGGCTGCTGGCGTCGTACGGCTACGACACCTCGGCCAGTGCGGTCCAGAACGGCGAGGCGATCTTCGGACTGCGGATGCTCATGAGTTGGATCCCCGCGGCAGCCTGCGGCCTGGCCATCCTGATCATCGCGCTCTACCCGCTCAACGAGAAGCGGATCGCGGAGATCGGCCAGAAGCTGGCTCTGAAAAGAAAAACAAACCATTAACCGTTTGATACGATGCTTGAACAAACCTTATACAACGAACTCGAGGCGGAGCTGCTGAACGACATTCTCCCCTACTGGATGGAGCGGATGGTCGACCCTGCCGGCGGCTTCTACGGCCGCATGACGGGCGACGACCGGCTCGACAACACGGCTCCCCGAAGCGCCATTCTCTACGGCCGGATTCTGTGGACCTTCTCCGCAGCCTACCGCAGAACGGGCGATGCCCGCCATCTGGAGACGGCAACCCGGGCCAAAGAGTATATTCTCCGCCACTTCATCGATCCGCAACAGGGCGGCGTCTACTGGTCGGTCGATGCCCGGGGCGAGGTGGTCGACGGCAAGAAACAGTTCTATGCCATCGGTTTCGTCATCTACGGATTGAGCGAATACCACCGGGCCACCAGCGACAGGGAGGCTCTCGATACGGCCATCGAACTCTACCGGGCCATCGAACGCCATGCCTACGATCCGCAGAATAACGGCTATGAAGAGGCTGCGGCACGCGACTGGTCGCCCCTGGCCGATGTCCGACTGAGCGACAAGGATGCCAACGAGAACAAGACGATGAATACCCATCTGCATATCCTCGAGGCTTACGCCAACCTGCTGCGCGCATGGCGCGACGAGGAGCTGCTGCAGCGGACGCGGAATCTGCTGGAGATCTTTCTCGAACGCATTGTCGATACCGAAACGGGACATCTGGGGCTCTTCTTCGACGACGAATGGAACTGCCGGAGCGGCCGTACGTGGTCGTACGGACACGATATCGAGGCATCGTGGCTGCTGCTCGAAACGGCCTCGACCATCGGGGATCCGGAGCTCGAAGCCCGTACGCTGGTCGCCTGTCGACGGATGGCCGATGCAGCCCTCGAAGGGCTGCGACCGGACGGAAGTCTGAACTATGAGTGCCATGCCGACGGAACCATCGACCGTGAAAAGCACTGGTGGGTCCAGGCCGAATGCGTCATCGGACAGTTCTACCTCTACCGTTACCACGATCGTCCGGAGGCGCTCGAAGGGGCCGTCCGCACGTGGGAATACATCAAGAATCACCTGATCGACCGTCAGAACGGCGAATGGTGGTGGAGCATTCTCCCCGACGGCACTGTCAACCGCAAGGATGACAAGGCCGGATTCTGGAAATGCCCCTACCACAACGGCCGCATGTGCATGGAGATCATGACCCGCATCGACCGCCGGGACTGATCTGATCGCAGCCGACACTCCGGCCAGGCAGACTGTCGTTTGGAACATCTCCGGACCGACCGTCCAACCGATACAACACGTTTCGCCCCCGCTTCGGAATTCATCCGAGGCGGGGGCGAAACCGTATTGCAGAAACAGTCCGGTCAACGGGGCGGATTGCAAAGCAGCAGACGCATCGGCTCGGCGGAGTCGACCCGCCACTCGAGATCGCCGACCCGGGCCGGAATAAAGAGTTCATCCCCCTGCCGGACAGCCATCTCATATTGCCCGGCACGAACCAGGCCGCTTCCCCGGTAGACAATCACCACCCGAAAATCCCCTTCGGACGGCAACGTTGCCGATGTGGGAATACACAGTTCCGAGAGGCTGAAACAGTCGGTATGACGACGGTCGATGAGGTGTTTCAGGGTCGAACCGTCGGCCAGAATCTCTTCGCGGGGCTCGATCTTCCACCGGCGAAGCGTCTCGTCGAGCGACAACGAATCGTAGTGAAAACAGTCGAGCATCCGCTCCTCACCTACCCCTTGGTGTACCAGCATGCCGCTCAGCGACGCCCCGCGGGGCGTCGTCTTCTCGACACGCATCGTGTAGTCGGTCGGCTCCTGCAGTTCGAGCAGGAAACAGCCGCTGCCGATGGCATGGGGAACCCCGCCGTTGATAATAAACACATCGCCCGGTTTGACACGAACCTTGTGCAGCGCACCGATCATCCCCGAAATATCCTGCCGAAGGAAGAGATCGCGCCACTTCGCACGGTCGACCCCCTCCTTGAAACCGAAGAGGACGTAGCTCTCCTCGCCGTCAACCGGACGTGTCCCCAGCACATACCACCCTTCGGTCTTGCCGAAACGGGAATGCAGGAAATCGGCAGCAAACCGCTTGTCGGGATGGACCTGAATGGTCAGCCGCTCGCACGAATCGAGCAGTTTGGTCAACAGCGGCACGTCGCCATACGTCCGGGCGATTCGCTCGCCGAGAAACGCCTCCCTGTCGTCGGCGATCAGCTCCGTCAGCGGGACAACTCGTCCATCGGGCAATGCAAACTTCGATATGCCCTCATCCACCGGCCGGTTGTCTCCCCGGGCCACCACGGTCGAGGCGACCCACTCCTCGGGCATCGCACCATCCTCACAAACGGATTCGTTCTTCCACCGGTCGATCATCGCGCCGCCGCAATAGGAGCGCCAGACCCGGTTGGGAAGCTGTCTGAGCGGAATTTCCGCATATTTCCGATACTGTCCCATCGCTATTCAGTTTCTGTTTTACGACCAATATGCCCCGCCAGCAGAAATACGGACAACAACGCCAGCGGAATCAACAACACCCCGACCACAAACAACGGAATCCAATGGCCGCCGGCCGTCAGACGGGGTACCAGATACATCATGATAACCGTTCCCAACACCGCCGCGGCACCTCCCAGTCCGGCCAGCGAGCCGACGGTCTTTCCGGCGTGCAGGTCACTGGGCAGCGTCTGGATGTTGACAATGGCGAACTGGAAACCTCCCAGGACCGGAATCAGCACCACCGATGCCGCCAGGGCCGATTGCGCGAAGGCCGCCCCGATCATGCCGGGGATCATCATGAGGCACCCGACGGCAATCGTCATCCGGCGGGCATAGTTCAACGTATGCCCCCGATCGATCAGCCAGCCGGAGAGCCATCCGCCGGCAATGCCGCCCACGGCTGCCCCGAGGAAGGGGATCCAGGCCGTAGCAGCGATCTGTTCGAGGCCGAGGCCGTAGACCTCCTTCAGATAGATCGGCAGCCAGGTCATGAAGATCCACCAGACCGGATCGAGGAAAAACCGGCTCAGGATGACGGCATAGCTGCTCCGCATCGTCAACAGGCGTCCGAGCGGCAGCGTACGGTCGTCGGCAACCGGTTCACGAGGCTGTCCCGCAAGGATATACTGCCGCTCCTCGTCGGTGATCCACGGATGCTCCCCGGGGCCGCAGCGCACCACCACCCACCAGGGAATGATCCACAGCAGGCAGACGATTCCCAACGCCAGGAACGACACTTTCCAGCCGAAGTTCAGGAACAACAGCGAGATGAGAATCGGCGAGATGATATTGCCCACGGCGCTCGCCGCCCCGAAGGCACCCTGAGCCGTAGCCCGCTCCTTGAGGGGGAACCACTCGGCATTCACCTTCACGGTTCCGGGCCAGGGACCCGCCTCGCCGATTCCGAGCATGACACGGAAAAAGGTCAGCGACCACAACCCCCGGGCAAAGGCCGTCAGCGTGATGGCCCAGCCCCAGACAAAGGCCGAGAGGGCAAATCCCCGACGGATCCCGATCCGGTCGAACAGTTTGCCGAAGAGGATCTGACTCAGACCGTAGGCGATCATGAAGAAGATGTAGGTATAGGCCAGGATCTCCTTCGACGCATCGGCCCGATATGCAGCCAGAATCGCCTGCTGCCGCTCCTCGGGCAGAAGCCGCTCCTCGGCGGTGAGCGTGCGGTCGGAAACCAGCCCCAGATCGGTGGCAATACCCGGCTGGAGAACGACGCCCGTCGACGGATCGATCTCGTCGTTCCACATATAGTTCAACGTACTGCGGTCGAGGATGTTGATCACCGTCACCAGAGTCGTCAGGGCCATCACCCACCACCGCAAGCCTCGAATCTTCATGGCTAACTTCGTTTGAATTTTCAGAATTATCTCCGGACGGGACAACTGCCGCGCGGCGTATTCCACCCCTCGACCCGCAGCGTATAGTCCCGTGCCTGCTCCGCAGCATCAAACGAGATGGTCACCTCACGCGACTCGCCGGGGACGAGCGACAGGTAGTTATCCTCGTAGATGGCCGGCAGGATGCGTTCACCCGTCTGCCGATCGACCAGCAGCAGGCGCAGCATCAGCACCACACGGTCGGTCCGGTTGTCGAGCGATACGGTCACCACCTCGCGGTCGCCCATCCGCCGATGCACGGCCGAAACCCTCGGCGAGGCCTTCACCATACCGGTCAGATCGCGATAATCGAGGTATTGCACTCCCCGCCAGTAGAAATTCGACGACAGACGCTGCCCCCTGGAATCACACAGAGTCAGCCGGATGAAATGCACGGAGGAGATCTCCGCGGGATAGGTCATCGTCCGCACGTCGTTCACGCTGTTCGACGGAGCATCGACCGTCGCATCGAACCGTTCGACTCTCCGGCCGGACAGATCGTACACCTCGCATGCCACCTTCAGCCCCGTGAGATCCTCCCGCGTATTGTTGACGACCTGCACCTTCTCGTTGTCGGCACGCCACATCACATGGACCGGTTCGCATGCTGTCCGGAAGGCAAAGTAGGCAGCCGTCGGTTCGTAATAGTAGTCGTAGGTCTGGCAGATGAGCGACGGCCAGGCCGGATGGGACATCCAGACCATAACGCCCGGACCGCGGTTGCTTTGCCACGCCTCCATCAGTGCCTTCGGCCCCTCCATGTTGAGCATCTGGGCCTTGCGGCAGAAATCCTCGGCACTCCGCGGTTCACCGTAACTGCGCGTCATGTCGTCGGTAAAGATCTGCACGCGAGGCTGCGTCCAGTCGTGGAGGCCCCACATATCGTTGATCGGCCACAACGACCCGGCCGGCATCATGGCCCGCAGACTCTCGATGTTGGGTGGCGTCACAATTCCCTGCTCGCTGTGGAACGTCGTACCCCGATTGGCGAAATACCACCTGGGATCCTTCGTCTCGTAGGGGCCGAGTCCCGTCACCGGGGCATGGGCCGAACTCGACAGGTAATAGCGCGTTCCGTCGAGCAGTCCGGTCGTATAGCGCATCGCCGAATCGAGCTCGGCAGGCGGATATCCCTCGTTGCGCCCCGTCCAGACCGCGACGGAAGCGTGATTGCGGAAATGACGGATCTTGTCGCGCACGTTGCGCATGAACATTGCATTGTCCGTCGGATGGGGGCCGTCGACGGGATTGGCCAGCCAGAAGTCGTCCCAGATCATGATGCCGCAACGATCGCACGCCTCGTAGAACTCGTCGTTACCCTCCATGCCGATCCAGTTGCGGATCATATTCAGATTCATCTCCCGATGCAGCCGCACATAGGTGTCGTAACGTTCTGCATCGCAATGCAGCAAGGCATCGGCCATGCCCCAGTTGCCGCCCCGTACGATGACGGGAAAACCGTTCACCCAGATCCGGAAATTGTTGTTTACGACCGTATAGGCATACTGACGGATTCCGAAAACCACCCGCTCCGTATCGGAGACCCGGTCACCCTGCCGAAAAGCCAGATCCAGCGTGTAGAGAGGCTGGTCGCCATAACCGTTGGGCCACCACAGCCGCGGATGGTTGAAGCGCAGCTGCGGAAACTCCGCCGGTGTGAGCCGCACCGTCCGACGTTCGGAGGCCGAAAGCTCGACCGGCATCGAGAAGCTCACCTCCCCGATCTTTCCCTCGATCGTGCCCCGGACCGGACGGTCGGCCCGGTTTTCGAGGCCGACCTCGATCTCCAGATCCGCACGCGACGTATCGGGCAGCGGGAGGATCGTCTTCACGAAGGGGTCCGAAAGGACAACATCGTCCGTTGCCGCAAGATAGACATCGTTCCAGATGCCGGTATTGCGCCCGCGGATGGTCGGCATCCAGTTCCAGCCGATGCTGGCCAGAAAGGTCGGGCTGTCGAGTCCGATGATGCCGCCGTTGTCGTCGGGATCGTTCAGATGCTGCTCGGTAACGGCTCCGGGATGGTCGTTGCGGTGCACGAGCACGGCCACCACGTTCCGTTCTCCGGCCCGCACCAGCTCCGTCACGTCGAACGACGAGCGGATGAAGGCCCCTTCGATGCGTCCGGCCCGACGGCCGTTGACAAAGACGTCGGCCTTCCAGTTCACCCCGTCGAAATGGAGCCAAATCCGCCGGCCGGAGAACTCCGCCGGAAGTTCAAACACGTTGCGATACCAGAAGTCCGCCGTGAAAAACTCGTCGGAGATCATCAGCTGCTGTGCCCCGTAATTCGGATCGGGCAGCGCTCCGATTGCCAGATAGCTGCCGAGCACCGTCCCGGGAACCTGGGCCGGGATCCACCCTTCGGTGTTGAACCCCGGCGAGGAGACCCGCTCCCCATCCCCGTCGACATAGGAGCTGCGCTGCAGCGACCAGTCGTTGTTGCGCAGCAGATAGCGTCCTTCGATCAGCGCATTCCGCTCGGGAAGCGACTCCACGACACAACGTTCGGGACCGTAAACCGAGAATTCGCGGATCTCGAGATTTTCACGATCCGGGTTCTCGCACCGGATCCGCACGTAGCGGGCTTCACGGCTTCCGAATGTCATCTCGTCCATTCCGCCCGCAAAGTCCGCCCGCCGGGCCACGCGCCGCCACCTCTCCGGAGAGGAGGGGCTCCCCGCATCGGCAGCCTCGATCGTGTAGTCCGCAGCATGGTGTTCGCCCCAGGCGACCACCACCCTGTCGAACGACAACTCGGCTCCCAGATCGACATAGATCCAGGGCGACGGTTCGTCGGAACTCAGCCAGAAGGTATCCTCATGGCCATCGGTCGTCAGGTGAGCCGTATGGTCGTAATCGGCCGCAGCAGACTGGTAACAGGCCCGATTCAGAGCGATATTGCAGGTGGAATCTGCCGGCTCGGCATAGCCGACACCCGCAATGGCCAGGGCACACAGGGTCAGACAATTCGTTTTCATACACTTCCCTACATTACGGTTTGCCATCAAAGACTCAGCAGCTCCACCCGGTCGAAATTATACCCCTCGGCCGAGAGAAACGCGTCGTCCTCCGCGGAGAACTCCGCCTCGACGATCCGCCGCTCACCGGGCAGCAAATGGATATACCCCTCCGAAATGTAGGCCGGCAGAATGGCCTCGCCATTGGCGGCTCTGCGGATGTTAAACTTGACGGACAAGGCAGTTGTCGAGGTCGTATTGGTCACCTCGACCTGCACCCGGCGAACGCCCGCTTCGTCGTGCGACGCAATCAGCCGCGCCCGGAGAGACGGCATCGCCACCTCGTTCAGCGCCGTGAAGTCCCGATCCGTACTGCGCAGATAGTCGTTGACCGACACGCGTTTCCCGCCGACGAAGAGCTCCAGACGCAGCAGATGGTCCGGATCGCCCTCGAGCGGCTGCAGTTTCATGACCGGCGTCACCCCGTTGGCCGCAATTGCGGCGACATTCACCGACTGACGATCCAGCCGTTTCCCGGCGAAGGTATATCGTGAAACGACAACCCGTGCCCGCCGGTAATCGCTGCGGGTGGTATTGACGACGAGTACCTGCCCGTCGTGGGGATTGGCCTGCACGTGGAGCGGTTCACAGGCCTTGCGGCAGCCGTAGAACGAACCGTGGGTCTCGAAATCCCACGTGTAGGTCTGCCACTCGAGGCTCGGCCAGGCCGGATGGCTCATCCACAACAGAACTCCCGACGTGGAGTTCCACATGCGGCTGTTCCACCCTTCGAGCATCGCCCGGTGGCTGTCGTAGTTGATCAACTGCACCTTGCGGCAGAAGTCGTCGAGCGATTCGGCCTTGCCGTAGAGCTTGTCCACCGCCTGGCAGTACTCCGGCAATCCGAAATGCAGGTCATGATAGTACCACGTGTCGCTGATGGGCCACTGCTCCGACTCGGGAATGAACTTGCGCATCGACTCCGCCGTGGGGACCGACGGCGAACCCAACTCGGTCGTAAAGCCGTAGGCCTGTCGGGTAAAGTACTCCTTCTCGTCGATATAGTGCCACGGGCCGCTCGTGCGGAGGTTCATGTAGCGTGAATTGGGACTGTAGAAACGGGTGCCGTCCTCGCGGGCGATCAACCGTTCGAGCCGCGGTGCCATCGTCGGCGTAGCGTAGCCCTCGTTGCGCGGACACCAGACCGCAAGCGACGGATGGTTACGGAATCGCTTGACCGTCTGCACGGCGTTTTCGAGGAAGAGATCTTCGTCGTTGACATTCAGATTACTGCCCTCGGTCGAGATCCAGAAGTCGTTCCAGACCAGCATGCCGTACTCGTCGCAGAGCGTATAGAAGAGCTCCTCGGTCGATTCGCCGGTCCAGTTGCGCACCATGTTGAATCCCTCCTCGCGATGGAGCCGGAAGGCCGGTTCGAGCCGCTCGCGCGAAACCCGCTTCATGCCGTCGTCCATACCCCAGTTGCCGCCGCGGCAGAAGATCCGCACGCCGTTGCAGCGAAGCACCAGATAGGGCGATGTCGCATCCTTTTCGATCCGGCGGAGACGGGCCACATCGACCCCTTCGCGCAGCGCCGGAACCACCACCTCGTGCTGTACGACGCGGCGATGGAACGTATTGAACAGCGGTTCGCCATCGCGAACGTCGTTCGTGGGCTGGAACTCGAAACGGATCTCCTCGCCCTGCGGCGTATCGGCCGTCAGTTCATAGGAGAACTCCCGCACGCCGAAACGAACCTGCTCCCCGTCCGATTCGACACCGTCGCACGACACCCGCAGATCGAGGTCGTACATCGCCTGATCGCCATAGCCGTTCGGCCACCACAATTGCGGATGATCGAGGTGCAGTGCCGGAATCTCCTCGGGCGAAAGGCTCACCGTACGGCTCTCGCCGGCAGCCAGATCGACCGGATATTCGAACTCGGCAACCCCGTCGATACGGCCCGTCAGCACCACACGGCGCGCCTCTGTCGCATGGTTGGTCACCTCCGCACGGATCGTCACATCGGCCGACGAGGTATCGGGCAGCGGCAGGTCGGTCACCACCTGCGGATAGGCCAGCGTGACGTCGCCCGTATATTCAACCGAGACATCCTGCCAGATGCCGATGTTGCGGTCGCGGATGCCGGGAATCCAGTCCCACCCTTCGGAGCTGATGAAGGTCGGACCGTCCAGACACAGCTGGCCGCCGTTGGGGCCCCGTCCGGCCGCCTTCGACTGCTCGTGCGGAATTCCGGGATTGTAGGGCGGATAGATCTTTACGGCCAGCACGTTGTGATCGGCAAAGCACTCCGTCACGTCGAAACGTCCCTCGACGAAGGCACCGCGGATATCACCGAGGTTACGACCGTTCAACCAGACATCGGCCCGGTAGTTGATGCCTTCGAAGTTCAGCCACACGCGGCGGCCGGCGGCATCAGCCGGCTTGTCGAAACAGATCCGATACCACCACTCCTGCCGGCAGAGGCTCTCGGGAATGGCCAGGTTGTTCAGTCCGTAGTAGGGATCTGGATAGATGCCGGCCTCAACCAGCGTGGTGAGCACCGTTCCCGGCACCACCGCATTGTACCACTCCGAAGTATCATACGCCGGATTGAAGAGCGATCCGCCCCGGGCCACGACCCGGTCGGCATCGGTCATCTCCCAACCGTCGGCAAGGCGCCACGTGGCGTCACCCGACTTCTCGAGTCGCACCTCGACAGGCCGTTTGGCCTTGGGAATGGCCTGCTGGGGCGGAGTCTGGGATTTCGGGAGTTCCGATTTGGGCTGCGGAACGACCAGTCCGAAGTTGGTCGGCGGAAGCGGTCGGGCCTCCTTCTGGGCCTGCGCACCATCGGCGAAGGCCAGCAACGACAGCGAAAGCATGGCAAATCCGATATTCAAACGCATGGCTTACTGTTTTTCAGGGGTGAATTGATAGATTCTTTCGCCGTAGGGTTCGACCTCGAGGGCATCGATCCGCACCTCGCCGGAGCGTCCCGTGACGGGCTCCGCCCACTCGAACTTCTGCGGGTCGAGGCATTCAACCGTATAGGTTCCGTCGATGGCGGATGCCACCTTCAAGTCAGCCCCCTTGACCGCCTTGGCGGAGTTGTTGTAGAGGTAGACGAAGAGCGTCCGGCCGCACTTGACACTCATGGCTTCCAGCGGTGCGCATTCGGCCTTCACCTCCTCGAAGGCGCCGTTGCCGGCGGCCAGCATCCGGTCGGAAACCGCACGCACGCCCCGGAAATAGGTCATCATGCCGCGGTTCTCGAAATACTCCCACCACCAGCTCATCGGCGTGACGGGCGTCGGCGAGAAGAGTCCGTACCAGAGCCCGCGTCGGAAATCACGGTCCATATCCTCGGCAAAGTCGTCGAAATTCAGCGACCAGTCCCACTCGTAACTGAACTCACCGATGATGTAGGGTTTGCCGAAACGCTCCTCATAGCTGTGGATCGTCGAGGGAATGACCGCCGTATTGCGATAGATGTGCTTCTGGTTGATATCCAGCCAGGGCACCGAATTCAGTCCCTCCAGATCGCGGTGCGAGATCGAGGTCGTGACGGGGTGCTTGAAGGGGTCGATGCTCTTCAGGTACTGCCCCATGCGGGCATGCCAGGCCACGATCTCCTCGGCGGGAATCACCCCTCCGGGATTGCGGTGCTGGATGTTGTCGATCTCGTTGAAGAACTCCCACATGCCGATCGCCGGGCTGTATCCCCAGCGGGCCACGATATAGCGCAGGCGGTTCATGTAACGCTGCGCCTGCTCCTCTCCGGTGAAGAATGCCCGGTCGGCCGGCACGGCTCCCTGTCCCATGCAGAGCATGACATGGATGCCCAGTTGCTCGGCCAGTTCGACAAAGTGATCCAGCCGCTCGACGGCACTCGGATTGAAATAGGCATCAGAGGGCTTGTAACGCAGGTTGTTGAAGTTGTCGTGCTGATCGATCGGGAAGTTGAACGAGCACATCCACACGCGGATGAAGTTTCCGCCGTTGCGGGCAAAGAGCGGCAGCATGTAGTCGTAGTTGTAGCGGTCGTGCTGTTCATGCAGCTCCTTGAAGAACTTCGAGTCGTCGTTCTCGCGCGACTCCCAGCAGATGTTCTCACCCACACCGCGGAAGGGAGTCCCGTCGTCGTAGACCAGCGTCCAGTTGTCACGCACGTGGAGAATACCGCGATGTCCCTCCTCGGCAGGCTGCACATCGAGTTTGACCGGCCGTGAAAGCGCAACCTCTTCGCCCCGTTCGCTCAGACGGAAACGGCAGCGATAACGCCCCAGCTCCTGAGGCGTGAAACGGGCCTCCCAGCGCGATTCGGCACCGGAATCACCCTCGACCCAGAAGCACGGCAACAGAAGCTCCTCGCCCGAAGGGGTCTCAATCAGCATATCCAGCGCCACCTCTTCCTGCAGATAGGCATTCTGATAGTTGGCGGTCAACAACACCGTAAAGTCCGTGCGTTCGTAAAGTTTCGGGGAGTGCGTCGAGGGCTCCACCGAATGGAACCGCCCGCCGCAACTGCTCAGCACCAGAATGCTGAAAAGGAGTGAAAGAATTCTCATACGTAAAGGTCTGATTCACGGAAACGATATGCCTCCCGTTGTGGAGGCATATCATTCCCGAAGGTTAATAGTTCGGTTTGGGTTCAGAGGGTATCGATGACCTGGTTCAGTTCATCGACATTGACGATCACCGCGGTACGGGTTCCCGTATCGGAGAGTTCGTAGGCCGTCGGATCGGCAATCCCGACCGAGAGGACATACTTCTTTCCCGCATGGGCCGGATCCTCGAGCTTGCTGCGGGGAATCTCCAGATAGAAGGTCTCGCCCGACTTGCCGGCAGCGACCGTAACCGTCTGCGGCAGCGGCTCGTAGAAGTCAGCAGGCATCACCTCGCCACCAAACTGCGACGCCGAGGCTGCCGACTCCTCCTCCGAGGTATAGACCGTCACCGAGAAGCCTTTCGCATCGGAGATCTTGCCCGAACGCATCACACCCAGGATGATCTTTACCCGACTCTCCGTCACCCGGAAGTTGTAGGTGTATTCGCCGCCTCCCGAAGGAACGGTATAGGAGTTGTTCAGGCCGCCCGTGGAGAGTGCCTGGGGCATGTATATCTTGCCAAAGCCGTAATCGGCATCACCATCCCCCTCGCAGCCCGCAAAGGTCAGCATCATGCACACCGATGCCAGGAACAGCACAAATTTCTTGCTCATATTCATAGTCGTTCACTTTTAGGATTTCTCATCGACTCTGTAAAACTACACTAATATCCGGGATTCTGTTCGAGCGTATGGTTCGAATTCTCGACCTCCGAACGCGAGAAGGGCATGTAGTAGTTCCGCTCAAGGAAGGTGCGTTTTGCTACCTCCACCTTCTCATACGACCAGCTGTTCTCCCCGTTTTTGGTGATCTTCACACCGTAAACCGGCTGGTTAAGCACCTCCATGGCATCCTTCCAACGCAGCAGATCCCAGTAGCGGTGGTCCTCGAAAGCCAGTTCGATCCGGCGTTCGCGCTTAATGACCTTGCGGAACGCGTCCCGATCACCCGGCTTGGCTTCGATCTCGGTCTCGGGGAGTTGCATGCTGGCCCGGTCGCGGACCATCTGCAGGGCTTCACGCGCGGTCAGCGTATAACCGTTGTTAACGTCAGGACCATAGGCCTCGTTCATCGCCTCGGCATAGTTGAGCAGGATCTCGGCATAGCGGAACACCACCCAGTTGTGCTGCGTCGTGGCACCCTGCGTCAGATTCAGGTTGTCGGTCAGGAACTTCTTGAGGTAGTAGCCCGTCCGGCTGGCATTGGGCTGGGCCATATCATCCGAAGCTCCCGCCGACTGGTCGATCGTACGGCCGTTCCACGTACTGCCGTTGGTCACGATGCTCGCCTCCAGACGGGGATCGCGGTTGGCATAGGGATTGGCGGGATCCTCCGCTCCGATCCATTCATAAGCGTCGACCAGATTCTGCGTCGGCGTCACGCCCGAGGCTCCGCCCTGCGTAGCGATCGGATAGTTGTTCTTCTCCATGTCGTTCGACTTCTCGCGGCGAACCACGTAGATCGTCTCCGAACTGCTCAGGCTGCGGTTGTCGCGGAAATAGGCACCGTAATCGCTGTCGAGCGAGTAGCTGAGCTGGCCGTTGCTGATCAGCTCATAGGCCGCCGCCGCGGCAGCCTCCCACTTGGCCGGATCCTGCGTGGGGTTGTTCAGCGGCGAAGCCGCATAGAGCAGCGCCCGCGACTTGATGGCCAGAGCGGCACCCAACGTGAAACGGCCGTTACGCTCGGTGTATTCATCCCAGTTGACGGCCAGTTTGTCCTTGTACTGGTCGATCTCGCTGACGATATAGTCGACCACCTCGTCGTACGACGAACGCGCCACGAAACGATCCTTCGCATACTGACTCTCGACGATGGGCACTCCGCCATACTGCTTGAGCAGTTCGGTGTAGTAGAAGGCCCGCGCGATGTGGGCTTCGGCCTGGTAGTAATGCAGCGAAGCCAGATCCCGTTCGTACGAGGGGCGGTCCTTGATCGTATCGCGGTTCATGCCGACCATATAGTCACCCTTGCCGTTGGCCGTGTAGTCCAGGAAGAAGTTGGCGGCGCGAATGCCCTCGTAATAGTTCGTATAGAGGTTCGAGATGGGATTCAGGTTGGCATTGATGACCCCCTGGTTGAAGTAGTTGGCGTCACACTGGGCCTTGGTCTGCTGCGCCTCGTCCGTGGCGGCGGCAAAGAGGTTCGAATCGAGCACCGTGTAGCCGTTGGTCAGCGGCGTATAGAAGGCATTGCCCAGTTTCCACAGCGTACCGAGCGTCGTCTCGATCGTCTCCCCGGTTTCGTTCCGATCGAGGCTCGTGTCGAGGAAATCGCTGCAGCCCGCGACCGTGCCGGCACACAGCGTTGCGAGAATGGATCTGAATATCAGGTTTTTCATATTGTACTCCATGATTGGTTAGAAAGTAATGCTGACTCCGATGTTGTACGACTTGAGGATCGGATAACGATACGAAAGCAGTTCGGGATCGAGATCGTAGTCCGACATCAGCTTGCTGATGGTGAAGGGGTTGGTCACGTTCAGATAGATCCGGAACTCACCGATGCCCGCCTCGCGGAACTTGGGGTGATCCTTGAAGCTGTAGCCGAGCTCGATGTTGCGCACGCGCAGGAAATCCCGATCCTTCACCCAGAAGGAGCTCAGACGATAGTTGTTGTCGTTGCTCTGGGTCGTCAGACGCGGATAGGTGGCCGTCTTCCGGGTATCGATCCCCTGCTCGGGATAGTAGGCCCAGGCGCCGCGTGCCAGCGGATAGACATTGCCGTTGTCGACGAAGGCCATTGTCTGCACCGAGTTGTCGAGCAGATTGTACGACGCACCGGCGATACCGTCAAGCAGGAAGCTGAAATCCAGCCCCTTGTAGTGGAACATCGCACCGACGGAGTAGGTCCACTCCGGATAGGGCGACTTGCCGATCTTGGTCACGTCGTTCTGATCGACATAACCGCTGCGATCCAGGTCGAGGTACTTGATATCGCCCGGCTGCACCGACCCGAACATCGGCTGCGGGAGCCCCTCCTTGAGCGAGCCGTCGTCGTTGAAGTCGGTCACGTCGTAGAAACCGTCGGCCACCAGTCCGATCAGCGTCCCGTAGGGGCGTCCGGTCTGGGCATTGTAGCTGTAGGCGGGAGCCACCTCGGCCATATAGTCGATCGTGTTGCGGTTGAACGAAACCGCGGCATTGACCGAATAGCCCCACTCCTTGCGCTGATCCGACCACAGGGCCGAAACCTCGAATCCGCGGTTGGTCATCTTGCCGATGTTGCTGAAGTAGTAGTTCTTGCCGTAATAGAGCGGAATCGCGTTGTCCAGCGTCAGCACATCGGTCCGCTTGTCGAGGAAGGCATCGGCCGTCAGGAAGAGCTTGCCCCAGAAACCGGCATCGATACCGATGTTGTACTTGTTGCTGCGCTCGGAATGTGCATCGGCATTGGGGATGAACATGTGCACCAGAGAACTTTGCCAGACACCCTCGGCGGCACCCGTGTAGAAGGAGCCGATGTAGGAGTTCGTGTAATAGTCCTTGAAGAGGAAGCGTCCGTTCGACGAATAGTCGGAGAGAACGCTCGTCGCCTGCGAGTCGGCAAAGCCGCTGCGTCCCCACGAAAGGCGAAGTTTCAGCAGATCAACCACCTTCGAATCCCGGAGGAAGGACTCGTTCGAGAGCACCCACGCTGCGGAGACCGAGGGATAGAACGACCAGCGGTTGCCGGCGGCAAAGGCGTCGTTGCCGAAGTAGGAGTATCCGAATTCGGCCACGTAGCGGTCGTCATAGCTGTAGTTGACCCGGCCGTTGTAGTTCAGGTAGTGATACTGGTAGGAGAAGAAGCCGTCGCCGTTGTAGGCCGAGATGTGGAGGTTGGCCGCGGCGCTCAAGGCATGCTTGCCGAACTGACGGTCGTAACCGAGCGAGATCTGCCCCTGCTTCCAGTCCTCCATGCCGTCCGAACCGTAGCCGCTGGCCTGCAGCGAGGTATCCTCGTCGGTGGTGGTGCGTACGCCGTTGTGATAGCGGGCGTAGTTGCGGGTCTTCGAATAACCGCTCGTCGTGTAGGTATTGAACGAGAAGGCCTCGCGCAGATAGAGCCCCTTCGTGATGAAGTCGAGCCGCTCGACGAGCTGGAAGTTGCCCTGCAGCACGCGGGACTGAGTCTGACGCCATCCCAACGCATTGATCGACGCTACGGGGTTGCTGTTGTAGACCGACGTACCGGAGTAATGGGTATGCGCCTCGTCATCCCAGATCTCGTAGATGTTCGACGGATAGCGGGCCATGTTGTAGAACAGGTCGTCGATGGTGATGTTCGGACGCTTGCCCCGCTCGATGCGGCCGCCCAGATCGACCCGGGCATCGATGAACTTGAACAGCGTGAAGTCGAGGTTGGCACGCAGTCCATAGCGTTCGTAGGTCCGGTTCGACCGCGAATCGCTGTTGTTCACGTCGAACAGACCCTGCTGGTTCAGGTAGTTGAGCATGACGTTGTAGCGGGCGACCTTCGTACCGCCGTGGAACGAGACGTCGCCGTCGATTACATAGCCCGAATTCTTGAGCACCTCGTCGTACCAGTCGACGTTCGTGCCGCTACCGTTCCGATAGGCTTCGAGCTGCGCCCCGTCGTAGGCCGGTGCCCACTGCCCGAGGTCGTTGCTGACAGCCTGGTTATAGAGGGTGGCGTAGCCGTACGAATCGAGCGGCTTGGCATAGGTCGTCGCCTGCTGGAGACCGTAGTGGACCGAAGCGCTGACCGTAGCGGGACCGATCTCGCCACGTTTGGTCTCGATCCAAATGACGCCGTTGGCACCGCGGTCACCGAAGATCGACAGGGCGGCACCGTCCTTCAGGATGGAGACCTTCTCGATCTCGGCCGGCGAAAGGTAGGCGATGTAGTCGGCATTGACCTCGAAACCGTCCACGAAGATCTTGGCCGAATTGTAACCCGGGTTGCCGTAGGATCCGATGCCGCGGATGAGCCAGCTGGCCATGTCGTTGTTCGGTTCGCCGGAGCCCTGGAAAAGCGTCAGCCCCGTAAACTGACCGGCGAAGGTGTTGGTCAGGTTCGTCTGGCGGTTTTTGGCCAGCGTCGTGCCATCGGCCGTCGATATGGCAGCCGTGGAACGGAGCTGCGACGTCTCGAAGAGGAGCCCCGGAGTCACCGGCTCCTTCACCCGGGCCGAATCGGCCGCAGCCGACTCCTGCCCGGCGGCCGTCGCGGCGGTCGTCGAGAGAAGACCCGCAATGAAAATCAGCGGTATAATGATATGTCTGTTCATAATCGAAATGTTTAACGGTGGGACGATCTGTTAATATCCGGGATTCTGTACCAGCGTACCCTTGTTGATCTCCGACTGGGGCAGAGGCTCCAGGTACATCTTGGGGCTCCAGTAGGCCGTGTAGGAGACCGCATCCCAATAGGATTCGATACCCTCGCGCAGGTTGAGGCTGCCCGAATGGTTCTCCTTGATCTTGAACTGCAGCTCGCGGATATCGCCGCCGATGATCCCGTTACCGATGTTTTCATCCTTCCAGTGCTTCACGTCGTAGTAGCGCAGATTCTCGCGGTAGAACTCGATGGCGCGTTCGCGGTGAATGATCTGCCGCAACTGCTCCTTGTCGGTCACCGTAATGGCGGGCAGACCGGCCCGATTATGCACCTTGTTCAGATTCTCGAGCGCCTTCTGGGGCTGGTTTGCCTCGTTGTAGGCCTCGGCCAGGTTGAGGTAGGTCTCCGCCAGACGGAACAGCGGGAATTCGAACCAGATGCGCGAACCGGCATTGTAGTAGAACTTCGTCGGAGCGGCGCACCCCTTGCCCGAGCTCAGCACATCGGGGAAGGAGCCCTTCTTGGCGGCATTGGCCACCTGACGGCCCCAGCCCTGAGCCGACCAGTTCGAGTTGCCCGGGTTGTTGAAGGCATCGAAACCGATGAAGATGTTGTCGGCCTTGGCACGGGGCTCGATGCTCTCGATGTTGGCCACCCACTCGTCGGCCGAATGGCTGCCGCCGTCGGTCAGTTTGGGCCAGTTGGTGAACTCCGAACCGTCTTCCTTGTAGTAGAGTTCGAGGAAGTTGGTCACCAGACCGCTCATGTCCGTGTCGTAACGGTTGTTGCTCCAGTTGGCCGAATAGTTGTTGTAGTAGAAGATCGCGCTGCCGGGCCACGTCCACTGATCGGTTTCGTCGCATTTGTAGGCCAGCAGCACCTCGCGGTTGGCCGGTGTGGAGGTAGCCGTTGCGTAATCGGCGAAGGCATTGGGGTTGGCCACACCATCACCGGCACCACCCGTATTGATCAGGGCGTAGTTGTTGGCGGCCGCCCAGGTCAGGACGGCTTCGTTGGCCGTGATGGCATCCTCCCAGCGCTGGGCCGACTCGTCGCCGAAGCAGACCAGATCGTTGTTCGGACCGCTGATATAGGGCGTAGCGGAGTTGAAGAGCGGGCGGGCGGCAAAGAGCAGCGCCCGAGCCTTGATGGCCAGCACGGCGCCGCGGGTCATACGTCCCTGATCGGCCGCATCCCAGTCTCCCTCGGGAAGTCCGTCATAGGCCGTCTGGCACAGTTCGAGGATGTAGTTGAGCATCTCGCTCAGCGACGCACGACCCATCGAGACACCGGGATCTGTCGGCGAAGAGAACGAATTGCGGACGATCGGCATACCGCCATAGCGGTAGAACATGCCCATGTAGCGATAGGCGACCAGCGCTACGGCTTCGGCCTTGATGTAATCCTTCTCCTGCTGGGTCATGTCGGGCACCTTGTCGATATTCTCATACACCGTCCAGCAGTGGCGGATGTAGGCCCAGTTGTTGCCGAAATGGTCGGCTCCGGCATCGGAGTTGTCGATACCGTTGACGCTCAGACCGGAGTTGGCGATGGTATAGGTTCCGTGCCACGAATATCCGCGCGAAACCTCGCCGCTGATGGCGCCGAGCGTTCCGTGGCTGACGCCCCAGCCACCCGGAAGACCGTGGATCAGGGCTTCGCGATAACAGGTCATCAAGGCACTTTTCGCATTCTTGGCCGAGCCGTAGACCTCGTTCAGGTCGACGGTTCCGGTCGTGTCGGGCATCTGCAGGAAGGCATCCTGACAGCCGGTCAACCCCAACGACACGGTTACGAGCAAAGTTATGAGTGTTTTTTTCATTTGATTCCAGTATTGAGCATTAGAAAGTCAGATTGACACCGAAGCTGAACACACTGGTCAACGGATAGATATAGGTGCTTCCGTCCAGCGTCTCGGGATCGATACCGATATCCGTAAGTTCGTTCTTGAAGGTATAGACATTGTTGGCATTGAAGTAGACGCGGATGGCGCTGATACGGCTGCGGGCCAGTGATCCGCGCGTCATGTCGAACGTATAGCCGAGCTCGATATTCTTGATCTTGAAGAAGTTGCTCGACTTCATCCAGAAGTCGCTCGTCAGGTAGTTGTTGTCCGACGAAGTCGGGTCGAACGTCGCACGGGGGAACGTGGCGGTCTCGCCGGCGGCATACTTCTCGGCCGTCCAGCGACCGTCGTACATCCACTTCCAGGCATTACCCGCCTTCTTGTAGAAGGGCATCACCATACCCGGTGTCAGGTAGTAGGAACCGTTGGCCGCACCGATGAACAGCACCCGCAGATCGAAGCCCTTCCAACCCAGCGAAGCCTTCACGTTGAAGTGGTATTCGGGATAGTTCGGATAACCGATCGGCGAGACATCCTTGTTGTCGATCAGGCCGTCACCGTTCAGATCGACGTAACGGATATCACCCAGCGTGGCCCGGTTGGCCGTATAGGTATTGTAGGGACGGTTGGCCAGCTCCTCGTTTGTATTGAAGAAGCCGTCGCTGACCAGTCCGAAGCGCTGTCCGATCGAGAAACCGGTGGAGTTCATCCAATAGTAGGGGTTCTCGGCCTCGGCCTTGTAGATGATCTTGTTGCGCGAATAGCTGACATCGCCGCTCAGCGAATAGCGCCAGTCGCCGATCTGATCGGCCCACGAGATCAACAACTCGTAACCCTCGTTCTTCGTCACACCGACGTTAACCGGCGGCACCTGACTCGAAGCGACGCCGTAGATGCCCGGAATCGTTCCGAGCGTGGTGAGGATGTTGCGGCGATCCTCGCGGAACCAGTCGGCCGTAATCGAGAGGCGGTCGCGGAACATCCGCGCCTCGAGACCCACGTCATACTTCTTGGCGCGCTCCCAGGTGATGTCCGGATTGCCGAGCGTACCCTCCGTGGCACCGGTCCAGTAGGGGTTCGACGAGGCGCCGTTCGAGTTGCCGAGCCAGTATCCGCCCTGATTCAGATTGTAGGTGTTGGGCAGGTAGTAGAACCGGCGGTTGCCGCCCAGCTGGTCGTTACCGACCTCACCGTACGAAGCACGGATCTTCAGGAAGGTCAGAATATCGTTTTCGGGGAAGAAGCTCTCGGCCGTCGGCACCCAACCGATCGAATAGGCCGGGAACCAGCCGAAACGCTTGCCCTTGGCAAACTGCTCGGTACCGTTGTAACCGACATTCACCTCGGCCATGTAGCGGTCCTTGTAGTTGTAGGTTACGCGGCCGACGAAGCCCATCACGCCCGAAGGCACATGGTAGTTGTCGTTGGGCATCGTGTAACGCGACGCCTTGCCCAGAATCAGCGCCGAGACGTTGTGACCGTTGAAGCTGTTGTGCCAGTCGATGCCGGCATCCAGGTAGAGTTTGTTCCAGTTGCTGTAGCCCCACGACTCGAACGAACCGGCCCCCATGCCGCCGCCGAAGAAGTCGTAGACGGTCGGATCGACCGGATTACGCTGTACGCGGTAGGTCGGGATCGAAGGGGTGTACTTCACAATGCGGTTGTAGTTGTCCTGGTAGTTGACCGTACCGTAGATACGCAGTCCTTCGAGCAGATAGTCCATCGTATGCTCGAGTTTGATCGTATTGTCGAGCAGCGAGTTGAAGATGCTGTTCGTACCGGCCCTCAACAGGCTGACGATGGCATTCTGGTCACCGATCGTACTGGCGGTCTTGTTGGCCAGCGGGTTCTGCTCCGTACCGGCCGTACCGGCGAAGCCCTCGACCAGACGGCCGTCGATCATACCCGGCGAGATGAACGGGTTGGCATCGTAGATATACTGCATGATACCCTTGTAACGCGACGAGAGGTCATAGGGGTCGCTGCCGCTGCCCAGACCCTGCGATTTGCCGAACTGACCGGCCACGTTGACCGACACCTTGAAGTTCTTGGCCACCGAGATGTCGAAGTTCGAACGGAAGTTGTAACGGTTGAAGTTCGAACCCGTATCGGCATCGTAATACTGGATATCGGTCGTGATACCCTGCTGCGAGAAGTAGCCGAACGAGACGAAGTACTTCACACGTTCCGTACCGCCCGAGACATTGAGGTTGATCTGCATCTGCGGAGCTACGC
This sequence comes from uncultured Alistipes sp., assembly GCA_938014215.1. GTDB lineage: Bacteria > Bacteroidota > Bacteroidia > Bacteroidales > Rikenellaceae > Alistipes. The sequence continues at coordinate 10,217 of CALLRW010000016.1, read as the reverse complement.
GGTCGAACATCTCCTTGTAGAGATCGCGGCTGGCGTAGTAGAGAGCCGGCTGGTTCTTGAGCACCTCCTTCTGGGCGGCGGTCAAATCACCGCGGGCATCCACCTCGACGGGCGTATAGTCGCGGTTGTTGCGGAATTTCCACAGGTCGTAGTCGTCGTAGATATAGGTCGAGAGGCTCTCCGTACCGGAGAAACTGAGCTGATCGTGGCGAATGGCCTCGTTACGCAGCAGGGCGTACTCGTAGGCCGAAGTACCCTTCTGCAGGCTCGAAGCCGCCGTAAAGCCGTAGTTCATCGAGAAGTTGACCTTCGGGGCACCGGTCTGACCGCGACGGGTCGTGACGATGATCACACCGTTGGCGCCGCGGATACCGTAAACGGCCGTCGAGGAGGCATCCTTCAGGACACTGATACCCTGAATTTCGTTGGCATCCATGGCATTCAACTCGGCCATGGCCTGTTCCGAAGGCTGCTCGACACCGTCGATGACGATCAGCGGGCTGGCCGAACCGTAGGTCGAGATACCGCGGATGCGGATCGATGCGTCGTTGTGACCCGGTTCACCCGAGGTCTGCAGACCGCTCACACCCGGCGTATTGCCGATCAGGGCGTTCGAGATGTTTGCCACGGGTGTAGCCACCAGATCCGTACCCTTGACCTGCGAAATGGCACCCGTCACGTTGACCTTCTTCTGCACGGCGTAGGCCGTCACAACGACCTCTTCGGCCAGCAGCGAAGACTCCTTCATGACGATGTTGAGGACGGTCTGGGTCGAAATACGGACCGTCTGAGGGGTATATCCGAGGAACGAGAACTCGAGCTCATTTCCCGGCGAGACTTCGATGGAATACTGGCCGTCGGCCATCGTGGTCGTGCCGTTGGTCGTACCCTTCAACATGACGGTAACACCCGGCAACACGGCTCCCTTCTCATCTTTTACGACGCCCGTGACGACATGGGACTGGGCCAGGACCGACCAGGGGGCGGCACAACCCAATACCATCATCAGCGCGCAGAGCAATGACGTTTTGAAGATTTTCACCATAGGTTTCTGATTCTTTAGGTTTTCGTTTTTAGGCTCACTGGACCGTCACATTCTCGGCCATCGTGTACATGTCGGGCAGATCGGCGCTGAAGAGCGAGCGGGAGCGCCCGTACATGATTCTGAAATCCTCCTCCGAAACATGTCCCGGATAGACGGAATAGTAGTGTTTGTCGGCTTCGTTGTCTCCCACATACTTGTTGCGCCACATCACCACCATCGAGACACGCTGCGACATGAGCGGCGCCAGGATGCACGAGGTCCAGTAGTCCGCCTTCGTAAAGGACTCCTGTCCGGTTTCGGTCACGCCGCAGGGCTTGAGTTTCTCGGTCGAGAGGGCCGACAGCGCCTTCAGATTCGAGGTGAAGGCCTCGGTATTCAGGCCGTGGTAGCAGTCCATGCCGATGAAGTCGACCCATTCATCGCCCGGCCAGCGGAACAGCAGACGCCCCTTCGTATCGGAATAGGAGGCATCCATCTGCGGGGAGATGGCATAGATCAGGTTGTGCACCCCGCGCGTATCACGCAGATAGCGGACCGTCATCCGCCAGAAATCGATGAACTCCTGCTCGGTCGTGCACTTCGAGCCCCACCAGGACCACTCCTGGGTATGCTCGTGATAGGGACGGAAGATAAAGGGAATCAACTCGCCCGAACCATCCTTGAGATTCAGGGCGAAGTCGGCCAGCCGGTCGAGCCACCCGAGGAACTTCGCATGTTCGGCCGTCGATTCGTCGAGAATGGCCTTCACCACCCCCGAATTGGAGTTGTCCCACGAATCGCCCCCGGTCAACGGGTTGTTCAGGTGGCAGCAGGCGATCAGCACCTCGCCGCGCTCGAAGGCTTCGAGCGCCACTCGACGGCGGATTTCGTTCTCCTTCCTGTCGGACTCGTAGTTGTACCGATTGTCCATCGTCGGGGCCAGATCGAAACTGAAGACGGCCGGATAGTCACCGCACACGGCCTTCGTATCGGAACCGCCGGGCTCGTTGTACCAGTAACGGCCATACCACAGATCGTCGTGGTGACCGAACATGAATCCCTTCGAGGCCAACGCCCAGAGATTCGAATAGAGTGCCCGGGTTCGCGGCGTAGCTTGCGGATCGACCATGCGGAGTGTCACCTGCTCGGGTTCGGGTTCCGGCTCCGGTTCGGGTTCGGGATCGGGATCGGGTTCCGGCTCGGGATCGGGCTTCTGGTTCTGACCGGGTTGCGTATTCCAGTACGAATCGGGAATCTCGATATCGCTGCCGCCGCACGACACGACCGTGGCACACAGCATCATACAGCAGAGCATCTCTGCCATCATAAAAACAGGACGTTTCATACGACAGGGAATCAGGAACGTTTCTTCAGTTTGACGATGAATTTCTGCGGATTCTGGACGTACTTGTCAAAATCCGAATAGTCCGACCAGCCGGGCATGGGCGTTCCCGCAACGGGGAATTCGAGACCCTGGTAGTGGATCTCGCAGTTGAACGTCTTGCCGCTCTGCGAATAGGTCAGCGTCGTCGGCTCGCTGTAGAAGGTCGCCGTGTGGGCCGTGCCGTCATTGGCCGTAAAGGTGATCAGACCGGTCGTACCGTCCTTTCGCCACGAGCTTTCGCCCTCGGGAATGCAGCGGTAGAATTTCTTCAGGTCATGACCGCCGTTGTTGACCCAGTAGAAATTGGCATACTTGCCGTCGGGGCCTGCATCGTTGATGCACTTCCCATAGGTGTCACCGGTCTCGGCATCGACCCCTTCGAGCGTAATGGTGATGATGTTGTCGTCCTCGACCAGCGGTTTGTAACCGCCCTCCCAGTTCCACTGCTTCCACATCAGCGACTGGCAATAGCAACCGTCGTTCGAGCCGCCGAAGAACCACAGGGCAAAGGCATCGCCGTTTTCGTACTGAGATTCGTCGTGGTTCTCGACATCGTAATCCAGGTCGTAGACTCCCTCGAAAGGCTCGATGAAGGGATAGTAGGAGACGGTGTAGGTCCGGGTCTCACCGTTCTCGGCCGTCACGACAATCTCACAGGAGCCGCTGCTCAGATCGATCGTGGAGCCGGCCTGAACCGAAGCCGTCGCATTGTATTGGAGTTCGATCTGCTCGACCTTCACGCGCGACATGTCTTCGATGGTCTGGGTAACCAGCTGGAAGTTGATCGTTCCGACATCGTCGTGACGCCAGTCGTCGGTAATGACAGCAGCACCTACCTGACCCTCCACGCGAAAGCTCAACGGCGTACGCTCGCGCAACCAGGGATCCACCATATCCGGGGCCGTTGACTCATTCTGATAACAGCCAACCAGCAGCAGTCCCTGCAACGCACAGAAGAATAAGGGATAGATTTTTTGCATAGAGTTAGTTGATTTAGGTTAGTTCACACATCCAAACAAGACCAATCGAACGGACCCGGGATTACGGCAGACGCAGGATCCGGACAACTTGCTTCTTGCAGTTGTACAAACTTACGCAAAAACCAACTATTGCAATTATATGTTTTTAACAAAAACCAATACAAAACGGACTTATCCCGACATCGGGCATCCGACGGCCTCAGACATAGATCTTTTTGTGGATATACATCGTCCGGAACTGATGGGGAGGCATTCCCTTCTTGCGTTTGAAGATCCGGTTGAAATTGGCCATATTGTTGAATCCGCAGCAGAAGGCGATCTCGGCAATGGTCATGTCCGTATCGATCAGCATACGAGTCACATGCCCCAGTCGGATCTCGGTCAGCGTATCGATGAAGCTCTGCCCGGTGGCCTTCTTGATGAAGCGGCTGAACGACACCTCGGACATGTTGATCATTTCGGCCACATCCCGCAGGGCAATCTGACGGTTGAAGTTCTGATTCATGTAGGCAAAAACCGACTCCAGACGGGCCGAATGGAGCGATTTCATCTGTTTGTGGACAAACGTCACGTCGGAGAGCATCTGCCGGTCGGTAGTCAGGGAGAGGATGTTCAGGATCGACAACATGTCGAGCAGCGGCTTCATGCCGCCGGCCGAACTCTGATCGTAAAGGGCAATAATCAGGGGTTTGACCTGCAAGGCCACTTCGCGGGAGAAGAGCACCCCGCGTTTGGCATCCTCGAAGAGCTGCCGCAGAGCGGCCATCGGATTCCGGTTGAGAAACTTTTCGTGAAACAGGTCGAGGCTGAACTGCAGCGTAATTTCGTAGATCTCCTTCGATTTGCACTGATCGGTAAACCAGGCGTGCGGCGTCTCGCCGTTGACCAGCACCAGATCGATATCATCGATCGTTCCGACGTGATTCCCAATCACGCGCGAAGCTCCGGCCGCATTCATCACCAGCCCCAGCTCCATCTCCTTATGGGTATGGAGCGGGAAGTCGAACTCGCTTTTCTTGCGCGAAAAGATCATAAAGCAGTCATTGTCAGTCAAAGGAGTATTTTCGCGCAGAATTTCCATGGTCAGAGGTTTAGGTAAGTAGGACGGTTGTCATACAAAGGTACAAAAATCTTCCTTACGAAAAAACACCAACCGCCTCCGACCATCCGAAAAAGAGGAAAACCCGAACACGCCGACGCCCTGCGAAGTCTCGGGTAAAAAAGGATTATAATCGATCAAAATAGTATTTACGAAAGCGGGCAGGAATCCCTATCTTTGACAAAGATTCGATAGTGATACTTTTTTATCATTGAATCGATACTTTCCTGATCAAAAATCGATACATTTCCGACCTGCCGATCTCCGTATGCAGGCATATATATAAAAAAGGTATGTGAACCGACAGTCAAAACCACGAATACCGACACCTGAAAAACACCTTGCAACATCGAGTTGGGGCGAGACCCAATCGAACAGAAAAACCGATATCATATTCCAAAACCAACTTCAAACCCAAACCAACTGCCATGAAACGTACGCTTCTGCTGGCCCTCTGTTTGGCCCTCCTCCCCTTTGGATGGGTCCAGGGCAAAGGTAAACGGCTCAAAGCCCCCGAAAAAATCACCCTGCGGATGGTCGATCCCGATGCCACCCCCGAAACCAAGGCGCTCTATGCCAATCTGTGGTGCATTGGCTTCGACGGCGTTCTGTTCGGCCACCACGACTACCCGTCGTACGGCGTCGGATGGAAAGGCGACAAGGATCGCTCCGATGTCAAGGACATCACCGGCTCCCATCCGGCGGTCTACAGCCTGGACATGGCCGGCATCAACGACACCAAGATCCAGCACATCCGCGAGGCCTACAAACGGGGCGGAGTCTGCATGCTGGTCTGGCACCAGAACAATCCGCTGACCGAAGGCCCCGGCAAGAAATATCCCGTCGGCACGGCGTGGGACAACACCAAGGTCGTCGACCAGATTCTGCAGGAGGGTTCGCCCATGAATCTCAAGTACAAGGCCCGGCTGGATCAGGTTGCCGAGGCCTTCCGCAAGATGGTCGACGAAAAGGGCCGCCCGATTCCCGTCATCTTCCGCCCGCTGCACGAACACACCCAGACCTGGAACTGGTGGGGACGTTCGGCCACGACCGACGAGGAGTTCATCGCCTTCTGGCGCTTCATCGTCAGCTACCTGCGCGACACGAAAGGGATTCACAACGTCATCTACGCCATCTCCCCGCAGATGGATGCCGTCTACAAGGATACCGAGGAGCGGCTGCTGTTCCGCTGGCCGGGTGACGAATGGGTCGACTTTCTCGGCATGGACTGCTACCACGGCCGCAATCGCGCCGCCTTTGAATCGAACGTGAAGGCGATCGTCGGGCTCTCCGCCAAGCTTGGCAAGCCGGTCGGCGTAACCGAGACGGGGCTGGAAAACAACCACACGTCCGACTACTGGACCCATGACGTGCTGCCGGCCCTCAAGGGACGCCATTGCAGCATGGTCGTGGCCTGGCGCAACGAAAGCACGCGTCATGCCTTCGGTCCCTATCCGTCGGATGCTTCGGCTGCCGACTTCAAGCTCTTCTTCCAGGATCCATGGACCCTCTTCGAGCAGGATCTGCCCGACATGTACACGATGCCCCGCAACGTCACCGTCAAATAATTCCGAGCCATGAAACGTCTGATCACCCTGCTGATGACCGTTGCCCTGGCAACCGGCTGCTCGACAAGCCGCACGACCGTTGAACCGGTCAATCCGGAGGCTTCGCCCGAAGCCCGCCAACTGCTTGAATTCCTCTACTCGATCCGCGGCAAATATACGCTCGCCGGACAACACAACTTCATCAGCGATCCCCACCGTTACGACTCGGTGGTCTACTCCATCACGGGCAAACGACCGGTCGTCTGGGGCAGCGATTTCAGTTTCAATGCCCTGGGTGACAACGTCGCCGACTACCACCACTGCGGGCCGATGAACCTGACCTCACCCTGGGGCGAGTGTCTGCTCAACGGCCGCTCGACCGAAGAGCTGCGCCAGAGCCTCGTCGAGGAGATCAAGCAACGCTATGCCGAAGGGCGCATCATCACGCTGATGTGGCACTGCTGCTTCCCGTCGGAGTGCAACGACTGCAACGGAGCCTCGATCTGGACCTGGCAGAACCGCCCCTCGGAGGAGGTCTGGGCCGAACTCACCACCGACGGAACTCCGCTCAATACGCAATGGAAGCGGCAGATGGATACAGTTATCCCCTACCTCAAACAGCTGCGCGATGCGGGGATTCCGATCCTGTGGCGCCCCTACCACGAGATGAACGGCGTCTGGTTCTGGTGGTGCAACAAGCCCGGCGAAAACGGCTTCAAGAAGCTGTGGATCATGACCTACGACTACTTCACCCGGGTCCACAAGCTCAACAACCTGCTGTGGGTCTGGAACACCAACGCCCCGCGCGACAAGAAGGGTGACGAGGCGGGTCCCTACGCCGATTACTATCCGGGCTCGGACTATGTCGACGTCCTCGCAGCCGATGTCTACCACCGGGACTACAAGCAGTCGCACCACGACGATCTGCAGGCGCTGGCGGGCGATAAACTGATTGCGCTGGGCGAAGTCGGGCAGCTGCCCGATCCGACGAGCTACCACAATCAGCCCAACTGGTCGTGGTTCATGGTCTGGGGCTACTTCATCAACAGCCAGAAGACCGACAGCCACACCTCCGAGGAGGCCGTCCGCAACATCTACAATGATCCGCGGACACTGACCCTCGACGAGATCGAACTTGTCAACGGTCGGTATCGGCTCAAATAGCGGCGCCGCAAAAAAAAGAGTGCCGGAGTTTCCGGCACTCTTTTTCAACACGATCCGACCGCTCCTATCCGATCGACAGCCGATCGATCTCGGCCAGTTCCTCCGACGAGAAGGTTGTATTGCGCAGCGCCTTAAGGTTGTCCTCGATCTGGGCAACCGAGCTGGCCCCGATGATCACCGAGGAGATCCGCTCATCGCGCAACAGCCAGGCCAGCGACATTTCGGCCAACGTCTGTCCGCGCTGCTGAGCCAGTTCGTTGAGAGCCCGAATCCGGGCCAGCTTCTCTTCGGAGAGATCGCTGCGATTCAACGAGCCGCTTGTAGCCATACGCGAATCCTGCGGGATGCCGTTCAGGTAGCGATTGGTCAGCAGGCCCTGGGCCAGCGGCGAGAAGACGATGAACCCGCAGCCGGATTCGGCCGCAAGCGACAGGACACCCGACGTCTCGGGCTCGCGATCAAAGAGGTTGTAACGGTCCTGGAACAGCAGACACGGCACGTCGCGTTCGGCCAGATAGCGGAAAGCGAAACGGGCCGCCTCCAGCGGATAACGCGAGATGCCGACATAGAGCGCCTTGCCGCTGCGGACGATGTCGACCAGCGCCTGAAGCGTCTCCTCGAGCGGCGTCACGGGGTCGAAACGGTGGGAGTAGAAGATATCGACATAGTCGAGTTTCGTCCGACGAAGCGTCTGATCGAGGCTGGCCATGAGGTATTTGCGCGACCCCCAGTTTCCGTAGGGACCGGGCCACATGTCGTAACCGGCCTTCGAAGAGATGAAGAGTTCGTCGCGATAGGGCCGCAGGGCATGCTCCATCAGACGCCCGAAGTTCTCCTCGGCCGTACCGTAATCCGGGCCGTAGTTGTTCGCCAGATCGAAGTGGACAATACCGTGGTCAAAGGCGTAGCAGGCCATGCGGCAGACATTCGAAAAGGACTGCATGCTGCCGAAGTTGTGCCACAGTCCGAGCGAAAGGGCCGGCAGCAGAATACCGCTTTTCCCGGAACGACGATACGACATTCCATTGTCATAACGCGACGGATCCGGCTGATAAACAGGTTGAATCATAAAACAAGTCTTTAAGGTTAGAATTTGATTCGAAGTTAAATAAAGATTGATAAAGCGACTAATGTAATTCCGTCATTTCCTGTTCCATTTCAAACGTCAAGGAAGGGGTTCATTCCGAAACAAAACCCAAAACTCAAAAAGATGAACAGAAAACTCTCAAGAATTCTGGCAACAGCGCTGCTTGCGACCTTTGTCTCCGCACCGGCTTTCGCACAGAAAATCACCTCGTTCACACGCTTGACCGACGAGGCCCGCACTTATGAAAAGGTCGAGTTCGACATCGATGTCAACGCCGATTTCACCAACCCCTACGATTCGAAAGAGGTGAAGATGGACATGTATATCACCAACCCGTCGGGCAAGCGACAGATCCTGCCCTGCTATTGGGAAGGCGACCGACAGTGGAAAGCCCGTTACTCACCCGCCGAAACAGGCGAGTACAGCTGCTACGTGCAGTTGAAATCGCGAAAAGGTTCCTCCCGGTCGAAAAGTCTGCACTTCACGGTTTCGGCGTCGGACCACGACGGATTCATCACCGAGGTCGGTCCCTGGACATTGAATTTCGACACCGGAAAGAAGATCCGCGGCATCGGCGAGAACATCAACCGCGATCCGCGTCCGGGCAAGAATCCGAAGTACACGTACGACTACCTGCTGCCGAAACTCGCGGCCAACGGCGTCAACTTCATCCGCACATGGCTCCAGTCATCGACCTATCCGAACGAATGGCGCTGGAACGAGAGCTCCAAGGATTTCAAGGGACACAAGGATCAATGGTCCAACAACACCCTCTACCGGGATCCGATCCAGCGACTCGATCAGATTGTCGAACTCTTCGAGAAGTACAACGTCTACAACATGATGGCCATCGATGCCCACGGCAGCTTCATCGCCGGCAGCGGATGGGATTCAAATCCCTACAACGCCATCAACGGCGGTCCTTGTGAAAAACCCGGCGATTTCTTCACTTCGCCCGAGGCCAAGACCCGCTACAAGGATCGCCTCCGTTATCTGGTAGCCCGTTGGGGATACAGCCGCAGCGTCGCCTTCTGGGAGTTCTGGAACGAGGTGGACAACGCCCAATACCAGGGTACACAGGTCATTCGCCCAACCATCCCCTCGCGCGACATTGCCGACTGGCATCAGGAGATGGCCACCTATCTGAAATCGATCGATCCCTACAAGCACCTTGTCACCACCTCCGTATCGCACCGTCTGATCGAAGGCATCTTCGACATGAAGGATATGGACCTGAACCAGATTCACATCTACCGCAACATCGACAGCATTCCGAAACTGATCCGCACGGCCACAACGCTGTGGGAGAAGCCCTATGTGATCGGTGAGTTCGGATTCGACTGGGACTGGAACAACCTCGACCATTCGATCGGTTTCTTCTTCGACTTCGACCTTCGCCGCGGATTGTGGTACGGAGCCTTCAACCAGACGCCGATCTACCCGATGACGTGGTGGTGGGAGTTCTTCGACGAGCGCAACATGGACTGGATCTACAAGTCGGTCAGCACGATCACCAACCGGATGATGGCAGCCGGAGGTGCCACCTTTGAGAAGGTTCCGGTCAGGACCTCGATCCGCGGACTGGAGTCCTACGCCGTCAAGTGCGGAGAGGAGATCTATGTCTACATACTCAATCCGCTCTTCGAACGGGCCTATCGCTTCGAGATCGAGGTCGGAGGTGCCGATGCAGCCGACTATCAGGTCGAGGAATACAACACGCAGCGCATGGAGTTCCGTACGCTCGAAACAAAGAACACCATCAACAACCATAAAATCACATTCACACCACTCACCGTCATGCCAGATACTGTTCCAAATAGTGTGTCTAGGGAGGAATAAATAAAAAAGTCTACAGATTTTTTAGATTTGTAGTGACGAACCAACAAAAACTAAAAAAGAGTAGACTTATGGTGTTGACAAAGGAACAACTTT
>CALLRW010000015.1 GCA_938014215.1 uncultured Alistipes sp. | reverse complement strand
TCATCCTCCTGCTGCATACTTGTCGGTTTAAGGGCGACAAGATAACGAAGGAATGAGACGGTCTGTTCCAGCGGACCTTCCCAGGCCGCGGATGGCCGGAAAAAAAGATGTTTCAGGTGAATATCTGAAACATCTTTTACATTACTTGGCTTTCCAAAGCTCTTTTAGGATCAATTTATTTTGGGAATCAGAAACCTTGTGACCAACTCCCGAAGATCCTCTTTCGAGAGGTTGACACCCCCCTTTCGAGCGATTGAGTCATATTCCCGCGTACCCATCCGAAAAACGTATTTGTGCGCTTTGCCGTCGATGGTCGCCAGAAGATGATAATTGCCACGATAGGCTTGTTCGAGTCTCGCATGGGAAACAGCATGACCTGCAAGTTCCGTCAGGTCGGGATTCGATTCCGACGATCCACTTACGCCTGTCCCGATGTATCCCCACGCCGTCAGTTGTGCAGAGAGGAACCCTCCCACACGGTTAGCCCATTCTTCCTTCACCCCATATTGCATAGCCAGTTCCCGGAACGACAATAATGCTTCGGCCACTTGATTGATAATGACTTCAGCCCGACGGATCCCGTTGTCTCGGGCAAAAGACAGGATGTCCTCCTTGGATATTTCCATGCGTTTTCCCCGTACCATAAGGCACCGCTCCTCTTGAGGCTGGAAACCGCCCTGATCCTGATTAAAAATGAAGGTCATGTCATAGGCCGGAGCCAGTTGCCAGCAACCGGTTTTGTCCATCAGAAATGAAAAGTTTCGGTCGTGGTCGTCCGTATTATTTGCCAGGACGTTGAAAACCATTCGGCGGAAAATCTCTTCACTCGCCCCTTCGGGCAAACGCAGCTTGCGACAAACCTCCAAAAGGCCTTCGTAGCTTTCAATGCCGGGGCACAGTGCCGCCAGTGTCTGCGTATGCAGCTTTTCGTCATTCCGGCGGTCGAACCGCCTGGTGAGAAAATGCTGATGTCCCTCTACCTCAAACAAGCGGGATTCCATCATCTGAATACCGGCCATCCGGCACATGGCATAATATACCATTTCGAGTTCGGCCGAAGAGCGGGACGGATCCCCGAATTTCAGGATACAGTAATCATAATCCGTTAATCCAGCTACTTGTCCGGAACGGATCTCCCCGGTCTTTCGGTTGATGGCCAACACGGCTTTCGGTTGACGACCGCCAGCCGAGGTGCCGACCACGATGAGCGCCTGTTCGGTCAAAGACTCTTCGGGTAGGATCTGCACATGTTCGCGTTCTCTGAAAATACGACCGGCCAAATCAATCAACGACTGGATGTCTATCCGCTCTTCGGCCGAAGCAAGTGGAACACAAGGAACAAATTCCAAAGCGCCCATTCCGCGCTTCCCGATAAACGACAATTTTTCAAGTGGCGAGATCTGCGCATTGGAAAGTTTATGTTCGATGCGCCATCTCTCAAACAACTGGTTCCCCCAGTCATCGGGCAGCGAGTCCGAAAGAAACGGAGGCAGACTCCGGTATTTCCGATCCTTGTCACCCCAAAACGGCATATGCCCCTTGGCTCCCGCTTTGGGAGCTGTCAGGGGCGCTATATCCAGCTCTTTTTTCAGAAAATCCGGATGATAGGTGAAGTAGGTGTTATGGGTTCTGCTATCCCACACCAAGCGGCCTATTTCCTCGCCCCAAAGTATGATTTTCAAGGGTTCCTTCATAGCTTCTGTTTTTTATGTCGGATTCGCTGGATCTTCTTTTCATGCACATACAAATAGGGAGACTCCGGCAACTCGGGCAGCAGGTTGTCGATCTGTTCGATCTGCCCGATGGCCTTCAGCAACTGCAGCAGGGTCCCCAGGGAGAGGTTCACAGCCACCCCATTTTCGAACTTATGAATGGTTGTAACGGATATGCCCGACTGCTCGGACACCTCCTTCTGGGTCATGTCCGCCCGCATTCGGTATTCCCGAAACCGAGAACCGAGCAACCGGATCAGTTCCGGAATAGCATATCCATAATAATCGTTCATATATAAATACAAGTATAATTAAAATTATATCTTAAATATATGGTTAAAAGCAAATAAAATTATAGTTAATGCAAATATATGAAATTAACGGTACAAACAATAAGGTTGGCCAATTTTTTTGATTCCACGCTTTATCATTCTGTACATCAACTTGCACGGGCAATCATATTGCATGCGCACAGTTTTAGATACGCGATCGCAAGTTTCTTCATCTGACCCAAAAAGCAGACCTGAAAAATCCCGAACGGTCGAACGACCATCCGGGAAGAAAAAGGTTTACTTTTGGCTTAACTCGACCAGCGTACCCCGCAGCGTATCGAGGAAGTGGGTCAGGCGGTTCTTGCGGTTCAGGACGGCCCAGCGGCAGTTGTCCGGATTCTTGAAACTCGTATTGCAGAGCGTCTCAAACTCGCGCGTTATCTGCATGAAGGTGGCCGGGGAGTCATCCTGCTGGCAGAAGAAGCCCACGGCCGACAAGGCGGCGATCACCTCCATCAGGTCGGAATTGGTGAATCGCTTCGAGATTTTCAGCGGCGAGTGAGGCCGTTGCGTGACAATCTCCCGGATTCCCGGGTACTTGAGCTACAGGTAGATCATCCGCTGCTCGAAATCCACCAAAGAGAGCGAAGAGCGGATCAACAGGCATTGCAGCGAGGCTGAATCGTTGTAGTTCTCCAGCAGTTGGACCAAAGTCTCGCGAATCCGGGCCAACAGCTGCAACGAGTCCAGCATCGAATATTCCGACTGCTTCGATATCCCTTGAAGCCAATCAATGAACCGGTTATAATCCCGGTTCAGGCTCTCTTTTTCAGAAGCCCCGAGTGTTCTGTCTTGTGGTGTTGCATTGAGAATCCTGATAAATTCCTGCCGATGTATGTTTTCTTGCATGACAAATCCTGTGAAAAACGGTATTCAGTCGTTATCTTTCCCTGGTATCTTCTTTAAGAAGAAAACAACAGCCCGTCAGTCAACGACCTGCGGCCTGCTGCTCGATGAACCGACAGGATTTCGACCTCCCTTCTCCGAGACATTCACCGCGCGGCGTAGTACTCGAGGATCCGGCATTTGAACAGATATTCGTACTTGGCCTGCAACAGTTGCGAACGGGCCTTGACCCGGGTGGTCACCGCCGCGTTGTAGTCCGTTACGGTCGCAGCTCCGAGGTCGTACTTCCGACCCACCTGACGGGCCGCCTCCTCGGCCGAGGCGACGTACTCCTGCGCCCCAAGGTATCGCGCCCAGGCCGTACGGGCATCCAGGAGCGCCTGTGTCACCTCTTTCTCCACCTGTTTCTCGGCCGTTCGCAGCGCATACTCCGCACGCCGCAGGGCCAGTTTCTGACGCTGCACGTTCTTCCGCGTCGTGAACTTCCCGAAAATCGGAATGCTGAGTGACAGCGACACATAGCTGCTCGCATTGTCCCGGTACTGTTCGAAGAAGGGATACGCCTCGTAGCGATAGGTCCCGTCGGCCTGCTGAAACATCTTCTGCCGCGCATCCGAGTAGCTCGATCCGTAGCCCGCCGCGAGCGAAAGGGTCGGCCAGTAGGCGGTGCGTGCAAGCTGCAGATCGCGCCGGGCCAACTCAATCCCCACCCGTGCCGACTCCACCTCGGGCAGCTGCTGCGCGGCATCGAGCACGGCGTCATCCTCCGCAGGAGCTCCGCGAACCAGCCGGGCGGTATCGGGAGCCACGGTCCGGAAGGAGGCGTAGTCTTCGATCTCAAGCAGCTGGCAGAGCTCCAGCCGGGCAATCTCGTAGGTGTTCCGGGCCGTCAGCACGTCGTTTCGGGCATCCGCAAGCTGGGAGCGGATCTGCAGCAGATCGGCCATCGTCACCTTGCGGGCCTCGACCATCCGCTCCGTCTTTCCGGCCTGGACCTCCAGCTCGGAGACGACCTGCTCGGCATCGCGGATCGTCTCCTCGGCGCACAGCACCTCCAGGTAGCGGGCCGTGACGTTCAGCCGTACGCTGCGGCGCGTCGTCTCCACGGCAAGCAGCGACGAACGCAGGTCAAGTTTCGCCCGCTGGAGGTTGTAGTGGTTGCGCAGTCCGTTGAAAAGCGGCAGGCTCACCCCGATCGAGGCGTTGTTGCCCGATACGGTCTGATTCTCCACGAAGTCGTAGGTCGTGGGGTCCAGCACGCGTCCCGTTGAAAGCGAATAACCCGCCGAAGCCGAAAGATCGGGGGCGTAGCTCCACTTCGATTCGGAGAGCGAGAGGCGCTTCTCCGCGGCCGTGAGTTCCTGCGTCTTGATCTCGATATTCTGCTGGTAAGCATGTGCGATGCACTCTTCCAGCGTCCAGCGCCGCTCCTGAGCATGGCCGGAGGTGCCGAATAGCAGCAGCAAGCCGATCGATAGGATGCGTATTCGTTTCATGCGGCTATCGGTTTTTGAAGAGGGAGACGACGGGCTGAATGAACTGTTCAATCAGGCGCATCTCCTCGGTGACAATCTCGCCCGTACCGTCCATCTGCTGGATGAGCGGCAGTTCGCGGCGGTAGGAGGTCCGCAGGTCGGCGGGGAACTCCACCTCGACGGTATAGACGATGCTCGTACCGCTCTGGGTCTGCTGCTGCTCGGGAACCGCCGAGATCGAATGGACCGTGCCGTGCAGTACGCCGAACTCCATGTAGGGGAATCCGTTGAGTTTGACAAGAACCTGCTGTCCGGTGCGGACCTTTCCGAAGCTGGCCGAGGCAACCTGCATGCGCCCGACGACGGCCAGTTCCCCGTCGGGAACCACCGATGCGATCACCTCGCCCGTCGAGACGTGCTGGTTGCGGCTCCAATAGCGCTGCAGCGAGACATGCCCCTCGGCCGGCGACGTGATGACATACTGTTCGCGCCATTGGGCAATCTGCGCCAGCAGCTGCTGACGCGACTGCTCCAGCGCCCGCTCATATTCCGCCCGTTCGTTTGCCGCGTCGAGCGTCAGTTCGACAAGCTGCGGCCGCGTCTGGAGGATCGTCAGTTCGGTGGAGGTCAGCGTGGCATCGAAACCCGCCTGCGAATTGCGTTTCGAGAGGTAATTTTGTGCCGTGGTTTCGTAGTCCGCCTCGGAGATCACCGCCTCGCGAAGCAGCAGCGAATCGCGTTCCAGCGTGCGGCGTCCGTAGTCCAGATCGGCGGCAAGCAGCGCACGCTGCGTCAGCAACCGGTCGTAGTACTCCTCATTTTTGGCAATCTGCGCCTCGAGCAGCCGGCGCTTGTGCTCCGAATAGTCGATATCGAGGTAGTGGCGGTAGTCGCGGCACTGCCGCAGAAAGTCGGCCCACGAGGATTGGAGTTCCCCAAGCGCATAGCTCCCGTCGAGCCACGACGAGCGCACCAGAAGCGGATATGACAGGGTGTCGGCCCCGCGGAGCGAACGCTCCAGGGTGGCGACGTCACCGTAGCGGGCTGCGGTCGTGAAGAGGGCGATCACTTCGCCTGCGTGCACCGCATCGCCGTTCGAGACGCAGACCGTATCGAGCAGCCCGTCGTAGCGGGCCGCAAGGTCCGAGGGCGGATTGATCGTCGTGATCGAAATCGGGGCCGTGACCGTCTGCGGGTATTTGATGAAATAACAGCCCAATACGATCCCGGCAAGAATGCAGAAAACAACCGTCACCCCCCACCGTACAACCCACGACGGGGCCCGGCCCAGAATCGACTGGGCCTCCTCGCTGTAAAAATTCCCATTGCCCCGTGGCATAACTTGTTTATTTAATGGAAATGTGAGTATGCAGTTTATTGTATAGGTCGTCGAAATATTGTGGATTCCTGTCACCGACAATACTTGCCAACTTCTTTAAGTATGCAGACCATTTCATACGTTCAAAATCGCATTGATCCGCTCTGTTTTGTGTCCGTTGCAATCCTGTATTTGCATCGTACATAATTCACGACATCCTCCATGACCTTAAAATTCATCTTCGACAAACGGACTTCGGTCATTGACGTGCACCCCCTGCTCTATCCGCTCACACAAATCGATAATCCGTTTTGATTGAACCGACAACAATAAACCTTTAGGCGCATAAAATATAATTGCGTCATTGTGTCGTTTCTCTACGACTTTTATATCTTGTCGATTTATACGGTTCATAAATTTCATTTTGCTACAGTTTCTATTTTTTCCAAAAATTCCCTGCACCTCTCCTCGCCGAAGGTAGCCAGAAGCTGTTTTCTGAAATCTGAGTAATCGTACGTGCACTTCCGAGACTTTTTCAGGAATCGTTCAATAAAAGTCTGCAGATTGTGCGGTCCCACCTGCCGAGCAAAGTCATTCAATACAAGGACGCCATAATCCATGATATAGTGGTGGTTGCTGTCCGCATATTTTGGCACGTCGACAAGTGATGTTTCAATCGGATCGCTGCAATGGGCCCAGGTCTGACGTTTTTCCTCCAGCAAGTGGTCGTATTTCACGGCATCGAAAGCACGTATGTATTGACACATCATATACTCGTTTAGTGTCTCCGAAAGGAAGTATTTGCCCCTTGCCGTCGGACCAAACAGGTTCGGGTCGACCCAAAGATGCATCAGTTCGTGATACAGTACGACCGTCCGGAACGAACTGCCGTGGTAAATCAGCATCTCTCCGATACGAGTGTTGCCGATCCATGGCATTTCGATGATAAACAGCGGCTGCCTCAGCTGCGGCGGATTCCACAGACGCTTTTGCGCGATCCGACAAAAAGCATGAATCCGGTCGAATAGAAACGCTCTATCCGCAGCCGCAAGAGAATCGGTAAAGAGACGATAATCAACGGTGTGTTTCCCTATGGTCCTGCGTCCACGGTCCCTGCAATCTGAAGTCCGATAGGTCAACAGATAAAAGTCATCGACCGTATTGACGCGTACAGGATAAAGACACTCTACACCGGTAGGGGAACTGACACTGATTTGGGATATTTTCAAGGTATGTTCTCCGTACAAACCCGGCAAAAAATTTTCGTATCCCCGATTGTCGAACAGAGTCGCTTTCGAGTGCATGACAGCCGAGATAAACGGGATGAAGGTATAACGGAAAGAGAGAGTCATTTCCGATGCGCCATCCGTCGGAATTTTCAGTATCTTTTGCCGGGCGGTCGTGTCCCATTCGTAACGGGGACAACCGTCGACCATTAAGGAGGACTCCCAATATTCCATCAGCGCGTTGCCGAATGAGAAACGAAGGGTATCGGCAGAAAGTTCTGCGGCCCGTATACGTATCTTTGTATCAAGGTTAGTCTCTTCGGTAACATGGATTTGTATATCATATTCCAGAGACGGTTCATGGGCATATATGATCCCCGAAATTGAGAGTCCAAACAGGAGCAACAAAATCTTCTTCATATAACAATGAGTTTGGTGTGGAGGGGCATCCTATTTAAGATGCCCCTGATTGAAGATTACCAGCCTATTTTGGTTCCATCATCCAATAGCACCGAGAATGGGCTTTGACATTTGACCTCCAAAACCATGCATGATTGTATTTCCAATGTAGCACACAATTTGGTTTCAATCGTTACACATGTTTTTGTGAAAGCGCTGGTGCCCAGACAACGTTTACCTCCTTTAACTCCTTTCATCTCCTGTGGATTCAAAACCTTAATCTTTTTCATGTTGGCAGATTTTAAGAGTATACACTTAAATGCGGCCCTTTATTTTGCGACAGGAAGTCTTGACTCTCGTTTGCTCTTCGTTTACAAATGATTATCTTTACGATGCCTTTCTGCGTTTTAGTTGAACTTTTGAGCTGTCACACTCGGTTTTGCTTCCTCGCGGGAAGGCTTTTTCGCCGTCGCAGGGGCGGGCAAGGCCTCAGCAACGGATTATCTTAAGGTTTAATTTCCCAATTCCAGCTGATTTTTGACCAGTTCATAATAATACCCCCGTTTTGCCGTCAGTGCGTCGTGTGTTCCCTGTTCGACTATCCGGCCGTGATCCAGCACGATGATCTTGTCGGCGTTTCTGACGGTCGAAAGGCGGTGTGCAACCACCACGACCGTCTTCTCCTCAAACAACCGTTCGAGCCGCTCCATAATTGTGCGCTCGTTGTTCGCGTCGAGCGAGTTGGTCGCCTCGTCGAAAAAGAGGTATTTCGCTCGCTTGTAGGCCGCCCGGGCAATCAGAAGCCGCGGCTTCTGTCCGACGCTCAGTCCGTGACCGTCGGCTCCGATCTTGGTGTTGTAACCCAGCGGCAACTCGTCGATGAAGGTGTCGATGTTGGCGATGCGCGTGGAACGGCGCACCCGTTCCATGTCGGGGCGCTCGTCCGAAACGCCGATGTTGCCCGCAATCGTGTCGGAGAAGACATACCCCTCCTGCATCACCGTGCCGCACGCCCGCCGCCAGCACGAGGGGCTGTACTGCGCGATGCGGCGGTCGCCCAGCAGCACCTCTCCCGCCGTAGGAGTATAGAAGCCCAGCAGCAGCTTCAACATCGTGGTCTTCCCCGAGCCGCTTGCCCCCACGATGGCCGTCACCTTGTGCGCCGGAATTGTGACCGACACGTCGTCCAACGCCTTGGCCGAGTGCGGCCCGTCGTACTGGAACGTCACGCCCCGGAACTCCAGGTCGGCCGAATCCGGAATCTCGCGGATTCGTTCCTCTGTGGTGGGTTCCTCGTCGTCCTTCTCTTGCACCTCCGAGAGGCGTTCGAGCGAGATCTTCGCATCCTGCGTCGCCTGCACGAACTGGATGAACTGCGACAGCGGCGCATTCAATTGTCCGATGATGTACTGCAGGGCGACCATCATGCCGAGCGTCATCTCGCCCTCGATGACGGCCGAGGCCGCCAGAAACGAGATCACGACATTCTTCGTCTGGTCGATGAACGTGCCGCCCACCTCCTGTGTCTGCCCCAGCACAAGCCCCTTGATCGAGACCTGGAACAGTCGTGCCTGGATGCGTTCCCACTCCCAGCGCTTCTGCTTCTCGCAGTTGTTGAGCTTGATCTCCTGCATGCCGTTGATGAGCTGCACGATGTTGCTCTGGTTGGCTGCTGCCTCCTGGAAGCGCATGTAGTCCAGTTTGCGTCGCCGACGCAGAAAGAGCAGAATCCAGCCGACATAGAGGGCGCTGCCCAGCAGGAAGATCCCGAGAATCGTCAGGTCGTAGCCTCCCATGACCGCCCCGTAGATGGCGAACGTGAGCACGGCCATCCCCATGCTCAGCAGCGAACCCGTGAGGAACGACTGGATGCGGTCGTAGTCGCCGATGCGCTGCATGATGTCGCCCACCATCTTCGAATCGAAGAAGGCGATCGGCAGCCGCATGAGCTTGGCCAAGAAGTCCGAGATGAGCGAAATGCTGATCCGCGTGGTCATGTGCAGCATCAGCCACGAGCGGATGAGGTTGTTGGCCAGCTGCCCGAGCGTCAGCACCACCTGCGCCACAAGCATCATCACCACGAACGAAAGATTGTTCGTCCCGATGCCCTTGTCGACCACCGACTGCGTGAGGAACGGCAGGATGAGGCTCAGCACACTGGCCGTCAGCATCGCCAACGCCAACTGCACCAGGTAGCTCCTGAAGGGCCGCAGGTACTGCACCAGACCGGAGAACTTCAGCCGTTTGTCCTCGTCGCCCTTCTCCTTGTAGAATTGGGGCGTGGGCTCCAGAAGCAGCGCAATGCCCTTGCCGTTGGTAAGACCTGCAGAAAAATCGGCAGAAGCGAGCGAGAAGGCTCCCTGCTGCGGGTTGTTCGGCAACTCCAGGCTTTGTATCCATGCCCTCAGGAATTGCTCCTCGCTGTATTCGAGCAGTCCCGATGCCGGATCGGAAATATACACCCGCCACTTGCCGCGGCGCCGGGCGATGCGGTAGACTACTACGAAATGCTGCTGGTTCCAGTGGACGATGCACGGCAGCGTGGCCGCATCGCGCAGCTGTTCCCACGTGATCTTAACCCCCGTCGTGCGGAAACCGATCGACTCCGCGGCGTCGCTAATGCCCAGCAGCGAGACCCCTTCACGCGTGATATGGCACCGCTCGCGCAGGGTCTGCAGCGAGTAATGGCGGCCGTAGTGTTGCGCGACGATCCGCAGCGACGTCGGCCCGCAATCCATCGCATCGAGCTGGGTGTAGTGGGGAAAAGGCATTATGCGATCAATTTTTTCTAATTTTTACTTTTGTAGCACCTTCTCAAGCCACTTGCGCAGCGCATCGCCCCGTAAATCAACCTCCACAACCCGGCGATCCTGGTCCAGCAGCAGGTTGTGCGGAATGGTCTTGATCCCGAACCGGCGGAACAGAGTATCGTAGTTCGCATGGTCCTTGCGCAGAATGACATGGGTCAGTGCCTCTCCGCTCCCGTCCGCATCAATGGCCTGCTTCCAGCGGTTCAGGTTCTCGTCGATGGAGACCGCATAGACCGAGAGTTCCTCCCCATAATCCCGGACAGCGGCCAGCAGCGACGGAACCTCTTCACGGCACGGTCCGCACCACGATGCCCAGAAATCAATCAGCACATAAGGCGTCGTGAGGCTGCCCCACGCAACCGCATTGCCGTTTCGGTCGGGCAGCGAAAAATCCGCCACCAAATCCCCCGGCCCATAAACCGACACTGTAGCAGCTGCGGCTGCCGACCCTTCTTGTGATTCGGCCGGATACGGGGGCAAATCACCGAGCAGCACGGCCCGACGATTCAGCACGGCCTGGGTGGAAAGCGACATTTCGCGGATCGAATCCCCCGTAAGGGTCGACACGCCGGTCAGCATGGAACGATTCACATCATCCGGCCAGCGACGAAGGATCTCTTCCTTGATTCCGGCCAGCGAATCGGCCGGCAGGTCGAACAGCATGAAACAGGCGGAAAAGGCATTGAGGAAACTCTTCGTTCCGGAAAGCAGTTCAACGGTCCGTGAACGCCGGTCGGCCGAGACCTTTTCCAACTCCTGACGAAACTCTTCGGCACGATGGCTCCCGGCCTGCTCGGCCATCAGCGCCATACTCAATTCACGCTGTTTCTGCATGTCTGTATGGATTCCTTCCATATAGTCGACAATCTCCGCCGAGGCCTTGGAGCCCTCAACCGGAGGATAGAGAGTCTGCATATCCGGATCGAACCTGAAAGAGGCACGTTCTCCACGGGCGAAGCGGAACTGTTGGAAACTTGTCGGGCAATCCGCGATGATCACCTCACACAACATTTCGTCGTAAGGCATCTTCGTACGGAATGTTGCATGATTGTCCGCAATCCGCACGGAATCCAGCCATACGGCGCAATTCGTATCGTAATAGCCCAGCAAATAGGCCTGACGCCCGTTAAAGTCATACCCGTCCGCAACGGTCATGTCGAGCGTAAAATCCGGACGCGCACACGCCGAAAACAGCAGCGCGAAAAACAAAAATGAGAACTTCTTCATGATTCCAGGGGTTTATTGATTGGGAAGAGCCGGGTACGGCCGGGTTCAGCCGTACCCACTCTAAGCGATTAACGACAATTGATATTGGTGGCGACATCACCATAACGAGCCTCAATGAGTATCCCGGCTGTGATGATTTCTGTCATCACATGACCATCCGGGACTTCAACCGACACAGTCTCTTGCGATGTTTTCAGTACGGCCGTGCATATACGACCTCCTCTCACTGCATTCATCTGTTGCTTGGTCAATCGCTGAAGTGCAAAATCTTTCATCGTTTTCATAGTCGTAGTTTTTTGTGGTTTTAAAATTTGCGTTGATCCGGACCTTTGCGTTTCGACAGATGTCCGGAACTGCCGTCTTCCGATTCATATCCCGATGCTCCGGAAAAGAATTCTATTTTCTTATGCCTTTCTGCGTTTTGGTTAAACTTTTGAGCTGTCACACTCGGTTTTGCCTCCTCGCGGAAGGCTTTTTTGTTGTCACTGGCCGGC
>CALLRW010000014.1 GCA_938014215.1 uncultured Alistipes sp. | reverse complement strand
GGAAAAGCCCGCCCGGGATCTCCGGGCGGGTTTTCTTGTGCTGTGAAGTTGTGGATCAGCGTGCGAGTGCTGCGTTGACGGCCTGCTGGACGGCGTTATAGTCGTAGCCGGCGGCCTCGAGGCGCTTCTTGCGGTCTGCGCCGTTGCCCCACTTGCCGGCGATGACCTCCTTGGCGATCTCGGCGATGGTTTTCTTGGGGGCTGCGGTTCCCGGGATCTTGATCTTCTGGCCGACTCTGATGATGTTCGGGTTGGTGATCCCGTTGTACGCTGCGAGCTTCTGGTAGGTCGTCCCGTACTTGGCCGCGATCTTGCTCAGGGTGTCGCCGGCGACGACCGTGTAGGTCACTTCGCTGGTGGTGCCGCCGCTCGGCGTCTGGCTGCCCGTGTTGGCGTTTCCGGGCTCTGCGTCGTAGGCCGGGCGGCCATAGCCGACGATGTAGTTGTCGCTCAGGTAGTAGGAGCGGCGGGCCACTTGGTCGGAGGTGTTGCCCTCGATGGTGTAGACCTTGCTGCCGTCCACTTTCTCGACGAGGCCGGTGTGGCTGACGTTGCTCTTGGAGTGCGCGGTGCTGAAAAAGATCTGGTCGCCGGGCTTGGGATCCTTGGCGTGATAGCGGCCCTGCTTCTCGTAGTACATGAGGGAGTAGGTGCAGCCGGCGCCCGCGGATCTCTCGGGCTGGCAGAGCAGGCGCAGCGCGTCCGCATATCCGAAGGCGGTCAGCATACACCAGTCGACGAACATATCGCACCATGCGAAGCCGTTTTTCTTGCCGTTGTACCACTTCGGGTACTTCTCGTCGAAGTCTCTGGCGTACTTGGTATAGTTGGCGCTGCCTGCGTTGGCGGTCGGGTTGTCGAGCTGGCTGTTGCTCTTTTTCTCGTGGTAGCCGATCTCTGCCGCAGCGATGGCGAGAACGGCCGATGCGTAGCATTTGCTCATAGTTTTACCTCCTTAGCTGTAAAAAAGAAAAAGGGCGGGCCGGAGCCCGCCCCTCTCCGTCATTCGATAGTCAGGCCCTCGGTGTTGAGCTGCTTGACTGCTGCCTCGATCGCGTTGATGACGCTCTCCTCGTCGACCTTGAAGCCCTTCTGCTTCAGGAAGTCGATGACGTACTGCTTCTTCTCCTCGCCGCGGCCGGCGCCCTTGTAGAGCTGCTCAGCAGCAGCGACGCCGATCTTTACCCACGCGGTCAGCTCCTTGCGCTGTGCCTCGGTGGTCTGGCTCTTGAGCCACGGGATCAGGAAAACGCTCACGCCGGCGCCGATCAGAGCGATGGCTGCGTTGACGATAGGGGTGATGTCGATGGTGTTCATCCTTTTGCCTCCTCATTGTTGAGAGTGTCCCCGGACGGATCCGGGAGCGGGTTGCCGTCGGCGTCGAGCCCGTGGCGGTTTCGGCTGATTTTCTCGCCGAGGCTCTTGCCGGCGTATGTGATTAGATAGCCGACGCAGGCGGTGAAGATGGTGCCGGTCAGCTCACCGACCGGGTCGCGCCCGAAGGCAGAGAGCAGCAGAGAGCTGGCTGCGCTGAGCGTTGCCACGCTGGCCGCCCAGTATGCGAGCTTTTTGCTCACCTCGATTTTCTTTTTACGCTTGCGCCGGCGCTTCTTTGCGGCCATGCTGCTCACCTCCTTAGTCGATGATCGCGTGGATCCCCTGACTGGTGAGGAAGTCCTTCTGCGCGTGTTTGATTTTGGCAGCGTAGTCGAGGGCCGCGTGCATATCCCCGTTACAATGCGCGTCAGGGATGCGCTGCACGGCCCGGGCCGTCGCCTCGCCGAGGGCGATGGCTGCCGACGTGCCCTGAATGGTGATGATCTGGAGATCTTCACGGGCACGCTCTCGGGCCGCTGCCTCTTTCTGCCGTTTGGCCTCCTCGGCCTCCTTTTGCTTCTCGCGCTTCTGGATCCTGTGCTCGAGCATCCAGAAGCAGAAGCCGGTCACGGCCGTCGGGATCCCCAGCAGGACGACGAGCGCGCCGATGTTGATTTCGATCATTGTGTCACCTCATAAAAGCCGGAGGGCCGCAGGACGCGGCCCTCCTTGTTGTTGGGCTTACTCCTCGACGTCGTCGAAGTAGCCCATGTCGACGAGATACTTGTGCACGCGGGCCTTCAGCTTCGCGGGGACGTTGTCCTCGGTGATGCGGCCCATGATGATCTCGCCTGCATACAGACGTACCAGCATTTCACGCTCCTCCTTTCCTGCAATTTTTAATAATAGCCACGCGAGGGCCCGGGCGATCATTCGCTCGCCCCTTCCTTCGCGGTGCCAGCGTTTGCGGCTGCCTCGATGGCAGCGATGGTGTCCTCGACCTGCTTGCGCAGCTTCTTCGGGACGTCGTTGATGGTCATGGTGGAGCCTTCGCGGGTCAGCTCCCTGACGTAAAGCTCGACGATCTTGCTCATGCTGTTACCTCCCCTCCGTCGCCGTAGACCACGTCGGCCAGCTCCATGATGCAGCCCTTCAGCAGCTCGATGGTGTCAGCCTGCTCGGCGATGGTTTTGTCCTTCTTGGCCTCTGCGGCCTGTTCGTCGTTCAGCTTTTGGATGCTGTCGGCTCTGTGCTTAATCATGCAAAGTTACCTCCGATCGACTGGATGTAGCAGGTCTCCGTAGCAGAGCCGCGGAGCAGCTTGGCCTTGACCTTGACGCCCCATGCTGCGGCCGTCTTGGTCTGGTTGGTGAAATAGTGCTTCTGGCCGGTGCGGGCCTTCTGCGTGATGTCCTCCCACGTCGGGCTCGCGTCGTTGCCGTTGTTGCAGATCCAGACCTGAAGCGTGCAGCCGGCAGGGAAATTGCCCTGAATGTTGACGAGGGCCTTGGTCGGCATGGCGTCGGCCTCCATAGCGAGGGTCTGCTCGAACTCGACGGACGTGACGGCCTTGGTGAAGGTCAGCGTGCGGGTGACGCTGGCGTCCTTGGCGTCGGTCGCCACGATCTTCAGGGTGTGGCTGCCGTTCACGACCTTCAGCCACGCCTCGGAGCCGATCGTCAGCGTGTTGGTCTGGCCGAGGGTCACGGTGTAGCTGCGCAGCGTGACGCCGTCCAGCATCTCCACGACGTCGACCTGATGGCCGTCGGCGTCGGTGACGGTATACTCGTAGGACGGGGCCGCCGTGCTGAAGCTGCCGAGGGCGCCGTCCGTGCCGTTGATGACGGGCGGTCGGTTATTGGTGACGGTGCGGGTGGCGCTGGTGGTGTACGCACTCTCCGCGCCGGCGGCGTCGTATGCCTTGACGCGGTACTGCACGCTCGTCCATCCGTAGGTGATGGCGTCGGTGTAGCTGCGCGAGGATCCCTTGTAGATCTGCGCCCATGTGCCGCTCCCGACCTTGCGCTCCAGAACGTAGCCGGAGAGGTTGCCGTCGGGGTCGGTGGAGGCCGCCCACGAGATGCTCAGGTTCTCGCCGCCGAGCACTTCGCTCGGGACAGTGATGGACGACGGCGCTGTGGGCGCCTGATTGTAGATCACTGTATAGCATCCATCCGAGTCGACGGAGTCGGAGATCAGGAGATCAGAGGACAGATTACAAGCGGGGCGCAGGCCGAGGTAGCCGCCGCAGGCGCCGTCCCAGCCCAGAGAGCCACCGGTGAGGACGTCGCGGGCGCCGTTGGCCGAGCCGGCATAGGCGTCCCGCAGCCAGTAGTACCACGCAGCACCAGAGCCCGGGTTGCTGGAATAGTTAGAATTGGCGACGCAGGAGGCCGTCACGGTGGCGATGCGGCTGTTGTTGTCGCTGAAGATCGCCAGCTTGCTGCCGCAGACGTGGTCGCCGCTCAGGCCGACCTC
>CALLRW010000013.1 GCA_938014215.1 uncultured Alistipes sp. | reverse complement strand
AAAGTTGTTCCTTTGTCAACACCATAAGTCTACTCTTTTTTAGTTTTTGTTGGTTCGTCACTACAAATCTAAAAAATCTGTAGACTTTTTTATTTATTCCCCAGACACACTCTTTGGAACAGTATCCTCTTTTTTTGTCCCGCCCGTTGCGTGGCTTTTTCCCTCCCCGCTCTATCCGGTTTTCCTCGGTCGGACTGCGGCGATCTCTCGGGGTGCGGTCGCCTGTCGCGGTGAGGATCCTGGCGGGCTGCCGCTCCCGGTTGTGTCGATTCCTGGCAAAAAAGACCTCTCCGAAATCCATTCGGAGAGGTCTTTTCATCTTTGCGGGGCTGGCCCCCGGTTGGGGTGGAGCGCTGTCTGCCGCCCTCGGTCCGGCGGGGTTGGGCATCCGTCCCTCACCAGCCGTTCGCCGCTATTGGGCTACGGAGTCGGCCTCGATCGGGGCAATCAGGGACGAATCGGTCGGCTGGGGTTTGTCGCCCACGTTGATCAGATTCTCCTCCGAGACGCCCAGCGAGCGGTAGTAGTCGTTGAGTTCGGCCACCACGTCGCGCCGGCCGGCATAGCTGGCCAGGTAGTAGACATCGCCCAGCTGGTCGAGCTTTTCGTCGATCAGATCCGAAACCATGTCGCCCTGTGCCCCCTCGAAGCGGAGGTAGTATTCGATGTACTCGATCAGCGTGCGGGTGTATTCGCGCAGCAGGGCGTCGCCCTTCTCCGAAGCCTCGGCATCGCCCATGGCCCCCGCGGCGTAGTAGGCCTCGAGGAAGGGGTAGGTGTTGGCATCGGTGAAGCGGATCTGCGACGTCGGCAGCTTCTCGAGCCCGAGGTCGAGCAGCTCGACGGCCTCCTCGACGCGGTCCTCGCGCAGCAGCTCCTTGGCCACGCGGGCAAAGGCGTCACGGGCATGCGAGGCCGAGAGGTTGTACTGGATGAAGTAGTCGGAGTAGACCCGCGGATCGTTGAGGTTTCCGTAGCGGAAGACCTCCTTGAGCAGGTGCGAGGCGTAGTCGGCGTCGATGCGGCCGATCTCGTAGGGGCTCTGCACCGGCGTGAGGATCGGTACGAAGCGGTAGGCATAGCCGTCGAACTGGAGGTAGTCCATCAGCCCGAGGTCCTGCAGGATGTAGACCTGCGTGAGGTAGATCGGGCGCTTCCAGTCGAAGTTGGCCAGCATGTCGAGGATCATCAGCTGACTCTTGTCGAGCGTATTGCCGCGCAGATTGAGGTAGACCGTGTCGACCATCTTGTCGCGGTCCTTCTCGGCGACGATGCCCGAGGCGATGGCGTTCTCCTTGTTCACGGGCAGCGCGATGCGTCGGGTGGGGATGTAGTCCATCTCCGTGCCGTCCGACAGCCGGATCTTGCTGCGCGGGTCGTCGCTGCGCACAAAGTCGATCACCGAACGGATGTCGGCGCTCTCCACCCGGTTGTCGACCAGGATCTGGTCGTTCGTGAAGGTGTACTTGTGCTTGGGCAGCGAGAAGGGGACCGGAGCGGCCTCGTTGGCCTTGGTCTTCATCTCGTCGATGTACCATTCGCCGCCGAGGTACGACGTGTTGACGATCCGCACGTCGGTGCGTACGCCGTAGACCTCCTGGTTGTTCCACAGCGGGAAGGTGTCGTTGTCGCCGTAGTCGAGGATGATCGAGTTGGGGAGCGTCGACTGGAGGTAGTTCCAGCCGATGTCGCGGGCCATGGTGCGGTGCGAGCGGTCGTGGTCGTCCCAGTTCTGGGCGGCGAGGATCGTCGGCACGCTCAGCGAGACGACGATGGCTGCGGCGGCCGGGACTATCGTGCGGCGTTTCGAGAGCTTCTCGAACAGCTCGCGCAGGGCCAGCACCCCGAATCCGATCCAGATCGAGAAGGCGTAGAACGATCCGGCATAAACGTAGTCGCGTTCACGGGGTTCGCTGGGCGAGGTGTTGAAGTAGAGGACCAGCGCCACGCCCATCATGATGAAGAGCCACATGACGATCGAGAAGTTGCGCGGGTCGCGGTTCAACTGGTAGATCAGACCGATCAGACCCAGCAGGAACGGGAGGAAATAGTAGGTGTTTCGCCCCTTGTTTTCGGCGATTTCGCGCGGCAGGTTGTCCTGCGGTCCGACGTACATGCGGTCGATCCACTGGATGCCCGAGAGCCAGTTTCCGTCGGTGATCGTCGTGCGCGAGGGCTGGATGTCGCTCTGGCGGCCGACGAAGTTCCACAGGAAGTAGCGCCAGTACATGTACGAGAGCTGGTAGTTGAAGAAGAAGTGGAGGTTTTCGCTGAAGGTCGGCTCCACGACGCTGCGCGTATCGCCGTACGAATCGGTGTAGATGTGTTTGCGGCCGTAGTCGACCACCTCGCCGCGGATCGGGCGGCCCGAGGCGTCGCGGCGGATCTCGCCGTTTTCGTCACGCAGCGTCTCGGTTTTGGTGCGGTAGGCGGCCCACTGCTTGTACTCCTTCTCGCCCTTGGCGGGGTTCCACATGCGCGGGAAGAGGGTCATGAACTCCGGCGCGTGGGTATAGCCCGTGAGGATGGTGGCCTGCTTGTACTTGCCGTCCTCGTCGAGATACCAGATCTTCTTCTCCTTGACGTCCTGCGCCGGGGCCGAGTACTGGGCGCCGTACAGCAGCGGGCGGCTGCCGTACTGGTCGCGGTTGAGCACCGAGAGCAGGGCGTGGGGGTTGTTCGGGTTGTTGGAGTTCATCGGCGGGTTGGCGGCGGCGCGGATGGTCATCGAGGCGTACGACGAGAAGCCCACGAGGACCATCGTGGTCGAGATCAGGAAGAGGTTCAGCACGACGTGGCCCTTCCGGTGGGCCGTCCACGCGGCCCAGCCCAGCCCGAGGATCAGCGCCAGGGCGAAGACCACCATGCCCGAGTTGACGGGCAGTCCGAACGTATTGACGAAGAGCGTGTCGACCTGCGCCCCGAACCAGACGGTATAGGGGATGATGATGTTGTTCAGGAAGATGATCAGCGCACCGGCCAATACGGTGGTTCCCAGGGCCCCCTTCCAGGTGATGTGGTCCGTTTTGCGGAAGTAGTAGATGAAGACCAGTGCCGGGATACAGAGCAGGTTGAGGATGTGGACGCCGATCGAGAGTCCCATCAGGTAGGCGATCAGCACGATCCAGCGCGAGGCGTGGGGTTCGTCGGCCTGCTCCTCCCACTTGAGCATGAGCCAGACGACCAATGCCGTGAACATCGACGAGAGGGCGTAGACCTCGCCTTCGATGGCCGAGAACCAGAAGGTGTCGGTGAAGGTGTAGGCGAGGGCTCCGACGACGCCGGCACCGAGGATGGCGACGATGGTCGGGCGGGTCAGTTCGGCGCCGCCGCGCGTGGCGAGCCGGCGGCCCAGGTGGGTGATCGTCCAGAAGAGGAAGAGGATGCAGAAGGCGCTGGCCAGCGAGTTCATCGCATTGACGGCCAGACCGACATAGTCGGGATTGCCGAAGGCGAAGAGCGTGGCCAGCCGGGCCAGCATCATGAAGAGCGGGGCTCCGGGCGGGTGTCCCACTTCGAGTTTGTAGGAGGTGGCGATGAACTCCGAGCAGTCCCAAAGACTCGACACGGGTTCCATGGTCATCAGGTAGACGATCGCCGCAATGGCGAAGACGCCCCATCCGACAAGGTTGTTCCAGCGTTTGAATAGGTGCATATTCAGTTTTCCTAAAAAATTCCTGTGTTGGACTTTTTGCTCGTCCTCTTCTCTCTCCCCGGCCGAATGGCTGCGGGGACATTCCTCCGGCTGCCATCGATCCGCGGCGGCGTTTCATCCGGCGGAGCTGTGCCCCCGGAGTTGTCGGTTCACCTGTCTGCGGCAGCCGGCCCTTCGGGCAAGCAGTCCCATCCGACGGTGTCCCATTCGGCGGCGATCCCGTTTGGCGGGCCTTCGACCGGGGGATCGGACCGCCTGTCCGCAGCGGCGTCCCATTCGGTGGCGATCCCGTTTGACGGGCCTTCGATCGGGGGATCGGACCGCTTGTCTGCAGCGACCGGCCTTTTTGGCGGCCAACGACCTGCGATCGCGTCCCATTCCGTAGGGCTGTGCCCTGGAGGATATCGGTTTGCCTGTCCTCGGCAGCCGGTCCATCGGGCTGTCAGCCTCCCTGCGGCTCCCGGTTTACTCGTGGATTGCAGTGGCCTTGTCCGGAGCTCCGGTTCCCTTACCCGGCCTGCTTCCTCTCTCCGCTTCCTCTTTTTTCCTCTCTCCTTGCTTTCCCCTTGCTCTCCCCCCCCCGGGTGTCAGCCGCCTTTCCGCGGGCTTATCGCCCCCTTCGGTTACTTGCCGAAGGTTCGCAAAAGTAATGATTTAACGCGGTTTTTCCAATCATTCGTACGTGAAATGCGATTTTCTTCACGGGCTTTGTTGTCGGTCGATCGGACGGCCCGCGGCGAACTTTTCGATGTCGAGGGGTCGGTCGGCTTCCGGTTGCGGCGGTTGCGGTGCGAAGCCCGGCGCGGTGCGGAATCATCCGTCGGCTGCGAACCCTTCGGTGTCGCGGCGGCTCGGGACGACGCCTGTTCCGGTCGCTTTTTCGGGGATTGTCCCGCCGGGGAAGCCCCCTGTCCGCGGGACTTTTTCGGCGTCTGCAACGAGGTCGCAGACTCTTGAATGCGAGCAGCTTTCGGCTTCTGATCCGGTTTCGGCGAACCCTGCTTTCGGGGCTCCTGCACGGGTTGTGCGGCTTCTGCCGCCGGTCGCTTCCGGGATCTCCCCGGGGTCTGGCCGGACTCTGTCATCGGCTGCCTCCGGGACTCCTTTACGGTCTGCGCCGAAGCCTCTTTCCGAGACGCCTTCGGGGTGCCCGAGACCTCCGCAGACGGGGTAGCCGACCTCGTCTCCGGAGCGGCCGTAGTGGTTCCGTCTGCTGCGGCCGGCTTGTTGCGACGGCGTCGGCGACGTTTGGACGCGGAGCTTTGGGGCGTCTCCTCCGCCGGAGCGGCTGCTGGCCGGTCGTTGCCTTCCGGGGCGGCTGCCTCTGCCGGTGCATTGTCGGCCGGAGTTGCGGCTCTCGGCGTACGGGTGTTGCCGGCCGGGGCCTCGGTACCTGCCGGGCGGGGCGATGGCGTGTTGTTCGGCGATTCACCCTTGCGGGCCGGGCGATCCGTCCGTTTGGGCCCCTTGCCGCTGCGGGCCGCGGGGGCAAGCTTGCGCGCCACGGCCTCCAGCGCCTCGACGGCATAGGCCGGGACCTCGCCCTCGACGGGTATTACGATGCCGGTGAGCTTCTCGATCCCGACGAGATACTCCAGCTCCGCTTCCGAACAGAACGACCAGGCCGAACCCTCGTGTCCGGCACGCCCCGTCCGGCCGATGCGGTGGACGTAGGTCTCGGCCACCTCCGGCAGGTCGTAGTTGACCACCAGCGGCAGCTGGTCGATGTCGATGCCGCGGGCGGCGATGTCCGTGGCGATCAGCACGCGGCAGGCCCCCGACTTGAAGTCGTTCATCGCCCTCACGCGGGCGTTCTGCGACTTGTTGCCGTGGATTGCCGCCGAACCGATGCCGGCCCGGTTGAGGATCTTCGCCAGACGGTCGGCCCCGTGTTTGGTGCGGGTGAAGACCAGCACCTGCGGGGCGTCGTTCTCCTTCAGCAGGCGGATCAGCAGCTCGCTCTTCTCGCTCTTTTCGGCGAAGTGGATCCGTTGCGAGATGGTCTCGACGACTGACGCCGGCGGCGTGACGGTGACCAGCACCGGGTCGTGGAGAATCCGGGCCGCCAGCGCGGCGATGTCCGCCGGCATCGTGGCCGAGAAGAAGAGCGTCTGCCGCTTGGCGGGCAGCAGCGGCAGGATGCGCCGGATGTCGTGGATGAAGCCCATGTCGAGCATGCGGTCGGCCTCGTCGAGGACGAAGAAGCGGATCGTGTCGAGCGAGATGTAGCCCTGTCCGATGAGGTCGAGCAGGCGTCCCGGCGTGGCCACGAGCAGATCGACGCCCCGCTCGAGGGCCTCGACCTGCGGGCGCTGGTTGACCCCGCCGAAGATCACGCAGTGGCGGATCGACGTGTAGCGGGCGTAGTCGCGGCAGCACTCGTCGATCTGGATGGCCAGTTCGCGCGTCGGCGTCAGCACCAGGGCGCGGATTGCCCGACGGCCCCGTGTCGGGGGCTCGGCAGCGAGCAGCTGCAGAATGGGCAGTGTGAAGGCTGCGGTCTTGCCCGTTCCGGTCTGGGCGCAACCCTGCAGGTCGCGGCCCCGGAGGACGGGCGGTATGGCTTGTTCCTGAATGGGGGTGGGGGTTTCGTAACCCTTCTCTTCGACGGCGCGCAGCAGGGGCGCCGAGAGTCCTAAATCCTGAAATTTCATAATAATCGGGGTAAAGGTACGATAAATTTTCGGGATAACGCATAAAATTCGTATCTTTACCCGTTCAAAACGTCGATAAACGAAAAATTATGGAATCCAAACTCGTACTTTACAATACGCTCACCCGCCGCAAGGAGGAGTTCGAGCCGCTTGTTCCGGGACGCGTCGGCATGTATGTCTGCGGCCCCACGGTCTACGGCGATCCCCATTTGGGACATGCCCGCCCGGCCGTGACCTTCGACCTGCTGTTCCGCTACCTCAAGGCTTCGGGATACAAGGTCCGCTACGTGCGCAACATCACCGACGTCGGACATCTCGAGCACGATGCCGACGACGGCGAGGACAAGATCGCCAAGAAGGCCCGCCTCGAACAGCTCGAACCCATGGAGGTGGCCCACTACTACACGGAGCGCTACCACCGTGCGATGGATGCCCTCAATGTCGAGACCCCCTCGATCGAACCCTGCGCCTCGGGCCACATCATCGAGCAGATCGAGTTCGTGAAGCGGATTCTCGCCGCCGGATTCGCCTACGAGTCGAACGGCTCGATCTACTTCGACGTCGAGAAGTACAACCACAAGTATCACTACGGATGCCTCTCGGGCCGCAACCTCGAGGACATCGTTACCAATACGCGCGAACTCGACGGCCAGTCGGACAAGCACCACTCCTACGACTTCGCCCTCTGGAAGAAGGCCTCGCCCGAACACATCATGCGCTGGCCCTCGCCCTGGAGCGACGGCTTCCCCGGATGGCACATGGAGTGCTCGGCCATGTCGACGCGCTACCTCGGCGAACGGTTTGACATCCACGGCGGCGGCATGGACCTGATGTTCCCCCACCACGAGTGCGAGATCGCCCAGTCGACCGCCGCACTGGGTCACGATTCGGCCCGCTATTGGGTCCACAACAACATGATCACGATCAACGGCCAGAAGATGGGCAAGTCGCTCGGCAACTTCATCACCCTCGAGGAGCTCTTCACCGGTTCGCACCGCCTGCTGGCTCAGGCCTACTCGCCGATGACGATCCGCTTCTTCGTGCTGCAGGCCCACTACCGCTCGACGCTCGACTTCTCGAACGAGGCGCTGCAGGCCGCCGAGAAGGGGCTCGACCGTCTGATGAAGGGCATCGAGACGCTGGGCAAGATCCAGCCTTCGGCCGCCTCGACCGTCTCGCCCGCCGAACTCGAGGAGCGCTGCCGCACGGCCATGGACGACGATCTGAACTCGCCGATGGTCATCTCGGCCCTCTTCGACTGGGTGCGCACGGTCAACCAGCTGGCCGACGGTACGCAGACCATCACGGCCGAGGATCTCGAAACGCTGCGCACGATCTTCCGCCGCTATGCCTTCGACATCCTGGGCCTGCGCGACGAAAAGGCTGCCGGTACGGCTGCCGGGCGCGATTACGTCACGCCGCTCGTGGAGATGCTGCTCGACATCCGTCAGGGGGCCAAGGCCGCGAAGGACTGGACTACGTCGGACCGCATCCGCGACGGCCTTACGGCTGCCGGCATCCGCGTCAAGGACCGCAAGGACGGTTCGGACTGGGAGCTTGAGTAGCGGGCGGCAACCCGAAATGATTTTGAACGGAAATGATTTTGAACGGAAATGATTTTGAACGGATGAACGGAGGATCCTTCCACCGGGCCGTTTCCCGAACGGGACGGACGGCTCTTCTTGCAGTTCTTCTTGCGGTCGTTGTGGCGGCACTTCCGGCGGGATGTACGTCGAATGCCTACCTCACGGCCCGCAGGCAGACGTCGGTGGTCGACGGAATGCCCGATCCGCAGCAGCTCGACAGCCTGACTCGTCATCGGATGACGGTCGGTGCCGACGAGTGCTATGCCCTGTTGTTCGACCTGCTGCAGCGCGAAGGGTGTCTGATCGAGAGCGCCGACCGGGCGTCGGGGCTCGTCGTGGCGCGGCAGGTGCTGACCCAGAAGCCGGTGGTCATCGTGCCGATGGCCGGCGAGATCCGGCGGTTGAGTTTCGTCGTGCAGCCGACGGGCCTCACCTCCGAGGTTCGGCTCACGGTTTTCGTCTCGAGACAGTGGTATTCGGGCGATGTGTCGGCCTTCATGACCGAGGAGTTGGGCCTCTCGACCGATCCGGAGATCTACCGCGCGTGGTTCGACAAGCTCGACCGGGCCGTGCCGCGGTAGCACATCCCCGGAGGCCCCCGGAGACGGCCGGCAAAGGAGACCGGAACAGACGGGTGTCGGAAGCGGCCGGCAGAGTGCGTGTCGGGACGGTCGGCAGCAGGCTGTTGAACGGCTGGCCGGTCGGGCGACGGGACGTACGGCGGAGAATCCCTAACATAAGCAACTAAAACGATATGGCGGAACTTAAAGTGGCGGCTCTGGAACTCGGTACCGAACGGATCCGCAAGCTCCTTGTGCAGTATGCCGTGCCGGCGATCATCGCCATGACGGCATCCTCGCTCTACAACATGGTCGACAGCATCTTCATCGGCCACGGTGTCGGCCCGCTGGCCATCTCGGGCCTGGCGCTGACCTTCCCGCTGATGAACCTCGCCGCGGCGTTCGGTTCGCTGGTGGGCGTGGGTGCCGCGACGCTCGTCTCGATGCGCCTCGGCCAGCGCGACTATGACACGGCTCAGCACGTCCTGGGCAACGTCGTGATGCTCAATGTCATCATCGGCATCGCCTTCGGCGTCGTGGCGCTGATCTTCCTCGACCCGATCCTCTACTTCTTCGGGGCCAGCGAGGCGACGATCGGCTATGCCCGCGAGTACATGACGATCATCCTCCTGGGCAACGTCATCACCCACCTCTATCTGGGTCTGAACTCGATCCTGCGCGCCGCGGGACACCCCCGCAAATCGATGTACGCTACGATCAACACCGTGGTGATCAACGCCATCCTCGACCCGATCTTCATCTTCTGGTTCGACTGGGGCATCCGCGGTGCGGCCATCGCCACGGTGCTGGCGCAGATCATCTCGCTCATGTGGCAGTTCCGGCTCCTTTCCGACCGCCAGGAGCTGCTCCACTTCCGGCGGGGAATCTACGGCCTGCGCCGGAAGATCGTGCGCGATATCCTCTCGATCGGCATGTCGCCCTTCCTGATGAACCTCGCCGCCTGCTTCATCGTCATCCTGATCAACAAGGGATTGAAGGAGTTCGGCGGCGACCTGATGATCGGTGCCTACGGCATTGTCAACCGGCTGGGATTCTTCTTCGTGATGATCGTCATGGGTCTGAACCAGGGCATGCAGCCCATCGCCGGATACAACTACGGCGCGCGGCAGTTCGACCGCGTGATGCGGGTGCTGCGGCTGACGATCATCGGCGCATCGTGCATCACGGTGGTCGGCTTCCTCATCGGAGAGCTCTTCCCGCGGCTGGCCGTCAGCCTCTTCACGAACGACGAGGAGCTGATCCGCCTCTCGGTCGAGGGAATGCGCATCACCTTCATCTGCTACCCGATCATCGGCTTCCAGATGGTGGCCACGAACTTCTTCATGAGCATCGGCATGGCCACGAAGGCGATCTTCCTCTCGCTGTCGCGGCAGCTGCTCTTCCTCATGCCGTTCCTGATCTTCCTGCCGCACCTCTTCGACCAGTATACGTCGTGGGACGGCAGCTGGGGCGTCTGGGCCTCGATGCCGCTCTCGGATCTGCTGGCCTCGATCGTCGCCTTCTTCATGCTGACCTGGCAGCTGCGCAAGTTCCGCGCCGGGCACCATCCGGAATCCGCCAAAAACTGATGCAACCATGGACAAATTCGTCATCAATATCGGCCGTCAGCTCGGCAGCGGCGGCAAGACCGTCGGGGAGATCATCGCCCGGCGGCTCGGGATCAAACTCTACGACAAGGAGCTCATCAACCTGGCGGCCCGCGAGAGCGGCCTGAGCACCGAGTGTTTCGAACATGCCGACGAACGCGAGGCCAAGGGGATGTTCGCCACGCTGATCGGCTACTTCCGCGCTCCGTTCACGGGCTACGAGGGGGGGAATACGAACAACATCCTGGCCAACGAGTCGCTGTTCCGCATCCAGAGCGACGTCATCCGCCAGATCGCCGCGCGTGAATCGGCCATCTTCGTGGGGCGTTGCGCCGACTACATCCTGCGCGACAACCCGCGCTGCGTCAACGTCTTCATCACGGCCGACGAGGCCGACCGCATCGCCCGCCTCTGCAAGCGCCACAACTGCGACGAGGAGGAGGCCCGCTCGATGATGGAGCGTGTCGATGCCCAGCGGGCGTCGTTCTACAACTACTACAGCCTGCGGACGTGGGGCGTGGCCGCCACCTACCATCTGTGTGTCAACTCGTCGAAACTGGGCGAGGAGCAGACGGCGGACTTCATCCTGGACTTCGCCGGGCGGAAACTGCACGAGAAATTTTAGAGAAGCGAAATATGGTATTATCCGAACAGATCAAGGAGCTCGGCCAGCGCCGCGAGGCACTCGAACGGTGTCTGGACATCGAGCAGAAACGCATCGACCTGCGCAACGAGGAGGAGAAGACCCAGGAGCCCGATTTCTGGGAGGATCCCGACCGGGCGCGCGAGCAGCTGCGCAAGGTGGCCGGCATCAAGGCCTGGGTCGAGGATTACGACGCCATCCGCAAGGATGTCGAGGATCTCGAACTGATGCCCGACTTCGTCAAGGAGGGGGTCATGACCGAGGCAGAACTCGACGCCCATTACGCCTCGACGCTCGAGAAGATCGAGAAGCTCGAGATGCGCAACATGCTGCGCCGCGACGAGGACAAGCTGGGCGCCATCATGGATATCAACGCCGGTGCGGGCGGTACGGAGGCGCTGGACTGGGCCTCGATGCTGATGCGCATGTACACGCGCTGGGGCGAGGCCCACGGCTACAAGGTCAAGGTGCTCGACTACCAGGCCGGTGACGAGGTGGGGGTGAAGTCCTGCACGCTGGAGTTCGAGGGCGACTACGCCTACGGATACCTCAAGAGCGAAAACGGCGTCCACCGCATGGTGCGCCTCTCGCCGTTCAATGCCAACAACAAGCGGCAGACGACCTTTGCGTCGGTCTTCGTCTCGCCGGCCGTCGACGATACGATCGAGATCAAGATCAATCCGGCCGACATCGAGTGGGATACGTTCCGTTCGTCGGGTGCCGGCGGGCAGAACGTCAACAAGGTCGAGACGGCCGTGCGGCTGCGCTACCACGGAAAGGATCCCGATACGGGCGAACCCGTCGAGTTCCTGATCGAGAACATGGAGACCCGTTCGCAGCTGATGAACCGCGAGAATGCGATGCGCATCCTGCGGTCGAAACTCTACCAGCGCGAGCTGGACAAGCGCATGGCCACGCAGCAGGCGCTCGAAGCCTCGAAGAAGAAGATCGAGTGGGGTTCGCAGATCCGCTCGTATGTCTTCGACGACCGCCGCGTGAAGGACCACCGTACGGGGGTTCAGACCTCGAACGTCGAGGCGGTGATGGACGGCGATCTGGATGCCTTCATCAAGGCCTATCTGATGGAGTTCGGCGCCAATGCGTAGGGCGACTCTTCGCCGGACCGGCGGGTGGATTCTCCTGCTGGCCGGACTGCTGACGGCGGGGGCCGCAGAGGCGTCGGGGAGGATCGAAGCGATGCGGACCGGAGCAGTCGGGGCGACGGCCACAGGGATTGCGTGCCCGGTCGAAAACGCGGGCGTGCAGGTCGGCATGACCGATACGGCCGCCTACTTCCCGTTGCTGCGGGGGTGCAGGGTGGCCGTGCTGGCCAACCAGACCTCCGTGGCCGCGATGCCTGGAGCCGTGGGGACCGACGGACGACCCGTGACGACGGATGCCGCCGGACGGATCCATCTGGTCGACCTGCTGCACGAATGCGGTTTCGAGGTGACGGCCATCTTCTCGCCCGAACACGGATTCCGCGGGACGGCCGATGCCGGCGAAAAGGTCGCCAGCACGGTCGATGTCCGCACGGGGATCCCCATCCGCTCGCTCTACGACGGACGTACGCTGCGCCCGTCGGACGAGGTGATGCGGTCGTTTGACGTGCTGGTCGTCGACATGCAGGATGTCGGGCTGCGCTTCTACACCTATTATATCTCGATGCTGCGGATGATGGATGCCTCGGCGCAGTTCGGTTGCCGGGTCATCGTTCTCGACCGCCCGAACCCGAACGGCGACAAGGTCGAGGGACCTCGGCTCGACATGCGTTACAAATCGGGGGTCGGGGCGCTGCCGATCCCGGTGCTGCACGGGCTGACGATGGGCGAGATCGCCCGCATGGCCGTGGGCGAGGGGTGGGCCCGACGGTGCGATCTGACGGTCATCCCGTGCCGCAACTACACCCATGCCGCGGAGTATGTGCTGCCCGTGGCGCCGTCGCCCAACCTCCCGACGCAGCGTTCGATCTACCTCTATGCGGCGCTGTGCCCCTTCGAGGGGACGGTCGTGAGCCTCGGCCGCGGAACCGCCTGGCCGTTCGAAATCTACGGCCATCCTGCCATGACGGGGCGTCCGTTCACCTTCACGCCGCGCCCGACGGCCGGTGCCAAGCACCCTCCGTTCGAGGGGCAGTTGTGCCGGGGCGAGGATCTGAGCCGCATGCCGATGGAGGAGGCCCGGCGCGTGGGGTTCTCCCTAAGGTACGTGATCGATGCCTACCGCGATCTGGGGCTGGGCGAGGCCTTCTTCACTCCGATGTTCGAGAAGCTGGTCGGCGTAGGGTGGGTGCGTGAGATGATCCTCGACGGGGCCTCCGACGAGGAGATTCGTGCCCGCTGGGAGCCCGAAGCCGAGGTCTTCCGGCAGCTCCGGGCAAAATACCTGCTCTACGAATAGCCGGGGCCCGCAACAATCCGGGACCAGCAACAAATATCCTGGGTCCGCAACAAGCCAGGGCCTGCAACAAACCGGGACTTGTAAGAGTATCTGGGATCTGCAACAAACAGCCGGGCCCTGAAACGAACAGCAGCGGCTTGCAACAAATAACGGCGGCACACCCGATTCCGGGTCGTGCCGCCGTCGTTTTTTGTTTGTCCTGCGCCGCTGTGTGGAGGGTCAATCCAGCTCCGTTTGCGCAATGCGATCGGCTTCGGTTATGGGGCGCAGTACGCGGCAGGGGTTTCCTGCGGCGACGACCTGCGGCGGAATGTCGTGCGTCACGACGCTCCCGGCGCCGATCACCGCCCCCTGGCCGATCGTCACGCCGCGCATGATGACGGCATGGCCGCCGATCCAGACGTTGTCGTGAATCTCGACCGGCAGCGACTGCATGATCCCGGCATTGCGCTGCTCCGCGAGCAGGGCGTGGTGCACGGTGTAGATCCCCACGTTGGGGCCGATGTAGACGTGGTTGCCGATCCGTACGGGCGCCTCGTCGAGGATCGTCAGGTTGAAGTTTCCCACGAAGTGGTCGCCCACGGTGATCTGCTCCCCGAAGTCGCAGTGGAACGGGCTGTGGAGCGTGATGTCGCTCCCGACGCGGCCGAAGAGGCGGCGGATGATCGCCTCGCGCTCCTCGCGGTGCGAAGGGGGCAGCTGGTTCAGCCGGAAGCAGAGCTCCTCGGCGCGGCGGAGAGCCTCGCCGATCTCGGGCGTGACGGCGTGGAGCCACCTCCCCGAGCGCATCTTCTCAAGATCGTTCATCGTCCTGTCCTGTGAAAAAATACGCCCCGGAACCATCCGGCTCCGGGGCATATCTTGCGTTTTTATCCTTGCGGAATTACTCCGAAACGATAGCCTCGTTCGGGCAAACGCCTGCGCAGGTGCCGCAGTCGATGCACTTGTCGGGATCGATGACATAGATGTCGCCGGCCGAGATGGCCTCTACCGGGCATTCGCCGATGCAGGTCCCGCATGCTACGCAGGAATCAGTGATTTTGTAAGCCATTGTTTTGCGTGTTTGTGGTTAATGTGTGTAGTGCAAATATAGGAACTTATTTGATAAAATCAAACTATTTGATCATATCGAAGCCCGTGTAGGGAACCAGCACCTCCGGGATGCGGATGCCTTCGGGGGTCTGGAAGTCCTCGAGCAGGGCGGCGACGATACGCGGCAGGGCGAGCGACGATCCGTTGAGGGTGTGGGCCAGGTGGATCTTCTTCTCGGCGTCGCGGTAGCGCAGCTTCAGACGGTTGGCCTGGAACGACTCGAAGTTCGAAACCGACGAAACCTCCAGCCAGCGCTTCTGGGCCTCGGAGTAGACCTCGAAGTCGTAGGTCAGGGCCGAGGTGAAGGACATGTCGCCGCCGCAGAGCCGCAGGATGCGGTACGGCAGACCGAGCGACTTGACCAGCGTCTCGACATGGGCCACCATGCCGTCCAGCGCCTCATACGATACGTCGGGCAGCGACAGCTGGACGATCTCCACCTTGTCGAACTGGTGCAGACGGTTCAGACCGCGCACATCCTTGCCGTACGAACCGGCCTCGCGGCGGAAGCAGGGCGTATAGGCGGTCATCTTCACCGGGAAGTCCTTCTCGTCGAGGATCACGTCGCGGTAGATGTTCGTCACGGGGACCTCGGCCGTCGGCACGAGGTAGTAGTTGTCGACCGTGGCGTGGTACATCTGGCCCTCCTTGTCGGGGAGCTGGCCGGT
Organism: uncultured Alistipes sp.; assembly: GCA_938014215.1. GTDB lineage: Bacteria > Bacteroidota > Bacteroidia > Bacteroidales > Rikenellaceae > Alistipes. The sequence continues at coordinate 49,365 of CALLRW010000013.1, read as the reverse complement.
GCCGAATCCCGAAGCCTCGTTGACCATCACCGGCGGCTCGACCTCGAGGTAGCCGGCGCGGGTGTTGCAGTCGAGGAAGTAGTTGATCAGTGCGCGCTGCAGACGGGCGCCCTTGCCCTTGTAGACGGGGAATCCGGCTCCGGTGAGCTTCACGCCCAGGTCGAAGTCGATGATGTCGTATTTCTTGGCCAGCTCCCAGTGGGGCAGCGGGTTTTCGGGCAGTTTGGTGTAGTTCTCGACGAGCTTCACGACGAGGTTGTCGGCCGCGGTCTTGCCCTCGGGGACGATCTCGGCGGGGAAGTTCGGCAGCGAAACCAGCGCGGCCTGCAGCTCCTGCTGCACGTCGTTCGACTCGGCCTGCAGACGGGCCGACTTCTCCTTGAGGTCCGTGACGAAGTGCTTGCGCTCCTCGGCCTCTTCGCGGCGGCCCTGGCCCATCAGGGCGCCGATCTCCTTGGCGGCCTTGTTCTGGGTGGCCAGCGTGTTGTCGAGTTCGACCTGAATGGCCTTGCGGCGGTCGTCGAGCGTGATGATCTTGTCGATGACGGGGGCGGCGTCGACGCCTTTTTTGGCGAGTTTGCGGATGGCGGCTTCGCGGTCATCCCGGATTTGCTTGATCGTAAGCATGATATCGAATGTTTATTGTGTTTTCGCGTTACGAAGGGCAAAATTACAAAACAATTCCTAAAATTGTCTTATTTTTGTGCAAAATTCCATCGCTTTGAAAACCGTTGAACTCTTGGCTCCGGCCCGGGATTACGCATCGGCCGTGGCGGCCATCGAGGCCGGGGCCGATGCCGTCTATATCGGAGGGGCTCGTTTCGGGGCCCGGCAGGCCGCCGGGAACTCCGCCGCGGAGATCGCCCGCGTGGTCGAGTATGCCCACCGCTTCGGCGTGCGCATCCACGCCACGCTCAACACGCTGCTCTGGGACGACGAGCTCCGCGAGGCCGAACGCACGGCCCGCGAACTGATCGACGCCGGGGTCGACGCCCTGATCGTGCAGGACATGGCCCTGCGGCGGATGAACCTCCCGGTCGAGCTCCACGCCTCGACGCAGATGGCCAACCGCACCCCCGAACAGACGCGTTTCCTGGCCGAGGCAGGCTTCGCGCGGGTGATTCTCGAACGTGCCCTGTCGCTCGACGAGATCCGCGCCATCTGTGCCGCCACGCCGGCCGAGGTCGAGTGTTTCGTCCACGGGGCGATCTGCGTCGGCTACAGCGGCCGCTGTTTCCTCTCGCGGGCCATGTCGGGCCGCAGCGGCAACCGCGGCGCCTGCAGCCAGCCTTGCCGCCTGCCGTGGGATCTGGTCGACGCCGGCGGACGCACGCTGATGGCCGGCAAACACCTCCTCTCGGTGCGCGACATGAACCTCTCGCGGCGGCTGGGCGAACTGGTCGATGCCGGCGTCACGTCGTTCAAGATCGAGGGGCGGCTGAAGGACATCGTCTATATCAAGAATGTGGTGGCCTACTACCGCCGGGCGCTCGACGAGGTGCTGGCCGCACGTCCCGGGCTGCGCCGTTCGTCGGTGGGGGAGAGCATCCCCGACTTCGCGCCCGATCCGTCGAAGAGCTTCACACGCGGCGAATCCGAATACTTCCTCGACGGCAAGCGCCCGGGGGTGGCTTCGTTCGACACGCCGAAGGCGATCGGCGAACGCATCGGCCGGGTGTCCCGGGTGGCGGGAGGCAGCTTCACGCTCGATGGCGGGGCGGATCTGGCGCCGGGCGACGGTCTCTGCTTCGTCACGCCGCGCGGCGTGACCGGAACCAACGTCAATGCCGTCGACGGGCGCCGCATCACCCCCAACCGCATGGAGGGGATCACCCCCGGGGCGGAGGTCTTCCGCAACTTCGACCGGCGTTTCAACCTCGCGCTCGAACGCAGCCGCATGCGGCGTGTGATCGCGGTGCGGGCGCTGTTCGAGGCTTCGGAGTCGGGAGTGACGATCACCTGCACCGACTGCGAAGGGGTGACGGCCGCGGCATCGCGCTCCCTGGCGCTCGACCGGGCCCGCAATCCCGAGGCCAATGCCGCCTCGCTGCGGGCGCAGGCGATGAAGTCGGGCGATACGATCTTTGCGGTGCACGAGGTCGAGGTGCGGGGCGGCGAGTGGTTCGTGCCGGCATCGCTGGCGGCCGAACTGCGGCGCGAGGTGCTCGAGGCGCTGCTCCGGGCGCGGGAGGCCCGTCCGATGCCGCACCGGATCCTGCCCGAAAACCGGGAGGCCCGTTATCCGTCGGAGCGGGTCACGGCCGATGAGAATGTCACCAATCGCCTGGCCGAGGCCTTCTACCGCGACCACGGCGTGCGCGAAATCGAACGGCCGCTCGAACTGGCCGCGTCGTTCGAGGGGCGTACGGTGATGCGCTCGGCCTATTGCATCCGCCGCGAGATCGGCGAGTGCCTGCGCGAGGGGTCGCGCCTCAGGGGCGACCTCTATCTCGAACACGGTGCGGACCGCTTCCGGCTGGAGTTCGACTGCCGGGCGTGCGAGATGGCGCTGGTCGAGTGCCCTCCGCGCCGGAAAAACGATACGAAATACGGACGATAAAGACGATAAACCTACGAAGAGATGCAGCAGCAACTGACCCCCGATTTTCCGGATTACGAACTCATCGATACGGGCGATTTCGAGAAACTCGAACGCTTCGGCCGCTACGTCACGCGGCGTCCCGAACCGCAGGCCATCTGGCGGCGGACGCTCTCCGAAGAGGAGTGGCAGCGCCGGGCCGATGCCGCATTTCTGCGCGATGCGCGCAACGACGAACGCGGCGAGTGGCGCCTCTCCCCGAAGATGCCCGATCGCTGGACGGTGGAGTATGCCTATCGAGGGATGCACCTGCGCATGCGGCTGGGACTCACCTCGTTCAAACACGTCGGGATCTTCCCCGAACAGGCCGCCAACTGGAACTTTATCTATGATCAGGTGCTGCGGCTGAGGGGGGTGGATGGGCGTTCTGCCGGTATCCCCTCCGCTTGTTCGTCCGCCGCGACGTTCGGTCCGGCCCGCGCGACGTTCGGTCCGGGGCGCGCGGCATCTGCCGGAAACCCCGCTGCCGCACTTCCCGGCTCGCCGACTGCCGCCCCGCGCGTGCTGAACCTCTTCGCCTACACCGGCGGGGCGACCCTTGCCGCCCGGGCCGCCGGGGCCGAGGTGACCCATGTCGATTCGGTCAAGCCCGTCGTGACGTGGGCCCGCGAGAACATGGAGCTGAGTGAGCTGGAGGGGGTGCGCTGGATGGTCGAGGATGCCCTGAAGTTCGTGCGCCGCGAGGTGCGCCGCGGAAACCGCTATGCCGGCATCATTCTCGATCCGCCCGCCTACGGACGGGGTGCCAACGGCGAAAAGTGGGTCCTCGAGGAGAACATCGGCGAGATGCTCGAATGCTGTGCGCAGCTGCTGGAGCAGAGCGGGGCCTTCCTCGTGCTGAATCTCTATTCGATGGGGCTGTCGTCGACGCTGGCCCGCACGGCCGTGCGCCAGGCCTTCGGGGCTCCGGCCGAGGAGCAGTGGGGCGAACTGTGCTTCACGGACCGCGCCGGCAAGGAGCTCCCCCTGGGAACCTATTACCGTTTTGTCCGTTAATCGTTGTGGAATGCGGGCCGCTTCGATGCCGGCCCGAGATCATCGCAAATACTTATGGGTGTACCTGTTTTGCTTTTCGGCCTGTTGAGCGGTTCGCTGCTCTCCGTGCTGGTGGGTATCATCGGCAGCCACCGCCGCATCGGTTTCGGATGGGCCTTTCTGCTGAGTCTGATCTTCACGCCCCTCGTGGGGCTCATCATCACGCTGGTGAGCGATCCGCTCCCCGGCGGCGAACAGCGCTGGGGCTGCATCGGCACGGTCGTCGCCTTTCTCGGCCTGCTCTCGCTGGTGATCTTCCTGCTGCTGCTCTTTGCCGGCGGCATGGCGGCTCTGGCCGTACTCTGACAGGGGATGGATCCGTCCCAATCGCCTCCACTCCCTGCGGGCTCGATTGGCAGGAACGGCTGCTTCACGCGGTTGTTCACACGCGTGTGGGGCCTCTGCCCTCCGGTGTCCCGGCGGCAGGATCCCGGATCGTCCCGGATTTGAGTCCGGTCGGTCCGCGTCCGCGCTTGCTGTTTTTGAAAACCTTTTGATAGGATAAGATGAATAAACGTAAATTGAATCTCTGGACCGATCGGGTCTTGTTCCCCGTCCTGGTCGGATTGTGCGGCTCCGGTCTCGAACTCCATGTGGTCGAACATGCCGGTGCGGCCGAACTCAGGTATGCCTGGCATCTGGCGCATGTTGCTCTTTCCCTGCTGTTTCTGGTCCTTGTCGGACTCCATGTCTACGGGCATTGGGCCTGGTTCCGTTCGCTGACAACGGCCGGCTGCAAGGGGCTGCGCCGTCGGATGGTGATGCTGTTTGCGGTGGTCTTTCTGCTGGTGGCCGCCACGGGAATTGTCAAGTGGCTGTTCGGCCTCCATATCGGATTTTACCACTATGTGGGAGGCATCGTGTTCGGGGTGCTGGCGTTGCTGCATATCTTCAGACGGAGACGGCAACTGTTCGGCAGCGCCCGGAATGCCGCAGCCGGAAAGAGTTGCTGACCATCCGGCCGGTCAACGGTTAAAGCGGGTGCAGAGGTGAAAACCCCTGCACCCGCTGTTTGTTTTGCACCCCTGTCCGGGTCAGAGTCCGAAGACGTAGTAGATCAGAATGCCGGCCGCGGCCGAGAGGACAATCAGCAGGATCGGGTTCACCTTGCGCCACGAGCCGATGAAGACCCCGCCGAAGAGCACCCAGCTCCAGGCATCGATGAAGTTCTGCTCGTCGGGTTCCGAGCTGTGGGGGAAGATCAGCAGCAGGGCCGCGGCGGCGATCATGCCGATCACCACGGGCCGCATCCCCCGCATGGCCCCCTCGACCAGGCGGTTGTTCTTCAGATGGAGAAAGAACTGTGCTACAAGGATCATGAGCGTGAGCGACGGCAGGCAGACCGCAAACGTCGCGATGAGTGACCCCAGTACCCCGCACCAGGCATAGCCCGTCTCCAGACCGACGGTGTAGCCCACATAGGTGGCCGAGTTGATGGCGATCGGGCCGGGGGTGATCTGCGAGATGGCGACGATGTCGGCGAACTGGGCGTTGGTGAGCCACTGGTGCTGCACGACCACCTCGTTCTGGATGAGCGACAGCATGGCGTAGCCGCCGCCGAATCCGAAGAAGCCGATCTTGAGGTATGAAACGAAGAGTTGCCAGAGAAGGATCATGTCTCGGAAAAGTTAAGGAAGTGCGATATCTGTGATCACCAGCTGCCCCTTGCGCATCGTGGCACGAACGGGAACAACGACGCACCGTTTGTTGTAGGTATCGAGATAGGCCGCTGCATACCATTCGCCGTCGACTGGCGTGACCGTGATCGTCGACAGCGCCCGACGGTTGAAATCCTGGGCCCGGAGCAGAAGGTCGAAGCCGTGCCTCTTGCCGACCTTCTCCACCTTCCGGCGGGTGGCTGCATCCAGCGGCAATGCGGGCTTCGCAATCTCGTCGCAGGGGCCGGCCGACATCCAGCCGGCGTACTCCTTGTAGAATTTCTCCAAGGCTTCCCGAGTCTGTCCCGTGGCGGAGGCGGATTCGATTTTTGGCCCGGGTGCGGCGTCCGAATGTCGGGCCGTGGTGGGCCCGGCCGCTGTGGTGGCCAGGATCAGAAGACTGAGCATCAGAATGTATTTCTGGTTCATGGCCGGACTCATGCTTTGGGTTTATCTTTGTGTCGGGCGATCCGCGGGGCGACGGCCAGCTCCCAGGCGATGCCTGCGGCGGCGCCGATCACCAGTACCCAGATCGGCGACCATCCCAGCCCCCAGACGGCCAGGGCTGCCGCCGCAATGACGAGGAACATCGACCAGTGCATGCCGCGGGCCAGCGAGATCACCGGACCGATGATCAGTGCCACGACCGCCGGGCGCATCCCCTTGAAGGCGGCGTCGACGATTGGATTGTGGCGGATGTCGGCGAAGAAGAGGGCGATGGCGAGGATGATGACGAACGACGGCACGACAACCCCCAGCAGGGCAGCCGCCGCACCGCGCAGTCCGCGGATCTTGTAGCCGACGAAGACCGACGTGTTGAGTGAAATCGGTCCCGGTACGGACTGGGCCAGCGTCAGCAGATCGAGAAACTCGCGGCGTTCGATCCAGTTGCGGTTGTCGATCACCTCGCGTTCGATCAGCGGGATCATGGCGTATCCGCCGCCGAAGGTGAAGAGGCCGATCTTGAAGAACGACAGGAAAATCGTGTGGAGGCGTTCCATGGTGTCAATCTCTTTTTTTGCGGCCGAGCAGTGTCAGCAGGCCGTCGATGTAGATCATCGGGTGGGTCGGCGCTCCGGGAAGCCAGAGGTCGGGCTTGTGCGTGTCAAGGAAGCTGCGGTCCAGGGCGCGGCTCTCGGCGAAGAGCCCTCCCGAACAGGCCTCCGTGCCGCACATGACCAGAATCTTCGGTTCGGCTACGGCGTCGTAGCAGATCTCCAGCGCCTCGGCCATGTTGGCCGTCAGCGGACCCGAGACCACCACGCCGTCGGCATGACGCGGCGAGGCGGTGAAGCCGATGCCGAAGCGTCCCAGATCGAAGTTGACGTTGCCCGTGGCGTTGAGCTCCATCTCGACCGAGGCGTCGCCGCCGGCCGAGACCTCGCGCAGCTGCAGCGCCTGGCGGAAGCAGCGGCGGATTTCGGGCCGTACCTGCTCCGGATCGAATGCCACGCGGGTGTCGCCGTCGTGGAGGATGAGCCCCTCGCGCGTGGGCGAGCCGATGCGGTAGTCGTTCGTGAAGCGCACGTTGCGCGGCGCCACCCGGGCACACTCCCCGCAGAAGAGGCACCGTCCCAGATCGAGCTCCAGCGGATCGGCCCGGAAGGCCCCCGTCGGGCAGATGGCCTCGGCGCGTTCGGCCTCGGTCGTATCCTCGGTGAAGGTCAGTTCGGGACGGCCCCGGAACTCCTCGGTCAGCTGCACGGCGTCGAGGTCCGGAATGGCCTGCTGTCCGTGGCTGCGCAGCACCCGTATTTTCGGTAGGATCATGGTTGCGATGTTTGATGCCCGCAAAAATAGCGAAATCCCCCGGATCCTCCAAGCATCGCCCCTCCTTTTGCTCCGTGAAAAGTCCGCCCCGCGAGGTCCCGGCACAAAAACACGGGCCTCCGTTCCGTCGATGGAGCGGGGACCCGTGGTCGAAAAGGAAAATTTGAAGATGGGTTCGGTTTGGTTTTGTTGGTTGAGGTATTTCTGTATTTCGTCTCGTCCGGTTGTCCGAATGCACGCCCGGGGGGTGCTTCCTGACCGGTGCGGCGCGTTGGCGCTACTCCTGTCCCGGATCGGTGAAGAGGCTCGACGGGAGCCAGTCGGAGCCGTTCTCCGGAGCTGCCGACTTGGCGAAGATGTTCGCCACGACATACTCCGCACCCTCCGAATCGGAGAGCTGGCGGCCGCCGTTGGCCCGTTTGGCCAGCCGGTCGGAGGTCGCGCCGTCACCCGTGCAGCGGTACTCGGCGAAGAGCTCCGGCTGGGCCGACATCGTCGTCCACCCCTCGGCACGCAGGGCCGCGGGCTCCTCGCAGCGGATGAAGACCGCACGCGGGGCGTTCTGCCACGGACGGCCCAGGTAGAAGTAGGAGAACTTCGTGCCGTCGAAATCCGTTTCGCCCGTTGCCGGACAGGTGATCGTGCAGTCGATGCAGACGATGCCGTACTTGTGGTCGGCGGGGGTCGACGGGGCCGTCAGCACACTGTTGTTGCGGTTGACGTGGAGCGTGCAGCGATCGAGCACCATCGTCGACGAGCCGAAGATGAAGTCGACGTTCCCCTCGATGTAGCAGTCGCGCAGGTAGACGCGACCCGTGCCGCGCCCGAAGAGCGTATCCTGATAGCCCATGATGCGGCAGCCGTAGAAGGCCGCGCGGTCCCCCTCGATGCGCAGCGCCACGGCCTGCGTATCCTTGTTGACGGCGGCGTTGGCCTGGCTGTTCACGTAGCTGTTGGCGATGGTCACGTTGCTGGCCGTGAAGTCGTCGGCTTCGACCAGGAAGCTCTGGCACTGCCACGTCCCGAGCGTGCCGCCCCGGCCGTCGTCGTGGCCCGCGAAGTCGTCGTAGGTGATGATGCACGTCGCGGCGTCGTCGCCGATGAGTGTCACGCGGGGGTGTTTCGCCGAGAGGGTCACCTTCTCGTAGTAGGTTCCCGGACGCAGGCGGACGATGTGCGGTTCGCCGTCGACGGGCAGCGCATCGAAGGCCTCCTGCAGGGTTGCGTAGTCACCCGTGCCGTCCTGGGCTACGACCACCGTGTGGATGGCCGGTGTGTCGGGGGTCGGCGCGGGGGTGTCACCGGGCTGCAGGGTTTCGTTGTCGTCCGAACTGCAGGCTGCGGCAAAGAGGGTGCAGCAGACAAGCATTCCGAGGCTGAAGAGGCGCGAAAGGTGTTTCATGGGTCGGTTTTTCGTTTCAGGTTTTCCGACGGCAAAGTTCGCCTTTTCCCGCCGCAAGGCTGGGGATTTTTTTGCGGAAAACAGGGATTTTTTGACGTTTCTCCCCGTCGGGAGGTGTCTGCAGCCCGTTCCGGGGCCGTACGGCCTGCCGGTTGCTCCTGCGACGTTGCCACCCGTCCTGAGATCGCAATTCTCCTCCGGATCTGCCTCTGCGACGATGCAAAAAGGCCCCGCTTCCGAAAAGGAGCGGGGCCGGATGTTCTCTCCTGCGGCCGGTTAGAGGTCGTGGCCGCAGTAAGAGAGGTTGAAGCTCTTGTTGCAGATCGGGAAGTCGGAGATCCCCTCGCCGCGCACGGCCAGTGCCAGCGCCAGCCAGTTGTGCAGACTCGGGTCCTTGATCCGGCACGCCGCCAGATGCCCCTCCGCATCGGTCACCACCACGTGGCACGTCTCGCCGCGCCACCCCTCGACCAACCCGAACGAGAGTGCCGATGGCGTGAGCGAGGTCGTGTAGTCGGGCACCTCGCACGGATTCTCGAGCGCGCCGTACTTCTGTTCGTAGATCTCCAGCAGCCGGTCGACGTAGCGCGCCGACTGCAGCACCTCGCGGCAGCGCACCTCGAGCCGGGCCATCACGTCGCCCGCCTGTTCGACGACCGTTTCGTGGTGGAGGCACTTGCCGTACGAACCCCACGGATGCGTCGTGCGGATGTCGCGGGCCAGACCGCTGGCCCGGGCCGCCTGGCCCACGCCGCCCAGCCGCCGCATCTCCTCGCGCGGGACGATGCCGCACTGTTCGAAACGCGCCAGCAGCGTCGGCGACGACTCCAGATCGCGGCGCACCTCCTCGTAGCGGCGGGCGATCTCGGCGACGTTGCGGCGGATCATCGCCGACTTGGCCGGCGTCAGCGGGTGGTTCGTGCCGTGGGGGCGGATCAGCCCCTTGCCGAAGCGGTTGCCGCACCACGCCTGCGTGGTGTTGATCGTCATCGTGCGCAGCGCCTCGCAGGCCACCTGTCCCAGCTGGTAGCCCGCATCCATCGACAGCGCTCCCGTATCGGCAATCTGCATCGCCATGCGCTCCAGCTCGAGCGCAACGGCCCGTTCCCGGTCGAGCTGCGCGGGGCGTTCGCGGTCGGTCAGCTTCTCGATCGCCTCGGCGAAGGCCGTGGCGTGGGTCACGGCGCTGTCGCCCGCAACGGCCTCGGCCAGGCACATCTGACGCAGGCGGTTGTCCGTCGCCGCGAAGGCCGCCTCGACCCCGCGGTGCTGGTAGCCCAGCGCAATCTCGAGGTGGAGCACCTCTTCGCCGTTGCAGATGAAGCGGAAGGCTCCCGGTTCGATGATCCCGGCGTGGATCGGTCCCACGTTGACCTCGTGGTGCGAGTGGCCGGCCATCGTGTAGAAGGGGTAGTTGTCCATCGAGCTCTGGCGATCGTAGCGGTCGAAGGGGAAGCGCAGCGGCTTGGGCCACGGCTGGCCGTCGAAGCGGATGCCGTAGCGTTCGGTGATGTCGCGCTCGAAGGGGTGCATCTGCGGGTGCAGCGCCGTGAGCGACGGCAGTGCCGTGTCGTCGTAGTAGCCCGTGGCGTGGGAGGTGATCAGCACCCGGCTTTCGGCATCGTCGAGCACCAGGCAGTAGAAGCGCATCCGGTCGCCGGAGGGCAGCGCGAAGTAGTGCGCCACGTGGTAGCGTTCGTCCGTGAGCCACGTGCGCAGCAGCTCGTAGAACGTGGGGTAGGAGACTTCGGGAATCTCCTCCAGGCGCACGGCGCCCGAGGTATTGTCGGTTACGAGGTAGTTCATAACAAGGCGATTTGATCGATCAGTTCACGCAGGAAGGCCGGCTGCCAGAGTCCCAGCACCATGGCCGCCGCGAGCAGCGTCAGGGCCGACCACGACAGCGCCCGGTCGACCTTCGAGGGGTGGAGTTCGTCCTGATTGGGCTGGTAGCAGAGGCGGATCATGCGCGAGCAGAACGAGTAGATGACGATGCACAACAGCAGCAGCATTCCGGCCACGAGCCACCAGCGGCCGCCGGCGATCGTCTCGCGCAGGATCAGCAGCTCCGAGACGAAGAGCGGCGAGGGCGGGAAGGCCACCAGCACGACCATGCCCGTGAGCAGCCCGATGGCCCCCACGCGGTTGATGTGGATGTAGTCGCCGATGCGGTTGATGCGGTAGCCGTTGTAGACCTGCCGCACGACGGCCATCTGCAGGAAGAGGCTGCTCTTGATGAAGGTGTGGCAGACGACGTGGAACACGGCGGCCCAGACCCCAAGGCCGCCCACACCCAGACCGATGGCGGCGATGCCCATGTTCTCGACCGTCGAGTAGGAGAGGAAGCGCTTGTAGTTGTTCGTGCGCCGCAGGAAGAGGGCGCCGATGATGAGCGACAGCACCCCGACGATCAGCAGCACCGAGCGCACCCAGCCGAAGACCTCCGTCCCGGCCAGCAGCCGGTAGACGCGGAAGATGGCCAGAAAACCGGCGTTGACCAGCCCCGTCGAGATCAGGGCCGAGGCGGGCGACGGCGCCGCAAAGTTGGCGTCGATGCCGACGGTGTAGAGCGGGAAGAGCTCCATCTTGCAGCTGTAGCCGCACAGGATCAGCAGGAAGGCCGTCTTCAGGTAGAGGGCGTTGCCGTTGCCGACGGCTGCGGCGACGACCTCGTAGTTGAGCGATTCGCACTCCGTGGCGGCCGCCAGCAGCAGGATCCCCAGGTAGGCCATGGCAATGCCCGTCGAGCAGACGAAGACGTATTTCCACGCCGCTTCGAGCGTCTGGGCCGTGCGGCGGTGGTAGATGATGCCCGCCGAGCAGAGGGTCGTGGCCTCGAGGAAGATCCACGTCACGGCCAGGTTCGAGGCGAAGTACGACCCCGCGATGGCTGTCGTCAGCAGCATCACCAGAGCCGAGTAGGCCCGGGTCTGCGCGAGGTCGTTTTCGCGCAGGTAGGCCTCCGAATGGAAGTAGGCGAAGGCCGAGACGATGCACAGCAGCACGTAGAAGAGCGTCCCCGCGGCATCGAACGTGAACCACGCGGTCGATGCCCGCCCGTAGAGACCTCCGAAGAGGATCGCCGCGGCGAAGGCCGCCTGTACGGCGTAGAAGGCCACACCCGTGTAGAAGAGCTGCCGCTCGCGGCGTACGGCGAAGGTCAGGGCGGCAATCACGAGGCTTGCGATGAGATAGGCTATCATGGCGTCAGTCCTTTACGTTGGTGAGTGAATCGGCGTCGTCGGCGTGGATCTTGTCGTCGATCTTCGTGAAGAAGATGCCCAGCATCAGTACCGAGATGAGGATGTCGAGCAGGATGGCGAAGTTGATCAGCAGCGGCATCTCCACGCCGATGGCCGTCGAGAAGAGGAACACGCCGTTCTCGATCACCAGGAAGCCGATCATGTGGGAGAAGATCCGCTGCCGCAGCACGATCAGGATCAGCCCGCTCAGCAGCGAGTAGAGGGCCACGCCGAAGAAGAGCAGATCGACCGTCGAATCGGCGATGTAGTAGGTCAGCGAGGCGCTCACGGCCAGGGCCACGAGCGACAGCAGCAGCGAGCCCGACTGCGACGATCCCGACCGCCGGACGCGGTTGATGCGCGTGCGGCGGATCACGGCGAAGAGCAGCCACGGGACCAGAATCCCCTTGAAGAGCAGCGTCTCGAGCGAGACGAAGATCAGCTCGCCGGGGTTGGCCGCATGGAGCCGCACCAGGGCGATGCCGAAGAGCAGCCACCCCTGCAGGCCGATCAGCGAGGCGAAGTTGCGGAAACGCTCGGTGATCGACAGGTAGACGAGCGTCACGACGTAGAGCAGAATCAGCGGCAGAATCATTGGATACCGATATTAAGTTGCAGCAGGTAGCCCGTGAAGAAGACCAGGGCGGCCAGTGCCGTGATGGTGAGGATGAAGGTGGTGTTGCGGACGAGCTTGTTGCGCGCCTGGGTCGACTCGACGATGCCCACCGAGAGTCCCGTGAGCAGGATGGCCAGCGGCGCGGCGAACCACCACCGCGGGCAGATCACCGCCGCCACGGCATCGGCCGCCAGCATCGACAGCGCCGCGCTCTTCAGCCACGTCGACAACTTGATGTAGGCCAGATCGACGCCGCAGTAGTCGAGGCACATCACCTCGTGGATCATTGTCAGTTCGAGGTGCGTGCGGGGGTCGTCGACCGGGATGCGGCCGCTCTCCGTGAAGACGATCTTCGTCAGCACGTAGGCCGCCAGCAGCAGGACGATCACGAACTTCGTGTTGCCGGCCAGATCCGCCGCGAAGATCGTTGCGAAGGAGGTGTGGCCCGAGAGCAGCGCCAGCGTCCCGACGGTGAGCATCAGCGCCGGTTCGATTAGGGCGCCGTACAGCGCCTCGCGGCTGGCGCCCATCCCCTCGAACGAGCTGCCCGTATCCATCGCCGCCAGGATCAGCGCCATGCGGCCCAGCGCCAGCAGGTAGGCGAAGGCCACCACGTCGCCGTTGAACGAGAGCAGCGGCCGCAGGTTGCCCACCGGAATGAAGAGTGCGGCCAGCAGCGACGTGGCCAGGATGACCGACGGTGCCGTGCGGAACAGCGCCGTGGTTGTCGTCGAGTAGACGGCCCCTTTGCGCAGCAGCAGCCTCAGGTCGTAGAGGTGCTGGGCGAAGCGGATGCCCTTGCGGCCCGCCAGCCGGGCCCGCGTGCGGTTGATCAGCCCCGGGATGCAGAGGGCCGCCAACAGGATCAGAAGTGTATTGAGCAGTGCCATGGGATCAGATCACGTTCAGGATGGACAACACGAAGACCAGCACGAGGAAGGCCAGTGCGAAGAGCACGTAGTGGTTGATCTTGCCCGTGCGCAGGCGCATGACGCGCTGGTTGATCAGGCGCAGCAGCTCGACCCACCACGCCGAGAAGAGGCGGCCGATGCGGTCGCGGTGGCCGACGTCGAAGCGGTGGGCGTCGGGGAAGATCTCGCCCTTGCCAACGGGCGACCCCTCGCCGCTGTTCTGTGTCAGCGGCGTGGCGATCGACTGCAGCCCCTCGGAGAAGGATTCGCCGGTGTACTGCATCCGGACGTTGGTGGCCGTGAAGCCGCAGCCCCACGTGGGGCCTTCGGCGATCTGCCGGCCGCGCAGCGTGCGTCGCCGCAGCCAGACCAGCACCCCGACCAGCAGGATCAGCACCCAGGCCACGCGGCCGGCGGTGGCCAGCGTCGGGGAGAGCAGCCAGTCGGCGGCATCCGAGGGGGTGCGCAGGAAGAAGCCCGCCGCCCGCGTCACGCCCGCCACGGCCGCCCGCGGGAAGAGCCCCACGAAGAGAATGCCGGCCAGCGGCAGCGCCATGGCGGCGATGCGCAGGTTGTCGACTTCGGTCGATTCGGCCACCTCGTGCGAGCGGGGCGAGCCGAGGAAGACCGTGCCGTAGAGTTTCGTGAAGGCCAGTACGGCCACGCCGCCGATCAGGGCCAGCGCCGCCACTCCGACGGCCGAGGCGAGGATCTCGCTGCCGGAGGCGATGCCGTCGAAGAGCCCGAGGTAGACGAGCAGCTCCGAGACGAAGCCGTTCAGCGGCGGCAGGGCGCAGATGGCCGCCGTGCCCGTCAGGAAGAGGATCGACGTCAGGGGCATGTGCTTCGAGAGGCCGCCCAGCTCGTCGAGCGACGTGGTGTGGGTCTGCGAGAGGATGTTGCCGGCGCCGAAGAAGAGCAGCGACTTGAAGAACGAGTGGTTGAGCGTGTGGAGCAGGGCGCCCGTGATGCCGCACAGCGCCACGAACGAGTTGCCCGAGGCCTTGCCCAGCGCCGCGACGCCCAGTGCCAGCAGGATGATGCCGACGTTCTCGATCGACGAGTAGGCCAGCAGCCGTTTGACGTCATTCTGCGTGGCGGCGAGCAGCACGCCCCAGATGCCCGTGACGATGCCCGCCACGAGCAGGATCACGCCGGCCGTATGCAGCATGGGCAGTTCGCCCAGCGCCGCCACGACGCGCAGGATGCCGTAGATGCCCGTCTTGATCATCACGCCCGACATCAGGGCCGAGACGTGCGACGGAGCCGCCGGATGGGCCTCCGGCAGCCAGACGTGCATCGGGAACATGCCGGCCTTCATGCCGAAGCCCGCCAGGAAGACGATCAGCAGCGGCAGCCCCGGCTGCGTGCGGAAGTATTCGCCCAGGGCGGCGAACGTCGCTCCGCCCGTGGCGCTCTCCAGCCGCACGAACCCCACGACCAGCAGCACGAAGCCGATGTGCATCATGATCAGATAGGCCAGTGCCGCGCGGCTCACCTCCCGGCGCTGGGTGTCGTAGAGGATCAGCAGGAACGACGCCACGGTCATCAGCTCCCAGAAGAAGAGAAACGAGAAGCCGCCGTCGGAGCAGACCACCCCCAGCATGGCGTAGAACATCACCGTGAGCGAGGTGTAGTGCAGCGAGACGTGTGCCGGGGATTTTCCGGCGAGGGTGTGGGCCAGATAGCCCCGCGAGTAGAGTACCGAGGCGACCGAGCCGATCGAGATCAGCACCGCGAAGAGGGCCGAGAGCCCGTCCATCGAGCCCGTATCGCCTCCGAACGGCGCGCCCGGCACCGACCACAGCATGGCGGGGGTTGTGCCGGCGAGCACTCCGAGGGCCCGGATTGTGGCCGCCAGCGCCCCGACGGCCGTCAGGACGAGTGCCGTCCAGGCCTTGGCCCGCAACGGCGTCGTGAAGATCGCCGCAACGACCACCACGAGGAACAACAGCGTGTAGAGAAACAGCATATCCCGGTTGAGGTAAATGTTTGTTCGATAGCGTGAATTTTTACGGATGGATTCAACGGAGCAGGTTGACGGTCGACGTCATGACCGTGGCCACGACAGCCGCCGTTTCGGTGCGCAGCCGCTGCGGCCCGAGGGTGATCTCCTCGAAACCGTGCGCCAGGGCGAAGTCGATCTCCTCGGGCGAGAAGTCCCCTTCGGGGCCGATGAAGATCCGCACCGCCTCGCCGGCCCGCAGCGTGCGCGGCAGCAACTGCTTGCCCCGTGGCGAGCGGGCCGTGTCGCAGTGGGCGATCAGGCTCCGCCCCTCGAACGGCTCGGCCACCGCCTCGCGGAACCCCGTAAGCGGATGCAGCGTCGGCCGGTAGGCCTTCAGCGACTGCTTCATCGCCGCCGTGATCACCTTTTCGCCCCGCTGCGGCTTGAAGCTCCGCCGCTCGCTGTGAGCCGTCTCCAGGGGCAGGATCTCGGTGACCCCCACCTCGGTGGCCTTCTCCAGGAACCATTCGTAACGGTCGGGGCTCTTCGTCGGCGCCACGGCCATCACCAGCCGGTAGGGCAGGCGTTCGAATTCGGGCTGCGTCTCGACGACGCGCACCGTGCAGTGCCGCGGATCGGCCTCGATGATCTCGGCCCGGTAGAGGTTTCCCCGGCCGTCGGTCAGGTGGATCTCGTCGCCCCGGCCCAGGCGGAGCACCCGGATGCAGTGTTTCGACTCCTCCTCGTCGAGCGTGTAGACCGGCGGCTCGATCTGCGGTGCGTAAAAGAGTTGCATGGCCTGCTTGTTGTTTTACGGATTTTTATTGTATCTTTGTTGCTGCCCGAGCCCGGTCGGGGCGTGTGAAGGCGTGCCGGGTGGTGTCGACGCGGTTCGGTGGCTCCGTCCGCTCTTCTCCCCCTCCTTCGTCTTTCCGTCGGTTTCGCGGCCCGCAAAGTTACACAAAATAACACGAAATAACACGATCCATGAAACGTATTACCGGTTTATTGACGCTTTTTCTGGCCATGACACTCGTTTGTTGCAAATCCGAGAAGCGTGTCGGTGAGAATCCCTTCTTCTCCGAGTGGAATACCCCCTACGGGGTGCCCCCCTTCGATCGGATCCAGCCCGAACACTTCCTTCCGGCGCTCGAGCGCGGCATGTCGCTCCACGACGCCGAAATCGACGCCATCACCTCGAACAACGACGAGGCGACCTTCGAAAACACGATCCTTGCCTACGACAACTCGGGGCAGATGCTCGCCCAGGTGCGGCTGATCTTCGAGATGCTCTGCGGGGCGGAGAACACCCCCGAACTCGAGAAGATCCAGGTCGAGGTGGCTCCGCTGTTGTCGGCCCATGCCGACAAGATCCGCTTGAACGCGAAGCTCTTCGAGCGGGTCAAGCAGGTCTACGACCGCCGGGCCACGCTCGGACTCGATGCCGAGCAGGAGCGGCTGCTCGAGAAGACCTACCGTTCGTTCGTGCGGGCCGGCGCCCTGCTCGACGACCAGCAGAAGGCCCGTCTGAAGGAGATCAACGAGGAGCTGTCGCTGGCCGCCGTGAAGTTCGGCAACAACATCCGCACGGAGAACAACAACTTCGTGATGATGCTCTCCTCCGACGAACTCGACGGCATCCCGGCCAACATCCGCGAACTGGCCCGCGAAAAGGCCGCCGAACTCGGCCAGAAGGAGAAATATGCCTTCACGCTGCAGAAGTCGAGCCTGATTCCCTTCCTGACCTACTCCTCCAACCGCGAACGCCGCGAGGAGATCTACAAGGCCTATCTGAACCGTTGCAACAACGGCGACGAATATGACAACAAACAGCTGATCAACGACTTCATCCGCCTGCGCACGGAGAAGGCCCACCTGTTGGGATACCCCTCCTATGCCGCCTATGTCGTCGATGACGAGATGGCCCGTACGACCGATGCCGTCTACAAGCTGCTCGACGAGATCTGGACCCCGGCCCTCGAACGCGCCAAGGGCGAACTGGCCGAGATGGAGCCCCTCTTCCGCAAGGATGTCCCCGACGGAGAGTTCGCCTCGTGGGACTGGTGGTACTACGCCGAGAAGCTCCGCAAGCAGAAGTATGCCCTCGACGAGGAGATGCTGCGCCCGTACTTCTCGCTCGAAAACGTGCAGACCGGTATCTTCTTCCTCGCAAACCGCCTTTACGGCATTACGTTCCGTCCGGTGGCCGTGCCCCTCTACCACCCCGAGGCCGTCGCCTACGAGGTGCTCGACGCCGACGAGTCGCACCTCGGAATCCTCTACTTCGACTTCTTCCCCCGCGACGGCAAGAGTCAGGGCGCCTGGTGCGGCAACTACGTCGAGCAGACCTACGATGCCGAGGGCAAGCGTGTGGCTCCCGTCGTGTCGATCGTCTGCAACTTCACCCGTCCGACATCCAGTACGCCGGCCCTGCTGACTCTCGACGAGACCGAAACCCTCTTCCACGAGTTCGGCCATGCGCTGCACTTCCTCTTCCACGACGTCAAGTACCGCGGCCTGACGGAGGTTGAGGGCGACTTTGTCGAGATGCCTTCGCAGCTCATGGAGAACTGGGCCTTCGAACCCGAAGTGCTCCGCCAGTATGCCGTCAACTACCGCACCAACGAGGTCATCCCGCAGTACCTGATCGACAAGCTCCGTCGCAGCGAACTCTTCAACCAGGGCTTCATGACCACGGAGCTCATCGCCGCGTCGCTCTCCGACATGGACATCCACTCGATCACGGACTACAAGCCCTTCGACCCGATGGCCTTCGAGCGGGAGGCGCTGACCGTCAAGCGCGGCCTCATCCCGCAGATCGAACCGCGGTACCACTATCCCTACTTCTCGCACATCTTCGACGGCGGCTACTCGGCCGGATACTACTTCTATACGTGGGCCGCAGTGCTCGACAAGGATGTCTTCGAGGCCTTCCGCGAGAGCGGCGACCTCTACAACCGCCGCATCGCCGAGGATCTGCGCCGCAAGGTGCTCGCCCGCGGCGGCTCGGCCGACGGAATGACGATGTACCGCGACTTCCGCGGAAAGGATCCCGACAAGATCCCGATGCTCAGAAGCCGCGGCCTCTGGACCGATCCCGAACCGGCCGACTCGCTGGCCTCGGGGATCGATCCGTCAAAGGGCGTCCGCGTGGAGCCGATGGCCCGCTGAATGGTTGCCGACCTATCCCTTGAAGAAACCTGAAAACCCCTGATAATTTATGAAAAAAGCTTTTCTGATCATGGCCATTTCCGCTATGGTGGCAGGCTGCGCCGACAACTCGATTCCCAAGGCCCAGCTGCCCGAACTGGATCTCTCGAATCCGCTGCTGGCCGAGTGGGACACCCCCCACGCCACGCCGCCCTTCTCGAAGATCGAACTCAAACACTACGAACCGGCCTTCGATGCCGCCATCGCCTGCTCGCGGGCCGAGGTAGCGGCCATCGTCGACAACCCCAAGAAGCCGACCTTCGTCAACACGATCGTCGCCCTTGAGCGCAGCGGCGCGCTGCTCTCGCGCATCGAGGGGATCTTCTTCAACATGCTCGGGGCCGAAACCTCGGACGAACTGCAGGCCATCTCGCTGCGCGTGCAGCCCAAACTGACCGAACTGGCCAACGACATCTCGCTCAACGAGAAGCTCTTCGCCCGGGTCAAGGCCGTCTACGAACACCCCGGACGCCTCAGCCAGGAGGACAAGGCGCTCCTCGAGAAGACCTACAAGGAGTTCGCCCGCAACGGTGCCGCCCTCTCCGAGGCCGACAAGGAGCTCTACCGCCAGTACACGACCGAACTTTCGGCCCTGACGCTGCAGTTCGGCCAGAACTCGCTGGCCGCCACGAACGCCTTCACGCTCAACATCACCGATCCGAAGGTGGTGGCCGAACTGCCCGCCTTCGTCAAGGAGGGGATGGCCGCCGAGGCCGCTGCCCGCGGTGAGAAGGGTTGGACCGTCACGCTCCAGTATCCGAGCTACCTCCCCTTCATGACCTACTCGACCAACCGCGAGCTGAAGGAGAAGCTCTGGCGGGCCAACAGCTCGACCTGTCTGGGCGGCAAGTTCGACAACACGGAGATCATCCGCAAGATCGTCAACACGCGTCTGAAGATCGCCAACCTGCTGGGCTACAAGTGCTATGCCGACTACGTTCTTGAGGACCGCATGGCCGGCGACACCCCCACGGTGGAGAATTTCCTCGGCGAGCTGCTCGACGAGACCAAGTCGTGGGCCGATGCCGACTACCGCACGGTGAGCGAATATGCCGCCTCGAAGGGGCTCAAGGGACAGCTCATGCCCTGGGACTGGGCCTACTACAGCACGAAATACAAGGATGAGAAGTATGCCCTGAACGACGAACTGGTGAAGCCCTATCTCGAACTCGAGAATGTCAAGAAGGGCGTCTTCCTGCTGGCCAACAAGCTCTACGGCCTGAACTTCACCCCCAACAAGGAGATCGAGGTCTACCATCCCGACGTGACGGCCTACGACGTGACCGACCGCGACGGCAGCTTCCTGGCCGTGCTCTATCTCGACTTCTTCCCCCGTGCGTCGAAGACCGCCGGAGCATGGATGACCGAGTTCCGCGGCACGAAGACCGTCGACGGCGTCGAGACCCGTCCGCTCGTCTCGCTGGTGATGAACTTCACCAAGCCGACCCCCACGAGCCCCTCGCTGCTCACCTTCGACGAACTGGAGACCTTCCTCCACGAGTTCGGCCACTCGCTCCACGGCATGCTCGGCCGCGGCAAGTACGAGTCGCTCACCGGTACGAACGTCTACCGCGACTTCGTTGAGCTGCCGTCGCAGATCATGGAGAACTGGGCCACCGAGAAGGAGTATCTCGACCTGTGGGCCGTCCACTACCAGACCGGCGAGAAGATCCCCGCCGAGGTGGTCGACCGCATTATCGCTGCTCAGAACTACCTGGCGGCCTATCTGAACGTGCGCCAGCTCTCGTTCGGCTTCACCGACATGGCCTGGCATACGCTGACCGAACCCTTCGAGGGTGACGTCGAGGCCTTCGAGGTGAAGGCGATGGCTCCCACGCAGGTGCTGCCCGTCGTGGAGGGTACGGCTATGTCGCCGGCCTTCGGCCACATCTTCTCGGGCGGTTACGCCGCCGGCTACTACGGCTACAAGTGGGCCGAGGTACTCGATGCCGATGCCTTCTCGCTCTTCAAGGAGAAGGGTATCTTCAACCAGGAGGTGGCTACGTCGTTCCGGAAGAACATCCTCGAGAAGGGCGGTACGGAGCATCCCATGGAGCTCTACGTGCGCTTCCGCGGCCACAAGCCCGAAACCAAGGCGCTGATCGAGCGAATGGGTCTCGGCAAATAACCGGTTGCGACTTTCGATTTGTGAGGACGGCCTCCTGCCTGCGGGCGGGGGCCGTCTTTTTTGTCGGGGCCTTCCCTGCGGAGTCCCGGCAGTCTCTTTATCCGGAGGGTGTGGACGGAAAAGGCCGTCTCTCCCATGAGAGACGGCCTTGGCAATCGGCGGGTTCGGAAATTGCCCCGCCGGAGGGTATTAGCGCACTTTGTGGATCAGCTGCGGCCGGATGGCGACCGTGCGGAGCGGTTTTGCGGCCGATTGGTGTGCGGCACTCAGTTCGCTGACGGGCGAAGCTCCGGCCTTGTCGACCGACAGGCTCTTGCGGAAGACGGGCCCGTAGTTGCCGGCAGCATCCTTGGCCATGGCCAGGAAGTAGACCTCCGTATCCCAGGGCACGGCGTAGCGTGGCGATTCGACTCCTTCGCTGCCCTGCTTGATGAGAATCGGACGCAGCAATGCGTCGGGATAGCTCTCCGTATCCATGATGTTGTCCGACGTATAGATGGTGTACCACGTGGTGGCGTCGGCCGAATGTTCGACCGTAGCCGGCACGTAGGCCTTGCCGTTGAATTTCTCGTAGGTCTCGGGGTCGAGCTTGTAGAGTTCGCTGCCGTCGTAGTATTTGCCGAAGACGAGCTTTGCCGTCGCCGTCGAGATGACCTCCTTGGCTGTCGTGAACGATGGACTCAGGGCCGGGTCGGCCATCGGCTGGCCCGAAGCGTCGACGCAGATGGCCCAGACGTAATAGGTCGTGTTGGACTGCAGCGATTCATAGAAGTAGTAGTTGTCGCCCCGTACCGCGCAGACCGCAACGATATCTTCGCGCGTCGGGAAGGTCGCGTTGATCTGGCTCTCGATGTAATCGTCGAGGTATTTGCGCAGGGCTTCGTCGTTGCCGCCGTATTTCTGATAGTTCTGCTCGGTGATGACGTCCCAGATGTAGAGAACGCTCTGGTCCGAGGGCTTGACGGTGACATCGGCGCCGGTTGCCGAAACGTCGGTGATCTCGAAACTGAAGGTGTTCTTGGTCGGATCGCCTGCCGCGGCCGACGAGAACTTCATCTTGGAGAGCTTGGTCGAGGCGCTGTTCTGGTTCTCGTCGTAACCGAAGGCCGAGACATAGTATTCGGTGTCGGGCTGCAGGCTGCCGAAGTCCACGCCCGAGGAGATCGTCGTCTCTCCCGTGTAGGAGAAGAGCCACGACATCGAGCCGCCGTAGAGTTTCAGCATCTCTTCGATGAGCTTTTCATCGCCCATTGCATCAACGGAGGCTGCGTCGCGCACGTCGATGAAGTAGGGCATCGACGTGTCAAGCGGTTTGACGAGGATCGAGGCGCTGTTGTAGGTGACCTCCATGACCTCGAAGGTGAAGGGCTCGGGCTCCGACGGAGCCTCGACCAGAATGGGTTCGCTCAGCGCATAGTCGCCCGTGAAACCCGAGGCGGCGTCGTGGCCGGCAACAACGAGCCGGTACTCCGTGCCGGGGGTGAGCTCTTGCGTGAGGGTGAACTCCTCCGTTCCGGTATGCAGGTAGGGGGCTGTCTCTTTAATGCCTTCGAGCAGTTCGCTGATGGTCGTGTCGGAGAGGTCGCCGAGGGCTGCAGTCTCGAAAAGGTTGCAGTACCATGATGCCGTTTCGTCCGAGGGTACGACCTTGGCGCTAACGCCTTGTTGGTCGTAGGCGCCGAGCGTCACGGTGAAGGTCACGGCTGCCGGGGGATTGGGGGTCGGGTCGGGGTTGCCCTTGTCGTCGGAGTCGTTGCATCCGGCGAGAAGCGGTGCGGCGATGAAGCCGAGGAGCAGCCATTGCAGCAGGGTCTGAGTGAGGTGGTGCTGTTTCATAGCGGTTGATTTTTGATGAATAAGTCGGCTTTAATGTAGTTAAAAAAGTCGACACCACCTCTTCTTGGCGCAAGAAAATGTTGATTTCCGGGATTATATGGTCTCTTTTCGTCGAGATTTGGAGGTCGATTTCTCTCTCCTTCCTGGAAAAACAAGAAAAGCGCCCCGCGGTTGGCGGAGCGCTTGCTGGTGTTGAGCTACCTGGATTCGAACCAAGAATAACAGGACCAGAATCTGTTGTGTTACCATTACACCATAGCTCAATGACGTTTTGGTGATGCAAAAGTAGAATTTTATTTCACAACTACCAAGAAAAATCGAAAAAAAATTTAAGCGCCCCGCGGTTGGCGGAGCGCTTGCTGTGTTGAGCTACCTGGATTCGAACCAAGAATAACAGGACCAGAATCTGTTGTGTTACCATTACACCATAGCTCAATGACGTTTTGGTGATGCAAAAGTAGAACTTTATTTCACAACTACCAAGAAAAATCAGAAAAAAATTTCGTACATTTGTTTTTATCTCCGGCCCCGAAATCCGGAGACGAACTGAATGAAACTTGAAATTTACGCTAAATCAATTTGTTATGGGTATTAAGTTCCGGCTCGTCGTCATGAATTTCCTCCAGTATGCCATCTGGGGCGCTTATCTGACCTCGATGGGCTCCTATCTGGTCGGCGTCGGCCTCGCTTCGCATATCGGCATCTTCTATGCCATGCAGGGCATCGTTTCTCTCTTCATGCCTGCCGTTGTCGGTATCGTCGCCGACCGTTGGGTCCCCGCTCAGCGTCTGCTCGGCATCTGCCACCTCCTGGCCGCCCTCTTCATGGCCGCCGCCGGCGGTTATGCCATGTCCTCGGGCGAGGGGGTTCAGTTCGGAATCCTCTTCACGCTCTACTCGCTGAGCGTCGCCTTCTACATGCCGACGATCGCCCTCTCGAACTCCGTTGCCTACTGTGTCCTCGAGAGCGCCGGGCTCGATACCGTCAAGGCCTTCCCGCCGATTCGCGTCTGGGGCACCGTCGGCTTCATCTGCTCGATGCTGCTCTGCGATGCCGCCGGTTTCCAGACCACCTTCATGCAGTTCATGCAGTGCGCTGCGCTGGGGCTGATCCTCGGATTCTATGCCATGACGCTGCCCGCATGCCCCGTCAGCCCGGCCGGCGACCGCAAATCGCTCGTCGAGGCCCTCGGCCTGCGCGCCTTTACCCTCTTCAAACAGAAGAAGATGGCGCTGTTCTTCATCTTCTCGATGCTGCTGGGCGTCTCGCTGCAGATCACCAACGGATTTGCGAACCCCTTCATCACCTCGTTCCGCGATATCCCCGAGTATGCCTCGACCTTCGGCGCCAACCATGCCAATGCGCTGATCTCCCTCTCGCAGGTCTCCGAAACCCTCTGTATTCTGCTCATCCCATTCTTCCTCAAGCGGTTCGGAATCAAGAACGTCATGCTGATGGCCATGTTTGCCTGGGTGCTGCGCTTCGGACTCTTCGGCCTGGGCAACCCCGGCAGCGGTGTCTGGATGTTCATCCTCTCGATGATCGTCTACGGCGTCGCCTTCGACTTCTTCAACATCTCGGGTTCGCTCTTCGTCAACAAGGAGACCGATGTGGCGATCCGTTCCAGCGCCCAGGGGCTCTTCATGATCATGACCAACGGCATCGGTGCCACGATCGGAACGCTCGGCGCGCAGGCCGTCGTCAACCGCTTCGTCTATTCGCAGCAGAGTGCCGCGGCTCAGGTGGCCGGCTGGTCGCAGTCGTGGCTCGTTTTTGCCGGTTATGCCCTTCTCGTGGCGCTGGTCTTCGCCCTGGTGTTCCGTTACAGACACGATCCCAAAGCCATCGAAAATGTCCGCTGATTCGTGGAAAATTGCCGTCGGTGACGGTTGCATCCGTTGCGGACGCTGCGTGAGGGTCTGCCCGTCGCAGATCTTCGCGCAGGTCGAACCGCGCGGGGCCGTCGTGCTCCGCGATCCGGAGAGCTGCATCGTCTGCGGACATTGTGTGGCGGCCTGTCCCACGGGGGCCGTCCGCCACGAGGCCTTCACGCCCGAGCGGGTTCATGCCGCCGACAGGCAGGCGCTGCCCACCCCCGAACAGGTCGAACGGCTCCTGGCCGTGCGGCGTTCGAACCGGGCCCTCTCGAAGCAGGCCGTACCGCAGGAGTGGCTGCAGCGGATCATCGCTGCGGCCGACCGTGCCCCGACGGCCAGCAACGCCCGTGAACTGGGCTATCTGCTCGTCACGGATCCGTGCATGCTGCGGCAGGTGGCCCAATACACGCTCGGGGTCTTCCGCAGTCTGGAGCGGCTGTTGTCGAGTCCGCTGGTGCGGCCGTGGCTCAAGCCGCTGATGCCGGGCGTCTACCGTTATGTGCCGGTCTTCGCACGGCTGCGGCGCGACTATGCCGAGGGGCGTGACCGGATTCTGCGCGGGGCTACGGCGCTGTTGTTCATCCACGCCCCGAAGAAGAACCGCTTTGCGGCGGAGGATGCCAATCTGGCCTGTCAGAACGCCTCGCTGATGGCCGAGGCGCTCGGTGTGAGCCAGATCTACATGGGCTTTGTCCTGACGGCCATCCGGCACGACCGTCACAAACAGCTCAACCGGATGCTGGGGCTCGAAGATCGGTCGATCAGTGCCATTCTGGCCCTCGGGATGCCCGAATTTCTCTATCCGAACTACATCGACCGCGAGCCGGCCGAGGTGCGCGAAATCTGACGCCGGGATCTGATTCTGACGCCGGGATCCGACACTGAAATCTGACGCCGGGATCTGCACCGGAATCCGGAGTATTGTCTGTAAAAGAAAAAGGGGAGCGGCGGAACCGCTTCCCTTTTTTCTGTCTCATCTGTAGTTCGCCGCTCTCCCCTTGCTTGTGTCCCTCCCGGTCTGTCCGCATCTCTCCACGCTGCTGGGGCGGCCGGATACCTTTTAATAGAGGTTGTCGTACATCGACTGTGACTTGTCGTACTTCAGGTCGGAGAGCGAGGCTGCCTTCACGCCGATGTTGAAGCTCCAGCTCTTGTGGTAGCCGAACGGGATCCACGAGAAGGACATCTGCCAGCAGTGCAGGTCGCGCGTGATCGAGATCGACGAGGTGGTCAGCTTGTTGGTCTTGATGTCGTAACCGCCCTGGAAGGTGATACCCACCTTCGGGGTGAGGTTCAGCGAACCGTTGAAGCCGATGGTCTGCGTGACATTCTTGCGGTAGCCCGTCGTGCCGTTGTTGACGTACGAGACAGAGTAGTTCACCGCGTAGTTGAAACCGAAGTTCCACGGCAGCGAGAAGTCATAGTACGTCTGGGCCATGTACTGCCTTCGCAGCACGGGGTCCATCTGTCCGTAGGGGTCGTAGAAGGGGTTCTGATACTCCGGAGGCAGTGACGTGATGTCGTTCACGGCCGGGGTGCTCTTGTCCTCGCGCGACTTGAACGTGTAGCCGAACGACCAGCCCGTTGAGGTGATGCGCCCCGGGAAGAAGAGCTTGTCGTAGCGCACGCCCTGCGGTGTGACGCGATAGGGGTCGAGCGTCGCCGAGAGGTTGATGCCGAAGTTCTTGAAGAGCGTCGTTCGGAAAGAGAGCGAGATGGTCGACAGCCGCATCGAGTCGGCCAGGAAGTTGTACGAACCGCTTGCACGGAGTTCGTCGATGAGCTTGATCTTCTTCACGCCCGAGGTGTCGCGTTTCGAGAGGACCTTCATCTCGAGGTTCTGCGACAGCGAGAAGGTCATCGACATCGACCGCCCGGACGAGGGCACGCCGTAGGCATTGACCGCATAGGGCGAGTAGGTCGTGAAACGGCCCGTCGAGTCGGTCTGCCGCGTGAGGTAGTAGCCGTATTTCGGGTCGCTGAAGTCCGGGGCGTAGGAGAAGCCGATCGTCGGCGTGATCGTGTGGCGGATGGCCTGGATCTTGCGGTCGCGGCGCTTCTTCGTGAAGTCGTACATGCCGTAGAGGGTCGTCGACGTCGAGACGCTGAAGTTATAGTTGTAGAGGCGGTAGAAGCCGTAGTTCGTGGCCAGCGTGTCGGTTTGGTTCGTCACGGGGTTCCACTCGTATTCGACCTTCTTGAAGTACCACTTCTCGGTGTAGTTGGCCGAGGGCGTGATGTTGATGTAGTTGAAGAGGTTGAACGACGCCGAGACCGGAATCGAGTGTTCGATGCCGTTCTTCATGTTGTCGAAGGTCTTCTTCGTGAAGAGTTCCGACTCGGTGGTGGTCACCGAGTTGGTCATCTTGCCCGTGTACTGCATCGAGATCTTCTCATACCAGCGGTCCTTGCCGGTCTTCTCCTTGCGTTTGAAGGGGTAGAAGCGCGAGACGTTGAAGACCACCGTCGGCAGGGTGATCGACAGCGACTGGTTCTGCGAGTTCTGCGAGATGGCCATGTTCGCCGAGAGGGAGAAGGGGGTGCCGGCCCAGCTCTTCGAGTAGGAGATCGACGAGTTGGTCTGCGTAGCCAGAATGTCGTTCAGATTCGTGGCCGAATACTTGCTGTAGCCGCTCGTGGCGAAGTTCACCGAGGCCGAGAAGGTCGATCCGGGATTGGCCTTGGCATCCTGCGAGTGGGTCCACTGGATGCGGAAGTTGTTCTGCTTGATGTAGTCGGGTTCGCCCTTCTCGCCGGTCTTCACGTTCGAGAACTCCATGTTGAAGCTGCCGCTGTACTTGTAGCGCTTGATGTATCGCGAGGCGGCCGAGGCCTCCCACGATCCCAGCGTGTAGATACCGCCCCGCACGGCCAGGTCGGCATAGTCGCCCAGCGTGAAGTAGTAGCCCAGGTCGCGCAGGTAGAATCCCTTGCGGGTCTCCTCGCCGTAGGTGGGCATCAGCAGACCCGATTTCGGCCCCGAACTGATCGGGAAGAAGCCCTCGGGGATGCCGAGGAAGTAGATCGGCACATCCTCCATGACCAGATAGGCCGGGCCCGTGACGACCTTCTTGCCGGGGATCACCTTGGCCTTGGTCATCGCCAGGTAGAAGTGCGGGTGGTCGGTTTCGTCGCAGGTGGTGTATTTTCCGCCCTCGATGTTGATCGTGTTGTCGGCCATCTTCTTCACGCTGCCGCCGACGAGCCAGCCGTCGCCCTGCTGCGTGGCCACACCCTTGATCTTGGCCTTCTTCGTATTGAGGTTGTAGGTGATCGTATCCATCTGGTAGGAGGCCGACCCGTCCGAGAATTCGGGTTTGGTTACCGTCGGCTTGCCGTCCACCGAGTCGGGTTTGCCGTAGGCATGCACCAGTTTCGAGTTCATGTCGATGCGCATGTAGTCGGCCTTGAGGTTGCTGTTCTGGTAGGTGACGTCGCCCTGGTTGTAGATGTAGACCAGCTTGTTGCGCACGTCGTAGACCAGCGAGTCGGTACTTTTGCCCGCGATCGGGTCGTCGAGGAAGGCGCCGGCCGGACGGGGCTTCTTCACCGAGTCGCGGCGCACGGTGTCGGCGCTCATCGAGTCGCGGCGCATGGCCATCGAGTCGCTTTTCTGCGCCACGAGCGAGTCGACCTGTGACGAGAAGAGCGAATCCTTCTCCTGCTGGCTCAGGGCGTTGAAGGCGGCATTGCGGCGGGCGCGTTCGCGGGCGGCACGGGCTTCGCGGCGCGAGAGCGGGGCGGTCTGGCGGAGAGCGGTGCTGTCGGCGGCCTCGAAATCGGGGCGGCGCTCTTCAACCGGGCTGCCAGCACTCCGGCGCAGGCTATCTTCCGCGAGCGGACCGAAGGCTGAACGAGGGGCCATGCCGCCGAGCACGACCTGGGCGAACAGCACGAGAACGGCCGCCGACAAGAGATATTTTACCCGGTTCTTATCCAAAATTCCAAAAATTTTCCGTACCTTTGCCGACGAGTCGGCAAAAACGCCGGGGGAGGTTTCCTGCACGTTGCTCGATGCATCGCTTGTCCCCCTTGCGCCGCGTTTTCGGCCCGACAAAGATAGGTAAAAAATTACAGAAAGCTCACACTTGGCACCATTAAATATGCGCACACGTCTTTTGCTGCTCGTCGCTTTCGCGGTGGCCGCCGTCTTTACCAACGCGGTTACGGCCGGAAATATTGCGTACGGTGTCCGGGTGGTGGTGATCGATGCGGGTCACGGCGGCAAGTTCCCCGGCGCCCACTATGGCGGAGTCTACGAGAAGGACCTCACGCTGAAGGTGGCCCTGAAGTTGGGAAAACTCATCGAGCAGGGGATGCCCGGCGTGAAGGTGGTCTACACCCGTACGACGGACAAGGCCCTCGGGGCCGATCTGGCGTCGGACCTCCAGGCCCGTGCAGATATCGCCAACAACGCCGGCGGCGACCTCTTCCTCTCGATCCATGCCAATGCCGCGCCGCGCGCCACGTCGGTGCGGGGCGTCGAGACGCTCATCATGGGCGAGACCCCCAAGGAGCAGCGTTACAACGAGAATGCCCTCTACGAGAGCAACCGCGAGGATCTGATCGACATGTCGGACGAACGGACGGCAGCCATCGTGCGGGCCTATATCCAGAACCTGCAGTTCACCTACGGCGAGTACAGCATGGCCATCGCCCGCTGCATCCAGACCAGTTACACCAAGGCCGGACGCAACTCCCGCGGGGTGAAGCGCCAGCTGCTGCGCGTGCTCTACGCCACGGACATGCCCGGCGCGCTGACCGAGATCGGATTCATGACCAACGCCCAGGAGCTTGCCTACATGAAGTCCGACAAGGGGCAGAGCGAAATCGCCGCCTCGATCTACCGGGCCGTGCGCGAATACTCCTCCTACGTGCTTGAGATGCGTACGGCCGAGGAGGGGCCCGCTGTGACGGCGGATCACAAGGGTGGGGCAGTCTCGGATTCACTTCCGGCGGCGGCCGGCAAGGGGGCGGATGCCAAGACGGCCGGCAGCAAGGGGACGGAAGCCAAGGGGGCGGATGCCAAGGGAACGGATGCCAAGGCGGCCGGCTCGAAAGTTGCAGGTGCACGGGAGGCGGCCGGCGGTGCGGCTGCAAAGGATGCTGCAGCGGCCAAGGGTGCCGGTACATCGAAGGGTGTCGGAGCGTCGAAGAGTTCCGGTGCCGCGGGAGATTCCGGAGCTGCAGGCGAGACGGAAAAGAACGCCGCGTCGAAGGCCGGTGCCGAAAAGACGCAGCCGTTGCGCTATACGGTTCAGGTGCTGGCCTCGTCGAAGAGCATCCCGCTCAACTCGGCGCAGTTCCGTGCGTACCGCGGCAAGGTGCGTCAGTATACCTCCGGGGGACGTTTCCCCTACAAATATTGCGTGGGGGAGTTCTCCTCGCGCAGCGCCGCCCAGCGCAAGGCCGCCGAGGTGCGCAAAACATTCCCCGAGGCCTTTGTGGTCTGCTGCCGGGGTACGCAAATTGTACAAAAGTAGTTCAGAGAACGTATGAAAAGAGAAGTCAAGATCGGAATATTCGCCGTGCTGATGATCCTGGCCGCCTGGGCCGGAATCCGATTCCTGCAGGGGCTCGACATCTTCAGCCGCAATGCCGTCTATTATGCCGCCTATGACCAGATCAGCGGCCTGCAGGTCGCCTCGCCCATCACGATGAAGGGGGTCAAGATCGGTACCGTCGCCGGAATCTCGTTCGATCCGGCCCGCAGCGAAAACGTCGTGCTCGAGCTCACCGTCAAGCGCCAGTACCGCATCCCCGAAGACTCCGAAGCCAAGATCTACAGCGACGGACTGATGGGCGGCAAGGCCATCGAGATCATCTACGGCAAGTCGGACAGCTTCCTCGAAAAGGGCGATACGCTGCGTTCGGCCCGCGACCGTGACCTGATGGACATGGCCGGCTCGGAGCTGGAGTTCTTCAAACAGAAGATCTCGCAGGTGACCGACGATCTGTCG
Organism: uncultured Alistipes sp.; assembly: GCA_938014215.1. Classification (GTDB taxonomy): domain Bacteria; phylum Bacteroidota; class Bacteroidia; order Bacteroidales; family Rikenellaceae; genus Alistipes. Next base: position 19,173 of record CALLRW010000013.1, on the reverse strand, counting down.
CGCACGCTCGGCAACCTCAATCTGTTGCTCGAGACCAATGCCCGGCACATCAACGGAACGCTGGCCCACCTCGATACGATGTCGGGCGACATGGCCCAGGTGCTCAATTCGCAGAAACGGAATCTCGAAAGCGCCGTCGAGAACCTCACGGCCTTCTCCGAGATGCTGGGTGAGAATGCCCCGCGCGTGGACAGCATGATGAACAACCTGAACCGCATCTCGACGGATCTGGCCGACAGCGGTTTTGCCCGTCAGCTGACCGAGACGATGGGCGAGGTGAACGCACTGCTCGAGGAGGTGCAGCAGGGTGAGGGAACCGTCGGACGCCTGCTGAGCGATCCGGCCCTCTACGAATCGCTGACCCGGGCGAGCGACAACCTGGCCTCGCTCTTGGCCGATCTGGAACAGTATCCCGGCCGCTATGTCCACTTCTCGCTCTTCGGCCGCAGCCCCGAGAAGATGCAGGCCAAGGCCGAGCGCAAGGCCCAGAAGGCGGCCGAACGGGCCCGTCGCGATTCGCTCAAGTCGCTGCGTTGACCCCCGGGGCCGAATCCATGAAAACGAAATACGATAACAACAACTGACAAGAGATCCTTTCGGCCCCGGTGTGTGGGGCCGATTTTTATTCGATATCACTGACCCATGATCTATCCAGCCACTTTCGAGCAGAAAATCGGTTTCGACCGTCTTCGCGAACAGGTCGCCGAGCGTTGTACGATGCGCGCCGCCCGCGAGCGGATCGCCGCCGAGGGATTTTCGACCTCGCCGCGCGAAATCGAACGGCGTCTGGCGCTGGCCGACGAGATGCGCCTGATCCTCGAAATGGAGAACGACTTCCCCGGCGGGGAGTATCCCGATGTCGACCAGATCGTGGCCAAACTCCGTGTCGAAGGGTCGTTCCTCGACGTGGAGGAGGTCGCCACGCTCGGCCATGCCCTGCGCGCCATCGGGCAGATCGTCGGCTTCATCCTCAGCCGGATGCAGCGCTACCCGTCGCTCTATGCCCGCACGCGCGGCGTCGAGGCCTTCCCCGACATCATCCGGCGCATCGACGCGATCGTCGACCAGTATGGCAACATCCGCGACAACGCCTCGCCCGCCCTGCAGGAGATCCGCCGCGCCATCCGCGAACGCGAAGGCCAGGCCGCCAAGCGGTTGCAGGCCGTACTGCAGGCCGCCAAGGGGGCCGGCATCGTCGAGAGCGACGCCCAGATCTCGATCCGCGACGGACGGGCCGTGATCCCCGTCTCGGCTTCGAACAAACGCAAGCTCAACGGCTTTATCCACGACGAGTCGGCCACGGGCCGGACCTTCTACGTCGAGCCGGTCGAGGTGGTGGAGATCAACAACGAACTGCGCGAACTCGAGTATGCCGAACGGCGCGAGATCGTGCGCATCCTCTCGGAGTTCACCGAGACGATCCGCCCCGATGCCGGGCTGATTGCCGACTCGGGCGACTACCTGGCCGAGATCGACATGCTGCGCGCCAAGGGGCGCTGGGCCTCGGAAAACGGCTGCGTGAAGCCGATCCTCTCGACCGACGACCGTCTGGTGCTGAAGAATGCCCGCCACCCGCTGCTGCAGCAGACGCTGCGGGCCGCCGGACGCGAGATCGTCCCGCTCGACCTGCAGCTCGACCGCCACAAGCACATCCTCGTCATCTCGGGTCCGAATGCCGGCGGAAAGTCCGTCTGCCTGAAGACGACGGGCATCGTGCAGTACATGTTCCAGTGCGGATTCCTCGTCCCGACGTCGGAGATCTCCGAGCTGCCCGTCTTCGAGAGCATCTACATCGACATCGGCGACGAACAGTCGATCGACAACGACCTGTCGACCTATTCGTCCCACCTGCTCAACATGAAGAACATGCTGGCCGGGGCTTCGGACCGCACGCTGGTGCTGATCGACGAGTTCGGTTCGGGAACGGAGCCGATCATCGGCGGCGCCATCGCCGAGGCGATCCTCGAACGGCTGCTGGCCCGCGGCTGCTACGGCGTCATCACGACCCACTACGCCAATATCAAATACTATGCATCGAATACCGACGGAATCGCCAACGGCGCGATGATGTTCGACGTGCAGAACATCCGCCCGCTCTTCAAGCTGGAGATGGGCAAACCGGGCAGTTCGTTCGCCGTGGAGATCGCCCGCAAGATCGGCCTCCCGGAGGAGATCATCCGCGCGGCGAGCGAGAAGGCCGGTTCGGACCACATCAACATCGAGAAGCAGCTGCGCGAAATCGCCCGCGACAAGCACTACTGGGAGCAGAAGCGCGACCGCATCCGCCTGACCGACCGCAAGGTCGAGGAGCTGGAGCAGACCTACACGGAGCAGCTGTCGAAGATCCGCACCGAACGGCAGGAGATCCTGCGGCGGGCCAAGGAGGAGGCGCAGCGACTCATTGCCGATGCCAACCGCCAGATCGAGAATACGATCAAGACGATCCGCGAGGCGCAGGCCGAGAAGGAGATGACGCGTCTGGCGCGCCGCGAGCTGGACGACTTCCGCGAAACGGTCGAGAAGGAGGATACCTCGGCGCGCGACGAGCAGGTGGCCCGCGAGATGGAACGCATCGAGCGGCGGCGCCAGCGGCGGGCCGAACGGCGCGAACGCCAGGGCGAAAAGGGCCCGGAGAAGCCTGCGCAGGCCATAGAGAAGCCGCGTGAGGTGGAGGTCGGCTCGAAGGTGCGCATGGCGGGGCAGGAGATGGTCGGCGTCGTGCAGTCGGTCAAGGGCAAGCGCGCGCAGGTGGCCTTCGGGCAGATCCTCACGACGGTCGACAAGTCGACGCTCACCGTCGTCTCGAACAACGAATACCGCGAGGCCACGCGTCCGACGACGGCCCGTACGGTGGTGTCGGTCGACATCTCGGCCCGCAAGCTAAACTTCAAGGACCATATTGACGTGCGCGGCATGCGGGCGGCCGAGGCGCTGGAGGCGGTGCAGAATCTGGTCGACGATGCCCTGATGGTGGGTGTCAGCTCGGTGACGATTCTCCACGGGAAGGGAACCGGTGCCCTGAAGGAGGAGATCCGCCGCTATCTGAAGACGGTGCCCGAGGTGGTCTCGGCCGTCGACGAACATGCCGACCGCGGCGGCGCCGGCATCACGATCGTGACGTTCGACCTTTCGTAGCGGGGAGGGCGTGCAGATACGGAAAAATCCCGCCGGGCGGGACGAAGTGCCCCGGAACCGGCCGGAACAAAGCTATAAAAGTTGCGGAAAAATGAATTACAGACTTTCGCAGATCGCGGCCGTCGTCGGCGGCCGCTTCTCGGGCGAGGACCACGAGGTGCAGGCGGTCGTCACGGACAGCCGCTCGCTGACGTGTGAATTGGGGTGCAACCCGATGTTCGTCGCCATGTGCGGCGCCAACCACGACTCGCACGACTTTATTGGGCAGATGTACGGCCGCGGCGTGCGGGCCTTCCTGGTCGAACACGCCGTTGAGGAGATGCCGGGGGCCGGATACGTGGTGGTCAAGAACGCCATTGCGGCGCTCCAGAGCCTGGCGGCCTACCACCGCGCCCACTTCAAGGGGACGGTCGTCGGAATCACCGGCTCGAACGGAAAGACCGTCATCAAGGAGTGGATCGCCGAGGAGCTGCCCGCCGGCATGAAGTGCTACCGCTCGCCGAAGAGCTACAACTCGCAGCTCGGTGTGCCGCTGTCGGTGCTGATGATCGAGGGCGACGAGCAGTTGGCGCTGATCGAGGCCGGCATCTCGAAGCCCGGCGAGATGGAGCGTCTCGAACGGATCATCCGTCCCGACGTGGTGGTCTTCACCTCGATCGGCGACGCCCACCAGGAGAATTTCCTCAATCTCGAACAGAAGTGTCTCGAAAAGATGGTGCTGGCCCACCGCGCCCGCACGATCATCTACCACAGTTATTACGAACCGCTGGGCCATCTGATCGCCACGCGCTTTGCCGAACGGCGGCTCTACGATGCGGCCCAGTCGCCGCAGGTCCCCGAGGCGGTGATCGGCAACGAGGCCTCGCGCCGCAATGCCCAGATCGTCGAGGCCTTCTGCGCGGCGATGGGCTTTCCGGCCCCGTCGTTCTCCGGAGCCCCGGAGGTGGCCATGCGCCTCGAGGTGAAGGACGGAATCAACGATTCGGTGCTGATCAACGACGCCTACAACCTCGATCTCAACTCGCTGGCCCTGGCGCTGGACTACCTCCACAGCGTGGCCCTCACGCGGCGGCGCACGCTGGTGCTGTCGGACATCGCCCAGAGCGGACTCTCGGACGACGAGCTCTACAGCCGGGTGGCCGGCATGGTCTCGCGGGCGGGCGTCGACACGCTCGTCGGGATCGGCCCGAAACTGAAGCGTTACGCCGCGCTCTTCGACTGCGACAAGGTCTTCTACGCCTCGACCGACGAGTGCATCGCCCGGCTGGGACGCGAAGCCGTCGCCGGCCGCGCCGTGCTGCTGAAGGGGGCCCGCGACTTCCGCTTCGAGAAGCTGGCCCACGCCCTCTCGCGCAAGAGCCATACGACGGTGCTGGAGGTCGATCTCGACGCCATGATCCACAACCTCAATTACTTCCGCGCGAAGCTCGACTTCCGTACGAAACTCGTGGCGATGGTCAAGGCCGGGTCGTACGGCACGGGCGATTTCGAGGTGGCGCAGATGTTGCAGCACCAGGGGGTCGACTACCTGGCCGTGGCCTTTGCCGACGAAGGGGTGCTGCTGCGCGAACGCGGCATCACGATGCCGATCGTCGTGCTGAACGCCGATGCCGACAGCTTCGACCTGATGATCGCCAACCGTCTCGAACCCGAAATCTACAGCTTCCACTCGCTGCGTGACTTTGCCGATGCGGTGACCCACGCCGGCGAGATCCGCTATCCGATCCACCTGAAGCTCGACACGGGGATGCACCGGCTGGGATTCATGGAGGGGGAGATCCCCGCGCTGTGCGAACGGCTGACCGGGATGTCGGAGGTCAAGGTGGCCACGATCTTCTCCCACCTCAATTGCGCCGACATGCCCGAGGAGGATACCTACACCCGCGCCCAGATCGAACGTTTCGACCGCATGAGCACGGCACTGGTCGAGGCGCTGCCCTATCCCGTCATCCGCCATACGGCCAACTCGGCCGCCATCGAACGCTTCCCCGAGGCGCAGTTCGACATGTGCCGGCTCGGGCTGGGGCTCTACGGTTTCGGCTGGCAGCACAACGCCTCGCTGCGCCCCGTCTCGGCGCTGAAGACCCGCATCGTGCAGATCAAACACCTCGAGGCGGGCGATACGGTCGGCTACGGACGGGCCGGACGGCTGACCCGCCCGACCGTCACGGCCACCGTCCCGATCGGCTATGCCGACGGTCTGGACCGCCATCTGGGGTGCGGACGCTGGTCGATGCTCGTGGCTGGACGTCCGGCTCCGATCGTCGGCCGGGTCTGCATGGACAGCTGCATGATCGACATTACGGATATCCCGGGCGTTGCGGAGGGCGACGAGGCCGTCGTCTTCTCGGCCGCCGCGGGGAACGATCTCGAAACGATGGCCCGCGTGCTGGATACGATCCCCTACGAGATCATGACCTCGGTCTCGGGCCGCGTCAAACGCATCTATCTCAAGGAGTAAAACCATGAATTACGGAACCCTCTACATGATCCCGTGCCCGATTTCGGACGAAACGGCACCCTGGGAGGTCCTCCCCGCCGCCAACCGCGCGGTGATGGACTCGCTGGACTACTTCATCGTCGAGAATACCCGCTCGGCAAGACGCTTCCTGTCGCGCGCCGGAGTCTCGCGCCCGATCGAGGAGCTGGAGTTCCGCGAACTGAACGAACATACGCTCGCCGGACGGGAGGTCGAGGAGCTTGTGGCACCGCTGCTGGCGGGACGTTCGGCCGGCGTCATCTCCGAGGCCGGCGTGCCGGGCGTGGCCGACCCCGGGGCGCTGGTGGTCGAGGCCTGCCACCGGAAGGGGATCCGCGTGGTGCCGCTCATCGGCCCCTCGTCGATCATTCTTGCCATGATGGCCTCGGGGCTCAACGGGCAGTCGTTCGCCTTCAACGGCTATCTGCCCGTCAAACCGCCCGAACGGGCCCGCGCCATCCGTTTCTTCGAGCGCCGCGCCCACGGCGAGGGGCAGTCGCAGGCGTTCATCGAGGCGCCGTACCGCAACGGGAAGCTCCTCGAACAACTCCTGCAGACGCTGGCCGCGGAGACCCGCCTGACGGTGGCCGTGGATCTGACGGCCCCGTCGCAGTCGGTCATCACCCGCAGGGTCGGGGAGTGGCGCCGGAGCCCGCTGCCCGAACTGAACAAACGCCCGGCGATCTTTATCATCGGTTAGCCTTGGTATGCAATTTGCGCGAAAGATCATTCAGAAACTGAAAAAAACACCAGATATGAAAGAGGAAAAAGTTAACAATGAGGACGTTAAGGATACCGAGGTAAAGGTATCCGGCGACGGCAATCCTTCGCACGAAGAGGCCAAGAATGCCAATATGGCAGACCCGACCGCCGAGGCATCTGCCAAAATGGCAGAGGATGAGCCTGCTGCCGCCGACGCCGGCTCCGCCAAGAAGGAGGAGAAGAACGACGACAAACAGGCGTCCGATGCAACGGCAAAGGCCGTCGAGGAGGCCGTGGCCGAATGGAAGGATCGCTTCCTGCGGCTGCAGGCCGAGTTCGACAACTACCGCAAACGGACGCTCAAGGAGAAGATGGATCTCGTCCAGACGGGCGGCCGCGACGTGCTGCTGGCCATGCTGCCCGTGCGCGACGACGTGCAGCGCGCCATGACCGCCATGGAGAAGAGTGACGATGTGGAGGCCCTGCGCTCGGGCGTGCGGCTCATCTCGCAGAAGTTCACCGAGGCGCTCCGCCAGAAGGGCGTCACCGAAATGGAACTCAAGGAGAAGGAGTTCGATGCCGACATCGCGGAGGCGGTGGCCAAGTTCGCGGCCGGCGAGGAGATGAAGGGCAAGGTCATCGATGTCGTTCAGACGGGTTACATGCTGGGCGACAAGGTGCTGCGCTTTGCCAAAGTTGTCGTAGGAGAGTAATGCCATGGCTGAAAAGAGAGATTATTACGAAGTGCTCGGCGTCGAGCGGAATGCCAACGCCGACGAGATAAAGAAGGCCTATCGGAAGGCCGCCATCAAGTATCACCCGGACAAAAACCCCGGGGACAAGGAGGCCGAAGAGAAGTTCAAGGAGGCTGCCGAGGCCTATGACGTGCTGTCGAACCCCGAAAAACGGGCCCGTTACGATCAGTTCGGACACGCCGGAATGAGCGGTGCGGCAGGGGCCGGTGCCGGCGGTTTCGGCGGATTCAGCGGCGGAGGTTTCTCGATGGAGGATATCTTCTCGCAGTTCGGCGACATCTTCGGCGGCCACTTCGGCGGCGGATTCCGTTCGTCGACGGGCGGCGGACGGCGTGTCAACCGCGGTTCGGATATCCGCGTGCGGGTCAAGCTGACGCTGGCCGAGATCGCGACGGGCGTCACGAAGAAGCTCAAGATCAACAAGACCATCGCCTGCGACAAGTGCGGCGGTTCGGGCGCCAAGGATGCCAATTCGTACTCGACCTGCTCGGCCTGCAACGGCACGGGTTACGTCACGCGGGTGGAGAACACCTTCTTCGGCCGCATGCAGACCCAGAGCGTCTGCCCGACCTGCGGCGGTACGGGCAAGGTGATCACCGCTCCGTGCGACAAGTGCAAGGGCGAAGGTACGCTGCGCGGACAGGAGGTCGTCGAGATCAAGATCCCGGCCGGAGTGGGCGAGGGAATGGTCCTGACGGTCACCGGAAAGGGCAATGCGGCCCGTCAGGGCGGTGTCAACGGCGATCTGCAGGTCGTCATCGAGGAGGAGCCCAACGAGGAGCTCGTACGCGACGGCAACGACCTGATCCACAACCTGAACATCACGGTGACGACGGCGCTGCTGGGCGGTACGGTCGAGGTGCCGACCGTCGACGGCCGGGCCAAGATCAAGATTGCCCCCGGAACGCACGCCGGCAAGGTGCTGCGGCTGGCCGGCAAGGGTCTGCCCGAGGTGAACGGCTACGGCCGCGGCGACGAACTGATCGTTGTCGACATCACGATTCCTTCGAAACTTACGTCGGAGGAGAAACGGCTCGTCGAGCAGCTGGCGGCACAGCCTTCGTTCCAGCGCGCCGAATCGACCAAGAACCAGAACATATTCGAACGCATGAAGAGTTTCTTCCGGTAGCAGAACCGGAGGTGCATCGAAGGTGCAGCCCGCGGCCGGAAAACTCCCGGGGAGGACCTCGGGAGTGGCTGCAGGAGCTCGGTGGACAAACCCCTTCCCCAGTTGGGGGAGGGGCTTGTCGCATCGCTGCGGGAGGTCCCGGCAGTCTGTACGGGAGGCCCTGGCGGCTTGTACGGGAGGCCTTGGCAGCTTGTTCGGGAGGTTCCGGTAGCTGGGGCGAGAGGTTTTGGCAGCCTGTACGGGAGGTCCCGGCGGCTTGTTCGGAAGGTTCCGACGGCTTGTACGGAAGGTTCCGGCGGCCTGTCCGAAATTCCCCGAACGCTCGCCGGAACGTCGAAATGCGCGCGAAAATGCAATAATTTGCAAAGATATTCGTATCTTTACCGAAAAAGTGGACGACCATGTTAGGCTTTACACCCTTCAAGAGACACGCAAACAAGTTCAACTATATCCCGCGTTACTACGACCCCGAAAAGGAGGCGCGTGAGCAGCGCCGGGCCGAACTCCACGGCGAACGCGCGGAGGATGCCCACGAGGAGTACCGCCCCGGGCAGTATATCCGTACGCAGCGCGAAGCCCGCGCCGCACGCCGTGCCGGTACCGAAGAGCACGGCCGCATGCGGGTCTTCAAGATGGCCGGTGCGGCGGTGTTGATGCTGCTGTTCATCTACCTGCTCTATCCGCGGCTGGCCGAATGGGTGGTGCGGCTGCAGCAGCCCCGACGGCCGGTTCCGGCCGCTGCGGCCGAGGGTGACTTCAACCCCTATGCCCCGATCAGGGTCGTCCCGAACGATTACCAGGAGGAGTAGATGGCAGACAAGATCAGACTGTTACCCGAAGTCGTCGCCAACCAGATTGCGGCCGGTGAGGTGGTTGTCCGCCCGGCCTCGGTGGTCAAGGAGATGATGGAGAATGCGCTCGATGCGGGCGCACGGACCGTGAAGGTCAACTTCCGCGACGGAGGCAAGGACCTGATCCAGATCGTCGACGACGGCTGCGGCATGTCGCCCATCGACGCCCGGCTGGCCTTCGACCGCCACGCCACGAGCAAGATCGCCGACGTCGAGGATATCTATGCCCTGCATACGTTCGGATTCCGGGGCGAGGCCCTGGCGTCGATCGCCGCCGTGGCCGAGGTCGAACTCCGCACCCGGCAGGAGGGCGATGAACTGGGTACGCAGACCGAAATCAAGGGCGGGCAGTTCGTCGCGCAGACGCCGGTGCTCTGCCCCGTGGGGGCGCAGTTCTTCGTGCGCAACCTCTTCTACAACGTCCCGGCCCGCCGCCGGTTCCTCGACAAGAGCACCACGTCGGCGTCGCAGATCCGGACGGAATTCCAACGCATTGCGCTCTGTTATCCGAAGGTGAGCTTCGAACTCTATGCCAACGATGCCCCGGTCTATCTGCTGCAGCCGTCGTCGCTGGCCGGACGCATCGTCGACGTGGTGGGACGCCACATCAAGCAGAATCTGCTCGATGTCGAGGCCGATACGTCGATCGCCCGCATCGAGGGGTTCATCGGTCGGCCGTCGGCCGCCAAGAAACGAAATACGGACCAGTACATGTTCGTCAACGGGCGCTACTTCAAGAGCCCCTACCTGGCGAGCGCCATCCTGAAGGCCTACGACAAGCTGATTGCCGAGAACTGTCAGCCGGCCTACTTCCTCTACCTGACGATCGATCCGTCGCGCATCGACGTCAACGTCCACCCGCAGAAGACCGAAGTCCGCTTCGCCGACGAGGAGGCCGTCTGGCAGATCGTCAACGCCGCCGTGCGCGAGACGCTGGCCAAGACGGGGGCGGTACCGATGATGGATTTCGACCGCGACGAGTCGCTGGAGATCCCCGTCATGCAGAAGGGGGCCGTCTATAACGAACCGGCTTCGGTCTCGAACCGGGCCTACAACCCCTTCAACGAGACCTATATCGATCCGTCGGCTCCCGATCCGGGAGGCGCCTTCACGGGGTTGGATGTCCCCTACGGCGGGGAGGATCTCCGCGAGGGACCCCTCGTCACGGCACGTGGCGGGGCTGTACGGCGGTCGGGCGGACGCGGCGGCGTGTCGTTTGTTCCGGGCGGTGCGCTCGCCCGGTCGGAGTCCGACGAGTTCGAGGATTTCGAATCGGGCAGCGATTTTGCAGGACGTATGACGGCCGCGGAGGAGGAGATCCCCGGCGGAGCATTGGTCGACGGTGAGTTCGACATCACCCCCTCGAAGATGGGGGCGAAGGTGTCCGCTGCGGAGGAGTCGCTCGAGGTCGTTTCGTCACGGATAGGTGATGCCCCCCGGGCCGAGGACCCGGCAGAGGAGGACCGCATGGTCGATATCGCCTCGTCGCAGCTGGACGGAGCGTCGTTCAGCGAGAGTGCGCTCGACTTCATCCCCTCGACGGTCGGTCCGGAACAGCAGCAGCTCGATCTGACGCAGCATACGGCCTTCCGCGAGGCGCTGCCGCTGCCGGGCGGCTACATTGCCGCCATGATGGAGGGGCGTTTCGTGGTGGTCGACGTGCGGCGGGCCCGCGAGCGGATTCTCTACGAGGAGTATCTGCGAATGCTGGGCCACGGCTCGGCCGTCAGCGAACAGCTGCTCTTCCCCGAACGGCTGCTGCTCTCGCAGGACGAATATGCGCTGCTCGAGGAGAATGCCGTGGAGTTTGCCGCGCTGGGGTTCGATCTCGAACTGTGCGGCGACGGGGCCGTCGAGGTCAAGGGCACACCGGCCGACATGCCCGCCGATGCGGTCGACCGGCTGATCTACGACCTGCTGCAGGCCTTCGCCACGCCCGTCTCGCTCGAGGAGGTGCGCCGCGAAAAGATCGCTGCGGTGATGGCCTTCTCGGGTTCGCGCGGCCCGGTGCGGAACCTCTCGCGCGAAGAGGCTGCGGCGCTGCTCGACCGGCTGGCCGCCGGCGGCAACGTCAGCTTCTCGCCCTCGGGCAAACGGATCATCGCCGAGCTGACACCCGACGATTTGCGCGCAAAGCTGGGCTGATGCCGGCAAAAAGAGTTACATTTGCAAAAATTTGAAAATTCATGAACCGCTATTTCCAGACCCCTCCGGTCGTCAAGAATCTGATCATCATCAACGTGCTCATCTACATGGCGATGGCGCTGATTCCCGAGGCCAACCGCTTTCTCAACCATTTCGGTGCCCTGCAGATCGGACCGCGGATGTTCGGGTATGAGTTCCACACCTACCAGTTCATCACCTACATGTTCCTCCACGCCAATTTCGAACACGTCTTCTTCAACATGTTTGCCCTGTGGATGTTCGGCCGCACGCTGGAGTACGACCTCGGCTCGCGGCGATTCCTCGTCTACTACATGGTCTGCGGCGTGGGTGCGGCGCTGATCCAGGCGGCCATCACCGTAGCGATGGGACAGCCGATGGCGCTGGTCGGTGCGTCGGGCGCCGTGATGGGTCTGCTGCTGGCTTTCGGGGTGATGTATCCCAATGCCGTGATCATGCTCCTGATCCCGCCCATCCCGATGAAGGCCAAGTGGTTCGTCATCATCTACGCCGTCATCGAGCTCTTCCTCGGCTGGCGCGGCCTGGGCAACGTCGCCCACTTCGCCCACGTCGGTGGCATGCTGTGGGGCTATCTGCTGCTCCAGTGGTGGAAACGCCGCGGAATGATCCGTTTCTAACCTGCTGACGACGATGGCCTCTTCCGACTATTACAAAAGCAGCTACGGCGACCGCCCCGAACAGAAGGGCAAACGCCGTCGCAGCTGGGTGCTGTGGCTGCTGGACGGTGTGCTGACGGTCCTGACCGCCGTGGTCGCCGTGACGCTCGTGCTGACCTATTTCGTCCCCTATGTCAACCCCTCGCGCGTGTGGTTCTTCCCCGTGCTGGGGCTCGCCGCGCCGATCACCTATGTGGCGGCCGTCATCCTGATGCTCTACTGGATCATCCGCTGGCGGTGGCTCCGTGCCGGGGTGATGATCCTCATCGTTGTGGTCGGTCTCTTCAAGGTGACGCTCTTCTGGCGCCCGGAGATCCGCCGCACGTATGCCGAAACCGAGGATTTCGACCGCGGAACGATCAAGGTGATGACCTACAACGTGCGGGGATTCTACGGCGAAAACGGCCACAGCAGCGTCGAGGATATCCTGCGTCTGATCGACGAACAGGACCCCGACATCATCTGCCTGCAGGAGTTCAACTCGCGGCTGGCTTCGCAGTCCGAAGAGTTTTCGCTGCTCGAGGAGCGTTACGAAAGTCCGGGCTTCGGCCGCACGGCCGCGCCGGATTCGGTCTATGAGGCGCCGCTCTCCATCCTGAGCAAGTTCCGCATCCTGCGTTCGGGCACGGTGCTGACCCGCGCCTCGTCGGTGTGGGCCGATCTGCTGATCGACGACGACACGGTGCGCGTCTTCAACAACCACCTCCACTCGACGGCCATCAACGCCTCGGACAACGCCTACATCACCCAGCATCAGTTCCTTCTGGATACGGCCCGCGAGACGAAGATCCGCAGCATCGTGGGGCGTCTGCGGGCAAACAGCGTCCTGCGCGCCGACCAGGTCGACAGCATCGGCCGCGTCATCGAACAGACCCGGACGCGAAAGATCGTCTGCGGCGACTTCAACGATACGCCCATGTCGTATGTCTACCGGACGATGGCCCACGGCCTGCGCGATGCCTTCCGCAGCTGCGGTTCGGGCTATTCGCACACCTTCCGCGGTTTCTTCAATACGCTGCGCATCGACTACGTGCTCAACGAGGGGTTTGATCCGGTCACCTACGAGACGCTGATGGTCGACTATTCGGACCACCATCCCGTCATCGTGCGGCTGAAAAAGGTCGAGCGCGAGTAATCGGACGGAGCGGCCGAAACGCGGGGGCCGAAACGCGGGGGCCGAGATGTGGGGGCCGGAACGAGAGGGGGCCCGGAACAAGAAGACCGAAAAGAGGGCCGAAACGAGGGGAACCGAGACGTGGGGGCTGGAACAAGTGGGCCGAAATGCAGGAGCCGGAACAAGGGGGCCGTAGGCGTCTCGGAACGAGTAAGCCGGAGCGGCGGCCGCAGCGAAGTGGCTGCAACGGCGTGGAAGGAGAATGTGAAAACAACTGACTTAAAATAGAAAAGTGCTATGATTTTGGATTCATTGAAAAACAGCGCGCTTTACTACGGGGTACATCCGCGCATGCAGCGGGCTTTCGAACTGATCGCATCGACCGACTGGATGAAGATCGAGCCGGGGATTCATGAGCTCGACGGCCGCGACATCTACGTCAACGTGATGGATATCGATCTGAAACGGAAACCGGATGCCAAACTCGAGGTCCACAATGCCTATATCGACATCCAGGTGCTTGTCGCCGGAGATCCCGAGTCGTTCGGCTGGAGCGAGCGCAAGGATCTGCAGCAGCCGCAGGCGGACTTCAACGCCGAGAAGGATATTCAGTTCTTCGATGACGAGCCCCAGACCTACTATACGCTGCGTCCGGGTCAGTTTACGGTGCTCTTCCCCGAGGACGGTCACGCCCCGATGGTCGGTGACGGCCACGTGCGTAAGATCATCGTCAAGGTGCGCCGATAGCATTCGGTGCCGCGAGGCGGGCGCCGGCTCTGTTGCGAAGGAGGCCAATGGCATTCCTGCGACGGAGGACGGTGGATGCCGGCTCTATCACGAGGGGCGGAAAATGGCGTTCCTGCAGTGAATAGACAGGTGCCGCGGCTCTGTTGCGAAGAGGGCAAACGGCCTTCCTGCGGCGAAAAACAGAGTGCCGCGGTTCTGCTGCGGAAGGGTAGAGAAGGACTCTTTCCCCCGCACTTGGATCCCGGGCTGAAAAAATACCCCTGCTGCTGATGGCGGCAGGGGTATTTTTTGCGATGGAGTGTGATGGTGCGGGGCGATCCGGTGTCAGGCGACGGCGGGACGGGGCGTGTGGCGATATCCGAAGCGGATGCAGAGCCACGAGCAGAGGGCGCAGGCCACAAAGACCGCTCCGGTTGAGAGCAGCGTGTTGCCCATGCCGACGAGCGGCGAGACGAGCCCGCCGAAGGCAAAGCAGATGGCGCTGAGCAGGGCCGAGGCGGTGCCGGCCTGTTCGCGGGCGGCATCCATGGCCAGTGCCGTTGACGAGGTGAAGGTGAGTCCCATCGAGAAGAGCAGTGCGAAGAGCAGCCCCTCGTAGACCCAGAACCCACATCCCGAAGCCAGCGCTGCGGCTTCGGCCACGGAGAAGAGCAGCATGCCGATGCAGCCCGTGCGGGTACTCTGTTCGGGGGAGCGGAAGCGGACCGAGAGGGCTGCGGCCGTACCGATTGCGATGGCGTTGACGGCAAAACAGATGCTGAATTCGAAGGCCGAGAATCCGTAGTGCTGCTGGACGATGAAGGGCGACGAGGCGATGTTGGCGAAGAGCACGCCCTGGGCGAATCCCAACTGAAGCATGTAGGCCCGGTAGCGGCGGTTCCGCGCCACGGTGCCGAAGCTGCGGATCAGATCGCCCCAGCCGACTTGGCTGCGGCGTTCGGCGGGGAGCGTTTCGCGCAGACGGTATCCGCCCGCCAGCAGCAACACGCCCAGAACGAGCAGGATGCAGAAGATGCCGCGCCAGCCGATCGAATCGCTGCACGTACCTCCGACGATCGGGGCGACGACCGGTGCCACGCCGTTGACGGCACCGATCAGGGCCAGCATCCGGGCCAGATCCTGTCCGGCAAAGCGGTCGGTGGCGACGGAACGCGAGATGACGATGCCGCCCGCTCCGGCAATGCCCTGCAGGAAGCGCATGGCGATGAACTGACTGATGTTGGTGGCAAAGATGCAGAGGAGGGTGGCGATGAGGAAGAGCCACAGGGCCAGCAGCAGCGGCAGCCGGCGTCCGTACTTGTCGCTGAGCGGCCCGAAGAAGAGTTGTCCGACGGCCAGGCCGATCATGCTGGTCGTAAGTCCCATCTGGACCAGCGACGACGAGGTGTGGAAATAGCCTGTCATGGCGGGGAGTGTCGGCAGGTACATGTCCGTGACGAAGGGACCGAATGCCGTGAGCATGCCCAGCAGGATGAGTAAAAAGGTCTTGCTGTTGTTCATAATGCGAAATTTAGTGTTGCAAAAGTACTGGCGATTTTCGGGATCCGGCTGGTCGTTTGTTTCCCGGTTTTGTTGATTTTCGGAACGAAAGCAGCCTGTTTCGGCTTTGAAATTCCTTTTGCGGCCTTCCGGATGGCTCCGGAAGGGGCTGTCGGCACACCGGCGAACGGCAGCGTCCGGAGCCTCTGTCCACGGTCTCGCCCGCTGCTCCCCGTCACTCGATTCGTCCCGGTCCGTCCCGGCTCGACGGGGTTTGACGGGCTTGGCGGGGCTCGACGGGGTTCGACGGGGTTCGACGGGCTTGGCGAGGCTCGGCGGAACTTGACGGGGCTTGGCGGCTCGGACTTTTGGTGTGGATTCGCGTGATGTGCCCTCGGGCCGCAGTTGACGATGCATCCGGCTTCCGAAATCCGTATGCCTCTTCCGGTTTTCGCTCCGGCATCCGCAAAAAAGATCCCGACCCTCTCGAAAGGGTCGGGATTTCGATTATCTGACGGAGACCGATCCAGCCGAAGGCAGCCTCCCCGGATTCCCGGATTACTTGCCGATCCCGAAGTAGCGGAATCCGGCCGTGCGGACCTCCTGTTTGTCGTAGATGTTGCGGCCGTCGACCACCACATCGCCGCGCATCGACTCCCGCAGCCGGGTCCAGTCGGGCATGCGAAACTCCTTCCACTCGGTGAGCAGCGCCACGGCATCGGCCCCTTCGGCCGCCTCGTACATCGTGCGGGCCGTGCGGACCTGCAGATCGGCATGCCGGCGCCGGAACTCGGCAACCGCCACCGGATCGCAGACAACCACCTCGGCCCCCGCCTCGAGCAGCCGGCGGATCACCTCCGTGGCCGGCGCTTCGCGCACGTCGTCCGTTTCGGGTTTGAAGGCGACGCCCCAGATGGCCACGCGCCGTCCCGCCAGGTCGCCCAGTGCCCGCTGCAGCTTCTCGAAGACGATGCTCTTCTGCGCCTCGTTGACCCGCTCGACCGCCTCGATGACCTGCATCGTGTAGCCCTGTTCGCGGGCCGTACGGGCCAGCGCCTTGACATCCTTCGGGAAGCACGAGCCGCCGTAGCCGCATCCCGGATAGAGGAACTTGTTGCCGATGCGCACGTCGGAGCCGATCCCCTTGCGGACCATCTCGACGTCGGCCCCCACGCGGTCGCAGAGGTTGGCGATGTCGTTCATGAACGAGATGCGGGTGGCCAGCATGGCGTTGGCCGCATATTTGGTCATTTCGGCCGAGGCGATGTCCATGAAGAGGACTCGGAAGTTGTTGATCAGGAAGGGGCGGTAGAGGCGTGCCATGAGCTGCCGGGCCCGTTCGCTGTCGACCCCGACCACGACGCGGTCGGGCGACATGAAGTCCTTGATGGCGGCCCCCTCCTTCAGGAATTCGGGGTTCGACGCCACATCGAACGGCACCTCGCAGCCCCGTTTGCGCAGCTCCTCGTCGATCACCTCGCGGATGCGCCGTGCCGTACCGACCGGCACGGTGCTCTTGGTCACCAGCAGCGTATAGTGGTGGAGGTGCTGTCCGAAGGTGCGGGCCACGGTCATCACCTGGCTCAGATCGGCCGCACCGTCCTCGCCCGGAGGGGTGCCGACGGCCGAAAAGACCACCTCGACGCGATCGAGACATTCGGCCAGATCGGTCGTGAAGTGGAGCCGTCCGGCCGCCACGTTCCGGCGTACCAACTCTTCGAGTCCGGGTTCGTAGATCGGGATCTGTCCGGCGTTCAGCGCCTCGATCTTGCGCGTGTCGGTATCGACGCACGTAATGTCGAGCCCCATCTCCGCGAAGCAGGCTCCCGAGACCAGTCCGACGTATCCCGTTCCGACGATTGCGATCCTCATAACCGTGGTATTTGCGTGTTGTGGACGGATCGGCCGGTTATTCGGCCTTTTCGCGGAACTTCTCGGCGACGCAGCGGGCGAGCGTACGGCAGGCCTCGTTCATCGTTTCGGAGTATCCCTGTCTCATCTCGATGGGTTCGCCCACCACCTCCCACTTCATCTTCTGGGCGAATTCACCCAGCAGACGAACCGAGGCGCCGGCCCAGTTGAACGAGCCGAACCATCCGAACCGGCGCTGCGGGATGCAGCGTGCGGCGAGTTTGTCGAGCAGTTCGCCTACGGGCGGGAAGAGACCGCCGTTGTAGGTCGGGCCGCCGACGAGCAGCGTGTCGAAGCGGAAGATGTCGCGCAGCACCACCGACGGATCGGCATAGGAGAGGTTGTAGACGCGGATCTGGCGCACCCCTTCGGCAGCCAGTTCGCGGGCGATGCGCTCGGCCAGCTGCTCCGTATTGCCGTACATCGAGGCGTAGGCCAGCACCACGCCCGGTTCGCCTTCGTAACGGCTCATCCGGTCGTAGAGGTCGATGACGCGGCCGATGTGCTGCTGCCAGACGGGGCCGTGGGTCGAGCAGACCGTCTTGACGGGCAGCGTCGCGAGTTTCTTCAGGGCCTTCTGCACCGGGGCGCCGTACTTGCCGACGATCGAGGCGTAGTAGCGGCGCATCTCGTTCCAGTAGCGGTCGACGTCGAGTTGCGAGTCGGTGATTCCGCCGTCGAGGGCGCCGAACGTACCCAGAGCATCACCCGAAAAGAGGGTCTGCTCCTCGGGGCACCACGTGACCATCGTCTCGGGCCAGTGAACCATCGGGATCATGTGGAACGAGAGGCTCTTGCCGCCCAGATCGAGCGTATCGCCCTCCTTGACCTCGATCGAGGGTGCGGCGATGCCGTAGTATCCCTGAACCATCTGCAGGGCCTTGGCATTGGAGACGATCATCAGCTCGGGGTAGATGCGGCGCAGGGCGGCGATCGACGACGAGTGGTCGGGTTCCATGTGGTTGATGACCAGATAGTCGATCTTTCGGTCGCCGATCACTTCGCGGATATTGGCCTCGAGGCGGCTGCCGAAAGCCTCTTCGACGGTATCGATGAGGGCGATCTTTTCGCCCACGACGAGATAGGCGTTGTAGGAGACTCCCATGGGGAGAGACCAGAGTCCTTCGAAACGGGTTGTAGTGCGGTCGTTGACGCCGACATAGTGGATGCCGGGTACGATTTCAGTGATTGCCATAGAAGGTTAAAATTTGTTTTGGCGCAAATTTACGAAAAAAAAGCCAATCGGAGCTGTTTTTCTTTGTCGGAGAGCGAGATTGTTTTTCGGAGGAGGGAGTTCTGTCGTCGGGAAGGTTGGAAATGTTCAGAGTTGGGAGTTTGTCAAGCGGTCCCGGAGGATTGCAAACTGCATATTGTCCGTGTCAGGCGGTGGTTGGCGCAGGTCATTAAGTTCCCGCATATCTTTTCTACACATCTCCACCGATTGCTTCACCAAAAGGTGCCGAAAACCGCTATTTTTTGCGCTGCCGACAAAAAGAGAAAACCATGATTTTGTTTGGAAATCAGGATTTTGCAACTTTTTGCTTCTCTTCAAAGTAGTACCACCAGGAATCGAACTATGCGATCAAGTATCTGTATATCTTTGAATTGGATTTCGGCAAAAGGGACTGTCTCCCGCGGTTGCTCCACCGAAAAACCGCACCATTTTGCAGGGTTTCACGGGGGCGATTTCCTACTACGATGCAAAGATAACCTTTTATTTTGAAAAACAAGCGGATGCCTCCGATTTTGCTCCACGTCGAAAAAGAATCGAATCACGACAAAAGATAGTGTGATTGAATCGTGAAAATTCGGCAATGTCGGTCATAAATCACATTTACAATTCATAGATTCTTTTGATCTTATCAAAGATTGGTCTGAAATTTTCCCAACTTTGGACGCTTATTTGAATTTTATCATGTAAAATTGCCTCTGCAAAATCGTCCTTTTTTGCTAATACATTTTGTCCCTCTTTATTAGTAAGCAACCGGTGAATACCGTATTGATTTGACAGAGAATATTACTATTAGGTCC